>CAVTSZ010000036.1:0-74915 GCA_963737385.1 uncultured Actinomycetota bacterium
CGGCTACGCCGAGAGGAGCCGATTCAGCGCATCGACATGTCGGCGATGCCAGGCGAGGAAGGCAAGCCCGTCTTCATCGTGTATCGGTACGAGGAAGCCCAGCAGATGCTGCGCGACAACGAGACGTTCTCGTCGTCGGGCGTCATCGCGGCGTTCGGCCCGGTGCTCGGCGAGCGCGTGATGCTGGGAATGGACGAACCGGTGCACGGCAGGCTGCGTGGCCTGGTTTCGAAGGCGTTCTCGCAGAAGTCCCTGGCGCGTTTTCAGGATGAACTGGTTTCCCGTGTCGGCAATGAATTGATCGACCGGTTCGCGGCGAACGGCAAGGCCGACCTCGTCAAGGAGTTCACGTTCGACTACCCGAGCCGGATCATCGCCGGGCTGTTGGGATTGCCCGAGGAGGATTACCCGCAGTTCCAACGCTGGTCCATTTCGCTGCTGAGTTGGATCATGAACCCGGAGCGTGGCCTTGCCGCTGCAGCGGCGCTCTGCGAGTACTTCGCGCCGATCCTGGAGGCCCGTCGCGCCGAACCCAAGGAAGACATGATCAGCCTCCTCGCCGAGGCCGAGATCGACGGCGAGAAGCTCACCGACGAGGAGATCTTCTCGTTCCTGCGGCTGCTCCTGCCCGCCGGTGTGGAGACCACGTATCGGTCGCTGGGGAACCTGCTCTTCGCCCTGCTCTCGGACACCGAACAGATGGACGCGATCCGCGCCGACCGCTCACTGCTTCCTCAGGCCATCGAGGAAGCGGTGCGGTGGAATCCGCCGCTGCTGACCATCACGCGGATCACCACCCGCGATACCGAACTGGGCGGCGTGCCGATCCCGGAGGGGTCGTTCGGTGATGCCGATGCTGGGTTCGACGAATCGGCAGGAGGATCGCTGGCCGGACCCCGACGAGTTCGATATCTTCCGCACGGCCAAGGGCAATCTCGGCTGGGGCCACGGCGTCCACGTGTGTCTCGGCATGCACCTGGCGCGGCTCGAGATGCGCACGGCCATCAACCTTCTGCTGGATCGGTTGCCCAACCTTCGGATGGACCCCGACGGTGACGACCCCCACATCCGCGGACAGGTGTTCCGCTCGCCGACGTCGCTGCCGGTGTTGTTCGACCCCGCTGTAGGTGCCGGGACCTCGATGCCCTAACATTTGGTCCATTTTGGTATGGTGATCGCAGGGGATGGGTCAGTCCCACCCTTAGCTCGGACGATCAGAGAAGTTGAGGAGAGTGTTGTGACCGACTTCGAGACCGTGGATTTCTTCACGGACGAAGCTCTCGTCCCGGATCCCTATCCCTACTTCGATCATCTGCGGTCCAAATGCCCGGTCTCCCAAGCGACACCGTTCGGCGTACTGGCTGTCACGGGCTACGACGAGGCACTGGCCGTGTACAAGAACCCTGCGTTCTCGTCGTGCGTGTCGGTAGCCGGGCCGTTTTCCGGTATGCCGTTCGGTCCCGGCGACAGCGATGACGTCACGGACCTCATCGAACAGCACCGCGACGCGGTGCCGATGGCCGAACACATCACTTCCCAGGATGCGCCCCTCCACACCCGAACGCGGGGGCTGTTGAGCCGGCTGATCACGCCCAAGCGGCTCAAGGAGAACGAGGAGTTCATGTGGCGCCTCGCCGACGAGCAGCTCGACACGTTCATCGAACGCGGCCACTGCGAGTTCCTCGCGGACTACGCGAAGCCGTTCTCGCTGCTGGTCGTCGCCGATCTGCTGGGTGTACCGCTGGAGGACCACGAGGAATTCAAGGCCGCCTTCGCGCTGGAGACCGTCGGGGAATTGGGCAAGGAGGCGCCCACTTCACACAACCCGCTGCAGTGGCTCAACGATAAGTTCCACAGTTACATCGAGGACCGCAGGCGCGATCCGCGCGACGATGTGCTCACCGAGCTGGCTCAAGCTAAACACGAGGACGGCTCGACCCCGGAGATCGACGATGTCATGAACTTGTCGACGTTCCTCTTCGCGGCCGGGACAGAGACGACCACCAAGCTGGTCAGTTCGGCGATCCGCTTCATAGCGGAGAACCCGGGTTCGGAGGCCATGCTGCGCGAGGACCGCAGCAAGATCCCGGCATTCCTGGAAGAGACGCTACGCATGGAAAGCCCTGTGAAATCGCACTTCCGGATGGCCCGCACCTCAACCACTATCGGCGATGTCGAGGTGCCTGCGGGCACCATCGTCATGCTGTTACCCGGAGCGTGCAATCGCGATGAGCGGAAGTTCAAGGATCCCAACGAGTTCCGCGTCGACCGGCCCAACGTGCGTGAGCAGATCGCCTTCATCCGTGGCGCGCACTCGTGCCCGGGCGCACCGCTGGCCCGGGCTGAGGGCCGGATCTCGGTGAACAGGATCCTCGACCGAATGTCGAACATCAGGATCTCCGACGCGCAGCACGGTCCCGTCGAGGCTCGGCGCTACGCCTTCGAGCCCACGTTCATCATGCGGGGTCTGAGTGAGTTGCACATCGAGTTCGATCCTGTGCCCGACGCCTGACAATCGCCATGTTCACGATGCGCTTCGACATGCGCACGCCGGCGTCGGGCGCTCCCACATCCGAGTTGTACGACGCCGCGCTCGAGATGTGTGCATGGGCAGAAACTCGAGGCGCCATCATGGCGGTGCTCAGCGAGCATCACGCGACCGCTGACGGACACTTGCCGTCGCCGTTGGTGCTGGCTTCGGCCATCGCCGCAAGGACCAGTCTGCTCAATATCTTGATAGCCGCGGCCGTTCTGCCGCTGTATCACCCGGTCCGGCTCGCCGAGGACATGACCGTTCTCGACAATCTCAGCAAGGGCCGAGTCCACTATGTCTTCGGGATCGGCCACCGCCCAGAGGAATACGAGCACATGGGCGTCGATGCCCGTCGGCGCGGCAAGATCGCCGACGAGAGCCTGCAGCTGTTGCTGGAACTGCTCGCGGGCGACCCTGTCGAGCTCGATGGGCGGCGCGTTCACGTCACGCCGGCGCCTGCGACGCCTGGAGGTCCGCGCATTATGATCGCCGGCGGTAGCATCGCGGCAGCCAAACGCGCCGGACGCCACGGCCTGGGATTCATCGCATTCACCGATACACCTGTGCTGAAAGAGACTTTCGAGGCGGAATCGCGGGCGCACGGGCACGAGCCGGGGCCCGCGCAGTTTCCCGACGGCCGCAGCCCCACAGCGGTATTCGTCGCCGACGACGTTGACGCTGCATGGGCAGAGATCGGCTCGTATCTTCTGCACGACGCCCGAATGGCAGCGGCTTACCGGCAGGGTGATGAATCCGTCGCCAGCATCACCCGTGCAGAAACCGTCGATGAGTTGCGGTCGGCCGATGGCCCATACGCCGTGATGACGATCGACCAGGCGGCAGCCCAGATCCGCAAAGGTGTCAGCCTGCAGCTACACCCCCTTTGCGGTGGCATGCCGCCGGATATCGCGTGGCACTACCTCGAGCGCGCGTCTGTGGCGGCGTCGCGTGCGCGGGGAGAGGGATAGCAAGTTCGGCGACGTGACATACGTCCGCGAAACGGTATTCCAGCAGAAGAAGTTCGAGTAGAGGCCTGCTGGAATTCAGTTTCGGCGGGAGGTGCTCGCCCCCGCGGCGTCAGGATCCCGCTGTCTGTAGCTGCGCCGCAAGTGCTTGAAGGCGAGTGGAATACGCCTTCACACCCCACGCCATCGCTTCGCCGTCGAGTTCGTTGGGCGGCGACCCGTATGCGGATGACATCCCAGTTCGTTGCGATGTCCTCGACGCTGGGATCGGGCCGAAGGTAGCACCCCGGTGTGGGAGATGGCATCCTGCAGTAGTAACCGCCCGATGTACGGGATCGGCATCGCCGGGAAGATCGGTGAACAGCGGTTCGGCGCCATGCGCGTGGCCTGCTTGCTTTCGGCGGTGAGGTCCGGCGGAACATGCTGTACATGCCGTCGTTCTGCAGCAATTGGTGTTGAGTTGGTCGGGTGGATGGCAATACCCGGATCAACCGCGGCGCCGATGAAGACACATCTCCTCGACGTGCTCCATCACGATGCGCTTCTCCACCCGTAGCCCGCACCCCGGGACCCATGTTCGGGTTGTCAGTGGTGCCACGGACATGCCCGCCGTTGAGCCGGTGACGATGATGACGAGCCGTCCGGCAGGTGGGGAATCGTCACCGCGACGGTGTTCATGACACCGACCAGGTCGACGTCCGACGCGTCGACGAACTGCATCGGGTCGGGCTTTCCCATGGCCATCGACAAGATGCTGGCGTTGTCCACGACGATGTCGATCCTGCAGAGATCAGCAACGCCCGCCTCGACTGCGTCGCGAAGTTCATGGCGCTCGCGAACGTCGGCGATCCTCGCAACGACACGTCTGCCGAGCTCCTTGATCGAGCGCTCGGTTTCGGCGAGGTCATCGGGTGTCGCAAGCGGATACGGGTTCGAGTCGATCTGACGGCAGATGTCGACCGCGATGATGTCCGCGCCTTCCTTGGCCATCGCTATTGCGTGGGCGCGACCCTGACCACGGGCAGCGCCCGTGATGAAAGCGACTTTTCCCTCGAGCCGACCCGGCATCCGGACCTCCTGCATTCGCCGGACAACCGGCACCCAAACATTTGTTCCAAGACTAGATCGGAGGGCCTGAAAGAAGCAAGCCCCAAGGAGACGGACGCAGACCAGTTTGCGCGATGACTTCTATTTCATGGTTGCGAGGTTGTGCCACAGGTTGCGCAGACTGTCTGTGCCCCCGAAGAGCGTGGTGAAGTGCGTCGAATCGATCAGCACGATGTCGCCGGCCCGTTGACCGCTTGGCGGCATCCAGATGAGGGCGTTGAACTCGGTGTTGCCGTTCGCGGTGAATGGATGCGGACGGTTCGGGTCCACGCGCTGGCGTCCCAGCACCCGCAGGTCTTCGCCTTCGGGTGCGGTCAGTTCGTAGTGGGGAAGGTGCGGGTGGAAGTTGAATGTCGTGACGTTGTCGAGAAGCCGCGCGGCGTCCAGATCACGGAACCCGGTCAGCGGTGCGATCTCCTTGGTGCCCTCGACAACCGCGGGTCGCAGCCCCCACGTGTTGTGGACGGGCACATCGAGGGCTTTCATGAGTGACCGCGTGTACTGACCGAACCGCTGTTGGCGTGGCACCAAGGGGTCGCCGTGGTGGTGGAACTCCATCTGGCGTTGGGCGAAGTCGTCGGTGAAGCCCACATCGTGGTGCGGCGCCAGCAGCAGGCAGGTGCCCTCGCGCTTCAACCACTCTTTGATCGCGGCGATCTCTTCGGGTGCGGCTTCCTGCTCGGACAGGATGTGGTCGAGCCCGAAGACCATCAGGGTGTCGGTGTCGGCGAGAATCCGCTCGTCGACCGGAAGCTTGTAGCCGGCCTGGTCTATGCGCTGGAAGACGGCGACCGGGTGGCCTGTCGCCTCGTCCGCGAGTTCTTGAAAGGCCAGCGTCGAACGGTGAAAGAGTTCGAGCGTTCCCGCAATGCCCTGCAGGAAGTGGGCTTCTTCGTACTCGGTCTTTTCGTAGCTGGGCCACAACGCATTTCGGACTTCGGTCATGGTGGAGAAGCGGTTGTACATCTCGCCGGGGTCGCGTTGCGCCTCCCACGGATAGCTCCACGTCCAATAGATGCTGATCCGCCTGCGCCCGTCATGCTTACGCGCAATGTGGCTCTGGTTGTACGTGCGTGCTGCGATCGGGCTGCTCATGGTGCGCCCTCCTTATCCATCCAGCGTCGTCAGGTACCGCAGGGCATTGATGCCGGGCAGGAAGAAGTAGGCGCCACCCGTCAGAGTGGTGAAGGCCGGTATGCCCTTGTGCACCTTGCGGATCGGCCGCTTGGGGACGGTGAAGTCCAATGTGCCGTCCTGGGTCCCGACGATGGGGTCGTGCTCGTGGCCGAGCTCGTGAAACGCCTTGTCGTTGATCCAGACGTTCTGCGCGAACTCGAACTGGCGAACGAGGTCGGCACAGATGATGAATGCGGCGATGCCGCGGTCGACGCCGTCGTCGGGCGCCCCGTCGGGGAGTGCGGGACCGTAGGTCGCCCCGCGCCGGATCATCCTGCGACGGTTCATGTTGTGCGCGGTGTCACGAGGATTGAGCCGTCGCGCATGGGAACCCAACGGGCATGCGTAGCCGAAGGGGTCCATCTCCTTGTAGTTGTAGTCGTTGTTCCGCATGGGGTCTGCGCCCAACTCGGGGTCATCCTTGTCCGGTGCGAGCACCAGAGGCGCCCCGCTGCGCCAGCGACCCATGAACTTGGCGGCCAGCAGCTCCTCATCGTCAGGCGTCTCGGAGTTCTCGCGGAGGTAGTCACGGAACTGTGTCACGTGCTCCTGCAAGCGGCGGTACGCCATGAAGCTGCCGTTGCGGGACAGGACCTCGGGCTGTGGCAGGTTCGCGACAGGCCCATCCTCATCCGGGTATCCGAGGATGAACTCGCCCGGCTTCAGCGGTGCGCCCGAACCCGGCGTGGGTTCCTCACCCGAGCCTTCCATGACCGGTTGCGACAGCCTGTCGCGGAAACCGAAGTGGTCGTGGGCGTAGTTGAACGGCGGCGTCGCGTTCAAGTCGAGGAACGACAGGCTGCGGACGCCATCGGTGCGGGCGAGCAACTTGTCGTGATTGTCGATGGATATCCGAGATTGCTCGTCGTCGCGTGCGAACAGGATCGCGATGGCGTGCACATCGTCGCTCGCGAGGCCGCCCACCCAGTTGTCAGGGTGATTCGGGCCCGTGTCTCCGAGAATGTCGGCGCGCGGCGCCATCCCTTCGCGGAACGCGTCGGGGAAACTGGCGAGGGACTCCTCGGGTACGCCGAGCGCGCGCAGCCCGGTCCATGTGAACGCCAACGTAACCCACCGTCGGCTTTCGTCCATGGTTTCGGTTGCGTCGGTTGCGGACTGCACGAGGTCGAGCAGTTCCGACAGCCAGGCTCGGCCACCGGCCTGCGTGTCGAACGTCAGAAACTCATACCGCCCCGTGATCGCGGGCGTTCGGGTCAGAAGGATGTGCTGAATGTCGTCGAGTTCGAGCATCCGTGTCGCCCGAGGGCTACTGCATCTGGTCGAGCATGTCCGAGAAGGCGGCCTTCAGGCGCAGCGCCTTCTTGATCTCGTCGGCGGTGACGTACGGGTACTCGCCGTATTCCAGAAAGCTGGGGCACTGGTGTTCGCGGACGAACTTCATGAACGACTTCCGGGTTCTCCTTCCAATCCTCGGGGAACCCCTCGAGGTTGACGAACGCGGTCGTGATGCCCGTCGCACTGAACAGCTTGACGGCGTCCTCGGTGTACTTGTCGAAGTCGGTGTCGAAGATGCCCTGGTACTGGAAGTGCAGACCCGACCCGACGTCGAACAGCACCCACCTGAGGTAGTGCAGTCGCAGTGGCGCGAGCGCCTCCGGGCTGGCCGCGATCGTCTCCTCGATCGTCTTGCCGTACGCGCGCAGTGCTTCTTCGCGGCCTTCCTTGACCTTCGCAATGATCGAAAAGCCGTAACAGGCAGGCGTCCTGGGATAGGTCGGACCGTAGCGGCCCCGCTCGAGTTCGAAGTAGCCCTCTGGAGGGATGGCCTTTGCGGCCGGCTTCGACCAAACCTCATCTGATGATGACACTGCCGCCCCTTTTTCTCGAACCGGATGAGCGCGACATTAGCACTGAGCGACTGGCCTGCAGCGCTTTTCGCAGACTCGGAGACCCAACTCACGGGCTGCGTACCGATTGGGTACGGAGGTGCTGAAAGTTAGCTGGACTTCAGAGCCTTTGCCGTACGGAAAGCGGAAGTCAGCCAAGCCTGATACCCGCGTTTGGCAGTAGTTCGTACGTCAATATTGCGAATCCTGTGGTGAGATGTGGTCTTGACCGTATTCTTCGGTCATAACGGATCCTTTCACTCGCGGAAAGGGGGAGCCGTGAATTTCTTTCAGCGGTATCTGATTGTGGGGCTGGCTTCGGCATCAGTTCCCATCGCCGTCGCCGGTGCGCCGCCGGCGTCGGCGGAGTGCACAAATGCGGGCGCCGCCACCGTGTGCGCACAGGGCACGGTACGCGGCGGCGGCCCGACTGCCCCAGCGGCTTCTTACCCCAGCTACTGTGCCGACGACTGGTATTGCGGCGACGACTGGGGCGTCGACGTCATCGTCGACCCAGGCCCGCCAAACCGCCCTATCCTCCCCGGCCGCCCCGGTGGCATCGGTCCACGCTGAGCACGCCGAAAAGTCCCGTAGTCCAATCGATCAAGGAGCTTGTGATGTTCTCTCGCAGCGTTATAGGCGCCGGCATGATCGCCGGTGCGATGTTCTTCGGCACCGCGGCAACGGCCGCCGCCCAGCCGCCGGGCTGCTCGGCCGCCGACCTCGCCGGCGTGATGTCCGGAGTATCGGCGGGCACGTCGCAATACCTGTTCACCCATCCGGACGTGAACGCCTTCTTCACGGGTCTCAAGGGAAAGCCCAGAGATCAGATGACAACCGAGATCCAGGCGTACATGGACGCGAATCCACGGATCCGCGACGAGATCCAGGCGGTCAGGCAGCCAGCGGCCGACTTCCGGACTCGCTGTGAAGCGCCGCTGCCCCCCGATGGGCCGATGGGCTAGCCGTCGAGACCGCCGGAGGTGCGAGGGTCGTCGCATCCACCTTCGGTTCACGGGGCCAAACTGACACACTGGAGCCGTGCGCGACACACCGCAGTGCTGGCTCACCGACATGGACGGCGTGCTCGTCCGCGAGGAACACGCGCTCCCCGGCGCCGCCGAGTTCCTGCAGCGGTTGGTGGACCGAGAACGACCGTTCCTCGTCCTGACGAACAACTCGATCTTCACACCGCGAGACCTGTCCGCCCGGCTCCTGCGCTCCGGCCTGAGTGTGCCGGAAGCCTCGATCTGGACGTCGGCGCTGGCCACCGCGACGTTCCTGGCCGACCAATTGCCCGGCGGGTCGGCCTACGTCATCGGCGAGGCCGGCCTGACCACCGCGCTGCACGCCGTGGGCTACACCCTCACCGACATGGACCCGGACTTCGTCGTGCTCGGCGAAACACGCACCTATTCGTTCACCGCGATCACGAAGGCCATTCGGCTGATTCTCGACGGCGCGCGATTCATCGCCACCAATCCCGACGTCACCGGACCGTCGGCAGAGGGGCCGCTGCCCGCCACCGGTTCGGTGGCCGCGATGATCACCAAGGCCACCGGGCGGGAACCGTATTTCGTCGGCAAGCCGAACCCGATGATGTTCCGCAGCGCGCTGAACCGGATCGAGGCGCACTCGGAGAACACGGTCATGGTCGGCGACCGGATGGACACCGACGTCGTCGCGGGCATCGAAGCCGGACTGGAGACGATCCTGGTGCTGACCGGGTCGACCACGGCCGCCGACATCGAGCGCTATCCTTTCCGGCCCAGCCGCGTGCTGCCGTCCATCGCCGAAGCGATCGAACTGGTGTGATCATCGACGGCGACCGCGGTGTGCTGTTGACGGGCAGGGACGACAGCGCCCTGATCATCGAGGGGTGAGCGCAGTGGCCGACATCGAACTGATCGGAGTGCCCTTCGACGGCTACGGCCGTCACGGCAACCAGGCACGGGCCGCGCAGGTGCTGCACGACGTGGGTCTGGCCGACGCTTTCGACCATCACCACGTCGTCGACCACAACCTCGATCTACCCGAACCTGATCCGGGCCGCGGCGCGACGACCAGCCTGATCAACGAACCCGCTCTGCTCGCGATGACCGACGCGTTGAACATCCGTGTCGGAGACGCGGTCGCCGCGGGCAGGTTCCCGTTCGTCTACGGCGGTGACTGTTCGTCGCTGTTCGGCATTGTGACGGGCCTGCGCGATCATGTCGGCGACGTCGGCCTGGTGTTCATCGACGGACACGAGGACACGATGCCGCTCGACGTCTCCGAGGACGGCGAGGCGGCCAACACCGAGATCGGGCTGCTGCTGGGGATGACCGGGCGTCTGCTGACCGGGGAGCTCGGCGACCGCCTACCCGCCCTGCGACCCGAGCACCTCGTCGTTCTCGGACCCAGGGACGACGCCTGGAGGCAGCGTTTCAACGTCGGCACGCTCGCCGACAACGGCGTGTGGGTTGCGCCGCTCGCGGAGGTCGCCGACGATCCAGCCGGCGCCGGGCGGCGTGCCATCGGTGAACTGGCGGGTCACGTCGACCGGTGGTGGCTGCACATCGATCTCGACGTGCTGGACCCCGTCGAGTTCGCAGCCCAGGGCCTGCCCGACGTCGCGGACGAACCCGGTGGCCTGACGTGGGATCAGCTGACCGATCTCGTCACGGCGCTGTTCGGGTCGCGTGCGCACTGCGTGGGCGGCAGCGTGGCAATCTACGACCCGGACCAGGACCCAGACCACAGTGGTGCGGCACAGATAGTCGAGTTCGTACGAAACGCGTTGGCCCGCACGACGATCAGCCCGTAATACAGGAGACCAATGGCCGAACCCATCGATGACTACTTCACCGCGACCGTCTCGGCGATGCATGCGTCGCAGCGACAGCTGGGGGATGACGAACCGGTCCGGGAAGGTTCTTCGTTGACGGCGCGAGTGTGCCTTGCGTTGTTCGACGTCGCGCTCGCCAGCCGCCACCTCGACCTGGCCGCGCGATACCTTCGGTCGCAGGGCAAGGGCTACTACACCATCGGATCATCCGGGCATGAGGGCAACGGCGCCGTCGCTGCCGCGCTGCGGCCCACCGACCCGGCGCTGCTGCACTACCGGTCCGGCGCGTTCTTCCTGGCCCGCGCGGCGCTGGTCGAGGGCCGCGAGCCGCTGCGCGACGTGCTGCTCGGCCTGGTGGCGGCGACGGACGAGCCGATCTCCGGTGGGCGGCACAAAGTCTTCGGCCGCCGCGACCTGCACATCATTCCGCAGACGTCGACCATCGCCTCGCACCTTCCGCGTGCGGTCGGCGTCGCGTTCTCCATCGCTCGCGCCAAGAAGCTCGGGGTGGCCTGCGCCTGGCCCGAGGATGCGGTCACGGTGTGCAGCTTCGGCGACGCATCGGTGAACCACTCCACTGCCGTCGGTGCGATCAACACCGCATTGCACGCCTCGTATCAGGGCGTGCCGATGCCGCTGCTGTTCGTCTGTGAGGACAACGGCATCGGCATCAGCGTTCCGAGCCCTCGGGGCTGGATCGAGCGCATCTACGGGAGTCGTGACGGCTTAACGTATTTCGCCGCGGACGGATCGGATCTGGCCGCGACATTCGACGCCGCTGTTGCGGCCGCAGACTGGGTGCGGACCCGCAGGCGCCCGGCATTCCTGCATCTGCGGACGGTGCGGCTGATGGGTCACGCCGGCTCCGACTACGAGCCCGCATACCGTCGTCCCGAGGAGATCGCGGCGGACTACGACCGGGATCCGGTGCTGTGTACGGCAAAACTGTTGATCGACAAGGGCGTGTTGACACCTGCGGACGTGCTCGACCGGTACGAGGCCAAGCGGGCAGGTGTCATCAAACTTGCAGAGGAGGTCGGCGAGCTTGCTCAGCTCGACAGCGCGCACGCGGTGATGGAACCGCTGCGCACCGCCCGCAACGACGCGCAGGCCGCCGTGCCCGCCTCCCTGGCGGCGTCGATCCAGCCCGGCGAACCGGGGACGCCGATGACGCTCGCGGTCGCAATCAACCGTGCGCTGCACGACATTCTGGACCGCTACCCGGAGGCGATGATCTTCGGCGAGGACGTCGCCCGCAAGGGCGGCGTGTACGGCGTCACGCGCGGACTGCTGTCGGCGACGAGTTCGGCGCGGGTGTTCGACACGCTGCTCGACGAGCAGTCGATCCTCGGCCTGGCACTCGGCGCGGGGGTGTCGGGACTGCTGCCCATCCCCGAAATCCAGTACCTCGCCTACTTTCACAACGCCGCGGACCAGATACGCGGCGAGGCCGCGACACTGCAGTTCTTCTCCAACCGTCAGTACCGCAATCCGATGGTGGTCCGGATAGCCGCCTACGGATACCAGAAGGGGTTCGGCGGACACTTCCACAACGACAACTCCATCGCCGCGATGCGCGACATCCCCGGTGTGGTGATCGCATCACCGTCGCGGCCCGACGACGCCGCCGCGATGCTGCACACCTGTGCGGCGGCCGCGAGGGAGGCGGGCGCGGTATGCCTGTTCCTCGAACCCATCGCGCTCTATCACACCCGAGATCTGTACGACGACAACGACGGCGGCTGGCTGGCAACGTATCCGGAGTCCGGCGTGGCGATCGGCCGAGCACGGACCTACGGCGACGGCGCCGATGTGGCGATCCTGACGTTCGGCAACGGGGTTCGTATGAGTCTGCGGGTCGCGCGCCGGCTCGCGTCGATCGACATCGCAGCCCGGGTCGTCGACCTGCGATGGCTGGCGCCCTTGCCGGTGGAGGACATGCTCCGGGAGGCCGGCATCACCGGCCGGGTGCTGATCGTCGACGAGACCCGCGAGACCGGGGGAGTCGGTGAGGGTGTGCTGGCCACGCTGGTCGAGCACGGCTTCGCCGGCCGCCTGGGTCGCGTCGCCGCCAGCGACAGCTTCATCCCCCTGGGAGACGCCGCGCTGCAGGTGCTGCTGTCGGAGGACACCATCGAGGCGGCGGCGATCAAACTGGTCAGGTCCTGACGTCCCGCGAAACTGTTCCCAGCGTCGCGTGGGCCCACACAGACCGCGTTTCGTCGATATCGCGAGCAGCCCGCAGTCTCGGAGGTCGTAGTCGCGCGCTGATAGCTTGACCTGGTGAGTTCGGACCCGGTCCGGCCGTTGGCCGGCGTGCGCATCGTCGAGATCTCCAGTTTCGTGGCGGTGCCACTGGCCGGCATGACGCTGGCACAACTGGGCGCCGAGGTGATCCGCATCGATCCGATCGGCGGAGCGGCCGACTACCGCCGCTGGCCGCTCACCGAGGACGGCGACAGCATCTACTGGGCTGGGTTGAACAAGGGTAAGCGGTCCGTCGCGGCCGACATGCGCTCGCCCGAGGGGCAGGATCTGGTGCAGCGGCTGATCGCCGGGGGCGGTGTGCTGATCACCAATGTCGCAGGGCGGCAATGGCATTCCTACGACACGCTGACGCGGCTGCGACCCGACCTGATCCACGTCGAGGTGTCCGGTCGCGCCGACGGCGGCACGGGTGTGGACTACACGGTCAACGCCGCGGTCGGCTTTCCGATGGTGACCGGCCCGGCCGAACTGGCCACACCGGTCAACCATGTGCTGCCCGCGTGGGATGTCACGTGCGGTATCTACACAGCGCTGGCGGTCGTCACCGCGCTGCGGCACCGCGACGCCACCGGACAGGGGCAGCAGATCAGCATTCCGCTGGAGAACGTGGCCCTGGCGACGGCGGGCAATCTCAGCTTCTTCACCGAGACGATGATCAACGGCACCTCGCGTGAGCGCATCGGCAACTCGGTGTACGGCCAGTACGGCCAGGACTTCACCAGCATCGACGGCGCGTCGTTCATGGTCGTCGCCCTCACCGGCCGCCATTTCCGCGACCTGACCGACCTCACCGGGACGACGAAAGCCGTTGCCGCACTGGCTCAGACGCTCGGCGCAGACTTCACCGACGAGGGGGACCGGTTCCGGCACCGCGACGCACTCTTCGGGCTTTTCAACGAATGGTTCTCACAGCACACCGCGAAGGACGTCACCGACGCGCTGTCGGCGAGTTCGGTGTTGTGGGACCGGTACCGCACCTTCGCCGAGGCGGCGGCCAGTGACCGGGTGACCGCCAATCCAATGTTCACAGCGCTGGACCAGCCGCGCATCGGCGAGTACCTGGCGCCCGGGTTGCCGATGTCGATCGGCGGTGTCTACCCGCCCGCGGTGGCTTCGCCTGAGCTTGGTGACGACACGTCGGCCGTGCTCGCGGAATGGCTGGGGATGAGCCCGGCCGAGGTCGAACGACTCACTGAATCGGGCACTGTCGAATGAGCGCGATACTGGCGCTCCTCGACCCGCGGCCGGGCGATGCCGAGGACACGTGGATCGGTCCGGCCAGTGGCCCCGAGGGAAAGCGCTCCTACGGCGGCCAGTTCGTGGCACAGGGCCTGGCGGCGGCGTGCCGCACCGTCGACGCCGACCGACCGCCCACCAACATGCATCTGCAGTTTCTGCGCGGCGGCGAGGCCGGCGAGCCCGTCGAGTACACCGTGACAAGGGTTTTCGACGGCCGGACCGCGGCCGCGCGCCGTGTCGACTCACGTCAGGGCGGTCGGCTGCTGACGACGGCCACGGTGTCGTTCGCGATCGAGTTACCCGGCCCCGAACACGGCCGTCGTTCGTCGATGCCGCACGATCCCGGCGATCTTCCGCAGACCGGACCGGCGGGGCCCGCGCCCTCGATGCCGCTGGATGATCTCGACATCAGGATCGCCGACGACACCTCCGACGGCGCGTTCACGCGCCGCTTGTGGTGGCGGACGACGGCGGTGATGCCCGACGACCCGTTGGTGCACACGTTGGTCGCGGCCTACGTCACCGACGTCTACATGATCGATCCGGCACTGCAGGTGCACGGGCACTCGATGAAGGCCCGCACTCACCGCAGTGGCACCACGGACTCCTCGATCTGGTTTCACCGCCCCGTGCGGGCCGACGAGTGGAATCTGCTGGAGTCCACCTCGCCGGCCGCCGCGCGGGGGCGCGGGGTCGTGACGGCCAGCCTGATCCGCGCCGACGGCGCCATCGCGGCCACGCTCACGCAGGAGGGCCTCATCGCAGAGCGGGAACCGCGACCGTCGAGCTAGCGACACGCAGGATCGTCGCCGTCGGCATGCTCGCTATGCCGCGCTCTCTATGGTCCGCGCTCGCAGTTGCCGTTCGGCTCGTCTGGTGGACGCAGCAGTAGTTCGGGGCGGTGGTAGTAGTTGACGCGGGCTTGGCCGGTGTCGAGTGGGGGCGGGGGGATCCATTCGACGTCGCCGCGGGTGTTGATGGTGGTGGTCCAGCCGCCATCTTTGTCGACGAGGCGGTTGTCCGGCCCGCAGGCCAGGGCGAGTTCGTTGACGTTGGTGTTGCCGTCGTCGGCCCAGTCGCGCAGCGCGTGGTGGACCTGGCTGCCGTAGGCGGGCACGGGGCAGCAGGGTTTGGTGCAGCCGCCGTCGCGGGCGATGAGCATGATCCGTTGGGCGGGCGAGGCGACGCGTTTGGTGCGGAACAGGTCCAGTGCTTGTCCGGTGGCCTGGTCGAAGATGGCCAGCCAGTGGTGGGCGTGGCCGGCCAAGCGGATGACGTCTTTGATGGGCATGAGGGTGCCGCCGCCCGTCGTACCAACTCCGGCGCGGGATTCAAGGTCCTGCAGGGTGGTGCGAATGATGATCGACGTCGGTAATCCGTTGTGCTGGCCCAACTCCCCGGATTCCAGGGCGTTGCGCCCGATCGCGACCAGCGCGTCGTGTTGTCGCTGCGCGAGGGTGCGGTGGTCGTTGTCGATCTGTTCCTGTGACGGTGTGCCGCTGACGCAGGGTTGGTCGTCGTCGGGGTTGCACATGCCGGGTGCGGCGGTTTTGGCGAAGATGGCTTCATAGATCGCCCAGGCTTCGGGGGTGAGGTGCCCTTGACGGCGACCGTGCCGTCACGTTGTTGGGGACCGAAGTGGAGGCCGCGTTTTCTGGCGCGTTCGGTGTCGTCGGGTTCGGGGCCGTCCTGGTCGAGCAGGAACAGCACTTTGTCGGCGGCCTTCTTCAGTTCGGTGGGCCCGACACCGGCGGCGAGGCGCACGAGGTCGGTTTCGATCTGTTCGCGGGTGGGGGTGTCGACGAAGCCGGGGAGGTGGGCCATGGTGTCGCGGATCTTGTCGACGTGCTCGCCGTTGATCAGCCCTGCGGCTTGGGCGGCTGCGGTGGCGGCCAGCACCGGGGCTAATGGTTCGCCGGTCAGGGTGCGCCGCGGCCCCAAGTCGGCCGCTTCGGCGAGTCGGCGGTTAGCGTCGGTCGCGGTGATGCGCCACCGGATCCGCAGGACGTCCTTCCACGATTTGGCGCCCAGCTCCTTGGGCGTCGTCTCGGCCTGCAACCGGGCCAGGGCGCGGTGCCATTGTGTCGGCAGCTGACACGACAGGGTTTCCAGTTCGTCGAGCACGGTGAGCAGTTCACGGTGGGTCAGCATCTCCAGGTCGCAGGCCGCCAGTTCGTCATGCGCGGCACGCAGTGCGGCCATCGCTACCTGAACCGGAGTCGCCAACATGAGTCGAACATACATTCGACCACCGACAAGCCAGCCGCAAATGTTACTGCTGAAACTAAAGTGACACAAGAGATTTCAGATTTGACTGGCGGTGCTACTTTTGCGCGACGCATTCGAGCGCAGCGAACTGAACCGGCCGCGCAGCCATCGGCGCAGCACGGTCACCAGATACGTGAGCAGGACGCCGACGGCCAGTGAGGCGATGACGCCGAGGGCGGGATGGCCGTCGAATAATCGCGTAGACCTGGTAGTGGACGAGGTAGGTGTACAACGACGCCTCCGCCAGCACTCCGGCGACCACCGTCAGCGCAGAAGGGCACCGGATCGTCGGCACCCAGATCAGAAGAACGAGACCACCCATCACCAAGAACTCGCGCAGGGTGCTGTCGAAATAGCCGTGCAGGCTCACGATCAAGGCGACGGTCACCACGATCCGCTGCAGCGTCGTCGACGCCTTCGATGCCGCCCAGCCGATCGCGAAGAACCAGAAGGCCAGCATCGTGAACCACGCATCGCGGCCCAGGTTCAAGCCGAGTATGTCGTAGCGCAGCGCCAGACCGATGACGAGGAAGACAGCCGCGACGGTGAACGGAAGACGACGCTCCAGGCGGTCCATCAGCGGCAGCCAGAACACCAGCGCCAGCGCCACGAGGATCCACACAAGGACCTCGACGAACCACAGCCGGCCCGCCGTCATGCTGTCGTGCGGACCGAGGAACTTGTTGGCCAGCAGCAGATTTGTCCACGTGTAGTCGTCGGTCAGAAGCAGGGCAATGGTGATCCACAACAACGAGGGCAGCGCGATCCACGCGACGGTGTTGCCCAGATGGCGGACCCGATCGGTGCGCGTGACCGGCGTGAGGCAGAACCGGCCGAAGTTGTAGCCGGCGATGCCGAGCAACAGGTGTGCGCCGCCCCACAGTTCGAACAGTTCGGCGTGGGATCCGACGATGAACACGATCGCGGCGGCGCGAAGAGCGACGCTGGTCTCCAGGGTCGCGAGCCAACTGCGGCGCGCCGGCTTCGAGATTCGCTCCAGCTGCCGAATCGACATCCGCTGCCAGTCCGGGGGCAGCTGGCCGATCGCCCGTTCCAACCGCACCGTCATCGTCACGTAGGACAGCGAATTGCCGCCGAGGTCGACGAAGCTGGCATCGCGATCGATGGAGGCGGCGTCGACCTGGAGCACATCGGCGAACAGCCCCAACAGATCGGAGGACGGCGGCCGATCGGCGGTGCGTGCGAGCCGGCGCACGGTCTGATAGTCGGGCTTGCCCGACGACAACAGCGGCAGCTCGTCGACGGTGACGGCGTGAACCGCGCCTGCGGGCACACCCGCCGCATCGGCCGCCGCCCGTTGGACGTCGCGGTCGTCGTGCCTGCCTGCGGCGGCGACCACCAGGCGGTCGTCCTCGTTGGTGCAGAACGCCGACATGCCCGCAGCGCGCAGTGCGGCCTCGACCTGCTGGAGATCGATGCGCAGGCCGTACATCTTGACGAACCGGCTGTTGCGGCCTACGACTTCGTAGAGTCCGTCGGGTCCGCGTCGGGCGATGTCGCCGGTGCGCAGCGTCTCAACCGTCTTGCCCAGCGCCAGGTCCTCGGGCCCGTGCGCGTAACCCATCATCACGTTGGGGCCGCGGTAGACCAGCTCGCCCACGTCGTCGTCGGCCCAGCCGTCGAGCGGCTCGATCGAGAACGACCCGCCGCGGATCGGACGGCCGATCGCGTCGGGGCGCGACAGTGCGAGTTCCGGTGGTAGATAGGACATTCGGGCGGTCGCCTCGGTCGCCCCGTACATCACGAACAGGTCGAAGCCGCTGCGCTGCGCCAGTTCGGCGAATCGGCGCACGCGCTCGGGCGGCATTCTGCCGCCGGCCTGCGTGATATAGCGCAGGTCGGGCAGATCGGCGGCGTCGAAGCCGACACGCTCGAGCAGTTCGAAGGTGTACGGCACACCCGCGAACGACGTTCCCCGGTGGCGGCGGAACAGGTCCCAGAACTGCTCGTCGACCACGGAATGGTCGGTCAGGATCAGGCCCGCGCCGACCAGTAGGTGGCTGTGGATCACCGAAAGCCCGTAGCAGTACGACATCGGCAGCGTCGTTGCGGCCCTGTCGGTTTCGCTGATGCCGAGGTACTCCGCGATGACCATGGCGTTGGCGACGAGGTTCGCGTGCGAAAGCCGCACGAGCTTCGGTGAACCCGTGCTGCCCGACGTCGACATCAGTAGCGCGAGGTCGTCGTGCAACGGACGCCCGTCGTGGTGGCGGTGGTGGATGCCGCGATCGTCGATGACGACGTCGGGCGCATAGACCTCGTCCAAGGCTGCGTGGTCACGTCCGGCCGGGACGGGTAGCACCACGTGGCCGGCTGCCATGGCGCCCAAGTAGTGCACCAGAGTCGAGATGTCGTTGCGGGTTTCGAGGAGGACCAGCCGGCGCGCACTACCGAGTGCGCGTGCGGCTTCGGCGACCCGGTCGGCGAGCTCGCGGTAGGTCAGTTGCGCCGTCTCGGTGAGGACCGCGACGCGTTCGCCGTGGCCGCGCAGGTGCTCGACGAGCGCGTTCATGTGAGCACGACTCCGACGCCCACCACCTCGATGCGCACCTTCGCGTCGATCGGTGGGGGTTCGAGGCTGTGCTGACGCACGATGATCGGGTCAACGTCACCGGGGGGGTCGATCGTCAACAGGACGTCGTGACCCAGAAACTCGACGGCCAGCACTGTTCCGACGCCGTTGGATTGGCCACTGTCTGAAACCACCGTCGCGACAAGCTGTTCGGGCCGCAGCAACAACGTGCCGGCGCCGTCTCCGGCCCGCACGGGAATCCGCCCGAGCACGCAGTCGGCGACCCCGGACGTGACGACGCAGGGCAGCGCGATGCAGTCGCCGAGGAATTCGGCCGTGAAGCGGTCGTTGGGCTGCCGGTAGACCTGCTGCGGGGCGCCGACCTGAGTGAAGCGCCCGTCGCGCATCACCGCCACCTGGTCGGCGATCGACAGAGCCTCCTCCTGGTCATGGGTAACCAGCAGCGACGTGACACCCGCATCGGCGAGTAGACCGGCGACGACCTTCCGGGTGGATGCGCGCAGGCCGGTGTCCAGCGCGCTGAACGGTTCGTCGAGCAGCATCAGCACCGGCTGGCGGGCCAGCGCACGGGCGAGCGCGACACGCTGCTGCTGCCCGCCGGAGAGCTGGTGCGGGCGGCGTGCTGCGAATGATGCGTCGAGCGCGACGGTTTCGAGTAGCTCGTTGACTCGGTTGCGGACCTTCTCCCGGCCTTCGCCGCGAATTCCGTACGCGATGTTCTGCCCGACGGTCAGGTGCGGGAACAACGCACCGTCCTGTGCGACATAGCCGACACTGCGCCGGTGCGGCGCGACCGCGCGTTCCGGAGCTCGCGACCTGGCGGCCGTCGATCGTGACCGTTCCCGCGTCCGGAGTCTCGAAGCCGGCGATGAGCCGCAGCAGTGTCGTCTTCCCGCAGCCGGACGCGCCGACGACCGCGGTGGTGCTGCCCCGCTCCAGCTGCAGATCGATGTGGTCCAGCACGACGCTGCCGTTGAACGACTTTGCGAGGCCGCCGATGTCGACCAGTGGGGCGGTCACAGCGCGGCCACCTTCGTCGACTGGCGGAACAGCAGTACCGTCACCGGAATCGCCAACAGCACGAGCATCAGTGCATACGGCGCGGCCGCCGCATAGTCGAGCTCGCTGCTGTACGACCAGAAGAACATCGCCAACGTTCGGGTGCCGGTCGGCGCCAGCAGCAGGGTGGCGGTCAATTCCGTTGCCACCGCCACGAATATCAGCGAGGCGCCTGCGGCTGCGGCGGGTGCGGTGAGACGCAGTGTGACGCGGAAGAACGTCGCCGACGGCGAGCTGCCCAACGACCGGGACGCTTCCTCCAGGCTCGGTGGCACCTGGGCGAGTCCCGCGCGGACGTTGACCAACGCACGCGGCATGAACAGCAGGACGTAGGCGAAGACGATCAGCGGCACGGTCTGGTACAGAGGGCGGGCGGCGTGGATGGCGACGGTGACGAGTGCGAGCGCAGTGACGATGCCGGGCAGCGAACTGGTGACGTAGTTGGCGCCTTCCACGGCACGGGCCAGAAACCCGCTGGAGCGCACTGCCACCCATGCGACGGGGAACGCCAGCACCGTCGTGATGACCGCAGCTGCCGACGCCAGGCCGATGGTCTGCGCGAGTGCGGTGCCGATGTCGTCGAACTCCCACACCTCGGTGCCGCCGATCCACAGCCAGCGCAGAAGGGTCCACACCGGGACGCCGAGCGCCAGGACGGTCAACGTGGCCAGGGCGGCCTGGGCCGGTATTGTGCTGTGGCCCAACTGCACCGGTGTCGCCGCCCGGGGGGCACCGGAGCCGATCCGCGCGAACCGGATCTTTCCGCGCGCGGCCGCCTCGGCGATCAGCAGCACCATGCAGAGAATCACGAGCACACCGGCGAGCATGCTGCCCGCCGCACCGTCGAAGGTGACCTGGAACTGCTGGAAGATCGCAACGGTGAAGGTGTCGAAGCGCACCATCGCGAACGCGCCGAACTCGGCGAGCAGATGCACGCCGATCAGCAGTCCGCCGCCGAGGATCGCCAGCCGCAGTTGCGGCAGCACGACGCGGACGAACACGCCCACCGAGTCGGAACCCAGTGCGCGGGCCGATTCCTCGACAGCCGGATCGAGCCGGCGCAGCGTCGCCGCTACGGGCAGATACATGAACGGAAAGTACGACAGCGTCGTGATCAGGACGCCGGCCCACAGCCCGTGCAGGGATGGAATGACGCCGACCCACGCGTAGCTGTTGACGAATGCCGGAATGGCCAGCGGCGCAACGAACAACGGACGCCAGAATGCCCGGCCGGGAAGATCGGTCCGTTCCACCAGCCAGGCCACCCCGACACCGATCACCACGCAGAGCGGCACCGTGACGACGACCAGTCCGACGGTGTTGACCAGCAGCTCGCCGACCCTCGGCCGGACCACCAGGTCGTAGGCGCGCGTCCATCCGACCGACACCGCACCCCAGACCACGTAGCCGAGTGGGATGGCTGTGGCGGCGACCAGGATCGCGACCGTGGCGGACACCAGAGGGCCGGGTCGCGAGACTGCCTCAGCCCGCGGGATGTCTACCGTGGGGTGTGCAACGGGGGGAGCGGCGGTCACCTACAACAAGCCCGCCTTCGTCATCAGGTCCGTCACCTGCTGGGCGTTCAGCGTCGACGGGTCCACCGCGGGTGCCTGCAGCGAGTCCAGCGGCGGCAACGCGGGATTGGCCGGCACGCCGCTGGCCACGGGGTACTCGAAGGAGGTGCCCTTCTCCAGCACCTCCTGCCCGGCCTTGCCGGTGATGAACCGGATGAACTGCTGCGCTTGATCCTTCTTGTCGCTCGACGCGAGTATGCCGCCGCCGGACAGGCTGACGAACGCACCGGGGTCCTGGTTCTTGAAGTAGTGCAGCGCCGTATTTGCGCTCATCTCTTTGGTTTTCGACTGATCGCGGAACCAGTAGTAGTGGTAGATGATGCCGCCGTCGACCTCGCCGGCATTCACGGCCTTCAGCGTGGCGATGTTGTCGCCGTAGAGCACCGCGTTGGCCTTCATCGCAGTGAGCCACTGCAAGGTCGCGGCCTCACCCTTCAGCTGCAGCAGGGCGGCGACGATGGCCTGGAAGTCGGCCTTCGGCGGCGGTGCGCCCCACCGGCCCTTCCACTGGGGTTGCTGTAGGTCCAGCATGGATTTAGGAAGTTGATCAGGTTGCAGCCTGGACGTGTTGTAGACGAAGACGGTGCTGCGCGCCGCGACACCGGTCCACTTGCCGGTGGCCGGGCGGTATGGCGCGGGAACCTGATCGAGGGTGTCGGCGTCGAGGTCGGCGAAGAGTCCGGCTTTTTCCACCGCGGCCATGGCGGGCGAGTTCTCCGTGAGGAACACGTCGGCGGGCGAACCGTCGCCCTCGGCGACCAGCTGGTTGCCGAACTCGGTGTCGCCACCCTGGCGGTACGTGACCTCGATGCCGGTCTCTTTGGTGAACGCGTCGATCCATTCCTTGGTCAGCGACTCGTGCTGAGCGTTGTAGATCAGTAGCGCGTCGCTCTCGCTCGAGCTCGAGCAGGAGGTCCCTGCAAGCACGACGGCAACGGTCGACACGAGTGCGGCGATCCGGCTCCAACCAGGGCGCATCCAGGCGGTCCTTTCCCGCGCCAACCCGGCGCTTTTAGCTGAGGTTTACCTAATGAACATACTCTGCCCGGCTTCACTCTGGTGTCGTGCCGAATCGGGTTCGCCTTCGGTTGCCGTGGCGCTATCGACACATCTGCGCCGCATCGAACGGGCCAAAATCTGCTGCACAACTGCTGACCGCCCTGCGGCGTCGAGACCGGCATCTGGGACAACTCCGGCAACTGGCTGGCTCCCGTTGAGCCGGATGGGCGATGCGCCGACGGGGCTACCGATAGCCGAAACCTCGCCGTTTTTCATGGTCACGGCGGGTTTCTCGACAGCCATACTGCGGGTACGTTAGCCCTGAAGTCGGCGGCGACGTGATCCGCCGGCACCTAACCTGAGGACACCCAAATGAAGAAGTCAGCTAACCCCAGACGCCTGCGAGTCATCGGAATGGCCGCCGTCGGTGCGCTCGGGGTCTCCGCGGCTGTCATCACCGCGCCGATGGCCACCGCGGCCGATTGCACCGCGAGCGGGCTCGCCACGACCGCGAGTGGCGTGCTCAGTGAGGCAGGCGGCTATCTCGGCGCCCATCCGGGTGCCAACAACGTCTTGACCGCCGCCGCCACCCAGGCGCCGGAGGAGGCGCGGGCCAATGTGCGGGGTTACTTCATGGGCAACCCGGGCGAGTTCCTGGAGCTCCAGCGGATCGCTGGTCCACTGCAGGACCTGCGCAACCAGTGCGGCATCGCGGTCAGCCCGGGGCAGCTCGCGACGCTGTTCGACACGATGGCCGGAGTCTGATCGCCTCGGCGGCGTGATGTTGTCCGGCGATGAGTTTCGGTGGTGGCGGAAGTCGATTCATAGACGAGATCCGGCACATCGAAGGGAGAGCCGATGACTACTGAGCCGACGGCGGCTAAGCCCCCGGTGGTGGATGTTCAGACATGGCGCGCCGCGCTGGACGAACTTCGTCGCCGGGAGAAAGCGGCGACCGAAGGAGCTCGACGCGATCGCGGCGGCGCGCCGGCGACTGCCGATGGTCGAAATGGATGACTACACGCTGATCGGTGCGGACGGTCCCATTCGACTTGTCGATATCTTCAAGGGCCGATCGCAGCTCATCGTCTACAACCACATGTGGAACGACGGAGCGGAATGGCAGTGCGGCGGTTGTACCAGCCTCACGTCGCAGTACACGCGACTCGACTTCCTCGACAACTACAATGCCCGGTTCGTCATCGTGACGAACGGACCCATCGATGAGGCGTTGGCCTACCGCGACAAGGTGGGCAACCAGATGGAGTGGTACTCCTCGTCGGAGAGTTCGTTCGGCGCCGACGTCGACGCCGCTCCCAACGAGGGCTTCGCCGTCAACGTCTTCCTGCGTGACGGCGACGCGGTCTACCGCACCTGGCACACCAACGGTCGCGGTGTCGAGCAGCTCAGCTACACATTTCCGTTGAAGGACATTCTTCCCTGGGGCCGCCAGGAGGAGTGGCTCGACTCACCGGAGGGATGGCCGTCGCGGCCGACGTACTCGGGTTGGCTGGACAGTCCCGACGTCGCGCGGTTGTACGGAAACGGCGGCTGATTCGTCCACCGGCCGCGGCACACCCCGCGCTACATGCGCCCGAAGCGGGCTCGCACGAAACTGTAAGCGCCGAAGGCGGCGATACCGAGTGCCGCGAGGATGAGAAGGACCTTCCCGAACGGGGCCTGACCGAGCGTCTTGACCGCGGCGTCGAAGCCGGCTGCCTTCGACGGATCCGCCTGCAGCGTCGCGACGATCACGAGGATGCCCGCGCCGGCCAGCACGAGGCCCTTGGCCACGTAGCCGCTGACTCCGACGGCGGTGATCCCGCTGCCGCCCGAGACCCGCAGATCCTTCAAGAACTTCTTCGACACCCCTTTGTAGACGTGGTATCCGCCGACACCGACGAGTCCGAGCGCCACCGCGATGAGAAGCGTCTTTCCCCAACCCGATTGCATCAACTGTGCGCTCAGCCCGGCGTTCTGCTGACTGCTCTGCTGCCCGGTTCCCATCGCGAAGCGGGCCGCGGACAGGGCGATCGCGAAGTTCACGACCGCCAGCCCGACGGACTTGGCGCGTTTCCAGGCCGGTGTGTCGTCCTGATGATGCCCGGAACCCTCGCCGGGCTTGGAACCGACGATCGCTTCAGCGACGCGCCAGAGACCAAGCGCGACAAGCCCGATCGCGGCCACCCACAGGATCAACGCGCCGCCGGTCTGGCGGGCCAGCGTCCCCAGGGCACCGGACTGGTCGGCGTTGCCGCCTGACCCGAAGGCGATGCGAAAAATGATGTATCCGACGAGCAGGTGCAGCACACCGCTGATGACGAAGCCGGCGCGTGCGGCGTATTCGAACGCGTCGCTGTCGGTCGCTCGATCGACCACGCCGTGCAGGGACTTGTCGGCCATGACCTCATGTACCCGTTTTTTGACGGTAGCGAAACTTCGCGGGTTGTGGATGAACTGGCGGTTGGGGATGAGTCCGCCCTGTTCGCCGCAGGTTGTCGGCATCGCATCGCACGGTGTGCCCATGACCTCTTGGAAGACTTCGTGGACCCGTGCGGAGATCGGCGCACTCGGAGAACGATTGGCCGTCGAGCATCTGCAGTCGCTGGGGCTGCGGGTGCTCACCTGCAACTGGCGTTGCCGCTACGGCGAACTCGACGTGATCGCGGCCGACGACGTGTCGCGCATCGCGGTGTTCGTCGAGGTGAAGACCCGCACCAGCGACCAGTTCGGCGGCGTCGAACAGGCCGTCACACCGGCGAAGGTGCGCCGACTGCGGCGGCTGGCCGGCCTGTGGCTGGCCGCTCAGGACGGCAGTTGGTCGGAGGTGCGCATCGATGTCGTCGGCGTGCGCATCGGGCGTCGGCGTGTTCCGGAGATCACTCATCTGCGGGGAGTGGGCTGATGGCGCTGGGGCGAGCATTCTCGGTTGCCGTTCGCGGCCTCGACGGGCACATCGTGGAGATCGAGGCCGACATCACCTCCGGGCTGCCCGGTGTGCACCTGGTCGGGCTGCCCGATGCCGCGCTGCAGGAGTCGCGGGACCGGGTCCGCGCGGCGATCACCAACTGCGGCAACAGCTGGCCGATGGCCCGGCTGACGTTGGCGCTCTCACCCGCCACGCTGCCGAAGATGGGCTCCGTCTACGACATCGCGCTGGCGCTGGCGGTGCTGTCCGCGCACAGCAAGGCGGAGTGGGAGCGGCTCGAGAAGACGGTTCTGCTGGGCGAACTGGCGCTCGACGGACGGGTGCGGCCGGTCAAGGGTGTGCTGCCCGCGGTCGTCGCTGCGAAGCGCGAGGGCTGGCCGGCCGTGGTCGTGCCGGTCGACAATCTCGCCGAAGCCAGCCTGGTGGATGGCATCGATGTGTGGGGAGCGCGGACGCTGGGCCAGTTGCAGTCGTGGGTTGCAGGGAAGGCGCAACTCGAGGACAGGATCGACAAGCCGTGTTCGGCGTCTGCGCTGTCGGCCGACCTCGCCGACGTGATCGGACAAACCCAAGCCCGGTTCGCGGTCGAGGTGGCCGCGGCCGGCGCCCACCACTTGATGCTGACCGGCCCGCCGGGCGTCGGGAAAACGATGCTGGCGCAGCGGCTTCCGGGATTGTTGCCAACGCTGAGCGAAAGCGAGGCGCTTGAGGTCACGGCGATCCACTCGGTCGCCGGCCTGCTGTCGGGCAGCACGCCGTTGATCACGCGGCCACCGTTCGTGGCGCCGCACCACACCTCCAGCGTGGCGGCGATGGTCGGTGGCGGCAGCGGGTTGGCGCGCCCCGGTGCGGTCAGCCGTGCACACCGCGGCGTGCTGTTCCTCGACGAATGCGCCGAGATCGGAGTCAGCGTGCTGGAAGCATTACGAACTCCGTTGGAGGACGGTGAGATTCGGCTGGCCCGCCGCGACGGCGTCGCACACTACCCGGCCCGGTTCCAGTTGGTGATGGCCGCCAACCCGTGTCCGTGCGCACCGGCCGACCCACGCGACTGCATCTGTCCGGGGCAGGTCAGACGGCGCTACCTGGGCAAGCTGTCCGGGCCGCTGATGGATCGGGTGGATCTGCATGTCGAGATGCATTCGGAGCGCGCAGGCACGTTCGCGCAGCAGGAAGGGGAGTCCACCGCACTCGTGTGCGAGCGCGTTGCCGCGGCGCGCGAGGCGGCAGTGCAACGCTGGCGGCTGCACGGCATCCGCACCAACGCAGAGGTCAGTGGTGCCTTGCTGCGCAAGGAGTTCCGGCTCCCCGCGGCGGCCATGCAACCGATTCGGGTCGCGCTTGATCGCAACCTGCTCAGCGTCCGTGGCGCCGACCGCAGTCTGCGGGTCGCGTGGACGCTGTGCGACTTGGCGGGACGAACGTCGCCCGGGCTGACCGACGTCACCACCGCATTGAGCTTTCGACAGGACGGACGTGCGCGATGACCGATCACCTTACCCGCGCGTGGGCCTATCTCTCGCGAGTGGCGGAGCCGCCGTGCCCGGAATTGAGAGCGCTTGTGCAGCGGCGTCGGCCCGGTCGAGGCGGCGGAGCGGGTGCGCACCGGCAACGTCGAGGGTCCCGTCGCTCAGCGGACCGAGGCGAGACGCCGGATCGACCGTGCGGCAGAGGATTTGGATGTGTTGGCCCGCCTTGGTGGACGTTTGGTGACCGCTGACGATGACGAATGGCCGCTGTTGGCGTTCAACGCGTTCCGCGGCGTGGCCGATCGGTTGCGGCCGCAGGCCCATGAACCATTGGTCTTGTGGGCGATTGGGCCGGCACGCCTCAATACCGTCGCCGACCGCGCCGCCGCAATCGTCGGCACGCGGGCCGCCACCGCATACGGTGAGTACATCGCGTCCGACCTCGCCGCTGGTCTGGCAGCGCGGGATGCGGTGGTGGTATCCGGTGGCGCGTTCGGCATCGACGGGGCCGCGCACCGAGCCGCGCTGGCAGCCGACGGGTTGACCGTCGCGGTGCTCGCAGGTGGCATCGATGTGCCATATCCGGCCGCACATGCCGTGCTACTGAAGCGGATCTGTGACCAGGGTCTGGTGGTCAGCGAGTATCCGCCAGGGGAGCGGCCGGCGCGGCACCGCTTTCTGACCCGTAACAGGTTGGTCGCCGCTCTCGCAGGCGCCACCGTGGTCGTCGAGGCAGGTGCTCGCAGTGGCGCCGCCAATACTGCGGCTTGGGCCCGTGCGCTCGGCCGGTCCGTATGCGCGGTGCCTGGGCCGGTGACGTCGTCGGCGTCGGTGGGGTGTCATGCCCTGCTGCGGGGCGGCGCCAACGTGGTCACCCGATCGGACGACGTCATCGAACTGATCGGCCACATAGGCGAACTCGCTCCCGATGAGCAGCGTCCGACCTCGCCTCTCGACGGGCTGTCCGACACCGACAAGCGGGTGTACGACGCGCTTCCCTCCCGGGGCGCCCGCACCGTCGATGAGATCGCGGTGGCCGCCGGTGTGCCGTCGACGCAGGTGTTGGGTCCGCTGGCGGTGCTCGAGCTTTACGGGCTCGTGGTGCGTCGGAACGGGAGGTGGAAGCTGGCCCTCCGGTAAGTGAGCCGCATGCATCGCGGCTGAGCAGGGCAGCAGCCCGTGCCATGGCCGTCGTACTGCTCGTCGCAGCGCTGTTCGCCGGCGTCCCGCGCACCCCTGAGGCGCAGGCGCTGTTCGCACCCGCCGACGGCTATGGGTTCGGCGTCGGCGCGGCGATGACCTGGATGAGCACCGTCGACGCCGACAGGAAACTGGACGCCGTCGCGCGGACGGGGGCATCAACACGGCCAATCCTGACAGCGACCAGGACAACTTCGGCACGCTGATGACCACGGACTGGCAGCCCAAGCTCGCATCGATGGTGCTCGCGAGGTAGCCGACCCGCACTGTGCATGCGCCCGTATCCTCGACAAGTTCGGCGACCAACGGGAGGAACAACAGTGGCAGGACGTCCGGTCCACACGTTCGAAGTGGTGCGTACCGAGCAGGTGACCCCGCATCTCACCCGAATCGTGCTGAGCGGTGGCGGCTTCGACACGTTCACGCCGAACGACTTCACCGACGCCTACGTCAAGATCGTGTTCGTGTCTGACGGCATCGACGTCGCCGCGCTGCCGCAGCCGTTGACTCTGGACAGTTTCAAGACCCTGCCCGTCGAGGCGCAGCCGCCGGTCCGCACCTACACGGTCCGGCGGGTGGACACCGAGCGGCGCGAGATCGCCATCGACTTCGTCGTGCACGGCGAGCACGGAGTCGCGGGACCGTGGGCCGTCGCGGCCACCCCCGGGCAACCGGCATACCTGATGGGGCCGAGCGGCGCCTACGCGCCCGACCCCGCGGCGGACTGGCACCTGCTCGCCGGTGACGAGGCGGCCGTTCCCGCGATCAGCGCGGCCCTGGAAGCGTTGCCGGACAACGCTGTCGGCCAGGTTTTCATCGAGGTGGGCGGCCCTGACGACGAGATCGAACTGACCGCGCCGTCGGGCGTCGACATCCAGTGGATCTACCGCGGCGGCCGTGCCGACCTGGTGTCCGAGGACATGGCCGGCGACCACGCGCCGCTGATCGATGCCGTGAAGGGCGCGTCGTGGCTGCCGGGGCAGGTGCAGGTGTTCATTCACGGCGAGGCGCAGACCGTCATGCACAATCTGCGGCCCTACATCCGCAAGGAACGTGGTGTGGACGCGAAGTGGGCGTCGTCGATCTCGGGGTACTGGCGCCGCGGGCGCACCGAGGAGACCTTCAGGCAGTGGAAGGCCGAACTCGCGAAGGTCGAACAGACCAACGCCTGATCGCCGGCCTGGCACGCTAGCCCCATGGCGTACAGCGATTACCAGCTCGAGATCTACTTTCAGGGTCTGTCCGGCGTCCTGCCGTCGCTGCCCATGTCCTTCGCGGAGCTGGAGGCCAAGGCGCAGGCGGCGATGTCGCCGTCGTTGTGGTCTTACGTCGCGGGCGGTTCCGGCGATGAACGGACCCAGCGCGTCAACGTCACCGCGTTCGACGACTGGGGGCTGATGCCGCGGATGTTCGTTGGCGCGAACGACCGCGACCTGTCGGTGAATCTGTTCGGCATGGCACTGCCCTCGCCACTGATGATGGCACCGGTCGGTGTCATCGGCCTGTGTGCACAGGACGGCCACGGCGACGTGGCCACCGCGCGCGCCGCCGCTCGCACCGGTGTGCCGATGATCGCGTCGACGGCCTCCGCGGACCCAATGGAAGACGTCGCCGCCGAATTCGGCGATACGCCAGGGTTTTTCCAGCTCTACACGCCGAAAGACCGCGACCTGGCCGCAAGCCTCGTGACCCGCGCCAAAGCGGCCGGCTTCAAAGGCATCGTCGTCACGCTCGACACGTGGCTTCCGGGGTGGCGACCACGTGATCTCGCGACGTCGAACTTCCCATTCCTGCGCGGCCTGTGTCTGGCCAACTACACCAGCGACCCGGTCTTCCGGGCGAGCCTTGCACGAACCCCCGAGGAGGATCCCAAGGCTGCGGTGCTGCAGTGGATCCAGATTTTCGGAAACCCGCTGACGTGGGATGACCTGCCGTGGCTGCGGTCGCTCACCGACCTGCCGTTGCTCGTCAAGGGCATCTGTCACCCCGACGACGCGCGCCGCGCCCGCGACGGCGGGGTCGACGGCATCTACTGCTCGAACCACGGAGGCCGCCAGGCCAACGGCGGCGTGCCCGCGATCGACTGTCTGCCCGGCGTGGTGGAGGCCGCCGAGGGACTGCCGGTGCTGTTCGATTCGGGTATCCGCAGCGGGGTCGACATCGTCAAGGCCGTAGCGCTGGGCGCGACCGCGGTCGTCGTCGGCAGGCCGTACGTCTACGGGCTCGCTCTCGGCGGTGTCGACGGGATCGTGCATGTCCTGCGCTCCCTGCTCGCCGAGGCCGACGTCACGATGGCGGTCGACGGCTACCGGTCGTTGGAGGAACTGACACCCGACACGCTGCGGCGCGTCACCTGAACCACGGCGGCGACGTCTGCGACGGTTAGGGCGTGGAGGCGATTCTCGAGGAGTTCGACGAGTACCTCGCGCTGGAGCGCGGCCGCTCCGACCACACCCGTCGCGCCTATCTCGGTGATCTGCGGTCGCTGTTCGACTTCGTCGCCGACCGCGCACCCGACGCCGGGGTGGCCGGGCTGACGCTGCCCGTCCTGCGTTCATGGCTCGCGGCGCTGGCCGCGGCGGGTGCAGCCAGGACGACGCTGGCGCGACGCATCTCCGCAGTCAAGACGTTCACCGCCTGGGCGGCGCGACGCGGACTGATCGCGAGTGACCCGGCCGCACGACTGCAGGTGCCCAAGGCTCGTCGCACGCTGCCCGCCGTGCTGCGCCAGGACCAGGCTCTCGACGCCATGGCGGCGGCGAAATCCGGTGCACAGCAGGGAGATCCGCTTGCGCTGCGCGATCAGCTGATCGTCGAGCTGTTGTACGCCAGCGGCATTCGCGTCAGCGAGCTGTGCGGACTGGACATCGACGACGTCGACACGTCCCGGCGCCTGCTGAGGGTGTTGGGCAAGGGCAACAAACAGCGCACGGTGCCGTTCGGCGTGCCCGCGCAGGTGGCACTCGCGGCGTGGCTGGCGGACGGGCGTCCGGCGTTGGCCACCGCCGATTCTCCTCCGGCGCTGCTTGCTCGGCGCGCGGGGGCGGCGGCTGGACCCGCGGCAGGCCCGCACCGTCGTGCACCAGACGGTCGCGGCCGTCGACGGCGCACCCGACATCGGCCCGCACGGCCTGCGGCACAGCGCCGCCACGCATCTGCTCGAGGGCGGGGCGGATCTGCGCGTCGTGCAGGAACTGCTCGGCCATTCCACGCTGGCCACCACGCAGCTCTACACCCACGTCACGGTGGCGCGCCTGCGCGCGGTCCACGACCAGGCCCACCCCCGCGCGTAGTTCGCCGAGTCTGACGCGAAAGTCTCGCTTTTCGCGTGCGTGAGCGGTCGATTTTGCGCGGCGCGAGATCGCTAGCGAACGGGCTTGAGGCGGATCAGTGTGCTTGCGACGAGCCCGAGCGGATCGACGTACTCGGCGCGCGATGCCGGTCCCCACATGGCACCCCAGTGCAGGCACGCCGATGTCGCGCAATCGCGATGGCCGGCCTGCAGCTCGCCGAGCATCGCACCGGCGGCGACTCGCTGCCCGGCCCGCACCCACGGCCGGACGGGCTCATAGCTGGTCCGCAACCCGCCAGGATGGGCGATCGACACCAGCGGCCGACCTGCCAGCTCACCCGCGAAGACCACGGTGCCCGGCGCCGCGGCGTACACCGGTTGACCGGGTGTCCCGGCGAGGTCGACACCCCGATGTCCGCGGTGCCAGTCCGGCGTCGGGGCGTCGAATATTCGCACAACATTCGGACGGGGCCGCAGCGGCCACTCCAGCCGCTCACCGTCGGCCGCGGCGGGTGCCGCCCAGACGACCGCGGCCACCGCCAGGGCGATCCATCGCATACGTCCAGCTCACCGCTGCGCCCCGGATTTCGCCAGGTCCAGGCGCCGATCTGTGGATCACCAGGTCAGTGTGGAAAAAGCACCCCCGAACAGCGTGTAAACTCCTACCCGCAGCTCGCTTGAGCGGGCTGACTTCGCGTGTCTGCGCCACGACCCGGTTCAACAAGGTCGTATCCGGATGCCGGCGGTCTCGCTCCGAACTCTCGGGACGGGTCCGGCAACCAGCAGTCACCAGGGCTCGGCGTCACCCGACGCTGCGCGTCAACCGACAACAAAGAAGGCCATGGCCACAACATTATGGCTGTTGTAACCATGAAACAGCTGCTGGACAGCGGCACCCACTTCGGGCATCAGACCCGTCGCTGGAATCCCAAGATGAAGCGGTTCATCTTCACCGACCGCAACGGCATCTACATCATCGATCTGCAGCAGACGCTGACCTACATCGACAAGGCGTACGAGTTCGTCAAGGAGACCGTCGCGCACGGCGGGACGATCATGTTCGTCGGCACCAAGAAGCAGGCGCAGGAGTCCATCGCCGAAGAGGCCACCCGCGTCGGCATGCCCTATGTGAACCAGCGTTGGCTGGGCGGCATGCTCACCAACTTCTCCACCGTGCACAAGCGTCTGCAGCGCCTCAAGGAGCTCGAGACCATGGAGCAGACCGGTGGTTTCGAGGGTCGCACCAAGAAGGAAATTCTGATGCTGACGCGCGAGAAGAACAAATTGGAGCGGTCCCTGGGTGGTATCAGGGACATGCAGAAGGTTCCTTCGGCGGTCTGGGTCGTCGATACCAACAAGGAGCACCTCGCCGTCGCAGAGGCTCGCAAGTTGAACATCCCGATCATCGCGATCCTGGACACGAACTGCGATCCCGACCTCGTCGACTACCCGATCCCGGGCAATGACGACGCCATCCGGTCGGCTGCGCTGCTCACCAAGGTCGTGGCCTCCGCGGTCGCCGAAGGCCTGCAGGCCCGCGCGAACGTCGGCCGTGACGGCGACAAGCCCGCGGCCGAAGGCGCCGAGCCGCTCGCCGAGTGGGAGCAGGAGCTGCTCGCGGGCGCCACCGCAGGCACCGAGGCCGGCGCTGCCGGGGCCGATACCACCACCGAGACCCCTCAAGAGTCATAGGGAAAGGCTGATATGGCGAACTACACCGCTGCCGATGTGAAGCGACTTCGGGATCTCACCGGTGCCGGCATGCTCGATTCCAAGAATGCTCTGGTCGAGGCCGACGGCGATTTCGACAAGGCCGTCGAACTGCTCCGCATCAAGGGCGCCAAGGATGTCGGCAAGCGCGCCGAGCGCGCGACTGCCGAGGGCCTGGTCGCCGCCAAGGACGGCGCGCTGATCGAGCTCAACTCCGAGACCGACTTCGTCGCGAAGAACGCCGAATTCCAGGCCGTTGCCGATCAGATCGTGGCCGCGGCCGCGGCGGCGAAGGCCAATGACGTCGACGCGCTGAAGGCCGCCAAGGCGGGGGACACCACGGTCGAGCAGGTCATCGCCGACCTGTCGGCCAAGATCGGCGAGAAGCTCGAACTGCGCCGCGTCGCTTACTTCGACGGCACCGTCGAGACGTATCTGCACAAGCGCGCAGCCGACCTGCCGCCTGCGGTGGGGGTGCTGGTGGAGTACAACCGGCTCTGACGAACGGCGCAGACGCCGCACACGCCGTCGCTCTGCAGATCGCGGCGCTGAAGGCCAAGTACCTCACGCGTGAGGACGTGCCCGAGGACATCGTCGCCAACGAGCGACGCATCGCCGAGGAGACGGCGCAAGCAAGAGGGCAAGCCCGAGCAGGCCATGCCCAAGATCGTCGAAGGCCGCGTCACCGGCTTCTACAAGGACGTCGTGCTGCTGGACCAGCCGTCGGTGTCCGACAACAAGAAGACCGTCAAGGCACTGCTCGACGAGGCGGGTGTGACCGTCACTCGGTTCGCGCGCTTCGAGGTCGGCCAGGCCTAACCGCCGCAAGCACGTCGCAAAGGTCCCCAACCGGCAAGGTTGGGGACCTTTTGCGTTCCCGGCCGTAGCGCGCGGCCCAGCTCACACGTCGGCGGTACGGCTTGGTACCGTCGCTGCATGAGCGGCGATGAGGCTCACGGCCGAAGTGCAGACACGATGCCACGCCTTCGGCGACGACGCGCTGGGCGACCTTGATGCCGTCGGTCTCGTCGAGGCACTGCGGGCGGGCAGAGTGTCGGCGGCCGAACTCGTCGACGCGGCGATCGCCCGCACCGAGGCGGTCAACCCGGTGCTGAACGGTCTGGCGTATGTGGCGTTCGACCGTGCCAGGACCCGGGCCGCGGCGACGCGCCCGTTCGGCGGCTACTTCGACGGGGTGCCGTCGTTCATCAAGGACAACGTCGCCGTCCAGGGCATGCCCACGATGCAGGGCGCCGACGCGTGGGATCCGCGCCCGATGCCCGCCGACGGCGCGTTCGCCCAGGTGTTCCTGGGTACCGGACTGGTGCCACTGGGTAAGACGCAGATGTCGGAGTTCGGCTTCAGCGGTTCGGCCGAGCATCCCCGCATCGGACCGGTGCGCAACCCGTGGAATCCGGAGTACACCGCAGGTGCCTCGTCGTCGGGCGCCGGTGCATTCGTCGCCGCCGGGGTCGTGCCGATCGCCCATGCCAACGACGGTGGCGGTTCGATCCGAATCCCCGCCGCCTGCAACGGTTTAGTGGGCCTCAAGCCGACGCGCGGTCGCCTTCCGCTGGACAAGGAGACGGCCCAGATGCCGCTTCATCTCGTCGCCAACGGTGTGGTGTCGCGGTCGGTGCGCGACACCGCCGCGTTCCTGCGTGAAGCCGAGCGCGTGTACCGCAATCCCAAGCTGGCGCCCATCGGGGACGTGACGCAGCCGAGCAAGCAGCGCCTGCACATCGCCGTGTGCACGGAATCCATTTCGCGCGACGCCAGCCCGGAGATCCGCGAGTTGACGCTGAAGTCCGCCGCCCTGCTGGAGGAACTCGGCCACCGGGTCACCGAGATCTCGAATCCCGTCCCAGCCCGCTTCAAGGACGACTTCCTCGTGTACTGGTCGTTCCTGGCGTTCGCAGTGGTCCGCGGTGGGCGCCGGATGTTCGGTCCGAGCTTCGACCGCACACGTCTGGACAACATGACGCTCGGACTCGACCGCAAGGCTGCCCGCAACCTGCACAAGGTTCCGCTCGCCATCCGCCGACTGTCGGCGTCGCACCGCATCACCGCGAGGCTGGGTGCCGTGTACGACGCCGTGCTGATGCCGACGCTGGCCGAGGTCACACCGCGGATCGGATATCTCGATCCCACACAGGATTTCGAGTCGGTGATGGAAAGCCTCATCGACTGGGCGGCGTTCACCCCGCTGCAGAACGCGACCGGTGATCCCGCGATCTCGCTGCCGCTCGCCGAATCGTCGACGGGTCTGCCCGTCGGCATGATGCTGTCGACCGGCGCGGGACACGAAGCCCGCCTGCTCGAGTTGGCCTACGAACTCGAGGAAGCGCGGCCGTTTGCGAGGATCCAGTCATGACACGCGACTACGTTCTCGACCAGGGGTTCGCTCAGGAGAGGGCGCGCATCGCCGGTATGGAGGCGCTGTGGGATCGAGGCAGCCAAGCGCTACTCGATGATCTCGGCATCGGCCCGGGCTGGAAGTGCCTCGAGGTCGGTGCCGGCGGCGGGTCACTGGTCGAATGGATGGCGGCGCGTGGAGCCCACGTCACCGCCATCGATATCGACACCCGTTTCGTCGATCATCTGGCCTCTGACGCGATCACAGTGCGCCGCATCGACATTCGCGAAGACGAGCTTCCGCAGGCCGAGTTCGACCTAGTGCATGCGCGCCTCGTCCTTGAACATCTCACCGACCGCAGGCAGATTCTGGCCCGGTTGGCGGCCACGCTGCGGCCGGGCGGCTGGATCGTCATCGAGGATTATGACTGGGGCACCTTCGGGTTCGACGACGAAGAAGAGGGGTTTTCCGACGTCACCGAGGCCCTCCTGCAGTTCATGGAACGAGCCGGGTTCGAGCGCGAGTACGGCCGTCAGGTGGTTGCCGATATTGCGAGCGCGGGTCTGACCGAGGTGCGTGGCGAGGGGCGGGTTCGAATCGTCGACTCGAACTCTCCGGGCTTCGACTTCTTCAAGCTCACCTTCGAGAGTCTGCGCGGGGCCGTCGTCGACTCCGGTCTGCTCTCAGCGGAGGACGCCGAGGCGGCGTCGGCCCGGTTCAGCGGGGGAAACCTGCGCGTGTGCACACCGCTGATGATGGCCGGTATCGGCCGCCGCGCCTCCTGACCGCTATCAGCCGAGGATCTCCCGGCAGACCTCGGCCGTCGCGCGGGTCAGCGATTCGGCGCCTTCTCGCAACGCCTGTTCGATCGGCGTCCCCTCCGCGGTGATCGCGACAAGGCGGTCCACCCCGTGTTCCAACAGCACGGACGCGTCGGGGGTCACCCGGCCGGCGAAGATGATCACCCGCGTACCGGTCCGCTGCGCCACCTGTGCGACGCCGAAAGGTGTTTTGCCCATGACGGTTTGGGCGTCCACACCGCCTTCGCCGGTGAACACCCAGTCGGCTCCGCGCAGTGCTCGCTCGAGGCCGACGGTCTCGGCGACCTCGTCGACGCCGGGTTTGCTTTCCGCTCCGAGGAATTCGACGAGCGCGAAGCCCACGCCGCCTGCGGCGCCCGCCCCAGGGCGTTTCGGGTTGACGTTGCTGAACGTCGCCGAAGTCACCGTGGCCAGCCGCGTCAGGGCTGTCTCCAGAAGCTCCACATCGGCGGCGGTGGCGCCCTTTTGCGGCCCGAACACCGCCGTCGCGCCTGCGGGTCCGAGCAACGGCGCGGTGACGTCGGAGGCCACGTGAATGCGGGTGTCGCGCAGCCGCGGGTCCAGGCCGGACACGTCGATGCGGTCGAGACGACTCAATGCGGCGCCGCCGGGTTCGAGCGGGTTCCCGTCGGAGTCGACGAAAGTCGCGCCGAGTGCTGTGAGCATGCCGGTGCCGCCATCGTTGGTGGCCGATCCGCCCAACCCGATGAGCAATTCCTCGGCGCCGCTTTCCAACGCCGACCGGATGAGCTGGCCCACGCCGAAAGTGCTGGCGCGCAGGATGTCTCGCTGCTGCGGCGGGATCAGTTCCAGTCCTGCGGCGGCGGCCATCTCGATGACGGCCAGTTGACGCAGCGGAATGTGGCCGTAGCGTGCGGTGACGGTCCGGCCGAGGGCGTCGGAGACCTCGACTTCGACGTGCCGGCCGTGCAGTGCGTCGACGACGGCGTCGACGGTGCCCTCGCCGCCGTCGGCCATGGGCACGCCCACGCATTCGGCGTCCGGAATCACCGCGTGCACGCCCGCGCGCATCGCGGCGACCGCCTCTGTCGCGGTCATCGACTCCTTGAACGAGTCCGGAGCGAGGACGATCTTCATTGGATCGGCAGTGTTGACATGGGGTTCATTCTCGACCACGTCCCCGCGGGCGCGCAGCGTCTGGCGGTATCGCGTTTCAGTCGGTGCCCAGCGCGACAAGGGTGCTCTTGAACTCGCGTCGCTGCTCGGCGGTCAGGTGCGCCATCAGCTTCCGTTCGGCAGCGCGAACGCCGGAGTCCGTGCGTTTTAGCAGGTCCTCGCCCTCGCGGGTCAGCTGGGCGGGAAGCGAGCGGCCCGATGCGACGCTTGCCGGGCGGGTGACGAGACCACGGTCTTCGAGGCCGCGCAGCACCATGTTCATCGCCTGCGGCGACACGTTCATGTCGCGTGCCAGTTCGGCGTTGGAACGGCCCGGGACTTTCGACAGGATGCGCATGCAGATGTATTGCGGAAATGCCACGTTCAGCGGCTGCAGGACCATTGCCGTGACCTCGGCGCGCAGTGCGTTGGCCACCCGGGACAGCAGATAACCCAGCGGCTGGTCCTCGAGGAAGTCGCTCATATCAATCATGTTGACACATATCAACCAGATTGATATACCGGATTCATGACTCAACCGATGGATCAGACGTTTGAAAGCGCCTACAAAGGCGAGCACGAGGACATGGGTGTCGGTGCCCGGCCGCCGTGGAGCATCGGCGAACCTCAGCCAGAGCTTGCAGCCTTGATCGAGCAGGGCAAGTTTCACGGCGACGTGCTGGACGCCGGCTGCGGCGAGGCCGCCATCTCCTTGCATCTCGCCGAACAGGGGTTCACGACGGTGGGGCTGGATCAGTCCCCTACGGCGATCGAACTGGCCAAAGCAGAGGCGGCCAGGCGCGGCCTTGCCAACGCCACCTTCGCGGTCGCCGACATCAGCGACTTCGGCGGCTACGACGGCCGATTCGGCACCATCGTCGACTCGACGCTGTTCCACTCGATGCCCGTCGAGCTGCGTGAGGGGTACCAGCGGTCGATCGTGCGGGCCGCGGCCCCCGGCGCGTCGTACTTCGTGCTGGTATTCGACAAGTCGGGCATGCCCGGTGGCCCGGCCAATCCGGTCACCGAGGACGAGTTGCGTGACGTGGTGTCGAAGTACTGGACCATCGACGAGATCAGGCCCGCGCGTATCCACGCCGTCTTCCCGGACCGCTTCGAGCAGTTCTTCCCCGTGACCGACGTCCGCGACGAGCCGAAGGGCCGCAAGTCGGTGCCAGCATTCCTGCTGACCGCTCACCTGCCTGGCTAACGGCACGCACCCACCCACCCCGTCACGGCTGTGAAGCCGCCATGAGGCAGGATTAGGGGAATCTCAGCGAGGACCCCGAAGGAGTCGGATGGCGGAGCCAACCAGCCCCAACGGTGCCGACCCTGTTTCCTCCGGCGCTACGCCGATCCGACCGAAGTACTCCCGCGTGGTGCTCAAGCTCGGCGGCGAGATGTTCGGCGGTGGGGAAGTGGGCTTGGACCCGGACGTCGTCCACCTGGTGGCTCGGCAGATAGCAGAAGTGGTTCGCAGCGGTGTGCAGGTTGCCGTCGTCATCGGCGGCGGCAACTTCTTCCGTGGTGCACAGCTGCAACAGCGTGGCATGGAGCGGACCCGCAGCGACTACATGGGCATGCTCGGCACGGTGATGAACAGCCTTGCGCTGCAGGACTTCCTGGAAAAGGAAGGCATCGTGACCCGCGTGCAGACGGCAATCACGATGGGCCAGGTGGCCGAACCCTACATCCCCCTTCGGGCTCGCAGGCACCTGGAGAAGGGCCGTGTGGTCATCTTCGGCGCGGGCATGGGGCTGCCGTACTTCTCGACCGACACCACTGCCGCACAGCGGGCGCTGGAGATCGGGGCTGAAGTCGTGCTGATGGCCAAGGCCGTCGACGGTGTCTTCACGGCCGACCCGAGGGAGCACCCCGACGCCGAACTGTTGACCGCGATCAGCCACCGCGAGGTCATCGACCGCGGCCTGAAGGTCGCCGACGCGACCGCATTCAGCCTCTGCATGGACAACGGCATGCCCATCCTGGTGTTCAACCTGCTCACCGACGGCAATATCGCCCGTGCGGTCGCAGGTGAGAAGATCGGAACACTGGTCACCACCTGACGGGTGGACGCCAGGACGAGCGTTAGCGACGGGAGTAAGACGCCATGGGCGTGCGACAGCGACGGGAAATGGTGAAGTGATCGACGAAACCCTCTTCGACGCCGAGGAGAAGATGGAGAAGGCGGTGTCGGTGGCGCGCGATGACCTGTCCACGATCCGTACCGGCCGCGCCAACCCCGGCATGTTCGCCCGCGTCAACATGGACTACTACGGTTCGCCCACGCCGATCACACAGCTGTCGAGCATCAACGTTCCCGAGCCGCGGCTTGTCGTGATCAAGCCGTATGAGGCGAATCAGCTGCGCAATATCGAGGACGCGATCCGCAATTCCGACCTGGGCCTGAACCCGACCAACGATGGCAATGTCATTCGGGTCTCCATCCCACAGTTGACCGAAGAGCGTCGTCGCGACCTGGTGAAGCAGGCCAAGTCCAAGGGCGAGGATGCGCGGGTGTCCGTGCGCAACATTCGTCGCAAGGCGATGGAGGAACTGCACCGCATCAAGAAGGACGGGGAGGCCGGCGAGGACGAGGTGGCGCGCGCCGAGAAGGACCTCGACAAGGCCACGCACACCTACACGACCCAGATAGACGATCTGGTCAAGCACAAAGAAGGCGAGCTGCTGGAGGTCTAGTGGCCGATCAGCATGTGACTCCCGTGGCAGATACGCCGGTCGACGAGCCGCCCAAGAAGATATCGCGGGCCGGCCGGGATCTGCCTGCCGCGATCGCGGTTGGTGTCGCCCTCGGCGCCCTCGCGATCGGGGTTCTGCTGTTCGCTCCCATCGGTTGGCTGCCGGTGCTGGGTGTGGCGATCGCGATCGCCACTCACGAGGTGGTGCGCAGGCTGGGCGAGGCCGGTTATGCCCTACCCCTGATTCCGCTGCTGGTCGGCGGCCAGGCGATGATCTGGCTGACGTGGCCGTTCGGCACAGCCGGCCTGCTCGGCGCCTATGGCGGCACGATCGTGGTGTGCATGGTCTGGCGCCTGGTCGGGCAGGGGCTTCGCGACCAGCCGGTGAACTATCTGCGCGACATCTCGGCGGCGGTGCTGCTCGCGACGTGGGTGCCGCTGTTCGCCAGCTTCAGTGCGCTGCTGATCTTTCAGGAGCACGGCGGCAGCCGAACCTTCACGGTGATCGTCACCGTCGTGTTCGCCGACATCGGCGGCTACGCCGCGGGGGCGTCGTTCGGCAAGCACCTGCTGGCGCCTGCGATCAGTCCGAAGAAATCGTGGGAAGGCCTCGGCGGTTCGCTGCTGTTCGGCATCACGGCCGCGGTGCTGTCTGTGACGTTCCTGCTGGACAAACCCGCATGGGTCGGCGTGCCACTGGGCCTGATGCTGGTGATCACCGGCGTACTCGGCGACCTGGTCGAGTCGCAGGTCAAGCGCGACCTCGGGATCAAGGACATGGGCACGCTGCTGCCGGGCCACGGCGGCATCATGGACAGGATCGACGCGATGCTGCCGTCGGCGGTCGCCGGCTGGATCGTCCTCACGCTGCTGGCGTGAATTGCGTTGAATCGTCGACTGGGATCTGGACCCAGCGGTAGCATTTCGTCCACATATTCGATCGGGGGTATGTCGTGGGCCTGACTAACGGCGTTCATCACCTGGCCATCTCAACCGCCGATATGAAGGAGCAGCTGGCCTTCTTCACAGACGTTCTCGGCGCCGAACTCAAAGCCCTCTACTGGATGCACGGCGTCCCCAACGCCCGCCACGGCTTCGTCAAACTCAACGACACGTCCTACGTCGCGTTTGTGGAAATGCCTGCTATCGCGGACATTCCAACGAAGCTGGGAATTACGCACGCAGGCAACGCCGGAGGCACGACGGCTCCCGGTGCGATGCAGCACGTCGCGCTCAGCGTCGAAACGTTGGATGACCTGCTGGCGATGCGCGACCGAATTCGCAGCCGCGGCATCAACGTTTACGGCCCGATCGATCACGGTATGTGCCAATCGATTTACTTTGCCGGTCCCGAGAACTTGTCGTTGGAAGTGGCGACGTCAGCCGCACCGATCGACGACCGAGCCTGGATCGACCCAGAGGTTGTTGCACTCTGCGGGATCGACGACGGCGAACTGGCTTCGATGCGCCGACCAGTCGAGTATCGCGCCGAAGGCGGACCCGTACCCAACCCGCCGATCGACTGGTCGAAACCGCACATGGCTTTCGACGACGAAGCGTCGTACGTGAAGCTGATGTCGCTGCCCGACGAGGTCATCACGCGCAAGCTGTCCGAACCCGACCCACCGGTGAGTGTCGACCGGTAGAACCGTGAGTCCGGCTGGATCGTCCGGACTCTGCCGGCCTAGTTCGATCGGGCGCGTTTCAGACACATGAAGCTGTCGTGTGCGCTGGTCACCAATGTCGAATCGCCTGCTCTCATCGCGGAGGCAGAGCGCCTCGGCTATCACCGGGCCTGGCTCTACGATTCGCCTGCGATCACGTCGGATGTCTGGATGGCGCTCGCCTTGGCCGCGGAGCGCACGTCGACTATCGGCCTCGGCCCGGGGGTACTCGTGCCGAGTCTTCGCCACCCGATGACCAACGCCGCTGCGATCGCCACCCTCGCTGCCATCGCGCCCGGTCGGGTGGCCGTGGCCATCGGTTCGGGGTTCACCGGCCGCTACACCCTCGGAAAGCGGCCGCTGAAATGGGCGGTCGTCGAGGAGTACGTCACGGCGCTGCGGGCGCTGCTGCGCGGCGAGACCATCCAATGGGACGGGGCGCAGGTCCGCATGCTGCACACGGATGGCTTCGTGTCCGACCGCCCCGTCGACGTCGAAGTGCTGATCGGAGCCGACGGCCCGAAGGGGACCGCGGTCGCCGAACGGGTGGGCGACGGAGTGTTCGCGGCCGGGGTCCCGAATCCGGCGGCAGCGGGGCGGCCCTACTCACTGCTCCAGTTCGGCACTGTTCTCGACGGCGACGAGGACGTGCACAGCGAGCAGGTCATCGCCAGGGCTGGGCACGGTCTGGCCGTGGTGTTCCACGCTCTGTATGAGCGGAACGGCGCCGAGGCCGTGGCCGCATTACCGGGCGGCGCCGAATGGGTGGCGGCCATCGAGGCGATCCCGCCGGCCGAACGTCACCTCGTCACTCACGAGGGTCACCTGGTGCGGCTCACGGCCGTGGATGAGGAGGCGGTCGCGTTGGCGGCCGACCTACTGCCGCAGTTCACGTTCAGCGGGACGGCCGCGCAATTGCGCGATCGGGTTGGCGAATACGAAGCGGGCGGGGTGACCGAGCTCGTGTATCAGCCCGCCGGTCCGGATGTCGCCGGAGAGCTCGCCCGCATGATGGAGGCCGTCGGCGAGGTCACCGAACGCTGACGCTGCCGACGTGAACCCCTGGCGTTGAGCCAACACGCCGCCGCGCCGACGACCAGGCCCACGGCGATCCCGATATCCGGGCGCTGGCCGAGCATCACCCAGGACAGCAGGCCCGCGACTGCCGGAATGACCGTGAACAACATCGCGACCGCCGCCGCGCCGTAGTCGTTGATTCCGCGCACGTACAACGTCATGGACAGCACCGCGTTCAGCAGCACCACCGCGGCGACGGCGCCCGCCGCCTTCCACGCATCCGTCACCGTCCACGGCATGACGGACGCGAGCGCGACGACCGGCAGGATGCACGCAGCGTTCTGCAACGCCGCCGTCGCCCGGAAATCCACGCCGGAGCAGAACTTCTGCTGGTAAACGCCGCCGGCGGCCACACTGAACAACGAGACGAGGATCAGCAGCACCGCGGGGTCGACGCCGCCGACCGCGATCAGCCGTCCCGCGCAGGCCGCGAGAACCGCCACCACCCCCAGCGCCAGCGCGCCGATCCGCGTCCAGGTGAGGCCCTCGCCGAGGAACATCGCCGCCAGTACCGCCGTGACGACCGGATTCATGGAGATGATCACCGCACCGAGCACGGCAGGCGCACCGTGCAACAGCGCCACATAGAGGCAGGTGAACAGCAGGCCTTGGGCCAGCAGTCCGCTGATCAACACATGCGCCAGCGTCCGGCCTGTGGGCCATGTCACCCGGGCCAACGTGGCCCATGTCGCCAGGATCGCAGCAGCCAGACCAAACCGGAACACCAGCACCGCCATCGGCGACATCACCGAAACAGCAAGCGCACCAATGGGATAGCCCAGAGCGTAGAAGAACGTCAGTGCAGACGCCGCTCCAAAGGGCATGGTCCGCGCGGGCATACGACCCATAGTTGCGGCCAACGCCCGTAATCGCGAATTAATTTCGGGCGGTCTTCAATGGGATACTGGTGAACGCTCATGGCCACCTCCCTGCCTCTGGTCTTCGATCCCCCGCGACGCGCGATGCCGCCGCGTCACCTCGCCGACCTCGACGAGGATGCCCGCACCGCCGCCGTCGCAGACCTCGGGCTGCCGGCATTTCGCGGTAAACAGCTGGCCAACCAGTACTACGGCCGGCTGATCGCCGACCCGCGCCAGATGACCGACCTACCCGCGGCGGTTCGAGATCAGATCGCCGACGCGCTGTTTCCGAAGCTGCTCGACGTGGTGCGCGAGATCGAATGCGACGCGGGCGAGACCCGCAAGATGCTGTGGCGTGCGGTTGACGGCGCGACCTTCGAGTCGGTGCTGATGCGCTACCCGCAGCGCAACACGGTGTGCATTTCGTCGCAGGCCGGTTGCGGCATGGCGTGCCCGTTCTGTGCGACGGGCCAGGGCGGCCTGCAGCGCAACCTGTCGACCGCGGAGATCCTCGAGCAGGTGCGATCGGCGGCGGTCGAATTGCGCGATCGCGACGGCGAGGGGATCGCGCAGGCGGCACGCGGCGGGCGGCTGTCCAACATCGTGTTCATGGGGATGGGCGAGCCGCTGGCCAACTACAACCGGGTGCTCGCCGCGGTGCGTCGCATCACCGCGGCGCCGCCACACGGGTTCGGGATCTCGGCGCGTTCGGTCACCGTGTCGACCGTTGGACTCGCTCCGGCGATCCGCAAGCTGGCCGACGAACATCTCGGTGTGACGCTGGCGCTGTCGCTGCATGCGCCCGACGACGAACTGCGCGACACCCTGGTCCCGGTGAACAGTCGCTGGAAGGTCTCTGAAGTGCTCGATGCGGCAAAGTATTACGCCGCCGCTACCGGACGGCGGGTATCGATCGAATACGCGCTCATCCGTGACGTGAACGACCAGCCCTGGCGGGCCGATCTGTTGGGCAAGCGGTTACACGGAGCGCTCGGACCTCTCGCGCACGTCAACCTCATCCCGTTGAACCCGACGCCGGGCAGCGAGTGGGATGCCAGTCCCAAGGCCGCTGAACGGGAGTTCGTCAAGCGCGTCCGAGAGCGGGGAGTGTCGTGCACCGTGCGCGACACCCGCGGTCGTGAAATCGCCGCCGCCTGCGGTCAACTGGCCGCTGAAGGCTGAGTTGGTTGGTTGACGAAATCCACGTTTTGCAGACGTCTACTCGAACTTCTTCTGCAAAACGTGGCTTTCACGAACCGGGTGCGCCCGGTTGGTTGACGAACCACACGTTCTCCTCGCGGAGTCGGCGGCTGCGCCACCCGTCGGGAGCGCGAACGAGTTCGTGGTGGTAGTACCCGCCGCAAGAGCTCATCTCGGCCATACCGGGCAACTGCATCGGGTTGTAGAACATCGCCCGGACCGTTGCGGTATCGCCGGTGATATCGCTTTCGATGTTGGTGATGTAGTGCATGCTCCACGGGATCACGCCGAAATTCGCCGCGAACCAGTCGACGACCTCATCACGACTCCCGACGACAGCGCCCGCCGAGGAGTAGTCGATGTGGGCGTCGTCTGTGAACACCGAGCGGTACAGTTCCCAGTCCTTGGTGTCGACGGCGCGGGCGTATCGGTACAGCAGACCGGCGATTTCGGCCTCGTCGCTCACTCCGGCCTGATTCACGGCGCCGCCGTGTCCGGCATGCCGATCGTCTTCGCCTCCAGGTACTCCTTGTAACCCTCGTCGCCGTTGCGGTAGCCCAGCCCGCTCTGCTTGGTACCGCCGAATGGGCTGGTGATCCCGAAGTGGCTCTTGCCGTTGATGGTGACGTTGCCGGTGCGCATCCGCTTGGCGACCTCGAGTGCACGGTCCACGTCGCCACCACTGACCTCACCGGAGAGTCCGTAGATCGTGTTGTTGGCGATCGCGATCGCTTCGTCGTCGCCGTCGTACGGCGTGACGGCGAGAACCGGGCCGAAGATCTCCTCCTGGGCCACTTGCGAATCCGGGTCGACGTCGGCCAGCAGCGTCGGCTGCACGTAGTAGCCCGTCGGCAGATTCTCGGGCACGCCCCCGCCGGTGACGAGCCGGGCCCCCGAGTCGATGCCGCTCCTGATCAGGCCGAGCACCTTCTGCCGCTGAGTCTCGCTGATCTGCGGGCCCTGCATGTTGCCCGGCGTCCACGGGTCGCCCACCGGGAAACCCGCCATCATCGTCTTGAGGATCTCGATGCCTTCGTCGTAGCGGCTGCGCGGCAACAGGATTCGGCTGGGCAGGATGCAACTCTGCCCGGACATCACACACGCCATCATCGCCGCCATTGGTAACGCGGAATTGAAGTCGGCGTCGTCGAGCACGATGTGGGCGGACTTTCCGCCGAGCTCCAGCAGCGTCTTCTTCACTGTCGACGCACCCGCGGCCAGGATCGCGCGGCCGGTCGCTGTCGACCCCGTGAAGGTGATCATGTCCACCCGCGGATCCGCCGACAGCGCCGCGCCCACCTCGTTGGCGTTGGAGACGACGACGTTGAACACGCCGGCGGGGATGTCGGTCTCCTCGGCGACGATGCGGCCGAGCTCACTGCCGGACCAGGGGGTGAGCTGCGCGGGCTTGAGGACGACGGTGTTGCCCGCCATCAGTGCGGGAACCGTCTCGGCGATGTTGAGGTAGAACGGCACGTTCCACGGTGTGATCGCCCCGACGACCCCGACGGGTTCGTAGTGGATCTTGCGCCGCGCCGGGCCCAGCTGGGTGGGGTGCACGCCGGTGTCGACGAGGTACTCGAAGTTCTTCCCGTGCTCGGCCCAGTGCTTGACCTCCTCGATAGGACTCTCAACCTGGCTGCCCGACACGGTGACCGGACAGCCGACCTCGGTCACGACGATGCGGCGCAGCCGCTCCTTCTCCTTCTCCAGCGCGGCATGCAACTGCGTCAGGCAGTGGTAGCGGAACTCGAGGTCGCGTGCCCACTCGCCGTCGTCGAACGCCCGCCGCGCCGCCCCGACGGCGCGTCCCATGTCGTCGACCGTGCCGTCGGTGGCCTGGCCGGCCACCTCTTCGCTCGCGGGGTGGATCACGTCGAACGTCGCGCCGCTGCTCGTGTGCTGCAGTTCGCCGTCGATCAGCATTCGCTCGTCGCCGGCCAATACGCCGGTTTCGGTCTGCACTTCCGTCATGGAGACAGCTTTACAAACTATTGCGGAAGTGTCACTACTTCGGCGGAGCCGAATGATCAGCCCCGTGGCGGAGCCGAATGATCAGCCCCGTGGCGGAGCCGAATGATCAGCCCCGTGGCGGAGCCGAACGATCAGCCCTGTTGCTTGATCCCCGCGGCGTGCCGAAGCTGTGCCAGGAACTGGTCGTCGTCATCGCTGCGGACGATGTAGTGCGAGATCGCGACGCGAATTGCGGTGGCGGCCTTGACCGCTCCGTTCGGGCCGGACAGCAGCTTCTCGAGACGCGCGCGCATGACCGGAAGGACTTGTCCGAGTTGTCTGATGACGACCTCGGGTTCGATGTCGATCAGACGCACGCCCGAGTAGGACTGTTGATATTCGACGATGAACCGCAACGCGGCGTCGAGTTTCTCGGTTCCACGTAGCCCCGCTGTCGCCCGGCTGATCCCGTTGTCGAACATCTCGCGTTCATAGACGCCGAAGGCGTCGAGCAGTTCCTGCTTGGAGGCGAACCAGCGGTACAGCGTCGGCCGGGAGACTCCGGCCTGCAGGGCGACCTCCGACAGGCTGAGCTTGGTCTGTCCACTGCGGGCGAGGACTTCGGCGGTCGCGACGAGGATCCGGTTTCTGGTCGAGGTGTCCTCGACTCCGGATGCATCGCGCAGCGGTTCGTTCACTTCCAGGTCCTCAATCGTTCGGGTGCACTGATGGTATGTCCTGGGACCGGCGGTAATGGTGTCGGGACGGCGACATGTGACTCAAAGCGCCTCCTTCAGCGCCGCGATTGTGTCGAGGTCATCAAGTGCGGCGACCGCATACCGCAGGCCCTGTAACGCGATGCCTTCTTCCTGCATGCCGCCCAATCCGGCGGTGATCAGCGCGGCGACGTACGGGTAGAGCGCGCCCTGCCGGTAGCGGTGCCACAATTCATCGCGGTCAAGGTCGGGTCCGCCGGCGGCGGCCAGCGCACGCCGGTAGTCATCGAGCAGTTCTCGTTCGTTGGCTCGGCGCTCATCGGTGGCCATGCTGGTGATCAGGGTGTAGGCGAGTTCACGGCTGGGATGTCCGCGGCGGACCGCCTGCCAGTCGAGTAGGCCGGCCTCGCCGTTGCGGAAGTAGACGTTTCCGGGGTGCGCATCGCCATGCATGACCGTGTGCGGTGGCTTGTCGATAATCCGCGCGACCGCACGGTAGCGGTCGATGATGAAACGGCCCTTCTCGACCGGAATGTCGGTTTTCTCGCCGATGCGCCGTGCGGACGTCTTGAGCATCCATGGGACGGGAACGGCGGCGGTGTCGCCCGAAGGGGTATACAGCCAGCCGAGGGCACCCTCGCCGGTCCTGGCAGGCAGTCGGCCCCAGAAGGTCGCGTGCAGACGTGCAAGAAGCTCAACGATGAGGCTTGCCTGGTCGGTGCTGAGGGGATGCAGTGTGTCGGGAAACTCGCATTTCTCGACTGCCAAGTCCTCCAAAACGAGCACGAACCGGCCGGTCAGCGTATCGAACGCCGACCCGTACGACTTCGGTACGCCGATCAGGTCCTGCGACAACTGGCTGTAGAAACGCGTTTCGGTTTCGGCGAGGCGGCCGATTTCGCCGATCACCCGCGTCGCCACCGTTTCGGCGGCCATCTTGACGAACACGGAGTTCGGGACGCCGTCGCCGGTCAGTGCCAGTCGCGCCCGCGATGATGTGCCCGCATCGCCCCCGATCACGGACACCGACCTCACCGTGCGCCCCATGATCTGGGAGAGGTACGCGGCGTCGAGATCCTCAACCGTTCTGGGGAGTGATCGAAGGCGTCCGATGACCGCATCGGTGGCGATACGTTGTACGCCGCGGCCGAGATGCGACGCGAGGCCAAGGGCGGGTGGAAGCCGATTCACTACGCTAGTTTACAAAATTGACTAATTTTGTAAAGCGAACTAGGAAGGATGCCCATGGCCGGACCGTTGGAAGGCATCAGGGTCGTCGAACTCGGTGTGTGGGTGGCCGGACCCGCCGCCGGTGGGGTGCTGGCCGACTGGGGTGCGGACGTCGTCAAGATCGAACCGCCGAGAGGGGATCCCGCACGGATGTTCGGCCGGATGCTCGGCATCGCGGACGGGTTGAGCCCGCCGTTCGAAATGGACAATCGCGGCAAGCGCAGCATCGTGCTCGACGTGACAGCCGAGGACGGGCGTGCGACGACACGTGAGTTGTTGAGCGGCGCCGACGTTTTCCTCACCAACGTCCGACCCGCGGCACTCACGCGGATCGGTTTGGACTTCGCGGCGGTGGCTGCGCACAATCCGACGCTGGTGTACGGCTTGATCACCGGGTACGGCGAGAGCGGCCCGGACGCCGACCGCGCGGCCTATGACGTCGCCGCGTTCTGGGCCCGGTCTGGCCTCGCTCATCTGCTGACACGGCCGGGCGAGACACCTCCGTTCCAGCGCGGCGGCATGGGCGACCACATGGCGGGCATGACCTTGGCCGGGGCGGTCTGCGCGGCGCTGGTGGCTCGAGGGCGCACCGGCAAGGGTCAGATGGTCAGCACGTCGCTGTATCGGCAGGGCGCCTACACGGTGAGCTTCGACCTCAACACCTTCCTGATGACGGGCCAGCCCATCGCGATAGGGCAACGTGAGTCGATGGGCAATCCGTGCATGAACAACTACGCGGCAGGCGACGGGCGACGGTTCTGGATCGTGGGTCTCGAGGCGGGCCGCCACTGGCCGCCCCTGTGCCGTGCCGTCGGACGGCCCGACTGGATGACCGACCCCCGTTTCGAGACACCGTATGCCCGCGCCGTCAACGCACGGGACCTCATCGCCGAACTGGACGAGATCTTTGCGACCAAACCGCTCGACGAATGGGCGAAAGTCTTTGCGGGCGAACCGGATTTCTTCTGGTCGCCGATCAATTCGCTCGAGGACGTGCTCGGCGACGAGCAGTTCCACGCCGCGGGAGGCGTCGTCTACGTCCCCGACGGGGATGGCGGCGTGCCCATGGTCGCCTCGCCCGCGGACTTCCACGGCACGCCGTGGGAACCGCGCTCGAGGGCACCGCACCTCGGCGAGCACACCGACGAAATCCTATTGGAGCTCAGTTCGCGTCAACATTCCTGAACTGAACAGGGCTTTACAGATTGGGCCAAAACTGTCACGCTCTGTGCGTAGCCGTCGAAGTGGACGCGCTGATCAGGAGAGGGCAGTCGATGGGCTATTCCGCCGCAGACGAGTCGTTCACGCACCAGTTACCGCGACCGTTCGACGAAGTACATCACCCCGACAACACGTGGTCGGACCGGTGCTACTTCTTCGCCGCCTCACCCGACGGGGATCTGCTGCTGGCATCCGGCTACGGCAACAACCCCAACACCAAGACCGGGCTCGGCTACGTCAAGGTGACGTTCGCCGACGGTCGGCACTACGACCTACTGGCGGGCAGACCGGTGGACGGCGGTGAGCGCGCCGACGTAGGCGCGGGACCGATGCGCTGGACATGTGTCGAGCCGCTGAAGAAATGGAAGCTCGAGGTCGAACCGAACAACTCGGGAATCGCCTGGGAGTTGTACTACGAACCCACCGCTCCGATGTGGGAGCTGCTGCCGCTCAAGGTAACCGGCAAGGACGGCAGGGTCATCGCCGACATGTACCACATGAAGGAGCCCGGTAAGTGGACCGGTTGGGTCGAGATCGAGGGTGAACGCATCTCCGTTGACGGCTTCCACGGCGGTCGCGACCGCACCTTCGGCGTCCGCGTAGCGGACGAGATCGACTTCTGGCTCTGGCTCGACGCGGGATTCTCCGACCGTGCCATCGAAGCCTGGATCTTCGAAACTGCCGACGGCACAGTAACGTACGTCGACGGTGGCATCACCCACAACGACGGCACGCAGTCGAAGCGGTTCGTCAAGATCGAGCATGACGTCGAATTCGACGACGATCGCAAGCGGCCGGCGCGGGCCGTGCTCGTCTTCACCGACGAGGACGGCACGCAGTACCGAGTCACCGCCGACTCGCCACATCAGCACGTGAACGCCTACTACGGGCTGCCCATGGACAAGTGCACCTACGAAGACCTCGGCGGCGGTGCGTACTTCATCCATTTCCTGTGGGACAGCAACAACCGCGACGAACTGGTCGAGAACGAGGACAAGGCCATGGCGATCGACCAGTTGATGCGCTTCGACCTCGAGGGACAAACCGGCTGGGGCATCTTCGAGATCCTCATGGGAGCAGATGCCTATCCCCGGTACCCGAACTGGCGTCCGATGGACATGTCGAAGTTCAAGCAGGACCGGAAGGCGGTCGACCGCGGGCCTGCGAGCGGAGAAGAGAAGTCATGACGTACGGCAGTGATTCCCAAGAGGTACGCGACCGCCTCACCGGATGGCTGCGCGCGCAGATGCCCGATGCCGACGGCCTGCGGGTCGAGGGTCTCGATCGCGTGGAGTTCGGCCACTCGGCGGAGATGATGGTGTTGACGGTCGTCGCGGGTGAGGGTGGTGGTGAGACGCGCCGCGACGTCGTGGTGCGGTTGCGACCCCGGCCGCCGGCGTTGCTCGAACCCTATGACCTGGCAAAGCAATTCAGGGTTTTGCGGGCGCTGGAAGGCTCGTCTGTGCGTGTACCACGCGCATTGTGGTTGGAGGATACGGGCGACGTCCTGGGCCGACCGTTCTTCGTGATGGAACGCGTGCCGGGGACCGTCTACGAGATGGAGGCGCCGCAAGAACCCGACGTGAGCGCCGACGGAGTCCGGCGGATGTGCCAGAGCATGGCTGCTCAGCTTGCCGCGATCCACACGGTGGACATCGCCGGGGTGCACCTGGATTCCCTGGATGACGGCGGCAATCACCTGGACCGGGAAATCGACCACTGGTCGCAGGAGTTGCAACGGGTCAAGCGCGGGACCCTGCCCGCGCTGGAGCGACTGTTGCACGAGTTGCGGGCCAATCGGCCCTCGCCTCATCCCGCGGTGACGCTGGTGCACGGCGACGCCAAGCCCGGCAACTTCGCCTTCGTCGGCGATGAGGTCAGCGCGGTATTCGACTGGGAGCTGACCACTCTCGGCGACCCGATGACCGACATCGGCTATCTGGAGTTGTTGTGGCGCATGCCGGTGGGAATCCCCAGCCATGACGCGGCGCCGGCGATCGACGACGTGATCGCCCACTACGAGGCGGCCGGCGGAATGTCCGTCGTCAATCGGGAGTGGTACCGGGCATTGAACGCCTTCAAGCTCGCGGTCATCAACCTGATCGGCTCACGACTGTTCGACGACGGCGTCACCGACGACCAGCGATTCATGCTGATGGCTTATGGCATACCGCTGTTCACGCAGATGGGACTGGCCGATCTGGGCGTCACCGAACAACTGGACGACGGCCCGGTCATGCCCCGCGAGGAACGGATGAAGCAGGCGCAGTCCGCGCACTGACGGAATTTCAGACTGAGCTCAGGCGCGCTTCGAGCAGGCCGACGGCGTCGAGGTCCCCGATCGCCTCAGTGGTACTGGCCATCGCGGCCCGCGACACCTCGATCGGTTGCCACTGCGAACCCATGGCCGCGGTCGATGCGGCGGCGATCCAGGAGTACACCGAGAACAGCCGGTACTGCTCGTGGGCGGTGCGTGCGTCGAGTGCGACGCCGTGCGCGGCGAGGGCGGCGAGGTAACGGTCCAGCAAGTTGAACTGCTCGGCCCGCCGCGTCTCGACCGGCAATGAGTTGCACAGGAAGTAGGCGACGTCGCGCATCCCCGGGGCGCGGCCGACGACCGCCCAGTCGAAGAAGCCGGTGCGGTTCCCGTCGACGAAGAGGTTGCCGCTGTGGGTGTCGCCGTGGATGAGGGTGCGCTCGCCCTCGTTGAACAACGCCACGATGTCCAGCGAGCGCGCCGCGTAGAGTTCCCCGATCCGCGTGAACGCCGGCGGCATCTCGTCGGCGAACTGATCGAGGGCCGAGACGATGAACTGGGCTCGCCGGGCGGCGATTTCGGCATCCTCGGGCTTTCGCCGCATACCCGAGGGGGTGCGCAACCACGCCAGGTCGCGGTTGCGACAGGACGCGTGCAACGCCGCGAGTTCGTCGACCAAGGAGGTCGCCACGTCGAGAATGTCGCCGTCGGTCGGGGTGATGAAGCGACACCCTGACGCCTGAAGATCTTCGAGCACCATCACGAAAGAGCCGTCGGACTCGTTGTGGTCGGCGTGCCAGACACGCGGCGAGCGCACGGGAAGATCGTTGCCGACCGTCGCATAGAACCTCGCCTCGGCGACGCCGAGACCGATCTGCCGGAGGAACTTGCGCTGCTCGGCCGCGAACGGCTGCAGCTTGACGAATACCGTGTCCGGCAGATCAGCCGACGACGACAGCGCGACACGGGCGCGGCCGGTGGTGCCCGAATGCGCATCGAGGACGTCGATACTGCGAACGGACTCGCCCAGAACCTCGCTGAACCACTCGGCTGTCAGGTCCTCCACCTGCGCTGGAATCGTCACTGAGCCCGGCCACGGGTTCGCGTCGCGTGGCGCAACTGGGCCAGGAATTCGTTGTCATCATCGCTGCGCACCAGATAGTGCGAAATGGCGACACGAACGGCCGTCGAGACGGCGAGTGACGCGTCTGGTCCTTGGGCGAGACGTTCGAGCCGCTCCCGCATGAGCGGAATGACGCGCGACAGCCGCCTGATGACTTGCTCCGGTTCGATGTCCACCATGCGCAGTCCGGGATAGGACTGCTGATAGTCAACGATGACTTTCAAGGCTGCGTCGAGCCTTTCACTCGCGGGAATATCGGCGGTCGCGTCCGCGACGGCGCGTTCGTAATACAGTCGCTCCCACACCACGAACGCGTCGAGCAGGTCTCTCTTGGAGGCGAACCACCGATAGAGCGTGGGCCGCGACACGCCGGCCTGCACCGCGACCTCCGAGAGACTGAGCTTCGTCATGCCGTGGCGACCGAGAACCTCCGCGGTGGCAGCGAGTATTCGCTGACGCGTCGAGTTGTCCACCCCGACCAACGGTTGCTCCATCGCCATAGCTTTACAAATTTTTGTCGAAGTGTCACGCTGAATCTGTGACAGCCCCACCCGTGCAGGCACGTGAATACAGCCGGTACGACATCACGTCCCACGACTTCTGGAGCCGGCCGTTCACCGAGCGCGACGAGATATTCGCCCAGTTGCGCACCGATGACGGGCTCAGCTGGCACCGCCCTTTCGAGTCGCTGTTCGGTATGGAGGAGCCGGGATTCTGGGCGCTGACGCGGCGTGCCGATATCGCCTACGTCAGTCAGCACCCCGAGGCGTTCACCTCCGCCGAGGGCGTGGCGCTGAGTCCCATGCCAGCGGAGATCCAACGTTTCGCGTCGTTCTTTCTGAGCATGGATCCGCCGCAGCACACCGTGTACCGGCGGCTGATCAGCTCGGCGTTCACGCCGCGAAACGTCCGCCAGATCGAGGAGCAGATCCACCGCAACGCCGTCGCGATCGTCGACGACCTCGTCGGCGCCGGCGACGTCGACTTCGTGGCCGCGTGTTCGGCGCGACTGCCGATGCTGACGATCATGGACATGCTCGGTGTGCCGAGCGCCGACCAGCCGGCGGTGGCGTACGCCGCGGAGAAGCTGTTCGGTATGAGCGACGACGAGTACGCCACGCCCGAGGAGCGGGCCGAAGATCCGATCGCGCAGATAACTCTGCTCTCCAGCACGGGTGTCGAGCTGGCGCAGTTCCGGCGCCAGAATCCGGGCGACGACCTGATGACGAGCATCGTCAACGCCGAAGTCGACGGACACCGGCTGACCGACGAGGAGATCGGCGCGTTCCTGATCCTGCTTGCCTCCGCCGGAAACGACACCACCAAGCAGGCCACCACGCACGCGATGTTGGCCCTGGCCGAGAGCCCCGCCCAGCGCGACTGGCTGATGGAGGACTTCGACGAGCGAATCGGGCCCGCGGTCGAGGAATTCGTTCGCTGGTCCTCGCCGGTCCTGCAGTTCGCGCGCTTCGCCACCGAGGACACCGAGATCAACGGACAGCCCGTGCAGGCCGGTGACAAGGTGGGCCTGTTCTACTGCTCGGCTAACAGGGATGAAGAGGTGTTCGCCGACCCGGGTGTATTCGATCTGTCGCGCTCACCCAACCCGCACCTCGGCTTCGGTGGGGGTGGGCCGCACTTCTGCCTGGGTAGTCAGCTGGCCAAGGCCGAGCTGCGAAACCTGTTCCGGGAGCTGCTGACTCGATTGACGACGGTCGAGTTCGGTGAGCCGGACCTGCTGTACAGCAACTTCGTCCACGGCGTCAAACGCCTGCCTGCCTTCGTTCGATAGGAGTGACCATGCGCGTGGAAGTCGATCTCGACAAGTGCACGGGCCACGGAATCTGCGAATCGATCGCTGACGACGTGTTCGAGGTACAGGACGACGGCGTCGTCCTGATCCACGACAGCGAACGGCCGGAATCCGACCGCGATCGCATGCAGCAGGCCGTGACCCAGTGCCCTGTCTCGGCGTTGCGCCTCACCGACTGAGCGCCGAGGGCGGGTTGCATCGCCGGCCGGCGGCCGGGCGTCTATCGTTCTGGCAATGAGGCAGATTCGATCTCGCGGCCTCGCTGATCGCCGTCACAGTGTCGTTGGGCGCGATGGTCGGCTGCGGCACGGTCGTGGAGACGCTCGGGCGTGTCACCGAGGTGCCCGCGCCACGGGTTGTCAGCGTCGAGCCGCCCGACGCCTCGCTGGCGAGCGACGCCATCGTCGCCGAGACCGCGCACAGCGTCGTCAAGGTCCGAAGCACAGCCCATTCGTGTCAGAAGATCCTCGAGGGCAGCGGCTTTGTCGTCGCGCCGAACCGGGTGATGTCAAACGCTCACGTCGTGGCCGGAGCGGACACCTTCACCGTCTCGGTGGACGGCGAAGAACACGACGCCACCGTCGTGACCTTCGATCCCAACACCGACATCTCCATCCTGGATGTGCCCGGACTGCAGGCGAAGCCATTGGAGTTCGACCACGAGATCGCACCGACGGGCACCGACGCCCTGGTGTTGGGATATCCCGGCGGGGCGCGGTTCGTCGCCAACCCGGCGAGGGTTCGCGAAGTCATCGAGCTCAACGGTCCGGACATCTACCGCACGACGACCGTGACACGCGAGGTGTACACGATCAGAGGCAAAGTTGGACAGGGCGATTCGGGTGGGCCACTGATCGGTCGCAGCGGCCGGGTGCTCGGCATGAATTTCGGCGCGGCCGTCGACGATCCGGATACGGGCTTCGTCCTCACCGCCGGCCAGGTCTACCCGTACGTGATCGGTTCGGACGCACCGCAGCCGGTCGCCACCGGCGCGTGCGTCACCTGACGGCCCGCGTCAGCGCCCGGGCATCGGCCGGACCAACACCGACTCCTGAATCGCCCCCACCGCTCCGGACTCGTCGAACAGGGTGCCGATCGTCGTGCCGATCCCGTCGGGGCCGTAATTGGTCTCCGCGCGGATGCCGATCCACTCGCCCTCCGGAATCCGGTGCACGTGCACGACCAGATCGGTGTTCATGAACGTCCACTTCCCGATCTCGAGTTTCGTGCCTATGCCGTTGGCGCAGTCGGCTACCGCGAACAGTCGCTCCATCGGAGTCATGGCCTCGCCCTTGACGAGGTCGACGATAGGCATGAGCCACGACTCACCGGGTCCGCTGTCCTTGCGATGGGTCAGCCATCTCCAGTCGAGGCTGTGGACGTAGTTGCGGTCCCACCTCTCGCTCAATCCGCGGCTGTGGGCCTCGGACAGCGGACGCAGTGGTGGCGCCGACGCATGGACGACTTCGGCGGTGTCGATCGTCTTCAGCCGCCATCCGCTGGCCCGGGCAACCGGCCGTAGCTCGCCGTCCTTTCCGGGAGCAAGCATCTCGGCGCTGACCAACTCAATCTGCTTGCCGGAGCGTTCGACTCGCGAACAAACCCATAGCTCGCCTTCGGCGGGTATCGCGCCGAGCAGGTCGATCATCACCCGGCTCAGCCGGGTGTCGTCGCGGGCTTCGCAGCGCTCGAGCGCGCGAACCAGCAGGGCTGAAGGTGGTGCGCCGTGCTGGATCGCCGCCGACCACGTGCTGCGCACCATATCGGTCGCTTTGAACTTTTCACCGAGGGGGAACTTCTCGCCGAGCGCTGTGTTGTCGCTGCCGCCGTCGACCAGTTCGTAATAGGAGTCGCTCACGGCAGCCCCGCCCCGGGCACGTCGACGATCATCGCGTCGACGCGTGACAGCTTCGTGCCGATCAGGCGCTGCGGGTAGGCGTCCGTGCTGGAAAGCAGGAACAGGGTGCGTCGCTCCGGCCCGCCCAGAGTGCAGGCGATCGCCGTGCGGTCGCCCATGTCGATTCGGTCGGTGACGGTGCCGCCCTCGATAATTCGCTCGAACTGATGGGCCAGGGTCATCGCCACCCAAACGCCACCCTCGGCGTCCAAGCAGATACCGTCGGGGGGCCCGTCGAGCCCGTCGGCGAAGGGCCGGCGATCGCTCAGCGATCCGTCGGCGCCGACGGCGAACGCCGTCAACCGTCTACCGGTCGACTCGGCCACGATCAGCGTGCGATCCGGCGTGATCACCATTCCGTTGGGGAAGTCGAGGTTCTCGGCGACGACCGTGACCGAGTCGTCGGGATCGATCCGCGCGATCACGCCGCCCTCACGCGCCTGGGATCCGATATACGCGCGCCCTGCGTCGTCGACGACCATGTCGCCCAGGTCCGCAGGCACGAGGTCGGACAGATCGGCGATCGGGCCGACGGTGTCTCCGTCATAGCGCAGCACCTGGCGGTTCTCGGTGGACGCGATCAGTAGTGTGCCGTCGGGTCGAAACCCCAGCCCGGACGGGTGGTGGCCGCTCAGCGACAGGGTGGTCTGCTCGCCCCGCAGGTTGACCGTGTGCAGCGCCTCGCCCAGCATGTCGGAGAACCACAGCAGTCCCTCGAACCACCGCGGGCCTTCGCCGAAGCAGAAACCGTCGGCCAGTGTCGTCAGCGTGTCGGCACCTTTACAAATCACGGCATAAGTGTCACGCTCGCAGGGTGCGACTGTCAACCGGGTGTTGGGCATGAAGAAGTACTACGGCCACACGCTTCTCTACTTGCACGAGACGATTGCGCTGGGTGAAGGCCGAAGCGAGCGGTTTCACGGCGATGAGCGCTCGCGCGAAGAGCAATTCACTGAGGTCTTCGGCGACGTCTACCACCCGATGATGGAGGAACTCGGCGCGCGACTATTCGCGATCTGGGAGGCCACGCCGTACAACGGACACTGGCCGCAGGTGACGATCATCTGGGAGATCGACGCGTTCGCCGACTACGCGCGCATCGGCAAGGCGCAGGCGCGAGGCGGTAGCCACGAGGCGGCCGCGGCGAAGTGGTCGACGTTCCTCGCCGGGATTCGAGCGACCGGTGAGGGCCGAATCATGTATGCCGGCAGGAGCAACAAGCCGCTCGCGGAACTCAAGGAGTCGAACTTCTCCGCAGGGCTGGTGATTCAGGAGATCATGCAGACCAAACCCGGCCGCCAGGACGACTACATCCGAGAACTCGAACGGCTCTACGTCCCGTGGTCGGAACGGACCGGTAAGCGCTGGCTCGGATCGTTCATCACCACCTTCCGGTTCAACGAGGTCATCCACTACTGGGCGCTGGACGGTGACTGGGACTGCTTCGCCAACCACTACCCGTCCTGGAAGGACAGCCCGCCCGCCGAGATCGTCACCTGGATGAGTGTCGCGCCTGCGCTGCGCGACGGGTGGGAGGACTCGATATTGCAGGCCCTACCGCCGTCCCCGCTGCAATGAACGCTGTAGTGACTCAAATGATGCAGAACTTCTCCTACGATCCGTTCGACCCGGCGGTGATGGCCGATCCACCGTCCTATTACCGGGTCTTGCGTGACGAACATCCGGTGTACTACATCGAAAAGTGGGACACCTATGCGTTGTCGCGCTTCGACGACATCTGGCAGGTGTTGGGAGTCAACGACGGTACGTTCGTCGCGTCCGAGGGAACCTTGCCCGCCGCAACGGTTCTGGCCGGGCACAACGACGGGCCGGTGCCCGATCCACCGCTGCACCCGTTGCCGTTCCACGCGAACTTCGATGCGCCGATCTACGACAGTGTCCGGCGCTGTACGTCCGGTCAGTTCCGGCCGAAGTCGGTTGCCGCGCTGGCCGACCGGATCCGCGTCCTGGCCAACGAGCGTCTCGACGAACTGCTGCCGCGCGGCACCTTCGACCTGACCCAGGACTTCGGCGGAATCGTCGCCGCCTCGGTGGTCTGCGAATTAGTCGGATTGCCAGTCGATCTGGCGGCTGACGTGTTGGCGACCGTCAATGCGGGCAGCCTGGCCGAGCCCGGCAGCGGGGTAGAGGTGGCCAACGCCCGGCCCGGATACCTGGAATACCTCGTGCCGATCATCGAGCGCAGGCGCGCGGAAGCCGACGGAGAATCGCCGATGGCGGACGCGAGGAGCAATTCAACTATCGCCGACAACCTCATCGGCTACCGGCTTCCCGACGGTTCGGCGCTTTCCGACATGGAGGCTGCCGTGCAGATGCTCGGTGTCTTCATCGGCGGCACGGAGACCGTGCCCAAGATCGTGGCGCACGGACTCTGGGAGTTGGGCCGCCGACCTGACCAGATGGCCGCCGTGCGTGCTGATCTCGGCGCCAACGTTCCGGTCGCACGTGAGGAGATGATCCGCTACTGCGCGCCGGCGCAATGGTTCGCGCGCACACTGCGCCGGCCGTTCACCCTTCACGGCACGACGATGAATCCGGGTCAGCGGGTCATCACGCTGCTCGCGTCCGCCAACCGTGACGAGCGCGAATACCTCGATCCGGACGAGTTCGTGTGGGACCGGCGCATCGAACGCCTGCTGGCCTTCGGTCGCGGACAGCATTTCTGCCTGGGTGTGCATCTCGCCCGCCTCGAGATCGCCATCATGGTGACCGAATGGCTCAAGAGGGTGCCGGACTGGCGGATCATCAGCGAGGCCGCCGCGCGCCCGCCGTCGAGTTTCCAGTGGGGCTGGAACAGTGTCCCCGTGGAGTGCCAGGTGGAGGGCGTCTGACGTGTGGGCGTACCGGCTCGTCGCACCGTATACCTTTGAGCGCCTGGACATCCCGGAGAAGACCGCTGACGACCTGGGCGACGGCCAGGTCCTACTGCGCTTCATGGCCGCAGGGGTCTGTGGCAGCGACCTGCCCCCGTTCCGGGGCGTGCGCGGCAAGATCGCCGGAGACGCCGGCCTGAGTGCAGCCGAGATGGTGGGGTTCCCGATCCACGAGGTGGTCGGGGAAGTGATCGCGAGCCGACATCGCAGCCACGGGGTGGGTGACCGGGTCGTCGGCTGGGCGTCGGGTTTCGACGGTCTGATGGGAGTCGTGGTGGCCGACGGTGACGGCCTGGCTCCCTACGACCCCGCCTTGAGCGCCCAGCATGCCGTAGCGCTGCAACCGCTGGCCTGCGTGCTGTACGCACTCGAGCAGCTGGACGAGCTCAAGGGTCAGCACGTCGCCGTCATCGGGCAAGGCTCGATCGGGCTGCTGTTCTCCTATGCGGCAAAGGCTCTCGGTGCCCGCCACGTCACCGGTGTCGACCCGGTCGACCGCGACGAGGTCGGTAAGGAGTTCGGTGTCGACACGATCGTGCGCGCCACCAGCGACCGGTGGGTGAGTCACCTGGAGCCGAGTGACCGGCCCGACGTCGTGATCGAGGCCGTCGGCCACCAGGTCGCGACCCTCGGCCACGCCATCGACGCCGCGGCGCCGGGCGGAACGGTGCTCTACTTCGGAGTGCCTGACGACGACAGCTATCCGATCAGCATGCGCGCCATGCTTCGTAAGAACCTCACACTCAAGTCGGGCGTGACGCTGGATCGGCGGCGAGTCCTCTGTGCTGCCGACGAGTTCGCAAAGAATCATCCGGAGCTGCTCGCCGCCTACGTCACCCACACCTTCGGTGTCGACGAGGTGCAGTCTGCGTTCGACCTGGCGTGCAGGCCTGCTCCCGAACGCGTGAAGATCGCGATCACCGGATGACCAGCAGGCTGCAGGATGCTCTTGCCGCCAAGGAGCGAATCTGGGGCGGATGGGTGGTGGGGCCGACCATCATCGGTCCCGAGGAGTTCGCGCAGGCGGGCTACGACTACGTCGGATTCGACGTCCAGCACGGCTATCTCGACGACGCCGACGTCGCGCTACTGCTGCGTCGGCTGGAGCACGTGCCGATCGCGACAGCGGTGCGGCTGCCGTCTGCGGATCCCGCGCCGATCGGTCGCGTACTCGATGCCGGCGCCGACGCGGTGCTTATCGCGATGGTCGAATCGGCGGATCAGGCCGCCGCCGCAGTGGCAGCCACCCGGTATGCCCCGCAGGGCGTGCGCAGCTTCGGGCCGCTGCGGGCGAGCCTGGGGCACGATCCCGCAGCACACGAAGCAAGGACAAGCGTCTTCGCGATGATCGAGACAGCGCGGGGCCTGTCGGCACTCGACGAGATCTGCACGGTGCCAGGGTTATCGGGTGTGTATGTCGGCCCGGCCGATCTGGCGATCTCACTGGGGTACGCGCCGGCTCAGGCGTGGACCGAGCCGACCGTCCGCGACGCCATGGCGCGCATCCAGGCAGGCGTATCCGCCGCCGGGCTGGTCGCCGGAATCCATGCCGGCGCGGGCAAGTACGGAAAGACCATGGCCGAGTTGGGCTTTCGCATGATCACCCTGACGTCGGAGTCGCAGGCGCTTCGCCGCGGCGCAGCGCAGCACCTCGAGGAGGCGCAGTGACATCGACGGACCGGGTCGCGCTGGTCACGGGCGCAGCCCGCGGGCAGGGTGCGGCAATCGTCAAGCGGTTGCACGCGGACGGCTTCCGGGTGGCAGCAGGCGATGTTCGCATCGACGAACTGAAGGCGAACGTGGAAGCCCTTGGCGACAACGTAATCGCCGTCGAGCTCGACGTGACCTCTGCCCAGCACTGGGTCAATGCGGTGCGCGCCACCGTAGAGCGATTCGGCTCGTTGTCGACGCTGATCAACAACGCCGGGGTGCTCCGCCGGGCATCGCTCGACGACGAGACGCCTGAGGGCTTCGAAGGCAGCTGGCGGTTCAACTGCCTTGGACCGTTCCTGGGAATTCAAGCATCGCTCGAGGAACTGCGGCGGGCCGATGGTGCCGCGATCGTCAACACGGTGAGCACCGGTGCCATTCGGCCTTTCCCGAACCACACCGCCTACGGATCGTCGAAATGGGCACTACGCGGGCTGACCCAGGCCGTCGCCGCTGAACTGGCCCCCGACGGCATCCGTGTCAACGCGGTGTTCCCCGGTCCGATCGCGACACCCATGCTCGACGACACGACGCAGAGCAGGTTGACTGCCACGTTCGGGCGCCTAGGGGAGCCGGTCGAGGTCGCGAATGTGGTGGCGTTCCTGGTCTCTGATAAGGCGTCCTTCATGACGGGTTCCGAAATCGTCGTGGACGGAGGGCAATGCCTGCGGATCGGATGAGCCCGTCGGTGGGAATCATCGGCGCAGGCCCGGGTGGGCTGGCGCTGGGGATCTTTCTGAGGAAGAACGGCTTTCGTGACTTCACGATCTTCGACCGCGAGGACGGGGTCGGCGGCACCTGGCGGATCAACACTTATCCGGGTCTGGCCTGCGATGTGAAGTCGCATCTGTACTCCTATTCGTTCGACCTCAACTCCAACTGGTCGCGCCTGTGGTCCGGCCAGCCGGAGATCCTTGAGTACTTCGAGCGCTGCGCACAGCGCTATGAGCTGGCCCGGAATCTGCAGTTGCGCACCGAGATCGTCTCGGCCCGGTGGGACGCCGCGGTCGACGAATGGGTACTGACCACCGCGGGCGGAGAGCGGTACACCTTCGATGTCGTGGTCTCCGCGGTCGGCCTGTTCACGCAGCCGGTACTTCCCGAACTCGCCGAGGAGGAGCCGTTCACCGGAACGGTGATGCACACCGCACGCTGGGATCACTCCGTCGACCTGTCGGACGCGCGCGTGGCCGTCCTCGGTACCGGATCGACAGCGGCACAGCTGATCCCCGAGGTCGCAAAGGTGGCCAAGAAGGTCTACTCGGTGCAGCGCTCGCCGACGTGGATTCTGCCGAAGCCCGACCGCCCGCTACACCGACCGCGAGAAGTGGCTGTTCGCTCACGTTCCGTTCGCCAAGAAGTTCTACCGGACCCGATTGTGGATGCGCAGTGAGTCCAACATCGGCGTGATCGAGAACGGGAGCGACAAGACGAAGGAGTTCAAGGACATCGCGCTGCGCGTGCTCGATGCTTCGGTGTCCGACGACGATTTGCGCCGCAAGTTGACTCCCGAGCACCCGTTCGGCTGTAAGCGGTTGGTCTTCGCAACCGACTATCTGCAGGCCCTGACCCAACCGCACGTCGAGGTGGTGTCGAGCCCGGCCCGGGCTCTGCGCGCCCGCTCCTTGGTGACCGCCGACGGCAGTGACCTCGACGTGGATGTCGTCCTGTGCGCGACGGGTTATGCGGCGGCGGACTACCTGGGCCAGATCGATGTCGTCGGCGAAGGCTCCGCCACGCTGCGTGACCAGTGGAGCGACGGGGCATACGCGTACCTGGGCATGACGGTTCCGGGATTTCCGAACTTCTTCATGCTCTACGGCCCGAACACCAACGTCGGCTCCAACAGCGTGATCTTCATGCTCGAAGCACAGGCCCACTACATCGTGCGCGCATTGAAGTACATGCGGCGCAAACGGAAGACATACGTCGCGGTGCGGACCGAGACGATGGCCGACTTCATCGCCAGGATCGACGAGTGGATGCAGGGCACTGTGTGGCTTACCCGCTGCAGCAACTACTTCCGCGCTCCCAACGGTCGTGTCGTCACCCAGTGGCCGCGCAGCGCACGGGCGTTCTGGGGGATGACCCGGCGCTTCCGGCCGGCCGACTACACCTTCGAACCGCCTGTGCACATCCACGATGTCGAGGTGGGATCCCACTCGACGGCGACCCGGTAACGAAACATGGACGCCGACGTCGATGTCGTGCAACGACTCGATCCCGCGTTGCGCCACCTCGCGACTGCACGTACCGACCTGTCATCGAGTGTGCTGGGGGTCGTCCGTGACTCGCTGAACCAGCGGCGCGCAGAGACCGCGCGAGAGGTCAACGCCGTGGGGGTCGAGATCGAGCAGCGCGACGTGGGCTCGATCCCGGTGCGCATATACCGCGGATCGTCGGCGCCCTCGCCCGCGGTGATCTACTGCCACTCAGGAGCTTTCGTACTGGGCAACCTCGACACCGATCACCGTCAGTGCGTCCAGTTCGCCAGGCAGGGCAGTTGCACGGTTTTCTCCGTCGACTACCGGTTGGCCCCCGAACACCCGTTCCCGGCCGCGCTGGACGACGCGGCCGCGGTGCTCAACTGGGTGGCGCCGAATTCCTCGGAGTTGGGCGTCGACGTCGGTCGACTGGCGGTGGCGGGCAGCAGTGCCGGCGCCGCGCTGGCCGCCCGCCTCGCACAGTGCGCCGCCGACGGTTCGGTGCCTGCCGTCGTGTTCCAGATGTTGCATCAACCGGTGCTCGACGATCGGCCGATGCCGTCGAAGGATGCCTTCCCCACCACGCCCGGGTTCGACGGGCCCGCGGTCGAGCAGATGTGGCGCCACTACGTCGGCGGCGAATCGGTGCCGGTCGATGCCGCACCGGGCCGCGTCCGCGAGTTATCCGGTGTCGCAAGCGCGTTGATCACCTGCTCGGAGCTCGACCCGTTGCGCGACGAGGCCCTGGACTACGCGTTGCGCCTGATGTGGGCCGGTGTCGCCACCGAACTTCACGTATTCCCCGGCACCTGCCACGGGTTCGACTCACTGCTGCCGGAATGGGAGACCAGTCAGCGCCTGTTCGAGTTGCAAGGAGCAGCGCTGCGACGGGCCCTCCACGCCTGACGGGCGGTTTGTGTGCGTCGAGGCGCGCTGGGCGCTCCTATTTGCACACAAATCGCAGATCAGGCCGAAGCCAACTCCCGTGCGACTGCTGCATGGTAGGCGTCGATGTGCGCGGGGTTGACCATCCGAAAGAAGCCATCGGTCAGCGGTGCGTGCCGGTAGGCCTCGATCGTCATCGTCCGGGTGAACAGGGTGTCGTCCCCGCCGGGCCGGTTGAAGTGATACTCGATCGTCATCCGCCCTTCGAGTCCGCCGTTGCCGCCGCTGTCGTGTCCCAGGCGTCCAACCGAGCTGAAGACGAACAGGCTGGGGCGCACCGCCATCGCCAGCTGCCAGCTGCCACAACAAAACCTCCGCCGCGATGCCTGGCCGATTGGCCATTCCAGACATGACTTTACAGATCAGTGAGTAAGTGTCACGCTCGGTAGGTGGACTTCTCCCGGGTCGAATTGTCCGATGACGATCAAGCGTTCCAGGATGACCTGCGGGCATTCCTGAAAACCATCGTGACGGACGAGGTCATCGCGCGGGACCGGCTGACCGGCGAGAACTTCGACGAGGGCGTGCACCTGGCTCTAGGCGAAGCCGGCTATCTCGCCACCGATTTCAAGGACGAATCCGAAGGTGGTTTCACTCGGCTACGCCGGCGCATCTGGGGACTGGAGATCGGCCGTATCCACACCCCGTGGTTCCACTGGGGCACGACTGCGATGGTTGCGCGCGCCGTCGAGCAGTTCGGTTCGGATGAGCTCAAGGACGAGGTGATGCCGAAGGTGTTGGCCGGCGAGTACCGGCTGTGTCTGGGATACACCGAACCGGAGGGCGGCTCGGATGTCGCGACGTGCAAGACGCGCGCGGTGCGCGACGGCGACGGCTGGATCATCAACGGATCCAAGATGTTCACATCGAACGCGCAGAATGCGCACTATGTCTACCTGATCACCAACACCGATCCCGACGCGCCGAAGCACCAGAGCCTGACCATGTTTCTGGTCCCGCTGAATTCCGCCGGCGTCGAGATCCAGCCGCTGCGCACAGTGGACGGCGATCGGACCAACATCACCTACTACAGCGACGTGCGCATCGACGACAAGTACCGGGTGGGTGAGGTCAACGGAGGCTGGGGCGTGCTGCGGGAAGCGCTGCAACGACGAGCACGGCACGATCGATCGCGGCACCGACGGTCTGGACAAGATCGCCGCGATGTCCGAACATCTGCTGTTGCTCGCCGAGGCGATCGACGGGGTGGCGGCGACAGCGGCCGACGAGGATTCGGTGAGATACCGCCTGGGCCGCAGCATCGCGCGGATGGAAGCCGCGATGAGCACGCCGGAGATGTTCGGTCGGGTGGCGATCGCGCAGACCATGCGTGACGTGACCCCCGACTTGATGGACATTCTCGGGACAGCATCGGGGCTTCCGGTCGGTACCGAGGGCGCCGCCGATGACGGGGGAGCCGAGTACATCTTCCGGTTGGCCGGACCCACCGGCATCTACGGCGGCACCCTGGAGGTGTTCCGCAACATGATCGCCCAGCATGCGCTGGGGCTGGGGCGCCCGGCGTACGCGCCGCCCGCGGCAAAGGCGAAGTAGAATTTCGCGCTGGCTACCCGAATGTGGGCTTGATGCACACATCGGCGCGCAAAAGCGTGCGGGTAACCCACGTTCGGCGCCAGGAAACTAGAGCCGGGCGATCACCTCGGAGGCGAGCAGGTCGAGGGTCTCGTCGGAGCCGCGGTCGTGGGTGAACAACACGATCTGGCCGAACCCCAACTCCTGCAGTTCGTGCAGGCGGTCGACGATTGCGGGCGGCGTGCCGATCAGGCCGCCCTCCTCGAGGCCGAATGCCGGTACCCCGAAACGCTTCTCGGCGAGCTGCTGCACGGCAGGAAGCGACGCGTCGTCCGCGGCCAGCGCCATCACCGCCTCGATCGACAACACGATCGTCGACGGGTCGCGGCCGACCTCGTCGCAGATCGACCGCAACACCGAGATCTTGTGTTCGAGTTCGCCCAGCGCATACGTCGGGACGTTCCATACGTCGGCGTACCGTGCGACCAGCGGCAGGGTGTACTTCTCGCCGACGCCGCCCACGACGATCGGTGGCCTGGGCTGCTGCACCGCACCCGGCTTGATCGGCATGTCCGTGACGGTGAAATGCCTTCCGGTGAAATCGATCACCTCGTTTGCGAACGCCTGATGCAGGATCTGCAGCGTCTCTCCGAGCCGTTCGGACCGCTCGGCGAACGTGCCCCAGTCCAACCCGAGACGGGAATGCTCGTCCTCGATGGAGCCGCTGCCGATGCCCAGCTGTAGCCTGCCCGCCGAGATCTGGTCCAGCGTCGTCGCCATCTTCGCCAGCACTGCCGGATGACGGAACTGGTTGCACAGCACCATGTGTCCGATCTGGATGCGTTCGGTGCGGCTGAGCAGCGCCGTGGCCAGAGTCCATGCCTCCAGTGACGGGTAGTCCGGCATGCCCGGTGCGTAGAGGTGGTCGTAGAGCCAGACCGAGTCGATGCCGAGTTGCTCGCAGCGCAGCGTGCGATGCAGGACCTGCTCGTAGGTGAAGCCCATCTGAGGCAGGTAGACGCCGATCTCGGGCTTGCTCATGGCCGCAGTTCCAATCTTCCGTGGGTGATGGTCGTCGTGCCGTTGGCGACGGCCTCGAACGCGAATGAATGCTCGGAGATGCCAAAGGCATTCACCGTCAGGTCAGCGTCGAGCGGTGTGGGCGATGCGAACCGCACGGCGACCCGCCGAACCCGGCCCGGGTCCTCGACGCCCAGCATGCCGAGCAGGCGGTGTGTGCAGATCGCCATGGTGCACAGGCCGTGGGTGAAGACGAAATCGAACCCGGCCGCTCTCGCCACCGCGATGTCGAAGTGATGGGCCGACCAGTCGCCCGACACCTCCGCATAGCGACGTGCCACGTCCTCGTCGATGTGGTGGGTGACGGATCCGACGGGACGGGCCCGCGCGTCGTCGGGGAATCGGTGATCAGCGGGCGTACTACCGAGATCTGCGACCCCCTGCAGACCGAGCAGCACCATCGTCCACCACTGTTCGACAGCGACCGCTCCGTCGGCGTCGACCTGCTCGAACCGCATCACCACCTGAGTGCCCGCCCGGGACGTCCGCACCGCCGATATCTGCGACCAGGTCGCCAGCGGCTCACCGGGGACCAGCGGCCGGTGCAGCACGATGTCGTGCTCGCCGTGCACCCCGCCGCGGACGTGCTGCCAGACCGACTCAGGCAAGTCGCCTCTGGCCGCTTCGTTCGGGGTGAACACCAGGATCACCGGAAACACCGCGGGCACCGCGAGTCCAGCCAGGACCGAGGCCGTCCGGTCGCCGGTGGCAGCGGCGTAGGCCGCAATCGCCTCGGGTTCGAGGCGACCGGCGAAGGGGCCGTGCCGGACGGGGGCCACCGTCAACTCACTCATCTCCGGTGGCCCTTCTGCGGCGCGAACTCTGTACTTTCCGTGGTTCGCATGGTAACGACATTCTCAGAAATCGAGAAGACTGTTCTAAGGCGGAGCACCCACATGCGTTTCACGTTCACCCACCCGATGCACAGCCATCCGTACAACCCGGAGTTGGTGACCGGTTCGGGCATCGCCACGGTCGGGGCCGCTGCCGAGGCGGCGGGGTTTCACGGCTTCGGATTCACCGATCATCCGGCGCCGTCCCAGCGATGGTTGGAGTCGGGCGGGCACGACGCGGTCGATCCGTTCGTGGCGATGGGCTACGCCGCGGCGCGCACCACGACGCTGCGGCTGATCCCGAACATCGTCGTGCTGCCGTACCGCAATCCGTTCGTGGTGGCCAAGGCGGGTGCGACTCTGGATCTGCTGTCCGACGGGCGGTTCACGCTCGGGGTCGGCGTGGGCTACCTCAAGGGGGAGTTCTACGCATTGGGAGTGAACTTCGACGAACGGGCCGCGTTGTTCGAGGAAGCCCTGGAGGTGATCCGGGGGATCTGGACCACCGACGACTTCTCCTACGAGGGACGGCATTTCAGTGCCAAGGGGATCACCGCCCACCCGAGGCCGGTCAGCACTCCGCATCCGCCGATCTGGATCGGCGGCAACACATCGGCCGCCCGAAAGCGCGTCGTGAACTATGGCGATGGCTGGTGCCCGTTCGCGGCGCCGGCGATGCTGGCGCAGACAGCACGCACCGCGGTCATGGATTCGGATGTCCTGGTGGAGGGGATCGACGATCTGCGTCGCAGATTCGATGCCGCCGACCGGGACTTCACGGGCATCGACATCACGTACACCAACGCCGACGGCGGCAGCCCGGGAAGCGATGACTTCAATGCCGACGCCTATCTCACCGGCCTGGAAAAGCTTGCGGCAGTGGGCGTCACATGGGTGCAGGTCGGCTTGCCTGGTGACAGTCTGGCGCACGTGCTGGAGACGATCGACCGCTTCGGCAGTTCGGTGATCAAGGCGGTGAGCTGATCACGCTGCAGCTCAGGCCGCGATCAGCTTCAGCGGTAGCTGTTCGTGTCGGCGGATGATGTTGTTGACCGCCCAGGTCGGGTGGCGCCGTCAGCTCGATCCGGTCGACGCGTTCGAGCAGAGCCCGCAGCATGGCCTGGGTTTCCAGCCGCGCCAGACCCTGTCCGGCGCAGGCGTGGGCGCCGTGGCCGAAGCCGAGTTGGCGGGTGGCGTCGCGGCGGATGTCGAAGGTGTCGGGCGCATCCCATTCGCGTTCGTCGCGGTTGGCGGAGGCGTAGATGACCAGCACGCGGGCGCCTGCGCGGATCCGGTGGCCGGCGATCTCGGTGTCATGGCGGGCCTGCCGGGAGAATGCCCGCAGCGGCGACTCGTAGCGGATGACCTCGTTGACCGCGTTCGGGATCAGCGTCGGATCGTCCTTGAGGAGCTGCCACTGGTCGGGGTGCGTGGCGAACAGGTGCAGCGCGTTGGAGATGGCGCTGATCGTGGTGTCCAGTGACGGCGCGATGTAGTCGATCATCAGCGGCGCGCAGCTCGGCGTGCGACACCTTGCCCGTCGTCGGCGGCGAGAAGGACTTCGTGGCCGAGGCTGCCCTCGATGAGGCTGCGGTCGCGGACCACGCGGCGGGCGAACCGCAGCATCCGCAGGCTGACGGGGAGCGACTTCAGCGCGTGCCGGTTGAGCGGGCCGAGGATGTCGAATGTCGCTCCACCCCAGGGCAGCAGGTTGTCGCGCTGGTCGCGGGGCCAGCCGACGAGATCGGGCACCACCGCCATCGGCAGCGCGCACGCCAGATCCTCGACGCCGTCGACCTCGGCCCCGCGCGAGCGCGGCGTCGACGACACGGCGCGGCCTGCTCCTGGACGTCGTCGCTCGATGCCGCGTAGCGCACGGGGCAGCAGGCGATGCGCGACGAGCTTGCGGCGCTGATCGTGCTCGGCGCCGTCGCTGCTCAGCGTGGTGCCGCGGGAGAGGCGGTTGGTGAGCGGGTTGAGCGCGACGCCCTTGCCGGAGACGAAGGTCTTGTCGTCGCGCAGGACCGCCTTGCATTCGGTGTAGCGTGGGCAGCGCGTAGACGCGGTGCCGCGGCAGCCACACGACGGGGCCGAGCTCGCGCAGCCGCGTGTAGTGCGGATACGGGTCGATGATCGCGTCGGTCGTGTAGATGTTCGGTCGGTAGGCGGGGACGCCGTTGGGCGCCTTAGACATTCGATCGCATCCTCTTCGTCGGGGCTGAAGGTCGGCAGGACGTCGCACAGCTCGTCGCAGGTCGCGGCCCGCGCACATGACGGTGCGGTCGGGTCGGACGATCGCCGCCGTGGCGCGGCCGCGGCGCAGCCAGTCGGCGAGTTCGCTGTCCGGCTGCGGCGATATGGACGACGGCGCCGCGCTCGTCGAGTGACGCGCGCTGCACGTCGTCGGGTGGCACCGTGGTGATGAGCGCGAAGCCGTTGCCGAGGACGTCGTCGAGCCGATCGGCCGTCGGCGAGCACCGGGTTGGGGCACAGCGTGCCCGGCCAGCTGCCGCGTGCGTGCGCGGTCGGCGGACGAACGCGGAGCGGTGCAGTGCGGGTGTGCGTGCTGTCGAGGACCTTGTCTCGCAGTCCCGGGAGCGAGGTGCATGCGCGGTGACGACCAGGCGCCGCATCAGATTGCCGAACTCGCCGCCGGCCGTCATCGCCCAGCCGACGCTCAGTGCGAGTCGGATCATGCTGCGGGCATGCGGTTTTCGTTCCTGCTCGTAGCGTGTCCAGGACGGCGCGTGCGAAGGTCGCCGGCGAGGACGCCGGCCAGCTTCCACGCCAGGTTCATCGCGTCGCGCAGTCCGGCGCCCATGCCCTGGCCGATGAACGGCGGGGTGAGGTGGGCGGCGTCGCCGAGCAGGAAGACGTTGCCGCGCCGCCACCGGTCGGCGATCTGCGCGCGGAACGTGTACTCCGTCGACGCGAATCAGCTCGAGTTCGTCGTCGGCGACGCGCGCGGTCCACGGCGCGATGAGCGGCTTGCAGCGCCGTCAGGGTGCGCGAAGTCGTCGGCGGTCTCGCCGGGCAGCAGCCGAAACTCCCAGCGGTAGCGGGTCGGCCCGATGCGCATGTAGGTGCCCGCGCGGACGGGATCGCAGACCTGGTGCACGCCGTCCCACTGGTCGAGATCGGCATCGGTGGCCGACGTCGACGACCAGCCAGCGCTGCTCGAACCTCAGATCGCGCATGCGTCGAGCCGATTCGGCGCGCACGACGCTGTTGGCGCCGTCGCAGCCCAGCACGTAGTCGGCGTCGACGGCGTGCTCGGAGCCGTCGGTGCGGTCGGCGAACGTGACCCGGATCGGTCCGTCGCTCGTCGTCGGCGACGTCGGTGACCTCGACGTTGCCGCGCAGTTCGGCGCGCGGGTAGCGCTTGAGGTTGGTGCGCAACAGCGCCTCGAGCTCCGGCTGGTCGAACATGTTGGCCTGCGGGAAGCCGTTGCACGCTGCGCGCGGTGTCGCGACTGGAACTCGGCCAGCACGCGCATCGTCGTTGTCCAGCAGTCGCAGGCCGTAGCGCGGGCCGGGAGATCGCGGCGAACTCGTCGGCGATGCCGAGCCGCGCGACGATGCGGAAGATCTCGTCGTCGAGGTGCACCGCGCGCGGCTGCGGGTAGACGTCGGTCCAGCGGTCCAGCACCAGGCAGTCGACGCCGTACTGCGCCAGCAGCGTCGCGGCGGTGACGCCGGTCGGGCCCGCGCCGACGATGACGACCGGGACGCGCGGTGCCGCGTCACGCGTACCTCACGGCGGTGCGCTGGGTGCCCAGGTCGATCGCGCCGTCGTCGGTCGCGACACTGAGCTCGACGACATCGCCGTGCTTGCAGGTACTTCGGGTTGTTGGCCTGCCGCTTGAAGAACGCCTTCCACTTGACCGCGGGCGGCAGCAGCGACGCCGATGATCTCGATCGGTTTCGGCGGCGCGCTGAGCGCGGTGCCGGCCGGGGTTCCCGTCATGCACGAGATCGCCCGGCGTCGAGGTCGCTGGAAGCGGGTCAGCGACTGCAGCGCCTGCAGCGGCCGGTAGATCATGTCGCCGTCGACGACCATGTTCTGCCGCACCTCGCCGTTGACCCGCAGCTGCAGGCGCAGATCGCCGAAGCGCTTGAGCTCGTCGGCGTCGAGCAGCACCAGCGCGGGGCCGACCGGCGTGAACGTCGGGTACGACTTGGCCTCGTAGAACTGGGTCTGGGGGAGCTGGATGTCGCGGGCCGACACGTCGTTGGTGACGACGAGGCCCGGCGATGTAGTCGGCGAGGTTCGCCTCGGTGATCGCGGTGCCGACGGGGATGTCCCGGCCGATCACCAGGCCGATCTCGACCTCGTAGTCCAGGAACCTGACGTGGCCGGGCTTGACGATGTCGTCGAACGGGCCGCTGATCGACGCCGGATGCCTTGCGGAAGAACGTCAACGGGATCGACGTCGGGTCCATGCCCGCGTCCTTGACGTGCGAGGCGAAGTTCGTCATCTGGGCGACGACGCGGCACGGCGCGGTGACGGGGGAGAGCAGGTCGAGGCTGTCGACGGGCACGGTGTCGCGTGCTGTGGGCGGCGGCATCGATGGCGGCGCGGTCGGCGAGCAGCTCGCGCGGTGGTGGTCGCGGAGGTGGCGATTTTGGCTGCGCCGGTGGCGGTTTGGACCCACCAGGCGTCGGCGGTGCGGAGGACGGAGGTGGTCATGAGTTGGCTACTTTCAGGAGGCCGCGCAGGCGGGTGAGGGTGAATTCGTTGTCGTCGCGCAGTGCGGTGATGATCGAGCGCGCTTCGTGGGGAAGCGCTTTCGGGGTTGATGCCGAGGAAGTCCTTGGTGACCGGCGGGCCCCACTGGGCCAGGCCCGAGGCGGTGAACGGCGCCCAGCCGGGCTCCAGCGTGTTGTCGAACATGTCGCCGTCGGCGAAGTGCTCGACCAGGAAGCCGTCGGGATCGCGCCAGTAGTCGAAGAGCTGGCTGCCCTGGATGTGGCGGCCGATGCCCCAGGACCGGAAATAGCCGCGCTCGCGCGAGGTATTCGCCGCCTGCGGCCAGCGCGTCGAGGTCGCACACCTGATAGGCCGAGTGCACGTAGCGGTTCTGCGGGCCGAGCGCCATCGCGAGGGTGTGGTGGTCGGCGGGGGCGGAGCCGCGGTCGCAGCGGATGAAGCTCATCACCGGTCCGCGGTCGCGCTGGCCGGGGTAGTAGAGGAAGTCGCTGACGATCATGCCGAGGTTGTCGAGGTACCAGTTCAGCGCCTCGGTGTACTTGGTGGTCTGCAGCACCACGTGGCCGAGCCGCTGAACCCTGGCCGGTACCCGGGGCGGGCGCTGCGTGGCGTTGGTGCGCCGCAGTTCGTGCCCGAAGTTGAAGATGTGCGGCGTGCTGGGCGGGCAGCGCGGGCAGGTCGATGCATGCCCGCGACCACGCGGACCGGCATGCCGCTCGGGTCGACCAGATCGACCGCGATGCCGCCGAGCGATTCGGGCAGCGCTCGTGCGGTCGCGCCGGTGGCCTCGGCGAGCCGCAGCACGTCGACCTCGTCCTGCGCCTTGAACGCGGCCCCGACGAATCGCGACTGCGGCTCCGCGGCGAAGGATCACGCACGGCGCGCCGGCGTCGGTGCCGCGCAGCTGCAGCTCGTCGGCGGTGCGCAGCACGGTGGCGAAGCCGAAGGCGTGGGCGAATGCCTCGGCGCGAGCCAGGTCGGGCTTCTCGAACTCCAGCCAGGCGATGTCGGCGACCTTGATCACCGGATTGCGCGACCGCCCGGGGTGCTCGCCCTGGCGGGCGCCCTGCTCGCTGTGCAGGTCGTTGTGGGCGCCGACGGTGTCGCTCATCCGCACCTCCTCTACTGATCTGACGAAATCGTCACATACGATGCTATGCTCAGTCAAGAGGTTCTGACGAAATCCTCAAAACTGAGGATTTCTGCTACCGTGAGAGGCGTGACCGAAGCAGTCACGAGGCGCCCGTCAACCGCCTCGAGCGGCGCAAACAGCGCACGCGCGCGGCGCTGATCAAGGCCGCGCAGAGCTTCATCGCCGCGGGCAAGGTCAACGTGCCGGTCCTGGAGATCACGCAGGCCGCCGACGTCGGGATGGGGTCGTTCTACAACCACTTCGACAGCAAGGAGGAGCTGTTCGAGGCCGCCGTCGCCGAGGTGCTCGACACCCACGGCGCGCTGCTGGATCAGCTGACCGCGTCGATCGACGATCCCGCCGAGACGTTCGCGTGCAGTTTCCGCCTGACCGGCCGGCTGTTCCGGCGGCGTCCGCAGGAGAGCCAGATCCTGCTGGCCAACGGGCTGACGCTGCTGTCGTCGGACCGCGGGCTCGCCCCGCGCGCGCTGCGCGACATCGAAGCGGCCGTCGCCGCGGGCCGGTTCACGCGTCGACGACCCCGAACTGGCCGTTGCGGTCGCGGGCGGCGCGCTGCTCGGGCTCGGCAAGCTGCTGCACGACGAGCCCGATCGCGACGACGCCGCGGCGGCCGACACGGTCACCGAAGACGTGTTGCGGCTGTTCGGGCTGCCCGCCGACGAAGCGCACGAAATCTGCAGGCGGCCGCTACCGGAACTGGATGTGGGCCAACCCGACTCTGCGGCGTAAGGCCACACGGCCCGCTACCGGATCTCGTCGAAACTGAAGTTTTGCAGGGAATTTCGCGAAATCCGACTGCACAAACCCAGTTTCGGCGTCGGTAACGCCTCAG
>CAVTSZ010000037.1:0-158444 GCA_963737385.1 uncultured Actinomycetota bacterium
TAGCTAGTTAGTTAAGGCGCGCCGGCGTCCTTGCACGGTAGTCAGGAATGTGACTACCGTCCAAAGTAGTTGCCGCGGCGACGGGCTGCGGCCGGGAAGGAGAGCAGCAATGTCGCTAGCTACCGCGCTGGACGAGCGGGCCGAGACCTTCGTCAAGTCCAAGCATCAGCTGCTGATCGACGGTCAATGGGTCGACGCAGCATCCGGGCGGACGTTCGAAACCCTCAACCCTGCGACCGAGGAGGTGCTCGCCGAAGTCGCGCAGGGCGAAGCGGAGGACGTCGACCGTGCCGTCAGGGCAGCGCGCAAGGCGTTCGACTACGACTCACCCTGGCGGCGCATGAACGCGTCGGACCGCGGTCGGCTGATCTGGCGGATCTCCGAGCTGATCATCGAGAATGCGGACGAACTCGCGATGCTCGAATCGCTCGACAACGGAAAGCCGTTCACGGTCGCGCGGGCCGCCGACGTCGAACTGGCGGCCGACCTGTTTCGCTACATGGCGGGGTGGCCGACGAAGATCCACGGCAACACCGTACCGATCTCCGCGCTGCCGGCGCCGGGTGAGTACCTGGCCTACACGCTGCGCGAGCCGGTGGGCGTGGTCGGTCAGATCATCCCCTGGAACTTCCCACTGCTGATGGCGGCTTGGAAGCTCGGGCCGGTGCTGGCCTGCGGATGCACCACGGTGCTCAAGCCGGCCGAGCAGACGCCGCTGTCGGCGCTGCGGCTCGGCGAGCTGATGCAGGAGGCCGGGCTGCCGGACGGCGTGGTGAACATCATCACCGGATTCGGTGACGCGGGCGCGGCGCTCGCCGCGCATGACGACGTCGACAAGGTCGCCTTCACCGGGTCGACGGAGGTCGGCAAGCTGATCGTGCACGCGGCGGCGGGCAACCTGAAGAAGGTCTCGCTGGAGCTCGGCGGCAAGTCGCCGAACGTGGTGTACGCCGATGCGGATCTGGAGAGCGCGATCGTGGGTGCGGCCAACGGCATCTTCTTCAACCACGGTCAGTGCTGTAACGCCGGCTCACGTCTGTACATCCAGAAGGATGCCTACGACGACGTGGTCGCCGGTGTGGCCGACTTCGCGAAGGGGATCAAGGTCCGTCCGGGCACGGATCCCGAGTCCAACATGGGTCCCTTGATCTCCGACGAACAGTTTCAGAAGGTGCTGGGCTACCTCGATGCGGGCCAGAACGCGGGCGCCGAGGTGGTCGTCGGCGGCGGTCGTGCCGCGGATCGCGGTTATTTCGTGCAGCCGACGATCCTCGCCAACACGTCGAACGACATGAGCGTGGTTCGCGAGGAGATCTTCGGTCCGGTGGTGTGCGCGATCCCGTTCGACTCCGCGGACGAGATCGTCCCGGTCGCCAACGACACGAACTACGGCCTGGCCGCCGGTGTGTTCACGCGCGACATCTCGAAGGCGCACAAGACTGCCGCCCGGCTCCGCGCCGGCACGGTGTGGATCAACACGTACCACGTGTTCGACGCCGCGATGCCGTTCGGCGGCTACAAAGAGTCGGGCTGGGGCCGCGAGATGGGCCCGCAGGTGCTCGACAACTACCTCGAGACGAAGTCGGTGGTGACGGCCCTCTAGACGGAAGCTGGTCGCCCCGCGACGGCGAGGGGGCCGTCAGTCTTCCAGCTCATCGAAATCGTCGTCAGGCTCGAACGGGTCGTCTGGCTCGAAGCCGTCCCCGTCCTCTTCCTGCAGCGGTTCGGCGGGCCGGCGTTGAGGGTTCCGATCGGTGATTCTGTCGATCGCACTCGGTCAGTGTCACACCGCTTCGGTTCGATCGTGAGCCAACTTGCTCCCGAATTTGCTGCGGCAGAATGGCTTAGTCCGCAAAAAGTCCGCAAGAGCACTGAAACTCCCACCGCCTCGCCAACGCTGCGGTACAGCATTCGCACACATCAGAGGCGATTCCCAACTTCCCCATGCCTCGCCAATCCCCAGATGACTGTTCAGTAAGAAGTGTGGAATCAGCTGCTCATGACTGGCATACTCGACCAATTGCCAGGCGCGTAACGCCAGCCCGCAGATGCGGGCGAATTAGCAGGAAGCAAATGAACGACGCTCCAATACTGAAATACGGACACGCGGCCGATAGCGCGGGCGAGCGCCGGTGAGCGCTTTCTCGCAGCTCAAGCAGTCCGACGGAACCCTTGTCGATTTCGAACCCAAAGTGGCACCGCCCCCTAAGCGGCCACGGCGGTGGGCGCTGTCCAATTGGACGGTTCGCTGGAAAGTTTTCGCGCTCGTATTGGTGCCCCTTGTTCTCGCCGCAGCGTTTGGCGGGTTGCGCATCTACAGCAGCGTGACCGAGGCGACGGATTGGCGTCGAGCCGCCGACCGCACCGACATGGTGCCGGCCATCGTGAACTATATGGCCGCGCTGGACGCCGCAATGTTGGCGAGTTCCACCGGGGGCGATCCGCAGACCGCGCTCACCGAGTTCGACTCCAGCAGGCAGGAACTGCAGCGCCGGTTGAGCGACACCGACATCGCGGACGACGTCAGCAAGGGCGTCACGAGCATGATCGACAACGGCCAGGCCCTGATGGACAAGGTCACGTCCAACAGCATCAACCTGTTCGAACGCGTCACCACCTATGAGCCGATCCTGCTGACCGCCGAGGACGCCATCAACGGTTCGGTCCGCGTCGACGACGAGCGCATCACGGCCGATACCCTCGGACTGTCCAGGGCGGTGGGCGCCCGCGGGCAGATGATGATGCAGCAGCTGCTGGTCAACCTCGGCGCTGAACTGCCCGAACCCGAACTGCGGACCAGGATGATCGCGCTCGCCGGTACCGAGCCGTCGACCCTGTTCGGCATGAGTCAGGTGCTCGGCGTCGGCTCGACCGAAGCCCAGAAGCTGCAGGACGAAACGGCCAGGCGCCTGGCGATCATGTCCGATCCGCTGGCTGTGCTCGTCAACAACCCCGACCTGCGCGCCTCCGAAGCGGTCACCGACCAGATCGCCGGACAGATCATCACCGACACCACCGCCTCGGTGACGTCGACGGTGGAGGAACGGGCATCGGCGCAGCGCGCAGCCGCGATCCGCGACGCGGCGATCGTCGGCGGGGCGATCCTGCTGGCGCTGATCGTCGTCATCCTGGTGGCGCGATCGCTCGTTCGGCCGCTTCGCAGGCTGCGAGACAGCGCGCTACGGGTCGCCCACGACGACCTGGCCCGCGAGATCGAGCATGTGCGCTCCGGCGGCGACCCCGGTCCCATCGATCCGATATCGGTGCACACCTCCGAAGAGGTGGGTCAGGTCGCCCACGCCGTCGACGAACTGCACGAGCAGGCGGTACTGCTGGCCGGCGAGCAGTCGCGGCTGCAATTTCAGCTCGGAGACATGTTCGAGACCCTGTCGCGGCGCAGCCGGTCCCTTGTCGACCAGCAGTTGTCGCTCATCGACCGGCTGGAACGCAACGAGGAGGACCCCGAGCGGCTGGAGAGCCTGTTCCGCCTCGACCATCTCGCCGCGCGGATGCGCCGCAACGGCGCGAACCTGCTCGTACTCGCGGGGGCGAAGGTGCCGCGCGAACGGGCGGAGCCGGTGCCCGTTTCGGCGATCATCAACGCGGCCGCCTCCGAGGTCGAGGACTACACCCGCGTGGTCACCGCGACGGTCCCCGACAGCGAGATCGTCGGCTCCGTGGCCGGCGACCTGGTACATCTGCTCGCCGAGCTGCTCGACAACGCGTTGCGCTATTCACCCCCGATCTCACAGGTGCGGGTGTCCGCGGTGCACACCGGCAACGGCGGCCTCGTCATCGAGGTCAGCGACATCGGCCTCGGCATGACCGAGGCGGACCTGCGCGTGACCAACACGCGTCTGCAATCCGGCGGTGAGGTCAACCCCCACACCGCGCGACACATGGGTCTGTTCGTGGTCGGACGGCTCGCAGCGCAGCACAATCTGGTGGTCCGGTTGCGCAGCACCATCGCCGGCGAGCCGGACTCGGGCACCACTGCCGGGGTCTACGTGCGCAAAGAACTCCTCAGCGCAGCGGATGCGCCCGACCAGTTCGGCGAGCCCGAGTACGCCTCGCCCGCCGACGCGCACGCGGGCATCGCGACGGCCTTGGCGCTCGATGAAGACGACGGGCACACCTGGGCCGATGCGCACGACGAATACGCCGAGCCGTACCTCAACGGTCATTCGGAGGTGCCGGTCGCATTGTTGCCGCAACGCGATCCCGGCGCCAGCGGGATATCCGATATCCCGGCGTCGTTGGGGATGCCCGCGCAAGTGCAGCCGGACCAGACCGACGACGTCTGGCCCGAGGATGAGTGGCCCGAAGACTCGATGCCTGCGCAGACGCCCGAGTATCAGGCCTACGAGCCCGTTGACGACGAATGGGGCGCGCCGACGCCCGCCGAACGGCCGACCGACACGTCCGGCTTCTTCGCGGCCCGCGCGCACGCCGCAGGCAACGGTGTCGGTGCCCCTGCTTTCGAACCGCAGGAGCAGCACGCCGCGCCAGAACCGCAGGACCGCAGCAGGCCGCGCCAGAGCCGCAACCGCAGCAGCCCGAGGCCGAACCCGCGCGTCACACTGTGGCGGCTTCGTCCGGCGCGGGCTCCGATGACGCGATCTACCAGAAGATGCTGTCCGAATGGCTGGTCGATCCGAGCGACCTGGCCAACAGCGACGATCTGAACTGGGAATCGGTGTGGGACAGCGGTTGGTCGGCGGCCGAAGCCGCGGACGAGGCGCCGGTGCAACAGCACACCGAAGAGGGTCTGCCGATGCGCGAGCCCGGCGCCCGGCTGGTGCCCGGTGCCGCTGAATCAGCTGTTAGCGGCGGTGGGCATCACCGCAACGGCGGCGCTCACCGGAACCCCGACGGCGACGACGAGGTAGCATCGGCGGCTGAGTTCGGCTCCGCAGGGCCGGACGCATCATCGGCAGGCGGAGCACCGTCCCCTAGCGAGCCGGGGCCCGATCCGCAGCGCGACCCCGATGCCGTCCGCGCGAGTATCAGCAGCCATTTCGGCGGCGTACACGCGGGCCGCTCGCACGCGCGAGAGACCAGAGGAACAGATAGCCAATGACGCCCTCGGGTTGGGCCCACGGCCGCAGGCCAGGGGAGAGCGGTGGGGGCACTCCCCACGCATGGGCCCCCGCGCAAGCTGGGGACGGAGGGCCCACCCACCCGGAGGGTAGGGGGACGACGGGGGATTGGGCGCAGCCGTCGCGTTCGACGCAGCGTGATTCGCTCGACTGGCTGGTCTCCAAGTTCGCTCGCGAAGTATCCGGAGCGACCCACGCCGTGCTGGTGTCCGCCGACGGACTGTTGATGGCCTCCAGTGAGCACATCCCGGTCGAACGTGCCGACCAACTCGCGGCGGTGGCCTCCGGGCTGGCCAGCCTCTCGACCGGCGCGGCGCAGCTGTTCGACGGCGGGTACGTCATGCAGTCGGTCGTCGAGATGGAGAACGGCTACCTGCTGTTGATGCGCGTCGGCGACGGTTCGAACCTGGCGACGCTCGCCGCGCGCAACTGCGATATCGGCCAAATCGGTTACGAGATGGCGATTCTGGTGGAACGAGTGGGCGCGGTGGTCCAGTCATCACGGCGGCGTGCGCCTCAGCATTCCTGAGCGGCCTATGGACAATCCAAGGGGCTGGGCCCACGCCCGAAGGGCAGGGGAGAACCATGCGACCGAAGTTCCGCTGTGGGAACGGGAGGTCGCGGACGAACCGAGTCTGGTCCGGCCGTACACGCTGACGGCCGGCCGCACCGAGCCGCGGATGCACCTGCCGCTGGAGGCGCCGATCGGGAAACTGCCGTCGGCGAAGCCTGCGCGGTGGCCCGGAAACGACGTGCGGGGTCAGATCCTCACAATGAGTGTCGATCTCCCGTCGGTCGCCGAGATCGCGGCGCAGCTGGCGTTACCGCTCGGCGTGGCTCGGGTGCTGATCGGTGACCTGGTGGCACAGGGTTATCTGCAGGTGCACACCACGCTCGGCGATTCGGCGACGAACGACGAGCGACGAGAACTGATAGGAAGGACGCTGCGTGGCCTCAGGGCACTCTGAGAGGCGGCATGCCTCGACGGACCCCTCGGCGAGGCGGGCCACCGCCTCGACGAAGATCGTCGTCTCCGGCGGTTTCGGCGCCGGCAAAACGACGTTCGTGGGCGCGGTCTCCGAAATCATGCCGCTGCGGACGGAGGCGTTGGTGACCAACGCGTCGGAGGGCGTCGACGGCCTCGACGCGACGCCGTCGAAAACCACCACGACAGTGGCCATGGACTTCGGCCGCATCACCCTCGACGAGGACCTGGTGCTGTACCTGTTCGGCACGCCTGGCCAGCGCAGGTTCTGGTTCATGTGGGACGACTTGATCCGCGGCGCCATCGGCGCGATCATCCTGGTCGACGTCCGACGCCTTCAGGACAGCTTCGCCGCGGTCGACTTCTTCGAGGCGCGTAAACTGCCCTTCCTGATCGCGATCAATGAATTCGACGGAGCACCAAGGCATTCCGCACATGCCGTGCGCAAGGCGCTGGCGCTTTCGGATCGCATCCCGGTGGTTTCCGTCGACGCCCGTGACCGCCACTCGTGCCGGGCGGCGCTGATCGCGGTCACCGAGTACGCCCTCAACACCCTCATCTCGCTGCCCGGCTGAGCGGTGCACATCGACGAAGAAGTCTGGACCGAAAGGGAATTCGTCGCTCACGACTTCCGCGACGAGGATCTCAGCCGGCTGCGCACCGAACGGGTGGTGTTCGACCAGTGCGACTTCCGCGGTGTCGACCTCACGGAGTCCGAACACGTCGGCTCGGCGTTCCGCAACTGCCGATTCGAGCGGGCCACACTGCACCACAGCATATTTCGGCAGTGCAGCATGCTCGGCTCGGTGTTCACCGAGTGTCGGTTGCGACCCCTGTTGCTGGTCGAGGTCGACCTGACGTTGGCCGTGCTCGGGGGATGCGATCTGAAGGGTGTCGACCTGTCTGACTGCCGGCTGCGCGAAGCCGGCCTCGTCGAAGCCGACCTGCGTAAGGCGGTGTTGCGCGGTGCCGACCTGCGTGGCGCGCGACTGCAGAAGACCCGGCTCGACGAGGCGGATCTACGCGGCGCTCGCACAGACCCGACGTTCTGGACCACCGCCACGCTGCGCGGCGCGAAGATCGACGTCGACCAGGCACTGTCCTACGCCGCAGCGCACGGTCTGAACATCCACGGGGAATAACCGCTGCCGCGCGAGCAGCTATAGGGGCGGCTGCGCCGCGCTGTGGACGATGAAAAGTGAGCCGAGTGTGGGGTTGTGTCACGCGGCGACGCAGGTTCGCGTGACACAACCCCACACTCGGCGGCCTCTTGCTCACCGTGAAGGCCGACCTGGGTGTTTGTCCCAACTTTTCGAGTGAGACGCAGAGGGTCATGCGTGTCGGGGGACTCATCGCCTGCTCACGCGAATCCGGCCAACTTCCGCCCCGTGGGGTGAAGGATCGAACCATGGGCGCTACCTGGGACACGATCGATCACTACGTCGTCATCTCGACGGATACGCATGCGGGTGCGGACCTCTACGACTACAAGCAGTACCTACCGGCGCGGCTGCACGACGATTTCGACGCGTGGGCGAAGACCTATGTGAGCCCGTTCGACGACCTGATCATCGCGACCGCGAAACGCAACTGGGACCACGAACTGCGCATGTCGGAGATGGATGCCGACGGGGTGGCCGCCGAGGTGCTGCTGCCCAACACCGTGCCCCCGTTCTTCCCGACCACCCCGAACATCACGATCAGCCTGCCGCGCACCCGCGAGGAGTTCGAACACCGGTGGGCGGGCGTGCAGGCCCATAACCGGTGGCAGGTCGACTTCTGCTCTCTGGCGCCGGCGCGGCGCCGCGGACTGATCCAGATTTTTCCCAACGACATCGACCTGGCCCTCGAAGAGATCCGTTGGGGTGCAGAGCAGGAGTGCTTCGGCGGCGTGTTGCTGCCCGCGGTGTCGCCCGGTGATCCGAACGTAGCCCCGCTCTTCCACACCCGCTATGAACCGATCTGGGCGCTGTGCACGGAGCTCGACCTGACCCTGGTTCAGCATGCCGGCGCGGGCAGTCCGGTGATGCCGATGGATCAGCCGGCCTCCAACGCCGTGCTGGTCACCGAGATGGCGCTGTGGGCCCAGCGCACGGTCAGCCATCTCATCCTCGCCGGGGTGTTCGAGCGCCACCCGACGCTGCGTTTCGTGCCGACCGAGCAGGGCACGCTGTGGCTGCAACATCAGATGATGATGCTCGACGTCATGGTGCCCAGCATGAAATCCGAAGCGGGCAACCGCACCTACGGGATGTTCGGCGGGTCGTCGATCGATGAGCTGACCCTGGCGCCGAGCGAGTATGCCAAGCGCAACTGCTACCTGGCCTCCGAACTCACGCCGTTCGAGAAGTCGATGGTCGACTACATGGGCGCCGATCACGTCATGTGGGGCAGTGACTATCCCCATGAGGAAGGCTTTGCGCCGCATTCCAAACTGGCCATCCGATGGGCTCTGCACGATCAGACCGAGGACACCTGCCGAAAGATTCTGGGAGGCAATGCAGGCCGCCTGTACCGCTTCGATCTGGAAGCCCTCGCGCCGATCGCCGCCGAGATCGGACCGACGGTCGCGGAGGTGAAAACACCGCTGGGGGATACGGGTTACGTCTCTCCGCCCGCCTTCGGTTACCGGCCGTTCGAGGGCGGGCTCGCTCTCAAGCGACTCGCCCCGGCACGCACGGGCTGAGCAGACGGGCTACGAGTCCTTCACCAGGATCGCGCGGGTGTAGAGCAGGTCGAAACCGCGTCGCTGCACGTTCTCCTGGGACTTCGAACCGGGCGCTGTGGTGACGACGGCGATATCGCACCCCGCCGCGGCGGCGTCGACGAGTCGGGCCGCAAGAATCGCCGTCTGAACCCCGCGGCGTCGGTGCGCCGGGGCGGTCGCCGCCCCCGTCAGTTGAGCGATGCCGTCGGCCAATCGAACGCTGGCCGCACCGGCGACGACACCGTCGTGAAGCGCGACGTACCGGGTCGCGCCCGCGGCCGCCATGTCGCGGGTGGCGGTCGCAAGCACGTCGCGCGGGAAGTCCTCGTGCGACGCCACGCCCTGCGTGTCCGGGTGAGCGAAGCCGTCGACGACCACGTCGAGCCACGTCTCGAATTCGTCGTCGCCGCTGGGCCGAACGTCGACCCCCGGCGGTGTGATCGGCTCCAATGCGTGGTCCAGCCCGCAGCCGAGCACGTTCTCAAAGGAGACGAGCCGATATCCGCGGCCCGTCAACGCCGCACCGATCTCGGGGTCCGCGAGGTGCGTCAGCTCGACCTGAGTCGCACTGCCGCGATCGGCGAAAGCCCTTTCGATCTCGTCCAATTCGGCGTCGTCGGGCACACCGCCGAAGCCGAGCCCGACGACCTTGTTGAACGGCGAGTCCGCCTCCGCGAAGCACGCCACGCCGCCCGCAACCGGAATCACGAAACCCGACGGCTCGCCGCCGCGGCGCCGTGCCGCCTCGGTGCTCGCCGCGATGAGACCGGCCTCCGCGCGCTCGACGCGCTGGGCCAACGCCGTGCTGCAGAACATTCGGTCAGCTGGCGGCGGCCAACCGGATCTTCCACCGCACCAGGCTCAGGTAGCCGACGCAGATCAACCCTTGCATGGCCATGTTGAACCACCACGCGCCCGCGGTGTGCTTCCAATGCGAGTCCTGCGGTGTCAGCGGGCCCGGTACGAGCCTGATCAGATCGATCGTCGACGCCGTCGAGGCGAATCCCCAGCGGGCCGGAGTGACCCACGCCATCTGGTCGAGCACGATGCGACCGGTCACCGGGATCATGCCGCCCTGGAACACCAGCTGCGACATGATCGCAATCACCAGCAAGGGCATGATCTGCTCGTTCGACTTGGCGATCGCCGAGAGGGCCAAGCCGACCATTGCTGCGCCGACACAGCACGCCGCAACGTCGACGTACAACTCCAGGGACCGGTTGGGTAACACCGCGCCACTATCGACGGCCCCGGGGCCCCAACCCTTCCCCCAAATGTTGATGGCGACGACGACTCCCGACTGAAGTAACGCAAAGCCGGAGAATACGAAGACCTTCGCGAGCATGTATGCGGTCGTCGACAATCCAACCGCCTGCTCGCGCAGGAAGATCGCCCGCTCGCCGATCAGCGCCCGGATCGTCAGCGCGGTGCCCATGAAGATGGCGCCCACGTTGAGCAGCACCAGAATCTGTCCCGGTTCGTTCGGCGCTTCGCCGCCCTCGATCGCGGGGACGGGGATGCCGAAGCCGACATCTCCGGGCACCGACAGCGACAGTGCGCCCATGATGAACGGCAGAAACGCCAGGAAGATGAAGTAACCGCGATCCGAAATGATCAGTCGCATCTGGCGGCGGGCGATCGTGGAGAACTGCTTGGGCAGGCTCGTCTTGGTCGGCGCGCCGAGGTCGGACGCTGTCTCGATCGGCGGTGGTGGCGGTGGTGGCCCGTGTTGGGCGAGGTACCGCGCTTTGGCCCCGTCCGGGTCGCCGGCGACGCTGCTGAAGATGTCGGCCCAGTTGGTGGTGCCCATCGACGCGCCGATCTCGCTGGGCGGGCCGTAGAACGCCGTCTTGCCGCCGGGTGCCAACAGCAGTACCTGGTCGCACACGTCGAGGTAGGTCAGCGAGTGCGTGACCACCAGAACGACGCGGCCTGCGTCGGCCAGTTGACGCAGCATCGTCATGACCTGGCGGTCCAGCGCGGGATCAAGACCCGAGGTGGGCTCATCGAGGATCAGCAGCGACGGACCCGTCAACAGCTCCAGGGCGACCGACGCGCGCTTGCGCTGGCCGCCGGAGAGCTTGTCCACCCGGGTCTCCAGATGCTTGGTCATCTCGAGTTCCTCGAGCACCTGCATGACGACCTGTTCGCGGTCGGCCTTCGTGGTGTCCGGCGGCAACCGCAGTTCGGCGGCGAACATCAGCGCCTGCCTGACGGTCAGCTGGCCGTGCACGACATCGTCCTGCGGCACCATCCCGATTCGAGAGCGCAACGAGGCGTACTCGGCGTGAACGTTGTGACCCTCGAACGCCACCGTGCCCGTCGTCGGATGCGTGTAGCCGGCCACCAACTTCGCGAAGGTCGACTTGCCCGCGCCTGACGGGCCGATAACGGCGGTCAATGTGCCGGGGCGCGCCGCGATCGAGATGCTGTCCAGCAGTGTCTTGTTGCCCTCGATCGTCCACGTGACACCGTGCACCTCGAGGCCGCCGGTTTTGGTGGCCGCGGCCGTCTCGGTGCGGCGGGCCAGCGTGCCGCCCGTGAACACCAGGTCGATGTTGCCGATCGTGACGGTGTCGCCGTCGCGCAGCATCGCCGAGTCGACGCGGGCTCCGTTGACGAACGTGCCGTTGATGCTGCGGTTGTCCCGGATCTCGGTTCCGCTGGGCGTGGGGATGAGGGTCGCGTGATGACGCGACGCGAGCACGTCGGGCACGACGATGTCGTTGTCGGTCGCGCGGCCGATCTTGATGGCGCCCGCGACCCCGCCGCCGGCGGCGGGTTTGCCCGGCCGCAGGATCTTGAGCATGCTCGTCGCGAGGTTGCCCTCGGGCGCGCGCGGGGCCGCGGTCGGGCCCATCGCCGTCACCGATTCGAGCGCCGGTGCCGATATCGGCTGCGATATCGGGGGTTGCCGCACGGGCGCCGGCGCCGAAGGACTGGACGCATACGGCTGCCGGCCACTGTGCGCGGCCGGTTGCGGCCCCGACGGGTACCGCTGTGGTTGCGGCCCGGACGGGTATCCAGGTGGGGCGCTTTGCGGACGCGACCCGCTGACCGGCGGCATCTGCGGCCGCGATACCGGGGGCGCCGACGCCGACGGCGGCGTATGCACCGGCCCCTGCGTGGGCCACGAGGTGTCGCCTGCGCCCTGGGGGCTGATGGGCACCGACATGGTCGGCGTCCGACCCACGGCGCCCTGGTGCCGGCCGACCTCGAAAGACAGCTGCGGTCCGTCCGGGTTGCCGATGTTGAGGCGCTGACCGTCTTGGATGTCGACCGAGCGCATCCGCCGGTTGTTGACGTACATCCCGTTGAGGCTGTCGTTGTCGATGGCGACCCAGCGGCCCTGGTCGAACCGCAGCACAAGGTGTGCGCGGGAGATCAACGGATGTGCGATACGGATGTCGGCGCGAAGGTCGCGGCCGACAACGACGTCGTTGCCCGACGCGAAGGTCCGGGTCGATCCGTCGTGTCGAACGGTCAGCGCGGGCGGGGCTGGTCGGCTCATCGCGACCAACTCTAACGGTAGGAACCCGATTGCGGCGCAGGTCCGGAACCGTCGTCAGTGAGCCGTCATCGGCAAGGGATGCACCATCGGGCGGTGTCGGTGATCTGGTGCAGTGCCGCCATGCGCTCGGCCCGCGTCGTGATGACGTGAGCGAAAGCGGCGTCGACGGCGGTGTCGCCGTCTCGCGCCGAGCCCCGATACCGGCCGATCACCACGACGCGGTCGTCATCGACGGCGAGGTATTCGACGGGATCGACGTGCACGTCGTAGAGCGAGTCGATGCGCCCCCAGACGCCGGCGATCATATCGGCCGAACCCCGGTGCTCACCGCCGACACCGTGTGGCATGCCCGCGCTCACCGTGCCGACGAAATCCTCGGTGAGCAGCGCGAACAGCCCCTCTGCGTCGGATCGGGCGATGGCCTCGTAGAAGCGTTGCGCGACGGCGGTGGGATTGGACGTGAGGACAGACACGGACACCTCCAGGCCAGTATTAGAGAGTGATCTCTATTATCATAGGACGATGCCGCGTCCCGCGCGATACACCGTCGACGAGCTACTCGACGCCGCCGCGGCGTTGTTGGCCGACGAGGGCCCGACCGCGGTGACGATGTCGGCGGTCGCGCGCGCGGTCGGCGCGCCCAGCGGCTCGATGTATCACCGCTTTGCGACCAGGGCGGCGCTGTGCGGCGGATTGTGGATTCGCACCGAGGAGCGCTTCCACGAGGGCCTCACCGCCGCGCTGTCGGCATCGGAGGACCCGCAGACACGGTGTGTCGCCGCGGCCCGGTTCACGGTGCAGTGGTGCCGTGAGCATCCGAGTGAGGCGCAGGTGCTGCTGGCCGGAGCCGACGCGCTGTGCGCTGCCGACTGGCCGGATCACCTGACCGCAGCCAGGCGGCGTCTGCACCGCAAACTGCGTCAGCTGCTGGCGGGACTGCCCGGAGACGCCGATCGGGTCAACGCCGCCATCGTCGACATCCCGTACGCCGTCGTGCGACGGCATCTGCTCGCCGGGCGAGTGATTCCCCACAGCGCGGACGACATCGTCGCTGACTGTGCCAGCGCGCTGATCGCGGCCGGTTGAGGAAAAAAGTGCTGGTCCGTTCGGCGAGCCGTCGGCTGTCGCAGGCGCGTTCGTGGTGTCGTTGATCATGGTGTCCTTGGCGCCTGCAGTCCTGATGATGAGTGCCGCGGCGACCGTGAGCCTGGCTCTGGCGCCGACGGTCGCTGCGCAGGAGTCCCATCCGGCTGACGACCGGGGCTTCATCGGCTCCGAAGTGCGCTGCGAAGCGCCCCAGTCGGCGGTCACGTTCGCCCGGACGGAGCAGTCGATCGTCGCGATCTGCGTGGACCCCGGTGGCCGCTACGAATATCGCGGCGCCCGATTGGGCGACGACGCGGTGCTCATCGTCGTCGCCGAACCAACGGTGCCCGGCGAGTTCTTTGCGCAGAAGGACGGCGTCACCTACACGGTCACCGCCAAGGATCTGGTCATCAAGTCTGACGAGTGGGTGCGCACCGAACCGGTGCTGCAATTCGGGGCGCCCCCGCTGCTGGCGGTCGAGGCGCCCACCCCGAAGCCCCCACTGGGCTAGCCGGGGGAGCCCGTCACCACGCAGTGCGTGTGGGTGTAGATCGTGGCCATGCACTTGTTGCAGTGCGTGCACCGCGATCGGATCGTATGCGCGTCGCCGTCGTCCTCGATGCGGTTGATCAGGTCGGGTTCGGCGAGCAGCGCCCGTCCCATCGCGATGAAGTCGAAGCCCTCGGCCATCGCGAGGTCCATCGTTTCGCGATTTGTGATGCCGCCCAACAGGATCAGTGGCATCTTGAGCTCGGCGCGGAACAGTTTGGCGTCTCTGAGCAAGAATGCCTCGCGGTAGGGGTACGTGCGGAGGAACTTCTTGCCGGTCATCCGGATACCCCACCGCAGCGGCGGTTTGAAGGCGCCGGCGAACTCCTTGATCGGCGCGTCGCCGCGGAACAGGTACATCGGGTTGACCAATGAGCTGCCCGCCGTGAGCTCGATGGCATCGAGCCCGCCGTCCTCCTCCAGCCACTTCGCGGTCTGCAGGGACTCTTCGAGGGAGATACCGCCACGCACACCGTCGGCCATGGTCAGTTTCGCGGTCACCGCGATCGGGTTGCCTTCCTTCTCCACCGCCCGCCGCACCGCCATCACCATGCCGCGCGCCACCTTGGCCCGGTTCTCGAGCGATCCGCCGAATTCGTCGGCGCGCCGGTTGATCAGCGGGCTGAGGAACGAACTCGCGAAATAGTTGTGCCCCAGGTGGATTTCGACCGCGTCGAAGCCGGCCTCGATTGCGAAACGGGCCGCGGTGGCGTGCGCGCCGATGATGTCGTTGATGTCATCGCGGGTGGCCTTCTTGGCGAAACGCATCGACAGCGGGTTGAAGAACCGCACCGGCGCGTACGCCTTGGCCTTGTTCGAGCGTGCGTTGGCGACCGGTCCGGCGTGTCCGATCTGCGCACTGATCGCGGCGCCTTCGGCGTGGATGGCCTCGGTGAGCTTCTTCAGTCCGGGAATGGCTTCCTGACGCCAATAGATCTGCTTGCCCTCGGTCCGGCCGCCCGGCGACACGGCCAGATAGGCGACCGTCGTCATGCCGACCCCGCCCGCCGCAGGCAGCCGGTGGTAGGTGATCAGGTCATCCGTGACGAGCGCGTTCGGCGTGGACGCCTCGAACGTCGCCGCCTTGATGATGCGGTTGCGCAGCGTCACCGGGCCGAGCTTGGCCGGGGTGAACACATTGGGCTGAGCAGTTTGCTCTTCGCCCGAGAGGCTCATCGCCGTGTCCATGGGGCAAAGCCTGCCACAGTGTCATGTCAGACTGGCTGCCGTGGGTGCGATCACATTGGACGGTAAGGCCACACGCGACGAGATCTTCGTCGACCTCGAAGAACGGGTCGCGGCGCTGACCGCCGCAGGCCGCACGCCCGGATTGGGCACGGTGCTGGTCGGCGATGACCCCGGCTCACACGCGTATGTCCGGGGCAAGCATGCGGACTGCGCCAAGGTGGGCATCAACTCGATCCGTCGCGATCTGCCCGCCGACATCAGCGCGGCCAAGCTCGACGAGACCATCGACGAGCTGAACGCCAACCCCGAGTGCACCGGCTACATCGTGCAGCTGCCGCTGCCCAAGCATCTCAACGAGAACGCAGCGCTCGAGCGCGTCGATCCGGGCAAGGACGCCGACGGCCTGCATCCCACGAATCTGGGCCGGCTGGTGCTCAACGAGCCCGCGCCGCTGCCGTGCACCCCGCGTGGCATCGTCCATCTGTTGCGCCGCTACGAGGTCGAGATCGCCGGCGCCGATGTCGTGGTGATCGGCCGCGGCGTGACCGTCGGGAGGCCACTGGGGCTGATGCTGACCCGCCGCTCCGAGAACGCAACGGTTACGTTGTGCCACACCGCGACTCGTCACCTGCCGCAGCGCACCCGCGAGGCCGACATCATCATCGCCGCGGCGGGGGTGCCGCACATCGTGACCGCCGAGATGGTCCGCCCCGGGGCTGCCGTCATCGACGTCGGCGTCAGTCGCGACGACGCGGGCAAGCTGGTCGGCGACGTGCACCCCGACGTGTGGGAGGTGGCCGGCCACGTGTCACCCAACCCCGGCGGTGTCGGCCCGCTGACGCGCGCGTTCCTGCTCACCAATGTGGTCGAGCGAGCAGAGGCGCTGGCGCGATGAGCGCTCGCGCGAAGAGCCATCAAGCGGCCCAGTGACGCTGCGGGAGTTCGCGCGCAAGGTCTTCGGCGGGCAGTGGCCGATCCTGCTGCCCGGACTGATCCTGATCGCGGCCTTCGGCCTGGTGATCGCAGGGTATTGGCGTCGCGGCGCGCTGGTGATCGCGATCGGGGTTGCGGTCGCTGCGGTGCTGAGACTGACCCTGCCCGAGGACCGTGCGGGCCTGCTTGCGGTGCGCAGCCGGGCCTTCGACGTGGTCACGACGGCCAGCGTCAGCGCGGCGATCCTGTACATCGCCTGGACCATCGACCCGCTGGGCACCAGCTAACTCACAGGCTGCCGCGTCGAACGTGAGCTTGTGTGCGAGATATCTTGTGCTCCCGTCGCCTTGGAAGATCACGCGTTGCGGGCGTGCATCACAGCACTGGAGATCCAATCGGTGGCGCAGAGCCTGGCCGCTGAAGTGCTTCCACGAGACAACGTGAAATTACAGATTCGGATCGGCCTGAACTCAGGTGACGTCGTCGCAGGCGAGGTCGGCGCCGGCCCCAACAGCTATACCGCCGTCGGACATGCCGTCGGGATGGCACAGCGGATGGAAGCGGCCGCCGCCCCAGGTGGAATATTGTGCGCCGCGTCGACCGCACGCATGGTCGAGCACTCCGCTCTACTCGGACCCGCCGAGTGGGTCACCGTCAAGGGTGCCCGTGAACCGGTTTGCGCGCGACGACTACGAACGGGTCGAGTCCGATCACACGGTGATGGGCCGCGACGAGGGCCCGCTGATAGGTCGGGACGCTGACTTGGCTGCCTTGCTCGACGCCTTCAATGATGGACAATCTGTTGTCGGTGTGGTGGGCGAACCAGGCCTGGGGAAGAGCAGGCTCATCCGTGAATTCAACGTCCGCGCAACAGGATTGCGGAGCCGAGGCGGTGATCACACGATGTGAATCGCACACTGCGAATGTCCCGTTGCATGCGTTGTCGCGAATGTTGCGCGCCATGTTCGGCATCGGCCGACTTGACGGTGCGACCGCCCGCGCCCACATCGCGGCCCAATTGACGGATGTCGTCGAAGCGGGCTCCGACGATAGCTTCGTGCTGTTCGATCTACTCGCGATCGGCCACCCAGACACGATCGCGCCAAGCATGAGCGCCGACGCGCGGCGTCATCGGCTGATCGAGGTGATGGGCAAGGTCGCAAGGCCCGGCCGGCACGGACGCTGTTTACCGTGGAGGACCTTCATTGGATCGATGCGGCCAGTGAAGAAGTCTTTGCGAAGTTCGCGCAAACCCTCACCGCGACACAGTCGATGTTCGTGTGCACCTACCGGCCTGAATACCAGGGCCCGTTGCGCGAACTGTCCGAAACCACGGTCAGAGTTAGCGCCATTGGATTATGCGACCAGCATTGCGCTCATAGCCGGGATCCTCGGCCAACGCCCAACTGCTGCCGATCTCGCAGCGCACATTGCGCAGCCTGCCGCCGGCAATCCGTTCTTCGTTGAAGAGATCGTTCGCGATCTGGTCGGTCGCGGTCTTCTCCTCGGCAACCGGGGCGCTTATCGGCTCAGCGGCGACCTGGACACCATCGCAGTTCCCGCGACGGTCCAATCGGCGCTCGCCGCACGCATCGACAGGTTGACCATCGCGGAGAAGTCGATTCTCAACGCGGCCGCGGTGATCGGATCAACATTCGACCTCGATGTTTTGCATGCATTGCTGCCCGTCGTCGAGTCGGGCGACCTCCGCATATCTCGTATCAGCGGAGCTCATCGACCAGATCCAGTTTCTGCCTGAGGCGCGATATGCGTTTCGGCACCCGTTGGTGCGCGCAGTCGCTTACGAGTCACAACTGACCACGACCCGAGCCGACGGCCATCGGCGCCTCGCCGCCGCCATCGAAGCGCGCAATCCTTCGGCAGCCGACGAGAATTCGGCATTGATCGCCAACCATCTCGAGGCGGCCGGCGAGCTTTCCGCGTCCTACACCTGGTACATGCGATCAGCTGATTGGTTGACGCACCGCGACATCAACGCCGCGCGCGACAGCTGGGAGCGAGCACGTGCGATTGCCGATAAGTTACCTGTGGATGAAGAGGACATGCTCTCGTAAGCGGATCGCCCCTCGCGCTCCGCTGACATTCACTGAGTGGCTGGTTGGCGGGGCCGCTGACGGTGAACGGTGTTTCGATGAACTGCGAGAAATGACAATGCAATCCGGCGATCTGCTGCCGTTGGCCGTGGGAATGTCCGGTCGAGTGACCACATTGATCATCACGTACGGCCGTCTACGCGAGGCCTCGGCCATGGCAGCCGAACTCGAAGAGCTGGCCGACAAGATCGGCGGCAAGGCACTGACAAACGTTGACATTCTGTTGGCGTTGGCGCTGAGTTACACTATCGAGGTGTTGCATGAAGCACTGCGGCTAGTGCCCACCCGGAGCCATCGGGCCCGGATGGTGTTGCAGGCTGTCGAGGTCGACGAGGACCTGGTCGAAGCCGGGATGCTGCTCCTGTTCTGAATCATGTCGGCGCTACGGGCTCCCTCACGCGTGGGACAACCCGCTGAGCTTTGATCCGGATCGGATCGGCCTCGACTATCACCAAGGGGCGCGACCGCGGGCAATATCTGCCATTCGGCGGCGGAGATGGACGCGGCAGACGCACGATCATGCATTGGCGATCACTTCGCCATGCTGAGGCCAACCTGGCATTGGCCACAATGGTTCTGCGTGTCGCAATTCGCTCGCTGGGCGACGCTTCCCGCTCGCCAGGCCGTTCACCACCGTCGCCGCCGAGGATTCGAGCCGCCGTACGCCAAAGTCATCCGACCATGCAGCAGGCGGTGTCGACGCTCAACTGATCAGGAGAGCGTCGCCCGTATGCACATCGTCACGTACGGCAGCGCAAGCCCGTTGGAGTTCGCCAACGCGGGATGGGTCGTGAGCAGTTGGCGAACGCGGTCGAGCGTGCGGGTGCGCACTTTCTCGGGCGAGGTGATGCAGTAGCTGCGCGACGCGACCAGGTCGATGAGCGCCTGCGGCGTCAGGTAATTCGTCCACTCGACGCGGTGATGTTCGACATCGGCGAACACGTCCGGCAGCGTGGTCTTGTCGTTGAAATGGGCGTCCTCGTGGCCGATGATGCGCCCCAGATCCTTGACCCAGCCCAGCCGCTCGTCGCGGGCGTTCCACACCAGGCCCAAGGCGGCCGCCGGGTCGGAGCACCCGCGCCACCTCCTTGACGGCGCGCTCGGTGTCGAACCAGTGCCAGGCCTGCGCCACCAGCACGGCGTCGACGCTGTCGTCGGGCAGCGGGATGTCCTCAGCGGTGCCCAGCAGTGCCGGCGTGTCGGGCAGCGAATTGCTCAGCAGCTCGAGCATTTCCGCGATCGGATCGACGGCCACCACGTCGAGGCCGCGCTCGACCAACCGCGTCGTCAGCTTTCCCGTTCCCGCACCGAGGTCGAGCACATCGTGTGCGTTCGCCGGCAGCAGCCAGTCGATGGCCTCCGGCGGATAGGACGGTCTGCCGCGTTCGTACGCCGCGGCCTCCGCACCGAATGACAGTGAGCGCTGCGGGCTGCTGGTCATGAGCGAGACGCCAACTCCAGAGTCTTGACGGATCAACTCGCCCACCGCCTCCGTCTCGACCAGGAAACCGTCGTGGCCGTAGATCGAGTCGACCACGTTCAGACCGGTACAACCCGGGAGCAGCTCCGCCAATTCCACCTGCAGCCGCAGAGGATAGAGCCGGTCCGACGTGATACCGCCGACCACCACGGGCACGGGGCAGCTTCGCAGCGCAGCCTCCACGCCTCCGCGGCCGCGCCCGACGTCGTGGCTGGACAGCGATTCGGTAAGCGCCACATACGTACCCGCGTCGAACCGGGTCAACAGCTTGCGGCCCTGGTACTCGAGGTAGCTCTGTACCGAAAAGCGGCCACCGGTCGCCGGATCCTCGTCACCCTGCGGGTCGTTGGCGAAGCGCTCATCGAGTTCGGTCTCGCCGCGATACGTCAGGTGTGCGAAACGCCGCGCGATCTCCATTCCGAGATCCGGCGACAGGCCGGTGCCGTAGTAGTCGCCGTTGCACCAGTTCGGATCCGACTTGATCGCCGCGACCTGAGTGCTCTGGGTGCCGATCTGGTCGGCGGTGGCGCGGGCGCCTACCGCAAGCACCAGGGCTGCGCGCACCTTGTCGGGATGACCGACGATCCACTCCAGCGCCCGAGCGCCGCCCATCGAGCCGCCCACCACCGCGGCGACCTCGGTGATGCCCAACGCATTTAAGGCGGCCACATCAGCTTCGACCTGGTCGCGCACCGAGACGAGGGGAAATCTTGAGCCCCACGGCTTTCCGTCGGGATGCAGGGAGCTCGGGCCGGTCGATCCGCGGAAGCCGCCCAGCACGTTGGTGGCGATCGCACACCAGCGGTCGGTGTCGATCGGCGCGCCGGGTCCGGCGACGCCTTCCCACCAGCCTTCTGTCTCGTCGCCCGGACCGGTCGGGCCCGTGACGTGTGAGTCGCCGGTGAGCGCGTGCAGCACGACGACGACGTTGTCGCGGTTCGGTGACAGCTCGCCCCACCGCTGCACGGCGATCGTCACGTCGTCGACGACCGCACCGTTCTCCAGCGTCAGCGGGCCGATGTCGACAAGGCCGACTTCCCCTTCGGCAGGCAGGGTTGCAGTTTTCACGTCGACTTCCAGATCAAAGAGAGTCATCAGAACGCCGCCGCGGTTTTCGGGTCCGTCGCTCCCGACGCACTGAATGGCTTGGCGGCGGCGAAGCCCTGCTCGAGGTCGGCCAGGATGTCGTCGATGCCTTCGATGCCGACTGCCAGACGCACGAGTCCCGGCGTGACGCCGGTGGCCAGCTGCTCCTCGGGGGACAGTTGCGCATGCGTCGTCGACGCCGGATGGATGACCAGTGAGCGCACGTCACCGATGTTGGCGACATGGCTGTGCAGCGTCAGGGCGTTGACGAATGCCTTGCCCGCGTCGATGCCCCCGGCCAGTTCGAAGGCCAGCACCGCGCCTGTTCCCTTGGGCGCCAGCTTCTTTCCCAACTCGTACCACGGCGAGGTGGGAAGGCCCGCGTAATTCACCGAGATGACGCCGTCGTGCTCGGCCAGGTACTCGGCGACTTTCTGTGCGTTGGCCACATGTCGCTCGACGCGCAAACTCAGCGTTTCCAGTCCCTGCGCCACCAGGAACGCGTTGAACGGCGACGCCGCGGAACCGAGGTCGCGCAGCAGCTGAACGCGCGCCTTCAACGCGTACGCCGGCGGGCCGAGTTCGGCGAACACCACACCGTGATAGCTCGGGTCCGGGGTGGTGAACCCGGGGAACTTGCCGTTGGTCCAGTCGAAGGTGCCGCCGTCGACGATCACGCCCGCAATAGCTGCGCCGTGCCCGCCGAGGTACTTCGTCGCCGAGTGCACGATGATGTCCGCGCCGTGGGCCAGCGGCTGGATCAGGTACGGGGTCGCGATCGTGTTGTCGACGATCAACGGCACTTCCGCGTCATGCGCGACCGCGGCGACCCCCGGGATGTCGAGGATGTCGATCTGTGGGTTGGAGATGGTCTCGGCGAAGAACGCCTTGGTGTTCGGCCGCACCGCCGCGCGCCACGAGTCGAGGTCGTCGGCGTCGTCGACGAAGCTGACCTCGATGCCGATCTTGGGCAGCGTGTAGTGGAAGAGGTTGTAGGTGCCGCCGTACAACCGCGGGCTGGAGACGATGTGATCGCCCGCGTTGGCGAGGTTGAGGATCGCGAAGTGCTCGGCGGCCTGTCCGGACGCCAGGAAAAGCGCGGCCACGCCGCCCTCGAGCGCGGCGATGCGCTGCTCGACGACGTCCTGCGTCGGGTTCATGATCCGCGTGTAGATGTTGCCCGGCTCGGCCAGGCCGAACAGCGCGGCGGCGTGCTCGGTGCTGTTGAACGTGTACGACGTGGTCTGGTAGATCGGCAGGGCGCGCGCGTTGGTCGCGATGTCGGGAGTCTGCCCTGCGTGGACCTGCTTGGTTTCGAACGCCCAGTTTGCGGTCGGGTCGACCTGGTCTTCGGTGCTCATGTGATTCTCCTGGTGTGATGGGCCTGCGGGCGCCAGGTGTCACGGATTCGGTGACAACTGCGCACGCCGGACCTCCGCCTGTCTTCTCTGGGGGCCCGTCACAACGGACCCGCGCTTGTCGGTAACCGCCCGCTGACGGCTACTCAACCTGGTCAATCACCCGGGGCACCCCACCGCGGTTGGAGGGTTGCCGGCCAGCAAGCCGGGGCTTGACGCTGGCACTCATGACCGAGGAGAAGCGTATCGCACGTCGCTGGCTGGGTGCCAACCCCGTGTTTTCACACCTCATGCGGTCCCCTGCGACCGTGTCGCTCCACTGCCGCCGGGGTCATGGGGAATTCGCCCCATTTTGCCGCCGGCCAAAAGCTACCCGTCAGTAGCTGAAGTGGCCGCTCACGAGGCCAAGGTGGCCCACGCGTAGCGTCGTGTTCCACGCGATACTGATAGGGCCGCCGTGACAGCGCGGAGCTTCGTCGAACTGACCAGAAGACGCCGGGAGACCACCACATGAGCGATGAGCAGCCGACCATCATCTACACCCTGACCGACGAGGCGCCGCTGCTTGCGACCTATGGCTTTCTGCCGATCATCCGAACCTTCGCCGAGCCGGCGGGGATCAACATCGAAACCAGCGATATTTCGGTGGCGGCGCGCATCCTCGCCGAGTTCGGCGATTACCTGACCGAAGAGCAGCGCGTGCCGGACAACCTCGGCGAGCTGGGCAAGCTGACGCAGTCACCCGATACGAACATCATCAAGCTGCCGAACATCAGCGCGTCCGTGCCGCAGCTCTACGCCGCGATCAAGGAGCTGCAGGAGAAGGGGTACGCGGTTCCCGACTACCCGGCGCAGCCGAAGAACGACGAGGAGAAGGCGCTCAAGGAGCGCTACGGCAAGATACTTGGTAGCGCGGTGAATCCGATACTGCGCGAAGGTAATTCAGACCGTCGCGCCCCGAACGCCGTCAAGGAGTATGCGCGCAAGCACCCGCACAGCATGGGCGAGTTCTCCCAGGCGTCGCGGACCCACGTGGCGACCATGAAGAGTGGGGACTTCTACCACGGCGAGAAGTCGATGACGCTGGACCGCGACCGCAACGGTGCGGATGGAGCTGAAGACCAAGAGCGGCAAGACGATCGTGCTCAAGCCCGAAACGGCGCTGGACGACGGCGACGTCATCGAATCCATGTTCATGAGCAAGAAGGCGCTCGTCGAGTTCTACGAGCAGCAGATCGAGGACGCGTACAAGACCGGCGTGATGTTCTCACTGCACGTCAAGGCGACGATGATGAAAGTCAGCCACCCCATCGTCTTCGGCCACTGCGTGAAGGTCTTCTACAAGGACGCCTTCGCCAAGCACCAGGAGCGTGCTCGACGAACTGGGCGTGAACGTCAACAACGGAATGGTCGACCTCTACAACAAGATCGAGAAGCTGCCGTCGTTCCAGCGTGAGCAGATCATCCAGGACATCCACGACGTTCACGAGCACCGGCCCGAGTTGGCCATGGTGGATTCGGCCAAGGGCATCACCAACTTCCACTCGCCGAGCGACGTGATCGTGGACGCCTCGATGCCCGCCATGATCCGCCTCGGCGGCAAGATGTACGGCGCCGACGGACGGACCAAGGACACCAAGGCGGTGAACCCCGAATCGACGTTCTCCCGGATCTACCAGGAGATGATCAACTGGTGTAAGACCAACGGCCAGTTCGATCCGACGACGATGGGCACGGTTCCGAACGTCGGCCTGATGGCGCAGAAGGCCGAGGAGTACGGCTCACACGACAAGACGTTCGAGATCCCCGAGGACGGCGTCGCCGACATCGTCGACATCGACACCGGCGAGGTGCTGCTGTCGTGGGACGTCGAAGAGGGCGACATCTGGCGCATGCCCGTCACCAAGGATGCGGCGATCCGGGACTGGGTCAAGCTGGCTGTCGCCCGCGCGCGGGCATCGGGAATGACGGTGGTGTTCTGGCTGGACACCGAGCGTCCCCATGAGGCCGAGCTGAGGAAAAAGGTCAAGGCCTACCTCGCCGACCACGACACCGAGGGCCTTCACATCCAGATCATGCCGCAGGTGTGGGCCATGCGGTACACGCTCGAGCGGGTGACCCGCGGACAGGACACCATCGCCGCGACCGGAAACATCCTGCGCGACTACCTGACTGACCTTTTCCCGATCCTGGAGCTGGGCACCAGCGCCAAGATGCTGTCCATCGTTCCGCTGATGGCAGGCGGCGGCATGTACGAGACCGGCGCGGGCGGTTCGGCGCCGAAGCACGTCCATCAGCTGGTCGAGGAGAACCACCTGCGGTGGGATTCGCTCGGTGAGTTCCTCGCGTTGGGCGCCTGCTTTGAGGATCTCGGCAACAAGACGAGCAATAAGCGGGCGGCGCTCCTGGGTACGACGCTGGACGCGGCGATCGGCAAGCTGCTGGAGAACGACAAGGGCCCCTCGCGCAAGACCGGTGAGCTCGACAACCGCGGCAGCCAGTTCTATCTCGCCATGTACTGGGCGGCCGAACTCGCCGCGCAGACCGAAGATCAGGAGCTGGCCGACCATTTCGCCGGACTGGCCAAGGCGCTCGCCGACAGCGAGAATGCCATCGTGTCCGAACTCGAAGCGGTGCAAGGAGATTCGGTGGACATCGGCGGCTACTACTGGCCGGACCGGGAGAAGACCACTTCCGTGATGCGGCCAAGCAAGACGCTGAATTCAGTGCTGGAGGGCGCGACGACTGAGCCCGTGACGGAGGGTTAGCCCCCGGTGGCTGTCTTCGGCGGCGGCGTCGCGTAGCGGTCGACGAAGCTGACGATCAGGTCGGCGACCCGGCGCGGCGCCTCGTACATCGGGATGTGCCCGGCATCGTCGAGATGCGTGATCTGCGTGGACTCGGGCAGGTGTTTGGTGAAGTGTCGAGTGAATCGCGGATGCGGCAGCACCCGGTCCTTCTCGCAGATGACCAGATGCGTAGGCGTCTTGCCCTCGGCCAGTTCCAGCAGACCGGGCATCAACAGGGACTTGACCAGCAACTGGTAGTAGGCCGGGCAGTGGGTGACGTCGTCGATGATGTCGAGCCAGTCCTCGTCGCTGAGCCGGTCCGCAGCCGCGCTGATCGGCACAAAGCCGAGCTGACGAACGTATGGCAGCTTCAGGGCACGCGGGCCGAGTGCCTTGGCGCCCAGCCAAACGGGCAACCCGGCCAGAAACTTGAACACGATCTCGAACTTGGCGGGGGTGTAGCGGGTCCAGCCGCCGGCCGGCGCGATGCCTGTCAGCGTGCGGGCCCGGCCGCGGCGCGCCAGCTCGAAGGCCACCCAGCCGCCGAGCGAGTTGCCGACGATGTGCGCGGTGTCCCAACCCAGAGCATCCATCCGGCGTTCCATGTCGTCGGCCAGCTCGGCGGTGTCGAGGAAGAATCTGCCTTTGATGCCGCCGTTGTGGCCGGGCATGGTGGGTGCCAAAACCTCGTAGCGACCGGTGTCAGCAATCAGTGGGGCGACGCCTTTCCAGACGTTCTGGGACATCATGAACGGATGCAGCAAAAGCATCGGCTCGCCTGAACCCAGGTGTATCGGTGCGCGCTCGCTCATCTGCCCGACAATAAAGGTGATACCGCCGGTACCGCAAGCGGGGTCGATAGGGTCTGGTCCCGTGATCGTCTCGACCATCAACGTCAACGGCATCCGCGCAGCGATCAAAGAGAGGTCATCGGAGAACCTCGGACTGTTGCCCTGGCTCGCGAGCACCACCGCCGACGTGGTGTGCCTGCAGGAGACGCGTGCCGACGACGACCAACTCGCGACGGCGTTGGCGCCGGCACTGTCCGACGGTTGGCACCTGGTGTCGGCGGAACCACACATCAAGGGGCGCAGCGGCGTTGCCATCCTGTCGCGCCATCCGATCGAAGCGGCGCGGCTGATGGATTCTGACGAATTCGGCTCGCACGGACGCTATCTGGAGGCCGACACCGCGGGTCTGACCGTGGCCAGCCTCTACATCCAGACCGGCGAGGCAGACACCGACCGTCAGCTGGAGAAGGAGCGGTTCATGGCGACCCTCGCGGCGCGGATGGCCGCCCTGAGCGCCACCGGCCGCGACGCGGTCGTCTGCGGCGACTGGAACGTCGCGCACACCGAGGCCGACATCAAGAACTGGAAAGGCAACGTCAAGAAGTCGGGCTTCCTGCCCAGCGAACGGCAATGGCTCTCCGATCTGTTGGCGTCGGGCTGGGTGGACGTGGTGCGCGTGCTGCACCCCGACGTGGCCGGTCCGTATTCGTGGTGGTCGTGGCGGGGACGGGCGTTCGACAACGACGCCGGCTGGCGGATCGACTACCAGTTGGCCACGGCGGGGCTCGCCGAGCGCGCGAAAGCCGCGCGGGTGGAACGGGCCGCGGCCTATGCGCTGCGCTGGTCGGACCATTCGCCGGTGACCGTGGAGTATCTCTGAGTTGATCAACGGGTTTACGACTCAGCGCACCGGGCACCCGGCAGCAGCGTCCGTTAGGGTCTGTACATTCGGATTCGTCGGGAGGAACCGCGCGATGAGCGTTCCCAGCATTGCCCCTCGGCGGCACCGCGTCGTCATCATCGGGTCCGGCTTCGGCGGCCTCTTCGCGGCGAAGCATCTCAAGCGCGCCGACGTCGACGTCACCCTCATCGCGAAGACGACCCACCACCTGTTCCAGCCGCTGCTGTATCAGGTCGCGACGGGCATTCTCTCGGTCGGCGAGATCGCACCGGCGACGCGAATCATCCTGCGCAAGCAGAAGAATGCCGAAGTGTTGCTCGGCGATGTGATCGGGATCGATCTGAAGAACAAGACCGTCACCTCCCAGCTGCTGGACTGGGAGCGGGTCACGCCGTTCGACAGTTTGATCGTCGCTGCGGGTGCGCAGCAGTCCTACTTCGGTAACGACCATTTCGAGGCCTTCGCACCGGGGATGAAGACCATCGACGACGCCCTGGAACTGCGGGGCCGGATCCTCGGCGCGTTCGAGGCGGCCGAGGTGACGGCGTCGGAGGCGGAACGCACACGCCGGCTGACGTTCGTCGTCGTGGGTGCCGGGCCGACGGGCGTCGAGGTCGTCGGCCAGATCGCCGAGCTCGCGGATCGGACGCTGGCCGGGACGTTCCGGACCATCGACACGACGCAGGCCCGGGTGATCCTCGTCGAGGCCGCACCCGCGGTGTTACCGCCGATGGGGCCGAAGCTCGGGCTCAAAGCGCAGCGCCGGCTGGAGAAGATGGGCGTCGAGGTCAAGCTGAACACGATGGTGACCGACGTCGACTACATGGGCCTGACCGTCAAGGAGAAGGACGGCGAGGACGGCGAGGAGTACAGGATCGAGTGCGCCGTCAAGGTGTGGTCTGCCGGCGTGCAGGCGAGCCCGCTGGGCAAGATGCTGGCCGAACAGTCCGATGGCACCGAGGTCGATCGTGCGGGCCGCGTGGTCGTCGAGCCCGACCTCACCATCAAGGGACATCCCCATGTCTTCGTCGTCGGAGACATGATGAGCGTGCCCGGCGTGCCGGGGATGGCGCAGGGCGCGATCCAGGGCGCGGTCTACGCCACCAAGCAGATCAAGAGCGAACTGAAGGGCTCAGAAAAAGGGGGAGCCCCGACGCAACGGCAGCCGTTCAAGTACTTCAACAAGGGCAGCATGTCGACGGTCTCGCGTTTCAGCGCGGTCTGCCAGATCGGCAAGCTGGAGTTCGGCGGGTTCCTCGCCTGGCTCGCGTGGCTGGGTCTGCACCTGTACTACCTCGTCGGCGGCCGGAACCGCCTGATGGCCGTCATCTCGTGGTTCATCACCTTCCTCGGCAGGGGACGTGGCCAGATGACGATCACCGAGCGGTGGGTGTTCGCGCGCAGGGCGATCGAGGAAGTCCGCGACCAGCAGCAGAAGGAAAGCCCGCGCGCCATCGGCTGAGTTGTGTGCGTTGAGGAGCGCTCACCGCTCCTAAACGAACACAAATCGCGTGTGCCAGGATTGATCACATCATGAGCACTCCCCGTCCCGTCGTCTTTTCCGGTGTTCAGCCCACGTCTGATTCCCTCCACCTCGGCAATGCGCTGGGTGCGATCAAGCAGTGGGTGGGCCTGCAGGACGAATACGACGCGTTCTTCTGCGTCGTCGACCTGCACGCGATCACCACCGCGCAGGACCCCGAACAGCTGCGGCGGCGCACGCTGGTGACCGCGGCGCAGTATCTCGCGCTGGGCATCGACCCGGCCCGCAGCACGATCTTCGTCCAGAGCCATGTGCCCGCCCATGCCGAACTGGCTTGGGTGCTGGGCTGTTTCACCGGTTTCGGGCAGGCGTCGCGGATGACCCAGTTCAAGGACAAGTCGCAGAAGGAGGGCAGCGAGGCCACCACCGTCGGGCTGTTCACCTACCCGGTCCTGATGGCCGCGGACGTCCTGCTCTACGACAGCGACCTGGTGCCGGTCGGCGAGGACCAGCGCCAGCACCTGGAACTGGCCCGCGACGTCGCCCAGCGGTTCAACGCCCGCTTCCCCGACACCTTCGTCGTACCCGAGGTGCTGATCCAGAAGGTCACGGCCAAGATCTACGACCTGGCCGACCCGACGTCGAAGATGAGCAAGTCCGCCGCCACCGAGGCGGGGCTGATCAGCCTGCTCGACGACCCGAAGGTGTCCGCGAAGAAGATCCGCTCGGCGGTGACCGACAGCGAGCGTGAGATCCGCTATGACCCACAGGCCAAAGCCGGCGTCTCCAACCTGCTGACCATCCAGTCGGCGGTCACCGGCACCGACGTCGACAAGCTCGTCGAGGGCTACGCGGGGCGGGGATACGGCGACCTGAAGACCGACACCGCCGAGGCCGTCGTCGAGTTCGTCGCGCCGATCAAGGCGCGCGTCGATGAACTGCTGGCCGATCCGGCAGAGCTCGAGTCGGTGCTGGCAGCCGGCGCGGAGCGTGCCAGAGACGTGTCTGCAAAGACGCTGCAGCGGGTATATGACCGATTAGGGTTTCTACCGCAACGCCCGTAACTCGTTTGGGGGCTCGTATGACACCTCCGGCCGAACCGGAAAATTCAGATCAGCCGGCCAAACCGGGAATTCTGGATCGTCTGCGCGCACGGTACGAGTGGTTCGACCACGTGATGCGGGCCCAGGGGCGGTACCAGGACAGCAAGGGCGACTTCTACGCCGCGGGCATCACGTACTTCACGATCTTCGCGTTGTTCCCATTGCTGATGGTCGGATTCGCGATCGGCGGCTTCATCTTGGCGAACCGGCCCGACCTGCTCGCCGAAATCCAGGAGCAGATCAAGTCGACGATCTCCGGCGACATCGGCCAACAACTGGTCGAGTTGATGGAGTCGGCGATCGACTCGCGCACCTCGGTCGGGATCATCGGGCTCGTCACTGCCGCGTGGGCGGGCCTGGGCTGGATGGCGAACCTGCGTGAGGCGCTGAGTCAGATGTGGGGCCTGATGCGGCAGGAGACAAAGGGATTCGTCGGCACCAAGTTGTCGGATCTGACCGCCATGGTGGGCCTGTTTCTCGCGCTGACCCTCACCATCGCGCTGACCGTGCTGGGCAGTGCAGGCGTGATGAAACAGGTGCTGGAATGGCTTGGGCTGCAGGATGTTCCCGGCGTCGGTGTGGCGCTGCGGGTTGCGTCGCTGGCGGTCTCGGTGCTCATCACCTGGCTGCTGTTCACCTGGGTCATCGCGCGGTTGCCCCGGGAGTCGGTCAGCTTCCGCAGTGCGATGAGGGCGGGACTGCTGGCCGCGGTGGCCTTCGAGGTCTTCAAACAGGTGGCGTCGATCTACCTGCGGGCGGTCGTGACCGGCCCGGCGGGAGCGACATTCGGTCCTGTGCTGGGTCTGATGGTGTTCTCCTACATCACCGCGCGGCTCATCTTGTTCGCCACCGCATGGGCCGCGACGTCGACCGAGACCCTGGAGGCCGCACCGGTGGATCCGCCGGATCCCGTGCAGATCACACCGCGCGTGCAGTTCCGCGAGGGCCTCGGGGTTGGTGGGGCGCTGGCCGCCGCAGCGGTGGGTGCTGTTGGTGCGCTGGGCCTTTCGCGCTTCATGCGGCGTCAGTGACGCTTGGTCAGTGCTGCGGACGGCGGTTCAGTGACCGAGCGGCCATGATGAGGCCGAACACGATGACCGATCCGACGATGGCCACACCGACGCGCACGGGCATCGCGTCAACATCGGGCAGCACCGGTGCCGCGTTGACGGCCGCAGCGCCTCCGGCGGTCTCCGGCTTCGCGGCGAGCAGTGAGGGATCGGGCTCGATCAGCGCGCCGACTTTGGTGCCCGGCGGTGTCGCGAAGCCGTAGTCGAGCAGGTGCGCCGCCTGCTCCCATGGCGCGATGGGCTGGCGGGTGCCGCGCATCAGCACCGCGACCAGTCGGCGGCCGTCACGATTGGCGGCGCCGACGAAGGTCTGGCCCGCATCGTCGGTGTAGCCGGTCTTGCCGCCGAGGGCGCCCGGGTAGTTGTTGAGCAGCTTGTTGTCGTTCTCGATCGGAAAGCCGACGTCGCCGCGGCCCGGGAAGTCGAAGGTGCGGGTCGAGACGATGTCGGTGAATATCGGGTTCTGCCAGGCATATCGGTAGAACAGGCCGATGTCGTAGACAGAGGTGCTCATGCCGGGGCCGTCGAGGCCGGACGGTGTCGCGACCCGCGTGTCGTGGCCGCCGAGCCTGCCCGCCAGGTCGTTGAGCTTGCCCAGCGTCGCGTCCATGCCGCCCATTTGTGCCGCCAGCGCGTGCGCGGCGTCGTTGCCCGAGTACATCAGCAGGCCGTGCAGCAGGTCGTTGATCGAGTAGAAGCCGTTCTCGCCGACGCCGACCTTGGTGCCTTCCTGGGCGGAATCGTCGGCGGTGCCCGCCACGACCTTGTGGATCGGCAGTTCCCTGATGGCCTGCATCGCGACGAGGACCTTGATGATGCTCGCGGGCCGGTGCCTGCCGTGCGGGTCCCTGGCGGCGATGACGTCGCCGGTGTCCAGATCCGCGACCAGCCACGCCTCGGCCGAGACGTCGTTGGGCAGCGGTGGGGTGCCGGGCGCGGTGACCACGCCGCAACCCGAGAGCGCGTCACCGCCCATCGGCTTGGCGGGCACGGGCAGCGGCGCCGGGGGATCCTCGCCGGGCTTGGGCACCTCGGACGCGTCGATCGCCGGCGGCGTCGCTTCCCGGTACGGGCAGGCGCCGGTATCCGGCGCAGCGTCGGGTTGGGCGCTCGCCACAGCGGGGGAGGCCATCAGAAAAAGAGCCGCTGCCAGGGCCGCAGCACGCCTCGACGGGGTTCGAATGGTCGCCATCGTGAGCGAAGATTAGGCGGTCAGCGGCTGGATCTGGCGGAGGCGCGCTGTTACTTATGTGGTTGAAGTTGCAAATGTGGTTAGGCGGAGCGCGCCGGGATCGCGCAGTGCGCGACGGCGGGAAAGCCGATGTTGCCCATCCACAACCGGTCGCCGGCCTCCACCAGGCCCGTCACCAAGCCGAACGACGGGTGTTCGAGGTGCAGGCCTGCCACCGCTTCGCCACTGTCCGGGTCGAATGCGACCGCCCAGACCAGGGGCTTGATCTTCGGTTGCAGCCGATCGGGCAGTCGCCACAGCGCTTTGCGCACGATCGGCGGAGTCTTGGGCAACAACTCCGCCACCGCGTTGCGCGGCGAGACCATCGCACACCAGATCCGGCCGTCGGCGCCGGTCGACAGATTGTCCGGACTGCCCGGCAGATTGACCGCGAGTGGCGTCACCGTTCCGGCCTTGTCTCCGGTCAGCCAGTACTTGGACAGCCGACGCGCCTGGGTCTCCGCGAACACCAACGCGGACCCGTCCGAAGTCGGGGTGATCCCGTTCGCGAAATACAGGCCGGGTACCACGGTGAGCACGGTTCCGTCGGGATCGCGACGAAACACGCTGCCGCGGTTGCGCGCCTCGAAGATCGGTCCGAGAAAGTGCTCGTAGGTGAACGCGCTGGTCGACTCGGTGAAATAGATTGTGCCGTCGGGCAGTTCGGTGACATTCGAGCAGAACTGCAATGCGCGTCCGTCGACCTCCTCGACCAACGGCTCGACGGCGCCGGTGGCAGGGTCGAGCGCCAGCAGGCCACCTGGGCTGCGGCACACCAACAACCGGCCGTCGCGGGCGACGTGCATGCCGAGTGGTCGACCACTGACCTCGGCGACCACCACGGGCGCACCGCCGTCCGGCGGTATGCGGACAACCTTGCCGTCGATCAGGCCTGCCCAGATCTGCCCGTCGCCGTCGACAACCACGTCCTCGGGCGCATCGCCGGGCACTCCGACGATGGTCAGATCCGCCGACGGAAAGTCCGGCAGCGGGTCGACGGGCGGCGGCGTCCAGCGGACGGGATCGATCGGCGGCTTGCGTGTCTTCGTGGGCACGCCGACAGTCTCGCCGAAACGGCATTCCAGCAGGTGGTTACTTGAACTTTCGCTGCTGGAATTCCGTTTCGCGCGGCTTTAGAGCAGTCGGCCCGCTTCGTCGAGGACGCCGCGAAGGATCTGGTAGATCGCGTCGAACTCCTTCTGACCGCTGATGAGCGGCGGCGCCAACTGCACGACCGGGTCGCCGCGGTCGTCGGCGCGGCAATACAGGCCGGCCTCGAAGATCGCCGGCGTAAGAAAACCACGGAGTAGGCGCTCAGATTCCTCGTCGTCGAAGGTCTCCTTGGTGGCCTTGTCCTTGACGAGCTCGATGCCGTAGAAGAAGCCTTCGCCGCGCACGTCGCCGACGATCGGAAGGTCGTAGAGCTGCTCGAGCGTCGCGCGGAACGCCGGTGCCATCTCTTTCACGTGGTCGTTGATACCCTCGCGCTCGAAGATGTCGAGGTTGGCCAGCGCCACCGCCGACGACACCGGATGTCCGCCGAACGTGTAGCCGTGGGCGAACGTCGTCTTGCCGTCGTTGAACGGCTCGAACAGCCGGTCACTGGCGATCATCGCGCCGATCGGCGAGTAGCCCGACGTCAAACCCTTTGCGCAGGTGATGATGTCGGGTACATAGCCGAAATCGTCGCAGGCGAACATCGAGCCGATGCGGCCGTACGCGCAGATCACCTCGTCGGACACCAGCAGCACGTCGTACTCGTCGCAGATCTCGCGGACCCGCTCGAAATACCCTGGCGGCGGCGGGAAGCAGCCGCCTGCGTTCTGCACCGGCTCGAGGAACACCGCGGCGACGGTGTCGGGGCCCTCGAACTCGATCGCCTCGGCGATGCGGTCGGCGCAGTACCGGCCGAACGCCTTGACGTCGGTGTCATACGGCTCGGGTGCCCGATAGAAGTTGGTGTTGGGCACCCGGAACCCGCCGGGTGTCAGCGGTTCGAACGGCGCCTTGAACACCGGCAGCCCGGTGATGGCCAGCGCACCCTGCGGCGTGCCGTGGTAGGCGATCGAGCGCGAAACCACCTTGTACTTACCGGGTTTACCGGTCAGCTTGTAGTAGTTCTTGGCCAGCTTCCATGCTGATTCGACGGCCTCGCCGCCGCCGGTGGTGAAGAACACCCGGTTGAGGTCGCCCGGCGCATAGCCGGCGATCCGCTCGGACAGCTCGATCGCGGACGGCGTGGCATACGACCACAGCGGGAAGAACGCCAGCGTCTCGGCCTGCTTGGCCGCGGCCTCGGCGAGTTCCTTGCGGCCATGGCCGACCTGGACGACGAAAAGCCCTGACAGGCCGTCGATGTAGCTCTTGCCCTTGCTGTCCCAGATGGTGACGCCTTCGCCGCGGGTGATGATCGGCGGCGTGATCCCGGCGCCGTGGCGCGCGAAGTGGCCCCACAGGTGGCGGTTGGCCGTGGCGCCGAGCTCGGTCGAAAGGTCTTGTGTGATATCGGTAGCAGTCATCTTGTACCCCAATTGTATTGCTGTTTAACGAGTTTCAGGTAAACAAGTGTCTCGGTGGATATCACTCCCGGCAGTGCGCGGATTTGGGTGTTGAGTAGGTCGAGAAGGTCGTCGTCGTCCGCGCAGACGACTTCGCATATGGCGTCGAACGAGCCCGCGGTGAGGACCACGTAGTCGACGGACTCGATGGCGGCCAGTTTCTCGGCGACCTTGGTGGTGTCCCCCGTGCAGCGGATACCGATCATCGCCTGCCGGGCGAAGCCCAGTTGCATCGGATCGGTGACCGCCACGATCTGCATGACGCCGGCGTCGACCATGCGCTGGACCCGCTGGCGCACCGCGGCCTCCGACAGTCCGACCGCCTTGCCGATGCCGGCGTAGGAGCGGCGACCGTCCTGCTGCAGCTTCTCGATGATCTGTTTCGACAGGTCGTCAAGCTGGAACGCCGCGCCAGGTCGAGACTGGTTGACGCGGAACGAGACGGGCCCGAGAGACGGGTTGGCCATGGACAAGATTGTGCACGGAATCCGTCGTTTCAAGCAACTATGACCATGAAATCACGCGTTTGAGGGCCTCCGCGCTGCGGGAATGCGTAGCTTGGCGGGTCGGCGTGGGCTAGCGTTGGCCCATGACTGTGGTTTCCTCCCACTCCGTATCCACCGTGGCAGGCAGTTGGATCGACGGCGCTTCAATTGTGACCGGCGGCGGCCTGCACCGCGTCTTGAATCCGGCGACCGGCGAGGCCGTCGCGGAGTACGCGCTCGCATCCCCCGGCGACGTCGACACCGCCGTCGCGTCGGCACGGGCAGCACTGAGCACCTGGGCGACGGCCACCCCCGTCGACCGGTCGGCGGTGCTCTTCAAGCTGGCGAAGCTGGCCGCAGAGCACGCCGACGCCCTGGTCGTCGAGGAGGTCAGCCAGACGGGAAAGCCGGTGCGGCTGGCTACGAGAGTTCGACGTGCCGGGAAGTGTCGACAACATCGACTTCTTCGCCGGCGCCGCGCGCCACCTCGAAGGCAAGGCCAGCGCGGAGTATTCCGCCGATCACACGTCGAGCATTCGCCGTGAGGCGGTGGGGGTCGTCGCGACCATCACCCCGTGGAACTACCCGCTCCAGATGGCGGTGTGGAAGGTGTTGCCCGCGTTGGCCGCCGGCTGCACGGTGGTCATCAAGCCGTGCGAGCTGACGCCGCTGACGACGCTGACGCTGGCGCGGCTGGCGTCCGAGGCCGGGCTGCCCGAGGGCGTGTTCAACGTCGTCACCGGGGCGGGGGCGGACGTCGGTACGGCGCTGGCCGGGCATCGGGACGTCGACCTGGTCACGTTCACCGGGTCGACCGCCGTCGGTCGCAGGGTGATGGCGGCCGCCGCCGTTCACGGTCACCGCACACAGCTGGAGCTGGGCGGCAAGGCCCCGTTCGTGGTGTTCGACGACGCCGACCTGGACGCCGCGATTGCTGGCGCGGTCGCCGGTTCGCTCATCAACACCGGCCAGGACTGCACGGCGGCGACGCGCGCGATCGTGGCGCGCGAGCTGTACGACGACTTCGTCGCCGGTGTCGCCGAGGTGATGGGCAAGGTCGTGGTGGGCGACCCGCACGACCCCGAAACCGATCTGGGGCCGCTGATCACGGCGACGCACCGCGAGAAGGTGGCCGCCATGGTCGCGCGTGCCCCGGCGCAGGGCGGGCGCGTCGTCACCGGGGGCAGCGCGCCGGATCTGCCGGGGTCGTTCTACCGGCCGACGCTCATCGCCGATGTGGCGGAGGACTCCGAGGTGTATCGGGACGAGATCTTCGGCCCCGTGTTGACGGTGCGTTCGTTCACCGATGACGACGACGCGCTACGGCAGGCCAATGACACCGACTACGGTCTGGCCGCCTCGGCGTGGACGCGCGATGTGTACCGGGCGCAGCGCGCGTCGCGTGAGATCAAGGCCGGTTGTGTGTGGATCAACGACCACATACCGATCATCAGTGAGATGCCGCACGGCGGTGTCGGCGCGTCCGGGTTCGGCAAGGACATGAGCGACTACTCGCTCGAGGAGTACCTCACCATCAAGCACGTGATGAGCGACATCACCGGTGTGGCCGACAAGGACTGGCACCGAACGATCTTCGCGAAGCGTTAGTCAGTCGCCGCGAGCAGACGCAAACGTGCGCATCGCGGCGGCGTGTCGGGTGATTCTGCGTCTGTTCGGCGAGCCCAGCTAGTCGAACTTCGGGACGACGATCACCGGGACGTCGACGCCGGCGAGGATGCGCGCGGCCGTCGAACCCAGGAAGATCCGGCGCGGCGCGGCGAACCTGCTGGAACCGACGACGAGCAGGCTGCCATCGTCCCACCGCAGCTTTTTCAGCGCGGACTCCAGCGTCATGCCGTCGGCGACAAGCGATTCGATCTCGGGCGCGTCCGGCAACGCCCGCGCCGCAACCACGAGGTTCTCCTCGGCCGCGGCCACCTGGAGCTGGCGTACCTCGCGTGCGCTGTCGGCTTCGGCGAGGTTCTCGGACGACACCAGCGACAGCATCCGGATGGCCAGACCGGCCGCACTGGCCAGCGTGATCGCGAACGGAAGCGGGTTGTCGTCCCCGGGCCGGGTCGGCACCGCGGCCGTCACTGCGGCCATGGCGTCGTCGGGGTCATCGGCGTATCCGCGGGGTGCGAGCGCCACCGGGATCGGTGAGGAGTGCAGCAGGGCACCGGTGACCGGTCCGATGGTGTGGCCGCCGAAGAAACCGTCGCGCGCGCCGCCGACCACGATGAGGTCCGAATTCTTCTGTTCGGCGAATCCGACGAGCGATTCGGCGAACGACTCGCCGACCAGCACGGTGGACGACGCGCTGACGCTCTTGGCCGCGAGCGCATCTATGGCCTTGGAGATCCACTCCTCGCCGCGTTCGATGAGCAGCTTCTGGTACTCCGCGCGACCGGGATGGCCGTCCGGAAACTCCTGGCGAACCACCAGGACGACGTCGACGGTGGCGTCGAACGTCTTGGCGAGCGCTGCGGCCAGGGCGACTCCGTCGTCGCCGGTGGGAGTGGCCAGGTATCCGACGGTCAAATGCATTGCTGGTCCTGTTCTCTTAGAAGGTGTCCGGGACCTTGACTTCGGTTGCGGCGGTGAGGGTCTCGCCGCGGAAGAAACGCTTGGTGCCGAACGCGAAGCACGCCAGCATCAGCGGGATGCCGAGCACGAGCATGCCGACGCCGAGCACGAACACACCACCGACCGGTCCGAACGCGGTGTAGCCGTAGTCCGGTGCGATCATGTCCTTGGCGCTGATGCCGAACGCCGCCGCCATCGCGAGCCCGCCGATCAGCGGGAAGATGCCGCGGAAGAACAGGTTTCGCGCTGACGAGAATAACGTCCTGCGGAAGTACCAGACGCACGCGAACGCGGTGATGCCGTAGTAGAACGCCACCGCCAATCCCAGCGACGCCACCGAGTCGGCGAGTGCGTTCTCGGAGAGAAAGGTCAGCAGTAGGTAGAAGAACAGCGCCGACAGCCCCATCACGATGGTGCCGAACGCCGGGGTCATGTAGCGCGGGTGGACATTCGCGAACCGCTTCGGAATGGCCTCGTACACGGCCATCGACAGCGTGCCGCGGGCAGTCGGCAGGATCGTCGTCTGCGTCGATGACAGCGCCGAGACCGAGACCGTGAGCAGCAGCAGGGACGCCGCGATGGTGCCTGCGACCGGCTTACCGAGCACGGTGAGCACGTCGTCGGTGTTCATGGGGTTGTTCAGGCCGATCCCGACCTCGCTGAATCCGGAGAACGACTGCACCGCATAAGCCACCAGTACATAGGTGCAGACGAGGATGAGCGTCGTGATGACGGCGGCGATGCCTGGGGTGCGCCCGGGGTCCTTCGTCTCCTCGCCGACGGCAAGGCATGCGTCCCAGCCCCAATAGATGAAGATGCAGAGGATGATCGCGGCCGCGATCGATGAGACGTCCAGGCCGCTGGGCCACAGCCAGGACAACTGCGGCATGATCGCCTGGGCCCCGGCATTTCCGGAGAACACGCGGATGAGCGCGATGATGCTGACGGTGATCAGCACCCCGAACTGGATGGCGATCAACACGTTCTGAAACCGCTCGGAGACCACGATGCCGCGCGCACTGATCAATGTCATCGCGATGATGAAGAACGAGCCGAGCAGCACCTTGGCAAGAATGTTCTCGGCGAGGTCGTCGAGGCCGAGGAATTTGAACATGTAGATCGCGGCGACCTCGGCAACGTTGGCGAGCACGATGATCGCCGATACGGCAAGGCCCCATCCGCCGATCCACCCGATCCACGGTCCGAATGCCTTGGTGCCCCACGTGAACGTGGTGCCGCAGTCGGGAGTGTCCTGAGACAGCTCCTTGTAGGCGAACGCGACGAGCAGCATCGGGATGAACGCCAGCAAGAACATCGACGGCGCCTTCTCGCCGACCGCGAGGACGACGTAGCCGAGTGTGGCCGCCAGGCTGTACGCGGGCGCGACGGCGGCCAGACCGATGACGATGTTGCCCACGAGGCCGAGGGCGCCGGCCTGCAGGCCCTTGCCGCCCACGGCAGGGGCTTCGGGTTCCTTGATTGCCATGTGCGGAAATATACGGTTTGAGTCGTGACCGCGTGGGTTCAACGCGGGAATCGTTTCTTGCGGGTTGCATTGCGACGGAATCAGTCATCTTGGGGCGGTTCTAGACTGAGATCATGGCTCGGCTTTCGGGGAGTACGCGGGTCGACGAGTTCGAAGAACTGCGTCCGCATCTGCTGGCCGTTGCCTACCGACTCACCGGAACCGTCGCCGACGCCGAGGACGTCGTGCAGGATGCGTGGCTGCGCTGGGACCGCACCGACTCTGACATCGACGATCTGCGGGCGTGGCTGACGACGGTGGTCAGCAGGCTCGCGCTGGACCGGTTGCGCTCTGCCGCGCACCGGCGCGAGACCTACTACGGAGAGTGGTTGCCCGAGCCCGTCGTCACCTCCCTCGATGGCGACGATCCGTTGGCGGTGGTGGTGGCCGGGGAGGATGCGCGATTCGCCGCGATGGTGGTGCTCGAGCGGCTGAATCCCGACCAGCGGGTGGCGTTCGTGCTGCACGACGGCTTCGCGGTGCCGTTCGGTGAGATCGCGTCGGTGCTGGGGGTGAGTGAGGCCGCGGCGCGCCAACTGGCGTCGCGGGCGAGACGGGCCGTGTCGGCCGCCCCGCCGTCGGTCGCCGAAGAGGTGCACAACGAGGTGGCGGGCGCATTGATGCTCGCCCTTGCCGCCGGCGACATGGAAGCCGTTGTGCGCCTTCTGCATCCAGAGGTGACGTTCACCGGCGACTCGAACCGCATGGCGCCGACCGCCGCGCGCGTCATTCACGGACCGGACAAGGTGGCGCGGTTCCTGTTCGGGTTGGCCAACCGCTACGGCCCGGGATTTCTGTCGTCGTCACAGCTGGCCAAGGTCAACGGGCAGCTGGGCAGCTACCTCGTCGGCTCACCGGCAGGCGATGGATATCCGGAGGTGATGCCGCGTGTCACGGCGATGACCGTGCGCGACGGCAAGGTCTGCGCCATCTGGGATATCGCCAACCCCGACAAGTTCACCGGTTCGCCGCTGAATCCTCGGTAGCCCACGGCACCCGCGAGCGCCCTTCTCTAACGCGTACTGCGCCGGTTTCACGAGTGACATCAATCAAACGCGGCGCTCTCCCGACGTCTCCCGCGGTTTGCGGTGTCAAAGAATTTGCTGAGTGCAATGATCGGGCAATGCCCGTTCACATCGTGGGCCGTTCGGCGGAAGAACGTGCGATCGACGAGTTTCTCACGTCGGCGCACAGGCAGCCGTCAGCTCTGGTCATCGAGGGCGAAGCCGGAATCGGAAAGTCCACCCTGTGGTGGGCTGGGCTAGATCGCGCCCGCGGCAATGGGTTTCGCGTGCTGGCTGCGCGTGCCGCTCAGCCCGAAACAGTGAATGCCTTCGCGACGATCGGTGATCTGCTGGCAGAAGTGGAGTCCTCACATGTGACCCGCATTCCGGATTTGCAACAGCGGGCAGTCGACCGAGTTCTCACGGGGGCAGCCGATGAGGGGCCTGACACTGATCAGTGGGTTATCGCCGCAGCCTTTACCTCGGTTGTCGAGGCGCTGGCAGTGACTACCCCGGCATTGATTGCGGTCGATGACGTGCAATGGCTGGATTCGTCCAGCCGGACGGTGTTGGCATACGCGATGCGCCGGGTGAAGAGCCGCATCGGAATCCTGGTTACCGAGCGCGTTGGGCGCGAAGACGCTATCGCGACGTCTTGGCTGCAGTTGGCCACCGCCGGCGAGGTGCGAAGGGAGCGGGTTTCGCCGTTGAGTCTAGGGGGACTCCATACCCTGATCGAGGACAGGTTCGGTCATTCGTTTCCGCGCCCGACCATGACACGGATAGCCGAGGTATCCGGCGGTAACCCTCTTTACGCGCTGGAACTGGCCCGCGAAATGGACGCCGATCCCACCAGCGGCCACCAGGTGTTTCCTCGCACGCTTGCGGGGCTGGTGCAGTTGCGGATCGAGCGCCTGGACGAGAGTGCCCTCGACGTGCTGACGGCGGCCTCGTGCGTGCCGAATCCGACTGTCGACTTGCTGGCCAGCGTGACCGGCAAGACTATAGAGCAGATCATCGGGCTGCTTGAAGGGCCGGAAATCGCCGGCATCGTTCTCATTGATGGCAACCGCATTGGGTTCACGCATCCAGTGCTGGCCCGCGGCGTCTACAGCAACGCCGCTCCGGCGCGCCGTCGCCACTGGCATCGAGCCTGGTCAAAGGTCGTGAGAGAGCCGGAATCCGAAGCGCGACATCTGGCACTGGCCGCGACCGCCAGCGACCCCGACACACTGCGCGCGCTGGATGAAGCAGCCGCATCGGTGAAGGCCCGCGGGGCCCCTGCGGCAGCAGCCGAATTGCTGGACCTCGCGATCGGCCTCGGGGGTGACACGCCGCTCCGGCGATACGCGGCCGCCGAATACCATCTGCGCTCTGGTGACGCTGCGCGCGCGCAGGCGGTCCTCAAGCCCGCGATAGCCCAGATGCCGCCCGGCTCACTGCGGGCGCTCACGCTCTACGGGTACGCCGTGATCATCATGCACACCGAAGGGTATTCGCAGGCTGCCGAGGTGCTGTCCGAGGCGATCAATGACGCGTTGGGCACTCCGGCTGTTCTCGTCCAGGTGCGGATGATGCTGGCGTTCGCGCTGATCAACGACGGCGTGTACGAGCCGGCGCTGCACCAAGCGCGGCTGGCCTTGGACGAGGCCGAGGATGCTGCGGACTCCGTGCTGATCAGCCAGGCGCTGGCGGTATGGGGCCTTGTCAGCTTCAATTGCGGTTTGGGCTACGACGAGGCCGTCCTGCGGCGCGCACTCGAGCTGGAAGATCACGAGGGCGACACCCCGATAGCGTTTCGTGCCACCGCGATCCACGCTCTGTTGATGGCCTGGACCGGAAGGCTGGAGGAGTCCGCGGCAGCGTTGGAGGTGGTTGGAAGCGAGCTCGTGCAGCGCGGCGGTGAAATCGAGATGCTGTTCGTGACATACAACAGTGCGCTGGTCAATGTGTGGTGGGGACGCTATGAAGCGGCAGGGCGGTACGCCGAGGACACCATGCAACGGGCCGAGCAGATCGGCGGCGCCGCGATGCGCGCGACGGGGCAGGCCGTGCGCGGATGGGTTTCGGTTCACGCCGGGCGTGCTCAGCCAGCCCGTGACGACCTGACCGCGGCAATCGATGCAGCGCAACGGTTTGGATCGTCGTCGTGGTGGTTCGAATTGGCCGTGATGGGCTTGGGTCGCCTGGAGGTCTCGCTCGGCAGACATGCGGCCGCCCTGGAAGTCCTCGCGCCGCTGCTCGCTGTCGCCGACCGACTTCCGACGATTGAGATCTCGAAGGCGGAGTACCTTCCCGATGTCATCGAGGCGATGATCGTGATGAGCCGCCTCGAGGAGGCCAAAGCCCTGATCGACAGGCTCGACGCCACGGGTCGCGAACTCGACCGCGCCTGGATGCTCGCCGTCGCCGGGCGGTGCCGCGGCATGTGGCTGGCCTCAACAGGAGACGTCGACGCTGCGGTCGAAGTGGTGCAGAGGGCGTTGGTTCACCATCAGCGGCTGCCGATGCCACTGGAGCTGGCCCGTACTCAACTTGTCTTGGGACAACTTCAGCGTCGGCGACGCCAGAAACAAGTCGCCACCCAGGCGCTCAACGACGCCCTGCGGATTTTCGAGCAACTCGGCAACCCACTATGGGTGGAGCGGGCGCACGCTGAACTTGTGCGTACCACCATGAGCGGGAGTCGGGCGGTCGACCTGACGCCGACCGAACGCCGGGTGGCCGATCTGGCCGCTGAGGGTCTGAGTAACCGTGATGTCGCTGCCTCGTTGTACATCAGTGCTAAGACTGTCGAGGCACATTTGAGCCGCATCTACCGCAAACTCGGCATTCGCTCGCGCGCCGAACTCGGCCGGCGGATCGACCAAATGCCGCTCCGAGTGCATGAGGCAGAAGACTGAACGATCAGCGGTTCAGACGCGCAATGTCGGGCAGCCCGACAAGTTCACCGGCTCGCCGCTGAATCGTCGGTAGCCCACGGAACCCGGCACGCGTCGCCCGAGTGTTGAAGCCCTGCTCGGTGATGCCCAGCGCCGAATACATGCGTGCGCGCATGTTCTCCACCCCGATCTGATACGTCAGCTCGATGACGCCGTCGTCGCCGAAGCGCCGCTTGAGGTCGGCGACCTGTTCGTCGGTGATGGTGTGCGGGTCGGTGGTCATCGCATCGGCGTAGGCGATCGCGGCGCGCTCGTCGTCGGTATACCGCGGCGACGTCGCGTAGTCGTCGATCTCCTTGAGGCGGTCGACATCGAGACCGTCGAGGCGCTGCAGCATCGAGCCGAAGTCGACGCACCACGAGCAGCCGACGGTGCGCGCAGTCCAGAACACGGCCAACTCGAGCACGTTCTTGGGCAGCTTCTTCGACGCCGATCCCAGCATGCCCTCGTGCACGATGTTGGCCAGCATCAGCCGCGGGTGATGCGCGGCGATGGCGAAGGGTTCGGGCACCTCGCCGAACTTGCGCTTGGCGACCCGGTAGAACACCTTGGTCAGCAGCGACGCGCGCTGCGGCGGGACAGGCTCGATGCGGGATTTCTGTGTCATATGGGTTAGACGAGACAGCCCGGCAATATGTGACGGCCCTTCTCCGCGAAACGGAATTCCAGCAGCGGAAGTGCGAGTAAGGGCCTGCTGGAATTCCGTTTCGGCAAGAATTAGCGCGCGAACATCAACGCGCGCTTGACCTCCTGGATGGCCTGCGTGACCTGGATGCCGCGCGGGCAGGACTCGGTGCAGTTGAATGTCGTGCGGCAGCGCCACACCCCGTCGACCTCGTTGAGGATGTCGAGGCGTTCGGCGGCACCCTCGTCCCGGCTGTCGAAGATGAACCGGTGGGCGTTGACGATCGCGGCCGGACCGAAGTAGCTGCCCTCGCTCCAGTACACCGGGCAGCTGGTGGTGCAGCACGCGCACAGGATGCACTTGGTGGTGTCGTCGTAGCGGTGGCGGTCGGTCTGGCTCTGGATCCGTTCGCGCGTCGGCTCGTTGCCGGTCGTCATCAGGTACGGCTTGATCGCGCGGTAGGCGTCGAAGAACGGCTCCATGTCCACCACGAGGTCCTTCTCGACGGGCAGGCCGCGGATGGGCTCGATGGTGATGGTGAGCTGCTTGCCGGCCTTCTTGGGCAGCAGGTCACGCATCAGCACCTTGCACGCCAGGCGGTTGACGCCGTTGATACGCATGGCATCTGAGCCGCACACGCCGTGTGCGCACGAGCGCCGGAACGTCAGCGTGCCGTCCAGATACCACTTCACGTAGTGCAGCAGGTTGAGCAATCGGTCGCTGGGAAGGCACGGCACGCGGAAGCTCTGCCAGCCCCCCGACTCGGCGTGCGCATCGGGATCTTCCGGATTGAAGCGGGCGATCTTGAGCGTCACCATCACCGAGCCGTCGGGCACCGGCGGCAACTCGGGATCCTTGGTATCGACCTCAGGGGCGATTGTCATCGCAGGTCCTCGTTCTTCGCGCAGGCGCTCATCGTCAGTACTTCCGTTCCATCGGCTCGTACCGGGTCTGTACCACCGGCTTGTAGTCCAGCCGGATGTCGGACAGCAGGTCGGCGCTTTCCTTGTAGGCCATGGTGTGGCGCATGTAGTTGGTGTCGTCGCGGTTGGGGTAGTCCTCGCGGGCGTGGCCGCCACGCGACTCCTTGCGGTTCAGCGCGCCGACGACGGTCACCTCGGCCAACTCCAGCAGGAAGCCCAGCTCGATCGCCTCGAGTAGGTCGCTGTTGTAGCGTTTGCCCTTGTCGTGCACCGTGATCCGGGCGTAGCGCTCCTTGAGCGCGTGGATGTCGGTGAGTGCCTGCTTGAGCGTCTCCTCGGTGCGGAACACGGCGGCGTTGTTGTCCATCGACTGCTGCAGTGCGCCGCGGATGTCGGCGACGCGCTCGTTGCCGTGTTCGGAGAGGATGTCGCCGACCCAGCTGACCACCATGCCTGCGGGATCGGGAGGCATGTCGACGAAGTCGTGGCCCAGCGCGTAGTTGGCCGCGGCGATGCCCGCGCGGCGGCCGAACACGTTGATGTCCAGCAGCGAGTTCGTGCCCAACCGGTTGGCGCCGTGCACCGAGACACACGCGCACTCACCCGCCGCGTACAGGCCGGGCAGGGGAGTGGTGTTGTCGCGCAACACCTGACCGCTGATGGTCGTCGGGATACCGCCCATCACGTAGTGGCACGTCGGGTAGACCGGCACCAGCTCCTTGACCGGGTCGACACCCAGGTAGGTGCGGGCGAACTCGGTGATGTCGGGCAGCTTGGCCTCGAGCACGTCGGCGCCGAGGTGGCGCACGTCGATGTAGACGTAGTCCTTGTTGGGTCCCGCGCCGCGGCCCTCGAGCACCTCGAGCACCATCGAGCGGGCGACGATGTCGCGCGGCGCCAGGTCGACGATCGTCGGCGCGTAGCGCTCCATGAAGCGCTCGCCGTCGCCGTTAAGCAGCCGACCGCCCTCGCCGCGCACCGCCTCGGAGATGAGGATGCCCAGGCCGGCCAGACCCGTCGGGTGGAACTGGTGGAACTCCATGTCCTCCAAGGGAAGTCCCTTGCGGAACACGATGCCCAGGCCGTCGCCGGTCAGGGTGTGGGCGTTGGAGGTGGTCTTGTACATCCGGCCCGAGCCGCCGGTGGCGAACACGATCGCCTTGGCGTGGAAGACGTGGATGTCACCGGTCGCGAGCTCGTAGGCGATGACCCCGGTGGCCACGGGGCCGGACTGCGTCTCGGTGATCGCGATGTCGAGTGCGTAGTACTCGTTGAAGAACTCGACGTCGTGCTTGACGCAGTTCTGATACAGCGTCTGCAGGATCATGTGGCCGGTGCGGTCGGCGGCGTAACACGCGCGGCGCACGGGGGCCTTGCCGTGGTCGCGGGTGTGCCCGCCGAACCGGCGCTGGTCGATGCGTCCCTCCGGCGTGCGGTTGAACGGCATGCCCATCTTCTCGAGGTCCAGCACCGAGTCGATGGCTTCCTTGCACATGATCTCGACGGCGTCCTGGTCGGCGAGGTAGTCGCCGCCCTTGACGGTGTCGAAGGTGTGCCACTCCCAGTTGTCCTCTTCGACGTTGGCCAGCGCCGCGCACATGCCGCCCTGCGCCGCGCCGGTGTGGCTGCGGGTCGGGTACAGCTTGGTCAGCACCGCGGTGCGCGTCCGCGGACCGGACTCGACGGCGGCCCGCATGCCGGCGCCGCCTGCGCCGACGATGACGACGTCGTAGCGATGTTCGATAATCATGTGCAATGCCTCACTAGGTCTGTCCCGTCGCTGAGCTCGCCCTTCATGAGATGCTCGCGTCGAAGGTGACCAGCACGTAGCTGCCCAACACCAAGGTGAATCCGGTCGCGAGCAAGAGCAGCGAATTCAAATAGAACTTCGTGGTGTTCTTGCGGGCGTAGTCGCCGATGATCGTGCGCATGCCGTTGGCGCCGTGAATCATGGCCAGCCACAGCAGGGCCATGTCCCAGATCTGCCAGAACGGTGAGGCCCAGCGCTGCGGCGACGTAGTTGAAGTCGATGCGGTACACCCCGCCCTGCCAGATCAGCATGATGAACAGGTGGCCGAGTGCCAGGAACACCAGCGCGACGCCGGAGAATCGCATGAACAGCCACGCGTACTTCTCGAAGTAGGGGATGCCCCGCGGACGCCGGGGGGCGCGCGGATGGTCGAGGCTGGCCGGGCGGTCGTGCTCCTTCTCCATCACCGGGGCGATCCGGCCCTCGCGGTGATGGGGTGTCCAGGATGCTCCCGACGGCCCGCCCGACGGCCCGCTCACAGGAACCGCTCCACCATGTGCATGCCGATCATGCCGAGCGCCGGGATGAAGACCGCAAGGAAGATGCCGATGACGACCCACAACATCGTGCGCTGGTAGCGGGGGCCGTGCTGCCAGAAGTCGATGAGGATCACCCGGATGCCGTTGAGGGCGTGGTAGAGCACCGCGACCACCAGACCGATCTCCATCAACCCGACGATCGGCGTCTTGTAGGTCTCGATGACCTCGTTGTACGCCTGCGGGCTGACGCGAACCAGCGCCGTGTCGAGCACGTGGACGAACAGGAAGAAGAAGATGGTGGCACCCGTGATGCGGTGCAGCACCCAGGACCACATCCCGGGGTCACCGCGATAGAGGCTGCGTCTGCGCGGCGGTTCCGATCGCGGGGCCGGCACCGCCGTGCTCGCGGGTGTCGGCCCGGAACTCTGAGTACGCATCTAGCCTCCAACGCCTTCGGTGGACGTTTGGGCACCTCAGCCGCGCTGGCAACGCGACTTTCGGCTTCGGTTTGCACACCACCCAAACCTCGGGGCGACTCTAAACCCAGTTGTACTGCTAAACGAACTACCGTTTAGCCGTCGATGCACGCAAAACGGCAAAAGTTAGGGTTACCTTCCTCACATGCCACGCTGCGGAACGGGAGCTTCGGAATGCATTCAGAATCGGTTCGGCGAGGTTGACATGACATCCGAAATTGACTGGAAAATGCTGCGGCACAAGGCAACTGAGGCAGCAACGCACGCCTACGCGCCATACTCGGGCTTCGCCGTCGGGGCCGCTGCGCTGGTCGACGACCACCGGATGGTGTCGGGCTGCAATGTGGAGAATGTCTCATATGGCCTAGGTCTCTGTGCCGAGTGTTCAGTGGTCTGCGCCCTTCATTCGGGCGGCGGCGGCAGGCTGATCGCGCTGTCCTGTGTGGACGCCGCCGGGGAGGTTCTGATGCCGTGCGGGCGGTGCAGGCAGGTTCTGCTGGAGCACGGCGGCGCGCAGATGCTGATCGACCATCCGCTGGGGCCGCGGCCGCTGGGCGAGTTGCTGCCCGACGCCTTCGGGCCGCAGGATCTGGCCAGGCGCGAAGAACCGCACGAAGAAGTACCGTAATCCCGTGACGGAGTTCACATTCGACGCGCCCACGGTGATCCGCGTGAAGCGCGACGGCGGTGTCCTGTCGGATGCCGCAATCGACTGGGTGATCGACGCGTACACGCACGGCCGAGTGGCCGACGAGCAGATGTCGGCGCTGCTGATGGCGATCTTCCTGCGCGGCATGACGGCTGCCGAGATCGCCCGCTGGACGGCGGCGATGGTGTCCTCGGGCGAGCGGATGGACTTTACAGATCTGCGGCGCGATGGAAAGCCACTGGCGTTGGTGGACAAGCATTCCACCGGTGGAGTGGGCGACAAGATCACCATCCCGTTGGTGCCGGTGGTGATGGCGTGCGGCGGTGCGGTGCCGCAGGCGGCCGGCCGCGGGCTCGGCCACACCGGCGGCACCCTCGACAAGCTGGAATCCATCCCGGGCTTCACCGCCGAGTTGTCGAAAGCCCGCATCCGCCAACAACTCTGCGATCTCGGAGCGGCCATCTTCGCCGCAGGGGAGCTGGCACCGGCGGACCGGAAGATCTACGCGCTTCGGGACGTCACCGGCACCACCGAGTCGCTACCGCTGATCGCGAGTTCGGTGATGAGCAAGAAGATCGCCGAGGGCGCGAGGGCTCTGGTGCTCGATTCCAAGGTGGGTTCGGGTGCCTTCCTGAAGACCGAGGCGGAGTCGCGTGAGCTCGCGCGCACCATGGTCGCGCTCGGCACCGAGGCCGGGCTTCAGACGCGCGCGCTGCTGACCGACATGTCGACGCCGCTGGGCCGGACCGTCGGCAACGCCGTGGAGGTCGAGGAGTCGCTGGAGGTGCTGGCCGGCGGCGGCCCGGCTGACGTGGTGGAGCTGACGCTCGCGCTGGCCGCCGAGATGCTCGATGCCGCGGGCGTCGACGGCGTCGACCCGGCGCAGACGTTGAGGGACGGCACGGCGATGGACCGGTTCCGCGAGCTGGTCGCCGCGCAGGGCGGTGACGTCGCCGCCCTGTCTGCGGGCGCGTTGCCGGTCGATGCGCATCGCGAGACCATCACCGCCCCGCGCGATGGCACGATGGAGAGCATCGACGCGATGGCGGTTGGTCTTGCGGTGTGGCGGCTCGGTGCGGGCCGCTCCCGCCCCGGTGAGCGGGTGCAGTCCGGCGCCGGCCTGCGCATTCACCGCCGGCCCGGTGAGTCCGTCTCCGCCGGTGAGGTGCTGTTCACCCTCTACACCGAGACACCGGAGCGGTTCGCGGCCGCGATGGCCGAACTCGACGGCGGCTGGCGCGTCGGGGACGAGGCGCCGCCCGAGCGCCCGCTGGTCATCGATCGGATCACGAGCGGAGATTGAGATGACCACGCCGTTGACGTTGGACTCGATCCGGCAGGCGCCCAAGGCGCTGCTGCACGACCACCTCGACGGCGGGCTGCGCCCGGCCACCGTGCTGGAGTTGGCCGAGGCGACCGGCTACGACGACCTGCCCGTCACCGACGTGGACGGTCTCGCGACGTTCTTCCGCACCGCGGCGCACAGCGGATCGCTGGTGCGCTATCTGGAGCCCTTCGCGCACACCGTAGGGGTAATGCAGACACCAGAGGCCCTTCACCGGGTGGCCTACGAGTGCGTCGAGGACCTCGCGGCCGACAACGTGGTGTACGCCGAGATCCGGTTCGCGCCCGAACTGCACATCGACGCCGGGCTGTCCCTGGATGCGGTCGTCGATGCGGTGCTCGCCGGTTTCGCCGACGGTGAGAAGGCCGCCAGCGCCGAGGGCCGCGCCATCACGGTGCGTTGCCTTGTCACGGCGATGCGGCATCAGGCGCGGTCACTGGAGATCGCCGAGCTGGCGATCCGGTTCCGCGACAGGGGTGTGGTCGGATTCGACATCGCGGGTGCGGAGGCCGGCTATCCACCGACGCGACATCTGGACGCGTTCGAGTACATGCGAGGCAACAACGCCCGCTTCACCATTCACGCGGGCGAGGCGTTCGGCCTGCCGTCCATCCACGAGGCCATCGCGTTCTGCGACGCGGACCGTCTCGGCCACGGCGTGCGGATCGCCGACGACATCACCGTGGGTGCCGATGGCACCACGAAGCTGGGCCGGCTGGCGGCGTTGTTGCGGGACAAGCGGATTCCGTTCGAGATGTGCCCGTCGTCGAACGTGCAGACCGGCGCCGTGGACAGCATCGCCGAGCACCCGTTCGACCTGTTGGCCCGGCTGCGGTTCCGCGTCACCGTCAACACCGACAACCGGTTGATGAGCGACACCACGATGAGCCACGAGATGCTGCGACTCGTCGAGGCGTTCGGTTACGGCTGGAGTGACCTGCAGCGGTTCACCATCAACGCGATGAAGTCGGCGTTCATCTCGTTCGACGAGCGGTTGGCCATCATCGACGACGTGATCAAGCCGCGGTTCGCGGTTCTCATCGGCTGAGCCTCTGGGCGAACAGACACAAAATGCCCCGACACGTGGGGTTGTAGGGTGGGTGGGGGAGGGTGGGTGGGGGGGGAGGGTGTGGTGAGGTGGTTGGGGAGCTGGAATTTGGGGTGGTGAGGGGGAGTGGGGGGGGGGGGTGAGGTGGGTGGTGAGTGGGGGAGGGGGGGGGGGGTGAGTGTAGTGGGGGTAGGTGTGGTAGGGGGGGGAGTGGGAGGGGATAGGGAGGGGAGCGTAGCGGGGGGCGGGGGATGCGAGGGGTGTGGGTGGCTGGTGTGCGCGGGCACAGCCGGGTGTTGGCAGGGCACGGGCGTGTCGAAGCGGGTGGGATGCCGGTTCGGCAAGATGGCCGGCGACGCGGAGAGGCCGGGATGCGGTGAGGTAGTCGGTAACCGAGCTCGTCGAGCACCCACCATGCGGGTTGCCCGGGCGGGGCTGAGCAGTACGCCATGTGAGCACAGCGGGCGCGCTCAACGCGCCGCGCCGTTGGGCTGCCCTCGGCCGCAGGTAAGCGCGGTGAAGACCGCGCCGATGTGCGCCGCCAGGCCCGTTGGCCACCCCAGCGGGGCAGCTCGCGACGCACCGCGGCCAAACCCTTGGGGCCAGGCGGGCCAGGCGGCGTGGGTCACCATTGCAGCGGTCAACACCACCGCCAGCGCGGCACACCAATTGAGCGAGTCGAACGGCGCGCCGCCGCGGCGAGCACCGCCGGCCAGGCGCACTCGAGCAGATCACGTAGCTGCTGAAAGGCAGTGGATTCGCTGATAATCGGTCCCGGCGCGCCCCAGATGGCGCAACGCGCCCAGGTTGATCGGCGCGCTCGGGCGCATAGCAGTTCAGCTGGGCCACCAACCGCGCGATCAGCACGCGTCTTGTCATCGGTCTTATCGCGGGTGTAATCCTCACGCTGGCGGGCCTGACTGGTCAGCAGCGGCTGCACACACACCAGCGTCATATCCCGTTGGGCGGCAAGCTGATCCAGCACCAACCACCGATGCCCGGTTGGCTCACAGCCCACCGTCACATCGGCGAACCCATGCTTGCGGGTGCTCGCGTCCACTCCAACACCGGCGCCAACCGCCACGCCTTGACGTTCACCCGCATACGTACCAGCACCTGCGAATCATGACCGGTGAGCACGATCGCCTGCTTCTCATCGGCAGATCGATCCCCAGGATCGCGTTATCGGTCGGCACCAACTCCCGCAACCGGGCCAATTGGCATTACGGCGCTTGTCACCACGCGACAAACCACTACCTGAACCACGACGTCCTCCTGATGTTTGGGAACCAAGCCAGTCAACGACATCAGGAGGATGTCCTTATCACCTGCATCAACACGCATCTCATCGGCATAGCTTTTAACGCCGGGATTTTGGGACACTTTGCGTCTGCTCGCGGGAATTAGTGACCCAGCACATGCCGCAGAGTGTCGGCGAACTCCATTGGCGCGCCCATGAATCCGCCGTGGTCGCCGGGGAATGAGACGGGTGCGCTGCCCAGCAGTTCGGCCAGTGCTGCCGAAGTTCGGTACGTGAGCAGCTTGCCGGAGTCCACGCCGATACCGATCACGACGCGCGTCGGGCCTGCCTTCAGCGCGTCGATATCGGGCTCGTAGTAGCACGTCGGGCGCATGTCGATGTCGAAGAACCGGGCGGCCTGACGCTGGGCATCCGGCGACGGCGCCGCGTCGGTATGTGGCGCATCGCCGGGCGTCACGTCGAATCCGGCATTGACCATGAAATGTGCCCATCCCGCCTCGAACCCGTCCCGGTGGAACGTGTCGATGATGGCCTCGGTATTGGCACGCTGCTCCGCCGCATCGGGCAGCAGCAACAGCGACGGCGGTTCGTGGGCGACCAGGGTGCGGATCCGTCCGGGATGCCGCGCGACGAGCGCCAGCCCAGTCACGGCTCCGCCGCTGGACCCGAACAGGTCGGCCGTCTCGGCGCGCAGGTCGTCGAGGATCGCGTTGACGTCGTCGGCGCGCTGTTCGACGCTGCACTGCGCGTCCGGGTCGTCGACGGTGCTGCCCGCGTAACCGCGGGGGTCGTAGGTGACGACGGTGCGGTCGCTCGCCAGCGCGTCGGCCAGCGGGGCGAACTCCGCCGACGTCATCGGCGAGCCGATGACGAGCAACAGTGGGCCACCGCGGCGAGCCGCGAAATCGACACCGTCGCGGACCTCGTAGTGCAGCCGGGCACCGGGGACGGAGAGGGAACGGGTGGCGATAGGCAGGGTCATATGCGTGCAGACTGCGGGTCGGGCGAAAAGTCATCGCGGCGTACGGTGTGGTTCGTGATCACCGGTGCCCATGTCATCATCTACAGCCGCGACGCCGAGGCGGACCGCGCGTTCTTTCGCGATGTGCTGCAGTACCCCGGCGTCGACGCCGGAGGGGGCTGGTTGATCTTCAAACTGCCGCCCGCCGAGGTGGCCGTGCACCCGGCGGAGGGAACCGGTTCGCACGAGCTCTATTTGATGTGCGACGACGTCAACGCGACGGTCGAGGAGCTATCCGCCAAGGGTGTGACGTGCGGCCCTGTCAGCGACGAGGGCTGGGGCTTGCTGACCAGCATCCGGTTGCCCGGTGGCGGAGACCTCGGCCTGTACGAGCCGCGTCACCCGAAAGCGACGGAGCTGTAGTCCTATTCGCTCTATTCGGGCCGCAGCCGCGATTCGACGAAGGCTTCCAACGCTTCCCACTGCTCGACCGCCTTGGAGTACGGCGGTGTCGGGCGTCGGACATTGTCGGGATCGAGCACGTAGGCGACCACCTTGCCCAGCGCCTGGTCGGCATCGAGCGATTCCTCGACCACGGTGTCTTCGGCGTATTCGCCGACGTCCCTGAGCAATTCGACGGCAAGGTCGAGCTGGTCGCGGTCGATCGCGTCGGGTCCTTCGGCGAGGTAGTCGACGATCTCGGTGAGCACGTAGACGTTCTCGTCCGAGACGTTCACCCGCAGCGAGCCGTCGTTGGCCGCCGTGCGAATGTCGTCGTAGGTGGCGAGGTTGGAGATGTCATGGTCGTGCTCGTCGGCCAGATACCGTGCGAGCGCACGCTCGGAGGGGAACACGCTGATTCTTCCGTTGCGTCCCAGGAAGACCGGCTGATCGTCGAGGTAGCAGCGCAGCGTGTAGTACGTGGCTCCGGTGGTCATGATCCGCACCGGGTCGATGCCGACCTTGACCCAGAAGTCGTCGTCGCCGCCCAGCACCGCACCGTGGGCGTGGTCCTCGAGTTCGTCCGCTTCTTCGACGTCGACGTCGTCGTCGGTCTCGTCGATCTCGTCGACCTCGTCGACGACCTCCTCGACCTCGGGCTCCGGCGAGGGTTCGGCCAGCTCGGCGGCCGCCTTCTCGGCGGCGGTCGCGTCGACGTCGGGGGTGGTGATGACCTCGTCGATGGCGTCGACGACGTTGTCCCAGTTGCGGCCGATGGCCGACTCGATGTCGGCCCATCGCTTGCGCCCGATGCGGCCACCGAACGCGTCGACGCCGCCACCCAGCGTGCCAAGGCCCGGGTTTCCGTTGAAGAACTTGTTGATCGCGGGCAGCTCACACACCGACCCGATGGCTGACGCGATGGCCAGCGACCGGTGCAGCTGCTTCACCGTCTCCTCGCTGGGCTTCTCGGCGGCCAACTCCGGTACGCCGACGACGTCGTACTGGCGCTCCTCGCCGGGGTCCAGCCGGTGCGCGTTGGCCTCGGTGATCGTCTGCCACGCGGGGTGGTCGGTGAGGTCGTTGTCCGTGTTGGTCCTGATGAAGGCCACCAGGTCCGCCACCGACTCGAAGGCGTAGAGGTCCTCGTCCTTGCCGAGGAACGCCTCCCACTCGTCGCCCTCGTCGCGCCACCGCGGCGCCCACAGCGTGTACAGGTCGCCCTTGGTCAAGCCAAGCCGGATGGGCACGATGTCAGCAGCCATGGCGCACAGAATAGCCACCGGGTTTGAAGGCCGGGTTCGCGAGCCATCAGTCATGCTCATCGAATGGGAGCTGACCGGCAGGTCTGAGCCCGTCACAGCGGATGCGGCTGGAACCGCTGGCGGCGCGTCTGGTCCTTGGCGAGGGCTTTCCCCGACGATGCAGTCGGCTCCGCCGCAGAACTCGTCGCCGAGGGAAACGACGTCGAGGGGTCGTCCAGCTCGAAGAGGCGCACGGTGGCTGTGGCGCATCGCTACGCTCCGTTGATGCAAGGTGCGGTGACGGTCCACATGGGTGCGTCCCCGCTGGAAATCTGGACGCTGGTCGCCGATGTCCGCAACACCGGGCGATTCTCGCCGGAGACGTTCGACGCGGAGTGGCTCGACGGCGTCGACCGGGCCCGCCGCTCGGTGCTCGGTTCCGCGGCCATGTCAAGCGCAACGAGATCGGTCCGGTGTACTGGACGACGTGTCGGGTGACGGCGTGTGAGCCGGGCAGGGAATTCGGTTTTGCCGTGTTGGTCGGCGACCGGGCAGTGAACAACTGGCACTACGCATTCGTCCCCAGCGGTCAGGGAACCGACGTGACCGAGTCGTTCCGGACCATCGAATCGGCAGTCCTGCGGCCGATGGAGTTTCTGGGCTACCTCCGCAAGCGACGGAATCTGCGTGACATGCGGACCACACTCGAACGCATCAAGACCGTCGTCGAAGCCTAAGCCGCGTTATGCGCGCCGCTACCGGGCCGGACAACGCCGTCAGGACCCCGTATCGGGCGATGATTGGGCGGCCCAGAGGTCAGGTCCGAACACTTCATAGCGGATTCGGGCCGGCGGCACACCACGATCTAGCAGCGTCGACCTGACGAGCCGCATGAACGGTAATGGGCCGCACGTAAAGACCTGGATGTCGTCCGGGAGCGGAATGTCGGTCAAGTCGATGAAGCCTTGGCGCGAGCGGGTGTCGCCCTCGTCGACCGTTTCGTACCAGGTGTAAGAACTGAAGTCGTCGATCCCTCGACCGAGATGCAGCACCGTTTCTCGCAGGGCGTGATCTTGAGCTCGGCGGTCGGCGTGGGCGACGATGACGGTCCGCTGTGGCTGGGTACGCGCGATTTGTTCGACGATGGGCAACACCGTCGTGATGCCGGCGCCCGCACTCGCCAGCAGGATCGGCGACTCGGTGGGCATTAGTACGAAGTCGCCAGCAGGGGCGCTCACATCGAGCACGTCGCCGACCTTGACATGATCATGGAGATAGCTGGAAACGCGTCCGTCTGGGGCCCCGTTCGCGCCTTGGACCCGCAGCACAGTGATCTGCAGGCGAGTCCGTATGGCAGTAGAGGACACCGTGTACTGGCGAGGTTGGCGATCGCCATCGGGCAGGTCGACGAACACCGAGACGTACTGGCCGGGCGCGATGGCCGGCAAAGGGCCTCCGTCGGTCGGTTCGAGAACAAGGGAGACGACGTCGTCGGTTTCCTCGATGCGGCGGAACACCCGGTATGGACGCGTCGGCTGGTCGGGGTCCACGTTCGCCTGCTGGTACAGCCGCGCTTCCTCGGCGACCAGCTGGAGCGCGAACAGCCAATAGACCTCACTCCAGGCGGCGGCGACCTCGGGCGTAACGGCATCGCCGAGAACCTCAGCGACGGAAGCGATCAGGTTCTCGCCGACAATCGTGTACTGCTCAGGGCGGATGCCCAGGGATACGTGCTTGTAGGCGATTCGCCGCATGACGTGATCGAACGACGGCGCCTCGGGATCGATCAGTTGCACCGCGTACGCGACCACCGAGCCGGCCAACGCTTTGCTCTGCTCGCCGGTGGCCTGATTTCCCTGGTTGAAGACACGCAGCAGCTCGGGATGGGCGGCGAACATGCGGGGATAGAAGTGTGCGGTGATCTCGTCGGCGTGCGCAGCGACGACGGATGCGGTTGCCTGGACTACGCCCAGCGATTGGTCCGACAACAGGGACGGTCTCTGAGCTTCGGTGAGGTTTGACATGGTCTCTCCCTTCGCTGTTCGCCCATGAGGGCTATGGGCGGGAGCGCCGGTTCAGGCGATTGACCAAACACCCGCGTAATGGGCGCGCCGATGTCTACGAAACACCGCAGTGGGGGAACATGTGGGCTTTTCGGCGTCAGATTCCGTGCAGATCCCGATGCCCGTCACGCGGGCGATTCACCAAGGACAGCGCAAACCAGAGCTGCACGCGGCGGGCTGCCGAAGCCGTGCGGCGAAGAGCCGTTGGTTTCCGGGCGGGTGTTGCGGTTGGCGGCCCTGTTGGGCTGGCGCCCACACCCACACCGACCCAGAGCGCCGCCAAGCCGACATCACCGCCGCCCTCGCCCGCGCCTGCCGCTAGGGAACTCACGCGAGCCCGGATTGCACTCGGTCATACCGCCCCGAAGGCCCGATAGCACTGCGGCACTCGAGCGTCTTCCGGTCGACGGAAGAAGCCTGGAATCCTTTCCCCGCGTTCGTAGTTCGAAATCCGTGAGAGCTTCACCAGATCGCCCGCTTCAGCCAGGTGTGAATAGCAGTACAGCACGTCTAGGGAGCCACAGAGTTCCATCGTTGCTTAGCGCAGCGCGCCCGACGACGCCGGGCGCGCTGCGTCCTCGGAAAGTGCCACTGTCGAAGCGGAAATGGTCTTCGGCGTGGTCTGTACTTGATCGGAGTGGCAAACCAGCCCGTCTGCGCGACAACCTAGGGCAGGCTGAAGCGATGACGGAAGCCACCGACCTCGTCGATGCGGTGGCTGCTCTGCGCGAAGTGCTGGCGCGGACGACCTTTCCGCTGCCGGCGCCGTCGGCGTGGCCGGCCGAGCGTGACCGCCGAGAGTTGACCGGACAGCTGGCGGACTACTTGATCCCCCGGCTGCGCAGTATCGACGCCCCGCTGCTGGCGGTGGTCGGCGGGTCGACGGGCGCCGGGAAGTCGACGCTGATCAATTCACTGGTGGGCGCCGACGTGAGCCCGGCCGGTGTTCTGCGGCCGACCACCCGAGGCCCGGTGATTGTGTGTCACCCGTCGGACCTGGCCTGGTTTACCGACGACCGGGTCCTGCCGCAATTGCCGCGATCGTCCGGGAACGACGGTCTGCGCGTAGCGCCGAATCCGGGGATCGACCCCGGTCTCGCGCTTCTCGACGCCCCGGATATCGACAGCGTGGTGAGCACCAACCGCGAGCTCGCGGCCACCCTGCTGGCGGCCGCCGACCTGTGGATCTTCCTCACTACCGCGGCCCGCTACGCCGACGCCGTCCCCTGGCAGCTGCTGCACACCGCACGCGACCGGGGCACAGCGATCGCCATCGTGCTCGACCGCTGCCCGCCCGAGGCGGTGAAGGATGTGGGCGGGCACTTGTCGGAAATGCTGGCGGCCAACGGGCTGGGCGGCGCGCCACTGTTCGTGATCGCCGAGCAGTCCCTGCGCGGCGGACGGCTGCGGGAGAAGGCAACCGCGCCCATCCGCTCGTGGCTGGCCAGCTTGACCGCTGACGCGGAGCAGCGGGCCGCGGTGGTGCGCTACACGTTGGACGGGGCACTCCGCAGCCTTCCGCCTCGGACGTACGCGCTTGCCGACGCGGCTGATGAGCAGTCCGCTGTGCGTAAGCAGCTGGAATCCTGCGTGTCGTCGGCATACGACGGCGCGCTGGCCCGGGTAGACGAGGCGATCCGCGACGGCGCATTGTTGCGAGGCGAGGTGCTGGCCCGCTGGCAGGACGTGGTTGGGACAGGGGAGTTCCTGCGCCGGCTGGAGTCGCGGATCGGGCGGGTGCGCGACCGGGTAGTGGCCGCGGTGATCGGGCGGCCCACTCCGGTCGACGAACTCGGAGAGGCGCTGGAAACCGGTATCGCGACCGTGGTGCGAGCCGCGGTGGAGGAGGCGGCGGAGACGTCGTACGGCTGCTGGGCGCGACATCAGGCCGGTGCGCCCCTGCTGACCGACGAGCTGGCCCGTCCCGCCGCCGGGCTGACCGAGGCCGTCGAACGGCTGGTCCGCGACTGGCAGGAGTTCGTGCTCGAGCTTGTCCGCACCGAGGGTGCGTCGAAACGTTCCGGAGCGCGGCTGGCCTCGTACGGTGTCAACGGCGCGGGGCTGGTTGTCATGCTCGCCGTGTTCAGCCAGACGGCCGGGCTGACCGGGGCAGAGATAGCGGTGGCCGGAGGCACGACGGTGGCCAGCCAGAAGGTGCTCGAGGCGATCTTCGGCGAGCAGGCGGTCCGCGGACTGGCTCGGCAGGCCCGCGAGGAGCTGCTGGCCCGCGTAGAAGAGCTGCTGCACCAGGACGCCGCCCGCTACCGCGAGGTACTCGGGGCGGCGTCGTCGATGGTCTCCGGTGACCAGCTGCGAGCGGCCGCCGATCGCGTGGCGGCGGTGCTGCGGTGACGCTCTCCGATCGGCTGGCGGCGCTGTCGTCGGTCGCCGCGCTCGGCGACGGTCGGCTGCCCGACGAGCTGCTCGCCGACCTGCGCGGCCTGGACCAGCGGGCCGGCACTCGGCTGCGGCTGTCCGGCGAGTACACCGTGGTGGCGCTGGCCGGAGCGACAGGCAGCGGGAAATCGTCGCTGTTCAACGCCATCGTCGGGGCCCCGTTGGCTTCGGTCGGCGTGCGCCGGCCGACGACGTCGGTGACCCAGGCCGTCGTGTTCGGGCCCTCCGGTGCAACGGAACTGCTGGACTGGCTGGAGATCGGGGCACGACAGTACAGCGACGCGACGGCAGCCCCCGAGCTGTGCGGCCTGGTGCTGCTCGACCTGCCCGACCACGACTCCACCGAGTTGTCCCACCGGGCCGAGGTGGACCGGCTGGTGCGCCTCGTCGACGCCTTCGTCTGGGTCCTCGACCCACAGAAGTACGCCGACGCAGTGCTGCACGACGCGTATCTGAGGCCGCTGGCCGCGCACCGCGAAGTGATGGTGCTTGCGCTCAACCAGTCCGACCGGCTGCCTCCTTCCGACGTGGACGCGTGTACGCGCGACCTTCGCCGGCTGCTGGCCGACGACGGGTTGGCCGGGGTGCCCGTGCTGGCGACGTCGGCGGTGACAGCCGGCGGGGCGGCGCCGCTGCACGACTTCCTGGCGTCCACCGTGGCCAGCCACCGGGCGCGGACAGCGCGGGTGAGCGCCGATCTGGACTCGATAACCGCCCGCCTCGCTCCACTGGTACCGCAGCGGCGATCCGATCCCGCGCTGCGCGACGGCAAGCGACGGCTGCAGACCGCGCTGGCGGCCGCCGCCGGAGTTCCCAGCGTGGTGGCAGCCGTCGGCCGAGCCTACGATCGGCGCGGAATGGCGGTGGTCGGCTGGCCGCCGCTGCGCTGGCTGTCCAGAGTGCGACCGGACCCGTTGCGGCGGCTGGGATTAGGTCAGTCCGGTGCGCAAGAGGAAGTGCTGCGCCGCACGTCGTTACCGTCGGCGTCGGCGGCCTCACGCGCGGCAGTGGACAGTGCCGTCCGCTCGCTGGCCGACACCGCATCAACCGGGCTGCCGGCGCCGTGGCCTCGGAAGTTATTGGAGGCGGCGAAATCTCGATCGGGAGCGGTGCCCGATGCGCTGGATCGGGCTGTCGGCGGAGCCAACCTCGGGATGGACCGGCCGCCGCGGTGGTGGGCGCTGGTCGGAGCGGTCCAGTGGGCGTTGCTCGCCGCGGCGGTCGTGGGCGGGGCGTCGCTGGGGGTGATCGCCGTGTTGGCCTACCTGCAGATCGACGTCGACGTCCCGTCGCTCGGGCAATTCGCCTGGCCTACCGTACTTCTCGTTGGCGGACTCGCCCTGGGGTTGGTGCTGCGGGTGGTCGTCCGGCCCTTCGTGGCGTTGGGCGCGGCCCGGCGCAGGCGACGAGCGGCATCAGAACTGCGTCGGCGGGTGGACACCGTTGGTGAGGAGTTCGTACTGGCGCCGCTGCGGGCAGAATTGTCCGTGTACGAGCAGCTGTCGGCGGCGGTCGACCGGCTGGGCCGCTGACCGTCATGCCGTAGGTCGCCAGAATCCCTGAAAACCCTGTCCTGCATTGGTCGGTCCGGATCGGCGACAACTTCACCGGATCACCCGCCTCAGCCAGAGATCAATAGGGTGCAGATGGCCACCGGGCTGCGGTCGCTCCTCAGTCTGGCGAAACAGGTCGGTTAGATTCGAGCGTGATATGGCAGACACGTCTGACCAGCGGTGACACGATACTGACGTGGATGAGGGTGGGAACGGCCGCGGCGCAGTGACGGCCGCGGGCCTTTCCTGTGGGTCGTGCGGCGCTGAACTGCGGGCGGGCGCCAAGTTCTGCCACGAGTGCGCTGCGCCCGTCGCACAGGCGACCCAGTCGGCGGAGTACAAGCAGGTGACGGTGCTGTTCGCCGATGTGGTGCGCTCGATGGACATCGCGGCCGCGCTGGATGTGGAGCGGTTCCGCGAGGTCATGACCGAGTTGGTGGAGCGCTCCGCGGCGGTGCTGCGCCGCTATGGCGGGACGGTGGAGTACACCGGCGACGGGGTGATGGCGATCTTCGGCGCCCCGGTGGCGTTGGAGGATCACGCTTTTCGTGCCTGCTTGGCGGCCGTGGGAGTTCAGGAGGAGGCGAAGCGGCTTGCCGTGGAAGTCCGACAGCGCGACGGTGTGGACCTCCAGGTGCGCGTGGGACTTAACTCCGGTCGGGTGATCGCCGGTGAGATCGGTTCGGGGTCGCTGGGTTACGGCGCGATCGGCGAGCCGGTCGGGTTTGCGCAGCGGATGGAATCGGTGGCGCCCCCGGGCGGGGTGATGCTGTCGGAGTCGACCGCGCGGCTCGTTGAGCACATCGTGACGCTGGCTGAACCGGAGTGGGTGCGCATCAAGGGTGCCGACGAACCGATGTGCGCGCGCCGGCTGGTGGTGATCAGCCCGCGAGATGGGCTGGTCGGGCGCGCGGAGGCGAGCCTGGTCGGTCGGCGCTGGGAGATGGCGGCCCTCGAGGCCATGGTGGAGCGCACGATCGGTGGCCGCGGTGGTGTGGTGAATGTGGTCGGACCGCCGGGCATCGGCAAGAGCCGGGCGGCGCGGGAGGCCGCGGCGCTCGCGGCCGGGCGCGGGGTCGAGGTGTTTTGGACCTTCTGCGAATCGCATGCCCGTGACATTTCCTTCGGTGTGGTGGCGCGGCTGCTGCGGGCGGGCAGCGGCATCGCCGACCTCGACGGCGAAGCCGCCCGCGCTGGGTTGCGGGCGTATGCGCCCGATGCCGACCCGCAAGATCTGCTGCTGCTCGATGATCTGCTCGGCATCGCCGACCCCGATGTCGCGCTGCCCCAGATCGACCCGGATGCGCGGCGGCGCCGGTTGACCGCGCTGGTGAACGCAACAACGCTGGCGCGCACCGAACCGACGCTGTTCATCATCGAGGATGCGCACTGGATCGATGCGGTCAGCGAGTCGATGCTGGCCGACTTCCTCACCGTCATTCCGCGCACCCCGTCGATGGTGCTGATCACCTTCCGCCCCGAATATGAGGGAGCGCTGACGCGGGCGCACGGCGCCCAGACGATAGCGCTTGGCCCGCTGGGTGATTCGGACACCGCGGCGCTGCTGGGTGAGCTGCTGGGGTCGGATCCCTCGGTCGGCGAGCTGGCGGCGATGATCGCCGAACGGGCCGCGGGGAACCCGTTTTTCGCCGAGGAGATGGTGCGCGAGTTGGCCCAGCGCGGCGTCCTGCAGGGCGACCGCGGCGGCTACCTCTGCCGGGCTGATGTCGCAGAGGTGAGTGTGCCAGTGACAGTGCAGGCATCCATCGAGGCGCGCATCGACCGGCTGAGCGCCCCGGCCAGGCGGATGTTGAACGCGGCGTCGGTGATCGGCGCCCGCTTCGGGGCCGAGCTGCTCGCCGCGCTCGGCGTCGATGCGGTGGTCGACGAGCTGCTGGGCGCGGAGCTGATCGATCAGGTGGGGTTCACCGCGAGTGCCGAGTACGCCTTCCACCACCCGCTGATCCGGGCGGTGGCCTACGAGTCGCAGCTGAAATCCGATCGCGCCCAATGGCACCGGCGGCTGGCCGCCGCGATCCAAGAGCGTGCGCCCGGGTCGGTGGAGGAGAACGCGGCGCTGATCGCCGAGCATCTCGAGGCCGCCGGCGATCTACACGCCGCCTACGGCTGGCACATGCGCGCCGCCGCGTGGTCCACCAACCGCGATCTCGACGCTGCCCGGCTCAGTTGGGAGCGTGCGCGAAAAGATCGCCGACGCGCTGCCTGCCGACGACCCAGACCAGCTGTCGATGCGCATCGCCCCCCGCACCATGCTGTGTGCCACCGACTGGCAAGGCCCGAGCAATCCAGGAAAACCGGGGCCGCTTCGCGGAGCTGCGGGAGTTGTGCAGCGCGGCCGGGGACAAGGTCTCGCTGGCCATCGGCATGACCGGGCCGGTCACCGAGCTCGGCTACGCCGGGCGTTCGCGTGAGGCCTCGCGGCTGGCATCCGAACAGATGGCGCTGCTCGAGTCGATCGGTGATCCCACCTTGACCATGGGGTTGGCGATGATCGCGTTCGCGTCTGGTTCGATGCCGGTGAATTCGGCGAGATCTTGCGGTGGTCGCAGACCGTCATCGACCTGGCCGACGGTGATCCCGTCAAGGGCGCCGGCTTCGGTGTGGGATCGCCGCTGGCGGTCGCGTTGACATGGCGCGGCGTTGCTCGGTGGTGGCTGGGCCGTCCCGGGTGGCGCCAGGACCTCGACGACGCCGTCGCGGTGGCCCGACGCAGCACCCACCCGGCAACCTTCGCCATTGTCGTCGCCTGGGCCTACGGTTTCGCGATACCCGACGGGGTGCTTCGGGCCGATGACTCCGCGGTGCGCGCGATCGAGGAGGCGGTGCAGACCGCCGAGGAACCAGCAACGATGTCGCACTGGCGGTTGGCCGAGTACGGGTTGGGTGTCGCGCTGCTGAGTCGGGACGCCGCGGCCGACCGTCGATCGCGGGCTGGAGCTGTATGGTGCAGAACCGCGATATCTGCGCTGCGCAGGCAGAGTGGTCTCCATGCTCCCGGTCATCGATTGTGGGCCGCCCGGGAGAGGGCCAGGCGCGGCGACCGCGATGCTGCCATTGCGGTGATGCGCCAAGCCGTGGACGAGCTGCACCAGGCAGGACGGCTCTTCTATGGCGTTTGGGGCACCGGCGTTCTGGTGGAGACGCTGCTGGAGCGTGGCGCCGAGGGCGACCTGGCCGAAGCCCAGGAGGCGATCGACTGGTTGGCGAACCTGAGGGACGATCAAGATTCGGCGATGCTGGACATCACGTTGCTGCGGCTGCGCGCGCTGCTGGCCCGGGCCCGCGGCGACGACGTTGCCTGCCGGGACTTAGTGAGTCGCTATCGCGCGATGGCGGAATCGCTTGGCTACGAAGGACATATCGCCTGGGCGAAGGCGATGGTCGAGGCTGTGGATTAGGAACCGTCGGCGTCGCCGCTCGCTTGGTCTGCGCTGTTTGAACCGTCGGTCGTCGTACTGGTACCTGTGGTCGTTGTCGTCGTGGTGGTGTCTGTGGTTGTCGTCGTGGTGCCCGTTGTTGACTGCGTGTTCGTCGTTCCGCTTTGCGTCGGCGCCGGCGTGGTGGACCCGGGCGTGAACAGGTTGCCCGGCCTCACCAACGGCCCATTCGACGGCGCTGAGGGCGAGAGCGCCGACGGCAGTGTCAGGTCCGTCGTCGTCAGCGAGTTATTGGTCGTGGTCGTGCCGGCCTTGTCTTTCGTGGTAGCCGCCGGGTTCGACCGCAGTTCCGTCGTCGGCGGCGAAAGGTCGGCGACCGGCGCACTCGTCAGCGACAACTGCGGCTCGAGCTTGGGCGTCGGCGTCGACGTCGGCGTTGCCGACGGTTGCCCGGCGACAAACGTCGATTGAGTCGTCGCCGCGACCCCGTCGGGGCTGACTCTGCTGAGGGTCGTTCCCGGCGCCGAGACGACCTGCTCTGTGGTGGGCTGCGCCGCGGGAATGCTCAGCGGCGTTGGCGAGCCGATGAGCGCCGCGGCGTTGTTGATCCCCTCGCCGATCGCGTCGACGAGATCTGCGGCCAAGGTGACCGGGTTAAACGTCGGGATCAGCCGAGCCGGGGTGGGCTCCCACGGCGGGATGGTGCGGTCGTAGCCCAGTTCGACTATTACCCGGAAGAACGGCTCGACCACGTCGATCAACGACTCGGGCACCCCCAGGGTGCGCAGTGGACCGAACAACGGCAGGTCCTGCGTCTCGAAGAAGTAGTAGTCGGTGTTGCCGTGGGTGTCCGGCAAAGGTGTCGACGGATCGGCGAGGCTGACGTCGAAGGGGTATAGGTGCACGTAGAAGAAGCCCAGCAACGCGTTCAGGTCGGCGATGAAGTTGAGCGGATACAACGGGAAATCGGCGAAAAGGTCGTACTGCTGGGTGATGACGGTTGTGTCGAACTGGGTGTCGGTCGGTTCGGGGCCGTTGAACGAGAAATCGAGGATCGGGATGTAGAGGCCCGGGAACCGGGCAAGGAGGCCGCCGTTGGGCAGATTGGGGTCACCGCTGAGCACAAAGTCGATGTCGGGGGCTTCGGGTCCCGGGTACTGCTCGGCGAGCTTGCGCTTCTCCCGGTTCGCGACCATCGCGCCTTGGGAGTAGCCGTAGATCACCAAATCGTCATTGCCGTGCTCGGCCATCGCCGTCTCCAGATCGGCGACCCCGGCCTGGACCGACTGATCGATGGTGCGGGAGAAGAGTCCCGACAATTTCCACAACGGCATGGGCTCGTCCAGCAACCACCCGGAGCCACCAGGCCCGAGAACGCTTGTCGGACAGAGCGCAAGGCAGACGAGGGCCGTCCACGGCCCCGCGGGCCAAAGCTCATTGGGCGTCGTCACCGCGACCGGCGTGATGGTCTCGCCCGGAGCGGTCGGATGTGTCGGCGCGATGAACTGGTTCATGATGACCTCGACATCGGCGTCGTTCCACGTCGGGATGCCGGACCCGCCCAACATCAAGGCGGTCGAGTCCGACGAATCAGCGGCCTCCGCCATCGCCACTCCCGGCGCAGCGGCGGCCGCAATCCCTACCCCGAGCGTGACAGCCAATGCTCCAATACGGCCGATGTAGTTTGCGGTACGCATCGTCGTCCCTCCATGTGCGTCACGGCGCAACGATGGCCAGCACGTAGGGGTCAAGTCCCGCCAAAGAAATCTTCTTTCAGGCGCAACGCGACGAACTCAGTAGCGCGCTACTGCAATCGCGCCCGGTTTCGGCGCGGTACTACTTAGCCGCCGCCGTGAGTGCCCCGGCGCGGAGACTGGCGCTTGGTGACGAAGCCGCGCATCGGGACTATCGGGATCGCTACCGCGCGATGGCGGCATCGCTTGGGTTCGAGGGGCATATGAAGTGGGCCGAGGCGATGCCATGACCGCGCTCATGCGGTCGGCCGCCAGAACCCCTGAAAACCCTGTCCCGCGTTGTCGTTCGGATCGGCGACAACTTCACCGGATCGCCCGCCTCGACCATCTGGCCGTTGCCGACGATCATCGCGACATGGCCGTCCCACACCGCCAGGTCGCCCGGCCTCAGGTCGCCTGCCGCCACGGCAGCGCCGACGTCCTGCTCCTGCGCCAACCGCGGAAGATTCAGTCCCGCTTCGGAATATGCCCATTGAGTGAGTCCGCTGCAGTCCAGGCCGACGCCCGGCGTCGTGCCGCCCCAGTCGTACGGAACTCCCAACTGAGTCAGGGCATGCCGGACGGCGCTGGCCGCCACCGCATTCGGCGCCGTCGCGGTGCTGCCGTCGGGAAGCCGGATGGCGACGCCATCTCCGAAGGCCGCCGCTTCGGGAACCGTCGTCGGCGCGTCGGGCTTCATCAACTGTGCGAGATCGCCGAGGCCCGAGCCGGACCCTCCATTCGGCAGCGGGCTCATCGGTGCGGCACCGCCGGCCAGACCCGAGCCCATCGCAGGCATCCCGGATGATGCCAGGCCCGCAGGCGCAGTCGGCGCGTGGGCGGGCTGCGTCGGGGTGGCCAGGACCGTGGTGTGCTCGTCCAACTCGCCCCGGAGTTCCTCGACGACGGCGACCGCCTCTGCGAGCGATCGCTGTGCCTCTGACATCAACTGTTCGGCGACACCGGGTGAGTCCAGGTACGGCTCCAGCGCCTGCGCGCGTGCCTCGAAGCGGTCGACGATCCCACCCAACCGCTCGTGGGCTCGCGCGACCGCGGCCGACGCGTCGCCCGCCGCGGTGCTCAGCTGACCGGCTCGGGCAGCGAGCCCATCGATGGCCGCGACCGTCGACGCCGTGAATCCGCAGCGGCATCTGCGCCGCTGCCGGTCCAGTTCGTCCGGTCCCAGGTGTGGCGGGTGGCCGCCGACACGTTCGTCAGGGCGTCGCGCGCCCGGCCGAGCGCCACCGCCGGATCGGCAGCCGGATCACCCGTCCATCCCGGACCGACCAATGACTGCACCTCACGGATCGGTGCAGCCAGTGCCGCCACCAACGCACTCGGCACGGCTAGACCTCGGTGATGCGCGCGCCTGCGCCATGGTCGGCGTCGTCGTATGCGGCCGCAGCGGCGTAGGCGGTGGCCTGTGCCCCTGTAAGGCGGTCGCTCAATGCGAGCACTGCCCGCGATCCCTCGTCGGCGGCATCCGCCAGCGCGGACAGGAACCGCGCGGCGACGGGGCCGAGAGTCGACCCGGCCATCGCGACCGGCAGCGACGACAACGTCGCGGCGATATCGGCAAGGTCGTCGGCGTGAGCCGAATTGGCGGATCCCAGCGCGCGGATGGCATCGGTATCGGCGAACATGGGCTTAGGACGCCTTGCGACCGCCATCGGTTCCATTAATGTCGGCCCATGGATGTGCGCGTCGTCGATCACCCCCTCGCCGCTGCCCGGCTGACCACGCTGCGCGACGAGGCCACCGACAACGCGGCGTTCCGGGCCGCTCTGCGTGACCTCACCCTGATGCTGGTGTACGAGGCGACTCGCGACGCCGCCGTCGAAAGCGTCCCGGTCCGCACCCCGCTCGCGGAGACCACCGGGTGTCGGCTGGCCAACCCGCCGCTCCTCGTGCCCGTACTACGCGCCGGTCTGGGAATGGTGGACCAGGCGCACGCACTGATTCCCGAAGCCCGCGTCGGGTTCGTCGGTGTCGCCCGCAATGAGGAAACGCACGAGCCCACACCGTATTTGGAGTCGCTGCCCGACGATCTGAGCACTCAGCCCGTCATAGTGCTGGACCCGATGCTGGCGACGGGCGGTTCGATGGCGCACACCATCGGCCTGCTGCAGGCCCGCAATGTCGTTGATGTGACGGCGATCTGCGTCGTCGTCGCCCCCGAAGGCCTTGCCGCCCTGCAAGAGGCGGCACCCGATCTGCGTCTGTTCACAGCGGCTATCGACGAGCGGCTCAATGACATCGCGTACATCGTGCCGGGTCTCGGTGACGCCGGCGATCGTCAGTTCGGGCCGCGCTAGACCGATGTTCTCGCGAGCAGACACAAAGTGCCCCGACACGCCGAGAATTTTGGGCCTTTTGCGTCTGCTCGCGCTAGAAACGCGCTGCGACGGTGACCAGTTCGTCCTGCAGACGCTGCGCGCGGGCCCGCGCATCGTTCAGGTCGCTGACATCGCTGCAGCGAACCTCTATGTAGGACTTGACCTTCGGCTCCGTGCCCGACGGCCGGACGACCACCCGGAACGTGGTCTCGCCGTCGCCTCCCGACAGGACGATTGCGTCGGTGCGCAACGGGCCGGCCTCCGCTCCCAGGTCGGTCACCGTGACGTCGAAGCCGGCCACCGCATCGGGCACCGACCGCCGTAGCCGCCCCATCACCGCCTCCGCCCCGTCGGGGTCTGATACCTGTCGTGACATCGCTGTCGTGGCGTGCACACCGTGTCGGCGGGCCAGGTCGTCGAGTGCGTCGAGCAGTGTGTGGCCGCGATGTTTGAGAGCAGCAACCAGATCGCATACGAGCACCGCGGCGCTGATGCCGTCTTTGTCACGGACGGCCGCGGGGTCGACGCAGTGGCCGATCGCCTCTTCGTAGGCGTAGACGAGCGTGCAGGCCGGCACGGTCGACGTCGGCGCGCGCCAGCCATTTGAACCCGGTCAGTGTCTCGACGTGGCAGCGCGCCGTGCTCTGTCGCGATGGCCGCGAGCATGCGCGAGGAGACCACCGAACTCGCCACTACGGTGGCTGCCATGACGGGACCCGGTTCAACCTGGGAGAGGAGGTAGTCACCGAGTAGCCAACCGGTTTCGTCGCCGGACAGCATCCGCCAGCCATCGGGGGTTGGCACCGCGATCGCGCAGCGGTCCGCATCGGGGTCCAACGCCACAGCAATGTCGGCGCCGACGTCGGCGGCGACTTTCAGCACTGCGTCGACGGCGCCCGGTTCCTCCGGATTGGGTAGCGCCACAGTGGGGAAGTCCGGGTCGGGGGCGAACTGATCGTCGACGACGTGCACATCGGTGAACCCCGCGCGCACCAGCGCGTCCATGAGGTATTCACCGCCGACGCCGTGCAACGGGGTGACCGCGACCCGCACGGACCCATGCGAGTGTCGGACCAGGGCCGCGCGTTCGACGTAGCGCTGAATTTCGTTGACGCCGGACGGCACGACGGCTTGCCTGGGGATCTCGTCGGCGTGCGGTGCGGCGGACATGGCCTGTTCGATGTCCCGGTCGGTCGGCGGCACGATCGGGAACCCGCCTTCGAAGTACACCTTGTAACCGTTGTCGGACGGTGGATTGTGCGACCCGGTGATCTGAATGCCCGCGACGGCCCCGCCGTGGCGGACAGCAAACGCGACCACTGGCGTGGGCACCGCCGCGAACATCAGTGTCACGGGAAAGCCTTGGGCTGCAAACACTTCAGCCGCGGCGAGTGCGAATTCGTCCGAGCGGTGCCGGGCGTCGCGGCCGACCACGACGTCGCGCCCGTGCAGACCCCGGTCCTTGAGCACCTTCGCAACGGCCCAGGTGGCACGGAGGACGACAGCCAGGTTCATTCCGTTCGGTCCGCCGCGCAAGGGCCCGCGCAGGCCCGCCGTTCCGAACGTCAGGGGGTGTGCGAACCGCTCATCGAGGTCGGCGTCGCTGCACTCGAGAAGCTCGGCGGCGGTCTTGGGGTCGGGATCGTGAGCGATCCACTCTTGCGCGGTAGTCGAGGTCCGCGACCGAGTCATACGGTTAGTGTGCCCACTTTGGTGTCGGCGTATGCCAGCTTCCGTAGCACTGGCGCGACGAGCATCACCAGGTCGAACTCGAGCTGCGACAGGTTGTCGCGCATGGTCGCGTGCAGCCATGCGTCGCGCTCCGCGCGGTCGGCTTCCAGCAGTGCGGTGCCCGCGGCGGTGATCTCGATGAGCTGACGGCGCCGGTCGGCTTCGTCGGGCCTGCGCCCGATCAGGTCGCGGGCCTGCCAACGCGTTGATGCTGTCGGTCAGCGACTGCACCCGAACGTGCAACCGCGATCCCGAGTTCGGCCGGAGTGGTGACGCCGGTGCGGCTGATCTCGCCGAGCAGTTCCATCTGGCTGAGCGTCAGTCCGTGGTCGGGGCGGTGCCGACGCATCTGCGCGATTGACCGCCACGATCGATTCCCGCAGCTCCGTGGCGGCGGACCTGCGAGCTGGCCTCGAGATCGGTCCATAACCAAGTTATACCTTGGTAAATATCGCTATGTCACGCGCTTCACACCGCATGTTGCGCGCTGAACTTAGTAAGTGGATACTTGTAATCAATGGTGATGAGACAGATGCTCAGGTGGTCGCTGCTGATAGCGGTGACAGTCGGTGTCACCTACCCGCTCACCCTGATCGGCGTCCCGTCGGCCGCGCTGTTCGCCGCGCTTGTCGTCGGCGTCGCGCTGGCTCTCTCCTCGCTGGCTCCCAGTGGCGATACCCCGCCCCGCCGGCGATTGCCGCGCAGGGCGTGCTCGGCGTCTACATCGGCACGATGGTCCACCAGGACGCGGTCGACGCGCTCGGTCCGCACTGGCCGATCGTCGTGGCCATCGCGATCGCCACCCTGCTGCTGAGCGTCGTGTGCGGGGCGCTGCTGGCGATGCACCGCGACGTCACCCCGTTGACGGGGTCGCTGGCCCTGGTGGCCGGCGGTGCGTCCGGACTGGTCGCGATCGCCCGGGAACTCGGCGGCGACGACCGCGTCGTGTCCGTGGTGCAGTACCTGCGAGTCGCGTTGGTGACGGCGTCGATGCCCGTGGTGGTGACGCTGGTCTATCACGCCGACAAGTCGCACCCGAAGCGCAGCCGCGATCGTCCAAACCGACACCGCTCCTTGGTATCTGAGCATCGGCATGCTCATCGCGCTGGTGGTGGTCGGGCGCCACCGTCGGCCGGTGGATCCGGCTGCCCGGCGCGGGCCTGCTGGGCCCGCTGGCGCTGACGGTGCTCCTGGAGGTCACCGGCCTGTCGTTCGGTCTGTCGGTGCCGATGGTGCTGGTGCAGGTCGGCTACGCGCTGATCGGGTGGCAGGCCGGCCTGGCGTTCACCCGCGAATCGATGCGCGCGGTCGGGCGCATGCTGCCGACGGCCGATCGGCCTGATCGTCGTGCTCAGCGTCGCGACCGCCGGTCTGGGTGTCGTGCTGGCCCACGTCGCGGGACTCACGCCGCTGGAGGGCTACCTGGCTACCAGCCCGGGCGGCGTCTACGCCGTGCTGGCGACCGCCGTCGAGACGGGGTCCAACGTCACGTTCATCATCGCCGCGCAGGTGGTGCGGATCCTGCTGATGCTGTTCGCTGCGCCGCTGCTGGCCCGCAGCATGGTGTGGGTGAGCCGGCGGTCGGCCGTCAGAGCCGCGAGATGACCCCCGCGAGCAGGGAACCCATCAGCGTCGCGGACTGACGGCCCGCCTCCAGCACCTCGTCGTGGCTCAACGGCTGGCCCGTCATACCCGCTGCGAGATTGGTCACCAGCGACACCCCAAGCACCTGGGCACCCGCGGCGCGCGCCGCGACGGTCTCGTGCACGGTCGACATGCCGACGAGATCCGCGCCCAGCGTGCGCAGCATCCGGATCTCGGCGGGCGTCTCGTACTGCGGCCCGTTCAGTCCGGCGTAGACGCCGTCGGCGAGTGTCGGATCGATTTCGCGGGCAACGTCGCGCAGGCGCGGGGAGTACGCGTCGACCATGTCGACGAAATGGGCACCGACCAGCGGTGACCGGCCGGTGAGATTGAGGTGGTCGCTGATGAGCACCGGTTGTCCCACGGCGAAGTCCTCGCGGAGGCTGCCCGCGGCGTTGGTCAGCACGACCGTGCGCACACCGGCCGCGCATGCGGCCCGCACAGGGTGGACGACGTGCCTGAGCTCGTGTCCTTCGTAGGCGTGGATCCTGCCGAGGAATACCAGCACCCGCCGGTGGCCGAGGCGCAGGGACAGCATCTGGCCGCCGTGTCCGGCTGCGGTAGGCGGGGTGAAACCGGCCAATTCGGCCATCGGCACGACCGCCACCGGATCCCCGAGTTCGTCGACCGCGGGCGCCCAGCCCGACCCGAGGACGATCGCGACGTCGTGCTCGTCCACGCCGGTGCGCTCACGGATCGCGACGGCCGACTTCCCAGCTTCCGCATCCGGCGTCGTCACGGTGGGCAGCTTAGCCGTCGAACCGGCACTGACCGGTGCAGTGAGATACTTCGATAATGCCCACTGCCACCGCGTCGAGTTGCGTCGAAGACGCCGTCAACCGACGCCGTGGCGATTTGGTCGAGCTATCGCACTCGATTCACGCCGAACCCGAACTCGCCTTCGCGGAACACCGCAGCTGCGCGAAGGCTCAGGCGCTGGTGGCCGACCACGGATTCGAGATCACGAAGGCGCCCGGCGGGCTGGACACCGCCTTCCGAGCCGATTACGGCAGCGGCCCGCTGGTCATCGGGATCTGCGCCGAGTACGACGCGCTGCCCGGCATCGGTCATGCCTGTGGCCACAACATCATCGCCGCGTCTGCGGTCGGCACCGCACTGGCGTTGGCCGAGGTGGCCGACGAGCTCGGATTGACGGTGGTGCTGCTCGGGACACCCGCCGAGGAAGCCGGCGGCGGAAAAGTGTTGCTGCTCAACGCGGGAGCGTTCGATGACGTCGCCGCCACCGTGATGCTGCACCCCGGCCCGCTGGACATCGCCGCAGCCCGGTCGCTGGCGCTGTCACAGGTCGCGGTCGGCTACCGCGGCAGGGAATCACACGCCGCCGTGGCGCCGCACCTCGGCGTCAACGCCGCCGACGCGATCACCGTCGCGCAAGTGGCGATCGGGTTGCTGCGCCAGCAGCTCGCGCCCGGTCAAATGACGCACGGCATCGTCACCGACGGCGGTCAGGCCACCAACGTCATCCCGGCCCGTGCCGAAATGCAGTACACGATGCGCGCCAACGACGCCGAGTCGCTGCGTGAACTGGAGAAGCGGATGGCCGACTGCTTCCTCGCGGGTGCGGTGGCCACCGGCTGCGACTACGCGGTGTCCGAGACCGAGCCCCCCTATGACGAGTTGACCCCCGACACCTGGCTCGCCGACACGTTCCGCGAGGAGATGGTGCGGCTCGGCCGGTCTCCGGTGCCGACCGATGTCGAGGCGGCGTTTCCGCTGGGCAGCACCGATATGGGCAACGTCACCAAGGTGATGCCCGGGATCCATCCGATCGTCGGGATCGATGCCGGCGGCGCGTCCGTGCACCAGCCGGCGTTCGCCGCCGCGGCGGCCGGGCCCAGCGCGGACACGGCCGTCGTCGAGGGCGCGATCATGCTGGCCCGCACCGTGGTCAGGCTGGCCGAGACCCAGGCCGAGCGGGACCGGGTGCTCGAGCTGCAGGCAAGGCGGGCGTCATGAGCCTGCACGATGCCACCGAGCTGTGGCTGGACGCTCACTACACGGATCTGGTGGCGTGGCGCCGTCACATGCACGCCCATCCGGAGCTGGGCCGTCAGGAGTTCGCCACCACGCAGTTCGTCGCGTCGCATCTGGCCGACGCGGGTCTCAACCCGAAGGTGATGCCCGGAGGCACTGGCCTGACCTGTGATTTCGGACCCGAACATGGGCCCAGAATCGCCCTGCGGGCCGATATGGACGCGCTGCCGATGGCCGAGCGGACCGGGGCGCCGTACGCGTCGGTGGTCCCGAACGTCACGCATGCCTGCGGTCACGATGCGCACACCTCGATCCTGTTGGGTACCGCCCTGGCGCTCGCGGCGGTGCCGGAACTGCCCGTCGGCGTGCGGCTGATCTTCCAGGCCGCCGAGGAATTGATGCCGGGCGGCGCGATCGACGCCATTGCTGCGGGCGCGCTGACAGGGGTGTCGCGGATCTTCGCGCTGCACTGCGACCCTCGACTGGCGGTCGGCAAGGTCGCGGTGCGGCCGGGGCCGATCACCTCGGCCGCCGACCAGCTCGAGGTCACCCTGCAATCGCCGGGTGGGCACACGTCGCGACCGCACCTGACCGGTGATCTGGTTTATGGGATCGGCACGTTGATCACCGGCGTGCCGGGGATCCTGTCTCGGCGCATCGATCCCCGCAACAGCACCGTGATGGTGTGGGGTGCGGTCAATTCGGGCACCGCCGCCAACGCGATCCCGCAGACGGGGACCCTTGCGGGGACCATCCGCACCGCCAGCCGCGACACCTGGGAGACGCTCGAATCGATTGTGCGCGAGGCAGTTTCATCGCTTCTGGCCCCGCTCAACATCGAATACACCCTGCAGTACCGACGTGGGGTGCCGCCGGTGGTGAACGAAGAGATCTCGACGCGCATCCTCACCCATGCCATCGAGGCGATCGGCCCCGACGTGCTGTGCGACACCCGCCAATCCGGCGGCGGCGAGGACTTCTCCTGGTATCTCGAGGACGTCCCGGGCGCGATGGCGCGGCTGGGCGTGTGGTCGGGGCGCGGGCCGCAGTCGGATCTGCATCAGCCCACGTTCGACCTCGACGAACGCTCGCTGGCGGTAGGGGTGCGGTTCCTGGTCAACATCGTCGACCAGGCCGCCCAGTTCTGAACTTCCGCGACCGACCGTGTCTGTACACCGACACGCCGGTGACCGCGTGCATTTTGGGGACGCTCGGCCTTTGGGATAGTCCACAATTGACCGTTCATCCACAGCGGCGCCGTGACGGGTGAACCGTTGTGCGCCGCCCGCCGATGCTGTTGGTCATGGATACAACGACCAAGCGGTTGCTCGACGATCAGATGGGCGTGGCAACAAGTGCCCAGATTCTGGGGCACATGTCTCGGCGAGCATTCCAGACTGCAGTGAATTCTGGTGTGCTGGAGCGGATCTGGCACGGAGTTTATTGCCTGGGTGAGCCCGACGATGACAAGCGTCTACGCGGGCTGGATCTGGCGTGTGGAACCAAGGTTGTTGTGTGCCTCGGAACCGCGGCAGCCATGTACGGCTTCGACACCGAACAACCCTCCGATCTTCATGTGCTGAGTCCGCCGGGGTCTCGCATTCGGCCGTCCGACGGCCTCGTGGTGCATCGCCGGGACGGCGCGCCGCTCAGCGAAGTCGACGGAAGACCGGCGACCTCACCGGCGTGGACGGCTGTGGAGGTCGCGCGTTCGTTGCAACGGCCGCGGGCTCTTGCCACCTTGGACGCCGCGCTTCGCAGTGGAACCTGCCAGCGCGCCGACCTGTGGCGGGCAGCGGTAGAGCAGGCAGGACGACGGGGAATCGTGGGGGTGCGCGATTTGATGCCGCTGGCAGACGCTAGAGCTGAATCTCCGATGGAGAGTGAGGCCCGTTTAGCGATGATCGACGGTGGCCTACCCATCCCGGAGTTGCAATACGAGGTCATCGACGGAAATGGCGAGCTCCGGCGTCTCGATTTCGCATGGCCGGAGCAACGGGTCGCGGTCGAATACGACGGCCTTGACTGGCATAGCGGCCCGGAGGCGATGCGGAGGGATCGCAAACGTACGGCGGCGCTGATGGACGTCGGATGGGTGGTGATCGCGATCGTGTTCGAGGACGTGCGCTATCGCGCGTGGGAATTCGTCGCTCGTATCGACACACAGCTTCGTCGCTCTCGTGCCGCGTGACTGACCTCAAAATGCTCACTTGTCACGGCGTGTCGGTGTACAAACACGGTCGCTCGCGGCGGGCGCGTGGGCCCACGTGGGGGCGCGTCAGGTGCCGGGTCCGATGTTGCGAGCTGGGCGGGTGCGCAGACTGTGCACGTATTCATCTGGGGCGCCGGCGATTTCGGCGGCATCGGCCATGACGCCGATATAGCGGGCCGACGGCAGACCGCCCTCCCACGCGTCGACCACATACAGCCACGCCAGCACCGGCTCGAAGCTGGTGTCCGACGACGTGCGATGCACTCGGCATCGGATCTTCTTGTGGATGCCGAGCTCTGAGCCTTCCCAGCGATCGAGGTTCTTCTCGTCCTCTTTGGTCATGTCGTAGAGCACGACGAAGACGCTCGCCCCAGGATCTTCGACGACGGTGGCCAGCGCGCCTTCCCAGCCGATGTCTTCGCCGCCGAACGTCAGACGCCAGCCGTGCAGCCACCCGGTTCCTGCCATCGGGGAATGCGGAGCGCGCTGCAACATCTGCTCCGGATGCATGTTGGATCCGTAAGCGGCGTAGAGCGGCACCAGGAAAGACTAAGGCTTTGGGCACTGGCTGGGCGATCAACCACCCGCTTGGCTAGCGTTGAAGCCGTGACAACCCGCATCGTGATCATCGGCGGTGGCCCCGCGGGCTATGAGGCGGCGCTCGTCGCTGCGGCTCGCGGTCGTGAGGTGGCCGAGGTCACCGTCGTCGATTCCGACGGCATCGGCGGTGCCTGCGTGTTGTGGGACTGCGTGCCGTCCAAGACCTTGATCGCATCGACAGGCGTGCGCACCGAGTTGCGCCGAGCGCCCGACCTCGGGTACGCCCTCGAATTCGAGGACGCCAAGATCTCGCTGCCGCAGATCAACGAGCGTGTCAAGGCGCTGGCCGCCGCGCAGTCCGCCGACATTGCCGAACGGCTGCGCAACGAGGGCGTGACGTTGATCGCCGGCCGTGGCGAGCTGGTCGACGATGTGCCGGGCATGGCTGCACACACCGTCAAGGTCACCGAGCACGATGGAACGGTCAGCACGATCAAGGCCGATGTCGTACTCATCGCCACTGGCGCCCGCCCGCGTGTGCTGCGCGGCGCGGAGCCCGACGGCGAACGCATCCTCAACTGGCGCCAGCTCTACGACCTCGACAAGCTGCCCGAACACCTCATCGTCGTCGGGTCCGGAGTGACCGGCGCCGAGTTCGTCAACGCGTACACCGAGCTCGGCGTGACGGTCACCGTGGTGGCCAGCCGCGACCAGATCCTGCCGCACGAGGACTCCGATGCCGCGGCCGTGCTCGAGGACGCGTTGGCCTCACGCGGCGTCACGCTGGTCAAGAACGCCCGCGCCGAGAAGGTCACGCGCTCCACCCGCACGGGAGGAGGACAGACAACCGAAGACGGCGTCGTGGTCACCATGACCGACGGCCGCACCGTCGAGGGCAGCCACGCCCTGATGACGGTCGGGTCGGTGCCCAACACCGGGGGGCTGGGGCTCGAGCGGGTGGGCATCGAACTCGGGCCGGGCGACTATCTGAAGGTCGACAGGGTGTCGCGCACGTCGGTGCCGGGCATCTACGCCGCGGGCGACTGCACCGGCTTGATGCTGCTGGCCTCCGTGGCCGCCATGCAGGGCCGCATTGCGATGTATCACGTGCTTGGCGAGGGCCTCGAGCCGATCCGGCTGCGCACGGTGGCCGCCGCGGTGTTCACCCGGCCGGAGATTGCGGCTGTGGGGGTGCCGCAGTCCAAGATCGACGACGGCTCCGTGCCCGCACGCACGGTCATGCTGCCGCTGAACACCAACGCCAGGGCCAAGATGTCGAGCCTGCGCCGAGGGTTCGTGAAGATCTTCTGTCGCCCGGCCACCGGCGTGGTCATCGGCGGGGTGGTCGTGGCGCCGATCGCCTCGGAACTGATCATGCCGATCGCCCTGGCCGTGCAGAACGGCAACGATGTCGAGGACCTGGCGCAGACGTTCTCGGTGTACCCGTCGCTGTCGGGGTCGATCACCGAGGCAGGGCGGCGACTGATGGCGCACGACGATCTGGACTGAGTCCACGTAGCCTGGGACCCGGGCGAACGTACCGACGAGTAACGAGGAGTCCGGTGAGCGACCCGATCCCGGCGAACGGGCAGACGCTGATGGGTGCGCAGCAGCGGGCAGAGGCCTGGGAGCGACTCGGCAGCGAGCAGTTCGACGTCGTCGTCATCGGCGGCGGGGTCGTCGGTGCGGGCGCGGCCCTGGACGCGGCGACGCGCGGCCTGAGGGTGGCCCTCGTCGAGGCGCGCGACTTCGCGTCCGGAACATCCAGTCGATCATCGAAGATGTTTCACGGCGGCCTGCGCTATCTCGAGCAGTTGGAGTTCGGGCTGGTGCGCGAGGCGCTGCACGAACGCGAACTCTCCCTCACCACGCTGGCCCCGCATCTCGTCAAACCGTTGCCATTCCTGTTCCCGTTGACCAACCGGTGGTGGCAGCGGCCGTACGTGGCGGCGGGCATCTTTCTCTACGACCAGCTCGGCGGCTCGAAATCCGTTCCGCCGCAGAAGCATTTGACGAAGTCCGGTGCACTTCGCCTGGCGCCCGGGCTGAAGCGGTCGTCGCTGATCGGCGGAATCCGCTACTACGACACCGTCGTCGACGACGCGCGTCACACCATGACGGTGGCGCGCACCGCAGCGCATTACGGAGCGGTGGTGCGGACCTCGACGCAGGTGGTGTCGCTTCTGCGCGAGGGTGACCGGGTGACCGGCGTCCGCGTGCGTGACTCCGAGGACGGCAGGGTCACCGAGGTGCATGGGCATGTCGTAGTGAACGCCACCGGGGTATGGACCGACGAGATCCAGGCATTGTCCAAGCAGCGCGGGCGGTTTCGGGTGCGGGCGTCCAAGGGCGTGCACATCGTCGTCCCGCGCGACCGCGTCGTCAGCGAGGTGGCGATCATCCTGCGCACCGAGAAGTCGGTGCTGTTCGTCATTCCGTGGGGCACGCACTGGATCATCGGCACCACGGACACCGACTGGAACCTCGATCTGGCGCATCCGGCGGCGACCAAGGCCGACATCGACTACATCCTCGAAACCGTCAACACGGTGCTGGCCACCCCGCTGAACCATGACGACATCGATGGCGTCTACGCCGGGCTTCGCCCGCTGCTGGCGGGGGAGAGCGAAGAGACGTCCAAGCTGTCGCGCGAGCACGCGGTGGCGGTGCCCGCGCCGGGCCTGGTGGCCATCGCCGGCGGCAAGTACACGACATACCGCGTGATGGGCGAGGATGCGATCGATACCGCCAGCGAGTACATCCCGGCCCGGGTGGCGCCGTCGATCACCGAAAAGGTGCCGCTGATGGGTGCCGACGGATACTTCGCACTGATCAACCAGACCGAACATGTTGGCGCGCACTATGGTTTGCACCCCTACCGGGTGCGGCATCTGCTGGACCGTTACGGCTCGCTGATCGGCGAGGTGTTGCAGATGGCCGAGGGTCGACCCGAACTGCTGACACCGATCACCGAGGCGCCGGTGTATCTGAAGGTGGAGGCGTGGTACGCGGCCGCCGCCGAGGGCGCCCTGCATCTCGAGGACATCCTGGCGCGTCGGATGCGGATCTCGATCGAATACCCGCACCGCGGAGTGGATTGCGCGCGTGAGGTCGCTGAAGTCGTTGCGCCCATTCTGCGTTGGAGCGCCGAAGATATCGACCGCGAGGTTTCCACGTATTTGGCGCGCGTCGAGGCCGAGGTGCAATCGCAGCAGGAACCCGACGACGAATCCGCTGATGCGTTGCGGGCCGCGGCGCCCGAGGCACGGGCGGAGATCCTCGAACCGGTTCCGCTCAATTGAGGCGTGTCGCACCGTTGCCGGTGCGTGACGGGCTGGGCCCGGCGCGGGTGCGACTGCGCGGCGGGGCGGTACTCGTCGAGTTGGCTGAATCGGTTCGGCGAGACCGCGGCAGCGAAAGTGCTTGCGGGGGAGGTTGTTTGCGCGGACGGCACGGTCGTCACTCCAGCCACGGTGATGCGTCCGGGTTCGCATGTGTACCTGTACCGCGAACTGCGCGAAGAGGTTCCGGTGCCGTTCGATATGCCCGTTCTGTACCGCGACGACGACATCGTCGTGGTGGACAAACCACACTTCCTGGCGACGATGCCGCGCGGCCGACACGTCGCGCAGACGGCGACAGTGCGGCTGCGGCGGGAGCTCGACCTGCCGGAGCTTTCGCCGGCGCACCGGCTGGACCGGCTGACGGCGGGCGTGCTGCTGTTCACGGTGCGGCGCGAAGTGCGTGGCGCGTATCAGAGCTTGTTCGCGCGCGGAATGGTGCGCAAGACGTACCTGGCGCGGGCCGGGGTCAATCCGTCGCTGGTGTTTCCGGCGGTCCTGCAGAGCCGGATCGTCAAGCGGCGAGGGCACTTACAGGCGGTCGAGGAACCGGGCGAGGCCAACGCCGAAACATTGGTGGAGTACGTTGGTGATGGGCTGTATCGGTTGACGCCACGTACTGGACGTACACATCAGCTGCGGGTGCACATGGCCTCGCTCGGCTTGTCGATCACTGGGGACCCGTTGTATCCCAATGTGATCGAAGTTGCGCCGGATGACTTCTCGCAGCCGTTGCAGCTGCTGGCGCACAGCCTCGAGTTCGAGGATCCGCGCAGCGGGCGTCGACGGGAGTTCATCACGGGACGCACGTTGTGACGCCCTGACGCAACCCTTTTCAGGCGGGGCTTCTCAGGGTGTTGACGATTTTGTTGATCACGTCGGGCTGTGGTGAGACGTTGGCGCCCTCCCTTAAGGAGATGAGGAAGACAACAGACCCTTCGACTTTGGGTACCGTGGTGACGACCATGCTGTGAAACGCCGACGGGCCGTTGCAGGCGTCCGTCGCGATGTCGGTCACGGTCGCCACCGTCTGCACGGCCGGATGAGAGCCGATATTGAACTCGCGCACCGCGGCGTACTCGACTTTGGGCACTTTCGCGTTCTGTGTGTATATGGTCGGCACTGTCTTTGATTCTTCGTCCAGCGCGGCCCTGATATCCGGATTCTTCGATTGCGCGATGCCGGCCATCGCTAGGTTCTGCTTCTGACACGACGGGTTGGCGACCGTGGACACGGCACCGAGTTCACGAACGACGCATTGACCTTCCGGGCATGGTTTGGCCCAGCCCATGCGAACGCCGCATGCCTGGACAGTCCAATCCGGTGGTACTGCATATGCCAGCCCGCGACGGTCAATGGTCGCGTGCCAGCCAGGTTGTGAATTCGCGTCGACGGATGCGGTATAGCCCTCGCAGGTCATCGACGGGCTGCCGCTGCCGCTGGGTTGCGGCGCAGTGCTGCCGGGTTGTGACGGCTGAACTGCGGTGGATTGCGTTGGCGCCGCGGGGGTGGAGGTGTCGGAGGCGTCGTCTTTCAGTTGCGTGATGACCACTGCGGACAACAACACGATGATCACGACGGCGACCGCCAGCGAAATCCACAACCACGTCGTGCGGCGTTGCGGCCCGCCGGGCCGGTACCCCGGATTGTCATGGCCGGGCGATACAGGACCTGGCATTGGATAGTTCAAGAGACGCTCCATAGGTGAAGTGGGGCCATATGACCGGCCGCTTTCCGATGCTGATTATCCCGCGTTGTAGATCGTGAAGTTCGGAGTTCTGTGGAATGCCACTCGGCGAGCCGAACTCCCAGGATAGGGATTCGCAGGCGCCGTCAACGTGGATGTCGGACGGCACGAGAACTACTTCTGCAACCCTCGTCACCGACGGATGTCTGGTGGCACCACGTCGGCGCCCGCGGCGATCACCGCGCGATTTCGCGCCGCCACCGTCGCGAGGTCGGGCTTCATCATCTTTCGGTCATAGGTCATGTAGCCGTTGACCTCGTTCTCGACATCAGTCGTCTGGGTGTAGATGGCACCTGACAAGGCGACCTCGCGCACCACTCTCTCGAGGTCCAGGCTGACCTCGACGTACCGCTGCGTCAGTCGTTCCTTGCTGTCGGTCATCTCGTAGGCCATGGGCGGTCCCGGCCACCGGTTGCCCTCTTGTATCAGACCGAGTCCGCCGTACTCACCGTTGACGGTCACCCGCCCGTCGCGCACGACGGGACGGCCGGGGCCGACGTAGGTGTGGTCGTCGACGATGTCGCCGGCCCTGCTGTCGCCACGCGACTTGCAGCAGTTCGCCCCGCTGTTGGGAACAACCATCCGCGTGGGGTCCTCGGCCTTCACCGCTCTGGCGATCCTGGCCGTGTCGTATTCGCCCCAGCCCTCGTTGAACGGCACCCAGCCGACAATCGATGTGACGCTGCGCAGTTGATGGACCACCTCGGACAGCTCGTTCTCGAAATGTGCCTTTGCCGCGGGTCGAGGTGTCGGGGCGGGACCGGTCGGGATGTCGAGCGACACCTCCAGCGACGGCATGTCTTGCCACACCATGAGACCGAGCTTGTCCGTCCAGTAATACCAGCGCGCCGGTTCGACCTTGGCGTGCTTGCGCACGAAGTTCATCCCCAGCGCCTTGATCTGCTCGAGGTCGAACTTCAGTGCCGCGTCGGTGGGCGCGGTGTAGATCCCGTCCGGCCAGTACCCCTGGTCCAGCGGGCCGTGCAAGAAGGTGATCTTGCCGTTCAACGCGATCCGCGGCCTGCCCTGCGCGTCTTGGACCGTGCCGATCGTGCGCAGCCCGCCATAGCTGGCGACCTCGTCGATGACCTCACCGGACCGGCTCACCAGCCGGGCCTGGATGTCGTAGAGATACGGGTCGTCTGGTGTCCACAGGTGCGGAGACGGCACCATCAGGCGCAGCATGTCGCCCGGCTTGCCCGATGCGCGCGCCACGACTGGGCCGCCGCCCGGTTTGGTGACGACCACCTCGGCTCGCTGGTCGGTCGCGCCCGAAACGCGCGGTGTCACACTGAAACTGGTCAGGTCCGGCGTGATGTCGAGCTTGTCGATGTGCGCGGCAGGCACCGGCTCCGCCCAGACGGTCTGCCATATGCCTGATGCTCCGGTGTAGAAGAGCCCGGCAGGACTGTTGCGTTGCTTGCCGACGGCGAAGGGGCCGTCTTCGTTGCGGTCCTCGACGCGCACAGTCAGCTCCTGCGGACCCGTCGTCCGCAGCGCGGAGGTGATGTCCGCACTGAACTCGGTGTAGCCACCTTCGTGGCGCGCCACCTGTTTGTTGTTCACCCAGACCGTGGCGATCTGGTCGACCGCGCCGAAATGAAGCAGCACATGCTGGTTGTCCCAGTCGCCCGGAACCTGAAACACCTTGCGGTACCACATCTGATCGTCGTGGCGCTGGATGCCCGACAGCGCCGATTCCGTCGGGTAGGGGACCAGGATCTGCTCGCGGTACTCGTTCTCCGGGGGCGGCACCTTCGCCGCGGCTTTGGCGGGCCGGCCGGTGTATCCCCACAGGCCGTTGAGGTTCAGCCATTTCGTCCGCGCGAGCTGCGGGCGTGGATAGTCGGGCAGCGCGTTGTTCGGCCCGACAAGCTGCGTCCACGGCGTCGACAACGGTGGCGTCTTCGGCTGCCACACATCGGCGGCGTTGGCCGGCGCATTCACCATCGAGAGGCTTCCCAGCAGTGCCAACCCCGCGGCTACGGCGACGCGGGCGAGTCGCACCCGGTTCGAGACCCGTGGTCGGCGATGGACGGAAGATGCTTCCGAGTACTGCAGATACCCATTGTGGGTGCGGTCGACGCCATGGAACTAGCGCGCGAGGCGCGGGCGGGTGGCCCAGGTGCCGATACGGCGGGTGGCGCGAGCAGGCATGAGTACTCCCCAGGTGGGCATGGTCGGGACCGACTTGGCGGCGCCAGCCCCGAAGACCCCCGGCACGCCGTTGCGTCGCAGCAAACATACCGGGAAGTTGTTGCTGAGGGAAGTAGCTATTTCGGCGAGTTGGGTCGGATCGATGGCATTGGCGGCGTGATGGCCGGTCAGCGAACGAGAAGCAGTGCCCATCGGGAACGTCGACCAGAGCGGAAGTCCCGTTATGGCGCTGGCAGCTATGAGTGTTTCGGCCGAGCGATTTGTCACACCGCTATGCCGCTAGCCAAATTGCGAAGCCAGGCACGTTACGGCGGTCTCCCGTTGGTCGGCGCTCGTGCCGATGCCTTCGATAGTCGGGCGGATTAGCCACACAGCAAAGGACGTTCGCATGGTGGGCGTGCCCGAGGCCCTGGTCCTGGCGGCCGATCCGAGCCGCGTCGATTCGCACCGCCTTTTCCGGCGACAATGGCGGTTCGGCTGCGACAATCGACATCGGCGCCACCGCGTTGACGGCGGCCCTCGAAGGAGCAGAACGTGCGCAAGGTATCGCACTGTGCCGCGGCGGCGCTTTTCGCCAGCGGACTCGTGAATGTGGGAACGCCGTCCGCCGAAGCCACGCTGTCCGGATCCGTCGGTGGCAGGCACGTCGACGTCACTGGATGCACCGACCCGTTCTCCTACCTCAACGACGCGCTGCCTCCGGCTCCTCCGCCGCCGGATTACTACGCGCCTCCATTGCCGAACGTCAGCGTGTGCGCCGATGTGGGCCGCCGCTTCACCGTCAGCGGTTGTTTCTAGACATGAGCACGCTGGAACCGACGCCCGAACAGTTCGCGGCACTCGCGGCGTGGCCGGCCGACGAGCCCGTCGTGATGGTGAACCTGCTGCAGTTCAACGACGGTGGCAAGGCGAGTTATCTGCGCTATGTGCGCGAAGCCGGCCCGCACCTCCAGCGGGTCGGCGGGACCGTCCGATACGCGGGCACCTCACCTGCGCAGATCATCGGTAACGGTGAAAAGCCTTGGTGGGATGCCATTATCGTGGTGGAGTACCCGTCGCCGGCGGCGTTCCTCGAAATGGTCACGAACGAGGAATACCTCAAGATCCACGATCATCGCGCGAACGCGTTGGACCGTGGCGACCTGATCGCCACGTCGACCTGGACGATGGCCGATTGACCCGATGTACCTGATCACCGGGGCCGGCGGCGGAGTCGGCAGCGTCAGCCGAACCGTCGTCGAGTTGCTGCTCGATGCCGGTGAGCCGGTGCGGGCGATGGTCCGCCGCGATGACGAACGCGCGCAACAACTTCGGGTCGGTGGCGCCGACGTTGTCATCGGTGATCTGACCCGCGCTGCCGACATCGTTGACGCGATGGCCGGCGTCCGCCGCATGTTCTTCAACATGAGTGTGTCCGCGGACTACCTGCTGGCCACCGCCGAGGTATGCGCGGTGGCACTCGAGCGCGGCCACCTCGATGCGATCGTCAACATGTCACAGATGACGGTGTCGCAGATGACGCTGACCAGTACGGGCGAGTCCGAACATCAGCGTCTGCACTGGCTCGCCGAGCATGTGATCAATTGGTCGGGGTTGCCCGCAATCCACGTCCGCCCAACGGTTTTCCTGGAGAATCCGTTGTTCTCGATGCTGGGAGCACGCACGGTGAAGGAGCGCGGCGTGCTGGCCCTGCCGTTCGGAACGGGCCGCACGTCACCGATCGCCGCCGCCGATGTCGCCGCGGTCGTCGCCGCAGTCCTGCGCGATCCCGCGGATCACCTCGGCGCGGTGTACGAACTGACCGGCCCGCAGGTCCTCGACGTCGACGGTCTGGCCGAGCAGTACGGGATCGCACTCGGTCGCCCGATAGCCGCGGAGAACCTCTCCGCCGATGACGAGCGGCGACTGCTCGACTCCGCCGGTCTGCCCGCCCACGTTCGACAGCACATCGCGACCATGGCGCGGCTGCATCGCGAGGACCGCTACAACCGCTCCACCGATGACGTCGAACGCATCCTCGGTCGGCCGGCCCAGTCCGTCGCGCAGTACGTGGCCGAACATCGCGGTCTGTTTGACTGACCACGTGGACCGCACATCATTTGACCGCTTGTTCGACATGACCGGCCGCACCGTCATCGTGACCGGCGGCACCCGCGGCATCGGGCTTGCCCTGGCGGAGGGCTTTGTCCTGGCCGGTGCCCGCGTGGTGGTCGCCAGCCGCAAAGCCGACGCCTGCGAACAGGCCGCAAAGCATCTGCTCGAACTCGGCGGCGAGGCGATCGGCGTACCCACCCACCTCGGCGACGTCGGCGACCTTGAGGCCCTCGTGCAGAAGACTGTTGACGAGTTCGGCGGCATCGATGTGGTGGTCAACAATGCCGCCAATGCGCTGGCCCAACCTGTCGGCGAGATGACCGCGGAGGCGTTGACCAAGTCGTACGAGGTCAACCTGCGCGGTCCTGTCTTTCTCGTGCAGGCGGCGCTGCCGCATCTCAAAAGGAGCCCGCACGCCGCGGTGGTCAACCTCGTGTCTGTCGGGGCATTCAACTTCGCGCCGGGGACAGCCATCTATTCGTCGAACAAGGCGGCGTTGATGTCGTTCACCCGATCGATGGCCGCCGAGTACGCATCGGTCGGTATCCGGGTGAACGCCATCGCACCCGGACCCGTCGACACCGACATGATGCGCAACAACCCGCAGGAGGCGGTCGACCGCATGGCCGGCGCCACGCTGATGAAGCGACTCGCGTCCCCGGACGAAATGGTCGGTGTGGCAATGCTGTTGGCATCGGACGCGGGTAGTTACATGACCGGGACGGTGATCATCGCTGACGGTGGCGGAACGCCTCGGTAGCCTCAGACATCACTCCGCCGGTCGACGCCAGGATCTGGCTGCGGTTCTCCAGATGCAGGGCCGCCTCCAGGCTCGACGCGTCCAGGTTGGCCCACAACACCTGCTTGGTCGACTCCACGCCGAATTTGCCATAGCTGCAGAGTGTTTCGGCGATCGCCAGAGCATCGCCGACGACGTCCGTGGAGATGCGTGAGACCAATCCGAGTCGCAGCGCCTCGTCGGCGTCCACCGCCCGTGCGGTCAGGATGAGGTCGAACGCGGGGCCCGCGCCGACGATCCGTGGCAGCGTGTAGCTGACCCCGATATCGCAACCGCCGAGGCCGAGCTTGATGAATTGCGTGCAGAATCGTGCGGATTCGCTCGCGATCCGGATATCGCACGCCAGCGCGATACCCATCCCACCGCCATAGGCCGGGCCATTGACCGCCGCGATCACGGGCTGCCGGAGTCTATGAATCTTGGCGGTGAGGTCGGCGATCCTTTCCTGCCAACGCATTCCGGACCGCGGGAACTCCGTTCCGCCGCCGGCGTCGTCCGGGTTGGGGTCGGTCAGGTCCAGTCCCGAGCAGAATCCGCGGCCCGTTCCCGTGAGCACGACGACCCGGCAGTCGTTGTTCGCGCGGATCCCGTCGAGAGTGGCGTGCAGGTCCTCGACCAATTCGCGGGACAGCGCGTTGAGTTTCTCCGGCCGGTTGAGCGTGAGCACGGCGATGTCGGGACGCGGATACGTCAGTTCCAGATTCGGCATGCGCCACACGCTAGCCCGCGTAGCGTTCGCTCATGAATCCGCTGGCCGTCATCGGTTGGGGGTAACGGTGGTGGGCTGAGGCGCTCAGACGGTGCTGCGCCAGCCGGCCACGCCGACAGCGATCATCCGAAGCTGCTTGACCGCGACCCGCTTGATCTCGTCGAGTGCCGCCTGGTCGTGCGCGTCCTCGATCGCCTCGGCGATCACGATCATCGAGTTGACGAACAGGCTGGCCAAGATGTTCAGATCCTCGCCGCTCCAGGTGTTGAGACCGGGGAATCGGGCGAGGTCGATCGCCAGTTCCGAAGTGATCAACCGGATCTCGGTGCGAATGGCGTAGCGGAGGACGGACACCCCGCTGGAGCGTTCGCGGCCGATGAACCGCCAATGTTCGCGACGTTCGTTGACGCCGTCGATGAGGATGTCGACGCTGGACTCGATGACCCGTTTGGGGTCCAGTTTGCCTGCCCGAGCACCCCTCAACATGTCCCGCAGACTGCGGAACGACTCGTCGATCAGCACCAGGCCGAGCGCCTCCATCGACTCGAAGTGCCGATAGAACGCCGCGGGCACGATGCCTGCTTCGCGGGTGACCTCGCGCAGGCTCAGCGCCGAGAAGCTGCGTTCCTCCAGTAGCCGCAGCCCGGCTGCGACGATCGCCTGGCGCGTTGCTTCCTTGCGCTCTTCCCGTGTCAGGGGCGTGCCCGTCGACTCCCGCGACCGCGACCTCCCTGAGCGGCTCGAGCGCCCGGAGCGGCTCGAGCGTGAGTTAGGAGTACGACTGTTCACCGATGTGAAACCTAACACAACCTGGCTGAATGGGTTGACGTTCTGCTGGTAACTGATTCAGAGTGTACATATGTTCACTCAAACTTTGACGCGGCGGGTGCTTCGGTCTCCGCTGGTCGACCTGCTGACCGGGCCACACGGTGTGGACCGGTACACAGAGCTGGTCGCCCCGACCTGGACCCAGGGAGACGCCCGCGCGAAGGTGATCGCCGTGCGGCGCCAGACCCCGCGCAGCGTGACCCTGACACTCGAGCCCAACCGGGCCTTCCCGGGTTTCCTCGCGGGCCAGCACGTAAACCTCTCGGTCGAGATCGACGGCCGTCGGCGCACCCGTCCGTACTCGCCCGCGAATGCCGAGGGTGACCCGTACATCGAACTGACGATCGGTCGCCACGACGCCGGCCTGGTGTCCACCTACCTCTATGACCATGCCCGGCCCGGAATGGTGGTCGGCCTGGACTCGGTGGGCGGGGACTTCGTGCTGCCGGCGCAGCGCCCACGGCGCATCCTGTTCGTGTCGGGCGGCAGCGGCATCACCCCCGTGATGTCGATGCTGCGCACGCTGCGCGCCGAGGGCGCCGATCGCGAGATCGCCTTCATCCACTACGCCCGCACGCGCGACGAGGCGTGCTACGCCGACGAACTGTCGGCCATGGCGGGAGTGCGAGTACTCCACGGCTACACGCGCGGCGGCGGCGGGGAACTCACCGGCTACTTCGACGCCGAGCACCTGGCGACCGCGATGGCCGAGTCCCGAGGCCGTGTACGTGTGCGGTCCGCCTGCGCTCGTCGACGCGGTGCGTGCGCACCTCCCCAATGCCAAGGCGGAGAGCTTCGTGCCACCTGTGTTCACGGTTCCCGCCGAATCCTCGGGCGGCCGTGTGAAGTTCAGCGATACCGACGTCGACGTCGAAGACGACGGCCGACCGATTCTCGAGCAGGCCGAGGTCGGCGGGCCTAGATCCGGATAGCGGATGCCGAATGGGCATCTGCCACAGCTGCACCCGCCGCAAGACGCAGCGGTGTGGTGAAGAACCTCATCACCGGCGTGACGTCGAACACCGAAGCGGAGGACGTGCAGATCTGCGTGTCCGTCCCCGTCGGTGACGTCGACATCGCGCTGTGAAATCGAAAAGGAAGAGAGAGGACAAGTCATGACTGTCAACACCTCCGCCCCACAGAAGACCATCTCGAAGAACGTCGCAGGCAAGACCGTGACGATGACTCCCGAGCAGGCCGAGACGTTCGGCCGCGAACTCGACGCGCTCAAGGAGCGCGTGATCGCCGATCTCGGCGAGCGGGATACGACGTACATCCGCGAAATCATCAAGGCGCAGCGCGCTTTGGAGGTCGGGGGGCGTGCGCTGCTCTTCGGCGGCATCTTCCCGCCCTTCTGGCTGGCCGGCACCGCCATGCTGGGCCTGTCGAAGATTCTCGACAACATGGAGATCGGCCACAACATCATGCACGGCCAGTACGACTGGACGGGCGACCCGGCGCTGTCGGGCAAGAACTTCGAATGGGACACCGCATGCCCCGCCGACCAGTGGCGCCATTCGCACAACTACATGCATCACACCTACACGAACATCGTCGGCATGGACCGCGACGTGGGCTACGGCATCCTGCGGATGAGCGAAGACCAGAAGTGGCGCCCGTATTTCCTGGGCAACCCGGTCTACGCGTTCCTGCTGATGGTGCTGTTCCAGTACGGCGTCGCCCTGCACGAACTGGAGACCGAGCGCATCACGTCAGGCGAGATCAAGTTGGCCGACAAGCGCGAGATCCTCGAGGGCATCTGGCGCAAGACCAAGCGCCAGACACTCAAGGACTACGTGGCGTTCCCGCTGCTCGCAGGTCCGTTCGCGCCGTGGGTGTTCGCAGGCAATATGACGGCGAACCTGATGCGCAACGTCTGGTCGTACATGATCATCTTCTGCGGCCATTTTCCCGAGGACGTGCAGGAGTTCTCCATCGAGGAGACGAAGGCCGAGACACGCGGCATGTGGTACTTCCGGCAGGTCCTCGGATCGGCGAACCTGACCGGCGGCAAGCTGTTTCACCTTCTGAGCGGGAACCTGTCGTTCCAGATCGAGCACCACCTCTTCCCTGATGTTCCGGCTCACCGCCACGCCGAGATCGCACCCGAGGTGCAGGAGATCTGCGAGCGCTACGGCGTCCCCTACAACAAGGGTTCGCTGCCGCGTCAGTTCGCCACCGTGGTGCGCAAGATCGTCAGGCTGGCGTTGCCGTGACCCGGCGCACTCAGGGCACCGCTAACGCTGACACACCGGACACCAGAAGCTGACCCGGTCGCCGCTGCCGTCTGATTCGATCAGCGCGCCGCAGCGGCGGCACGCGCGCCCGACCCGGCCGTAGACCCACAGGTCGCGGCCGGTTCGCGTGTCTCCGGTGGTGGTCCGGTTGACTCGGGACCTGTTGAGCCACAACATGTCACGGGCACGCTGCACCATCCGCAACGGGTCTCTGACGACTCCGACAGGCGTCGTCGGCAGATAGCCGGTGACAAAGCACAATTCGTTGGCGTAGACATTGCCGACGCCGGCCATCACCCGCTGATCCAGGAGCGCCTCGGCCAGCGGCCGGTCGGGATCGGACACCATGTTCGCTCGGGCGATGCCCGGTTCCCAGTCGTCACCGAGCAGGTCGGGTCCGAGGTGGGCGACGGCGTCCATGTCGTGCTCGCGGGGCAGAATCTCCAGCACGCCGAGGTCGACGCCTGCGGCGCGGGAATCGGCGGTTTCCAGGATGATTCGGATCTTGTAAGCGGGTATCCGCCGGATCTGCCCGCCGACGAGCCAGGCGCCGTCCATCTTCAGGTGGGAGTGGATGCTTGCGTCGCCCACACGGATGAACAGGTGCTTGCCACGGCTCAGTACTTCGTCGACTACAGAGCCCGTCAGATTCACGGTGGCGAACTTCGGTACCCGAACGTCGCAGCGCGTGAGTGTCTTACCGGCGAGCGCGTCTCGCAGCTTGGTCGCTGTGCGGTAGACGGTGTCGCCTTCAGGCACTCGTTGTCCGATCCGTTCGACGACATTCGCGGAAATGGATCACCGTAGCCGCAGCCCTCGCGGTGTGCGCGAGAATCCCGCGCCGATCAGGGCCTCCTGGACAGCGGCCCGCTGACCGCCGGCCCCCGGCTCCAGTACGGGCACGCCGTTGACCTTCTCGACGAGAAACGACGGCACTCGACCGGCGCTCACCAGATCGGCCAGCGCCGCCGCGGCCGCGATGTGCGCCTCGGTGTCATTGGCGAAGCTCAACAGCGAACGTCCGCCACGTTCCAGGAACCACACCAGTTCACCGTCGACCAGCGCCACGAGTGCCCCCGCTTTGCGACCCGGCCGGTGCGCGACATCGTCGTCGGCCGTTGCGCGACTCGGCCACCGCAGCGCTGCGCCGTATGGATTGGCCGGGTCTGCGGCCGCCATCACCACCGCGTGGTACTCGCGGTGGTCGGGATCGACGCCGTCGAGGTAGGACCGCAGCCTGTCGATCGTCGAGGCCACCGCGAACTGCGCGCCTCCCAACGACTCGACGAAATACCCGCGCTGGCAGCGACCGGCATCCTCGAATGCCGTCAGCACCTTATAGAGCATGGCGAAGCCGCCCGGCACCTCTTCTGCTGTCGCGGCGCCCTTGGTCAGCACGCCGTGGCGGTTGAGTAGCAACTCGGCCTGAAAATGCGCGCGCACAGTGGATTCCGGTTCCGCAGACGGCAACGCCGACCATCGCCCCGCGACCGTCGGGTCGGAACTGCGGGCCTGGGCGTGCGCGACGCTGTAGCGGCTCAACCGCGGCGGGCGTTGACGTTGCCGGTGTGCCGGGGTGCCGCGGCGTCCTGCCGAGCGGCGGGGACCCGTCAGCATCGCGCGCACCGGTGCGAATGTGTCGCCGGTGATCCAGCCCGCCCAGATCAGCTCCCACAACGCCTGCTTCAGATCGTCGCCCGGATTGTCGGCCAGCTGGCGGAAGAAGGCGTCACGCGAGCTGACCGGACGAGCCGCCCTGGCCCAGCGTCTCCAGGATCGCGCGATGCGTGTCGGTGAACTCGATCTCGGCTGGCGCCGTGAGCGTCAACGGCGCCGAATCGGCGGGGTGGAAAGCGATCCAGCCGTCGCCACCGCCGATCTGGCCCGCGCCCGACCATGTCACCTCGCCGGATGCCAACAGTTCGTCGAGCATGGCGGGCTGATAGTCGCGCACCCGCAGCCCGAACACCAACGGCTCGATCGCCGACGCCGGAATCGGTACGCCCGCCAACTGGTCGATCACGGCGGCGAGGCCGTCGACACCCGCGTTGTGCGTCGACCCGACCTGTTGCCACGCCGGAAGGAAACGGCCGAACGCGGCGGTGCTGACCGGCTCGACCTGCGCACGCAGTGCGGCCAGCGACCGGCGGCGCAGGATCTTGAGAATGTCGGCATCGCACCACTCGATGGATTCGACGACGGAGCCTGATGTCGTCGCCGGGGCGGCACCGGTGGTGAACTCGCCGCGAATCAGCTTGCCGTCGATCGCCATTCGGCCAAGCACGTCGGCGGTGACCCGAAGGCCGAGCCCGAAGCGGGCCGCCGCGTCGTGGGTGGTGAACGGGCCGTGGGTGCGGGCATAGCGGCCCAGCAGGTCGCCCAGCGGATCATCGATCGATTCGGTGAAGGCCGTCGGGACTCCGACCGGCACTGCCACCCCGACGCCGTCGCGCAGCAGGCCGATGTCCTCGACGGCGGTCCACCACGTCCGGTCGGCATATGACACCGTCAGCGCACGCTTGGTGGCCAGCAACCCGTCCAGCCACCCACCCACTGGCACTTCCCGACCGAGGGGGATGGTGGTGCACCGCTCGGCGATCTCGGCCTCCGTCATCGGGCCCAGCACCCGCAGCAGGTCTGCCACCCCTTCGGCATCGCGGGCCAGTCGGTCCTCACTGAGGTGCTGCAGCTGCCGCGTGGTGGACGCGATGACCTGCGGATCGAGTAGCTCACGCAGTTCCACGCGGCCGAGCAGTTCGGCCAGGAGCACGCTGTCCAATGACAGGGCGGCGGCGCGCCGCTCGGCCAACGGGCTGTCGCCCTCGTACATGAACGCGCCGACGTAGCCGAACAGCAGGGACGCCGCGAACGGAGACGGCGTGGACGTCTCGACCTCGACCAGCCGTAGCCGGCGCTGCGCCACGCGGTGCATCAGCTCGGTCAGCGCGGGGACGTCATACACGTCCTGCAGGCATTCGCGCACCGCTTCCAGAACGATCGGGAAGTCCGGGTACTTGCGCGCGACGTCCAGCAGCTGCGCTGCCCGCTGCCGCTGGTGCCACAACGGCGACCGTTTGCCGGGGTGCCTGCGGGGCAGAAGCAGTGCGCGGGCGGCACATTCGCGGAACCGCGACGCGAACAGCGCCGAGCCCCCGACCTCTGCGGTGACGATGGGCTCGATCTCGTCGGCGTCGAACACGAACAAATCGGCGCCGGGCGCAGTGTCCTCGGTGTCGGGTAGTCGCACGATGATGCCGTCATCGGATGCCGTCGGCTTCTCCTCGATGCCGTAGCGCTCGCGCAGGCGCCGTGAGACGGCCAGGGCGAGTGGGCCATGCACCCGCAATCCGTACGGGGAGTGCAGGATGACTCGCCAGTCACCGAGTTCGTCGCGAAAGCGTTCCACTACGAACGTCGTGTCTGTCGGCACCACGCCGGTCGCCTGTCTCTGGTCGTCGAGCAGCTGCCACAGGTTGTTCGAGGCGAACTCGTCGAAACCCATTGCGCGGCAACGCTCTGTGAACTCATCGCGGCCCAGCCGGGCCAGTTCACCGGTGAACGCGCCGACGGCGGCGCCGAGTTCGGCCGGCCTGCCCACGCTGTCCCCGCGCCAGAACGGCAGCCGGGCCGGCTGTCCCGGCGCAGGCACGACCAGCACCCGGTCATGGGTGATCTCGGTGATCCGCCAACTCGTCGCGCCGAGCGAGATCACGTCACCCGGCCGCGACTCGTAGACCATTTCCTCGTCGAGTTCGCCTACTCGCGAAGGCTTTTCGGAATCGGTGGCCAGGTAGACGGTGAACAGGCCGCGGTCGGGTATGGCGCCGCCGGACGTCACCGCCAGCCGCTGAGCACCCGGGCGGGCGGTCAGCGTGCCGGAGTCGCGGTCATACACCAGCCGCGGCCGAAGTTCGGCGAACTCGGTGGACGGGTACTTGCCGGACAGCAGATCCAGCGTCGCCTCGAATGCGCTGCGCGGCAACGTCGCAAATGGCGCGCTGCGCCGAACCGCGTCGAACCAGCGGTCGGCGTCCAGCGGCTCCAGTGCACAGGCCGCGACTGTGTGCTGCGCCAGCACGTCGAGCGGATTGGTGGGCACCCGCATGGTCTCGATGTCACCGGTCAGCATGCGCTTCACGGTGACCGCGCAGCTGATGAGATCGGTTCGGTGCTTGGGAAACAGCACCCCCTGGGAGATCTCGCCGACCTGGTGACCCGCGCGGCCGATGCGCTGCAAACCGCTGGCCACCGATGGCGGCGCCTCGACCTGGATCACCAGATCGACCGCGCCCATGTCGATACCCAACTCCAGGCTGGACGTTGCGACCACGGCCTTCAGCCGACCGGACTTGAGGTCGTCCTCGACCTGCGCGCGCTGCTCCTTGCTGACCGAACCGTGGTGCGCCCTTGCCAGCAACGTCGGGGCGCCGTACGACGCCCCGCTGGCCATCACCTGTGCCGGGAAACCGCCGCCCACCTTCGGGTTGCGCTCCATCGACAACTCGACACCGGTGCGGTCGGCGTGAATCTCGTTGAGACGCGACGTGAGTCGCTCGGCCAGCCGCCGTGAGTTGGCGAAGACGATCGACGAGTTGTGCGCCTCGATCAGGTCGACGATGCGCTCCTCGACGTCGGGCCAGATCGTGTTGTTCTCGAGGTTGGCCATGTCAGGCACCGGCACCTGCACGGACAGGTCGAAGGTCTTGGACGCGGGCGGCGCGACGATGGTCGTGCGGGCCTGACCGGACAGGAACCGCGCCACCTCCTCCGGCGGTCGGACCGTCGCCGACAGCCCGATCCGTTGCGCCGGCTTGTCCAGTAGTTGGTCGAGCCGTTCCAGCGACAGCGCGAGGTGCGCCCCACGCTTGGTGCCCGCGACGGCGTGAACCTCGTCGACGATGATCGTCTGTACCTCGGCGAGCGTGTCGCGGGCCGCCGAGGTGAGCATCAGGAACAGTGACTCGGGCGTCGTGATGAGGATGTCCGGCGGCCTGGTGATCAGCTGACGGCGCTGTGCGGGCGGGGTGTCGCCGGAGCGAACGCCGACACTGATCTCGGGAGCGGGAACTCCACTGCGTTCGGCGAGGCGGCCGATGCCCGTCAACGGGGTCCGCAGGTTGCGCTCGACGTCGACGGCCAGCGCCTTCAGAGGTGACACGTAAAGCACCCGCGTTGCTCCGGCGGCGGGCCGCCGAGACGAATCCGTTGCGGGACGGGGCTCCGACGACGCCAGCCGGTCGATGGCCCACAGGAACGCCGCCAGCGTCTTACCGGAACCGGTGGGGGCGATGACCAGTGTGTTGTCACCGTCGGCGATGGCGGACCACGCCTGCGCCTGCGCGGGGGTCGGCTCGGCGAACGTGCCCGTGAACCACTCGCGGGTCAGCGCGCTGAACCGGGCGAGGGCGGCTGGTGCTCATCTAGCCATCGTGCAGGACCGCCGACAACTCTGCGAGTTGGGCGCGGAAACAGCCCGTGGGCGGGCGTAAGCGCGCCGAAATCGCCGATTCAGCGGTGTGCGACCGCGACGGTCTCCGCCAGCACGTCGGGGATCCCCGGTACCCGCCCGACCGCGTCGAGCAGGGCATGTGCACACGCGTCGGCGACATGACCGGCGTCGATCGACGGGTCCATCAGCCGCTGCCGGCACATCTCGAACGTGAAGGCCAGCCACCCGTACACGATGATGCGCAGGTCGCGTTCCACCTTGGAGTCCAACTGGTCGCCGACGGCGTTGTTGATGCGGGCGAGGATCCGGTCGGCCTGGCGGTCGTTGTCGACGTCCTCGATGCCGCGCAACACCGGATCGGAGCGGCCCATGCCCACGTAAGCGGCCCACGCGCCGTGCGGGTGATCCTCGTCGTAGCTCAGGTAGGCCAGCACGCCCGTCCGCAGCTGGTCGAAGAGACTCTGGCCCGGCTCGGGCGGGGTGTTGGTGGCCTCGAACAGCCGCTCGCCCTCAGCGCGCACCACCGCCGCGAAGAATGCCCGCTTGTCCGGAAAGTAGTGGTACATCAGCGCGCGCGAGACGCCCGCCCGCTCGGCGATCTCGTCGATGCGGACGTCGTCGTAGGGTCGCTGCCCGAACACCTCGGCGCCCAACGCGAGAAGCTCGTTGCGTCGATCGTCGGGGGACAGCCGCCGTCTGGACGCCGAGGAGCCGCTTGCGCGAAGAGCGTCGGGTTCAGCCATGCCGCCATCCTAGTTAACACATGTATAACAGCGTGCGGCGGCGCTTGCCGAAGCCCCGGCCCGCAGTCGCTGGCTGTTAGGCCTTTGCGGGATGTGATTGTCCTACAACAGCTTCGCGCTCGCTGAGATGCTGTCCCTGTGCAAGCCGGCCCAAGGCCAATGCGCCGACAAGTAATCCGAAATCGCGTAGCGCGATGTCGTAGAAGCCGGGCAACGTCAACAAGTTGACGATGATGCCCGCCAGCCACAACGCGACCACATATGCGCCGACCCGCGGCGCGACCGCCACCAGGACGCCCGCCGCAATTTCAATCACGCCGACGATCCGCATGGCCGCAACCGCGTCGCCGGGAACGATGTTGTCAATCCACGGCGCCAAGTAGATCGTCCAGTCGGTCATGACGTTGGTGAATTTGTCCAGGCCGAACAAGATGGGCGCGACCGCGAAAACCGTCCGTAGTAGGAGGAATGCTTGGTGAGTGGGGTCTTTGAACCGGGTGGTGACGTCGCTGGTCATTTCGACTCCCTGTCGTCTAACGGATAGTAATGTCTACGTTAGAACGACGGCGATGTAACGTCAACAAAGTTCTCTGTTAGAAAGAGATTTGTCCCGTGCCTATAGCTGAAGAAGACGCCACGGGGATCGCGGCTCTGGCGGATCCGGTGCGCCGCCGGCTCTACCTGTTCGTGTGCGCTCAATCCGGTCCGGTCAGCCGGGACCAAGCCGCCGAGGCCGTCGGTGCCCCGGTTCATCAGGCCAAGTTCCACCTCGACAAGCTCGAGGCCGAAGGGCTCCTGGAAAGCGAGTACGCACGGCTGAGCGGACGGCGCGGGCCGGGCGCAGGCCGGTCGTCGAAGCTGTATCGACGCGCCGCCCGACAGATCAGCGTGTCGCTGCCCGACCGCGAGTACGAGCTAGCAGGGCGGCTGATGGCCGACGCGATTGACGAAGCAGCGGCCACGGGTCAACCCGTCGTTGACACGCTCAATCGCCTCGCGGCCGCCGAGGGCCGGTCATGGGCGAGGGCGCGATGGCCACACGCGGTCACCCCCGCAGCGCGGAGGCTGCGCTCAATCTGGCTGTCGCGACGTTGGCCCGACACGGCTACGAGCCACGCGAGCACGACGGCCGGGTCATGCTGATCAACTGCCCGTTTCACACGTTGGCGCAAGCGCACACGCAATTGGTGTGCGGGATGAACCACGCGCTGATCCGCGGCTTGACCGACACGCTGAGCCCACACGGCCCGACGGCCGACCTCGAGCCCGGCTCCGATCGGTGCTGCGTCGTAATCAGCCGAAGTGCACGCCCTGGGCCAGTGGCAGCTCCGACGAGTAGTTGACGGTGTTGGTGGCCCGGCGCATGTACGCCTTCCATGAGTCCGAACCCGACTCGCGCCCGCCACCGGTCTGCTTCTCGCCGCCGAAAGCGCCGCCGATCTCGGCGCCCGACGTGCCGATGTTGACGTTGGCGATACCGCAGTCAGAACCGTCGGCGGACATGAAGCGTTCCGCCTCGCGTATGTCGGTGGTGAAAATCGACGACGAAAGACCCTGTGGTACCGCGTTGTTCATCGCGATCGCGTCATCGAGCTCGTCGTAGGTCAACACGTACAGGATCGGTGCGAACGTCTCGTTGTGCACCACCTCTGTCTGCGAGGGCATCCGCACGACGGCCGGCGCGACGTAGTAGGCGCTTTCGTCACCGAGTTCGTGGCGCTCGCCGCCGAACACCTCACCGCCATCGGCGCGGGCCTGCTCCAGAGCGCCGACCATGTCGCGGTATGCGGTCTCGTGGACCAGCGGGCCGACCAGTGTGCCGTCGACCCCGGGATCGCCGATGGGCAGCTGCCGGTACGCGGACACGATGCGTTCCACGAGCTCGTCGGCCACCGAGGAGTGCACGATCAGTCGGCGCATGGTCGTGCATCGCTGTCCTGCGGTGCCCGCTGCGGAGAACACGATGCCGCGCAGCGCGAGATCGAGGTCGGCGGACGGTGTGACGATGGCGGCGTTGTTGCCGCCGAGCTCGAGGAGCACCTTGCCGAACCGCTGCGCCACCCGGGGCCCGACCTGCTGACCCATGCGCACCGAACCCGTGGCGGACAGCAGTGCCACCCGCGGATCGTCGACGAGACGCTCGCCGAGCTCGCGGGCGCCCTGGATAAGACGGCTGATCTCGCGCGGCGCGCCCACCTCGTCGGCCGCGCGCTCGATCAGCGCCTGACACGCCAACGCGGTCAACGGCGTCAGCTCCGACGGCTTCCACACCACGGTGTCCCCGCACACCAACGCGATCGCGGTGTTCCAGGCCCACACCGCGACAGGGAAGTTGAACGCGGTGATGACCCCGACGACGCCGAGCGGATGCCAGGTCTCCATCAGCCGGTGTCCGGGACGCTCGGACGCGATGGTCTTGCCGTAGAGCTGACGTGACAGACCGACGGCGAACTGGCAGATGTCGATCATCTCCTGCACCTCGCCGAGGGCCTCGGAGGTGATCTTGCCCGCCTCCACCGTGACGAGTGTCGCGATGTCGGCCTTGTGCTCGACCAGAAGCTCACCGAGGCGCGCCACCAGCGCACCACGCACCGGCGCCGGGGTGCTCCGCCACGACGTAAACGCCTGCGCTGCTTCGGCAATGGCCGTATCGGCTTGTGCCGGGCTGGTCTCGGCGATCGTGAACAGCACGTCACCCGTGATCGGGGTGCTGGCCGGCAGGCCGTCGCCGCCGGGCTCACCGAGGTGTGCGGGCGAACCGACCGCCGCAAGCGCGTCGCGGACGCGGGCGCGCAGGTCGTCGGCGGTGGGAAGCTGGGATTTCTGCATTGTCGTCATGATGATGCCGCTTTCTCGTAGAGCTCGTACGGATCGTGAATATGTCGACCGATCGCTCCGGCCATCCAGTCGAGGCTGTAGTGGGAACCGTCGGCGGTCTCGTCTGCGTGGGTGTCGGAGTCGAGATTGGATTGGAAGATGCCGGCCGCCGAGGCGGGCAGGAAGTCCTCGTAGACAACTGGTTTCGCCGGGTCGCCGCCGTGGTAGTACGCCAGCCCCGACGCTGCCATCTCGTCGTGGGTGCCGGGGAAGTGATGCTGCCACACCGCTGCCGGATCGGCTGTCGCCATCGCCGCGTCGTAGCGCCGCCTGCCCTCCGGTGTCAGGGCGACTCCACGTGCCTCGACCTCGCCGAAGCGCACGCGTAGCGTGCCGTCGGCCACCGTGCCGTCGTCATCGCGGAAGCGCCGCGGTTCGGCGAGCGCCCGAAAGGATGTCTGCCGCAACAACACGTCGGGCCCGTCGGAACGTGGTGGACCCTGGATCGCGTCGATCATCGCGACACCCCGCATCGACATCCGGCGGTACAACTCGTCGATGTCGAGCACGCGTGGCGTCAGGTGGTTGATGTGCGTGGTCGTCACAGCGGCGATATCGGCGGCCACCGCCGATACACGGCTCAACTCGTCGTACCACCCACGGTCGATCGGCTGACGCGACAGCGCGAACGCGGCCACCGCCGCGGCGACGAACTCCGCGGCGCGGTCGCGATCCGTTCCGCCCTCAGATGCGATGCGCCGCGCCTGCGCGATCAGAGCGGGGTCGAACAACTGCCGACCCGCCAGGAACCGCTCGACCCGACCACGCAGTTCGGGGGAGAAGAAGCGGGCGTCGGTGGTGGCCAGCATCGACGTGAACACACGGAACGGGTTGTGCTCCAGCTCATCTGGATCCGTCGGCCGGAACGCCGTCGACACCACGGGAACCGGCGAGACCGCGTCGCGCAGATCGTAGAAGCCGACCGGATACATGCCGAATGCAGCGAACAGGTCTGCCACATCGGCGAGTTCGCGGGGGCTGCCGACCCGGATCGCGCCGTGGCGCTCCGCGGTGACCCGCTGCGCCGCGCCCAGTTCGCGGTTCACCTCGGCACTGACCTCGACGAGCGTGGAGTAGAGCGGCACTTCGGCGGCATACAGCCGCGACAGCCCGCGGCGAACTGCGAACGCAACTGCCAGGTTTGGACGCGTGGGCTCATTGGGGCCCCCGGCTCGGATACAGTGCGCCCATGAGCGAACCGCTCGACGATATCGACCGCATTGTTGGCGCGTGAATTGGTCGCCGACGGCCGGGCCACTCTGTCCCATCTTGCGGAGACCGCCGGACTGTCGGTGTCGGCGGTCCAGTCCCGGGTGCGCAGACTCGAGTCACGAGGGGTGGTGACGGGGTACACGGCGAGAATCAATCCCGAAGCCGTCGGAAAGATGCTGTCGGCGTTCGTGGCCATCACCCCTCTCGATCCCTCTCAACCTGATGATGCGCCTGCTCGGCTCGAACACATACCGGCCATCGTGTCGTGTTACTCGGTGGCCGGCGAGGAAAGCTATGTCCTGCTCGTGCGCGTCGAGTCCCCGCGGGCGCTCGAAGATTTGTTGCAACAGATACGAACAGCGGCGAATGTGCGCACCCGAAGCACCATCATCTTACAGACTTTTTACGATGGACGCGACTTAGTGCCGTAATAGTTATGGTCAGATGGCGATACAGCCGTAAATAATACGTTAAGATGGCCTCATGACCGCTGTCCTGACATCCAATGACCTGGCTTCCGCCATCCGACCGGACGACGTCCGCGACGTGCTGGCCCGCAGCATCCTGGCCGACGGTCTGGACCTCGTCCTCGACATCGACCGTTCGTCGGGTTCGTACCTGGTCGACGCCCGCACCGGCGAGCGCTATCTCGACATGTTCACGTTCTTCGCGTCGTCCGCGCTGGGGATGAACCACCCGGCACTGGCCGACGACGAGGACTTCCGCGCCGAACTCGCCCAGGCAGCGGTCAACAAGCCCAGTAACTCCGACATCTACAGCGTGCCGATGGCGCGCTTCGTCGCGACGTTCGCGCGCGTGCTCGGCGACCCTGCATTGCCCCATCTGTTCTTCGTCGACGGGGGAGCGCTGGCCGTCGAGAACGCGTTGAAGGTGGCGTTCGACTGGAAGAGCAGGCACAACGAGGCGCACGGGATCGATCCCGACCTGGGTACCAAGGTGCTGCATCTGCGCGGCGCCTTTCACGGCCGCAGTGGATACACGCTGTCGCTTACCAACACCGACCCCAACAAGGTCGCCCGGTTCCCGAAGTTCGACTGGCCGCGCATCGATGCGCCCTACCTGCGGCCCGGTGCCGATATGGACGCCGTGGAGGCGGAGTCGCTGCGCCAGGCCCGCGCGGCGTTCGAAGCCCACCCGCACGACATCGCGTGCTTCATCGCCGAGCCCATTCAAGGTGAGGGCGGCGACCGGCACTTCCGGCCGCAGTTCTTCGCGGCGATGCGCGCACTGTGCGACGAGTTCGACGCGCTGCTGATCTTCGACGAGGTGCAGACCGGCTGCGGGATGACCGGAACACCTTGGGCCTACCAGCAATTGGGGGTCACGCCCGATGTGATCGCATTCGGCAAGAAGACCCAGGTGTGCGGCGTCATGGCCGGTGGCCGGGTCGACGAGGTGCCCGACAACGTCTTCGCGGTGAGCTCCCGAATCAACTCCACGTGGGGCGGCAACCTCGTCGACATGGTGCGCTCGCGGCGCATCCTGGAGATCATCGAGTCCGACGGGCTGATGACGCGCGCGGCCAAGGCGGGCCGGTACCTCCTCGACCGGCTTGCCGACGTCGCTGCGGAGTTCCCCGAACTGGTGCTCGACGTCCGCGGCCGAGGCCTGATGTGCGCGTTCAGCCTGCCGTCGGCGGAGCAGCGTGACGAGCTGATCGGCAAGCTGTGGGATCGCGGCGTCATCATGCTCGCCAGCGGAGCAGACAGCGTCCGGTTCCGGCCTGCGCTGACGGTCTCACGCGAGGAGATCGACGCCGCGGTCGACGCCGTACGCGACGCGCTGCGCTAGTCAGGCCTCCGTCGCAGCCGAGGGCTCCGTCAGCCGCCGGATCGTCGTGCGCAGGCGCCCGAGTTCCGCACCGCCCACTAGCTCACAGCCGTGCAACTCGGCGAGTTTGCGTGCGGCAGGGGTGAATTCGTGGTTGGTGACCACCATGGTCCTGCTGCAATCCTGCATCGGCGCACCCGCCACCACCTCCTGCACAGCGCCCGCGCCGACCGGTCGAGATTGGCGTTTGCATTGAATCCCAAGGCGATTCGGACGTCGCCCGACGATGATGTCGACGCCCCAGTCGCCCGTGATGGACGTCATGATGACCGGCGCACCGCAGGATCGCGCGATCCGCGCGACGTAGTCCTCGAACTCCGTGCCCGACATCGCGGCGGTGACGTTCTCGCGGGGATCCGGGGTGCTCACGCCGACGATCGCTCCGCGGACAAATCGGGGTGTGGCCGCGAGGATCACCGGGGCGAGCGCGCCGAGGGCAACGCACCACTGTGGCGTGGCCCCGAGGACCCACGCCGCCGTGCCCACCGCGACGGCGGCGATCAGATGCCACTTCAGCGCCACGCGGCGAATGGTAGGGCGGCACACCGACACTGCCGGTCAACCACGCCGCGTGTCGGTGCGAACACCCGCCCCGAGTCCGGCAAATGCCGCGATCATCCGATAAGCGAAGTGTCATACCAGCTGCAATACCTCGCGGCAGGCGGCCGGGTTAATCTGCAGTTCATGACCGATGAGCTGGCCGAACTCGGGGGCCAAACGCCCGTCGAGCACGCGCTGGCCGGCGGAGATCCGCAGCGAGTCGGTTCGTTCAAGTTCTACTTCGCCGACGAGCGCTGGGAGTGGTCGCCCCAGGTCGAACGGATGCACGGCTACGAGCCGGGCAGCGTCGACCCGACCACGGATCTGGTGCTCTCGCACAAACATCCGGACGACTACGGACAGGTCGCCGCCACCCTGGACGAGATCCGCCGGACGTCGGGCGCCTTCTCCACCCGGCACCGCATAATCGCAACCCACGGCGAAATCCACCACGTCGTCGTCGTGGGTGACCAGTTGTTCGACGACACCGGCACGGTGATCGGGACCCACGGCTTCTACGTCGACGTCACGCCGTCGATGCAGCAGCGCCATGACCGGACCGTCACCGAGGCCATTGCAGAGATCGCTGAGGCCAGGGGCGTGATCGAGCAGGCCAAAGGCATGCTCATGGTCATCTACCGGATCACCTCCGACTCTGCTTTCGAACTTCTCAAGTGGCGCTCGCAGGAGACCAACACCAAGCTGCGGGCGCTCGCCGAGCAGCTCGTCAGAGACTTCCTGGAGTTGCGGTACGACGAGGACCTGCCACGCCGCAGCGCGTACGACAGGCTGCTGCTCACCGCGCATTACCGCGTCGTGTCCTGAGGTTTACCCTGCCCGGGCACCGGGAATTCTCTGCGTGGTCTCCACCAGCGAATACGGAAGAGTTTGTCCGTGTATCAGAGCAGTCCGCAGCGTTTGCGACACGACGACGCCAACGTCCGCGACGCCGTGCGGTTCGGCGCGATCATCGCCGTGGTGGGCGTTGCGTTCTTGATCACCGCCGTCGTTTGGGTGAGCACGTGCAGCGGGTCGACGGCCGACACCGTGGCCTGCGGGGCTCCCCAGCGAGCACTGCTCGCCGTCGGGGCGCCGGTCATCCTGCTGGTCGGCGGGCTTCGTGCCTTTGTCCGCACCTATCAGACATGGCGCAGGCACGAAACGTGGTGGGCATGGCAGGGCGCCGGGTGGTTCCTCATGACGTTGATGCTTCTGGTGCTGACGATGAGCATGCCTCCCCTCGCCGGGTATGCGGTGTTCGGCGGATGACCGCTCCGACGCAGTCGCCGTTGACCGCAGTGGCGCTGGTGTGCAGCCTCAAGCCCAGTCCGGCGTCATCCAGTAGCGAGCTGATGGCCGAGCACGTCTGTGAACGACTGCGCGCCGCAGCGGTGAAGACCGAATCGCTGCGCTGCGTCGACTATGCGATTTCGCCTGGCGTGCAGGCGGATATGGGTAACGGCGACGAATGGCCGAAGATCCGCGAGAAGCTGTTGAACGCCGACATCCTGGTGTCCCCCTGCCCTTCGGGCGGGTGGGCCCCCAGCTTGCGAGGGGAGTGCCCCCACGCGACGCCCGTCTGGCTGGGGCATCCCTCGAGCGTCACGCAGCGTGTGTTGGAGCGTCTGGACGCCGAACTGTCCAACACGGACGACGCCGAGCGGCCGGTCATGGTCGGCAAGGTGGCACTGGTCGCGGTGGTAGGCAACGAGGACGGTGCGCACAAGGTGGTCGCCGACTGCTTCCAGGGACTCAACGACATCGGCTACACCATTCCCGCGCAGGGGTGCACCTACTGGAACGGCGAGGCGATGCAGTCCACGGACTACAACGACCTCGACGAAGTGCCCGAGTCCGTCGCGTCGACCACGGCCGCCGCCGCCCGCAATGCCGCGCATCTGGCGAACGTCTTGCGGGAGCAGCAGTTCCCGCCCTACCAGTGATGTTCGTTTCTGCAACAACCGAGTCGGATAGTTCTACCGTGAAGTCAGCCCATCAATCGCGGGCAGGTATGCCGAGAGAGGAGTACCGATGAAAGGCCCGAAGGATCCGGTCGACCACTCGCGGACCACACGTCCGCACGCTGGTGAGTCGATGAAGGACAACAAGATCATGCCGGGGCTCATTGTGATCGGAATGGCTCTGGTGCTGTTCGTCTCGTGTCTGGCGGCGTTCGCGACGAAACATCACGACGTCGGGTTGACTCTGGCTGCGCTCGCAGGTGCGGGGTTCGTCGTCGGCGGAGGCTGGCTGCTCATCGAGCACCTCCGGGTGCGGCGCATCGAAGAGCGTTGGTACGCAGAGCATCCCGATGCCCAGCGGCAACGGCCAAGTAGCTGACAGACACGGAAAAAGGTCCAGCCGAATAAATTCGGCTGGACCTTCTTGCTTGGGGCTTACTGCTCGGCCTCCTGGCGCTTCTCGGCCGCCTTTGCGCCTGCGCGCGCCGACTCGGCCTGCGCTTCCTTCTTGGCGACGTCCTGCTGAGCGTCGGCCTTGTCCTGCTGGGCCTTCCCCTCGCGGACCATGTCGTCACGGCCGGTCACCGTGCCGACCGCTTCCTTCGCCTTGCCCTTGACGTCTTCGACGACGCCCTTGACGCCTTCTTGCGGGGCCACTGTTCTTCTCGGTCATAGTTGCCTTTCCGCTGTGTAGTGGATTGGTCGTGCCCACTTTGTGAGCGTGGGGCTACGGGGAACTCCCCCGCGCTCAGTGGGGTACCCGGGGGTGCGGGCGCTAAACGCGACCATCAGTCGCGGTCTATGTATTCGTCCGGGTCGACCTCGATGGTCTCGAGTTGTTCCTGCCAGTCTGCAACGGAGGCCTCCAGGGGCGGCTCGCTTGACGGCCCCACGGAAGCGTCCTCGTCCGGCTCCGGTCCGTTGACCGCCCGCTGTTGGTCGGCGGCGTCGGCGATGGGCACATCGTCGGGTAGCTCTTCGCTGTCGTCCATGACGGGCGGGATACCCCTCGGCGTCAGGCCCGAAAACGGTGTCACCCCTGTGCCATCGGCTCGGGAAGCGTCGTCCTAGCTCTTGGCGACCTTGCGGATCAGGCGGGCGGTGCTGGTGTCCAGAATTGCCTGACGTTTCGCCGGAGATCGGGTCCGCGCGGCCCGGCGTGCGGCCGCCTCGATGGTGACGCCGGACTCATATCCCTCGACGACCCGGGGATCGACGTAGGAGCCGCGGGCCACCGCGGGAGTGTTGCCGAGCCCCTCCGCGACCTCTTTCATGACGGCCGACTCGACGCGCTTGATGGTGGTCTTGTTCGTCGGCGGGTCCGCGTCGACGAACGCCGCCGCCGCCAACACCGTGCCGTGCCAGGTCCGCAGGTCCTTCACGGTGTACTCGTCGCCGACGAGCTCCTTGAACCGAGCGTTGAGGTCATCGGCGTGAAGCTCGGTCCACCCGGAACCGGTGCGGCACACCAGTAACCTCTCTCCGCGGTCCGGCCTGCGCATCAACGCACGCACCGAACGGACCACCTCTGCGTCCTCGATCAACAGAGTTCGGCGGACCCCGCTCTTGGCGGGATAGTCGAACTCGACGCCGTCCCGCTCCAGCGTGACGTGTTCGCACAACAGTGTCGCGAGGCCGAATGAGTTGTTCTCCTCGACGTACTGCTCTGACCCCGACCGGAAGTAGCCGAGATCGAGCAGCTGCAGCGCCAGCGCGATGACCCGGTCTCGGGTGAGCCCCCGGCCACGCAGGTCCGATGCGATCTGCTGCCGCATGTCAGGCAGTGCGGCCGACATGTGCAGCGCCCGGTCGAACTTCTCCTCGTTCCGTTCCTCCTGCCACTTCTGGTGGTAGAGGTACTGGCGTCGGCCGGCGGCGTCGGTTCCGACCGCCTGGATGTGACCATTGGGAAAGGAGCAGATCCAGACCTTCTTCCAGGCCGGCGGAATCACAAGGTCTTTGATGCGTTGTAGCGTCTCGGCATCGGTGACGGGGGCGCCGTCGGGATCCTGATAGGAGAACCCTCGGCCCCGGCCGACCCGGCGCAGTCCCGGGCCGCGGACAGCGCTACGGCGAAGTCGCATGTTTGGCGCGTGACCAGGTAAGGGTATGGAACCGGGACCATGGCGAATCGCGAACCACCAGGGACGATCTCATCGGAGGCATCACTGCATCATCGGCGCCATGATGATGAACGCACCGGCGTAGATCGCCACCAGTATCAGGATCAGTCCAACCAGCACCAGCCCGGCCGTGACGATGATCCGGCGCAGCCCTCGGGTGCCGCCTGCCTCCGCGTCATCGAGTCGGCCGCGCGACTCCATGTGCTTCATGACCGGGGATTACCCGGCATGGGCGCTTGCCACACGTCGTCGTTGACTGGCTGCGTGACCGCCCATGGTTAGCCAGGAGTCCACCTGGGGTAACCTCGCTTCGACATTGCCGGGAGGTCATATGGCCGACGTCGCTAACACGAACAACGGGCACCCACGGAGCGCCGGGTCGGTGGAACTGCGGGTGGCCGCCACGCTCGAAAACCTCGCCGTGCTGCGCACGCTCGTGGCCGCCGTGGCCACGTACGAGGATCTGGACTTCGACTCCGTCGCCGACCTGCGCTTGGCGGTCGACGAAGCGTGCACCCGCCTCATCCGCTGCGCCGTTCCCGACTCCACACTGCTGCTCGTCGTCGATCCGCGGGACGATTCAGTCGTCATCCACGCATCGGCCACCTGCAAGAGTCCCGACATCCTGGCGCCCGGCAGCTTCAGCTGGCACGTGCTGAGCTCACTAACCGACGAGGTGAAGACCTTCCAGAACGGGCAGGGCCCTGAGGAAGGGCAGGTTTTCGGGATTTCGATGACGACGAGGCGAGCGAGCTCGTTGCAGTGAGCCCGTCGACGTCACAGGGTTCGTCGTCGCGGTCGAACTCGGAGTACGCGGATGTCGCCGATATGTTCCGTGAACTCGAGGACGTACCCGAAGAATCGTCGGCGTTTCAGCGGCAGCGTGACCGGATCGTCGAGCGCTGCCTGCCGCTCGCCGACCACATTGCCCGCCGCTTCGACGGGCGCGGGGAATCCCGCGACGACCTGGTTCAGGTCGCGCGGGTGGGCCTGGTGAATGCGGTGATCCGGTTCGACGTCAACGCCGGATCGGACTTCGTGTCGTTCGCGGTGCCGACGATCATGGGGGAGGTCCGACGGCACTTCCGGGACAACAGCTGGTCGGTCAAGGTGCCCCGCAGACTGAAGGAACTGCATCTGCGGTTGGGCGCCGCCACCGCGGAGTTGTCCCAGCGGCTCGGGCGCGCACCCACGGCGTCGGAACTGGCGGAGGAACTGGAGATGGACCGCGACGAGGTCGTCGAGGGCCTGGTCGCCGGGAGTTCCTACAACACGCTGTCGATCGACAGCGGCGGCGGTGGAAACGACGACGCGCCCGCGATCGCCGACACGATCGGCGACGTTGATCTGGGCCTCGACCAGATCGAGAATCGAGAAGCGTTGCGGCCGTTGCTCGCAGCACTGCCGGAGCGCGAACGGACCGTGCTGTTGCTGCGGTTCTTCGAGTCTTTGACGCAGACTCAGATCGCCGAGCGGGTCGGCATCTCGCAGATGCATGTGTCCCGGCTGCTGGCGAAGTCGCTAGCGCGGCTGCGCGACCAACTGCAGTAGGCGTCGCGGTTCACCCTGCACCGCCGACAACGCCGCGTCGACACCGCCGAAGAACGGAAGGGTCGAATCGGGATCGCAGATCCGCAGCAGCCTCGTCACGGCAGCGCTGGGCACGGAGGCCCATTCGATGGCTTCCCCGGCGCACCGGACGTTGAGCGTGTGCAACGCCGAAAAGCCTGAGGTGCCAAAGAAATCGACGCCGCTCATATCGAGCACCAGGCGCTTGATGCGATCGCCGTGGCGCAGTGCGTAGTCGACGAACTCCTGAGAGTTCGCCGCGTCGATTTCGCCGTGTGCCGTGATCACCGCTGTATCCGGCTGTAACCACCGGGTGGCGAAATGTGCCGTGTGCGTGTCGACGCGTTCGATCAGGGACTCCGGCGAAGCCGGTACTGCATGCCTTGTGGTGGACATTGTGACTCCATCAGTCGAAATACTTGGATTCGTCCTGTTGGCTCACGTCAAGAATTCGGCCCTGCGTTTTTGAAAGCCTCGGTGCAGGGCGAACGGTCTGCCCTGCACGTCGATGACGTTTGCAGATGGCTGTTAACTCAACCTGTACTGAACCCTACGCCGTTCCGGTGGTGACCGACAATCGACATGGGTCCGGCCGTCATAGCTCCAACTCTGGGCGCTGACCTGCACCCGGAACATAATCGCAACGGTGCGTAGCGAAAGGGCACGGCGCGTTTGTCTCACCCGCCGAGGAGGCCCACACTGTTGACGTGTCGATCACTGCTGCCGGTGTGCTGCTCGCCGCCGGAGCTGGCACGAGGTTCGGTATGCCCAAAGTGCTTGCTGCACAAGGAGAGTGGCTGGTATCCGCGGTCACTGCGCTGCGCCGGGGCGGCTGCGACGACGTCGTCGTCGTGTTGGGTGCCGCGGTCGTCGACGTGCCTGCCCCGGCCCGCGCCGTCGTCGCAGCCGACTGGTCCGACGGGCTGTCCGCCTCGCTGCGTGCGGGCTTGTCGGCGGTCGACGCCGACTACGCGGTGGTGCACACCGTCGACACGCCGGATGTCGGCGCCGACGTCGTGGTTCGCGTGCTGGCTGCCGCGCGGTCATCGTCGTCGGGGCTGGCCAGGGCGGTATACGGCGGCGCACCCGGTCACCCTGTCGTCGTGGCGCGCCGGCACTGGGCCGAACTGCGGCGTGAACTGCACGGCGACGAGGGCGCGCGGTCGTTCCTTTCGGCGCGCGCCGGTGTCGTCGAGGTGGACTGCGCCGACCTGGCCACCGGCCGAGACATCGACACCGCTGGCTGAGCCGGCAATCGCGGTCAGTTGATCGTCAGCCCCAATATCGCCGCGGCGAACCGGCGCACCGACTGCTCGGCGATCGCCGCGGCGTCATCGTGGCCCTCTCGCGCTCTGGTGCTGACTGTCGCGTCGAGCGGATCGATGCGCACCTCACCCAGCATCTCGCCGGTGGTCGGTTCGCAGACCGCCCATGAGTACCCGCTGTCGGCTGCCCACTGCGCAGCGCACCGGGTGATATAGCCGGGGTCGGTCTCACCCATCGAGGCGAGTGCGGGGCGGTCGTCGATCAGGTCGTCCTGCCGTGGCGCACGCAGGTACCAAGCGCCGGCATTAATCTCCACGGGCTCCACTGAGTCGATGGTAGGCATGGCGTATGAAGATCACGGTCATGGGAGCCAGCGGACTGATCGGCACCAAGCTCGTCGAGGAGTTGACCGCCGGTGGACACGAGGTGGTCGCGGCATCCCGCAGCTCGGGTGTCGACGTGCTCACCGGCGAAGGCCTTGCCGAGGCGCTAGCGGGCGCCGACGCGGTCGTCGATGTCACGAACTCCCCGTCGTTCGAAGACGATCCGGTGATGCAGTTCTTCACGAAGGCGACGACGAACACGGTGGCCGCCGCGAAGGCCGCGGGCGTGGGCAATTACGTCGTGCTGTCGATCGTCGGCGTTGAAGGTCTGCCGGACAGCGGCTACATGCGGGCCAAGGTCGCCCAGGAGAAGCTGCTCACCCAATCCGGTCTGCCGTACTCGATCGTGCGTGCCACGCAGTTCAGCGAGTTCGCCGACGCCATCACCGCATCGATGACCGTCGGCGACGAGGTGCGCGTCCCCGACGCGCTCATCCAGCCCATCACGGCGGACCGGGTCGCCTCCGACGTCGCGCGCGCCGCCGTCGCGAACCCGCTCAACGGTGTGGTGAACATCGGTGGGCCGGCGAAGATCCCGTTCGAGCAGATGGCCCGTGAGTCGCTGGCCCGCCAGGGCGACGACTCGAAGACCGTTGTCGTCGACCCCGGGGTCGGCTACTTCGGCACGGCCCTGCGGCGCAACAGCCTCGTGACGCCCGACTGAGCCGGCCAGGCCTACTTGATCTCGGCGAGCACCGTGCCCTGCGTGACGGCCGCTCCAGCCTCGACCGCGAGGCCGGTGATGGTGCCGTCCTTGTGGGCGGTGACCGGATTCTCCATCTTCATCGCCTCGAGGACCACGACGAGATCGCCCGCGGCGACCTCCTGACCCTCCTCGACGGCGACCTTGACGACGGTGCCCTGCATCGGCGCCGTCACCGTGTCGCCGGATGCGGCCGCACCGCCGTGCGAGCCACGCTTGCGCGGCTTGGGCTTCTTGCGCACCACGCCACCGCCTGCGGGCGCTGCGGCGCCACCGCCCAACGCGAGATCGCCGGGCAGCGACACCTCGAGCCGACGCCCGCCCACCTCGACGACGACCGTCTGCCGCGGGATGGTGTCTTCCTCTTCGATCGGGTCACCGCCGGTGAAGGGCTCGACGGTGTTGTCCCACTCCGTCTCGATCCAGCGGGTGTGGACGGTGAAGCCGTCGTCGTCACCGATGAACGCGGGATCGGAGACGACCGCGCGGTGGAACGGGATGACGGTGGCCAGGCCCTCGACGTTGAACTCGGCCAGCGCACGACGTGATCGGGCCAGCGCCTCCTCACGGGTGCCGCCGTGCACGATCAGCTTGGCCAGCATCGAGTCGAACTGCCCGCCGATCACCGATCCGGTCTCCACGCCGGAGTCCAGCCGCACGCCCGGACCCGTCGGGGGAATGAAGTTGGTGACGGGGCCGGGGGCGGGCAGGAAGCCGCGGCCCGCGTCCTCGCCGTTGATGCGGAACTCGATGGCATGGCCACGGGGCTCGGGGTCCTCGGTGATGTCCAGCTTGTCGCCGTTGGCGATCCGGAACTGCTGCAGCACCAGGTCGATGCCCGCGGTCTCCTCGGTGACGGGGTGCTCGACCTGAAGGCGGGTATTGACCTCGAGGAACGAGATCAGCCCGTCCTGGCCGACCAGGTACTCGACGGTGCCCGCGCCGTAGTAGCCGGCCTCCTTGCAGATGCGCTTGGCCGATTCGTGGATCTCCTTGCGCTGCGCGTCTGTCAGGAACGGCGCAGGCGCCTCCTCGACGAGCTTCTGGAAGCGGCGCTGCAGCGAGCAGTCGCGGGTGCCGGCGACGACGACGTTGCCGTGCTGATCGGCGATCACCTGGGCCTCGACGTGGCGCGGCTTGTCCAGGTAGCGCTCGACGAAGCACTCGCCGCGGCCGAACGCGGAGACGGCTTCACGGGTGGCCGAGTCGAACAACTCGGGGATCTCTTCGAGCGTGCGCGCGACCTTCATGCCGCGGCCGCCGCCGCCGAACGCCGCCTTGATGGCCACGGGAACGCCGTATTCCTTGGCGAAGGCCACGACCTCATCGGCATCCTTCACCGGGTCCGGGGTACCGGGCACCAGGGGTGCTTTAGCCCGCGCGGCGATGTGGCGGGCGGTGACCTTGTCGCCGAGGTCGCGGATGGACTGCGGGCTCGGCCCGATCCAGATCAGCCCGGCGTCGATGACCGCCTGCGCGAAATCCGCGTTCTCCGAAAGGAATCCGTATCCGGGGTGGATCGCGTTCGCGCCCGACTTCGCGGCCGCGTCCAGAATCTTCTCGAAGACGAGATAGGACTCGGCGGATGTCTGACCGCCCAGCGCGAACGCCTCATCAGCGAGCCGTACATGAGGGGCGTCGGCATCGGGCTCGGCGTACACAGCCACGCTCGGTAGCCCGGCGTCCTTGGCAGCCCTGATCACCCGGACCGCGATCTCCCCGCGATTGGCGACAAGCACCTTGGAGATCTTTGAGCTGGCGTGACTGGCCACTGCGCCTCCTGACGGCATGTTCTTTAAGAAACGTCTTTAAGAATGTATCCGGACGCAGTTTAGGAGACACAGCTGGGCCGACGGCAATTGACCCACAGTAGCCGCACGGACACCGTCGCCCTTCTCGCCGGGCAGATCCCGCTGAGTCCGCTGGCCGACGTCTCCGAGGACGAGTGGGACGGCGTAATCACCAGCCACCTCAAGGGCCACTCCACCCTCATCCAGGCCGCCGCGCCGATCATGAAGGCGAAGCGGTACGGCCGCATCGTCGGCTTCACGTCGGTTCAGGGCACCTCCGGCAGGCTGGGCGTGTACCGGCCGAACGCGGACCGGAGCGTCTCATCGAGCGGCCCGGCGGCTTCACGGTCGACGAGATGAGCGAAGCGGTGGTTCGGCTGTTCGAGCCGATGTACTCGAGCGAGCCCCGTCAGCGACCGCGGCTGGTCCCGCCCGCGGGCGAGCAACTCGAGCGGCTGCCCGAGGGGATATCCCCGCTGCTGAAGGAAATGCTTTCCACCGCAGGGCTTTTCCCGCCACCGGACACGCCGCCGCGGACGGCGTGGCGCCGATGGCGCACTTGATTCGGGCGAGCGTCGCTGATCAGAGCAGCTTTAGGGCGACTGCAGCGGCTGCGCGATCAGCGGCGCGATCTTGTCCGCGACATACGCGTGCCCGGCATTCGTGGGATGTATTCCATCGGGCCCGATGAGATCCGGGCGGTCGACGAACCAGGCTTCGTCGATCGGGTCTACGAAGATCGCCTCCGTCAATTCGGCTTCGGATCGTATGACTTCGCGCGTTTGCAGAACATTGGGAGGCGGGTCGGGTTCCGTCCAGGCTGGGCCGATGACGATGATTTTCGCCATCGGGGCCGCCGCCCGGACCGCATCCAGGGTTTGGCGGACCGCTGGTTGGAGCTCTTCGGCGGGCACATCACTCTCGCTGCGCGATCCGAAAATAACTACAAGCCGGTCATCCGGCCGCACCACCGCAGGGATCTGATCAGCAAATACGTTGCCCTGATAGTCGCCGGATGTGACGTACCCTGATCCGTCTTCGGCCCCAACAAAAGGGACGATGTCGATGCCCTGGTGCCGCAGTTGAGCTGTGATGAGCGCGGGCCATCCGTCCGGGCCATTCCCGCCCCACTCTGTGCCTGCCGTGTAGGAGCCCCCGATGATCGCGACAGCGGCAGCGGCGGCCGGTGGCGCGGGGGATGACGACGGTGGGGTATAGCGCGACACGTACTCCGGTGGAGCTTGCCGGCACCCACTAAGTGCAGCAATCAAGCAAAGCACAGCGAAGACATGACGCAAGAGTTTTCCACCTTCAACGAACTTGCGCGGAGTGTATCTGCGCGGCACGGAAGAATTGACGGTGGTGAAACTACTGCATGCGGCATCAAGAAGCCGCCACGACCCGTCGGCGGACGCGACTGCTGCCGCCCGCGGGTGACCAATTCGAACGACTGCCCGAGGGGATATTCCCGCTGCTGTACGAAATGCTTTCCACCGCAGGGCTTTTCCCGCTGGCAGAGACGTCGCCACGAACGAGTGGCGCTGACCAGGCCTCAGCGCAGGTGGCGCTTGATCCGCGCCAGCATCGCCGACATGCCCCGTAACCGGAGCGGGCTGATCAACGCCGCGAGTCCCAGATCTGTGTAGAAGTCGTCGGGCACGGCAAGGATGTCGTCGGCGGGTTGTTCGTCGAGCCCCGCCGCCAGGATCGCGGCGAAGCCACGCGTGGTCGGAGCCTCGGGCGGCGCGCTGAAATACAACCGCACGCTCTCCCGGTCTTCGGCGTCGACGTGAAGGAACAGCGGCGACTGGCATTCGGGCACGGGCTCCATCGCCGCTTCCTCGAGGTCGGCGGGAAGCGGTGGAAGCTCGCCGGCGAACTCCAGCAGCAGCTGCAGCTTGTCCTGCCCCTGCATGTCCTTGAAGTCCGACACCACCTCGGCCAGGGGCGCCGGCATACCGCTCATGGCGCCGACGCCCGGTTCTTCCCCAACGGCGACGGGCACCCGAACTGCATTGCCCCATTCGGTCCAGGAGCCGTCGTAGTTGCGTACGCCCGGCAGGCCGAGCAGGTGGGTCAGCACGAACCAGGTATGGCTGGAGCGCTCACCGATGCGGCAGTAGACGACGGTCTTGTCGTCCGGCGTGAGGAACCCGTACAGCTCGTCGAGTTCTTCGCGGCTGCGGAACCGGCCGCTGTCCTGGGCGGCCTTCGCCCATGGAATCGAGCGGGCGGTGGGGATGTGGCCGCCGCGCAGCGCGCCTTCCTCCGGGTAGTCCGGCATGTGGGTGCGCTCACCGGTGTACTCCTGCGGGGAGCGGACGTCGATCAAGGGTTGTGCGCCGAGAATGCCCAGCACATCGTCCTTGAACGCACGGATCGGTGCGTCGTCACGCTCCACGACCGGGTAGCCGCTGGTCTGCTTGGACGGCACGTCGAGCGTGGTGTCGCGACCGTCGGAGATCCACAGGTCGCGTCCGCCGTCGAGCAGTCGCACGTCGGGGTGGCCGAACAGCGTGAACACCCACAGCGCGTACGCGGCCCACCAGTTGCTCTTGTCGCCGTAGATCACGACGGTGTCATCGCGTGAGATGCCCTTGCGGTCCATCAGTTCGGCGAACTGGGCGCCATTGATGTAGTCGCGGACGTGGGGGTCGTTGAGGTCGGTGTGCCAGTCGATCTTCACCGCGCCTGGAATGTGGCCGGTGTCGTAGAGCAGCACGTCTTCGTCGGACTCGACGATGGCCAGCCCGGGCCTGCCGAGGTTGCCCGACAGCCAGTCGGGGGTGACCAGGCGTTCCGGGTGGGCGAAATCGGCCAGGGCGGGATCGGGATCGGCAGGCAGCGGCACACCACGAGCCTACCTTCGGCCAGGTGGCCCGGTTCGCCGCAATCAGATGACGGAGTTGGCGGCCCAGAGTTCGGCGATCGACAGTCCTGCGCCGGCAAGCAGTCGCCGGATCAGCGGCAAGCCGATCCCGATCACCGACGACTGGGTCGCCGTCGACGCCGTCGACGAACCATCCGCCCAGGCCGTCGAGTGTGAATCCGCCCGCCACCGCCGTCGGCTCACCGCTGCCGACGTACGCGTCCAGATCGCGAGGCGACGGGGTGCCGAACCTGACCGTGGTGACGGTGGCGTCGGCCGCTCGCCACGCAATTGTATTGTCCTGCAACCGAATCACGCAGTGCCCGGTGTACAGCTCGCCCGAGGTGCCTGCCATCTGTTGCCACCTCAGCCGCGCCGCTTCTGGGGACGCCGGCTTGCCCCGCAGTTCGCCACCGCAGTACAGCATCGAATCACAGCCGATCACAACACAATCGGCAGCGACAGCGGCATCGAGGACTCCGACGACGGCCTCGGCTTTGGCGGTGGCCAGCGCTGTGGTGACCTCACCGGGCGTGGCCCCCGGCTCCAGCCCGGCCATGACGGCGTCCTCGTCGACACCGGAGACGATGACGAGAGGATCGATCCCGGCCTGGCGCAACACCTTACGACGACCGGACGATGCCGATGCGAGGACGAACCGCGTCACCGATGCCGCATGTGCGTCCGTTCCAGCAGCGTGACCCGCTGCCAGCTGAAGGTCGTGTAACGCAGCCGGTCGACCGGATGGCCCCACAGGTTCTCTTCCTGCTCCCGCGGCTCGGCCGGGGCGCCCGACGCGGCGGCGAGCACGGCGATGACCGCGGCGAGCTCGTCTGCGGTCGGCGCACCCTTGACGACCTGGATGTGCGCCTCGTGCGATTGCGGCGTGCCCTGTTCGTCGGTCACGTTCTCGTCAGTGCTCACGATCGCGCTCACGCCCCGCTCACGTCGGTTGCATCGTTCGCCCCGCTCACGTCGGTTGAATCGTTCGCCCCGCTCACAGTGGGATGTTCCCGTGCTTCTTGGGCGGCATCTGGGTGATCTTGCGTTCCAGCAGCCGCAGCGCGGTCGCGACGTAACCGCGGGTGTGCGACGGCGGGATCACCGCGTCGACATAGCCCCGTTCGGCGGCGATGTACGGGTTGACGAGGGTGTCCTCGTAGTCCTGCTGCAGCTGTAAGCGAAGCGCATCAACATCTTGGCCGTCCTTCGCCGCTTCATTCAGCTGCTGGCGGTAGACGAACCCGACTGCGCCCGCGGCGCCCATCACCGCGATCTGCGCGCTCGGCCACGCCACGTTCACGTCGGCGCCCATCTCCTTGGAGCCCATCACGCAGTACGCGCCGCCATAGGCCTTGCGGGTGATCACGGTGATCTTGGCCACCGTCGCCTCCCCGTACGCGTAGAGCAGCTTGGCGCCGCGGCGGATGATGCCGTTGTACTCCTGGTCGGTGCCCGGCAGGAAGCCCGGAACGTCGACCAGCATGACGATCGGGACGTTGAAGCAGTCGCAGGTGCGGATGAACCGGGCGGCCTTCTCCGAGGCGTTGATGTCCAGGCAACCGGCGAACTGGGTCGGCTGGTTGGCGACGATGCCCACCGGGCGTCCCTCGATCCGGCCGAAGCCGACGACGATGTTGCCCGCGTAGCCGGCCTGCACCTCGAGGAACTCGTCGTCGTCGAGGATGCGGGTGATGACCTCGTGTATGTCGTAGGGCTGGTTCGGCGAATCCGGGATGAGCGTGTCCAGCTCGAGGTCCTCGTCGGTGAGGTTGTCCTCGATCGCGCCCTCCGGAACCGCGGCGGGGTAGCGCGGCGGGTCGGCGTAGTTGTTGGACGGCAGGTAGGACAACAGGTCGCGGACATAGTCGAACGCGTCCTGCTCACCGGTGGCCACGTAGTGCGCGGTGCCGGACTTGGCCATGTGCGTGTGCGCGCCGCCGAGTTCCTCCATCGTGACGTCCTCGCCGGTAACGGTCTTGATCACGTCCGGTCCGGTGATGAACATCTGGCTGGTCTTGTCGACCATCACGACGAAGTCGGTCAGTGCAGGGGAGTACACGTGCCCGCCCGCGGCGGCGCCCATGATCAGCGAGATCTGCGGGATCACGCCCGAGGCGAGGATGTTGTTGTGGAAGATCTGGCTGTAAAGGCCGAGCGATACCACACCCTCTTGGATACGGGCGCCCGCGCCGTCGTTGATGCCGATGAGCGGCCGGCCCGTCTTGATCGCGAGCTGCTGCACCTTGACGATCTTCTCGCCATAGACCTCGCCGAGGCTGCCGCCGAACACTGAGGCGTCCTGGCTGAAGATGCAGATCTCGCGGCCGTCGATGGTGCCGTAGCCGGTGACCACACCGTCGCCGAACGGGCGCTTGTCAGCCAGTCCGAAGTTCGTGCTGCGGTGACGGGCCAGTGCGTCGAGTTCGACGAACGATCCCTCGTCCAGCAGCGCCAGGATGCGCTCTCGAGCCGTCAGCTTGCCCTTGGCGTGGATCTTCTCGACCGCCGCCTCACCGACCGGGTGCAGCGTCTCTTCGCTCCGCCTGCGCAGATCGGCCAGCTTGCCCGCGGTGGTGTGGATGTCGATCTCGTGCTCGGACGCTGGCTCGGTAACGCTCGTCATGGGGAAGATCGTAGCGACAACGCCGACTCTCCATTAAGACAGGTATAAGAAGGGCGGACGGAGGACAGGCGAGGCGAGACCTGGTAAGCATGGTTGCGGCTGAAGCCGCAAGAGGTACGGGTCGGAAGGGGATTGGGAGGAGTCTGATCCACCGACACCCGCCCTCACTACGAATGCAGTGGGCATTACCCCAGAAGGCGCTTTCGGCGCCGCTGTACGCCTATTACGGAGGCAAGGATCCGTTCATCGACGTTGCGTGGGTGACCGCGGCCGTGGAACGGCGTGCGCGATGGGTGGCGTCACTACCATCGTGTACGGACCCGACGGCGGCCATAACCCGGCCGGTGCCGTCGAGTTGGTGAAGTGGATGGCGGATCGGTTCGAGGGTAGGGCGCCGGTCAATGACTGCTGACGGCGTCGGCGATCGGCTTGACGTCGAGGCGTTGCGCGCGCGCGTGCTTACGGCCGGCTCGGGCTGGCGCAGGTTCGACGTCGTGGCCGAGACCGGTTCCACGAACGGCGATTTGATCGCACGCGCAGATGCAGGCGAGGACATCGCAGGCGCGGTGCTGATCGCCGAGAAACAGACGGCGGGCCGGGGACGTCATGGTCGTACGTGGATCGACGCACCCGGCGCGCAGATCGCTATGTCGGTGGGTATCGACGCCGCGGACGTGCCCGCCGACCAGTGGGGGTGGCTTTCGCTGGCGGCAGGGGTGTCCGTAGTCGAGGCGGTCGGCGATATCGCCGACGTCGAAGTGGTGCTCAAGTGGCCCAATGACGTGCTGGCCCGGGGCAGGAAGCTGGCAGGCATCCTCGCCGAAGTGGCCGTCCCGCAGCGGACCATCGTCGTAGGAATCGGCCTCAACGTCATGGCGCGACCGAATGAGGTTGAGGCACCTCAAGCGATCTCACTGGCCGAACTCGGCCCAGGAGCGCCCGGCCGTCAAGAGCTCATGACGAATCTACTCACCGTGCTCGGTGAACGCGTCGGCGTATGGCGGGATACGCAGGGCACCTATCCTCGCTTGGCGGACGAGTATCGCGCGATGTGTGCGACTCTCGGCGTGCTTGTCCGCGCAGACCTGCCCGGTGACCGGGAGGTCGTCGGGATTGCGCGGGACGTGGATGAGCAGGGCCGGCTGTGTATCGACTGTGGCGGCGAAACCGTCGTGGTGTCCGCCGCTGACATCGTCCACCTGCGGCCTGCCGCCCGCCCGCCCCGTTAGGGTCATCGTCATGGGTTATCCCCACAACGTTTTGGCCGCCGACGAACGGGTGGTGCTGCACCACCACCCGCACTGGAAGCGACTGATCGGCCCGATCCTGGTCCTGCTTGTCGTCACCGCGCTGGCTGCCTTCGGCGCCGGCTACGTCAACCAGACCGGATGGGATTCGACAGCTCGCAACGTCGTGATGCTCGTCATCGCGGCCGTCTGGCTGGTGATCATCGGGTGGCTGACGATCTGGCCGTTCCTCAACTGGTGGACGACACATTTCGTCATCACCGACCGCAGGGTGATGTTCAGCCACGGCCTGCTGACAAGGTCGGGGATCGACATCCCTTTGGCCCGAATCAACAGCGTCGAATTCCGACACCGTGTCTTCGATCGCATTCTGCGCACCGGCACGCTGATCATCGAGTCAGCGTCGCAGGATCCGCTTGAGTTCAACGACATTCCGCGAGTGGAGCGAGTCCACTCGCTGCTGTATCACGAAGTCTTCGACACCTTGGGCTCGGACGAATCCCCGAGCTGAGCCAATCGCCTCGCGCGACGGCTGGGCCGGCGCAGCGGTGTGACGTTGTCGTCGTGCAAGGCAGGGTCGAGATGGTCCTCGATGGCCTCGGCGATGCCGCCGGCGGTGAGCGTCGACTCGACGGCCTTGTCCGGGTTGCGGCCGAACTCGTCGGGGAACACCCAGCGGCGGAACGCCCAGAAGCGGAATGCCATCTGCAGCAGGTTGCCGATGATGTAGGCCGCGATGAAGTCGGCGATGTTCTCTACAGTCAGGCTGACTTCGGGAACACGCAACATCAGCACGTAGCTGGAGAACCACAGTGGGGCCATGCAGATCAACACACCGACGCCGCTGAAGCCGAAGAACAGCAGCGCCTCGTGGTGACGTTCCCGGCCGCCGCGGTCGCGGAAGCTCCATTCGCGGTTCAGGACGTAGGACGCGATCACCGCCACGATGCCGGCGATGATCTTCGCCGTCACAGGCTTGGGCTCCAGCACCGTGAGCTTCAGCGTGAAAAAGACCGCCGAGTCGATGACGAAGGTGGTTGCGCCGACGATCGCGAACTTGATGAGCTCGTGGTGCCGTTCGAAGTACGGCCGGATCGGGCGGGGCAGCCGCGCGATCGTGGCATCGGTGAAGGACACAACACGGCAGTGTACGGAAATAGGGCAGGCCACGCGTACCCATGCAGGTCGCGACGGTTAAACCCACCGCTCGCGGCCATGACAACATAGGCACGTGCCACGCAACCCGACCGCGCCCCCGGTGGTGACCATGATCGGCGGCGGGCAGCTGGCCAGGATGACCCATCAGGCCGCGATCGCGCTGGGCCAGACGCTGCGTGTGTTGGCCGTCACACCGGATGACCCCGCGGCGCAGGTGACCCCCGATGTGGTGATCGGGTCGCACGACGACCTCGAAGCGCTGCGCCGTGCCGCCGCAGGCGCCGATGCGCTGACGTTCGACCACGAACACGTGCCGACCGAGATGCTCGAGAAACTGGTCGCCGAGGGTGTGAATGTCGCGCCGCCGCCATCGGCGTTGATCTACGCCCAGGACAAGTTGGTGATGCGGCGGCGGCTGGAGGCGCTCGGGGCTCCGGTGCCGCGTTTTGCGGCCGTCACGGACCCGGCTGATGTGGATGCATTCGCGGCGCGCGTGGACGCACCGCTCGTGGTGAAAACGGTGCGCGGCGGCTACGACGGTCGCGGCGTGACCCTGGCACGCGACACCGCCCATGCCCGCGAGGTGGCCGCCGAGTATCTCGCGGCCGGGGTCGAGGTCCTCGTCGAGGAGATGGTCGCGATGCGGCGCGAACTTGCCGCGCTGGTGGCGCGCTCACCGTTCGGCCAGGGCGCGGCGTGGCCGGTGGTGCACACCGTGCAACGCGACGGCATCTGTGTGGAGGTCATCGCGCCCGCACCGGCACTGGACACCAACGTCGCAGGAACCGCGGGACGCCTGGCGTTGCAATTGGCCGAAGAGCTCGGCGTGGTCGGCGTGCTCGCCGTCGAGCTGTTCGAAACCGTCGACGGTGAGCTGATGGTCAACGAACTGGCGATGCGGCCGCACAATTCGGGCCATTGGACGATGGACGGCGCGCGTACCAGTCAGTTCGAGCAGCACCTGCGCGCGGTTTTGGACTATCCGCTGGGCGACACCTCACCGATCGCACCGGTCACCGTGATGGCCAATGTGATTGGTGCTCAATCCATCCCGGCGATGGGTATGGACGAGCGTCTGCATCACCTGTTTGCCCGTCTTCCGGAGGCGAAGGTGCATCTGTATGGCAAGGGCGAACGTCCCGGTCGCAAGATCGGACACGTGAACGTCCTCGGCGCGCCCGGCGGGTCGTTGGACGACGACGCCTATGTTGCCGATGTGCGCGAACGCGCGGGGCGGGCCGCACACTGGTTGTCGCATGCCGAATGGACAGATGGATGGGATGAACATGCCTGACACTTCAAAGCCGCGTGTCGGCGTGATCATGGGCAGCGACAGCGACTGGGCGGTGATGGAGGACGCCGCGCTCGCATTGGCCGAGTTCGACGTTCCGTTCGAGGTCGGCGTGGTCTCCGCGCACCGTACGCCGGACCGGATGCTCGACTACGCGCGCACCGCGGCGGGGCGCGGCCTCGAGGTCATCATCGCCGGCGCTGGTGGGGCGGCGCACCTGCCCGGCATGGTCGCCGCCGCCACAGCGCTTCCGGTGGTTGGGGTGCCGGTGCCGCTGGCCAAGCTCGGCGGGCTGGACTCGCTGTTGTCGATCGTTCAGATGCCCGCGGGCGTTCCGGTGGCGACGGTGTCGATCGGCGGCGCCCGCAACGCCGGACTACTCGCGGTGCGCATCCTCGGCGCATCCGACGTCGCGCTGCGCGAGCGCATGGCGGAGTTCCAGACCGGGCTCGCCAATATGGTCCTGGAGAAAGACGCCGCGTTGCGCGACCGACTGCTCGGCCCGTAGCCCCGGACCGCCCGTCCAGATTCCAAGGGTAAAGTTACTGGCGAGTAGCGAGGAGTATCCATGTCGATCGGTAACCCGTCGTTTGACGCCTTCCAGCTTGCCGACGAGCACAAAGAGCTGCGCTCGGTGCTGCGTCACCTGTGTGAGAAGGAGATCGCCCCGCACGCGGCGGACGTCGACGAGAAGGCGCGCTACACCGATGAAGCGCTCGAGGCGCTGACGTCATCGGGGATGGCCGCCATCCACATCCCTGAGGAGTACGGCGGCCAGGGCGGCGACTCTGTCGCCGCATGCATCGTCATCGAAGAGGTCGCGCGGGTGTGCGCGTCGTCGTCGCTGATCCCGATCTGCAACAAGCTGGGCACCATGGGGCTGCTCCTGCGCGGCTCCGAGGAACTCAAGAAGCAGGTGCTGCCGAGCATCGCAGCCGGTGAAGCCGTCGCGTCCTACGCGCTCTCGGAGCGTGAGGCAGGCAGCGACGCCGCCTCGATGCGTACCCGTGCCCGCGCCGAGGGCGACGAGTGGGTGCTCAACGGCGCCAAGTGCTGGATCTCCAACGGCGGGCACTCGACCTGGTACACGGTGATGGCGGTGACCGATCCCGAAAAGGGTGCCAACGGCATCTCCGCCTTCGTCGTACACAAGGACGATCCGGGCTTCTCCATCGGCGCCAAGGAGAAGAAAATGGGCATCAAGGGTTCGCCCACAACGGAGTTGTACTTCGAGGACTGCCGCATTCCGGGCGACCGGATCATCGGCGATCCCGGCACGGGATTCAAGACGGCATTGGCGACGCTCGATCACACCCGACCGACGATCGGTGCACAGGCAGTGGGCATCGCCCAGGGCGCAATCGATGCGTCGATCGCATATGTCAAGGAGCGCAAGCAGTTCGGCAAGCCGATCGGCGACTTCCAGGGCGTCCAGTTCATCCTCGCCGACATGGCGATGAAGGTCGAGGCGGCGCGTTTGATGGTCTATACGGCGGCGGCGCGCGCCGAGCGCGGCGAACCCAACCTCGGTTTCATCTCCTCGGCGTCGAAGTGCTTCGCCTCCGATGTCGCGATGGAGGTGACCACCGACGCCGTTCAGCTGTTCGGCGGATACGGCTACACCGTCGACTTCCCGGTCGAGCGGTTCATGCGTGATGCGAAGATCACCCAGATCTACGAGGGCACCAACCAGATTCAGCGCGTGGTGATGTCGCGCGCGCTGCTGAAGTAGGTTGCGCGAACAGGGCCCACACCGCAGGTAGGGGAACGCAAACTGGTCCAAATCATCGGCGTGTCGGGGACTTTTGCGTCTCAGTGTCAGTCTAAGTGTGCCGTGTTTGCGGCGTGCCTGCGTGACAGGTCGGTGATGCGGTGGTTGGTTCCGGATCACCTGGTGTCTGGCTCATTTTGCGTCTGTCGCCTTCGGGTTGGCGTCGAGCAGTAGTGCCGGCACCGGGTGAGACGGACCGGCCGGCCTGACTTGATAGGAGCGTGGCTTCGCCCCGACTGAGATGTGTCCGCCGACCGGCCCAACCTCAACACCCTCATCCACAGAGTGAAGGAGGCAATCACCATGATTGTTATTGGCGCCGATGTACACAAGCACAAACACACCTTTGTCGCTGTCGACGAGGTGGGCCGGCAGGCTCGGGGGGAAGACCGTGCGGGCCGACAGCGTCGGGCACTTCAATGCGCTGATGTGGGCGCATGAACAGTTCGGCGCCGATCTGAAGTGGGGTATTGAGGACTGTCGCAACATGTCCGCGCGCCTGGAGCGCGATCTGCTGGGCGCCGACCAGCAGGTGGTGCGGGTGCCCACCAAGTTGATGGCCCAGGTGCGCAAGTCCGCGCGCACAAGGGGCAAGTCCGATCCCATCGACGCCGAAGCGGTGGCGCGGGCGGTGCTGCGCGAGCCCGACCTGCCCGTGGCCACCCATGATGAGATCTCGCGGGAGTTGAAGCTGTTGACTGATCGCCGCGATGTCCTTGTCGCCCAACGGACATCGGCGATCAACCGGCTGCGCTGGCATGTCCATGAACTCGACCCCGCGCGCGGGCCCGCAGCGCGCTCACTGAAAACCGCCAAGCACCAGCAGGCTCTGCAGGCCTGGCTGGACACCGTGGCGGGGCTGGTGGCCGAAATGGCGCGCGCCGAACTGGCCGACGTCATCCGGCTCACCACCGAGATCAACGCGCTGGAAAAGCGCCTCAGCGAGCGGGCCCGCGAGGTCGCCCCCAAACTGCTGGAGTTACCGGGCTGCGCGGAGCTGACGGCGGCCAAGCTCGTCGGCGAGACCGCCGGGGTGGCCCGGTTCAAAAGCGAGGCCGCGTTCGCCTGCCACGCCGGGGTCGCCCCCATCCCGGTATGGTCGGGCAACACCGAAGGTCAGATGCGCTTAAGCCGCTCCGGCAACCGCCAACTCAACGCCGCCATCCACCGCATCGCCGTCACCCAGATCCGCATGCAAGGCAGCCAGGGCCATGCCTACTACCAACGGCTGACCGCCTCCGGCAAGACCACCGCCGCAGCCCGGCGCTGCGTCAAACGCCGCATCGCGCGCACCGTGTTCCACCGACTCCGCGACGACCACCAAACCCGAAACCAAGCCCTACAACCCGCGGCCGCTTGACATAGGAGCTATTGCTCGCCATTTCAATCGCGGGTGACCTTCTCCGTCTGCCGGCGACGATCCAACAGTGCGGCATCCGGATTTGCCACCTGCACAAGCGATGCACCGGCTGCGAAGACAGCCAACAGGTTCGCGATCATCTCGTCGGCGGTGTCCCATGGCCGGCTCGAGAGGACTCGATCGTGCGCGGACAACCCTTGTGCGCCTGCCGATGCCAGCGCACCGGTGAGCACCTCGGTGACCGACCGGCCGTCCAGCGCGGCACCGGGGTTGCGCTCGGGGACGATCTGGTCGCCGTGTACGCGCACCGCGGTGGCGTAGTCCGTCAAACCCACGGGAAGATCTGGCACCGGCTTGCCGAATGGGTCCAGCGACAGCACCGCGACCTCACCCATGCCGACGGCGTCGTCTGCTTCCGGCAATCGGCCCACGGTGCACAGCGCGACGTCGGCCTCTCCGCCGGTGACGACTTCTGCACCTATCCACCAGATCCCGAACAACACCGCCGCGGTCTGCCAATGCGCGGGCAACAGCACCGCGACTCTGCTCGACGGACCGGCACCCATTTCATCGCGTAACAGGTTGCCGGTCTTGGCCGCCCAGTTCACCAGCGTCGCGGTGGACAATTCGATCCGTTCGCCGGTCGCGTCGTCGTAATAGGTGATCCGCGGGCCCGCCGGGTCGGAGGTCATGAGCGGATCGAGAATCGCCGAACTGACTGTGGTCACGTCTAGTTGACGCACTCCGGGTCGTTCGAACCGGCGGTGAGGATCGGCGAGGGTGCCAGCGGGGCCTCGGTCGAATCGGTTGACCCGGCCGCGGCGGGGTCGGCCGTGGCCAGCGTCGGATCGATGCCGTCCAGGCCCGAGCCGGGGCCGGTGTAGTCCGCGGCGAGCACGACCCGCACCGATCCGGGGGCCACCGATGCGTCCTCGACGATGGGCAGCCCGCCCAGGTCCTTGGAAATCGCCTGCGCACCAAGGTCATCGGCCTTGGCGGCCTGCACCTGGCTGCCGGTGACCGGCGCGCCCTCGTGGTTACCGGTGTTGCCGGGAGAGAAGCCCTTGGTGGTGAGCACCTGCGAGACCGCAGAGGCCAGCCCGTTGATGTCGGAGGCGTTGACCACGTCGGCGGTGGTCTTCTCCGGCGTGTACGCGAGTTCTTCGGTCTTGCCCTCGTCCTGGTCGTGCAGCAGTCCGTCCACCCAGTCCTTGACCTCGCCCGCGTCCACGCGCACCACGCTCTGCATTCCATCGTCGCTCCAGCCGTTCTCCTGGAGCACGGGGACGGTGGCGAAGGCGACGTTGCCCGCGGCCAGCTTCTGCAACTGCTCGGCGAATTCCATGACGTCCCAGCCGTCTGAGAGCACCACCGAGCGCTGTACCGCCTCCTGCAACCGGCTCAGTGTCGACGGGCTGGACAGCGTCTTGCTGGAGATGACGTCGTGGGCAAGCGATGCCATGACCGCCTGCTGGCGCACCACCCGGTCGAGGTCGCCGCGGGGCAGATCGTGGCGCTGGCGGACGAAACTCAGCGCCTGCGGGCCGCTCAGCTTCTGCCAGCCCGCCGGGAAGTCGGCACCCGAAAGTGGTTCGTAGACAGCATCTCTCAGGCATACATTGACGCCACCCAGGGCGTCGGTGATCAGCGAGAACCCGAGGAGTCCGATCTCGGCGTAGTGGTCGACGGTGACGCCGGTCAAACTCGCCACGGTTTTGATCAAGGCTTCGCGACCGGCCTCGGTGGCCTGCGGTTCGGCTTGTGCCTGTTCCATACCGTCTTGTTCGACCAGCTCGGTCAGTTTCTCGAAGTGAGCCGAACCGTAGACGCCGTTGATCTTCATCTTGCCAACCCCGGGAGCTTCGACGTAGGAGTCGCGGGGGATGGAGATCGCGGTGGCCGACTTTCCGTTGTTCGGGATGCGTATCAGGATGATGGTGTCCGTGTTGGTGGCCTCGTCGTCGCCGGCGCGCAGCGCGGCGAGTTCCTCCTCGGACAGCGGGTTGCCGTGCGCGTCGGTGCGGCTGTCCATGCCGACCAACAGGATGTCGATCGCGCCGTCTTCGCCGCCACCGCCCAGCGCGATGGGCGAGATGTGGTTGATGCCGGATTCGAAGGACCGGATCTTGCCCCAGGCCACACCCGTACCGACGACGACCGCCAGTGCCAACGACACGGCGATGACACGGAGAGTGCGTCCGGGCATCAGCCCAGGTTACTTGCGAAAAGGGCACAAAGTCGGTAGCGCGGGTCGGCGTGCCAGACTCGTCACTGTGAATTTCCAGAAGGCTGCCCGAATCGTCATCTCCGGTGCCGGTGGTCTGGTCGGACGGACATTGGCAGCTCAGGCCCGCGGCCAGGGCCGCGACGTGCTGGCGCTGACGTCATCTGATTGGGATATCACCGACGCACCCGCGGCAGAGCGTTTCGTCGAGGCCGGTGACGTGGTGATCAACTGCGCCGCCTACACCAAGGTCGACGCCGCGGAGGCCGACGAGGCGCGTGCTCACGCCGTCAACGCCGTCGGACCCGCCAATGTCGCGCATGCCTGTGCACGGGCGGGAGCCGAGTTCATCCACGTTTCCACCGACTACGTGTTCTCCGGCTCGAAACGAAGCCCGTACGAGATCGACGACGAGACCGGGCCGCTGGGGGTGTACGGCCGCACCAAACTCGCAGGCGAATTCGCCGTTCTGACGGAGATGCCCGACGCGCACATCGTCAGAACGGCGTGGATCTACGAGGGCGGTGACGGAACCGACTTCGCGGCCACGATGCGACGGCTGGCGGCCGGCGACGGGCCGGTCGAGGTGGTGGCCGACCAGGTCGGATCGCCGACGTATGTCGCCGATCTGGTGGACGCGCTGCTCGAGGTGGCCGACGGAAGCATTCGCGAGCCGGTGCTGCACGCCGCCAACGCCGGCGAGGCCAGCCGCTACGAGCAGGCGCAAGCCGTGTTCGAGGCCGTGGGCGCCGATCCGGCCCGCGTGCGGCCCATCGGCAGTGACCGCCACCCGAGGCCCGCACCCCGGCCGCCGTACTCGGCGCTGTCCGGCCGGCTGTCCGCCGAAGCCGGTCTGACCACGCTGCGGCCCTGGCGCGACGCGCTGGCCGCAGCGCTCGCCGAACACGGCCCATTAACCTCTACGCCGTGAGTGACGAACTCCTGGTGGTGACGGTGACGTATTCACCGGGGCCACATCTGAACCGGTTCCTGGCATCGTTGTCGCATGCCACCGACCGTGCGGTGACCGTCATCATGGCCGACAACGGGTCCACCGACGGCACACCCGAAGAGGCGCTGGAGCACTATCCCAATGTGCGGCTGCTGCGCACCGGAGCAAACCTCGGCTACGGCACCGCGGTGAATCGCGCGGTCGACGAATATCTGAAAGACGGTGAAGATCAAAGGGTTTCGGATTACTCCGACTTTTTCATCGTTGCCAATCCCGACGTGCAATGGGGACCGCGCAGCATCGACATCCTTTTGGAGGCGGCGGCGCGCTGGCCGCGGGCCGGGTCGCTGGGACCGCTGATCCGCGACCCTGACGGCTCGGTGTACCCGTCGGCGCGCCATCTGCCCAGCCTGATCCGTGGCGGTATGCACGCAGTCGTCGGCCCGTTGTGGCGATCCAACCCGTGGACGGCGGCCTACCGGCAGGCCAGGCTCGTGCCCAGCGAACGTCCTGTCGGTTGGCTGTCGGGATCGTGTCTGTTGCTGCGGCGGGTCGCATTCGATGAGGTGGCGGGGTTCGACGAGCGCTATTTCATGTACATGGAGGACGTCGACCTAGGGGATCGCCTGGGCCGCGCGGGTTGGCAGAACGTGTACGTGCCGTCGGCGGAGATTTTGCACGACAAGGGCCACGCAACGGGTCGGGACCCGGCTCGCAACTTGGCGGCCCACCACACGAGTACTTACACTTTCCTGGCGGATCGCTATCCGCACCGGTCGCAGGCGCCGCTGCGGTGGACGATCAAGTCCGCCCTTGCCGCGCGTGCTGGTCTGGTGGTTCGCAGATCCCGGCGAAAGCAGGCGAAAGGACGGCGCTCATGAATCCGGCAGAAGTCGATGCCGTCATTTTGGTGGGCGGTCTGGGCACTCGGCTGCGCCCGTTGACGCTGTCCGCCCCTAAACCGATGCTGCCGACCGCCGGGCTGCCCTTTCTGACCCACCTGTTATCGAGGATCGCCGATGCCGGAGTCGAGCACGTGGTGCTGGGCACGTCGTACAAGGCCAGGTGTGTTCGAGTCGGAGTTCGGCGACGGCTCCAAGATGGGCCTGCAGATCGAATACGTCGTCGAGGACCGAGCCATTGGGCACCGGCGGCGGCATCGCCAACGTCGTCGTCGAAGCTGCGCCACGACACCGCGCTGGTGTTCAACGGCGACGTACTGTCCGGCGCCGATCTCGCGCACTGCTGGACAGCCACGAGACCAACAACGCCGACGTGACTCTGCATCTGGTCCGCGTCGGCGATCCCCGGGCGTTCGGCTGTGTGCCGACCGACTCCGAGGGCGTGGTCACCGCGTTCCTGGAGAAGACGCAGGATCCGCCGACCGACCAGATCAACGCCGGCTGCTACGTGTTCAAGCGCGAGGTGATCGACCGCATCCCCAAGGGCCGCGCACTTTCGGTCGAGCGGGAGGTGTTCCCGGGACTGTTGGCCGACGGGCTGCGGGTGTGCGGCTACGTGGACTCCACCTATTGGCGGGACATGGGCACGCCGGACGACTTCGTGCGCGGCTCGGCCGACCTGGTCCGCGGCATCGCGCCGTCGCCGGCGCTGAACGGGCATCGTGGCGAGAGTCTGGTGCACGACGGCGCGAGCGTCGCACCCGGCGCACTGCTGATCGGCGGCACGGTGGTCGGTCGCGGCGCGGAGATCGCCGGAGGTGCGCGGCTGGACGGTGCGGTGATCTTCGACGGCGTGCGGATCGGGGCAGGCGCGGTGGTCGAACGCTCGATCATCGGGTTCGGTGCCCGGATCGGTCCGCGCGCGCTGATCCGCGACGGCGTGATCGGCGACGGTGCCGACATCGGCGCGCGCTGCGAGCTGCTGCGCGGGGCGCGGGTGTGGCCGGGGGTCACGATCCCCGACGGCGGCATCCGCTACTCGACCGACATCTAGGCGATTTCGGTGCGCATATCGACGGTGAGCGACTGAAAGCGCGCCGAAATCACCCGTGGCGGGCAGGCGGCCGCAGCCGCGGCCGAAATCAGGTTCCGGTACACGAAACGGCGAATCGGCGTGGCATAAGTCTGATCTCGCGGCCAGTCACGAGTGGCGGGCGGCTTCCTGCACGAGCTGCACGCGGGTGTTGATGCCCAGTTTCGTGTAGACGTGGCTCAGGTGGGCCTGCACCGTGCGCGGCGACACGAACAGTCGCGCCGCCGCTTCCTTGTTACCCAGTCCTTCGCACACCAGCCGCACGACGTCGTGCTCGGCGGGAGTGAGCGACTCCCAGCCGCTGCTCGGGCGTTTGCGCTCGCCGCGGCCACGTTGGGCGCAACTGATGGCCTCGTCGGTCGACAGTTGTGTGCCCGCCATCCAGGCGGTGTCAAAGTCCGCTTGGCCCATGGTGTTTCGCAGTGAGTCGACAACTGTCTCAAACGTAGACTGGAAAACCTGGAAGCGGACCTCGCCGGTTCGTTGGCGGATACCATCGGCGGCGCCGAACAGGCGGGCGGATTCGGAATGCGACTCGGACCGGCAGGCCAGAGCCGCAAGGCATTCCAGGGTGTCCGCAATCCCAAGAAGCCCATCCACTTCGGTTGCTTCGCTGAGTGCACCCTGGGCGTCACGCTCGGCCTGCTGTGTGTCGCCTTGCGCGATCGCTACTTTGGCCCGGGTGGTCAACGCGACGGCTCGGTGCCAACCCGTCGTGCGTGCGACGGCCTCGTCGGCCCACCGTCGCGCACCGTCGAGGTCACCCCGTGCCAGCGCCACCGCCGCCCTGCGCCACAGGTTGATCTTCACCATCGACAGCTCGTGGCTCAGTTCCCCCCAGGCGTTTTCGTCGGCGCTCTCCGCGGCGTCCAGGTCTCCGGCGGCGACGGCGAGGAAACCCGTGAGAATGGCAAAGTATCCGACGTCGTAGATTCCGCCGAGAAGGTCGTCTCCGACTCCACGCGACGCATCTGCGCACAACCGCGCTGCTTCGATGTCGCCCAGATGGCACAGCGCTTGCGTCGCGAAGAAGAATCCGCTTTGGGCCCACGTCACGTCACCGTCGGGGACGGCGTCGGCGGCGACCTCGCGGAATTGTGCGACGGCTGACGTCAGATCTCCGCTGACCATGCTCGACCATGCCAGGGCCCAGCGGCTGCCACGCGATAGGTACCGGTGGCCGATCGAATCCGCGATCGCCCGCCCTTCTTCGGCGGCGATTCGCCCGGTGCGGGGGTTGCCGCCGTAGAAGGCATTCTGCCCATGCCAAACCAGGGCTTGACACAACATCGACCGATCACCGGTGGCGCGCGCCAACTCGATCGCTTCCTCGATGTAGGGACGGGCGATGTCGGGACTGAACGCGGCACTGCCCGCGCAGGCGGTCAGCGCCCGGGCGATCAGCGCCGGATCACCGATGTCGCGGGCGATTTCCAATGCCTGGCGGGCGTCGTCGAGGGGGTTCGCAGTGCTCAATTGCGCATTGAGCATGGCTCGGTCTGCCAGGGCCCGGGCCAAAGTCGCGGGTTGGAGGGAGTCAAGTGGGCCGTCGGAGAACGCAGCGTCGAACCACGCGAGGCCTTCGCGAAGCCGGCCCCGGGATACCCATAGCGACCACAGCATTGACGTGAGCGCCAGCGCACGCTCGACGTCGCCGTTGTCAAGACTCCATGCAAAGGCGGCCCGCAGATTGTCGATCGCGCCCTCCGCCTGGGCGAGGCGCCACCTGGCGGGATCCAGGGAAGCCGAGAGCGTTGCGGCCTTCGCCGTGTAGTGATCGCGGTGGCGTGCTCGCACCATGCCGGCTTCGCCGGAATCGCTCAGCTTCTCTTGCGCGTACTGGCGGACCGTTTCCAGCAGCCGGTACCGGGTCCGCCCGCGGACCTCGTCCGCAACCACGAGCGACTTATCCACCAGCAAGGTCAGCTGATCGAGGACCTGATGCGGCCGTAGGTCACCGCCGGACGTCACCGCACGCGCGGCATCGAGGTCGAAACCGCCCATGAAGGCGGCCAATCGGCGAAACAGTGTCTGTTCGGCTTCTGACAGCAGGGCGTGCGACCAGTCGACGGACGCCCGCAGCGTCTGCTGGCGGCGCACCGCGGTGCGGGCACCGCCCGTCAGCAGCATGAAATGGTCCCGCAGGCCGTCCAGAATCTCGGTCAGAGTCAACGCTCGTACCCGCGCGGCCGCAAGTTCGAGGGCCAGCGGCATGCCATCGAGCCGACGGCAGATCTCCGCCACCGTGGCCGCGTGATCCTCGGTGACGTCGAAGTCCGGCCGGGCCAGGCGTGCCCGGTCGGCGAATAGCTCGACGGCCTTATCGGCGAGCGGCAGCGAGGGTACCCGCCATGTCGCCTCGCCCGGCACTGAAATCGGCTCCCGGCTGGTGGCGAACAGGGTCAGCCCCGGGCAGTGGCTCAACAGAACACTGACGAGGTCGGCGGTCGCATCGAGGAGGTGCTCGCAATTGTCGAGCACTATCAGGATGCGACGATCCGCGATGAACCTCGTCAGGGTGTCCATGGTTGGCCGTCCCGGCAGATCGGACAGCCCCATCGCGCGAATCATGGTCATCGGCACCACATCCGGATCAGTGATGGGTGCCAGGTCGACATACCACGAGCCGTCGCTGAACTCGGTGGCCAGTTGCGTGGCTAGGTGGATCGCCAGCCGCGTCTTGCCCACACCACCGGCACCGGTCAAGGTCACTAGACGGCCGTCAGTCAGGAGCCTGCTTACTTCGGCTGTCTCGGCCTCGCGGCCGATGAAGCTGGTGAGCTGAACCGGAAAGTTAGGTGTCTCATTGCCTTTCGACGTGCGAAGCGGAGGGTAATCGTTCTGTAGGTCAGGGTGGCAGAACTGCACCACACGCTCGGGCCGTGGCAGGTCTCTCAGCGGGTGCGAACCGAGATCGGTCAGGAATGCGCCCTCTGGCAACCGGTCGATGACGAGATCGCTTGTGGTACCGGACAGCACCGTTTGGCCGCCGTGTGCGAGATCGCGCAGTCGTGCCGTCCGGTTGATCGTCGGGCCTATGTAGTTGCCCTCATCGCGCAACTGCACCTCGCCGGTGTGCAGGCCGATCCGCAATCGGATCGGGGCGAGCGGTGCACGCTGCAACTGCAACGCACATGCCGCTGCGTCGCTCGCACGGGCGAACGCGACGACGAAACTGTCGCCCTCGCCCTGCTCGACGGGCCGGGCACCGTTGTGCGCGGCGGTCGCATCGGCCACCGCCGCGTCGAGGCGTGCCACGGCGGCGGTCATCTCGTCGGGCTGGTTTTCCCACAGGCGGGTGGAGCCTTCGACGTCGGCGAGCAGTAGCGTCACCGTTCCGCTGGGGAGAAGCTCGCTCACGCCCACGTTGCTCCAATTCGTCTCGCTCATGCTAATCAGCCTGCGGCGATGCCATACCGACAACATCCGCCAAATGGCCTATAGGAAGCCCCTGCGGACATGCGCATCCGATTAGGCCGTTCGGCCGATGACCCCAAGCCGCCTCCGACCGGATAGTCGACCTCGACCCGATCGCAGGAGGCCCGCCATGACCATCGCCACCAAACGCCGCAGCGTCTTCGACGTTCCGCTGCCCACCATCGCCTACCACGGCGTCCGATGCCCCGATGAAGCACACGGGATCATTGCTGAGGCGCGAGCGCAGGCACCGATCGCGATCGGCCCGTTCGGGCCGGAGTTACTTACCTACGGTCTGGCGCGACTTGCATTGCGCGACTCGCGCTTCGCGATGCCGCGGGCGAATGGCCTGGCCATGCAGGGCGGTGTCACAGCCGGCCCGCTCTGGGACCGGATGGCTGGGCTGATCGTCGGCGTCGACGGTGTCGATCACAAACGGCTGCGCCGCCTGGTATCCCAGGCTTTCACCCCGCGTGCTGCCGAACGCATGCGCACGGCGTGCAGCGCGATGATCACCGAACTCGTCGACCGCCACATCGTCGCCGGCCGCTGCGATGTGGTCGCCGACATCGCCAGGCCATATCCCGTTCCGATCATCTGCATATTGCTCGGTGTGCCCCGGGAGGACTGGGATCTCTTTGCGGACTGCTTGAGAGGAATCAGTAAGGCCTTCGCGGTCACCGCCGCCGCCCACACACCGGCGATTCTGGGGGCGTGGCAGAACCTTGACGTGTATTTGGACGACCTGATCGAGCGCCGCCGCCGATCGCTCACCGACGACCTGATCTCCGAGCTCATCCGCGCCGGCGACGAGCACGATCGCCTCACCCGTCGCGAGATCCTCGACCTCATCGCGGTCCTCCTCATCGCGGGGACCGACACCACCCGAAATCAACTGGCAGCGGCGGTACAGGTGCTGACGGGTCACCCCGAACAATGGGCACTGTTGGCCGCGCAGCCCGACCTCGCCCCGAGAGCGGTCGAGGAGGTCATGCGCCACACACCGGCGTCCTTTTCCGCCGTCCGCATTGCCGTGGAGGACGTCGACTTGGATGGCGTGTTGTTGCCGGCGGGCACGTGCGTCGTCGTCAACACGGCCGCCGCTAATCGCGATCCCAGCGCCTACGAGGACCCCGAACGGTTCGCCATCGCCCGGCAGCGGCCGGCGCCGATGTTAACGTTCGGCGGCGGCGTGCACCACTGCCTCGGCGCGCATCTAGCACGAGTGGAACTCGTCGAGGCCCTCACGGTCATGGCGCGAAGAATGCCCGGTCTCCGCAGCGCAGGCCCGGCGCCGTGGCGGCCCATCGTGGGCATTTCGGGCCCGAAGACGCTGCCTGTCGAGTTCGATGCCCGCTAGCGACACCGAAACCGGAGCCATGGTTGCGATCAAGCTGCGATTAGCGACCCGGACTGCTGTTTAGGCGTGCTGGGTTACGCGCAGCGCTACTGACCACGCCGAAATCACCCGTGGCGGGCTGCGGCGGCCGCGGCCAGTTGGGTGAGGCCGAAGTCGCAATCCTGGGGTAGCCCGTCCAGCGGCCACCATCGCAGGTCCAACGACTCGTCGCTGAGGGCGATTTCGGCGCCTACCGGGGCGTAGGCGAGGAATTGCATGTCGAGGTGACGGGTGGGCACGCCAAGCGAACACGTCACCGGGTGCACGTGCAGCGCCGCCAGCGACGGATCGATCGTCAGGCCGTCGATACCGGACTCCTCGGTGGCCTCTCGCAGCGCGGCGGCGACGATATCCGCGTCGGATTCCTCGCAGTGCCCGCCCAGTTGCAGCCACCGGCCGAACCGCGGGTGCAGCGTGAGCAGCGCGTGCGTGCCGGCGTGGTCGAGGACCAGCGCCGACCCGGTGACGTGACCGGGCACGCACGCGCGCAGGCATCCGTCGGGCCGTGCCGCCAAGAACGCGAGCATGGCGTGGCGCAGGGTGTCCTGGGCGGGATCGGGCGTCTGCCAACGGCTCAACACCTCGACCGCTGAGCCGTGCAGGCTCACCTGCGCACCAGCAGGTCGTCGGTCGGGACCGGATCGCGTGGCCCCGACGGCCCTGCACCCTCTTCGGGGTAGCCGATCGCGATGGCGCCCAACGGCTCCCAATCGGCGGGCAGTCCGAGTTCGTCGCGCACCAGATCGGCGGTGAAGATGGTGGACCCGATCCAGCAGCTGCCCACACCACGCACTGCCAGCGCCACCAGCAGCGCCTGCACCGCGGCCCCGACCGCGACGGTGAACATCGTGTGCTCTGCGGCGGTGCGCTCGGCGTCGGGGTAGCTGTGTGCGCCGTCGGGCACCATGAATGGGATGACGAGTTCGGGTGCGTCGTAAAGGATCTGGCCGCGGCCGACGCGGCGCTCGACAGCGTCGGCCGCCCGGCCGTCACCGATTAGGTCGGTGCGCCACTTCGTCTTCATCCGGTCCAGCAGTGCCAGCCGCTTGGTCGGATCCTGCATCCAGACGAACCGGACGGGCCGGGTGTGGTGCGGTGCAGGCGCCGTCAGCGCCTCGGCGACGGCGGCCTCGACGAGTTCGGGTGCGACGGGTTCGTCGCTGAACCGGCGCACCGAGCGGCGCAGCAGCTGGGCCTGGCCGCGGCCGAGTGCGATCGCCTCCTCGGTTCCCAGCCAGAACAGATCGTCCTCGCCGGGCCGCAGCAGTGTGCGTGCATTGGATCCGTTGTCCGGCAGGGACAGTCCGCGCACCACCGCGGCCGGTATGTCGGTCAGTTTGCCCTTCACCAGGTCGGCGGCGGCGGCGATCTCGTCGGCGACGGCGATCTCGGTGACGATGAGCTCGTTGCCGTGCCGGTCTTGCGAACCGGCGTAGCCGTGCAGCACCGTCAGTCCCGCTGCCCCGATCGCGAAGTCGGTCTGGCCGTTGCGCCAGGCGCGGCCCATGGTATCGGTGATCACCACGCCGACAGTGACACCGAGTCGCTCCCGCAGCCCTGAGCGCAGGGCCGCCGCGCTGGCATCCGGGTCGGTGGGCAGCAGCGCGAGTTCTGCCGCGTCGACGTTGGAGCCGTCGACACCCGCGGCAGCCTGCACCAGGCCGAGAGCGTTCTCGGTGATCAGCGTCTTACCCTTGCGGGCTAGTACCCGCACCGCCTCGGCGTCGATCAGCTTGCGACGCAACGCCTCCCGCTCCTCGTGGTCCATCGGTGCGTCGACGATCCGACCCTCACACTTGGACACCACCTTGCTGGTGACCACGAGAATGTCGTTGTCCCGCAGCCACGGTGCGGCCGCGGCGATGGCGGCCGCGAGGTCGTCGCCCGGGCGGAACTCGGGAAGCCCCGACACCGGAAGCATTTCGACGGCTGCGCCAGATCCGTGTTCTGTCATTGCCCCGAATCCACCTTCAGCCCGGCCAGATCAAGCCCGGCGCGCACCATTTCGGCCGTCGCCGCAGGATCCGTCATCAGCAGCGGTACCGACCTCACCTCGACACCTTCGATATCGGCGTGGTCGCCGTCGTGTACGAGCCAGCCGTCGAGAATGCCGACGCCTGACCGCGCGCCGTAGTGCGCGCCGACCGCTTCGGACGTGCTGGCCACACCGATGACCGACAGGCATTGGTCGGCCATGCCACGCAACGGTTTTCCATCGATGATGGGGGAGTAGCCGATGACCCGTGCCGGCGTCGAACGCAGCGCGCCGCGGATGCCCGGGACGTTGAGGATCGCGCCGATGCTCACCACCGGGTTGGACGGCGCCAGCAGCACGACGTCGGCCGTCTCAATGGCTTCGACGACTCCGGGGCCTGCCGACGCTTTGTCGGCGCCGACGAACGCGAAGCTGTGCGTGGGTATCTGCGCGCGGTAACGCACCCACCACTCCTGGAAGTGGATTGCACGCTTCTCACCGTCGTTGGGATCGGTGATGACGACATGGGTTTCACTGCGGTCGTCGCTGGCGGGCAGCAACTGCGCACCGGGCGACCATCGCCGGCACAGCGCCTCGGTCACCTGTGACAGCGGATACCCGGCACGCAACATCTGGCTGCGCACCAGATGCGTGGCGAGATCACGGTCGCCGAGGCCGAACCAGTCGGGCTGCCACGCCGTAGGCGGCGAGTTCCTCCTTGGCATGCCAGGTTTCGTTGCGATGGCCCCAGCCGCGCTCCGGGTCGATACCGCCGCCCAGCGTGTACATGCAGGTGTCGAGGTCGGGGCAGATCCGCACACCGAACATCCATGCGTCGTCGCCGACGTTGACGACCGCGGTCAGCTCATGCTCCGAGGCGTCGCCGGAATTCTTGAATTGGCCCAGCCTCAACAGGTGCTGCACGCCGAGCAGGAAGCGGGCTCCGCCCACGCCACCGACCAGAACCGTGACCTTCACATTGACCGACATTAGGCCGTCAGGGGTGGGCGGGAGCACGTGGCCGATCGTGTGACAGACACGCCGACATCTCGACGCGCCTAATTTCGGTCACGGAATGGTATGAATTTCTGTTCTAGCGCTTGACCCCGGCAACTAACGCGTGTGTAATCACACCAGTGTCATTTCGCGGTTGGCCGGCCGTTTTCGGTGTCGCAGACCGAGATTCGATCATATGTTCGAATCGAGATGGCCGCACAGAACAATAGTGGGGCTCCAGTTAAAGGATCTACGACACCAGGTGAGGAGGCGGAGAATGTCTTTTGAGTTCAGCGATTTCGATCATGTGGTCCAGTTCGACAACCGGCTGCTCGGCTCAGTAGGCAGTGCGCCGCACACCAATACCGAGCCGGCACCGATAGGGACGCCGAGGCGTCCCCAGTTAAGTCTGGTGCCCGCCCCGATTGATGTGACGCCGCAAATGCCGGCAATGCTCACGCCGGAGGACGACCTCTGGCAGGAGAAAGCGCTGTGCGCTCAAACCGACCCCGAGGCGTTCTTCCCCGAGAAGGGTGGCTCGACCCGCGAAGCCAAGCGCATCTGCCAGGGCTGCGAGGTGCGTGATGCGTGCCTGGACTACGCGTTGGCCCATGACGAGCGCTTCGGCATCTGGGGTGGCCTGTCCGAGCGCGAGCGCCGCCGCCTCAAGCGCGGCATCATTTGAGGCTCTTCGCGGAAGCGTCCCTGCCTCCCCCCATCGCAATTTAGGCCGCGCCCTAATCGTCATCGATCGTCGGGTCGATGACGGAAGGTTCGACGCCCAAATAGGTGGCCACCTGCGCCACCAAGACTTCATGCAACAGCTCCGAGAGTTCTATGGTGTCCTTAGCCCGTCGTTCGATCGGCTTGCGAAACAAGACAATTCGCGCCCGCGTGGAATTGCCGCGGACGTCGACGCCCGCCGGGATCAGCCGGGCCAGCGCGATCGGGCCGTCAGCGATGACTTCGGGCGGCCACTGCACACTGTCGGGGTCCTTCGGCGAGATGCGGGGAATTTCGTCAACGGCGACGTCGAGCGCCGACACCCGCTCCTGCCAGCGGCGCTCGATCGGCTCGTAGGCCTCCAGCACCGCCATATCGAACCGTTCGGCGCGGCTGCGCCAGCCAGGCACCGTCGCCGGAAGAAGCGGCCCGCGCATTTCGCGGCCGCGGCGTGATCGCAGGTGCCCGCGCTCCGTGCCGGTTATCGAGTGCTCCTCTCGTCCGCCACGACACCGATCGTAACGGTTGGAGATCGGCGCTCAGATGGCGCGCGTGTCCGGCGGCTTGCGCGGTTTGCGCACGATAACCTCTCGCTGTGAACGTTCCCCGTCGCTGCTGCCGGCCCGGGTGCCCCCACTATGCGGTCGCGACGCTGACCTTTGTCTACTCCGACTCGACGGCAGTCGTCGGCCCGCTGGCCACGGTCTCCGAGCCGCATTCGTGGGACCTGTGCGTGCTGCACGCCGGCCGCATCACCGCGCCTCGCGGCTGGGAATTGGTTCGCCACGCGGGGCCGCTGCCGTCGCACCCGGACGAGGACGATCTGGTGGCTCTGGCCGACGCGGTGCGCGAAGGGCGCGACGTCTCACCACCGATCAATGGCCTGGCCGCAGGTTTTTCCGATCCGGTCACCGGTGTGTCCGGCGGAGCGCTCATGGCACCACCGGTCCGCAGGTCCGAGTCCAACGGGCGGCGGCGGGGCCACCTGCGGGTGTTGCCCGACCCCAGCGATTAGGCGAGGAGTAGCCGCCGTGCCTCGGCCCTGTGGCGGTTAGGCTGGCGCCAGCAGTCCACTCTTCAAGGAGCTCTATGTGATGCGCTCTTCGCGCAAGCGCTCATCGCCGTCCCGGCCCGCCGCGGATGTCCACCGTGTCATCAAGGCGTATGACGTGCGCGGCCTGGTTGGCGAGGAACTCGACGAACAATTCGTCTCCGAGATCGGCGGCGCATTCGCCCGCCTGATGCGCGATGAGAACGCGTCTCGGGTTGCGATCGGCTACGACATGCGAGCCAGCTCGCCCGCGCTGGCGGATGCGTTCGCCGAGGGCGTGGTCGCGCAGGGGCTCGACGTGGTTCGCATCGGCTTGGCCTCGACGGATCAGTTGTATTTCGCGTCGGGTCTGCTGGACTGTCCCGGCGCGATGTTCACGGCCAGCCACAACCCGGCCGCCTACAACGGCATCAAGCTGTGTCGGGCCGGAGCCAAACCCGTCGGCAAGGACACGGGCCTCACCGCGATCAGCGAGGAAGTCATCGCCGGGGTGCCGGGACACGACGGGCCGCACGGCGCGGTGACCGAACGCGATGTTCTGTCCGACTACGGCGGCTTCCTGCGATCGCTGGTGAGCCTGGCTGAGTTGCGGCCGATGAAGGTCGCCGTCGATGCGGGCAACGGCATGGCCGGCCACACGACTCCCGCTGTGCTGGAGTCCATTCCGTCGATCACGCTCTCCCCGCTGTTCTTCGAACTCGACGGCACGTTCCCCAACCATGAGGCCAATCCGCTGGACCCGGCGAACCTCGTCGACCTGCAGGCGTACGTGCTGGAGACAGGCGCCGACATCGGACTGGCTTTCGACGGCGATGCTGACAGGTGTTTCGTGGTCGACGAGTTGGGCCAAACGGTCTCTCCGTCAGCGGTGACGGCGTTGGTCGCCTCGCGGGAACTGAGTCGAGAGCTCGGCGCGACGGTGATCCACAACCTGATCACTTCGCGCGCCGTACCGGAACTCGTCGCCGAGCGTGGTGGCACGCCCGTGCGCTCGCGTGTCGGGCACTCCTACATCAAGGCGCTGATGGCCGACACCGGTGCGATCTTCGGTGGAGAGCATTCGGCGCACTACTATTTCCGCGACTTCTGGGGCGCCGACTCCGGCATGCTGGCCGCCCTGCATGTCCTGGCGGCACTCGGCGAGCAGCATCGACCGCTGTCCGACCTGATGGCCGACTACCAGCGCTACGAGGCGTCGGGTGAGGTGAACTTCACCGTCACCGACGCCGAGGCGTGTGTGGACGAGGTGCTGTCGACGTTCGGTACCCGGATCCAGTCCATCGACCACCTCGACGGTGTGACCGTCGATCTGGGCGACGGCTCATGGTTCAACCTGCGCATGTCCAACACCGAGCCGTTGCTGCGGCTCAATGTCGAAGCGCGTACCACCGAGGAAGTCGGCGACATCGTCGGGCAGATCTCCCATACAGTTCAAGGCGGGATCTCCTCAGAATCTGAGGCGGTGACGTGAACGCCACACACTCGATCGTCGACCTCGACGACGTGGAAGGGCTGCTGGCCGCCGACCGCGACGCTTTGCTGCGCGCGGCGTCGATGGCCGGCGCGCAGGTGCGGGCCACCGCCGCGGCGCTGGACGAGGGGGAGCTGGCGTCGTTGCAGAGCGACCAGCCGCCCCGCACGGTGATCTGGGTGTCCGGCCGCGGAAACGCGGAAGCCGCAGGCTCATTGCTCGCGGCAGCGCTGGGTGGCTCGGTAGCGGCGCCGATCGTCGTCGCCCCTGAGGTACCGCCCTGGATCGGTGCGCTGGACGTACTGGTCGTGGCGGGGGACGACCCCGGAGATCCCGCGCTGGTCTCCGCCGCGGCCACCGGTGTGCGTCGCGGCGCCCGCGTCGTCGTGGTCGCGCCATATGAGGGACCGCTGCGCGACGCCACCGCGGGGCGGTCCGTCGCGCTGGCACCGCGTGTGTGGGTGCCTGACGAATTCGGTTTTTCCCGCTATCTGGCTGCCGGACTGGCGACACTACATGTGGTGGACCCGGGGCTGCGGGTGGATTTGTCGGAACTGGCCGACGAGTTGGACGCGGAGGCGTTGCGTAACAGCGCAGCCCGTGAACTGTTCACGAATCCCGCCAAGGCGCTGGCCCAGCGGATGTCGGGCAGCGAGGTCGTCATGGCGGCCGACAACGCGGCGACACTGGCGCTGGCCCGACACGTCGTTTCGGTGATGTTGCGCATCGCCCACCGGGCGGTCGCCGCCGTCGGCCTCGCCGACGCGTTGGTGGCGCTGCGCGGCGGGATTGGCGACGCATCCGCGGCCGATCGCGAGCAGTCGATATTCCACGACGAGCAGATCGACGGTCCACTCCCACCCCGGGTCCGGACCTTCGTGCTGACCACCGACGCCGAGCGGCCGGTGGTGTCGGCCCGTGTCTCCGGGTTCGACGACGTCGACGTGATCAACGCCGAGGATGTGCCTGAGTCACTGGACATTTCGGGGGCTGAAGGTGCACCTGCGCCCGCCGCAGCGGCCGGGCCAGGTCGTCTGGAGCAACAACTGGCGATCTTGGCCGTGCGATTGGAGATGGCGGCTGTGTATCTGAAATTGGTTCGGGGTTGAGCAAGTGAACTTGCTACGTGGAGCGGTGCGGACCTATGCATGGGGGTCGCGTACAGCAATTGCCGATTTCACCGGACGGCCAAGCCCCACAGCGCATCCCGAGGCAGAGCTGTGGTTCGGCGCCCATCCCGGCGACCCGGCGTGGCTGGAGACCGAAGACGGTGAGCGGTCTCTGCTCGACACCCTGCGCGAAGATCCGGAGGGACAGCTCGGCGGGGGTGCGCGCGGCAGGTTCGGCGACACACTGCCGTTTCTGCTCAAGGTGCTGGCCGCCGACGAACCGCTTTCGCTGCAGGCGCATCCGAGCGCGGAGCAGGCCATGGAGGGTTTTGCGCGAGAGGAGAAGCTCGGCATCCCCGTCTCGGCCTCGACCCGCAACTATCGCGACGCAAGCCATAAGCCCGAGATCCTCGTTGCCTTAGGACAATTCGAGGCGCTGGCCGGGTTCCGTCCGGCCGCGGGCAGTGTCGAGTTGATGCGCGCGCTCGCGGTCACAGATCTCGACCCCTTCGTCAACCTGCTGTCCGACCAGTCCGACGCCGATGGGCTGCGCGCCTTGTTCACCACGTGGATCACCGCGCCGCAACCCGATCTCGACGTGCTGGTGCCCGCGGTGATCGACGGCGCCATCCACTACGTGCGGTCGGGGAAGAAGAAGTTCGCCGCAGAGGCCAGGACCGTGCTCGAACTCGGTGAGCGCTATCCGGGTGACGCGGGTGTGCTCGCCGGCTTGCTGCTGAACCGGATCAACCTCAACGCCGGCGAGGCGATCTATCTGCCGGCGGGGAACCTGCACACCTACCTGAACGGGGTGGGCGTGGAGGTGATGGCCAACTCCGACAACGTTTTGCGCGGTGGGCTGACCCCTAAACACGTCGATGTGCCCGAACTGTTGCGCGTGCTCGACTTCACGCCGGCCAGCGAGGACATCATCCGTCCCAAGATCACCACGGACGGAATCGAATTGGTCTACCACACGCCTGCGCCGGAGTTCGCGGTCTCGGTGCTCTGCATCGACGGCGAGGACCTCGGTCACGAGATCGACGCGCCGAGTCGCCACGACGGACCGCAGATCCTGTTGTGCACCGAGGGGTCCACGGTGGTACACGCCAAGGGAAGCAAGGTCACGCTGGAGCGCGGATCTGCCGCGTGGGTGGCCGCCGACGACGGCCCGATCCGTCTCGCCGCCGACAGTCCGACGAAGCTCTTCAGAGCGACGGTTGGGATCTAGGGCAGCGTTGACCCGACACGGCTGCGCATGAACATGATCAGCACGTCCTCGGCCAACCCGTACTGCATCGCGTCGACCCAGAGCGAGTGCGGGACGGGGCCGCGGGCACGGGCCCTGCGCCCACCCGGGACCGCGGCGTAGCCACCGACATCGGCGGCCGCGAGCAGGTCGAGAACCGTTGCGACATCAGCGGAATCGATGTCGGCGATCAATCCCCACGTGTCCGCCCAGACGCCGTTGTCCGTGCCGCCCGGCGGCAACCAGTACGGGATATCGCATGCCGCGATGTCCTCGAGCGGCCTGATCAGCGAACTCATGGTGGCTCCTACTGAAGGGGACACACACCTAAAGTTACGCCGGTTATCGGCCGGCAACCAGATCCCGGTCACGCGCTGAGGAGGTGCTCGAACGCTTCTCGGCCAGCCACAGCTTCATGTTGTGCCGGATGGTGCGGCCGACGAGGCGTGCGGAGGGCACCATGTAGAGACTGTCGAGAAGGCTGAACCTGCGCAAAAACCATTCGGCCAGTACGGGATCCGTCTCGGCGGCACCGAGGAACTGGTCGAACAGACCGCCCACCGGCTTGTACCACCGCGGCACCGCGCCGGTGGTGGTGGCGTTGTGCAGGGCCAGGTCGCCGATCGCGGTCATCGTCCACACCGGGTACGTCGTCTTGGCCGTGGCCTTCGCGAGTCGTGCCGCGATGTCGGGATTACCCGACTCGATCACCGCCCGAAGGTTGCCGGCCTGGATGGCCGTCATGGTCATGCCCTGCCCGAAGGTGGGATTGAAGCTGACGACCGCGTCGCCGAACGGGAAGATGCCGCCGGGGAAGCGCCCAAGCTTGTCGTAGCGGCGCCAACGACTGGTCGGGTATTTGTGGAACGCCATCTCGCCGAGCGGGGTGCCCTGCCGCAGAGCGGACGAAAAGTGCTCGGGCAGTATCTCGTCGACGAGCTGGAGCATCTGCGCGACATTCTGCGGCGGCTCGACCTTCCCGACCCCGAAGGTCGTCACGTTCCAGTTGCCGTCCTCGTAGAACAGCGCGCCGATGCCGCGCGGCTGTTCGCGCGACGCACCCGCAACCACGACCTTTTCCGCGAGCAGACCCTCGGGGACGTGAAACTGATGGCTGGCGTAGGCGATGCCGACATCCACGGTCTGCTCGCGGGGACGTTCGTAGCCCCACTTCTCCAGCCATGCGGGCAGCCGGGTGCCCCGGCCGGCCGCGTCGACGACGAGGTCGGCGGGGACTACCTCGTCGGAGTCGAGCAGGACACCGGTGACACGTCCGAGCGCGGCGTCGTAGGTCGGTTCGGTCACGACCGCGTTGACGATGTCGACGTTCTCGATCGCCTGCACCCGCCGCCGGATCTGCCATTCCAGCTGCGGCCTGCTGGGTACGTATGCGGTGAACTCGTTCTGAAGGCGATGGGCGGTTCCCAGCACATGGCCCGCGGCCCCGAAGTGGATGCAGTCCGGCCGGTTCTCCAGGATCGGCACGCCGTCGGCGACCATGTCTTCGAGCAGGCCGGGGAATTGGCTCTCGAATTCCTGAGCGCCGCGCGCCATCAACAGGTGCACATGCCTGCCCTGAGGCACAGCCGCCCGGTTTGCCGGGCCGTCCGGCAACGCGTCGCGCTCGTAGACGGTCACCCGGTCACAGACGTCGGAGAGCACCCGGGCTGCGCACAAGCCCCCGAGGCTGGCGCCGATGACGATTGCGTGTTTGTAACTCCGCCCCATCGAGTGCACAGTACTCGGTACATTTTCATCGGGCCTCTGTCTCGGCCCTCACGGGAGGACACGCCAATGGCCTGGCGGACGAAGTCGGTCGAACAGTCGATTGCCGATACCGACGAGCCGGACACCCGGTTGCGCAAGGACCTGAACTGGTGGGACCTCACCGTCTTCGGGGTGTCCGTAGTGATCGGCGCGGGCATCTTCACGATCACCGCGTCGACGGCGGCAAACATCACCGGCCCCGCGATCTCCATCTCGTTCGTATTCGCCGCGATCGCCTGCGGACTGGCCGCGCTGTGCTACGCCGAGTTCGCCTCAACGGTGCCCGTCGCGGGCAGCGCTTACACCTTCTCCTACGCGACGTTCGGTGAGTTCGTCGCCTGGATCATCGGGTGGGACTTGATTCTCGAGTTCGCAGTCGCCGCGGCGGTCGTGGCTAAGGGCTGGTCGAGCTATCTCGGCACCGTGTTCGGATTCGGCGGCGGCATCGCGGATTTCGCTGGGCTGCAACTGGATTGGGGTGCGTTGCTGATCATCGCATTCGTTACCGCTATTTTGGCGTGGGGCACCAAGCTTTCGGCGGAGGTCAGCCTGGCGATCACCGTGATCAAGGTGGCGGTGGTGCTGCTCGTGGTGGTGGTCGGCGCGTTCTACATCAAGATCGAGAATTACACGCCCTTCATCCCGCCCGCCGAAGGTGGCGAGGGCGGCTCGGGCACCGAGCAGTCCCTGTTCTCGTTGCTCACGGGTGCGGCGGGTAGCGACTACGGCTGGTACGGGGTATTGGCGGGCGCCTCGATCGTGTTCTTCGCGTTCATCGGTTTCGACATCGTCGCCACCACCGCGGAGGAGACCAAGAACCCGCAGCGCGACGTGTCGCGCGGCATCCTCGCGTCGTTGGCGATCGTCACCGTTCTCTATGTGGCAGTGGCCGTCGTGCTTTCGGGGATGGTCCGGTACACCGAGTTGCGGGACGCCGGCGAGAAGGTGAACCTGGCGACCGCGTTCTCGGCCAATGGCGTGGACTGGGCGGCGAAGATCATCTCTATCGGCGCGCTGGCCGGGCTGACGACCGTTGTCATCGTGCTGGTGCTCGGGCAGACGCGGGTGCTGTTCGCGATGTGTCGCGATGGGCTGCTGCCGCGATCGCTGGCCAAGACCGGACGACATGGCACGCCGGTGCGTATCACCCTGATCGTCGGCGTGCTGGTGGCTGTGGCGGCATCGGTGTTCCCGATGGACAAGCTCGAGGAGATGGTCAACATCGGCACGCTGTTCGCGTTCGTGTTGGTGTCGGCCGGGGTGATCGTGCTGCGCCGCACCCGCCCGGACCTCGAGCGCGGATTCCGGGCGCCGGGCGTGCCATGGTTGCCGGTCGCCGCGATCGTCGCGTGCGTGTGGCTGATGATCAATCTCACCGCGCTGACCTGGATCCGGTTCCTCATCTGGATGGCGATCGGCGTGGTGGTCTATTTCCTCTACGGCCGCAACCACTCGGTGCTGGGCCGTCGCGAGTCCGCTGCGACTACGGCGCACTGACGGCCGCTCAGCGCCCGAATCCTCATCGCCGGCCGAGGCGGCGAAGGAGGTCGGCGGCCTTGGCGTACTCGTCGCGATGAGTGTCGGGGTCATCGGAGACAAGTGGGTCCGTAGAGGCTGACGGTCTCTGTGAGGGCGGACAGTGCCTCATCGCGGCGGCCCAGCTCCGCCAACGGCGAAGCCCCCACCTGCTGCAGTTGATCACCGTCGACAGCGCGCCGATCATCACGTACTGCTCGCAGCGGCTGACATCGTCGTTCGAAACCAGTTGGGTGAAGGCCTCTGACGAGGACGCCGGTGTGCTCGCGTGCGCAATCGTGCGGTTGGCCACGAGTTATGTGTCGATGCCGCCGGAGGCCGATCACGACGTGGCCGACGACTTGGCCCGGCTGATGACGCCGTTCGCCGAGCGATGCGGCGTGATTGAGAAGAGTTGAGCTGCGCTGCGAATACCTGCTGACTGCCGAAGGGGATTGGGGCTGTCGCGGCCGCGTTCGCCGTGGGCGGTAGGGTAGCCGCGTGAGTGGGGAAGCGCCCAAGCTGTACATTTTCCCGCATGCCGGCGGATCTCCCAAATTCTACGTTCCCTTTTCCCAGGCTTTTTCCGCTGACATCAAGCGCATTGCGGTCCAGTATCCGGGGCGGGGAGGTAATCACGACCTCGCGTCTTTTACGAGCATTCCGGATCTGGCGAATGGCGTCTACCGGATGCTGTCGCCGCTGGATCAGTCTGACGGCAAGGTCGCCTTCTTCGGCCACAGTATGGGTGCTTTGGTGGCATTTGATGTCGCCCGCCGATTCGAAGCGGCGGGCAAACCCATCGCGGCCCTTTTTGTGTCTGCTAGTGCCGCGCCCGGTCACGCAGGTTATGAATACATCCCCGACTCCGACCGTGGATTGCTTGATGCGGTGACCGAGATGACCGGTGTGAATCCGGAATTCTTGGAAAGCGAGGAATTTGCCGCGAAGATACTGCCGACGTTGCGGGGGTTTAAAGCGATCGTTAATTACGAATGTCCCCCAGACGCGACGGTGTCCTGCCCCATCTTTGCCTTTTACGGGGACGACGATGAGGTCGCCACTTATCAAAAGGTAGCGCCGTGGTCAGAGCGGACGACATCCGAATTCACTTCCCGGGAGTTCCCCGGGCATCACTTCTACCTGAACGACGTTTTGAGCGACCTAGTTAAAGATATCGAGGACAAAATTTCGCGTTGTTGCGTAGTCGATTAGCCCGCACCGCGGCGGCTAGTGGTGGCAGAGCACTAGCCGATGGATGGGTCCAAGGGCGCGGCGATCGGTGGTCATCCGGTACTGCACACAAGTCGCTCATCGCGCCACGACATCGCGCTCGCCTCTCCAAAGCTGTCAGCACCGACAATTGCTGGTCGACCGCAGAATCTCCCGGCAGGGGCGGCCGACCGTGGCGTGGCCCTGGTGCGGCTTTGCGGATCTACTTCCTGCGAGTTTGCCAGGACGTGCCAAAAGGTCGGACGCTGCGTGATAGCGTCTGGGGTCCGAGCGCTTAGACTTCGCCGTCCGGGAGAAGGGGTCAGGTGCCTCGGGTGCCGAAATGCCAGTTTCGGCAATATCGAATAGGCTCCCAGCCTGTTGTGCCAGCGATGTTGATGAGAACGATGCTGAACGGAGGGGTAGTGCTGATGCCGCTGATTGAGTCGTCCATCCCTGCTTCGCTCGAGCGCCTTGCCCAGCAGCGGCCGGATGACGTTGCGTTCACGTTCATCGATTACGAGGTGGACCCCGCTGGGTTTGCCGAAACCTTGACGTGGTCGCAGGTCCACCAGCGAGCGGGGGTCATCGCGGAGGAGCTGTTGCGCTGCGGATCGGTTGGTGATCGGGTGGCAATCGCCGCTCCCCAGGGCCTGGATTACATCGTCGGGTTCCTGGGCGCGTTGGAGGCCGGCCGCATCGCGGTTCCGCTACCCGTGCCGCAGTTCGGCGCGCACGACGAACGCGCCTCGGGGGCCCTGCGGGATAGCTCGCCGGTGGCGATGCTGACGACATCGGCGGCCGTCAATGACGTCGTACCGTGTGTTCGTGCCCTCCCCGGCTCTGTGCCGGCTGTGATCGAAATCGATGCGCTTGACCTCGATGCGCCGCGGAGGGTTCAGCCCACCAGACCGGCGTGGTGCGAGACGGCGCTGTTGCAATACACGTCCGGTTCGACTCGTGACCCGGCTGCCGTCATGATTTCGCACAAGAACATCTTCGCGAATTGCCGGCAGGTTGCGGCCGACTATTTCGAGGACACCGGGGGGCTACACCCGCCGGATCTCACGCTGGTGTCGTGGCTGCCGTTCTATCACGATATGGGACTGCTAATGGGAGTGACCGGTGGCGTCACGTTCGGAGTTCCCGCGGTCTTGATGAGCCCGATGGCGTTTCTGCAGAAGCCTGCCCGGTACATGCAGAAGCTGGCCAACAACACCCACGCGTTTTCGGCAGTACCCAATTTCGCTTTCGAGCTCGCTGCGCGTCGGACCTCCGATGCCGACATGGCCGGGCTCGACCTGGGAAACGTGCACACCATCCTCAGCGGTAGCGAGCGGGTACATGCCGCGACCATTCGGCGTTTTACCGAGCGATTCTCCCGCTTCAACTTTCCTGCCGGTGCGTTGAAGCCGTCGTACGGCCTGGCCGAGGCGATGGTGTACGCGGGGTCATCGAGACCGGGGCACCCCCCCGTGACCGTCTGGTTCGACTACGAGAAGCTGTCGGCCGGCCATGCGAGACCGTGCGAGAGTGAAACCGGTTGCGAGCTCGTCAGCGTCGGCCCTCCGCGCGCCTGCACCGTGCGGATCGTCGATCCCGAGACCCGGATGGAGAATCCGGCCGGCAAGGTCGGGGAGATCTGGTTGCATGGCGATAACATCGCAAGCGGCTACTGGCGAAAGCCGAAACTGTCGCAGAGGGCCTTCGGTGGACAGCTCGTCGATCCATCGCCGGGAACGCCGCTGGAGCGCTGGCTTCGGACAGGCGATTTGGGTGTCATCTATGACGGCGAGCTCTTCGTCGTCGGTCGGATCAAGGATCTACTGATCGTGGATGGGCGTAACCACTACCCCGATGACATCGAGGCCACGACTCAAGAGATCACCGGAGGCCGCGTCGCGGCGATATCCGTTCCACATGATCGCACCGAGCGGCTGGTCGTTATCGTGGAGATGAAAAACCGGGGTAACTCGGACGAAGAGGTGATGCAGGGACTTCGCGCCGTGAAACATAAAGTAGCAGCGGAGATTTCGAAGTCCCATGGCCTGCGGGTGGCTGATCTCGTGCTGGTGCCGCCGGGCTCCATCCCGATCACCACAAGCGGCAAGATCCGCCGCTCCTCGTGCATCGAGTTTTACCAGCAGGACGAATTCACCCGGCTGGACGTCGCCGTATGACGTCGCCTGTCGACGAGTCCGACCTGCGAAAGGAAATTTCAGAAAGGCTGGGTTGAGCTTGATGGCTGCTGCACCGCCGGATCGTCGGGGGATCATCACCGAGGCGTTGCGCAAGATTGATGATCTGAGCGCGCGTCTGGAGATCGCCGAGAAGGGCGATACCGAACCGATTGCCGTGGTGGGCATGGGATGTCGGCTGCCCGGGGGGGTGAACAACCCGGCTCAGTACTGGCAGTTGTTGCAGGACGGGGCCAGCGGCGTGGTGCGGGTGCCGAAGGAGCGTTGGGACGCCGACGCCTTCTATTCGGCGGATTACACTGTGCCGGGCACGATCTGCAGTCGGGACGGGGGGTTTTTGACCTCTTGGCAGCCCGATGAATTCGACGCCGAGTTCTTCGGCATCTCCCCGCGCGAGGCGACCGGGATGGATCCTCAGCAGCGGCTGCTCCTCGAAGTCGCCTGGGAGGCTTTGGAAAACGCGGGCATCACCGCGCAGGCGATCCGCGGGTCGCAAACCTCCATCTTCATCGGTTTGACCACCAGTGACTACTACTTCCAGGCCGTCCCCGGACGACCGGAAGACGTCGACCCGTACCTTCCGTTCGGGAATGCGTCGAACTTTGCTGCGGGGCGGTTGGCGTATTTCCTGGGTGTGCACGGCCCGGCGGTGGTGATCGACACGGCGTGTTCGTCGTCGTTGGTGACGGTGCATTTGGCGTGTCAGAGCCTGCGCCGGCGGGAGAGCGATCAGGCGTTGGCTGCCGGGGTGAATTTGATCCTGACCCCGGAGAACAGTATCGCGTGTTCGCGGTGGGGGATGTTGGCTCCGGACGGGCGTTGCAAGACCTTCGATGCCGACGCGAACGGTTATGTGCGCAGTGAGGGCGCCGGGGTGGTGGTGCTCAAGCGGCTCAGTGATGCGCTGCGTGATGGGGATTCGGTGTTGGCGGTGGTGCGCGGTTCGGCGGTCAACCAGGACGGTCCGAGCAGTGGGCAGACGGTGCCCAGTGGGCCGGCTCAGCAGGCGGTGCTGCGTCAGGCGTTGGCGGCGTCGCGGTTGGCGCCCGGCGATATCGACTACATCGAGGCGCACGGCACCGGTACGGAGTTGGGCGATCCGATCGAGTTGGATGCGTTGAGTCAGGTGTTCGGCGAGCGTGATGGTGCGGCGCCGTTGGTGTTGGGTTCGGCGAAGACGAATCTGGGTCATTTGGAGTCGGCGGCCGGTATCGCCGGGTTCATCAAGACCGTGCTCAGTGTGGGTCATGGGCATATTCCTGCGCATCTGAATTTCAACGCGTTGACGCCGCATGCCAGTGTGGGTGCGTCGCGGTTCATCATCGCCGCGCAACCCATGCAGTGGCCGGCGGTGGGGCGGGCGCGCCGGGCGGGGGTGTCCTCGTTCGGGGTCAGTGGCACCAATGCGCATGTGGTGGTTGAGCAGGCTCCGGCTGTCGAACCTGTGGTCCGGCAACCGGAGCCGGTGGTGAGCACGTTGCTGGTGTCGGGGAAGACCCCGGCGCGGGTGGCGTCGACGGCGGCGGTGTTGGCCGAGTGGATGGCCGGTGAGGGCGCCGGTGTGCCGTTGGCTGATGTGGCCCACACCGTCAATCATCACCGCACCCGGCATAGGACCGTCGCCGCGGTGTGTGCGCGTGATCACGCGCAGGCGTTGGCCGGGCTACAGGCGCTGGCCGCCGGTAACACGGCCGCCGGGGTGGTGGACGCCCATCAGGCGTTGCGTGGATCGGGCACGGTGTTCGTGTATTCGGGTCAGGGCTCGCAGTGGGCCGGCATGGGCCGGCGGTTGCTGGCTGATGAGCCGGCGTTCGCCGCGGCGGTCGCTGAGTTGGAGCCGGTGTTCGTCGAGCAGGTCGGTTTCTCGCTGCAGCAGGTGATTGCTGACGGTGAACCGGTGAGCGGCGACGCGCAGGTGCAGCCAGTGGTCATGGGCCTGCAGTTGGCGCTGACGGCGTTGTGGCGGTCCTACGGTGTGGAACCCGATGCGGTGATCGGGCATTCGATGGGGGAGGTGACCGCGGCGGTGGTGGCCGGGGCGCTGACCCCGGCCGACGGGCTGAAGGTGATCGCCACCCGGTCGCGGCTGATGTCGCGGCTGGCGGGACAGGGTGCGGTGGCGCTGTTGGAAATGGACGCCGAGGCCAGCGCGGCGTTGATCGCCGATTTTGCCGGGGTGAGTGTGGCGGGGTACGTCTCGCCGCGTCAGACTGTGATCGCCGGGCCCGTGGCGCCGGTCGACGCGGTGATCGCCGCGGTGACTGAGCAGGAGCGCTTCGCCCGGCGGGTCAACATGGAGGTCGCCTCGCATACCGCGATGATGGATCCGATCCTGCCCGAATTGCGTGCGGCACTGGCCGATCTGAACCCCGCGCATCCCAACCTTCCGTTCTTTTCCACCGCCGTCGAGTCCACCACCGCGCCACTGCTGGATGCCGAGTACTGGGTGGCCAATGTGCGCCAGCCGGCGCGGTTGAGCCGGGCCGTCACCGCCGCCGCTCGAGACCACGCCACCTTCGTCGAGATCAGCGCTCATCCGATACTGACGCATGCCGTCACCGAAACCTTGGAATCCGCACGCCACCACAGCATCGGCACGCTGTGGCGCGACAGCGATGAGACGATCGGCTTCCACACCAACCTCAACACCATCCACACGGGCCAACCGCCACGGACCCCGCATCCGCCGGAACCGCATCCGGTGCTGCCCACCACGCCCTGGCACCACACCCGTCACTGGACAACCCCCGAAAATCGAGTGGAGACAGCCGGATCCAAACCCAGGCCCGGCACCGTGCTTGGCCAGCACATCGTGGTCGCCACCGCACCACCGGCGCACCTGTGGCAGGCGCGACTGGCGCCGGACGCCACGCCATACTCGGGTCGCCACCGTGTCCACGGCACGGAATTGGTGCCGGTATCGGTTCTGGTACAGACCCTTTCGGCCGCAGCGGCCGAACTTGACGCATCAATACTGGCGGACGTCCGATTCGAGTATCCGATCGTCGTCGACCAGCCGCGGGTGATTCAGGTGGTCGCCGACGGCGACGCGGATGGGGCATTCGTCTCCTTATCTTCATCCCCCGCGACTGACACCCCCACGCACCGTTGGACCAGGCACGTCAGCGCCCGAATCTCGCGCCAGCGGGAGGGCTTGGCAGTCGTGCGCGACAGCGGCGATCACGAAATGCGCAACGACGACACTGTGTCCGCCGAGTCGGTTGACTCACTGCTGCGGGAGTGGGGCGTCGAGGGACAGCCGTTCAAGTGGTCGATCGGCTCATGCCGCTCGGCGCCGGGGGTAATGCACGCCGATGTCGTGTTGCCTGAGGCGTCGACGGTTGCACTGCTCGACGCTGCCGTTCACGTCGCCCGCCTGGTGGACGGTTCCAACTCGCAGCTGATGTTTCCGGTAGGCGTTGAAAGTATCCGCTTCGAAGCCGAACTCGTCGACGACCACGGTTCGGTTGAGGTACATCGGTGCGGCGGCAACGATGACGAACTCGTCGTCAACATCGAGGTGAAGGCGCCCGACGGCAGCACCTGCATCGATATCCGCGCACTGCGATATGCCGCTGTGGAGTCAGGTCCGCCGGCGAGTCCTTGCGATGACCCGCGCACGTTGGCGCACGCGATCGAATGGCAGCCTTGGGACGAACATGCCGGCCCGGATCAGGCACCCGATGGCCTATGCACGCTCGCGGTTTTGGGGGAGACCAACGCCGTGCGCACCCTCCGCGATCGACTCGCCGACGCCGGTTACTTGCCAGCCGACGTCGCTGAGGCACGGTGTGTCCTCTATATAGCTGACCCCGGGCCCGTGGACACCGCTGAGACCGACATCGACTGCGCGGTCCGTCTGTCGGCGGAAGTGGCCGAGGTCGTCCGCCGGCTAGCCCAGCGGGATGACGACCACCCGGCCACGCTGTGGATCATCACGCGCGGCGTCCGCGAGGGCATCTCCGACGCGGCGGTGCGCCAGAGCTGTCTCTGGGGAATGGCCGGGGTCATCAGGGCCGAGCAGCCACAGATGTGGGGCGGCCTGGTGGACGTCCCGGCTGGCCGGGATATCGGAGCAGACATCGGTGATTGCGCGTCGTCGCTGTTCGCGGTGCTGCGGACACCGGCCAAGTCCACTCTGGTGCTGCGCGACGGTGAGTTCCTCGCGCCCGCCTTGGCGCCGGTCGCCGGCGAACCGGTGCGAGAGCCGCTGCGGTGTCGCCCCGATGCGGCATACCTCATCACTGGCGGCATGGGCGCCCTCGGTCTATTGATGGCCGCGTGGCTCGCGGACCGCGGTGCACGTCGCTTGGTACTCGCCGGCCGGACACCGCTGCCACCGAGGCGCGATTGGGACAGCGATGCTCACGACGCGGACGTGCGCAACCGGATCGCCGCCATCCGGACGCTGGAGATGCGTGGCGTTTCTGTCGATGCCGTGGCCCTCGACGTCGGATCGCGCGAGGCGGTGCAGGCGCTGCTCGCCAGGCGGGACGACGACGGGGAGCCACCGATCCGCGGTGTCATACACGCCGCCGGAGTCACCGAAGGCCAACTCCTGACCGAGATTTCGGATAACCGCCTGCGGCGCACCATGTGGCCGAAAATCGCCGGTGCCCAGGCGCTGCATGAGTCGTTCCCGCCGGGCAGCATCGATTTCCTCTACCTGACCGCCTCGGCGGGCACGGTATTCGGTGTCCCCGGACAGGGCGCGTATGCGTCGGCAAATGCGTATCTCGACGGCCTTGCCCGAGCGCGTCACCGGCAGGGCTGTGACACAGTCAGTTTGGACTGGGTGGCGTGGCGGGGGCTCGGGTTCGCTGCGGATGCGCAGGTCGTCTTGCAAGAACTCGAACGGGTTGGCTCACGGCCGCTCACCCCGGACGAAGCGTTCGCTGCCTGGGAGCACGTCGCGCGCTATGACATCGCTCAAGCGGTGATGGCTCCGCTGGGGTCGTCTGCCGAGTCGACGTCGGACGCGGATCGCGTTTCCTCGGCGAAGGTGACATGGTCGCAACTACCTGCCGAGGACGTGCTCAGCGAGGTTGAGAATGGGTTGCGAACCATCCTGGCCCGCGAACTTCAAATGCCGGAAGCCGAATTCGACTTGGACCGGCCGTTCGCGGAGCTGGGCCTCAATTCGGTCATGGCGATGTCCGTTCGACGGGCCACCGAGCAGTTCGTCGGCTTCGAGCTGTCGGTGACGATGCTGTTCAATTACCCGACAGTCGCGTCGTTGGCGGCGGCCCTCGCCGCAAAGGTCTTACCGCAGGAAGACTCGGACGACGTCGGTGTGCTGCCCGACTCGGACAGCAGTGTGCTGGATGACCTGTTCGACAGTGTGGAAGCGGCTCCGGCCGGTAGTGAGAGCGGTATCTGATGAATATTGAATTCAGCCGTCTGGGCATCGCGGCATGACAGCGGCTTTCGACGAGGGAGCTATTCGGAACTGGCTGACCGACTACCTGGTGACGAATATCGGCTGCAGTCCCGACGACGTCGACGTCGACGCATCGATGAACGATCTCGGTGTGGGGTCGCGCGACTCGGTCGTGCTCTCCGGTGAGCTCTCCGAGGTGCTCGGCCGGCCGGTCTCACCCGTGGAGTTCTGGCACCACCCGACCATCACTGAATTGGCGCGTTTTCTCAGCGGCGCCGAACCTGAAGCTGATGCCGAGCCGGTGCTCGATCCGGGTCGAGGCAGCGTGGACGAGCCGATCGCGGTGATCGGTCTGGGCTGCCGTTTCCCCGGTGAGATCGCTGGGCCGGAAGCGTTGTGGCAGTTCCTGTGTGACGGTCACTCCGCGGTGGGCGAGGTGCCGCCGGATCGATGGTCGGAGTTCGATGACGGATCCCCTGAGGTCGCGGAGGCCCTCGCCCGCACCACGCGGTGGGGATCGTTCTTGACCGACATCGACGCCTTTGACGCGGAATTCTTCGGCATCTCCCTTCGTGAAGCCGCCAAGATGGATCCCCAACAGCGTCTGTTGTTGGAAGTGGCGTGGGAGGCTCTGGAACACGCCGGGATTCGCCCGAGTTCTCTGCGCCACTCACAGACCGGAGTCTTCTGCGGGGCGAGCATTGCCGAGTACGCGTACCTCGCGTCCACCGATCTGCCCGAAGTCGACGCGTGGAGCAATTCCGGTGGTGCGCTGAGCATCATCGCCAATCGGCTGTCGTATTTTCTCGATCTGCGGGGCCCGTCCCTCACGGTCGATACCGCGTGTTCGTCTTCCTTGGTCGCCCTGCATCTGGCGTGTCAGAGCCTACGGATGCAGGACTCTGATGTGGCGATTGCGGCGGGAGTGAATCTTCTGTTGTCGCCTGCCGTTTTTCGTGGTTTCGATCAGAGCGGTGCGTTGTCGTCGACCGGTTCGTGCCATGCGTTCGACGCGGCTGCCGATGGGTTCGTCCGCGGCGAGGGTTGCGGGGTGGTGGTACTCAAACGGCTGAGTGATGCACTGCGCGAGGGGGATCGCCTGCTGGCAGTGGTGCGCGGTTCAGCCGTCAACCAGGACGGCCGGTCGAACGGCTTGTTGGCTCCTAATCCAGCCGCTCAGATGGCGGTGCTGCGCGCGGCGTACGCCAATGCGGGGGTGTTGCCGAACGAAGTAGATTATGTCGAGACCCATGGCACCGGGACTCTGCTGGGAGATCCCATCGAGGCGCGTGCGCTCGGCACGGTCTTGGGTCGCGGTCGTCCGGAGCAGTCGCCGCTGTTGATTGGTGCAGTCAAGTCGAATCTGGGCCATCTCGAGGCGGCGGCCGGAATGGCGGGGTTCATCAAGGCGGTCCTGGCGGTGCAGCGGGCGAGTATCCCGGCAAATCTGGGATTCCAGACCCCCAACCCGCATATTGCGTTCGACCAAATGCGGCTGAAAGTCGTTGCCGAGCACGAGGAGTGGCCGCACACTCAGCGGCCCCGGAGGGCGGGTGTGTCCTCGTTCGGGTTCGGTGGCACCAATGCGCATGTGGTGATCGAGCAGGCTCCCGATGCTATTTCGAATGAGCGGGCGTCGGAGTCGGCGGTGACCACGTTGGTAGTGTCGGGCAAGACATCGGAACGCATTGCATCGATGGCCGGCGCGGTGGCCCACTGGATGGTCGGTGACGGGGCCGACGTGGCGCTCCCCGATGTGGCTCACACGCTCAATCACCACCGGGACAACGACGCCCGGTTCGCCACTGTGTGCGCCCGCGATCGCGCCCAGGCAGTGACGGGTTTGCAAGCGCTGGCCGCCGGCCGGTCTGTCGACGGAGTGGTGAGCCCGCACGAGGGGCCGTGCGGCCCCGGAACGGTGTTCGTCTACTCGGGACAGGGTTCGCATTGGACGGGCATGGGCCGGCAGTTGCTCGTCGACGAGCCGGTGTTTGCCGCGGCGATTGCTCAGCTGGAGCCGGCATTTGCCGAAGAGGTCGGGTTTTCACTGTGGCAGGTGATTCATGACAGTGAATCGGTGAGCGGCGATGCGCGGGTCCAGCCGGTGCTGATGGGCTTGCAATTGGCGCTGACCGAATTGTGGCGCTCCTATGGGATCCACCCGGATGCCGTGATCGGGCATTCGATGGGCGAGGTCACCGCGGCCGTGGTGGCCGGGGCGCTGCCGGTGCGCGACGGATTTCGGGTGATTGCCCACCGATCCCGGGCGATGGCGCAGCTGGCTGGTCAGGGCGCGGTGGCTCTGCTGAAACTGGACGCCGGGACCACCGCGGAGTTGATCGCGGACTTTCCCGAGGTGAGTCTGGCGGGGTACATCGCGCCGCAGCAGACGGTGATCGCAGGGCCGGTGGCGCCGGTCGATGCAGTGATCGCCGCGGTGACCGCGCAGAACCGTTTCGCCCGGCGGGTGAACATGGAGGTCGCCTCGCACACCGCGCTGATGGATCCGATCCTGCCCGAATTGCGTGCGGCACTGGCCGATCTCACCCCTGAGATCGCCTCGATTCCGTTCTTTTCCACCGTTGCCGAGGACACCACCGCGCCACTGCTGGATGCCGAGTACTGGGTGGCCAATGTGCGCCAGCCGGCGCTGTTGAGCCAAGCCATCACTGCGGCCGCACAAGACCACACCACCTTCATCGAGATCAGCGCGCATCCGATCCTCACGCATGCCGTCAGCGACACCCTGGAGTCGGTGGCCCATCATCACAGTGTCGGGACGCTGTGGCGCGACGGTGACGACGCGGTCAGCTTCCACACCAACCTCAACTCCATCCACGCGAGCCATCCGCCGCAGACGCCGCATCCGCCGGAACCGCATCCGGTTCTGCCCACCACTCCTTGGCACCACACCCGCCACTGGATCAACACCAAGTCGTCGGTTCCGAAGCAACTCGTTGAGCGCAACGGTCATCGGGTTGCGCAGAGCGACGGGCCGATCCCAGCGGAGTGGTATTGCGAATTGGTTTGGCCGCCTCGTGGGTTGTCCGGAGCGCCGGCCACCGTGGACAGCGGGTGGCTGGTGATCGCCGACTCCGAGCTCGGCGCGGCGATCGGCCGTGTCCTCGGCGACGATTCTCGGGTGACGGTGCTGCCGCCGTCGATGTTGGCCGAGGACGCCGATAAGACCGCCCTCGCGGACGCACTCGCCGGAGTGACCCATGTGCTCTACGCGCCTGGAATGTCGTCGGGCTATTTCGATGCCGAACCGGGTTATGGCGTTTTCAACGCCGCGCGGCGGCTGACCGCATCGGTGGCTGAGATGACAGTGATATCCCAGCCGCCGCGGCTGTTTCTGCTCACGCGAAACGCTCAGCCCGTCGGGGAAGGCGATCTGGCAAATCCCGCCCATGCGGTGTTGTGGGGCCTGGGTCGCACGCTCGCGCTGGAGCATCCGGAAATCTGGGGCGGCATCATCGACGTCGACGCGTCGGTACCCGCTGGGTTAGCCGCCCGGTATGTGGTGGATGAGGCTCACAATGGCGATGGCGGGATCAGGTCATTTATCGGACCGGTATGCGCCGTGTCCCGCGCCTGCAGCGGGGTTACCCGTCATCGACCTCGCCTGCCGAGCTTGACAAAGACCGCAGCCATTTAGTCATCGGCGCAGCCGGCAATATCG
>CAVTSZ010000038.1:0-75036 GCA_963737385.1 uncultured Actinomycetota bacterium
GAGATCACCTTCGAACGCCAGAAGGAACTGGGCGTAATCCCACAGGACGCCGTGCTCACGCCGCGTCACGACGAGATCCCGTCCTGGGACGATATGGATCCTGCGCTCAAGCCCGTGCTCGAACGTGAGATGGAGGTTTACGCCGCTTTCATGGAGCACACCGACCATCACGTCGGACGGCTGCTGGACGCACTGGAACCCGTTATGGACAACACGCTGGTCTACGTGATCATCGGTGACAACGGCGCTTCCGCGGAAGGCACCGTGCAGGGCGCATTCAACGAGATGGCCAACTTCAACGGCATGGCCGAGATCGAGACGCCCGAGTTCATGATGTCCAAGCTCGACGAGTTCGGCGGCGAAGCGTCGTACGGCCACTACGCAGTTGGTTGGGCATGGGCGATGGATGCGCCGTATCAGTGGACCAAGCAGGTGGCCTCGCATTGGGGTGGCACCCGCAACGGCACTATCGTGTCGTGGCCCGCCGGGATCACCGACAAGGGTGGCGTGCGCAATCAATTCAGCCACGTCATCGATTTCGCGCCCACCGTGCTCGAAGCGGCAGGCATTCCGGAACCGACGCTTGTCAACGGTGTCATGCAGAGCCCGTACGAGGGCACGAGCATGCTGTACAGCTTCAACGACGCGCAGGCGCCCGAGCGACACGAGACGCAATACTTCGAAATGTTCTGCAACAGAGGCATTTACCACAAGGGCTGGAGTGCGGTGACCAAGCATCGCACGCCCTGGGAGATGAGCGGGGCCGTCTTGCCCGCCTTCGACGACGACGTGTGGGAGCTCTACGACGGAAACACTGACTGGACGCAGTCGAAGGACCTGTCTAAGGAAAATCCCGAGAAACTGCATGAGTTGCAACGGCTCTGGCTCATCGAAGCGGTCAAATACAACGTGCTTCCGCTCGACGACCGGCAGGCCGAGCGCTTCATCCCCGATATCGCCGGACGGCCCACCCTGATCAAGGGCAACACCCAATTGCTCGTGGGAGGCATGGGCCGCCTGTCAGAGAACAGCGTGGTGGACATCAAGAACAAATCCTGGGCCGTCACGTCCGAGCTGGAGGTGCCTTCGGACGGCGCAGAAGGGGTGATCATCGCCCAGGGCGGGCGCTTCGGCGGATGGAGCCTGTACGCCAAGGACGGTCGTGCCAAGTTTTATTACAACGTGCTGGGCATAAAGTCGTTCGCGATCGACGGCGCGGCGCCGATTCCGAGTGGCACCACCCAGGTACGAATGGAATTCGCCTACGACGGAGGCGGAATGGGCAAGGGCGGCACCGTGTCGCTGTACTGCGATGGAAACGAGGTCGGGACGGGCCGCGTCGATCTCACCCAGGGTGTGGTCTTCTCCGCCGACGAGACCACGGATGTCGGACGGGAGACGGGAACTACCGTCAGCCCCGACTACACCGCTCACACGAGCAAGTTCAACGGCACGGTCAACTGGGTGCAGATCGACCTGGGTGATGACGCCAAGGACGCCGACCACTACATCGACGCCAACGAACGCTTCCGAGTGGCGATGGCGCGGCAGTAGCTGCGGACGCAGCAATGTCGCCAGCATCCATTGGTGTCGAGCCGGGGTAACGACACGCTTATTGGGTTGCCTGACTGCGTTCGGCGTCCTCCTCCTTCAGCAACATCCGGCGGCGGCGCGCCCGCGGCAGCACGATCGACGCCACCACGGCGATCACGACGACTGCCCACAGCACGATGGTGATCGGGCTGGACACCAGGATCGACGGGTCGCCCTCGGATAGGGTCAACGCGCGGCGCAACTGCCCCTCGGCGATCGGGCCGAGAATCAGGCCGACAATCGCAGGCGCCACCGGGATTCCGCCCTGCATCATCAACAGGCCGAGCAAGCCCAGTGCGCAGAGGATCAGCAGATCGAATGTCGTGCCACCGGTGGCGAATGTGCCGAGCGTGGCGAACACCAGCACGCCGGCATAGATGCCGTACGCCGGAATGGTCAGCAGCCGCGCCCACACCTTGGCCATCGGAAGGTTCAGCACCAGCAGCATCATGTTGCCGATGAAGAGGCTCGCGATCAGCGTCCACACCAAAGGTCCTGACTCGCTGAATAATTCGGGTCCAGGCTGCAGCCCGTAGGACTGGAACGCGACGAGGATCACCGCCGCCGTGGCCGACGTCGGAAGCCCGATGGTCAGCAGCGGGACGAGCACGCCCGCGGCCGCCGCGTTGTTGGCGGCCTCGGGACCTGCGACACCCTCGATCGCGCCGTGCCCGAACTCTTCGGGGTGCTTGCTCAGCGTCTTCTCCGTCGCATAGCTGAGGAACGTCGGCACCTCCGCCCCGCCGGCGGGCAGGGCGCCGATCGGGAACCCGAATGCGGTGCCCCGCAGCCATGCCGGCCAGGAGCGGCGAAAGTCGTGGCGCGACAACAAGGCCCGACCCCGCAGCGGATTGATGGTCGTGCCACCGGTGCCGGTCAGTACGTGGCGGAACGCCTCTCCCAGCGCGAACAGCGCGATCACCACGATGACGACATCGACACCGTCGAGCAGGGATTCGATCCCGAAGGTGAGCCGGGGTTGACCTGTCTGCGCATCGATGCCGACCAAGCCGATCGTGGCCCCCGATGAGCAGGCTCGCCGCGCCCTTGACGAGGTTGTCGCCAAGCAGTGCGCTCACCGTCACGAATGCGACGGCCATCAGTGCCACATACTCGGGCGGACCGAAGCTCGTTGCGAAGTCGGCGACCGCGGGCGCAACAAATGTCAATGCGATCGTTCCGATGGTTCCCGCGACGAAACTGCCGATCGCTGCGGTGGCCAGGGCGGCTGCCGCTCTGCCGGCGCGCCATCTTGTTGCCTTCGAGCGCCGTGACCATCGATGAGCTTTCGCCCGGCACGTTCAACAGGATCGCGGTCGTCGACCCGCCGTACATACCTCCGTAGTAGATGCCGGCGAACAGGATCAGCGCGCTGGTGGGTTCAAGCCGAAACGTGATCGGCAGCAGCAGGGCGACGGTGAGGGCGGGCCCGATCCCGGGCAGTACCCCCACGGCGGTGCCGATCGTGACGCCGACCAGTGCCCACAGCAGGTTGCCCGGCGTGACCGCGGAAGCGAAACCCTCGAGAAGCAGGCTGAGTGAGTCCATGTCAGAACCCCCAGGGTCCGGTCGGCAGGCTCAACCCGATCAAGCGGTCGAACACCAGGAACACGATGGCCGCAAGCGCCCAACCGTAGGCGACGGTCTGCCAGAACTTCGGCGCCCCGAGCAACAGCGCGGCGGCGACGAACAGCGCGGCGGCACTCACTACGTAGCCGAGGATCGGCAGCAGCACGGCGAAAGCCACCAGCGCGACGATCATTCCGAGCAGTCGTAATCCCGCCCGCGGCTGCCAAGTCGCCTCCCTGGATGCTGTGCTCAACTGTGCGCGGGCCTGTATGAGCAGGACGGCGCCGAAGACGCCGAGCAGCACGCCGATCGGCAACGGCACGGCGGCGGGGCCAACGCCTCGGAGGTCTTCGGTAGCCGCAGCGCGTCGACGATGACAAGTACAGCGGCCACCAGCATGAGAGCGCCGAACGCTGCGGATGCCAACACCGTGTTGCGGTCGGGAGACCTCGTCGGGAGGGTAGGGCGGTCGTCGCGGCCCCAGCATCTTGCGCCTCAGTCACTTTCCCAGCCCAATCTCATCGAGCACCTGCTTCACCCGGGCTTGCTCGGCCCGGACGAATTCCTTGAATTCCTCACCGGCCAGCGTGGCGTCGCCCCACCCCCGGTCCTTCAGGATGTCTTCCCAGACCTTGGTTTTGGTCATGTCGACCAGCACCGTCTCCAGGGCCTGTTCCTGCTCTTTGCTGATGCCTTTCGGCGCTACGACGCCCCGCCAGTTCTGTAGCTCGACGTCCATGCCGGCTTCGCGCATCGTCGGCACATCGGGCAACCCGTCCAGCCGTTGTGGACTGGAAACGGCGAGCGCGCGGACCTCACCGGAGTCGATCTGCGGCTGTATCTCCGATACGCCGGAGATGGCGATCGTGGAACGGCCCGACAGCAGCGTGGACAGCATCTCGCCGCCGCCGGAGTGCGCACGTAGCTGAGTTGGGCGGGATTGGCGCCGACCGCTTTGGCCATCAAGCCCGCGAAGATCTGCTCGGCGCCGCCCGCCGAACCGCCGGCGATCGAGACCGAACGCAGGTTGCCCTTCATCGCCTCGGAGAGATCGGAGAGCTTGGTCAGTGGAGAGTTCTTGGGTACGACGACGACTTCGTAGTCGCTGGTGAGCCGGACCAACGGTGTCGTGTCATCAAGCGAGTACTGCGAGTGGTTCGCGACGACGGCGCCGACCATGATCAGCCCGGTGGTCATCAGCTGGGATGCGTCGCCGTCGAAGCGGACGAACTGGCTGAGCCCGATCGTGCCGCCCGCGCCCGCGACGTTGTAGACCTCGGTCCTACCGACGAATTCGCGCAACGATTCCTGCATCGCGCGTGAGGTCTGGTCCCACCCGCCGCCGGGCGCTGCAGGCGCCATGATCCGGAGCTGCTGATCGCCGAGTGCACTTGCGGCGGTGGTGCCCGCCGGGCTCTTCTGGGGAACCGTCAGCAGGATCGCCACGGTGGCGAGGACCGCCACCAGCGCCGGTAACCATCGTCGTAACTGTGACATCGAACAACCTTTGGTCGACTGATGTACACCAATGTATACACTTGTATACGAGTGACACAAGGGCGCTGAGCCCCACCGATGGGCGGGTACCCCGTGTTTCGGCGATCGCAAACAGACAAGGAACGCGTCATGAACGAACCGACCAGGGACTACGACGTCATCGTCGTCGGTGGCGGAAATGCCGGATTCTCGGCGGCACACGCCGCGGCCGAGCGCGGACGGCGTGTTGTGGTGCTTGAACGTGGCACCGCGGACATGGCCGGGGGAAACAGCTATTACACCGCCGGCGCCACGCGAATCGGCCACGCGGGCCTCGACGACATCATCGACTTCGTCGAGCCCGACGAACGCCATCAGCGCGCCGAGGTGCCGCCGTACAGTCCGGCGGAATATCTCGCCGACCTCGAGAGGGTGACCGAGGGCCGCACTCGATCCTGAGTTGGCTCCAGTTCTGGTCAACGAGGCGCAGGACGCCGTGCGTTGGCTGCACTCGCTGGGCCTGCGGTACCGGCTGATGTACGAGCGACAGGCATACGAGCGCCCCGACGGCAGTTACCTCTTCTGGGGCGGCCTGCACGTGGGCAATGTCAACGGCGGCGAGGGGCTCATCGCCGACCACACGCGAGTTGCGGAGAAGTTCGGCACCGAGATCCGTTACGGCACAAGGGCGACGGCGTTGCTCGTCGAGGACGGCAGGGTCGTCGGCGTGGACGTAGAAAGCCCAGAAGACTCCGGCGGCAAGAGCGGGCTGCACGCAGACAGCGTGATCATCGCCTCGGGCGGCTTCGAGTCGAATCCCGAGTGGCGCGAGAAGTATCTCGGTCCCGGCTGGCGTAACGCGAAAGTTCGTGGCACGCCGTACAACACCGGCGAGATGCTCGCGGCTGCCCTCTCGATCGGCGCGGCCATGGGAGGAGACTGGTCCACCGCGCACAGTGTGCAGTGGGACGCCTTCACGCCGAATAATGAATCCAACCGCGAGCTGACCAATCGCCTTACCCGGCAGAGCTATCCGCTCGGCATCATCGTCAACCGCGAAGGCAGGCGGTTCCTCGACGAGGGCGCCGACTTCCGCAACTACACCTACGCGAAGTACGGCGAGAAGATCCTGAAGCAGCCCGGCTCGGTCGCGTATCAGATCTTCGACGCGACGCTGCGGCCCATGCTCCGCAAAGAGGAGTACGACATGCCGGGGATCTCCGAAGTGACCGCTGATTCGATCGAAGATCTGGGTCGCGCGCTGGACATCGACGCCGAACAGTTCGCCGCGACGGTCGCCGAGTACAACGCGGCGATCGATACGTCCATCCCGTTCGACCCGAATGTGAAGGACGGCCGCTCCGCCCGCGTGGAGCCGCCGAAAACTCACTGGGCCACCCCGCTCGAGGTCCCGCCGTTCTACGCATATCCGGTCACGTGTGGCGTCACTTTCACCTTTGGCGGCCTGGACGGTGATGTCGACGGACGTGTGCTGAACGAGTCCGGCGAGCCGATCCCGGGGCTGTTCGCGTGCGGCGAAGCGCTCGGCGGGCTCTTCAGCGGCAACTATCCGGGAGGATCGGGGCTCGCCGCCGGCATGGTTTTCGGCAGGCGCGCAGGTCGCCTGGCGTGATGTCAGTAGATTTGGTGCGGATCTGCGAGAGGACCGGCGATGGCGACGAGTCTCTATGAGGAGTTCCGGGGAGCGATCCTGACGGGACGCTTCGAACCAGGGCAAGTGCTGTCCGAGAACGCACTCGCCGCCGAGTTCGGCAAGAGTCGCACGCCGGTCCGAGAAGCGTTGCATCGCCTCGAAATCGAGAATCTCGTCGAGCGTGTGCCTCGCGGCATGCGCGTGCGCGCGTCGTCACCCGAGGAGATCCTCGACATCTACGAGGTGCGGATCACGCTGGAGGGCGCGGCGGCCAAGGCGGCGGCCGAACGTGCCACCGAGCTCGACCGAACGCGGCTGCGGTCGGCACAGCAAGCCATGGTCGATGTCGAGGACAGTCCTGAGGCGAAGGCCGCTGCGAACCGGCGCTTCCACGAGGCGGTGTGGACGGCGAGCCACAACCCGACCCTGGTGGACCTGTTGCACCGACTGAACGTGCACCTCGTGCGTTACCCGACGACGACGCTCACGCATGGTGACCGCTGGGAGGCGGTGCTGCGCGAGCACGAGGAACTGCTTGACGCGATTGAGGCGCACGACGGCGAGACCGCTCGCCGCATCGCCGAACACCACATGTTCGGCGCGCGAGAGGTTCGGCTGCGCATGTACGCCGAGAACAACCAGCACGCGACGGATGCGGGCTGACCGACTCGCTATCCCGTCCGCTCGGGCTGGTTGGGCAGCACGATCGGGACGACGAACTCCTCGAGCATCGCCCGCTCGTCCTCGTCGTTATGCCCGGGGAACAGGAACAGCGACGTCATCACCCGAACGAGCCAGCGGGCGCGGTGTGCAACCAGTTCGGGTTCGTCGGGCCCCAGCGAGATGACGAACGCTTCGGTGAGCGCATTGATCACCTCGGACTGCTCAGCCATCTCCGCGCCGATCGGGCGCTGCGTGGTGGCGAACCACGATGCCAGCGCCGGGCTTTCGCGAACGTTGCGCAACGACGCAAGCATGCCCTCGATCAGGCGTTCGCTCGGCTCCACCACCGAGTTGATCTGCTCGGTCATCTCGCGGTACAGCCGGTAGCTCTCGCGGTGTACATAGGCGGTGTACAGCGCGTCGCGGTTCTCGAAGTACCGGTACAGCGTCGCACGGGAACAGCCTGCAGCCGAGGCGATTTCGTGCATCCCGACGGCCGCCGCCTCCTTCTCGGTGAACAGCTCACCCGCCGCGTCGAGAATCCGATCGGCGGCCACCTCGGTCCGTCGGGCGGCCAGCCAGTCGCGGGGCATCAGGCGTTCACCGTGAACGGGACCGACAGCGGTCGGCGCACGTAACTGCCACCGGCCCAGACGATTCCGTCCTCATCGACTTCGAAATCGGGAATGCGTGTCATCAGTTCAGTGAGCGCGACGCGTGACTGCATGCGGGCGGCCGCCGCGCCCAGGCAGTGGTGCGCGCCGTGGCTGAACGTCAGGATGTTGCGCGGCTTACGGGTCACATCCAGCTCGCCTGCGTCATCGCCGTATTGGCGCTCGTCGCGGTTGGCCGACCCGTAGAGAAACATCACGCGGCGGCCCTCGGGGATGGTGGTGTCGCCGACCGTGACGTCGCGAGTCACCGTGCGGCCGAGCATCTGCGCAGGCGTTGTGAGGCGCAGGAACTCGTCGACCGCATCGGGAATCAGGTCGGTGTCGTCGGCCAGCAGCTTGCGCTGGTCGGGTCGCTGGTGCAGCAATTGCACCGACCCGCCGAGCATGCCGGTGGTGGTGTCGTTGCCGCCGGTGACCATGGTGAAGGTGAACGCGAGAATCGACAAGACGCCGGCGATGTCGCCGTCCGCGCCGACGCCGGCCGCCACCAGATGGGAGACGGTGTCGTCCTCGGGCTCGACGCGGCGGCGTTCGATCAGTGCAGTGAAGTACGCCATCATCTCGCCGAGCTTTTCGCCCAGCGTGTCCAGCGCTCCCGCCACGCCACCCTCGGCGGTGTTCGCCGCGACGATCGCATCGGTCCAGCCGTCGAACTTATTGCGGTCTTCTTCCGGTACGCCGAGGTAGTGCGCGACGACCATCGACGGCAGCGGCTTGAACAACTCGGCGACGATATCGCCGCCGCCGTTGCACGGAGCCGCTCGATGCGTTCGACTACGTATTCGCGCACCTTGGGCTCGACGGCCTCGACCTGCCGCGGTGTGAAGCCACGCGACACCAGCTTGCGGAACTCGGTGTGCACCGGTGGGTCCTGCATCACCATCGGCGGGTTGTCGGCCAGGCCGATCAGCTCGAGTTCGCCGTAGTTGACCGTCAGGCCCTGCGCTGACGAGAAGGTCTCATGGTCGCGGGCCGCTGTGAAGATGTCGGCGTGCCGGGACATCACGTAGTAGTCGTGGTCCGCGTTGTCCGCGGGGACGACGTGGTGCACCGGGTCGTGATCGCGCAGCGCCCTGTACATCTCCCATGGGCTGGCCCAGGTATCGGCGGTGGCGAGCTGAAAGCGGGCGGGTGGGCTCTGAGACAGAGTGGCCGTCATGTCTCATTCGTACGACAAGTCCTATCAACGTGTCAATAGGCTTAGTCAAATCGTCACATCTGTCGACCGTCAGATCGCCACCGGACAGCAGCCGCCGGCCGCCTGCAAGCCGCAGCCCAGAGGAGCTGGGCAAGCCGTCCGGCAATTGACAGAGTCGGCGACTGGGATGTCCAGGCACACGACACGTGGTCTTGCGCCGATCAGACGATGTTCGTTTCGCCGGCGGCGATGTCGGTGCGCGCGAACCGGTCGAGGGTGAACTCGCTGATGTCGTAACGGGGTTCGTTGCCGTGGTAGAGGTCGCGCACGATCTCCCCGGTGGCCGGGCCCATCAGGAAGCCATGGCCGGAGTAGCCGGTGGCGATGAGCAGTCCTTCGACTTCGGTGCAGCGGTCGATGATCTGGTTGCGGTCAGGGGTGATCTCGTACAGCCCCGCCCAGCCCGAGCGGATGCCGTAGTCCAGCACGGCCGGGGCGCGGATCGTGGCGATCTCACCCAGGCCCAGCAGCCAGTCCTCGAGTTCGAATTTGAGGTTGAAGCCCGCCGGCTCGTTGGGGTCGGACCAACCCAGCAGCAGACCCTTGCCCTCGGGGTGGAAGTAGAAATTGGAGGGAAAGTCGATGGTCAGCGACGGCGAGGACGCGGGCAGGTCGGTGATCGGCTCGGTGAAGGCGATCTGCCGCCGCACCGGGGTGACGGGGATGTGCACCCCGACCATCTCGCCGATGCTGCGGGACCAGGCGCCGGCCGCGCACACAACCGTGTCGGTGGCGATGCGGCCGTCTTCGGTCACCACGGCGGTGATCGCACCGCCGCTGCTGTCGATGTCGGTGACCGCACAGTGCCGGATGATGCGGGCACCATGACGACGGGCCGCGGCGGCGTAGCCCATCACCACCGATTCGGGGGTGGCCTTGCCGTCCTCCGGGGACCAACAGGCGCCCAACATGCCCTCGGTGCCGATGAGCGGGGAAATCCTCTTCGCCGCTTCGGCGGTGATCATCCGGCTCGGCACGCCGTGGCTGTTCTGCAGGGCGACCGACTCGGTGAAGATGTCGACGTTGGTCTGATCGGACAGCAAGTAGAGGTACCCGTCGCGGGTGAAGTCGATCTCTTGGCCGTAGTCCTGGGCGAAACGCGAGTACACCTCGAGGCCCCGCAGGCCGATGGCGATGTTAACGGCGTTGCTGAAGGAGGCCCGCACACCGCCGGCGGCCTTACACGTCGATCCGCACGCGAGTTCGCCCTTCTCGACGAGAACGATGTCGCTGACCCCGGATTCGGCGAGGTGGAACGCGATGCTGGCGCCGATCACGCCGCCGCCAATGACTACCACGGACGCGTGCTCGGGGAGATCGGTACTCATGCCGCCCTCTGCTCTTCTTCGAGGTAAAGGGTACTGCCTACGTAGCCGGACCGACGATCAGTGCGAGCGCACCAGCGCCGGCGTCTTGTTGCGCATTCCGGCGATTCACGCGACGGCGTGGGACCCCGAGGCGATCCTTCCGTTGTCAACAACGCCTGTCAGGTCCCCTCGTGGTAGCGCTTCTGTCCGGAATGCATACGCGAATCGGACGTGCGTTGGCAGATGGCGTGGCTCGACCAACGAATGAGAAACAGCCAGTAGCGCATCGGCCGTTGGGCACTCAGTGGTTGCGGCTACGTCGTGCGGCGGAGCGGCGAACGTCCGGCCCACCTCACGTTCTTCCTGGGCGCATTGGCCGAGCGGGGGCCCCAGGAGCCGCGGCCACCAGGTCGGCGAGAATTTCGATGACATGCCGGTACGGTTTGCCCGTCGCCCGTGTCATTGCCAGCTCGCAGGTCCGGTTGCAGGACACGTGACCGCGCGCGTTGCGCTCGCGGACCTGCGCGGCCTGGTCGGCTGTGGCGGACGCGGTGAGCTCCGGGTGCAGCATGCCCCGGTCGCCCGCGAATGCGCAGCAGCCCCAGTCCAGCGGCACGGCGACGTCGTGGGCGATCTCGCGGGAGATGGCCAGTAGCGCGTCGTTCACACCGAGCTGTGTCGACGAGCAGGTTGGATGCACCGTCAGTGAATCCAGCCGGGGATGGTCAGCCAACCCGGGCAGCACCCGCTTGGCGATCAGCGTCACGGCGTCGATCACCCGCACCTGCGGCGCGCTTTCGCGCAGCATCTTCACCAGACCCTCGGTACAACTCGACGCGTCGCACACTAACGGCAGTTCGCCGCCACGGGTCGCGGCGACGACTGCGGTCGCCGTGCGGTCCCGCATCGTTCGGTAGCCAATCTCCATGCCCTTCGACGACCACGGGGTGCCACAGCACAGCGCATCAACGTCACTGGGGATCAGCAGCCTGACTCCGGCCAGCGCGCACAACTTTTCGACACTGTCCTGCACGCCGGGGCCGTCGCCGGCCGGACCGAACATCGCGTTGACACAGGCCGGCAGGTACACCGCGTCCGGTTCGCCTACCGGTGCAGGCCGGCGTCGGGGCCGGCCGCCGCGCGGAAGGTCCGCCGACCACAGCGGCACGGTGTCGGCGCCGGCGACGGCGCGGCCGGCGCGGCTTGCAGTCGCGGGCACCGCGCCGGGAATGGCGGCCGCAGCGGTCAGCGCGGCGCTCGCCGCCCTGCTGGTGGTGCCCCAATGCCGGGCCGCTAGCGCCCAGCCCTTTTCAGCTAGCCGGGTGGAATTCTCCCGGCGCAACCGGCGCACCAAGTCGCCGGTGTTGATCTGCACCGGGCACGCCGTGCCGCACATGCCGTCCACGGCGCAGGTCTGGAGGCCGGGATAGTCGTAGGACTCCGCCAACTCGTCGGCCAGCTTCTGGTCGCCTACTGCTTCCGCGGTGGCCATCGCGCGCCGCAGCACGATCCGCTGCCGGGGGGTCAGAGTCAGATCGCGGCTGGGGCACACCGGCTCGCAATACCCGCATTCCACGCACCGGTCGACCTCCTCCTCCACGGTCGGGGTGACCTTGATGTGCCGCAGGTGCGCGTCGGGTGCGTCGTCGAGCAGCACGCCCGGGTTGAGCAACCCGGCCGGGTCGATCAGCCGCTTGATTCCCACCATCACGTCGTAGAGTTCGTCGCCGTACTGCCGCCGCACGAAGGGCGCCATGACCCGGCCGGTGCCGTGTTCGGCCTTCAGTGAACCGCCCTGCGCCAGAACCAGATCGACCATGTCCTCGGTGAAGTCGGCGTAGCGGCGTAGCGGCTCGTCGTCGGCGAAGCGGTCGGTGATCAGGAAGTGGATGTTGCCGTCCTTGGCGTGACCGAAGATCACCGAATCCCGGTAGCGGTACCGGTTGAACAGTTCGTGGAGACCCGCGCAGGTGTCGGCCAGCAGTTTGACCGGTACCACCACGTCCTCGAGCAGCGCTGTCGTACCCGACGCGCGGGCACCGGCGACCGACGCGTAGAGCCCCTTGCGCAGCTTCCACAACCGGCCTCGCACCGCCGGATCGGCGGTGAGTTCGGCGGGATGCTGCAGCGGCAGGCCGGCCAGGACCGGCGCTGCGGCCTCCGTCTGGGTGAGCAGCTCGTCGCGGTCGGTGGATTGGTATTCCAGCAGCAGGGCCGCCTGCCCGGTGACCTCGAGGGTGGCGATCTGGGCCGGCGCGTCGGGCAGTCGCTGCCCGACCCGCAGCGACACGTCGTCCAGCAACTCGAGGGTGGCCGCCCCCGTGCCCACCAGGTCGGGCAGCGCGCGGTTGGCGGCGCCCAGGTCGTCGAACACCAGCAGCGCCGAACTGGCGTGCCGGCGCAGCGGAACGGTGCGCAGCGTGACCTCCGCGACGAAACCGAGCGTGCCCTCGCTGCCGACGACCAGATGCGCCAGGATCTGGCACGGATCGTCGAAGTCCAGCAGCGCGTTGAGGCCATAACCCATGGTGTTCTTCATCGCGAACTGCTGACGGATTTTGTCCACCGACGCCGGGTTGGCACGCACCCGGTCGCGCAGCCGCAGCAGGCCGTCAAAGATCTCCGGCTCGTCGTGGCGTAGCCGCGCGTCAGCATCGGGGGCACCGGTGTCGACCACTGTGCCCGACGGCAGCACCACCACCATCGAATCCAGTGTGCGATAGGTGTTTTCGACGGTGCCGCAGGCCATGCCGCTGGAGTTGTTGGCGACGACGCCGCCGATCGTGCAGGCGCTTTCGCTGGCCGGATCGGGACCGATCTTGCGGCCGTAACGCGCCAACTCTGCGTTGAGCCGGAGCACCGTCACGCCGGGCTGTGTGCGGACCCGGGCACCGTCGTCGAGCACCTGCGTCGTGCGGAAGCTCTTGCGGACGTCGACGAGAATGCCGTCCGTCACCGCCTGACCCGACAAGCTCGTGCCGCCGGACCGCAAGGTGAGCGGGACTCGGTGACGGGCACTGACGGCGAACAGCCGGCCCACCTCGGCCGCGTTGCGGGCAGTGACGACCACCTGCGGGGTGAGCAGGAAGTGCGACGCGTCGTGGGCCGCGGCATGACGGTCCAGGGCCAGGGCACTGACACGGGCCGTGTCACCGGTCGCCTCGATCAGTGCATCGATCAAAGGTTTGGGCATCGTTGTCAAATGGACGTTACACCTGGCGCGGGCCCATGAGCGGTCGGTGGGCGCATCGGGGTGGAACGCCCATCAAAGCGCACTCAGGAAACACCGTGATGGTGTCGACCGGATGGCCCCACCGATGTCGTCGCAGGCATCGAGGCTGGGCTCGACACGATGCTCTTCTTTACGGCTCGACGACCGTCGCGGCTGTCGAAAAGTATTCCGTTCAAATAGAGTTATGTGCCTGAGGTCGGAGTTGCGATGCGCATTGCCCTGTTCGCCACCTGTCTTGCGGATGCCTTGTTCCCGCAGGCGGCCATTGCGACGGTGCAACTGGTTGAGCGGCTGGGTCACCAGGTGGTTTTCCCTCCGCGGCAGACATGCTGCGGCCAGATGCACATCAACACGGGTTATCTCGCGGAGGCCACCGCGCTGGTGCGTCATCATGTCGAGGTCTTCGAAGACGCCGACTGTGAGGCTGCGGTGGCGCCATCGGGATCGTGCGTCGGCTCGGTTCGCCACCAGCACGCGATGGTGGCGAGGCGCGCGGGTGACGAAGCCTTGGCGAAGCGTGCCGAGGCCGTCGCGTCGCGCACCTACGAGTTGTCCGAATTGCTTATCGACGTGCTCGACGTGCGCGATGTCGGCGCCTACTACCCGCACCGGGTGACCTACCACCCCACCTGCCACTCACTGCGGATGCTGCGGGTCGGTGATAAGCCCTTGGAACTTCTGCGCCAGGTGCGGGGCATGACTTTGGTTGAGTTGCCGATGGCCGACTCGTGTTGCGGCTTCGGCGGGACGTTCGCGATCAAGAATGCCGACACGTCGACGGCCATGCTCGCCGACAAGATGACCAATGTCATCACATCCGGGGCGGAGGTGTGTACTGCCGGCGACTCGTCGTGCCTGATGCACATCGGTGGCGGGCTCTTGCGGATCAGATCAGGGGTGCGCACGGTTCATCTGGCTGAAATCCTTGCTGCCACAGACGAAACCGAGCGTGTAGCGGCGGAGGGTGCACGATGACCACGTTTCTGGGCACTCCCGGTATCGGTAACCTGCGCGGCGCAGAGCCGTTTCCGCGTGCGGCTCGCCGTGCGCTGGCTGACACTCAGATGCGCCATAACGTCGGCCACGCGACCCGCACCATTCGAGCCAAACGGCTTGCGGCGGTGAGTGAATGCGCCGACTGGGAGCAGTTGCGGCTTGCGGGCAGTGCGCTGAAGCAGGATGTGATGGCCCGCTTGCCGGAGCTGCTTGAGCAGCTCGAGCGCAATGTCACGGCGCGCGGTGGCGTGGTGCATTGGGCGCGCGACGCCGACGAAGCCAATCGCATCGTCACCGGCCTGATCAAGGCGACCGGCTCCGATGACGTGGTCAAGGTCAAATCGATGGCGACCCAAGAGATCGGCCTCAACGAGCATCTGGAAGCCGAGGGCATCACCGCGGTCGAGACCGACCTCGCAGAGCTGATCGTCCAGCTCGGCAACGACTGGCCCAGCCACATCCTGGTGCCTGCGATCCACCGCAACCGAGCCGAGATCCGCGACATTTTCATGCGTGAAATGCCCGACGTCGGTGAGCTGACCGACGAGCCGCGGGTCCTCGCGATGGCCGCGCGCGAGCACTTGCGGCGGAAATTCCTTTCGGCGAGGGTCGCGGTCAGCGGCGCCAACTTCGGTGTCGCCGAAACGGGCACGCTCGTGGTGGTCGAATCCGAGGGGAACGGCAGGATGTGCCTGACCCTGCCGAAGACGTTGATCACCGTGATGGGCATTGAGAAAGTCGTTCCGGCGTTCAGCGACCTCGAGGTGTTCATGCAACTGCTGCCGCGGTCCTCCACGGCGGAACGAATGAACCCGTACACGTCGATGTGGACCGGCCTGCACGCCGGAGACGGGCCCGAGGAGTTTCACCTGGTTTTGCTCGACAACGGGCGCAGCAATGTGCTCGCCGACGCGGTCGGCCGCGCCGCCCTGCACTGCATCCGGTGCAGCGCCTGCCTGAACGTGTGCCCGGTGTACGAACACACCGGCGGTCACGCCTATGGATCGGTGTATCCCGGACCGATCGGGGCAATCTTGAGCCCGCAGCTGACCGGCACCCATGGTCATCACGACCCGAACGCCTCGCTGCCGTACGCCTCATCGTTGTGCGGGGCGTGTTTTGACGCCTGCCCGGTCCGCATCGATATCCCGTCGATCCTGGTCCACCTGCGCGCCAAGCAAGTCGATTCCGAACGCGGTGGTGCGCCCAGCGGCCAGGATCTGGCGATGAAAGCGGCCGCGTGGGCGATGCGCTCCTCTCGACGCTTCGCGATTGCCGAGAAGGCGCTGGCCGCCGGCCGGGTGGTCGCCAACTCCGATCACCGCATCACCGCGCTGCCCTGGCCGGGCTCACGGTGGACCGCCAGTCGTGATCTACCCGCACCGCCCAAGGAGACCTTCAGACAGTGGTGGGTCAGAACACACGGCGGAGGAAATCGATGAGCGATCACGACCACGCCAGGACCGCCGTACTGGGGCGGATCCGGGCAGCGCTGGGCGCCGAACCACCCGCGCCGGTGGTCGTTCCGCGCGACTACGACCGCGAACCCTTCAGCGGCGGTGGCGATGTCGCGCGGTTCGCCGAGACCGTCGCCGAATACCGCGCCCAAGTGATGCGCATCGACGCCGCCGCGATCGGCGCCACCGTCGCGTCGCTGGTCCCGACGGGCGCCCGGGTTGTCGTCCCCGCCGACCTGCCGGCCGCGTGGGTCGAACGAGTTGACGCCCTCGCCGACAATCCAGCAGACCCGCTGTCGATCACACAACTGGAGACCGCAGCGGCGGTCGTCACCGGCTGCGCGGTGGGCATCGCGGTAACGGGCACCATTGTTCTCGACGCCGGAAAGACGCAGGGCCGCCGCGTGTTAACGCTGATTCCCGACCATCACATCTGCGTGGTGTTCTCCGACCAGGTCGTCAACACGGTGCCGCAAGCCTTCGCCGCGCTGGACCCATTGCGACCGTTGACCTTCATCTCGGGACCCAGCGCGACCAGCGACATCGAACTCATCCGCGTCGAGGGAGTGCACGGACCCCGCACACTCGATGTCCTTCTCGTGGAGTGATCCGAAGCCATAGCGTCGGGAGCAAGCCATGCTGCCCGCGCAGAAATGGGTGAATCGTGCACCGCCCTCGATGGAAGTGCGGCGGTCGAATCCACTGCGCCAGATTGCGCGGGTGATCATGCAAATAGGCCGACGTCGGCCGTCGATGCGGCGGTCAGGGCAAGTCGCCGACTGACCACTCGGGCGGTGCCTGCACGTGATACACCGGCACGCGATGCCGCGATTCGACGGTCCGCGGCAGGTCCATCCGCAGCCACCGGGACTTCTCCTTCGGCAAGGTGGAGACGACCACGCCGGCGTACCCGGGGTTCTCCCGCAACTCGTCGTCGACCGCGTCCAACGGTGAAGCAGCGCCGATTTGGGTACCGGCTAACTGGACGCCCTTCCGCGCGAACATCGACCGTGCCCTGTCCGCCAGCTTGCCCGCCACCACCTCGGCGTCGTGCTCGCCCCCGCGCCGAAGCAGGTGGCGCACTGGTGTGGCCGGCACCAGCAGGACGAACTCCGCCTGCGCGTCGTCCTTTTGAATGGTGAGCAACTGGTCGATCAACTTGGGGTTGGTGACTGTTTCGTGCGCCACCACCAGATACTTGGCCATGACAACCTCCCTTGACAGTTGACGTCCTGCGGACGTTTCAGGCCGACCAGCCGCCGAGATCGAGCCCGTCGTTGAAGCACGTGACGACCCCCTGCCGCCTCAAAGCATCCAGCCGAGCACCGGGGTGGATTGCAGGTACACGAGCACGCACATGAACAGGATCATTCCGAGGCTCCACCGGATCAGGTAACGGAACAGGTCGCCCTCGCGGCCCAGGATGCCCACGGCTGTTGCGGCGATCGTGAGGTTCTGCGGGCTGATCATCTTGCCGACCACGCCGCCGGTGGTGTTGGCGGCCACGAGCAGGGTCGGGTCCAACCCGGCTTTCTCCGCGGCGGCCTGCTGCAGCGTGGCGAACAGCGCGTTGGCCGACGTGTCCGACCCGGTGACCGCGGTGCCGAGCCAGCCGAGGACTGGCGACAGGAACGCGAAGAAGGCGCCCGTCGCGGCGATCCAGCTGCCGATCGTCAGCGTCTGGCCGGACTGATTCATCACATACGCCAGCGCGAGCACCGATGCCACGGTGAGGAACGCCCAGCGCAGCTTGTACGCCGTCGTGAAGTACTCCCGCGCGGCCACTGCCGGGCTCATGCGGTAGCAGATCGCGGTAAGGATCCCGCACAGCACCAGCAGGCTGCCGGGCGATGAGAGCCACTGGAAGTTGTAGATGGTCGACGAGATCGGCTTGCCGGCGGCGCTGAGCACGTTGCCGTGCAGCCCGGGCCACTCTATCTTCACGTCGGTGCCGAGGAGGAAGGTCTTGACCGGCCCAAACAGTTTGGCGATCGAGAAGACCGCGATCACGATGATGTACGGCACCAGCGCCATCATGATCCGTCCGGGGGTCAGCTCGCGGCTGGACGACGCCGGTGTCGCAACGGCTGAACCACCAGACGTGCCGCCGGTTCGCTCGGGCCCGCTGGCGGTTTCGGACCGGTCGTCGGCGCGGCCGGCCGGGGTCACGCCGCCGGACTCGGGGACGTCCTCGGCCTCTGCCGTCGCGGCCCGCAGGTCGCTGATCGCCTCCTCGGTACCTGACGGCTGCCACACCCGCAGCAACGCCATCGTGGCCCCAACGGCGACCAGCGAGGCGATGATGTCGGTCAGCTCGACCGAGATGAAGTTGGAGCTGACGAACTGGGCCAGCGCGAAGCTGATCCCGCAGACGAGCGCAGCCGGCCAGGTCTGACGCAGGCCGCGCCGCCCGTCCACCAAGGCGACCAGGATCAGCGGCACGAACAGCGCGAGAACTGGGGTTTGCCGGCCGACGACTGCGCCGATCTCGGAGGCGGGGATGTTGGTCAGCGTGGCCGCCGTGAGGATGGGGGTGGCGATCGCGCCGAACGCGACGGGCGCGGTGTTGGCCAGCAGGACGATCGCGGCGGCGCGGAAGGGGGAGAAGCCGATCGCCATGAGCATTACGCCGGTGATCGCCACGGGGGCGCCGAAGCCCGCCAGCGCCTCCAGCAGGCCGCCGAAGCAGAACGCAATCAGCACCGACATGATGCGCGGGTCGGCCGAGATGAGGTTGAACGACTCGCGCAGGTCCGCGAAGCGGCCGCTGACCACGGTGAGCTGGTAGACCCACAGCGCGTTGAACACGATCCACATGATTGGGAACAGGCCGAACACGGCGCCCTCGGTGCCCGACAACAGCGCCAGTCCCACTGGCATCTTGAACGCCACGATCGCCACGATTATGGCCACGGCCAGCGAGGCCAGGCCGGCCCAGTGCGCCTTGATCCGGAACACGCCAAGCAGGATGAAGATCGTGAGCAGCGGAAGCAGGGCAATGAGCGCCGACGCGGTGAGGCTGCCAGCCATGGGCGCGAGCTGTTGCGTGAACATTTGTCCCCTTACCAATCGATCCGTCAATAGGACTGGGTTGAGTCGGCTGGCGTCGGTTTGTCACCAGACTGTAGGCAGCGGCGCGAAACGGCGTACGCCGTTTCGACGAAGCGCCGGTCGCCGAGCCCCAGCTCCGACCCCTCGATAGCCTCGGCGGCCTCCACCGCGGCGAGGCTGCCCTTGAACTTGTCCGGCGCCACGACCGATCGCATTGACTGAGTGTTCATAACCGGCCCGGTTCCGGCGTCCGCGCGTCATAGTTTGCAGCGGCGCGCCGCTGGCGGGCCTGGATGGGGTCGACTCCCCGGATCGACGCGTCGACGAGCTCAATAAGGTGGAGCATCGGCACGGACCCGGGCAGGTACCGGCGCATCTGCAGCAGGCATCCGGGATTGGCCGTGACCACCGCGTCCGGCGCAACCGACATGACGTTGGCGATCTTGCGCCGGCCCAGATCGGCACCGGCGTCGGGCTGCACCATGTTGTAGATGCCGGCCGAACCGCAGCAGATCTCGGCCTCCGGGATGTCGGTCACCTCCAGGCCCGGGATGGTGCGCAGCACCGCCCGCGGCTGGATTTGGACGCGCTGGCCGTGCGCGAGATGGCAGGCGTCGTGGTAGGCGACCCGGGCCTCGATGGGGTGCCGCGGCGCGACTGGCTCCAGTTCGGCGAGCACCTCCGAGATGTCGCGCACCTTCGCCGAGAACGCCGCCGCCCGTTCGGCGTACCTCGGGTCGTCGCTCAACAGCCGGCCGTACTCCTTCATCGTGGAGCCGCAACCGGCCACGTTCACCACGATGGCGTCCACATCGGCGCGTTCGAACACGTCGATCAGTCGACGGGCCCTTTCCAGCGCCTCCGGTTCCCGGCCGGCGTGCTCGCTGAGCGCGCCGCAGCACCGCTGCGCGCGCGGCACAATCACGTCGCAGCCTTCCCGGGCCAGCACGCGCGCCGTTGCCTCGTTGACGTCGCGGAAGAACACCCGCTGGACGCATCCCTCCAGCATGGCGACGCGGCGCCGCCGCGCGGTGTCCTGCGCCGGGATGAACGCGGGCAACCGCCGGGTCAGGCCGCGCAGCCGCGCCGGCGGCATCAGCTCCTCGACCGCCTGCAGCCGCGCTGGCAGCCGCTTGCGCAGACCGCTGCGCTCCAGCAGGTAGCGACCCCCCACGCGTTGGTAGAGCGCACCCCCGACGGCGGCGGCGCGAAGCCGGGTCGGGTACGGGAAGAGCTGGAAGATCATCCCCCGGAACAGGCGATCGGCAAGGCTGCGCCGGTAGTTGCGCTCCAGCTGGGGGCGGACGGCCTCGATCAACTCGTCGTACTTCACGCCGGACGGGCAAGCCGTCACACAGGCCATGCAGCCCAGGCATGCATCGAAGTGCTGGACATATGTGTCATCGAGTGGGACCGAGCCCTCCTTGCCCAGCTTCATCAGATAGATCCGCCCCCGCGGGGAGTCCATCTCCTCGCCCCACAGCGTGTAGGTGGGGCAGGTAGGCAGGCAGAAGCCGCAGTGCACGCAGTCGGAGATCCGCTCGTCGGCCGGCGGGTTGTGCGCGTCGAAGATGCCGAGGGTGTCGGGCGCGTGCTCTACGTGTACGCGCTGGTCCTCAGCCCGATGCTCGTCGCGCGAGCGCTCATCACCGTCGCGGTGGTCGGTCGACTCAGTGGTCATCGGCGAAACTCCATGGGTTGGGTGGGTCACAGCCAAGGGGCCAGGCGGCCGGGGGCGCAGCGGCCGTCGGGATCCAGCCGTTCTTTTAAGGCACGCAGGAGACTTACGGTTGTGGGTGCGGGACCGAGCGCGTCGACGACCGCACTCATCTCGGCGGGACGTTCCCGCAGCAGCACGGTGCCGCCGAGGGCCAGGACCTCGCGGCGCCACCGGTCGAACGCCGCCGCCTGTTGCGCCGGCGGTCCGGAAAACCGAGCAGTGTGCAGCCCGAGTGCGCTGTGGGAGGCCAGCGAGACGTCCACCCCGGCGGCGTCGGCCGCGCCGGCGAGCGCCTCGGCGACGGCAGTCAACCGGCTGGCCAGCGCGCCGGCAAACGCCGTGCTCTGGCCCGGCTCGGCCCGGTGGGCGCCGGCGTACTCCCGCCACAGCGCGGCCTCATCCGTGTTGGCCAATGCCTCCGGCGCGGCTCCGTCCAGCCGATCCCTCAGCGCCGCCGTCTGCGCCGCCACCCCGGCGGCGGTGCCCTCGAACCGCACGGCCAGCCGGCCCGTCGATCCGCCCCCGCGGGGGTCGCCGACCCAGTCGACGGCAGAGGGTTCCAGGGGCGACGCGAGCAGGTCGAGGCTGCGCGCGGTCGCCTCCTGGACCGAGGATGGCATCACGACGGTGGCGCTCGTCTCCGGTCGCGGGTGTACCCGCAGCACCACCTCGGCGATCAATCCGATCGTGCCCAGCGACCCGTACATCATCTTGCTGAGGTCGTAGCCGGCCACGTTCTTGATCACGTGTCCGCCCGCGTGGGCCACCGTCCCGTCGGGAAGCACGAGCGTGACGCCGATCACGAGGTCACGCAGCGCGCCGTACCGCAGCCGCCGGGGGCCGGACTCGCCGGTTGAGAGCAGCCCGCCCAGGGTCGCTCCGTCGGGTTCGGTTGGCGGGTCGAGCGCAAGCCATTGCCCGGCCTCGGCGAGCCGGTCCTGCAGGGCGCGCAACGGCATGCCGGCTTGCGCCGAGGCGGTCATGTCAGCGGGGTTGTGGTCGAGCAGCCGGTCCAGGCCGCCGGTCTCCAGCACTAGATCCGGGTCCTGCGGGCGGCCGGCCCAGCTCATCTTCGTGCCGGCACCTCGAAACAGCACACTGCCCCGGCTGTCGCGCAGCACCTCGACGGCCTCGTCAACGCTGGTGGGCCGTTGAACCGTCGAACCTGCCGGTGTGGATGTGCTGGCGGTCACCTCTCGTCGCTCCCTTCAGAACCGTTCGATCACGCCGGCTTGCTCGAGCGGGTGCGGCCGCCACGGGCCTGGGCGCTCACCGCACAGCCGCGGGGTGGGCAGCACCTTGCCCGGGTTGCACACGCCTTCGGGGTCGAAAGCGCGGCGCACCAGCGCCATCACGGTCAGGTCCGACTCGGTGAACATCTTCGGCATCGAGCAGGCCTTGTCGCTGCCGACGCCGTGCTCACCGGTGATCGAACCGCCCTGCTCCACGCACAACTCGACGATCGCGGTCGCCAGGTGCTCGGCTTTCTCGGCCTGGCCTTCGACCGTGCTGTCGTAGAGCACCAGCGGGTGCAGGTTGCCGTCGCCGGCATGGAACACGTTGGCTACCCGCAGTCCCGCCGCCCGTGACATCTCCCCGATGCGGGTGAGCGTGGCGCCGAGCTTGGTCCGCGGGATGACCCCGTCCTGGACGAAGTAGTCCGGGCTAATCCGACCCATCGCAGCGAAGGCGGCCTTGCGGCCCTTCCAGATCAGCGCGCGTTCGCTCGGGTCCTCGGCGATCCGGATATGCGTGGACTGGTTGTCCCGACAAATCCGCTGCACCCGTTCGAACTCCGCGTCCACCTCTACCGCGACGCCGTCGAGCTCAACCACCAGGGCGGCGGGTGTGTCGACCGAGTAGCCGGCGCCGGTCGCCTTCTCACACGCTTCGATCGCCAGCGAGTCCAGCATCTCTACGGCGGCCGGAATGATGCCGGCCGACACGATGTCGCTGACCGCGTTGCCCGCCTGCCCCGCGTCGGGGAAGTCGGCGACCAGCGTGCGGACCGCCTCGGGCTTGCGCAGCAATCGCACGGTGACCTCGGTGACAATGCCGAGGGTGCCTTCCGAGCCGACGACTACGGCGCGCAGGTCCGGCCCGACCTGGTCCAGTGAGTCGCCGCCCAGGGTGACCACGCTGCCGTCGGCGCACACCATCGTGAGCCCGAGGACATGGTTGGAGGTGAAGCCATACTTCAGGCAGTGCGCGCCGCCCGAGTTCTCTGCCACGTTTCCCCCGATCGTGCAGACGACCTGACTCGACGGGTCGGGAGCGAAGTACAGCCCCTGGGTGGCCACGGCGGCGGATATGCCGAGGTTCGTCACGCCCGGTTGGACGACCGCGCGCTGGTTCTGTGCGTCGACAGAGAGGATCTCCCTCATCCGGGCCAGCCCGATGACAATTCCGTCAGCGACGGGCAGCGCACCGCCGGACAAACCGGTACCCGCACCGCGGGCGACGAACGGAATCCGTTCGCGGGCGCAGACCCGCACAACCGCGGCGACCTCCGCGGTGCTCGCCGGCAGCACAACCAGCGCCGGAACCACCCGAAATCCGGTCAGCCCGTCGCATTCATAGGTGCGAAGCTGAGCCGGTTCAGAGATGAGGCCGCCTTCGCTGACCAACCCGTCGATCTCTCGGCGGACCTGCTCAGTGACCCGCCCGGTGGCCTTCTCGGTGACCAGGTCGAGATAGGTCGTTGTCATGGTTATCGCCCCACTCAATCGAGCAGCCGGTACGCCGGCAGCGTGAGGAACACGATCAAGTCCTCGTCGAGCGCGACCTGCTCGAAGACCTCCCGAGCCTCCTTGAACCGGTCGGCGCCGTACACCTCTGTTCCCACCGCCCACGCACCGGGCGATAGTTCCTCGGACTGGTTCCGACGCTTCTTTCCCTGCCGCGGACCCATACGTACGACCGCGGATCCAACGTCGCCACCGAGAGCGGGAGACATCCCATCACTTCCATGCATCGATAAGTCGCTGCAGTCACCACCGTCTCACCACCTAGCGATTGGCGTTGGGCAAATCGTGCAAATAGCAAGGTGTCATCGCTACTTGCGGCCGGCCCTGCCGCTAGGGCCAGATCATGTGTTCGACGGTCTTCATCGAGTAGGTGGCGTCGGGGTCGACATCGTTCGACTCCGCTGGAGTGCCAGGCCCGGCTATTCGGTACTTGCCTGTAAACCCGCTGCCTCGATGGCTGCGACGGCGCAGATTTCGTCATTGTCTGAGGTGTCTCCGCTGACACCGATGGCGCCGAGCAGAACGCCGTCGTCGTCGTGGATGAGCACGCCGCCTGGCACCGGCACCATGCGGCCCTGCGCCAGCGTGTTCACTGCGCCAATGAAATAGCTCTGCTCTTGCGCACGCTCGAACAGCGCCCTCGAACCGATGCCCATCGCGAGTGCGCCGTAGGCCTTTCCGTGAGCGATTTCGAAGCGCAGGAGGCTGACGCCGTCTTGGGCGGAGGAGACCTTGAGGCAACCGCGCGCATCGAGGACGGCAACGACGACAGGCTTAAGGTTCTTGTCAACGGCCTTCGCGAGAGCAGCATCGAGAATCTTGCCGGCGATGGCCAGGCTCAGTTCGGTCAACGCGAATTCCTTTCAGTCGAATTCATATGGTCGGATCACAGCACGGCGAAACTCTCCGCCGGGACCGTGGGCTGTGCCAATCACCGCGGCCCAAGCGGAACGATATTCATGTCGGTACACAGCCGCGGCCTTTTGATAAGCAGGTACGCGGTCGGCTCGGTTAGACGCCGGATCAGCGGGGTGTCCTCATCGAGCCAGCCAGCCGGCAGGCGGTGAGTATCAGCGCGAAAGGGTATGCGCAAATAGGTGAACTGCCGCTATCAGCGCGGTGATCGGCGAAGGCATCTCAGTCAATGTGAGGCTGATCTTCACGGTGGAACGACCGCGCCGTGATGGACGCCTACCTGGCCGGGCTGGAAGCCGCCAAGGAAGGTGGACACAACCTGTCGAAGATTCATTCTGCGGCGTCTTTCTTCGTCTCTGGGGTGGATAGCGAGGTCGACGACAGGCTGGAGAACATCGGCACCGACGAGGCTTTTGCGCTGCGCGGTCAGGCCGGCCAGCAGGGTCTGTCCGACGGGCATGCCGTAGACCACGATGGCGATCACGATGCTGACGGCCAGCGATATCAGCGACGCCACCCAGGCCGTCACCTTCAATGCGCCGAGCATCACGAACAGCAGCAGGAGCGGTATCGCCACGACCACGGCACTCCAGGCGAGCGAGTCGGGTTACCCCGGTCCGCCGCAGATGTAACACACCCAAGCGCCGCTTTATGACTACAGCCCGAAGTCGTCGGCTCTATCCTGTGCGAACCGGGGAGTCCGGTTGCGACCGCGGAGGTCTGGGTGACCGCAACATCGTGCCGGAAATGTGGTGCGGCGCTGTTGGAAGACGCACGTTTCTGCCACGTGTGTGGTTCGCCGAGCACGTCATCGGGGACAACCGCTGAATACAAGCAAGTGACCGTGTTGTTCGCCGATGTCGTCCAGTCGATGGACCTCGCTGCGGCGGTCGGCGCGGAGCGTCTACGCGAGATCATGGCAGAACTCGTCCGCCGCGCCGCATCGGTCGTGCAGCGATACGGCGGAACCATCGACAAGTTCACCGGCGACGGCATCATGGCGCTGTTCGGGGCCCCGGTGGCATTGGAGGATCACGCTGTTCGCGCGTGCGTTGCGGCCTTGGGCATCCAGGATGAGGCCGCTGAGCTTGCGGTCGACGTCAAGGCGCGCAACGGAATCGACCTGTCGTTGCGAATCGGTCTGAACTCGGGTCAGGTGATCGCCGGTGAGTTGGGTTCGGGCCCTTCGGATTACACCGCAATCGGCGCGCAGGTCGGGATGGCGCAGCGGATGGAATCGGCAGCGCCACCCGGCGGGATTATGGTCAGCGAGTCGACCGCGCAGTTGGTGGACGCCGCCGTGGTACTCGCCGAGACTGCATTGGTTCACATCAAGGGCGCCGACGTGCCCGTGCCTGCGCGGCGGCTGTTGGCGTCGTCGGAACGTCGGCATGTCCGCGGACAGGAATCGACGCCGCTGTTCGGACGTACCTGGGAAATGAACACGATCTCCGCGATTCTCGACGAAGCCATCGGTGGGGCGGGGTGCGTGGTCTGCGTCCTTGGGCCACCGGGCATCGGCAAGAGCCGCATCGTCCGCGAGTCCGCCGGACTGGCCGCCGGACGTGGCGTCGAGGTGTTCACCACGTACTGCGAATCACACACCAGCGACATCCCGTTTCATGCCGTGGCGCGGCTGCTGCGTGCGGGGTTCGGCGTGAGTGAACTCGACGGCGAGGCCGCCCGCGCCCGCGTTCGCGCCCAAGTTCCCCGCGCCGACCCCGAGGATCTGTTGTTGTTGGACGATCTGCTCGGCATCGCTGATCCCGGTGCCGCACAGCTGATGATCGATTCCGATGCACGACGGCGGCGGCTCACGTCGTTGGTCAACGCTGCGGCACTGGCCCGAACCGAACCGGCGCTGTACGTGATCGAGGACGCGCACTGGATTGATGACGTCAGCGAGTCGATGCTTGCCGACTTTCTACCGGTGATCACCCAGACCCAATCGGCGGTGTTGATCACGTATCGCCCGGATTATCAGGGCGCCTTGACCAGAGTTGCGGGAGCGCAGGCGATCTCACTGCGTCCGCTCAATGGCGCGCAGGCCTCGGCGCTAATCGGTGAGTTGTTGGGTCCTGGGGCGATGACGGGGGCGGTGCCCGAGCGCATTGCGGAGCGTGCCGCAGGCAACCCGTTCTTCGCGGAGGAGATCGTCCGCGACCTCGCCGAGCGTGGACTGCTCGAAGGGACTCGCGGTTCTTATTCAACGCGAGGCGATGTCGCTGAAATGAGTGTGCCGGCGACGCTGCAGGCGACGATCGCCGCGCGCATCGACCGCCTCGAACCGTCGGCCAAGCGAACATTGGGCGCGGCGGCAGTGGTCGGAATGCGCTTCAGCCACGAAGATCTGGACAGCCTGGGAATCGAGCCGGCCTTCGATGGTCTTGTTTCCAACGAGCTCATCGACCAGGTGCAGTTCACGGGGAGTGACGAATACGCCTTCCGGCATCCGCTGATTAGGGCGGTGGCCTACGAGTCGCAGCTGACAGCCGAGCGCGCGAAACTACACCGACTCCTGGCCGGCGCAATCCAGGTGCGTGACCCCGAATCCGCCGACGAGAACGCGACTCTGATCGCTGAGCATCTGGAGTCCGCCGGCGACCTGAAGGAGGCCTTCGCGTGGCACATGAAGGCGGGCGACTGGCTCACCTACCGGGACATCGCCGCGGCACGGACGAGTTGGCAGCGGGCGCGCAACGTCGCCGACCGCCTACCGATCGACGACCCCGATCGCTCCGCGATGCGAATCGCACCGAGAACCAGGCTGTCCGCCAGCGCCTTTCGTAGCCTCAGCGTTGGTGACACCGGCTACGAGGAGCTGCGGGACCTGTGCGTCGAGACGGGCGACCAGACGTCGCTGGCGATCGGCATGGCGGGCCTACCGGTGACCCTCATGCTGCAGAACCGGCACCGGGAGGCGGCAAAGCTGGCAGCTGAGCATGCTCGGCTGCTGGAATCGATTGGTGACCCGGTGTTGACGGTGGGACTTCTGCACGCTGCGATGACCGCCAAGATGCATTCGGGAGAAATGGCTGAAGCGCTGCGGCTGGCCCAGCTTGTTGTCGACCGGGCCGAAGGGGATGTCAACAAGGGGAAGCTGCTGATCGGATCGCCGCTTCCACAGGCGACCATGGTGCGGGGCATCATCCGGCGCTGTCTGGGAGATTCGGGCAGCAAGGAGGACTTCGAAAAGGCCATCGAGCTGGCGCGCGGTGCTGATGCATTTACGAATATTGTTGCTGCGGCCTATCCGTACGTGGTGCTCATTCCCACCGGTGCATTGCATCCCGATGAGATAGCCATGAGTCGAACAGCAGATGCTTTGCGGTTGGCCGAGCAGTACGGCGATGACTTCGCGTTGGGCTTGGCCCGAATGGCACGTTTCAGCGTGCTGCGGCTTCGTGACGACACCGACCACGCGGCGGTGGTTGATCTGCTACGCATTGCCAGAGAGTCGCCGATGTGGACCGGAAACAAGCAGGGCGTGATGATGGTCGACTGTGAGATCGCGGCACAAAAGTTGCGCACAGGCCACACCGATGACGCGATCGAGTTGTCTCGCACGATTGTCGACGAGAGTTTCGACGGTGGGGAGGTGCTCACGCGCGGGCATGCAGTCACGGTTCTGGTGGAGTCGCTGTTGCAACGCGGCACCGAATCCGACGTCCGGGAGGCGGCTCTGGCGATCGACAAACTTGCCGCCGTCACCGTCGAACCGCGATTCGTCCTATTCGAGCTGCCGCTTCTGCGTATGCGGGCGTTGCTGGCCCGGACTCGCGGCGACGAAAGCGGTTACCGAGAATTCCGAGACCGCTACCGAGAGAGGGCGACTTCCCTCGGATTCGAGGGACACGTGAAAGTTGCTGCGGCGATGCCGTAAGGCAATTGATATCGAAAATACCTGCATATGCAATTAACGCGGGTTATAGTCGCGCCGTGATCAGCGGGGATCCGCTGGCGGGACGCGACCACGAGCTGGCAACGATTCGTCGCGCGCTCAGCGGGGGAAGCAAGAATTCCGGTGTGGTGATCGTGGGAGCCGCTGGGGTCGGAAAGACCCGGCTCGCACGTGAAGTCCTCGCGCGCGCCGAAGCCGCGGGTGAGCGCACCAACTGGATCGTCGGCACCGAATCCGCGCGAGCGCTTCCGCTCGGCGCCTTCACCGCGTTGATCAGCGACGCGATCGCCGACCCCATGCCCAACGTGCGGAACCTGATCAATTCGTTCGTTGCCCACCAACGCCAGGGCCGGATCCTGATCGGCGTCGACGACGCGCACCTTCTCGACGGACTGTCCGCGCATGTCGTTCATCAGCTCGCCCACAGCCGTGGCGCCCGCCTGGTGGTGACTCTACGGGCGGGCACGAAACCGCCTGACGCCATCACCGCGCTGTGGAAGGACGGCTTGCTCACGCGCCTAGACCTGGCGCCGCTGACCGTCGACGCCGCGCACGCCATGATCGAGACCGCCCTCGACGGCGCCGTGGACGCCCGCAGTGCTCGACGCTTCTGGAAACTCACCGGCGGAAATGCACTGTTCCTGCACCAGCTCGTCAAGGACCAGGTGGCCGCGGGCCGGATGCGGATGATGGCCGGGGTTTGGATGTGGGACGGCGACGTCGCGGTGTCGCAGAGCATCAGCGACATGGTCGGCAGGCAGTTGCATGAGCTCACCCCTGAGGTGGCCCTCGTCGTCGATACCTTGTCGCAGTGCGAACCACTGGCCGTCAACGTGCTGTGCGATCTGGTGGGGCGTGGCGATCTCGAGAGCGCCGAACAGATGAACCTGGTCACAATCGAGCGTTCCGGCGGTGAACTCATGGCCCGGCTCGCGCATCCGCTGTACGGCGAACTTCGCCGGGCCGGCGCCGGCCAAATGTACCTGTCGAAGATCCGCGGAACATTGGCACAGCGGCTCGCCAAGGATGCGGACGCAGATTCGCAAGCGACGGTGCGCCGCGCCCTGCTCGCGCTGGAATCCGATCTGCCCCCCGATCCGCAACTGTGCCTTCAGGCCGCGCAGTACGCGATGACTCTGCTGGACCTCGACCTGGCCGACCGCTTTGCCACCTCGGCGGCATCGGCCGGAGCGCCCGACGCCCTCGGGGTGCGGGCGATGAATCTGTTCCTTCTCGGCCGCGGCAACCAGGCCGAGGAGGTGCTGCGTGCGATCGGTTCGGAAGGCGCGGAAGGGTCACATCAATGGTTCACCCTGCGGGCGGCCAACCTGATCTGGATGCTCGGACGATGCAACGATGCTTCGGTGGTCCTCGCGGAGTTGGCTCGAGGCCCGGAATCGCCGTCCGAGGAAGTTGCGCGCGCGGCGGTGGAGGCATGTGTCGACGCGGTCTCCGCGCGCTGTGACGTTGCTGAGGAAAAGGCCAGGGCGGCACTGAATTCCGGTCAGCTGTCCGATTTCCACGCCATGATGGCTTCGGTCGCGTTGACGATGGCGATGGGCGCACTGGGCACGGCTGACGATCTGATCGCGGTGGCCGAGGCCGCCCTCGACCGCGCCATCACGTCATTCCAGGCATCCCACATGCGGTTCTGGTTCGGCAGCGTCTACGCCCGCGCATGCAGGCTGACCGGCCGGACCGACGAATGCGTCGCGATGGTTGCGCGGCTCGCCGACTCGGCACGTGAGGTTCCGAGCCTGGCCTATGCCAACCTCGCTTCCCTGATGGGCGTCGCCGAACTGATGCGCGGCAATGTCAGGACCGCCGTGAAACTTCTGCACGAAGCGCTGGCCGGCGTCGAAAGGCACGGTGTCACAACCGGTCTGCGGCCCGCCACCTGTTTCCTGCTCGCCGAGGCGCACGCGAAACTCGGCGAGGCGGAGGCCGCCAAGGAAGCCATCGCCGAGGCGCAGTCCAGTGTCCCCCCCGACTATCTGTTCATGCAGACCGCACTGAGCATCGCCACGGGGTGGTCGCTCGCCGCGAACGGTTGCGTCAACGAAGCGACCGCCACCGTGCAGTCGGCCGCAGTTCGGGCGCGCGAACGCAATCAGCCCACTCATGAACTCGCCTGTCTGCAGGTTATGGCCCAGTGGGGCGACGCCTCCCGCGCCGGGCGTGCCCGCGAGATCGCCGACGATTTGGGCCTGCCGCTGGCCAAAGCTGTTGCGCAGCATGCAGAATCGCTGGCCACCAACGACGGCGAGGGACTGCTGGAGGCATCGAACGCTTACCAGGCGATCGGTGACCGGGCGACCGCTGCTGACGTCGCCGCGCAGGCTGCGGTGGCGTTTACCCGCGATCAGCACCGCAAGCGCGGACTGTGGGCTGCTGCGGTGGCGAAGGAACTCAGCGACGCGTGCGGTGGGTTGTGCACACCGGCGTTGAGGGCTCCCGCCAGCCAGCCCCTGACCGGACGCCAGCGCGAGATCGTCGAACTCGTGCTCGCCGGCCTGACCAACCGTGAGATCGCCGACCGACTGGTGATGTCCGTCCGCAGCGTCGAGGGCCACGTGTACCGCGCCTGCCAGCGCGTGGGAGCGAGCTCGCGCGAGGAACTGGCCTCGATCGCCAGGGCGGGCCCGGCCGCGGCGCGCTGAAAGCGGGTGGGCGGCGGCCAGAGTATCGACATATCGTTGTCGTGATGTCTGGCGCATACCGGACTTACTGTGTTGCCGCGGTCGCAGTGGCAGCGTGTGCGGGCTGTGCAAGCGAATCCGATGACCCTGCCGCCGCGCCGGTGGGCTCGGCGACGCCAACGACGACGACTACTGCGACGACCGCAAGCCATCCGAAGTATCCCGGTGGCCCCCCGACGACCGTCATCGTGCCAAACCCCGAATTCACCGGTGGCGTCGAGATTCTCCGGGCGACGGTGCCGCACTGGGCCGTCCTCGAGGATTCGGAGTTTCCGGCGACGCGGGGAGTGATCGGCTATCCGGCAGGTGGCCCTCTCGATCTGCCGTTGCGATTCGACGTCGCATTCAAGGGCACGATCGAGGACCTGAAGACGCCGATCGAGACGGGTTGCTATCACCACGGCGATGCGCCCTATCCCGCTACCGGGATCGAGGACATCACCGCGCAAACCGGTGATGGCACGGGCTTCGCCAAGATGGGCGATCGCACCGCTGAATACCGTGTGTGGCGGGCGGTTTGCCGAATGAATCGGAGCCGCAGATTCACCAGTCCTGGTTATTGCCGGGTTCCGACATCGCGATCTACGAACAACGGGCCACCGAATTCAACGACGCCGTCGTGCAGAGCATGCAGGTGTTGCGCTGAGCAAACCAAGCGCCGTCCCGGCTAGACAGCAGGCGGGCGGTCGAGCTTGCGGAAGGACTGGCCTCCATCGCCAGGGCGGGCCCAGCCGCTGCTCGGTGAACGCCTCGAGCTGACCGATCACCAGTAACCAATCATCCGCCCGGCCGCGATCGCGGTGAGCCAGCTGATGAGCGACGCACCGCCCATGAGCGCCAACGTTCTTGCCTCAGCGGGGGACAGATCACGGGTTGAACGAGACCGCCAAGCAGCGGTGCGGCCAAGCGCGACTGCATTGGTCAACGCAAGCCCGATTGCCGAGAACTTCACGAGCAGAAACGGGTTGCCCTCGTACTCGAGAGCATTGGCCGCAAGCAGGCAGACGCCACTGGCTGCGGCGACCGCGAAGCCTGCCATCGCCACGGGCGCAGCGGCGGTTGTGATCGCTGAGAGCGGCGCACTGCGCCAGACCCCCAGCAGCCTCAGGTCGAGAATGAGCACGGCACCGAAGAGCGTCGCGATACCGACGATGTGAATCAGGTTGACGATCGGATACGTCCAGGGGCCTGAGCCGCGCACGAACGTGCCGAGCGCAGACGACTGCAGCCAGGCGAGAACGTCATGCATGCGAGCATGCCGAAACGAATGTCAATTGCGGTCGGGGTAGACGTTGAAGACGGTCTCGTTCCAGGTGAGGCGCTCGACTTTGACCTCGAGCTCCTGCGCGTCACGATGCCGGTGCCCGCTTGCGGTCACCTGGTCGCCAACGGGAATCGTGCCCTCTTCCAAGCCGGCGCGCGCAGTACGCGACGACGGGGCGAAGACCAGGTCCCACACTTGCTCATCGACTCTTATCTGGGCCGTCGCATGTGGCCCGGCAAGACTGACCGGCGTCACGAGTGTGCCCGTGATATCGAATTGATCGTCCTGGTATTCGCTCCATCCGTGGTGGGCGCTCACGGGTGCCGCGACCGCAACGGCTACCAGGACTACCCCGGCGAGCATCGCAATCCAGCGGGAATGTTTGGCCATATCGGACCTCCCTGCGCGATCGTACGCCGAGGCGGGTGTCGACTCACCCAGCGCGATCCAGCTCATGCAGCGCAGGCAGGAACACGGCGACGATGCCCAGGAGCAGCATCGGCAGTGACAGCGCCAGAAACGTCGCATGAAGCCCAGCCGTGTCGGCGAGCGGGCCGGCCACGATCAAGCCGAGCGGGCCCGCGGCGTAGGCAAGTGACCCCATCACACCGACCACCCGTCCGCGTAGGTGCGCAGGCGCGCGCGTCTGCATGACGTAGTTGTAGATCGGCGCGATCGGTCCGTACACCAGACCGACAACCCCGCACAGCGCGAGGATGAGGGGCAACGGGGGGAGAAACGCGATCACGGTCATCGCAACGCCGAGTGTCAGCACCGCGGTCAGCATGGTCGCGCGTCGGCTCATGTACTTCGACAGGACCGCATAGCCCAGCGCCCCGATCAGACCGCCGATGCTCAACGCCATCAGCACCCAGCCCAGTTGCGCCGGTTCGTTGCGGTCGGTGAAGTATTTGGGAAACAGCACGCTTTCCATTGGCATGTACAGGCCGGTGGCCGCCAGGTCGACAAACGCCAATGTGCGCAAGACCGGGTTGCGCCATACGAATCGCAGGCCCTCGACAATGCCCGCCCATACGCCTTCGGGCAGAGATTCTCGGTCCGGTTTGCCCGTGCCCTCTAGGCGCAGCACGCTGATCGCGATGATGGACAACCCGAAGGCGGATGCGGTCACCCACATCGTGTTGATGCCGCCCAGCGTGGCGATCAGCAGGCCGCCGATGCCGGGGCCGACGATGTAGGAGAGGTTGAAGACCGCCTCGTACACGCTGTTGGCGTGGTCCAGAGTCCAGCCGGCCCGATTGGCCGCCTCGGGCAGCATCGTCTCTCGGGCTGTCATCCCTGCCGGGTCGAAAAACGCGCCGAGGCCGGCCAGGGCAGCCAGCACCGCGACGTTGATGGCATCCACACCGAACATCAGCGCCAGCACCGGCACGGCCGCCACTGACAATGCGGACAACGCATCGGAGATCATCGAGACGCGCCTGCGACCGATGTAATCGACCGCTGCGCCCGCGATCAGGGTAGCGGCGAGCAATGGCAACGTGCCCGCCATTGCCACGATCGATGCCTCGAGTGCAGAGCCGTTGCGCTGCAACACAAGCCAAGGGAACGCGACGAGGGAGATGCCGTTGCCCGCGCCTGCCATCAGTGCGGCGAACAGAATCAGGTAGAGGGGGCCGCGCTTGCTACTCGTCATGGGAGATCGGGGCCGAATCTAACAGCGTCCGGGGCCGCTCGGTCAGCTGATTTTTCAGCGCATGCACAGTGGTTCTGTGAAGCTGCCGCATCCGCGTACCGGCGCGCTGTTCGACTCGCCCGTACCCGCCGGCTCCGGTTGGCCGGGTGATCCGGCGACTCGTCGCGCACCGCGGTGGCGTCGACATCGGCGCAGGTGGCTGCATGGCCGAGTGCGGTGAAGACCATCGAGCAATTGGATGCCGAGGTGTCGGTGTGCCGCGCATGTCCCCGGCTGGTGCAATGGCGTGAAGAGGTCGCCGTCGTCAAGCGGAAGTCCTACGGCGCCGAACCGTACTGGGGCCGACCGATACCCGGCTGGGGATCATCGCGGCCGCAGGTGATGATCGTCGGGCTGGCACCGGCCGCGCACGGTGGCAACCGCACCGGGAGGGTGTTCACCGGCGACCGCTCCGGCGACTTCCTCTTCGCCGCGCTGCATCGTGCCGGGTTGGCCAATCAATCAATCTGTGTTGATGCCGCTGACGGGTTGGCGCTCAACAACACTCGGGTGGTCGCAGCGGTCCGCTGTGCGCCGCCGGCTAACGCGCCAACGCCGGCCGAGCGCGCCGCGTGTGCGCCGTGGCTCGATGCCGAGTGGCGGCTGACGAGTTCGTCCGTGCGGGTGATCATCGCCCTCGGAGGCTTCGCGTGGCGGGCGGCGCTGGAGATGGTCCGCACCGCGGGTGGCAGCGTCGAGTCGCCGACGCCGAAGTTCGGGCACGGTGTGACGGCCACACTCGGCGACGTCACTCTGATCGGCTGCTACCACCCGAGTCAGCAGAACACGTTCACCGGCAGGCTCACTCCGCAGATGCTCGACGACATCTTCGCCGTCGCGGGAACGCACGTGAGCAAAGACGCGTTGTGACTCCCATGCAGCTTTCCGTTCTGGATCTCGTGCCGGTGCGCTCCGACCAGTCGACTTCGGACGCACTGGCGGCGTCGACGCAGCTGGCGCAGACGGCCGACCGCCTCGGCTACACCCGCTACTGGATCGCCGAGCACCACAACATGCCCGCGGTGGCGGCGACCAGCCCGCCGGTGATCATCGCCCATCTGGCCGCGCACACCACACAGCTGCGGCTCGGCTCGGGCGGCGTCATGTTGCCCAACCATGCGCCGCTGGCCGTCGCCGAGCAGTTCGCGCTGCTGGAGGCCGCGCACCCGGGGCGTATCGACCTCGGCATCGGCCGGGCGCCCGGCTCCGACCCGGTGACGTCGTTGGCACTGCGCGGTGCCGCCGGTCGCGACGATCGCGATATCGAGGCATTCCCGGAGTATCTCGACGACGTCGTCGCGCTGATGAGCGCGCGGGGTGTGCGGGTGCCGATCCCGAACCAGCGTTACGTCCTCAAGGCGACCCCGGCCGCGGTGACGGAGCCGAAGCTGTGGCTGCTCGGTTCGTCGATGTACTCCGCGCACCTGGCCGCCGCGAAGGGATTGCCCTATGTGTTCGCACACCACTTCTCGGGCCAGGGCACAGCCGAGGCGCTGGCGGTGTACCGGTCGGAGTTCCGGCCGAGCGATCTGGCGTCCGAACCCCTGACGTTCCTCACTGTCAACGCGGTCGTAGCCGAAACCCATGACGAAGCAATGCGTTTGGTGTTACCGAACCTGCAGATGATGGCGCGGCTTCGGACGGGTCAACCCCTGGGAGCGTTGGATCTCGTCGAGGACGCCGAAGTCGTGGAACTCGCCCCCCACGCCCAGAGCGTCGCAGAGGGCGCCCTGCGCCTCGCCGTCGTCGGCTCTCCGACTGAGGCCGCCGATCAGCTTCGCGCGCTGGCCGACGAGTTCGGCGTCGACGAGGTCATGGTCAACCCGGTCGCGTCGGCGCACCGCGGCACTGACCCTGCCACCGCGCCAGCCCGAGCCAAGACGCTGGAACTGCTCGCCAAAGAGCTGTTCTAACCGCAGTCAAGCGCCTTTACAAGAACCCGGTACCGTCGGTACTGTATACCGTCAGTCGCGACGAGGAGGTGGGCGACATGGCGGCACAACCGCTGCGCGAATCACCCGGTGCCTGTCCGATAGCCGAAGCCCCCAGCACGGCGTTGCATCCGCCCCGGTGGACGCCGGCGTTCGTGCGCTGGCACCGCACGGAGATCGGGTGGCTGAGGTCGTGGCGGCTTGCGATCGGCGCACTGTGGGCCGGCTACCGGCACACCATCTACGAGTACGCCGCCGGGCTGCCCGGGCAGGACGACATCGTCGTCGCCCGTGCGCCGCTGTCCAAGTTCGTGATAGTGCGCAATCCGGACATCGCACGCCATGTCTTGATATCGAACCAGGACAACTACGCCAAGAACGCCGACTACGACCTGCTCGCGGTGGCGTTCGGCCGCGGGCTGGTCACCGACCTCAATGACGAGCTGTGGCAACGTAACCGGCGGCTGGTGCAGCCGCTTTTCGCCAAACGCCAAGTCGATACGTTCGGGCCGCAGATGACCGCGGCCGGTACTGCGGCCGCCCGCCGGTGGGAGGACGATGCCGAGGCCGGTCAGCCGATCGATGTCGCGGCCGAGATGAACTATGTCACGATGGACATCATCGCCCGCACCATGTTCGGCATCGACCTTTCCGATCGGCTCGCCAAGCAGATGCGCGTCGATTTCGCCCGCCTGCTAACGCTTTTCGGGTACGGGTTCATCGGCGGGGCTGCACACCCGCTGCGCTGGTTCAGCAACCGGCTGGCGCGCTACGGGCCCGACCAGCTCGCCGCGCGTTCGCCCCGGGTGGCGATCCAACTCCTGCGTCTTGGAGCCTCGGTCATCGCGCCGCGCACGATGCGCGGGCTTCGCCGTATCGAACGGTTTTTGGACGGTCTGATCGCAGACTATCGCAGCGGCAAGATCGATCGGTCGGATAATCTGCTCGCACTGCTGATGGCGGCCGAAGACCCCGAAACCGGTTATCGCTACACCGATCTGGAGATCCGCGACGAACTTTTGACCTTCCTTGGCGCTGGCTTCGAGACTACCGCCGCGGGCTTGGCGTGGACCTGGTATCTGCTCTCGCAGAACCCAGATGCCAGGGAGCGTCTGGGTCGCGAACTGGACGATGTGCTCGCCGGGCGCGAGCCCACCGCCGACGACCTGGACCGGTTGCCGTGGACGCAGGCGGTCGTGGCGGAATCGATGAGGATCTATCCGCCGATCATGGGCGTTGGCAGAGTGGCGAAGTCGGACGACGTGCTTGGCGATTACCCGATCACCGCAGGCACGAATGTGGCGGTGCTCATGCACAGCATCCACCACAACGACCGCGTCTGGCGCGATCCGCACACTTACGATCCGTCGCGCTTCTTGAAGGAGAACTTGGACCCGCAACAGCGCCGCGCGCTGATGCCCTACGGCGCCGGCAAGCGGATGTGTATCGCGTCGGGCTTCGCCAACCTGGAGGCCGCGCTCGTCGTAGCCACCTTGGCACAGCATTTCGAACTCGACCTGGTGCCCGGCCAGCGGTTGCGGCGAGAACTCACCTTCACCGGTGGCCCCGACGGGAAGTTGATGATGCTGCCTCGGCGGCGCGCGGCCTGATCAGGCGTTCGGCGTGAGCCTGACGACAGGAATAGGGCGCTTGGTCTTCTTCTGGTATTCGGGGTAGGCCTTGTTGTACTTAGTGACGATCTTCCACAGCCGCTCGCGGTCCGGGTCGCCGGGTAGCACCGGTTGTGCCCGCACCCCGAATCGCTTTGGACCGACGTTGATTTCGACATCCGGCGAGGCTTTCAAATTGTGGTACCAGGCTGGTGAACGCGGCGAGCCGCCGTTCGACGCGACCACCAAGTAGTCGTCACCGTCGCGGGCGTAGGTGAGCGACGTGGTGCGCGCCTTGCCGGTCTTGGCGCCGACAGTGTGCAGCAGCAGGCTGGGCAGTATCAGCAGGCGGTGCCCGATCCAGCCGTTGGTCCGCCGGTAGACGGTGTCGTGCAATTGAAAGACGCGACCGGCCGCCTTCTCGATGAGGCTCATGACGTTCCTTCCTGCGGAGCGGAGTCGATTTGCGCCAGCGCCTCCCGCAGTAGTCGTCCGGATTCCTCGCGGTCCGGGTCGCGGCGCAGCAGCATGCCCTTGGCAAAGGACAGCTTGTCGCCGCTCTGCCGCGGCAGTACGTGCAGGTGAATATGTAACACGCTCTGAAAGGCGGCCTTGCCGTCGTTGATGACGACGTTGTTGCCGTCAGCGTGCAGGCCGGACTGTCGCGCTGCCCGCGCGATCCGCTGCCCGATGGTCACCATGGCGGCTACCGTTTCCGACGGCGTGTCGGTCAGGTCGACGGTGTGCCGCTTGGGGACGACCAGCGTGTGGCCCCTAGTGAACGGGCGGATGTCGAGGAGTGCCAGGTAGTCGTCGTCCTCATAGATCTTTATGGCTGGAGCGTCGCCGGCGACGACAGCGCAGAACACACAGGGCATTCCGCCACGTTAGCCGGTGGCGGTGGCCGACAGTTCGGCGAGCCGCGCCGTCTCCGCGGGCGACAACTCAACCCCCATCGCGCCGGCCGCCTCCTCGGCGTGATGCGGTTTCGACGCGCCGGGGATTGCGACGACCGTGTCGCCGTAGTAGCTGATCAACCAAGCCAAGGACACCTGGCTCAACGTGGCCTGGTGGGCCGCGGCAATCTCGCGCAAGCCGTCGATCAGGGGCGCCGTGCGGTCCAGGCGGCGCGCTGTAAAACCGTTGATCACTCGGCGTAGCCGCGGCATGGCCGCCACCAGGCTGCGGTCGTCGTGGAACTTGCCCGTCAACATCCCGCTGGCCAGCGGCGAGTAGGCGATCAGGGTGACGCCCAGCCGTTGGGCGGTCTCCAGCACGCCGTTGGTCTCGAGCTTGCGATGCAGCAGGTTTATCTGAATCTGGTTGGTGGCCAACGGTATACCGCGCTCAGCCAACACGGCGTGGGCAGTCTCCATTTGCCGTGCCGAGAAGTTGCTGACCCCGACCGCCCGGATCTTGCCGGCCACGACAAGCCTTGCCATCGCCCGCACCTGGCTGCGAATCGAAGAGATGCTGCCTACCGGAAAGTGAATCTGGTGCAGGTCTACGCCGAATGGGTCCAGCGCCGACAACCGGTTGGGTAACGTGCGCTCGATACTGCTCGCCGTGCGCCCCGGCGGCGCCCACTTGGTCGCCACGATGACATCTCCCGGCCCGATCCCGGCATGTGTCAGCCCGGCGCTGAGGCTGCGTTCCGACTTGCCGCGGCCGTACAACTCTGCAGTGTCGAACCAGGTGATGCCGGCGTCCAGGGCGGTCCTGGTGATCGCGTCGGCCTGCGATTGGGGAAGTGCCGGGAACAGGCCGGGGCCGGCGAACTGCATACAGCCCAATCCGATGGGGGACACGTTGATACCGGTGCGGCCGAGTTCACGATTGGTGGTCACGAAACGAGCATGACGCACCTATGCCGTTACGCGTTCTCCTTCGCCCACTCTGCCAACCGGCGGTTGCACTCCGGGGGAGACGTCCTCGACTCGGGTCATCACCGTCCAGCAGGTGCCGAGCGGGTCGAGCCTCTCGGAACCCCATAGGGGATGAGGTGGAGGGCGATGCTGTCACCAGCACTCATCACCCGGGTGGGCCGTGTGGCATTTCGGACAGACCGGGGCATCCCTTCGCCGTCTGACGACCGTGGGGTCGCTCTCGCCGCCGCGGATGCCCAGCAATTTCTTGTTGTGCTCGACGCTCGCGTTGTACGCCTCTGTGCCGCTCATCCGCTGCCCGATGAGCTCCCCGGCCCTCTCTCGACCGATGAACTCCACATCAAACGTGCCGTCCCTGTGGCGGGTGTGCACGTAGCGGCCGAGCCGCGACTGGCCCTCCCCGCCCTGAGGTGTGTCCCGCCAGACGATCCGGTCCTCATAGGGCGTGTCTACTGCTCCCATTGCGATCTCCTCTGTGTCGTCAAGCTAGCAATTGAGGGTCCACACTGATTGGCGATGAGCAGATGCTGGCGAAGAGGTCCTTACGTCTTCTCGCGAGGTGAGGACTGGAGCGTCTACCTGCAGCCGGGCGGTGGGATGACAAAACGCGTTCGTCGGAACGCCGAGCGACCCCCGATTGACTAGGACTCCGTAGTCGTGGTTTCTATGGGCGATTCAAAAACATGACACGCGATGCGCCCGTGCGCGGTGTCGTCGGCCGGGCCGCGAGCACGTCGGTATTCGATCTCGACCGGTGGGCCCCTTCGGCAGGCGCCGCACGGTTCGTCGAGCACTTCTGGTCGGTGCGCTGGGATCTGCGCGAGCAGGGGCCGTTCGACAGCACCGTTATCACCTTTCCCTCCATCCACATCACCCACGAGTGGGGCGATGACGGTCCTCGCCATGGCTTCCCGCTGCCGAACACCTTGGTGCAGGGCGTGGTGGAGCAGGTCTTCCACACGACCATCAGCGAACGCGGTGCGGTGGTCGGTGCGCGGTTCCGGCCCGGTGGCTTCGCCGCCCGATTCAACCGTAACGCTGCCGCAATGACCGGTCGGGTACAGCCCGTCGATGACGAACTATTCGGTGGCCTAACCCATCTCGATGACAACGTCGACTCGGCATCAGCGCGCCTCGACGAGCTCATCTCTGCTCAACCGGGTGAACTCGACCCGACGTACGTCTCACTGACCGGCTTGGTCGACCGGATGCGTGACGACGAGCGCCTGCATCGGGTGGAGCAGGTGATGCAACATTCGCCGTGGAGTACGCGAACCACACAACGGGTTTTCCGTCGTTACGTCGGTGTCCCGGTGAGATGGGTGCTGTGTCGCTATCGTCTGCAGCAGGCCGCATTGGAGATCGAAAGCCATCCAGACGTGGACTTCGCCGATCTCGCTGTGCGGCTCGGATGGTACGACCAGCCACATTTCATCAACGACTTCCGTTCGATGCTCGGCAGCACGCCGGGTGAATACGCCAGCATGCACGGCAGTTAGGGATTGAAATGGACGATCGCGATCTCGCCTTCGCGGGCGCCGCTCAGCAGGCGCGGATGCTGGCCGACGGGACCATCACCGCACCCGCGCTGCTCGACGTCTACCTGGATCGCGTCGCGCGGCTCGACCCGGAACTGCGGTCCTATCGCGTCGTGCTTGCCGACAGTGCCCGACAAGAAGCGGCGGCCGCCCAGGCTCGCCTGGACGCCGGTGAACGGCTGCCGCTGCTCGGTGTGCCCATCGCAATCAAGGACGACGTCGACGTGGCCGGCGAGGTGACGACGTATGGCAGCGCCGCCTACGGACCGGTCCGCACCGAAGATGCCGAGGTGGTGCGGCGCCTGCGTGCGGCAGGCGCTGTGATCGTCGGCAAAACCGCCGTGCCGGAAATGATGCTGTGGTCGTTCACCGAAACGGTCGCGTTCGGGGCGGCTCGCAATCCTTGGAACACCGACTACACGCCCGGAGGCAGCAGCGGCGGCAGTGGCGCGGCGGTGGCCGCGGGACTCGCATCGATGGCGTTGGGGTCCGACGGCATGGGGTCCATTCGGATTCCGTCGACGTGGTGTGGGCTGTTCGGAATCAAGCCACAGCGCGACCGGGTGCCGCTGGCGCCACACGACGACGCGTGGAACGGCCTCAGCGTGAACGGCCCGTTGGCGCGGACGGTCGAGGACGCCGCACTCTTCCTCGATGTGACGAGTGACGAGTCCGGCTTCGTCGCCGCGGCAACGAAAGAACCTGGCCGGCTGCGGATTGCGCTGAGCACAAAAGTGCCTCCGCTGCTGACCGCACGTGTGGGCAAAGCGCAACGGACCGCGGTCGACGAAGCGGGCGTGTTCCTGCGTGAACTAGGCCACCAGGTGGTCGAGCGCGATCCGGACTATCCGCCGCAAGCGTTGGTCCATGCATTGTCCCGGTACTCCCGCGGGGCGTATGACGATGTGCAGTCGCTGCCCCGGCCGGAGCGGCTCGAACGACGTACCCGAAACTTCGCCCGGATCGGCGGGTTGATCTCTGATCAGCGGATGAACAGAATCAGAGCGGCGGAAAGTGAAGTCGCCGAACGTATCCAGTCGGTCTACGACGGTGTCGATGTGGTCATCACTCCAGGCACAGCGATCGGACCGTCGCGCATCGGGGCGTACCAGCGGCGAGGAGCGATCGCGACGTTGGCACTGTGCGCGCAGCGGGTGCCGTTTCAGGCGCTGTTCAACGTGACGGGGCAGCCCGCCGCCGTCGTCCCGTGGGGTCTCGACGGAGACGGACTGCCGACATCGATCCAGTTGGTGGGCCGGCCGTTCGACGAGGCGACGCTGCTGTCACTGAGTGCGCAGATCGAGAAGGCCAGGCCGTGGGCGCAGCGGCGCCCGCCGGTGTCCTAATTCCCGCGAGTGTGCGTGTCTGAAGGCGACACGCCGCGCCGCAGAGGCATTTTGCGCACGCTCGCGGTTGTTAGACCATCGCCTCGGCCATCGCGATGTGACCTTCAAAACCAAGCTCTGTGGCCGTCTTTCGGTAGTCGTCCAGCAGCCCGTGATAGGTGACTTCGTCGCCACGTGCACGCGATAGCAGCGCCCGGGCGCGCAGCACCCACAGCTCGTGCACTACGACCCCGGGCTCGATCTGCAAGGCGGCCAATCTGTCGACAGCGACCTTCGCTTCCTGCAGATCTGCGTCGCTACCGCTGTGTGTCAGCGCATCCACCAAGACGTTGGTGGCATAGCCTGCCCACACCTTGCTACCGAATTCGAAGAACTCGTTGACTGCGGCGCGCGATTGCGAGATAGCACCGGCGAAATCGCCGACCCGGGTCTTCTCCTGTGCGACATGGACGTCGATGAGTGGGACGACCGATAAGTTATAGCGCTGCTCGAGAGTCATAGCACGAACCTGCTCCAACAACTGGAATCCCCTCGCTCGTGAATTTCCCCCCAGACGCACGAGCATGAGGCCCACATACTGCCGGCCCTGGGCCAGCGCGACGTTCTCACCCGATTGTTCTGCGGCCGCTAACGCTTCTTCGGCTTCATGCAAGACAGCAGCAGTGGGCGGCAGCACGCCGTTCATGGTCGCGACAATGTGTGTGAAGTACAGTGCGGCGGCACGGGTTATGGGTTCATACGCGCGGGCCATCGAGGCCGCCCGCTCGAAGTCGTCCTTCCAGCCGGCGATTCCCAGGAAGCACTGTGCCATGCCCCGCAACGCGACGGCGAGGGTCAGCGGCGATCCGGTCATCAAATATCCCTTGGTGGCGTCTCCGCCTGCCAACTCGATACCGCGTTCGGCCAATCGCAGCACCTCCGCCATTTCGCCGGTCTCCTGCTTGGCGGACATTGCGGTGGTGAACAGTGCAAGCGTCAATGTCGGATCGCCGATTGACTCGAGCAGCCGGACAAGGTCCGAAGCAGTCCGCGATGCCTCGGCATGGCAGGAGTTGAAATACTGTTCCAACACACGCCCGGCCGTGGCTATCGCCAGCGATCGGTGATCCCCTGCAGCGGTGCACAGGTCGCGTAGTTCCTCGAAGCCGGTCTCGGCACCGCTACCGCCGACGCGAGTCGCGTTTGCACACAACAGAGTGCGCGGTGCGATGCGCATCGACAGGCGATCCCGGTCGTCTTCCGGAAGCACATCGGCCACCTGCCGTGCCCGACGCCAGCTCGTCATTGCCGCGGCGTTGTCGCGGATATTCGACCAGTCGCCAGCGCGCATATGCCACTTGAAGGCGGCATGCAAATCCCCTGCGGCTTCGTGATGTTCAGCGATCAATGCTGCATTCTCGTCGACGGACCCCTGCGCTTCGATCGCCTCAGCCACGCGCCGGTGCAGTCGCGCGCGATCGGATTTCAGCTGCGATTCGTAGGCGACGGCGCGGATCAAGGGGTGGCGGAACGCGTATTCGGCGCGGGGCGAGAACTGCACTTGATCAATCAATTCGGCAGAGACTAGCGGATCGATATCCGTGTGGTCGACCAAGCTGCCCAGGAGGTCAGTGTCAAAGCGTGATCCAATGACAGATGCAGCGGTCAGGGTCCGTTTGGCCGCGGAGTCCAGCCTGTCGATGCGCGCGCCGATGGTCGCCTGTAGTGTCGCGGGGACATCGGCGTCCGTAGTCTCTCGGCTCGACAGGTACGCACCGGGCTGCCCCTGCAACACGCTGCGCTCAGCCAAGTCGCGAACCATCTCCTCGACGAAAAATGGGTTACCCGAGGCTCGTTCGGTAATGGTTGCACCGAGCGACGTAACCGATGGATCCGCACCCATCAGCTCGCTAGTCAGTGTTCGTGCGTGTGCATCGCTCAGCGGCTGCAGCGCGATCGTCTGGGCGCCCGGAGCCCGGCTGAGCGCGCCGCGATACTCAGGCCGGTACGTGACCAACACAAGCGACGGTGTCCGTGGAATCACTGCAAGGAAGTCCGCCATCATCGACTCACTGGTTTCGTCAATCCAGTGGACGTCTTCAAGCACGTATACCGCCGGCGTGTTGCTGGCCAGGGAGGCGCCGTTGACGAGTGCGGTCAGTCGGCGGCGACGCGCGTCGGCGGCGATTTCGGGAAGTGCCACCTCCATATCCCGCACACCCAGCAGATCGTCCAGGAGCAAGAGGTCTTTGTCGTCGGCGTTGGCGAACTGTTCCCGTATTCGCCTGCGCGACGTGGGGGCGTCCAGGTCGTCAATACCCAGAGCGGCGCGGATGAGTCGCGCGATCGCGTGAAATGGGACATCGCTGGTGTGAGATTCGCAGTGGGCGGAGAACACCTCGACTCCGCGGGCAGACGCAAGCGACGCCGTTTCGCGGATCAGCCGGCTCTTACCGATTCCAGCCGGCCCCATGACACCGACGACATATCCGGACCCTTCGATCACTTCGTCAAGGATTCCTGTGACGGTGTTGAGTTCCCAGCTGCGTCCGACCAGAGGCGATTCGGTACGCCGTGTCGGCCGGTATTCGCCGATCCTGAGTAACCGCCTCGCGGAAGCCGGTGCGTCGACGTTCTTGATGTGTACTGATTCGGGCTCATCGAGCACAACTCGGTTCTCGACGTATCGCGCCGTGGACTCGCTGAGCATCACGCCGCCCGGTGGCGCCGCCGATTCCATCCGTTGCGCCATTCCGACCTGCTCGCCGATGGCCGTGTAACCCGCTTTGCCCGAACCGATTTCTCCGGCGATGACTTGGCCCGAGTTCAGGCCGATCCGAAGGGGCAGAGTGGCGCCGATTTCCTTCTGGATGTCCAGCGCCGCCAGACAGGCGCGGAAAGCATGGTCTTCCAACGTGGTTGGAGCACCGAATACCGCCATGATGCCGTCGCCGGTGAACTTGTCGACCGTCCCGCCGTAACGCTCCACAACGGCGGCGGACCGGTCGAACAACTCTGCCATGATCTCGCGTAGCTTTTCGGGCCCGACACGTGCTGCGATCTCCATCGAGTGCACCACATCAGCGAACAGCACGGTCACCTGTTTGTACTCGGCGGGTGTACTCGCATCGGCGATCGGTGTGCCGCACTGGAGACAGAACCGCGCGTCGTCGGGGAGTTCCTTGGCGCACGACGTGCACGTCGTCATGGCATGGACTCGGCCATCGCCATATGCCCCTCGAAGCCGAGTTCTGTGGCCATCTCTCGATACCGGTCCCGGTGTTCGCGATAGCCGACGCCGTCGCCCTTCGCCCGCGCCATCAGCGCACGCAATCGCAGCAGCCAGATGTCAACGAACACAAGCCCAGGATCGGTCGGCATGGCGGCCAGCCTGTCGATGGCCATCTGTGCCTCGTCGATGTCACGGTCGTCGCCGCGCTGCAGCAAGGATTCGACGAGGGCATTCGTCGCGAGCGGACTCCACATCACGCCTCCGTCGGAGAGCAACTCATTGGCCGCCGCCCGCGACAGGTCGATGGCGCCGTCTAGGTCGCCCTGGCGCCCAAAGTCTTGTGCAAACAGGCAGTCGACAATCGGCACCGCCGTCCTGGAGTGACGCCGCCCCACTGCGAATTCGCGTACCTGCGTAAGTAGTTCGAACCCCCGCGCACGGGAATCGTCGCCGCGATAGATCAGCGCGATACCGAGATTGCTCACAGCCAAGCCCAAAGCGATGTCTTCACCGGCCTGTTCCGCTTTCGGCAACGTCGCGATCATCTCTTCCACCATCGCCTCGCTCGGAAGTAGCGCACCGTGCAAGATTGCAACGCAATACGCGTAGTACTCCACACCGGCGCGCGTAACAGGCTCAACCGTCTTGGCCATTTCCACGGCCCGTTTACAGTCATCCTTCCAGCCGGTGATGCCGAGGCACCAGCGGGCGAAACCCCGGAAGGAAACGGCGAGAGTCAACGGCGAGCTCGTCGCGAGAATTCCACCCCTGGTGGCGTCGCCTGCGGCGAGGTCGATGGCGTGCTGCGCGAGCCTCAACATCAAGTGCATCTCGGCGGTTTCGTGCTTGACCGAAATTGCGACCCCGATCAGCGCCAACGTCAGAGTCGGATCGGCGATGGATTCGAGCAGTGTGATTTGTTCGTCGGCAAGTGCGGATGCCGCGCGTCGGCGTGCATCGAACGAGAGCTCCATTATCGGCCCCGACATTGCTATGGCCAGTGACCGCTTATCGCCCGCGGCGAGGCACAGATCACGTAATTCGTCGAAGCCGGAGGCGAACCCGCTTCCGCTGATCCGGAAACCGGTCGCGCACTGGAGGGTTCGAGATTCGATGCGCTTCGCCAGTCGTTCTGGGTCGTCGTCCGGCAGCCGGTCAGCGACCAGCTGTGCTCGGCGCCAGCAGTTGGCAGTCGCATTGTTGTCGCGGTAGTTGACCCATGTTGCGGCGCGCATGTGCCACTCATAAGCATCGTTGAAATCGCCCGCTGCTTCGAAGTGTTCGGCGATCAATGGCGCGTTGGCGTCGGCTGAGTCTGGATCGCGTTCTTCGATTAGAGCTGCCAGCCGCCGATGCAGCTGTGCGCGATCGGATTTGAGCTGAGATTCGTTGGCAACCGCGCGGATGAGGGGATGACGAAACGCAAACTGGGGGAGCGGCCCGTATCTCACCTGATCGATCAGTTCTGCGGCGACCAGCGGTGCTATATCCGGCTCGTCCACCAAGGAAGCCAGCAGGTCGAGATCGAACCGCGAACCGATGAGCGCTGCAGCATTCAACGTCCGTTTGGCGTCGGGCTCGAGGCGGTCGATCCGGGCGCCGATGGTGGCGTGCAGCGTCGCCGGGACATCGGCGTCGTCGGTGTCTCCGCGCAGGGAGTAGGCGCCGGGTTGGCCATCAAGGACGCCGCGCTCCGCCAGATCGCGCACCATCTCTTCGGCGAAGAACGGATTCCCTCCTGCCCGTTCGGCCACCCGCGCGGCCAAGTCGCTCACTAGAGGATCGGTGCCGACCAATTGAGCAGTAAGCGCAGCAGTGTGTTCGTCGCTCAGCGCACGAATTGCGATCGTCTGCGCGCCCGCCACTTGGCTCAATGGGCCACGGTATTCCGGCCGGTAGGTGATCAGCGTCAAGGTCGGGATTTGCGGAACCACTGCCAAGAAGTCGGTTAGCAGCGACTCGCTGGCCGCATCTATCCAGTGCACATCCTCGATGACGAAAACCGCAGGGTCATTGCGCGCCAGCGATGCCGAGTTGATGAGCGCAGTAAGCCTTCGGCGCCGCGCGTCAGGCGCGACATCCGGTAGTGCCGTATCAGCATCCCGAATCCCCAACAGGTCGTCGAGCAGCACGAGATCATCCGGATGTGCGTCACTCTGCTCATGCACGCGACTCCGTGCCGCGGCAGGGTCGAGATCGACGACTCCCATCCCCGCGCGCAACAACCGGGCAATCGCGTGGAAAGGGATGTCGCGAGTGTGTGACTCGCAGTAGGTGCTGAACACTTCCACTCCGCGAGCGGCCGCGATCGCCGCGGACTCGCGAATGAGTCTGCTCTTCCCGATGCCAGGCGGTCCGACGATCGTGACGACGCAGCCGGCACCGCCGACGGCCTCGTCGAGGATCGCTGTGACGGTGTTGAGTTCCCAGCTTCGTCCGACGAGAGCTGATTCGGTGCGACCTGGCGGGCGATGCTCGCCGATGTCGAGCAGTCGTCGGGCACGCACTGGTTCGTCCGAACCCTTTATCTGAACGAGCTCGAGGTCGCCGAGGACAGCGGAGTTCTCGACAAGCCGACCCGTCGACTCGCTAAGCATCACTCCACCGGGCGGAGCGCCGGATTCCATGCGCTGGGCCATGCCTACCTGCTGGCCGATCGTGGTGTAACTCCCAGCGCTGGTGCCGATCTCGCCCGCGATCACCTGACCGGAGTTGAGTCCGATGCGTAGTTGTAGCGTCGCGCCGACTTCCTTCTGAATGTCCAAGGAAGCCAGGCACGCACGGAAAGCATGGTCTTCCAAAGTCATTGGAGCGCCGAATACCGCCATGATGCCGTCGCCGGTGAACTTGTCGACCGTTCCGCCGTAGCGTGTGACGATTGCCGTCGAGCGGTCCAGGAGGTCGGCCATGATCTCGCGCAGGCGCTCCGGCCCTACGCGGGCGGCGATGTCCATCGAATGAACTACGTCGGCGAACAACACCGTCACCTGCTTGTACTCGGCAGCGGAGCGGGGCGCGGTGATTGCGGCGCCGCACTGAAGACAGAACTTGGCGTTGTCGGGTAGCTCCGTTGAACACGACGCACACACGCTCATGGCATCGCCTCGGCTATCGCTATGAGACCTTCGAAACCCAGTTCCGTGGCCCGATTCCGATAGCTGTCTCGGTACTCGCGGTATGCCGTCATGTCACTGGCGGCCTGCGCCAGTAGGGCGCGCATGTGCAGCAGCGGAGGCTCGTTCAATACGAAACCCGGGTCGGTGGGTACAGCAGCGAGCGTGTCTATGGCCTTTCTCGCATCGTCTAGATCGCCTTCGCCGCCTCACTCCACCGGGTGGTGCGGCGGTCTCCATCCGCTGCGCCATGCCGACCTGCTCGCCGACGGTGGTGTAATTCGCTGTGGCCGAGCCGACGTCGCCGGCGATGACCTGACCTGAGTTCAGCCCGACCCGTAGCGCCAACTTGCGGCCGACGTCCTTTTGAATGTCCAGCGCGGCAAGGCAGGCGCAAAGAGCATGGTCCTCCAGAGTGATCGGGGCGCCGAACACCGCCATGATGCCGTCGCCGGTGAACTTGTCGACCGTCCCGCCATAGCGCCGAACAACCGCCGCGGAGCGATCGAACAGTTCGGCCATCACCTCGCGAAGCCCTTCGGCATCGAGGGTTGATGCCAGGTCCATCGAACGGACGACATCGGCGAATAGCACGGTTACCTGCTTGTACTCGGCCGCGGGCGCCTCGATCCGGGCATCGCAGGCATCGCAGAACCGCGCTTCGGCGCGCGGTTGTGCACCGCACGCCCGGCACGTCACGACTTCCGCCATCCGCCCCTCGCTGTCCGCATTCTGCTGCCCTGAGAATAGGTGCAGCGACGGCCCACAGGACCGTTATTGACGTGCGGTTATGGCGTCGCGCCAGACGGTCAGCTTGTCCTCGTAGCGCATGGTCTGGGCGGGACTCGTCGACGGGAGCCGCCGATAGTGCAAGTCCGGAGCGACACGGACGAGACGGTTGAAGTTCCTCTCCGCGGCCGCCCCGTTGAAGAACACGCGCGTGATAGTCGGATAGTTGTCGAATAGCTCGCCAAAATCGTTGGACACCATGCTGTCCGGCTCCACCGCCGAATCCAGGCTGCCGGCACGCCGGCATGATTTCAGCACATCCCACACCGCGATGCCGTGGGCAACAAGCGCACCGGTTCGGTCGGCGTACGGATCGTCGGCCGCGAAGCCGAAGAGCTCACCCGTGATACGCCAGAACGCGTTGCGGGGATTGCCGTAGTACTGCTGGAACGCAACAGACATCACGCTGAGCATGTTGCCGAGGATCAACGTGTGTGCACCGTCGCCGACGATCGGCGGAAGCCCATGCAACAGTGGCGCGGTCATGGGGCGAATATCGCACGCCGCCGCGGTATACGTTGAGCCGGTGGCCGAAGAAATCGACATCGAGGCGTCCGGGCTGCTCGACGGTCTCGAGGGCAAGGCCCGCACCGAAAGGGCCGAACTGATCGAGTGGCTGCTGAGCGAAGGCTTCACCGTCGAACAGATTCGCGGCGAGGTATCGCCGATGCTCTTGCCCGCGGGGCGCATCGTCGGAAACGACGGTGTTCATGTCCCGGCCCGTCAGATCTGCGACGAGATCGGCATCGATCTGGAACTGCTGGAGGCGATGCAGTCCGCACTCGGCCTGCCCAGGGCGGACGATCCGGACGCGGCCATTCATCTGCGCGCCGACATCGAAGCGGCTGCGCGCGTGAAGGTATTCCTGGATATGGGCCTGAGCCGGGAGCAGGTGATCGCCGTGGCCAGAGTGCTCGGGCATGGCCTCGCGCAGACTGCAGAGGCCATGCGGGAGGTCGTGCTGGAGGCAGTCCTGTCACCCGGCGCGTCCGAACTCGAGCTCGCCCAGTCCTATGAGGTGCTGGTGCGGGAGGTGTCGCCGCTTCTCGGCCCGCTGTGCGATGACGTCCTGCGGGTTCAGCTACGCCACACGTTGGAGGTCGAAGCGGTGAGCGCCGCCGAACGCGCCGCAGGCACGCTGCCGGGCGCGCGCAGTGTCGCCGTGGCGTTCGCAGATCTGGTCGGCTTCACGCGCCTTGGCGAAGCGGTACCCCCGGAGGAACTCGAGAATCTGGCCAGCCGGCTCACCTCCATGGCGCACGACGTCGTCGCGCCGCCGGTCCGGTTCATCAAGACGATCGGTGACGCGGTGATGCTCGTCAGTCCGGACCCGGTAGCCCTGCTACGCACCTCATTGGAACTGCTCGCCGCTGCCGAGAAGCACGACGACTTCCCGCAGATCCGGGTGGGCATGTCATACGGCTCCGCGGTGAGTCGCGCGGGGGACTGGTTCGGCAGTCCCGTGAACGTGGCCAGCCGGGTGACCGACGTTGCGCGGCCGGATTCGGTGTTGGTCGCCGAACCCGCCCGCGAGGCGATCGGCGCTGCCGACCGGTTCGAGTGGTCCTTCGCCGGCGCCCGCCACCTCAAAGGCGTCAAGGGTGAGATCAAGATGTTCCGCGCCCGAATGTCCGAACAACTGACGTCAAATCACTTCTGTCACTTTGGTTTCGCGAGTATTGGCGGTCGACGGACGATCCACCCTCAGAGCTCCGACGGAATGAGCAAGATCAGCGGCCTGCTCGACCCCGAGGCGTGTGCCACCATCGGCGCAGTGCTGGCGAAGTGGGCGGCGCGGGCATGTGCAATCCCGAGGACCAGGCGGCCTGTGTCGACCAGGCGGCCTGTGTCGACCAGGCACCCAGCGACGAGCATCGATTCGCCGATACCCGCAGCCAAGGCCAGCGCAACCACGATGCTCTCAAAGCGGGATACGAAATAGTGCACCGTTAGCCTGGAAGGCGACGATCGCGGACTGTACGGCCCGTACCCGCCGCCTCCCAACCACCTACAGATTCCTGCGCTCGCTACTTACTGCCGAAGACCCGTTCAAACAAGGCAGTGTCCCCGTAGTTCTGGACCTTGACGATCTTGCCATCGCGGTAGGTGAACGCATCGGCTTGGAGTCCGGATTCTCCGCCCGCGCTGACTTGCGAGAGGACGACCACGACATCGTCGTCGGCGAGGAAACGGCTGGGCGTTATCTTAAAGTTCTGCTCGGCGATCTTCCCGAACAATTCCTTGACCCCGTCTTTGCCGCGATATGTTCCGCTGACCGCGTTGGTACCGGGTATGACGAACTCGACGGTGTCGTCGTAGTCGTTCAAGACCGTTTCGACGTCGCCCTTGTCGAACGCCGCATACCCCTTCTTGGATGTCTCGATGTTTTGATTTGCCACCATCACTCCTTCGCGTTGCTTTTCTCCGGGGCCGGTTTCCCCAGAATTGATCTTCTACCGTGGCGGGACATCCAGTGGCAGATTTGAGCGCAGGCCTTGTCGCCCTTGTTTTAGGCAGGCCGGGGGACACCACGATGCGCTCAAGGCGGCGTTGCCGGCCTACGTACCGAAGCTGGGCCGCAAGGGTGCGGGCTAGTTGGCTTCACAGTTTGCGAACACACCCATTCGGCGCGTCCGGCTCAACACCCCTGGGCGACTGTCATCGAAGCGAGATGAAAGGTGAACTGTGGCAACAGGAAACCCGGAACTGGGGGTTCAGGCGGTGTCTTGTTGTGGTGTCTGGTGGGGGTCTTCCAGGGAGTTGATCGCGGCGGCGGTGAGGCTTTTCTGGATGTGGCGGCGGGTGAGTGCGCCGGCGGCGGCGGCGTCGCGGGCGATGACGAGGTCGACGATCTGGTGATGCTCGTTGAGGTCGATGGTGCGGGGTTCCTCACCGGCGGGTAGCTCCAGGCCGAGGCGGCGGTAGCGGTCGGATTTGTCCCACAGGTCGTCGAGCAGCTTGATGAGCATGTCGTTGTGGGAGGCCAGGTAGAGGGCGCGGTGGAACTCGCGGTGCGCGACGAGCGCATCTTCACCCCATTGGCGGGTGACCGGTAGGAGCCGCGCGACGGTGGCGCGCATGAGGGCGATGTCGTCGTCGGTGCGACGATCGGCGGCCAGTTCCACCGCGGCCGGATCCAGCGCGAGCCGGACCTCGAAGAGTTGGCGTGCCTCGGGGGCGCCGATCGTGGCGACGCGGGCGTCTTTGTGGTTGTCGAGCTCGATCAGTCCCTCGCTGCTAAGCCGGCGGATGGCTTCGCGCAGTGGGGTGATGCTCATCCCCAGGTTGTCGGCGAGCTCGTACTGCGCCAGCCGGGAGCCGGCCGGCAGCGCACCGGTCAGGACCAGTCGGCGAAGCTCGTGATAGGCGACGTCGCTCTTGCTGGAGAAGACGTTGGTGACCTGCAGCGTCGTCATGTGCGCCTCGTCTCATCGGGCCCGGTATGTGAGCACGGTCACCAAAAGGTCCCTTGTGCTCGCGATCACCATCAATCTACCATCAGTCATTAGTCATATCTTATAAGTTACGATTCACAAGAAAGGTAGAACATGAAGATCCTCTCCGTCCACGAGGACGTCATCCCGATCAGTTCGTCGATCCGCAACGCGTGGATCGATTTCAGTTCGATGGACTGCTCGATCGTCGCGGTGGCCAGCGACGTCATCCGTGACGGCAAAGCCCTCGTCGGCTATGGCTTCAACTCCAACGGGCGCTATAGCGCCGGGGAGATCCTGCGCCGCCGCGCCATCCCGCGACTGCTGGATGCCGACCCCGACAGCCTGCTCGATGGGGCCGGCGACCTGGATCCGACCCTGGCGTGGCCGATCATGATGAACAATGAGAAGCCCGGCGGCCACGGTGAGCGCTCCGTCGCGATCGGCGTGCTGGACATGGCGCTGTTCGACCTGGCCGCCAAGATCGCCGGGCAGCCGCTCTACCGGTACCTCTCCGAGCGCTACGGCGACGGGCAGCCCGATGATTCGGTGTTCGTCTACGCCGCCGGGGGCTACTACGCACCGGGGAAGACGATCTCGGACCTGCAGGACGAGATGCGCCGGTTCCTCGATATGGGCTACTCCGTGGTGAAGATGAAGATCGGCGGCACCGACCTCGCCGACGACCTCAAGCGCATCGAGGCGGTCCTGGAGGTCCTCGACGGGGACGGCTCGCGGCTGGCGGTCGACGTCAACGGGCGCTTCGACCTGCAGACCGCCCTGGACTACGGCCGGGCCATCGAGCCCTACAACCTGTTCTGGTACGAGGAAATCGGCGACCCGCTCGACTACCGGCTCAACGCGATCGTCTCCGAGCACTACAGCGGTCCGATCGCCACCGGGGAGAACCTGTTCTCCGTGCAGGACGCCCGCAACCTGATCCGCTACGGCGGGATGCGCCCGGACCGCGACTACATCCAGGTCGACCCGGCACTGAGTTACGGGCTCACCGAGTACCTGCGGGTGCAGCAGATGCTGCGCGAACACGGCTGGTCCTCACGGCGCTGCATCCCCCACGGCGGGCACCAGTTCTCGCTGCACATCGCCGCGGCCCTCAAACTCGGCGGCAACGAGTCCTACCCGGGCGAGTTCCAGCCCACCGGCGGTTTCGCCGACGACGCGGTGGTCTCCAACAGCCGGGTCGGGCTCACCGAGGTCCCCGGCATCGGGTTCGAAGCCAAGAGCGCCTTCTACAAGGTGCTGCGCGAACTGCACCCCTGACCGCTTCTCGGTGCCGCCCGGCGTTAGTGGCCGGGCGGGCACGCACCTCACCGCCGCTGCCCGGCCACCGGCCGCCGGGCAGCGCGCACCACCACGGCCGGGGCCCACCACTTACCCACCAGCACTAAGGAGCACCCCCATCATGTCCACCTCCACTGTCCACGACCCGCCGCGACGCTCCCGATTCGGTTCACTGATCCGCGAGCTATGGTTCCAGGTGCTGCTCGGCGCCATCCTCGGCATCGCCCTCGGCGTCCTGGCACCCGACGTCGGTAAGGCGATGAGCCCACTCAACGACTGGTTCATCGGCCTGGTCAAAATGATCGTCGTCCCGGTGGTGTTCTGCGTGGTCACCCTGGGCATCGCGTCGATGGACAGCCTGCGCAAAGCCGGCCGGATCGGCGTCAAAGCGCTGGGCTACTTCTTCACATTGTCGCTGGTCTCGATGCTGATCGGGCTGGTCGTCGCCAACATCTTCAAACCCGGCGCCGGCATGAACATCGACGTGTCCTCGCTGGACGCCAGCACAATCCCCGGCGTCGAGTCCGAGGAGAAGATCGGTTTCGTCGAGTTCGTCACCCATATGATCCCCGACTCCCTGTTCGGGGCGATCACCGGGCACGCGATCCTCTCCGCCCTGCTGGTGTCGCTGCTGTTCGGCTGCGCACTCAACGTGACCAAGGAGCACAGCGCCCCGATCACCAAGCTCATCGAGCAGCTGTCGCACGTCGTGTTCAAGATCGTCGGCTGGGTCATGCGGCTGGCCCCGCTCGGTACCTTCGGCGCCCTGGCGTCGGTGGTCGCCAAATACGGCGCGTCGAGCCTGCAGAACCTCGGCTATTTGGTGCTGCTGTTCACCGCGACCTGCGTGGTCTACGTGGTGGTGCTGCTCGGCCTGATCTGCCGGGCCGTCGGGCTCAACCTGTTCACCCTGATGCGCTACTTCAAAACCGAACTGCTCATCGCGCTGAGCACCTGCTCCAGCGAAGCCATACTGCCCCAGCTGGTCCGCAAGCTCGAACACCTCGGTGTCGGGCGCCCGGTGGTCGGCCTGGTCATCCCGGCCGGGTTCTCGTTCAACCTCGACGGCTCCGCGGTCTATCTGACCATGGCCTCACTGTTTTTGGCCCAGGCCGTCGGTATCGACCTGTCCTGGCAGCAGCAGCTGATCATGGTTGGGGTGATGATGCTGACCAGCAAGGGCACCGCCGGGATCGCCGGTGGCGCGTTCATCGTGCTGGCCTCCACCGTCACCGCCGTCGGGCACATCCCGCTGGCCGCGCTGGCCCTGATCGTCGGCATCGACCGCCTGCTCAACGAGGGCCGGGTGTTCATCAACGTGCTGGGCAACGCGATCGGCACCATCGTGATCGGCAAATGGGAGAACGACTTCGACGCCGAGCGGGCCCATAAGGTCCTCGCCGAACACAAAGAGTTCAACGTCGATGACGAAGAGGACGACGACGCCCTCGACGCGCCGGCTGCCATCGAAGAGAAAACCACGGTGACCGTGCCCGACAAGCACACCACCCCGGCCTCATCTTCCTAACCACACCACGATCCAGGAGCAATCCTCGATGTCCCGCGTTCTGGTGACCACCGACTACCTGCACCCAGGAGACGAAGTGGACGCGCTGCTGCGCCAGCACGGCCACCAGGTCAGCTATCGCCCCGCCGTGGGGCCGCGGGACCCCGAGGAGGCGCTGGCCCTGTTCGACGGTGTGCACGGGGCGATCGTGGCCAGCGAACCGGTCACCGCCGAGATGCTCGACCCTGCCACCGATTTGAGGGTTCTCGCGCGCAGCGGCGTCGGCTACGACTCGATTGACGTGGCCGACGCCGCGGCCCGCGGGATCTGGGTGTGCAACACCCCGGGCGTCAACCACGACGCGGTCGCCGAACTGACCATCGCCGTATAGCAGTCGGCCCGCCACCCCGGGCACCACCCCAGAGCCAGGTGAACTGGGCGTGTATCCCAGAAAATTGCCCGACGGTGACGGTGGTTTGGGCGGCGCGTGTCGACTTATGCATTGCCAACACAGTCTTGCCAGGGACCGTGGCTGCACCAAGCCCGAATGTACCGTCCGCGGCTACGGCTGCCAGGTGCATCATGCCGAACTGGACTGGGCCAAGGGCGGGCTGACGAAGGTCACCGACGAGACGTTCGCATGCGAACCGCCTAATCGTCTCCTCGAAGAGGGTGGCTGGCGCACGCGAAAACGCAAGGGCGGCACCACAGAATGGATCCCGCCGCCGCATCTGGACACCGGACAGCCTCGGGTCAATGACTACCATCATCCCGAGCGGTATCTCTTACCCGAAGATCAGCACGAAGACGGCGGTGGCTCGTCTACGATCCAGGAATGAACCGGGCCGCCATGGTTATCGGCTTGACCTCAACGGTCGTGTTGACCGCAATTGCCGGCGCGACTGGCGCACACGCCCAGCCGCCACCAAACCCAGGCCCATGTAACTTCACGCTGTCGCCACCACAGGTGGTCCAGGTCGGCGGCGTCGCGAAGGTCACCGCCACGTTGACCCCCGCCGACTGTTTGGATCCATGGAAGCCTAAGTACGGCGTGGCGTGCCTGCACATCCAGGGTGGACCGGGGCAATGTACGCACTCCAGGGGGCCGGAAACCGCCCAGGTGTTCTTTGAGCCCTATCAGCCCGGCGCGACCTATGTCTCGACGGGCAGGGGCTGCGGCGCCATCTTCGACTTCACGACGGACCCGACCTGCCAGGCCGTCGGTCCGATCAACGCGACGCTGTAGTCGTCGCCTGCGCGCCTACGATCACCCATGCGCGGCTCCAAAATCCTGATCACGGGTCCGACCGGGCAGGTCGCCACTCCCGTCGCCAAGGCGCTGGCGGCCGACAACGAGGTATGGGGCATCGCCCGCTTCACCGACGGCGCGGCGCGTGACGGTCTCGAGAAGGCCGGCGTGCGGTGCGAGACCGTCAACCTGGCCAACGGCGACTTCACCGGGATTCCGTCCGACTTCGACTACGTCATCAACCTGGCGGTGGCCAAGAGCGGCAGGTGGGACAAGGACCTCGGGGCCAATGCCGAGTCGGTTGGACTCCTGATGGCCCACTGCCGCGACGCGAAGGCCTTCCTTCACTGTTCATCAGGGGCCGTTTACGACCCACCCGATGACGAGCCCAGAGCAGAACGTGCCGCACTGGGGGACAACCACAAGCCCTTGTTGCCAACGTATTCCATCTCAAAGATCGCGGGGGAAGTCGTGGTCCGCACGATGGCGCGCGCGCTCGACATACCGAGCACCATCGCCCGTCTCAACGTCCCCTATGGCGATAACGGGGGTTGGCCGTTCTTCCACATGGAGATGATGCTGGGCGGTGTTCCGATCCCGGTCCCGCCTGGGGGCCCGGCCCGGTACAACCTGATGCACGAGGACGACATCATCGCCACCATCCCCAAGCTGCTGGAGGCGGCATCGGTTCCGGCGACGACGGTGAACTGGGCCAGTGACCAGTTGATCAGCATCCAGGAGTGGTGTACCTACCTGGGATCGCTTGTCGGCACGGAGCCGACATTCGAGCAGAGTGAACAGGCGTTGCGCGGAAACCCTCTTGACGTCACCTACATGCGCGAGCTCATCGGCGGCACCACGGTCGACTGGAAAGACGGGTTGCGCAGAATGGCGGCCAAATTCCACCCGGACCTGGTCGGCTGATTAGCGCGATGGCGTGAACCTGCGTAGCCGCAGGCTGTTGCTCACGACGAAGACAGAGCTGAATGCCATTGCGGCGCCTGCGATCATCGGGTTGAGCAATCCCGCGGCGGCCAACGGGAGTGCGGCGACGTTGTAGGCGAATGCCCAGAACAGGTTCCCCTTGATCGTCGACAACGTTCGCCGTGACAGCCGAATCGCGTCCGGAACGGTGCGCAGATCGTCACGGACGAGTGTCAGGTCACTTGCCTCGATCGCCACGTCCGTGCCGCTGCCCATCGCCAGGCCGAGGTCGGCCTGGGCAAGCGCCGCCGCGTCATTCACACCGTCGCCGACCATCGCCACTACCTTGCCGTCCGCCTGCAGTCGCTTGACGACATCGACCTTCTCGGCCGGCAGGAGGCCGGCAATCACCTCGTCGATGCCGACTTGTCCGGCGACCGTCCGGGCAGCGGCCTCGTTGTCGCCGGTCACCATGATCGGCGTCAACCCAAGCGCGCGAAGCTCTTTGACGGCGGCGGCCGATGTCGGCTTTACCGCGTCGGCGACCACCAGCACGCCGCGGGCCTTGCCGTCCCAGCCGACCGTGACCGCAGTCCTGCCCTCGGACTCTGCCCGCCGAACGGACTCAACGAGTGCGTCCGGGCGCTCCGCGAACAGCCGCTGACGCCCGACCACCACATCATGACCCTCGACGGTACCCTGAACGCCGAGCCCCCGGAGATTGGTGAAATCCTCTGCCGCAGGCAGATCTCCGACCTTGTGCCGCGCGCCCGTCGCGATCGCCTTCGCGATCGGGTGCTCCGACGATTGCTCGAGCGCACCCGCGAGCCGCAGAATGTGCTCCGGCCGTTCACCGTCAGCAGTGATCACATCGAGCAGCGCCATGGCGCCCGTGGTCACGGTGCCCGTCTTGTCCAACACGATGGTGTCGACCCGCTGCGTCGATTCCAGCACTTCCGGACCCTTGATCAGGATGCCGAGCTGCGCACCTCGGCCCGTACCGACCATCAACGCCGTCGGCGTCGCGAGGCCGAGGGCGCAGGGGCACGCGATGATCAGCACCGCCACCGCGGCGGTGAACGCCGCCGCGACCGGTCCGCCCGTGCCGATCCAGAATCCCAACGTCGCCACGGACAACGCGATGACGATCGGCACGAAGACACCGGAGATGCGGTCGGCCAACCGCTGGGCAGGCGCCTTGCCGTTCTGAGCGTCCTCGACCAGCCTCGCCATCTGTGCCAGCGCCGTGTCGGAGCCGATCCGGTTCGCCCGCACCACGAGTCGGCCGTCCGCGTTCAGGGTTCCGCCGACGACGTCGTCGCCCGGTTCGATCTCCACGGGCACCGATTCCCCGGTGAGCATCGACGCGTCGACAGCCGAGCGCCCCTCGACGACCACGCCATCAGTGGCGATCTTCTCGCCCGGGCGCACCACGAACTCGTCGCCGATCTCCAGCTCGTCGATCGGGATGCGATGCTCCGCCCCGGCTCTCCGTACCGTCACGTCCCTGGCGCCGAGGTCCAGCAGCGCCCGCAGCGCTGCGCCCGCGCGGCGCTTGGACCTGGACTCGAAATAGCGCCCGGCGAGGATGAAGGTGGTGACTGTAGCCGCGGCCTCGAGGTAGATGTTTCCGGTGCCGTCGGTGCGGCCGATCGTCAGATCGAGGGCGTGGGTCATCCCCGCCGTGCCCGCTGTGCCCCAGATCAACGCGTATACCGACCACCCCAGCGCCGCAAGGGTTCCCATCGAGATCAGCGTGTCCATCGTGGCGGTACCGTGTCGCAGGTTCGCCCACGCCGCCCAATGGAACGGCCATGCGCCCCACAGCACCACCGGTGCCGCCAGCGCCAACGACAACCACTGCCAATTGGGGATCTGCAGCGCAGGCACCATCGCCATCGTCACCACCGGCACCGTCAGCGTCAGGGAGATCAGCAGCCGTCGCCGAAGCGCAACCGTCGGATCATCCTCCACCGCAACGGGCTCCGACGACCGCAGATGAGCGTGATAGCCGGCGTCCTTCACCGTCGCCAGCAGTTGGTCAGCCGTGACGTCGTCGTCGAATGCGACCCGCGCCTTCTCAGTCGCGAAGTTCACCGTCGCGGTGACCCCGTCGATCTTGTTGAGCTTCTTCTCGATTCGAGTGGCGCACGATGCACAAGTCATGCCGTCGACCGACAGTTCGACGACGGACATGTCAGTGGTGATGCTCGGTTTGGCCGCCGCCCGTGGACGGTGGCTGCCCCGCTTCGCTGACGTTCACAGTGAACGCGGCGGTGCGGACGACGTCGCGGTGCTGGAAATCGAGGAACAGCCGGTAGGAGCCCGTGCTGGGGAACATCGTGTGGAACTGGATCTCCGGACCCGAGGCTGTGGCGCTGTCGCTGGCTTCGCCCATCGGATGAACATGAAGATAGGCCAGATCAGATGCGCGCACCGCGACGAGATGGCCATATGCGCCGAGGTACGGCTGGAGGTCAGTGACCGGTTTGCTGTCGCGGCTGACGGAGAGCGTCAGCATCGACGCCTCATCGGCCTTCGACGTCCCGCTGAGTTTCACCGTGTAGCCGTCGACCTCTGCTGCCTGCGACGCGCGCGGCAGTGGCTGCGGGTCGTACTTGCCCGCGACGTGCAGGTTGGCTCCCAATGTCATCGCTGATCCGCCCGCAGGCATGAAGTCGGCGAAGATGCGGTAGTCACCTGCGCGGGCGAGGTTAAGTGGCACGCTCCAGGTGCCTTGTGCGTCGAGCATCGGATGGACGTGCTGGAAGACGGCGAGGTCATTGCGCACGACGATCAGGTGCAGCAGCTTCTCGTGAGCCTGCACGTACCGCTTCACGGGCGCTCCGGTCGGACTCAGGATGCGAAACTGGAGCGCCGCGTTGGGGTCCGCCGTCGCGATCGAGTCGCCCAACGCGAGCGTGTAGCCGTCCTGCGTCGACTGCAGTCCGCCCGGCAGCTCGGCCACGGCCGTCATCGTCGGCTCCTGCGGGCCGACGGTATTGCCGACCCACACGGAGAGGGCGAACACGACCGCCAGGCCTGCGACGAACGCGGCGACTTTCTGTCCCGTCTTCATCAGCCGGCCAGCTGGTAGCCGGCGTCCTCGACGGCGGTTCTGATCGTCATGGCCTCGATGCCGCTGTCACTGTCGATGGTGACGTTTCCGCTTGCAAGGTCCACCTTCACCGCGTAGACGCCGGGTATGTCGCCGATCTCCTCGCGCACCGACGTGGCGCAGTGTCCGCAGCTCATTCCGGTGACAGTAACCGTCGTCGTGTTCATTACTACATGGGTACCATACCCCCATGGGGTATGCAACATCCCGACGTCGGCGGGGTCGTGGCAGCATCTGCGACCATGCGCGTTCTGGTGCAACGGGTCACGTGGGCGGCTGTGCGAGTCGATGGCCAGGTGGTCGGGGAGGTGCGCCCCGCAGGCCAAGGGCTGCTCGCACTGGTCGGTGTCACGAACGACGATGACACTTCGAAGGCGCGGCGAATGGCCGAAAAGCTTTGGCAGTTACGCATTCTCGATGACGAGAAGTCGGCGAGTGATGTCGGCGCACCGATCCTCGTCGTCAGCCAGTTCACCCTCTACGCCAACACCGCAAAGGGCCGCCGGCCAGCCTGGAACGCGGCCGCGCCGCGTGCTGTCGCCGAACCGCTGGTCACATCGTTCGCCGATGCGCTGCGCGAGCTGGGCGCACACGTGCAGACCGGCGTGTTCGGGGCCGACATGCAGGTCGAGCTCGTCAACGACGGCCCCGTGACGGTGCTGCTCGAGGTCTGAGAGGTGTACCGCCGGCGGGACTATGCCGTTGCGACGGGCGGGATGCCCTCCGACGGCTGGACGATGACGAAGCCCTGTCCGTAGAACGACACCTGAATCGCCTCGCCGGAGCCGCGGCCGATCAGTGCACTCGCCTTGAAGCTGGTTTTCAGCTGTGTCTGCAGATTGGCCGACCACGCCACCACCGCGTTGGTGTCTGCGAAGGTCGGTGCCTCCGCGGCGTTCAGGACCACCGGCGGGCCGTCGGTCGTCAGCGCCACCCAACCTGTGCCCCGCAACATCGTGTTGAACAGTCCGCCCGTCGCGACGCTGCCGCCCTTGACCCGCTCGATGTTCCATTCGAGGCTTGCGGAGAAGGCCAGCACGTTCTTTCCGCTGATCGACAGTCCGGAGTTCGTCAGGTTCAGCAGATGGACGTCGTATGCACGCTCCGCAAGGAACACATCGCCTTGGCCTTGGCACCGCATCAACGGCAGTCCCTCACCCGTGAGCGCCTTCTTGATGAACTTCGACGCACCGCCGCCCTCGTAGGCGAAGTCCACGTTGCCCTGATAGGCCACCATGGCACCCTGTCGTGCCATGAACGGTTCGCCGAGGCGCACGCGCAGCAGCTTCGAGTTCTGGTTCGCGATCGGCTTGGCTTCCTTCTCGCTGAACCGGCCGTCGACCAGCTCGCCGGTGATGCCTGCGAAGCCGTCACCCGCGGGCTGACCGACGGCGGCCGCCTGGGGTGGCCCGCCCTGGGCCTGCGCATGCGCCGCGGCAGGGGGTGCGCCGCCGCCCATCGGTGCCCGGCCGACCTGCCCTTGGTGAGAGACCTGATCCGTCCAGCGCTGCCCGTCCCACCAGCGGTACTCGTAGCGCCCTTCGGGGTCGGGCTGCCAGTTTCCATTGCTAGGTCCTGTCATGATCACAAAACTAGTCGGACGACGAGTCGCGTTGAGTGGTCCGGCCCGAAAAATAGGCCAACTGCTGTCATCCTTAGGGCATGGCAAAGGAAATCGACCCGGTGCGTGCGCAGAGCGCCCTCGCGGTCATCAAGCAGCATCCAGGCATGGTGCTGTTCCTCGCGTCCCCGGCGATCATCGCCGTGGCGCTCGTGTGGTGGTTGGTCAGCCCCACGCTGGGGGTCTGCTTGCTGATCGGCCTGCTGGTCGGCGGCGGCGCCGTGCTGTACCGCAAGCTCAAGTAGAGCCGTGCGACCATCCGTTGTTCGCTCGCGGTGAAAGCGGTGCCATCAGTGTTGTAACGGTGTAAGCATGTAATCATGCGACATCAACACCTCCATGGCCGACGTTCTGGCCGCCCCGGCGGCTGGCAGCAGGCCCAGCAACCCGATGCAAGCAACGCCGCCGACTGGTTCGCCGGTCGGCTGCCCGAAGGCTGGTTCGCCGGCGATCCGACGGTCGTCGTCGATCGCGAGGAGATCACCGTCATCGGCCGCCTCGCCGCACCCGAAGGCGCCGAAGGTCAGGAAACCGAAGCCCACGCGTCCGGCAGAGTTGCGCGGTTCCGCGAGGAGACGCGATCCGAGCGCATGCGCATCGCCGACGAAGCCGAGGACCGCTACGGGCGCAAGGTCGCGTGGGGCGTAGAAATCGGAGCAATCGGTGACGAAAACTACGAGCGAATTCTGTTCACGCACATCGCCGTACCGGTCATGACGCGACTGCGTCAGCCGGAACGCCAGGTGCTCGACACGCTGGTTGACGCCGGTGTGGCCCGGTCGCGATCGGACGCGCTGGCGTGGTCGGTCAAGCTGGTCGGAGAGCATGCCGACGAGTGGCTGGGCAAGTTGCGTGAGGCGATGCGCAACGTCGACGACCTGCGCGCCGAAGGCCCGCGAAGTCTAAGCTCGCTCGACTCCGACGTAGGACGAGCTCAACGGTGAGGTCTGGGACAGCGGATCGACGGCCGTGTTGTCGATGAGCAGATTCCGGTTGGCGCCGTAGGACTCCGGCACGCCGCCATGTCGCGGGTCGAAGATCCTTGAGCCCCAACCGTGGTCGACGATCACCACCCCCCGGCGGGGCTGATCGCTGAGCGACGCTGCCAGTTCTATCTCGCCCACCGAAGAGAAGACCCGCACGGCATCGCCGTCTGCGATCCCGAGCGCCGCGGCGTCTTCGGGGTGGATGACCACCTGGTTCCGCTTACCGGATGGGTGCAGCCCGGGCAGCTCGTTGAGCCAGGAGTTCATCGAGTGCCGGTTGCGCCGGTTCGCCAGCTGGAACGGATACCCGTTCGGAGCCTGCGGTGGGGGTTCGGCGAGCAGTTCGCGAGCGCGGGCCACAAACTCCGGTGGGGCGGCGTGCACCTTCTTGTCGTCTGTTCGCAGAGCATCGCGGAAATGCCCGAACTCGCGGGGCCCGAGTACCAGACCGTGCGGATTGGTCATCAGATCACGCCAGCTGACCTTGCGCCCGTTGACTTTTCGGCTGGTAGCGATGAACATCCGGTTCAGCCACTGTGGAGTGAACTCAAGGCCCGGCCTGCGGGTGAGCCGGGCGATTGCGCGGGTGGCTCTGACGAGGGTGTTGATGCCTTTCGCGCCGAACAGCGGTTTGCGCATCGCGATGGCGAGGTCGACGAAGATCCGCCACTCCTCGCGTGTTCCCGGCGGCGGTTCGACCGCTCGCCGCCCGTACTGCACGAACGGCTCGTCGTGCAGATTGCTGGTCAACGCCATCAAATCGTCGCGCTCCAGCCAGTGCACGGCGGGCAACAGCCAGTGTGCGTGTCGATGACTTTCCCGCTGTACCAGGTCGATGGCCACCAGCAGGTCCAGTCGGGAGAGCGCCGCGTCGAGCTTGGCGCCGTCGGGCCCGGACACCACCGGATTGCCGCAGTTGATCACCATCGCCCGAATCTGTCCGGGTCCTTCAGTCATGATCTCGTCGGGCAGTTCGGCCAGTGCATGGGCGCCGGCGACCAGGTCGCGACCGTGCACGCGACTCTTGTGCGCCGGCGGAGTGGCCAGGCCGGACAACTTCAGCGCGTCGACATAGCCGGGTTCGAACCGGCGTCCGCCCGGCCTGTCCATCCGGCCCGTGATCACATTGAGCACGTGGCCCAGCCACTCGCCGATCGTGCCGGTCACATGCAGTGAAACGCCTGTGCGAGTGACCACCATCGCGCGCGGTGCGGCCGCGAAATCCCTTGCCACCCGCTCGATCACCGCACGCGGGAGCTCGCAGCGTGCGGCCAGCTCGTCGAGGTCGGTATCCGCGACGAGACCGCGCAGTGCGTCCACCCCCGTCGCCAGATCGCGGCAGTCGGCGGCATTCTCGAGTCCCTCGTCGAGGATCACCTTGACCATGGCCAGCAGCAGCGCCCAGTCCTGTCCCGGCCGCACTGCCAGGTGTATGTCCGCCTTGTCCGCGGTCTCGGTCCGCACCGGGTCGACCACGACGATCGTGGCGCCCTGCCGCTGCCGCTCCAGTGTCCGTTTCCAGCCCCCGGGCACCGTTTCCAGCCAGTTCCACGCGCTGACCGCCGGGTTCGCGCCGACCAACAGGAAGTAGTCGCAGTTGTCGACGTCGGACACCGGCGCCATCAGGATCGATCCGTACATCGCTTCGGCGACGACGTGCATCGCGTTCTGGTCGACAGACCCGACGGCGTAACGGTTCTGGGTTCCGACGGCGTCGAGCCAGGCGATCATGAACAGCACGTTCGATGACGAGTAGCCCGTCGGGTTGCCGTAATACAGGCCGACGGCGTCGGGGCCGTCCGCATCGATCAGTGCATTCATTCTCGCCGCGATGTCGGTGATCGCCTCATCCCACGTCGCCTCCACATAGGCGTCACCGACCCGGCGCATCGGAGCCAGGATTCTGCGCGGATGCTCGACGAGCTGGTTCGCCGTTCTGCCCTTGGCGCAGAAGTCCTGCCAGCTGTGCGGATTCTTCTTGTCGGGCGAGATCTTCGTGGCCCGGTTGTCGTCGACCGTCACCTCGATACCGCAGGTTGCCGAGCAGTATCTGCAGAAGGTATAGACGGTCGCGCTCATCACGGCTGAGACTACGTCGATGCCTGTGTCATGGACCAATAAGCGCCACGCTTAGCGATCAGCTCGGCGTGACTGCCTCGTTCGACTATTCGGCCCGCCTCCAACACCACGATGACGTCCGCGTCGCGGATCGTCGAAAGCCGGTGCGCGATGATGAAACTCGTCCGACCGCGGCGAAGCTCGGCCATCGCCTGCTGGACCAGTAGCTCGGTGCGGGTGTCCACGGAGCTGGTCGCCTCGTCGAGGATCAGCAGCTGCGGACGGGACAGTACCGCACGGGCGATCGTGATCAGCTGCTTCTCGCCCGCGCTCACACTCCCGCCGTCGTCGCTGACCCGGGTCTGATAGCCGTCGGGCAACTGATGGACGAACCGATCCACGTGGGCTGCCCGGGCTGCCTCGATCACCTCGTCCTCGCCGGCGGCTGGTCTGCCGTAGGCGATGTTTTCGTAGATGGTGCCGCCGAACAGCCAGGTGTCCTGCAGCACCATCCCGATGCGGGACCGCAGTGATTGGCGATCGACCGTCGAGATGTCCACGCCGTCGACGAGGATCTGGCCGGAATCGACCTCGTAAAACCGCATCAGCAGGTTCACCAACGTGGTCTTGCCCGCGCCGGTCGGCCCGACGATCGCCACGGTCATGCCCGGTTCGGCAACCAGTGACAGGTCCTCGATGATCGGCGTGCCGGACCGATAGCTGAAGCTGACATCCCTGAACTCGACCCGGCCGGGCCGCAGTTCCCGCGAGTCCAGTGTCACGGGCGGGTCTGCTGACTCCTCCTCGGCGTCGAGGAGTTCGAACACCCGCTCCGCGCTGGCTACGCCGGATTGCAGCGTGTTGTACATGCCGGCGACCTGCGTCAGTGGCTGGTTGAACTGGCGGACGTACTGGATGAACGCCTGGATGCTGCCGAGGGTGATCTGGCCCGTCGCGACCTGGAGGCCGCCGACCACTGCCACCGCGACATAGCTGATGTTGCCGATGAACACCGTGGCCGGCCCCACCAGACCCGAAAAGAACTGCGCACCAAAGCTCGAGTGGTAGACGTCGTCGTTGAACTCACGGAACTGCTCCTGCGCGTGGGCGCGGTGACCGAACGTCTTCACGATGGTGAAACCGCTGTACGTCTCCTCGATGTGGGCGTTGAGGCGGCCGGTATTGGCCCATTGGGCGACGAACAGGCGCTGTGAACGTCGGGCGATCACCCGCGTCGCCCAGAGCGAGAGCGGAACGGTGACGACGGTGAGCAGCGTCAGCAGCGGCGAGATGCTCAGCATCATCACCAACACCGCGAACACCGTCAGTACGGATGTCATCAGCTGGCTTATGGTCATCGACAGCGACGTCTGGATGTTGTCGACGTCGTTGGTGACCCGACTCAGCACCTCGCCGCGCTGACGGGAGTCGAAGTAGGACAGTGGCATCCGGTGCAACTTGTCCTCGACATCGGAACGCAGCGCCACCATGACGCGCTGCACCGCGACGTTGAGCAGTCGCGCCTGCAGCCAAATCAGCAGCGCGGCAACCAGGTACAGGCCCAGCGCCAGCAGCAGCGTGCGCCCCACGGCAGCGAAGTCCACACCGCGGCCGGGCACTACGTTCATACCTGACAGCAGGTCGGCGAACGTGTTGTCGCCGCGTGCGCGGGCCGCCGCGACCGCCTGTTCCTTGGTCAGCCCCGCAGGCAGCTGGCGCCCGATCACGCCGTTGAACAACAGGTCGGTCGCGTGTCCGAGAATGCGTGGGCCGACGACGGTGATCCCGATTCCGCCGACACCGAGTAGGACGACTGTGACGGCCAGCGTCCGCTGGGGAGTCAGCTGCCTGACCAACCGGATCGCCGAACCCATGAAGTCGCGGGAGCGTTCGGTCGGCGTCTGGACCACGCCGCGGATGGGACGCGCAACGGCACCGGTCATGAGATGCCCCCGACCCCGGCGCCCAGCGCCTGCGAGTCGGCGAACTCCGCGTATTGGGGGCAGTCGGAGAGCAGCGTTGCGTGGGTGCCTGCCCCGACGGTGCGACCGTCGTCGATGACGACAATGTGATCGGCGTGCGCGACCGTCGAAATACGCTGGGAAACAATGATGACCGTCGCATCCGCCGAAACCTCCCGCAGTGCCGAGCGCACCCGTGAATCGGTGTGCACGTCGAGCGCCGAGAACGAATCGTCGAACAGGTAGATCACGGGCCGGCGGATGACGGCACGCGCGATGGCCAGTCGTTGTCGTTGTCCGCCGGAGAAGTTAATGCCGCCCTGGGCGACCCGCATATCCAATCCGTCTTCGTGGGCACGCACGAAATCGTCGGCGGCGGCGATTCTCAGCGCCTCCCACATGTCATCCTCGGTTGCGTCGGCCTTGCCATAGCGAAGATTGTCGCCGACCGTGCCCGAAAACAAGTAGCCACGCTGAGGAACCACACCGATCACCGACCACAACTGTTCGGGGTCGTAGTCGCGCACATCGACGTCGTCGATGCGCACCGAACCGGTTGTCACGTCATACATTCGGCAGATCAGCGACGCCAACGTCGACTTGCCCGAGCCAGTGGACCCGACGATCGCCGTCGTCGTGCCCGGCCGCGCGATCAACGAAACATCTTGAAGCACAGGACGTTCAGCGCCGGGATAGCTGAACGATGCCCCGTCCAACCGAACCCCGCCCTCGATGGCCGTCGGCCGAAAGGGGTTCTCGGGGCTCGTGATCTGCGGCTGGGTGGACAGCACTTCGGTGATGCGTTCCGCGCACACCGCCGCGCGGGGGATGATGACGAGGATGAACGTCGCCAGTAGCACCGCCATCAGGATCTGCATGAAATACGACAGGAACGCGACCAGCGAGCCGACCTGCATCTGGCCGGCGTCGATCCGCAGGCCGCCGAACCAGACCAACGCAACGCTGGAGATGTGGATGACGAGTGTGGTCACCGGCAGCATCAGTGCCTGCCAGCGGCCTGCCTCGAGCGCGGTGTCCGCGAGCGCCTGATTGGCCTGTGCGAATCGGGTGCGCTCGAACGGCTCCCGCGCGAACGCGCGGATCACCCGAATGCCGGCAAGCTGGTCGCGCATGACTCTGTTGATGCCGTCGATCAACTGTTGCATGCGCCTGAAGTTCGGTAGCAGGTGCGACACGATCCAGATGTTCGCGACGGCGAGGATCGGCATGCTGACCAGAAGTAGCCATGACAACCCGGCGTCCTGGTGCACCGCCATGAAGATGCCGCCGATCGACATGATCGGCGCGGTGATCAGCATGGTGCACGTCAACTGCACGAGTACCTGGACCTGCTGCACGTCGTTGGTGGTCCGGGTGAGCAGCGACGGTGCGCCGAAGCGCGCGGTCTCCTCGGCCGAGAATCCCGTGATGTGGTTGAAGATCGCCGATCGCAGATCGCGTCCGAAGCCCATGCCCGCCCGCGACCCGAAGTACACGGCGCCCACCGCGCACAGCACCTGTAGCGCGGTGACCGCGAGCATGACCCCGCCCAACGCGACGATGATTCGCAGATCGCCCTTGGCCACGCCGTCGTCGATGATCGAGGCGTTCACGGTCGGTAGGTAGAGCGATGCCAGAGTGCTGATCAATTGGAGCGTCGCGACGACCGACAGCAGCCATCGGTATGGCTGCGCATACTGCCGCAGCAGCGCCCACAACATCTCGTTACTTTCGCATACCGGGTCTGCAGGCTGTGCGACCGCACCGCCTGAGAATTGCATAAATATGCTGGTCAACCGGCATGTCGGTGGTTGACCTCCTGACCTGCCGCTACAGTGCATGGCGTGACCCCCACGACGCGCGCGGCTCGGACGAGCCGAAACGCCAGGGCGTTGGCCGTGGCGGCCGCGGCGATCATTCCGGTGTTTGCCGCATGCTCGGATTCCGAGCCCGCGAACCCGGATGTGCCGCAGCCGACGTCGCCAGAGGAAAGCGCCGCGCACGGTCCGTTCTTTCCCGAGTGCGGCGGGATCAGCGACCAGGAGATCATTTCGCAGACCCGCGTGCCCGGGCTGGTGAACACGGCGAAGACGTCGGTCGGGTGCCAGTGGCTGACGGGCGGCAGCATCCTGGGCCCGCACTTCTCATTCACCTGGTTCCGGGGCAGTCCGATCGGGCGCGAGCGCAAAACCGAGGAGTTGACTCGCACCAGTGTCGAGGACGTCAACATCGAGGGCCACGACGGCTTCATCGCGATCGGTGAGGATCCGACGCTCGGAACGAACCTGTGCGAGATCGGCATCGGATTTCAGGACGACTTCATCGAGTGGTCGATCAGCTACACCGAGAAGCCGTTCCCGGATGCCTGCGAGGTCGCCAAGGAACTCACCCGTCAGTCGATTGTGAACTCCAAATGAGACGTGCTTACCGACGCCGGCTGCTCGCCGCGCTGGCGGTGCTGACAACCCTGACCGGGTGCACGACCACCGTTGAGGGCACCGCGTCGAAGTCCGGGTCCGGCGACGTGCCCCGCAACAACGACTCCGAGCGGCAGTATCCGAATCTGCAGAAGGAGTGCGACGTCCTGACCGAGGATATCTTGGCCGAGACCGTCGGCGCTGACCCGCTGGACATCCAGAGCACGTTCGTGGGGGCGGTGTGCCGCTGGCAGGCCGCCAACCCCAGGGGACTGATCGATATCACCCGGTTCTGGTTCGAGCAGGGCAGTCTCGACAACGAGCGCGACGTGGCCGACCAACTGAACTACCGGGTCGAGAACAAGCCGGTCGCCGGTATCGAATCCATCGTGATGCACCCGGACGATCCGAACGGCGCCTGCGGAGTCGCCAGCGATGCGGCAGGCGTGGTCGGGTGGTGGGTCAACCCGCAGAGCCCGGGCATCGACGCGTGCGCGATGGCGCTCAAACTCATGGAGTTGACGCTCGCCACCCGCGCGTGACCATCAGCGCGCCACGTGGAAGGTGACCAGCGCCGCGCCGTCCAGAGCGAGCTGATCCCAGGTTTCGCCGGTACGCAGAACCGCAATCGCCGACGTCGGGTACTTCTCCGAAATTCGTTCGGCGGCAGCGCTGTTGCTGCCGTCGGTGGTGGCCAGCCCCAGAGACACGGCCGACATCGTCGGTTCGTGCCCGATGACCAGCAGGGTCTCTATATCGAAGTCGAACCGTGACTGGACCCCGTTGATGACGTCGATCATCGTGCCGGGCGTCGCGTCATACAGTCGGTCCACGAACTCCACCGGAGCGTCGATGCGGGTCCGTTCCAGCGTTTCGCGGGTGCGGGTGGCCGTCGAGCACAGGACCGCATCCACCCCGGGTGCGTGTGCCCGCATCCAGTCGCCTGCCAGTCCGGCCTCCCGAATGCCACGCGGTGCAAGCGGCCGGTCGTGATCGGCCACGCCCGGCGGGTAGTCCGACTTGGCATGCCGAAGCAACAGCAGCGTGCGGTAGGAGTCGCTCACCGTCTCACCGTAGGTCAACGGCTCTGCCGCGGGATATACCGCCCGCGATGATGCCGTCCACACCCGGACCGCCCCAGCGGCTATCGCGGTCGTCGCAGTGGCGGTGGGGTGGTTCCTCCCGCTGCTCGGGATCAGCCTGATCGGATTCCTGGTGGTCGACGCGGTGATCGCGGGTGTCAAGGCCCGCCGCGCCTCACCGGACTTGTCGGCGGCCGGTCCTACACTCGCGATGCCGGGCAAAGACACCACTTGAATTCGCGGCTCGGCCGCGCGTGAGTAGAAGGGATGGGCCGAGATGCGCTTCGTGCACACCGCCGACTGGCAGCTCGGCATGACCCGTTACTTCCTGAACGGTGAGGCGCAGCCGCGCTATTCGGCCGCGCGCCGCGATGTCGTGGCAGGCTTGAAAGCGTTGGCGGTTGACACTGGTGCCGAGTTCGTCGTCGTGGCCGGCGACGTGTTCGAACACAACCAACTGGCCCCCAGGGACATCAGCCAGTCGCTGGAGGCGATGCGCGGCATCGCCGTCCCGGTGTACCTGCTGCCCGGCAATCACGATCCGCTCGATGCGTCGTCGGTGTACACCAGCCCGCTGTTCCTCGCCGAGTGTCCCGCCAACGTCACGGTGCTGGATCGGCCCGGCGTGCATGAGGTGCGGCCGGGCCTGCAGCTGGTGGCGGCGCCCTGGACGTCCAAGGCGCCGTGCGCCGATCCGGTTGCTTCGGTGCTCGACGACCTGCCCGCCGACGGGGTGGCCCGTATCGTCGTCGGGCACGGCGGCGTCGACATCTTCGTTCCCGACAAGGACCGGCCGTCGCTGATCCGGCTGGCGGCGCTCGAGGCCGCCATCTCCCGTGGCGCCGTGCACTATGTGGCGTTGGGCGACAAGCATTCTCGTATGCAGGTCGGGTCCACGGGGCGGGTCTGGTACTCCGGTTCGCCCGAAGTCACCAACTACGACGACATCGAATCAGATCCCGGTCATGTGCTGGTGGTCGACCTCGACGAGGCCGATCCGGCGTCGCCCGTGCGCGTCGAACCTCGCAAGGTGGGCCGCTGGCGGTTCGTGACCCTGCGTCGCTCCGTGGACAACAGCCGCGACATCGCCGATCTGGACCTCAACCTGGACCTCATGCCCGACAAGGAGCGCACCGTGGTGCGCATCGGACTGACCGGTTCGTTGACCGTGACGGACAAGGCCGTACTCGATGCGTGCCTGGACAAGTACGTGCGCCTGTTCGCGGCACTTACCGTGTGGGACAAGCAGACCGACATCGCAGTGGCGCCGGCAGACGGTGAGTTCGACGACCTCGGCATCGGCGGCTTCGCGGCGGCCGCGGTTGACGAGCTGGTCACCAGTGCGCGGTCCGACGGCGACGAGGCCGACGATGCCCGCGCGGCACTGGCTCTGCTGCTGCGCCTGGCGGACCGAGGTGTGGCGTGAAGCTGCACCGCATGGTCCTGACCAATTACCGTGGCATCACGCATCGCGAGATCGAGTTCCCCGACCGCGGTGTGGTGGTGGTCAGCGGTGCCAACGAGATCGGCAAGTCGTCGATGATCGAGGCGCTCGACCTGCTGCTCGAGGCCAAGGACCGGTCGTCGAAGAAAGAAGTCAAGCAGGTCAAGCCGACACACGCCGACGTCGGGGCTGAGATCACCGCCGAAATCTCAACCGGCCCCTATCGATTCGTCTTTCGCAAGCGGTTCCACAAGCGGTGCGAGACCGAACTGACGGTGCTGGCGCCCCGTCGCGAGCAGCTGACCGGTGACGAGGCGCACGACCGGGTCCGGGGAATGCTGGAGGAGACCGTCGACACCGGCCTGTGGCAGGCGCAGCGCGTGCTCCAGTCGGCCTCCACCGCGGCCGTGGACCTGTCGGGGTGCGACGCACTGTCGCGCGCACTCGACGTCGCCGCCGGTGAGGCCGTCGCATTGTCCGGCGCCGAACCGCTGCTGATCGACCGCGTCGAGGCCGAGTACCTCGGCTACTTCACCCGGACCGGCCGCCCCACCGGGGAGTGGGCCGCGGCGACGAACCGGCTGCAGGCCGCAGACGAGGAGCTGGCGCGCCGCGCGGCGGCGATCGCGGAGGTCGACGACGCGGTGCGTCGGCACGCAGGCCTCACTGAAGAGCTGGCCCGGCTGACCGCCGAGCGCGCGGACGCCGCCAAGCAGCTCGCGACGGCTCAGTCCGAGGCCGACGCCGTCGCGGCGCTGAAGAGCCAACTCAAAGAGGCCGAGCTGGTGGCTGCGGCCGCGGAGGCTGCCCGCACCACCTCGGTCGCCGTGGTCAACGACCGTCGCCGGCTGCGGGAAGGCATCGACGAGAAGGCCGCCACCATCGTCGAGATCGAGGCCGCGGCTGTCGAGGCGGCACAGGCGCTGACGATCGCCGCCGAAGTGCAGGAAGTGTCCGACGCACACGCAGATCTGGCACGGACGACGGTGGCCACCGCACAGGCCAGGGCCGAAGCCGCCCGCCGAACGGTCGATCTGTTGGCCGATCGCGAGGAAGCCGACCGGCTGGTGTCGCGGCTGGCCAAGATCACTGGGGCGCAACGTGATCTGGACGCAGTAGGCATTGAGCTTGCGGGCATCGCGCTGACCGGTGAGGGTATCCGCGCGATCGAGGCGGCGAAGGCAGCGGTCGATGTGGTGATGGGCCAGGTCGAGCTGGTGTCGGCACACGTCGAGTTGGTCGCGATCGCTGACGTTCAGGTGCGACTGGGCGGCGAATCGATCACCCTCGCGGCGGGTGAGACGTGGGCGACGAGTGTCAGCGCTGAGACCGACATCGAGATCCCGGGCCTGCTGACCGCCCGCCTCGCCCCAGGTACGCCTGCATCGCAAACCCAGGCCAAACTGGATGCCGCACAACAGGTTCTGGCGGTGGCGTTGGAGTACGCCGGTGTCGACGATGTCGCCGCGGCACGCATCCTCGACCAGCGGCGTCATCATTTGGTGACGACCCGGGATCGGCTGAATGCCACGATCGAGGCGCTGGCGGGAGACGGATCGGCCGACCAGCTGCGGGCACGGCTCGCTGAGCTGACGGCACGTCAACCCGCGGCCGCCGAGTTGTTCGACGCCGATGCCGGCGCCGCGCGAGCCGAACTCGAGGCGGCGGCGGTGGCGCTTCAACAGGCGATCGCAGACTGTGAAACGCACCGCAAGGTAGCCGAGGCGGCGGCAAAGCAGCTGGGCGAGCGTGAGACCCGGGTCGCCTTGCTGCAGGACAAGCTCGCCGGCGAACAGGCCCAGGTCGCACTGGGGCGTGACCAACTGGTCCTGCAGCGGGCGACGAGCAGCGATGACGAGTTGTCGGCCACGGCCGAGGCTCACCGGGAAGGTGCTCGACGCGCCGACGCGCTGGTCGCCGGGCTCATTGCCGAGCTGGCCGGCGCGGCGCCCGATGCCGTCGCGACCGCGCTCAACGACGCCGTCCGTCGTGCCGATGCGGTGGGTCGCGGCCATGACGAGGTGGCCGAGGCGTTGCGCGAGGTGACGACGCAGCTGAAGGTGTACGGCACCGAGGGCCGCAAGGGTCAACTCGACGCGGCGGAGACCGAACGCGAGCACGCGGAGGCGGAGTACGTGCGGGTGCAGCGGCGCGCCCGTGCCGCTCAACTGCTGCGCTCGGTGATCACGCGTCACCGCGCCGCCGCCCGGCTGCGCTACGTCGACCCGTACCGCAGCGAGGTGGAACGGCTGGGTCGCATGGTTTTCGGCACCAGTTTCGAGGTCGAGATCGACAGCGACCTGCGGATCTGCAACCGCACATTGTCGGGTCGGACGGTCCCGTACGAGTCGTTGTCCGGTGGCGCGAAGGAGCAGCTGGGCATCGTCGCACGACTGGCCGGTGCCGCGCTGGTCGCCAAGGAGGACACCGTTCCGGTGGTCATCGACGACGCGCTCGGATTCACCGATGCCGACCGGCTCGTGAGAATGGGTGCGGTGTTCAACGCGGTCGGCAGCGACGGTCAGGTGATCGTGCTGACCTGCAGCCCGAAGCGCTACGCCGGGGTCGACGGCGCCCATCACATCGCGTTGACGGCATAGCCTCGCGAGCAGACGCAAAAGTCCCCGTTTTCTCGACGTTTCGGGATACTTTGCGTCTGCTCAGCGATCCACAGATGTGCATCTATCCACAGATGTG
>CAVTSZ010000039.1:0-105680 GCA_963737385.1 uncultured Actinomycetota bacterium
AACGCGGCCTCGGGCAGCTCCATGATGTCGTCGTCGATGGACTCGACGATGCCGCGCGCCGTCGTGATGGTCGGCAGCATGTGTGAGGCGAAGAACGCCGCGGTGGCGATCTTGCCCTGGTAGAAGGCCTCGTCGCTGGCCGGCGACCCGGCCGTCAACGCCGCGTGCGCGACCTCCGCATGCACCAACAGGCGCCATCCGATGATCAGGTCACCGACCGCCAGCAGGTACCGCACCGACGCCAGCCCGATCTTGTAGACCTCCGACGACTGCTCGGACGCGGCCATCAGATATCCGGTCAGGCTGGCCGTCATCGCCTGGACGTCCTCGAGCGCGACCCGCAATGAATCCGCCTGCGGCTTCAACGCCGCGTCACAACCCTCGATCGTCTTGGTGATCTGAGTCGCGACGTGCGCCAATGCCGCACCGTTGTCGCGGAAGATCTTGCGGAAGATGAAGTCCATCGCCTGGATCGCGGTGGTGCCCTCGTACAGCGAGTCGATCTTGGCGTCGCGGATGTACTGCTCGATGGGATAGTCCTGCAGGAACCCCGAACCGCCCAGCGTCTGCAACGATTCGGTGAGGTTCTCGTAGGCCCGTTCCGAGCCGACGCCCTTGACCAAGGGCAACAGCAGGTCGTCGACGCGGTGTGCCAGTTGCGGATCTGCGCCCGAAACAAGTTGGGCCACATCGTCGTTCTGGTGCGCCGCGGCGTACATGTACAGCGCGCGCAGGCCTTCGGCGTACGCCTTCTGCGTGATCAAGCTGCGTCGTACGTCCGGGTGGTGGATGATCGTGACCCGCGGTGCGGTCTTGTCGGTCATCTGCGTCATATCGGCGCCCTGCAGGCGTTCCTTGGCATACGCCAGCGCGTTGAGATAGCCCGTCGACAGTGTGCCCGCCGCCTTGACGCCGATGGTCATGCGTGCGTTTTCGATGACGGTGAACATCTGCGCGATGCCGTTGTGAACGTCGCCGACAAGGTAGCCAACGGCTGGGACTCCATGGGCGCCGAACGTCAACTCGCACGTGGGGGAGGACTTCAGGCCCATCTTGTGTTCCAGCCCGGTCGCGAAAACGCCGTTACGGGAACCGAGTTCGAGTGTGTCGGGGTCGAACAGATACTTCGGGACGTAGAACAGGCTCAGCCCCTTGGTGCCCGGGCCGGCGCCCTCGGGGCGGGCGAGCACCAGATGGAAGATGTTCTCCGCGGTGTCACCGATGTCCCCGCCCGAGATGAACCGCTTCACGCCCTCTATGTGCCAGGTGCCGTCGGGTTGTGCGACCGCCTTCGCGCGGCCCGCCCCGACATCGGAACCGGCGTCGGGCTCGGTCAGCACCATCGTCGCCGCCCAACCGCGCTCCACACCGATGGCCGCCCAACGCTTCTGCTGTTCGTTTCCCTCGATGTAAAGAGCGTTGGCCATCGCCGGCCCGAGGGCCCACCAGAAACCCGCCGAAGGGTTGGCGGCACGCCAGCATTTCGTTGATGGCCCACACCAGGGGGGCGGGGGCGGCCACCCCTCCGATCTCCTCGGCAATGCCGATACGCCACCACTCGGCGTCCTTGACGGCCTGCACCGATTTGGCCAGTTCGCCGGGCACCGTGATGGTGTGCGTCTCCGGATCGAAAACAGGCGGGTTGCGGTCGGCCTCGGCGAACGATTCCGCAACCGGACCCTCGGCCAGTCGGGCCACCTCGTCGAGCATTGTGCGCACGGTGTCGACATCGAGGTCCCCGTACCCGCCGGAGTCGAACACACTGCCCAGTCCCAGCACCTCGAAAAGGTTGAACTCGATATCGCGGACGTTCGTGATGTAGTGGCCCACCGCTCTTCCCTTCTCTCAGCAACCCCTTGAAGTGTGCCTGAGCAGGGAAAACGTACGCAACCGTAACTTACGGTGACGAAACCGTAGGTGGCGAGGTCGCACCGCACGGTGTGACGTACGTCATACCTCGCACCCGCAGTCCGCGGCGCCCGCGGACGCCGGCAACTCCGCCACAATCTCCGCCTTGTCGGCGTCGAAGCTGAAATACCCTCTGATGGGCGAAGTTTCGGGTAGCGGTTCCTCGTAGCTCCACGCGACGTCGGCGACAACACTGTCACCGAGAACCGCCGACCAGTACGTCGCGTAGCCCTTGTAGTTGCAATAGCTGCTTGTCTCAGATCGCTGCAGCAGTTCGGTGCGCACCAACGAAGGGGCGACGTAGAGACGGGGTTCGAGCGCCGTTTCAAACACGATCATCGTGTCGGTGGTGTCCACCAGGACCTCGCCGCCGACGGTCACGCGCAGCCCGCGATCGGTCGGCCGGCAGTCGACGCGGTGGTACGGGTTCGGCGGGTAGTGGACGAGACGACGGCCCTCCTCCAACCACGCATCGACCGCGTCCCACGGCACCTGGACGAACCCCGGCGCCTCGGCAACAGGCTCACTGGGGAGGTCCCCGATCTCGTCGGCCGGGAACGCATAGCTCAGGGGGCGGTCGGGCCGGTGCACCAACAACGCCCGTTCGGTGTCGATCACCGCATGGCCGTCGCGCAGCGCCTGCACGCGTCGCGGGTGGGGCTCGACGAAGACGGTCCCGGCGGCCAGCGGTGGCGAGAACCATCCCGCGGGATCCTTGCTCAACGGACCACGCCCGGTGACCAGACTCATGGACCCAGCCTTACAAACTCTTCGAGAAGTGTCACTTCTTTGTCGAAGTCGTGTGACGGGGCCACCGAAGTAGTGCAATTGGGGCCAACGAGGGATTCGTTGGTGAACGAGGTGGGATGTGAAACGACTCAACGGCGTCGACGCGTTGATGCTGTACAGCGAGACGCCGGAGATCCACATGCACACATTGAAGATCGGCGTGCTGGACGTGTCGGGCGTCGACGGCTTCAGTTTCGAACTGTTCCGGCAGGTGGCCTATCCGCGGCTGATGGCGCTGGCGCCGTTGCGCTACCAGCTCGTCGACATCCCGATGAAGTTGCATCACCCCATGTGGGTGGAGAACGACGACATCGACCTCGACTACCACCTTCGCCAGGTACGCGTGCCTGCCCCCGGCGGGCGCCGCGAACTCGATGCGCTGATCGGCGAGATCGCCAGCACGCCGCTGGATCGCGGCCACCCGCTGTGGGAGATGTACCTCGCGGAGGGACTGGCGGGGAACCGGGTCGCGATCATCCACAAGGTTCACCACGTCCTCGCCGATGGCGTCGCATCGGCCAACCAGATGGCGAAGGCGATGGGGCCGCACGAACCCGGGGACGTCCCGTCGCCGACTCTGCCTGTCTTGCCGCGCAACCGCTCGAGCCTGCTGAAGGCCGCGGGCCGCGACCACGTCGGCCTGATCCGGAAGCTGCCACGGCTGGTGAGCGAGACGGCGACCGGTGTCTCGCGGGTACGCCGGCGGTCCAAGGAGCGCGGCGCGCATCCGGATCTGGCCCGCAATTTCTCGCCGCCGTCGTGCTTCATCAACCATGTGGTCACACCGGGTCGACGGTTCGCGACGGCGCCGCTGGCACTGGCCGACGTGAAGGAGACCGGCAAGCACCTGGGCGTGACACTGAACGACATCGTGTTGGCGACGGTCGCAGGCGCATTGCGCCACCTGATGTTGCGCTACGACGGGCGAGCCGAGTCACCGCTGATCGCGGGTGTGCCCGTGAGTACCAACCCCTCTCGAGAGCGATTGGCGGGCAACGAATTCACCTACATCACACCGTCGCTGCCGGTGCACGTCGCCGATCCGCTGGAACGGGTGAGGCTGACCGCGTTGTCCACGGGTATCGCCAAGGAGAACCACCAACTGCTCGGCCCCGCGGTGCTGCCCGCCTGGATGACCTACCTTCCGCCGTCGGTTGCGCCGCGGATCTTCCGTCGCCAGGCCAGGCGTGTCGAGTCGGCAAGCGTGTTCAACCTGACCGTGTCGAACGTGCCGGGACCCCGCGAACGCGGCCACATCGAGGGAAGCACGGTGAGCGAGATCTACTCCGTCGGCCCGGTGGCCGCCGGCAGCGGGATGAACATCACCGTCTGGAGCTATGTCGACCAGCTCGCCATCTCCGTGCTGACCGACGACGTCACCCTTGCCGACCCCCATGAACTGACCGACGCGATGATCGACGCGTTCGTCGAGATCCGCGAAGCGTCGGGGCTACCCGGCGAGCTGACGCCGGTGGGCGCGGCCATGCCGCTGGCCGAGGCGGTGGGCTGACCTCCCGCTGCGCATGAGCAGGGTTTACAAATATGGGCGATTTGTCATGTTGCCGCCAAAACTCATCCTTTACAGATCCTCGGGAAAGTGTCACGCTTCGTAGGTGCCTTTGCCCCTCGACGAATCAGACACCATCGGGAGCCGTCGCTACCAACTGACCGTGGTCGCCTCGAGCCTGGTCGACCTCGTCGGGTCGGCCGGCGGGTGGATGTGTGACAAGGCCAGAGCCGGCTGGGACGTCAAGGTCGTGCTCACCGAGCATCACGACACGCGGCCGCTGGCGATCCTGGGCGCATCGACCCTCGACGTCGATGCAGAACTCTCGGATGTGGTGAAGATGGCCTCGCATTCAGGCGCGCTCGCGATCGGTGCCTGCGTTCTGGCCGCGGACGAACGCATCCGGGCGGGTGTGCTCGGAATATTGAAGCGCGGCCTGACCCAGGTGACGGTATGGGATCAGGCGTGGCCGAACGAATTGAGCCACAAGGTCGACCCGGTCGAGCACAAGCTGAGTGCTGCTGCCCGGGCGTTCAAGGCTCACGCACTCGGTGCGGCGACGGTGTCGGAAGGTCCGGTCGCAGGAACCGAGACGCTGTTCAACCTCGGCCCGGACTCGCTTCGCGCGCTGTACTCGGTCTAAAGCGGGTACGGCCGCGGTCTAGCGGTGCCAGCCGCGGCGGCGCAGCCACCAGTCGCGTGCGACCGCGACGAAAATCAGCAGGGCGAAGCCGATGAGGAAGATGTCCTCGACCTTGCCCACGTGATTGCCGCGCATCATGGCCAGCAGGAAGACCGCCGACAACAGCCCGCCGATGTGGATCAGGCGATGATTCTCCTTCGACCAACCCCACTCCGCGGACGGCACATCCTCGACATCAGAACATCCCTGCCGGTGTGTCGCTCGACCTCGGTGGTGGCCACAGCTGCTCCTCACGGTGGGCGGACAACTGCCGACATTCTGGCATACGTGCCTTTCGGGGGTGGACAGCTGTTTGGCGGATAGTGAGCGAAAGTGAGTGATACCGAGCGGTAGTGCGCCATGTTGTTGGCGTGGCGGGGAAGGTTGTCGGTGGTGGCTGCCAGGATGCGCTTATGGCCGAGGCGACCGCGCTGCGTGCGATCGGGGATCCAGTGGTGGCATCTGTGCCGGCGGGGGCGCGGATCCGGACCCGCATCCGTCCCACTGCAGAGCAAGCTCAGGCGTTGACCGCTATCGGGGGGTTTCTGGGTTCGGTGTATCGGTCGGAGCTGGCCGAGCGGATCGGCTGTGAGGTGTTGGATCGTGACGGTCAGGCAGGGTGGCGCGCCGAGCGCAAGCGAGCCGTGACGGCGGTGTCGTCGTCGCGATGGGCCGGGGCGATCACCCGCGCTGTGGAGGACCAATACCAGCTGGGGATGCGCGGGCTGGTCGCCCACATCGCGGATTTGCAGGCCGCGGTGGGGGTGCTCGAGGCGCGGTGCGCGCTGCGCCCGGGCGAACTCGAACCCGTCGATGACCAGGCGGCGGGCCGGCGACGGCGACGGGGGTATCGCAGCGCCGCGGAGCGGTTCGCCAAGACTCGTCGGCTGGCGGTGCTGCGCGAGCGGCTGGCTGCTGCCCAGTGCGCTATCGCGAAGGGGCGTCCGTCGATCGCGGCGGGCGGAAAGCGGCTGTGGCGCACCCGCAATCATCTCGACGCCGCCGACATGACCGAACAGCAATGGCGGGAGCGCTGGGAGGCCCGTCGGTTGTTCTTGACTGCCGATGGCGAGTCGGGCAAGCGGGGTGGCAACGAGACCATCCGCGTCACCGATGACGGCCGGCTGCGCATCAAGACCCCGGCTGCGCTCGCCGACCAGTTCGGCTCGCATGTCGTGATCGACGCCCCAATCCGGTTCGGTCACCGCAGCCAAGAGTGGGCCGATCGAGTCGCGCGGCGACAGGCGGTGCGTTATGACATCAGCTACGACCCTGAGCGCGGGCGCTGGTATCTGGACGCGTCCTGGAAGACCACGCCCGAGCCGGTGCCCGCCCTTGCCGCGCTGCGCTCGGGCAGGGTGTTGGGTGTGGACCTCAACGCTGGTCACCTCGCCTGCTGTGTGCTCGATGCCTCGGGTAACCCGGTGGGTGAACCGGCGAGCATCGAGGTGATCACTGCGGGGTTGGCGGCCTCCCGCCGCGATGGGCGGGTGCGTGCGGCGATCACCGCGCTGCTCGACCACGCCCAACAGCAGCAGTGCCGCGCGGTGGTGATCGAGAAGCTGGATTTCGCTGACGTGCGCGCCTCCGGGCGCGAGACCCTGGGCCGCGGAAAACGGGGTAAACGGCTGCGCCGCATCGTGGCTGGTATCCCGACCCGCCGATTCCGGGATCGCCTGATCGCCATGGCGGCCCGCCGCGGCGTGGCGGTGATCGGCGTGGATGCCGCCTACACCAGCAAGTGGGGCAATCAGCACTGGACCACACCGTTGCAGCAACAAGCTTTCGATCCGGTCACCGTCACCGCTCATCACGGGGCAGCGGTCGCGATCGGCAGACGTGGCCTCGGATTGGCGATCAGGCGACGGCCGGCAGGACCCCGCACCCGACAGCGGACGAGTGTGGGCACCCCACCGGCCAGGCCCGACCCTCACCCCAGCCACGGCGGCAGGCACGGCAGTTCCGGCCCACCGACACGCCCACAACGAGGCGTACCGGTCCACCGGAAAACACCCGCCGCCAGCGGCCAAGACCGTTCGGGCCGCACAGGACTCACTCCTGCTCACTAGGAACGGTACTGCGCGCGCCCGTAGGGTCATGCGTCATGGCTGAGCAGTTCGAGGGAAAAGTCGCCTTCATCACCGGCGCGGCGCGGGGTCAGGGACGCGCACACGCGGTGCGGTTCGCCGAAGAAGGAGCCGACATCATCGCGGTGGACCTGTGCGACCAGATCGACAGCGTCGCGTACCCGATGGCGACACCCGAGGATCTCGACGAGACCGTGAAGCTGGTCGAGAAGACCGGGCGCCGCATCGTGGCCGAACACGCCGACGTCCGCGATCTCGAGCGGCTGAAGGCCGTCGTGACCAAAGGGGTGGCCGAGTTCGGCCGGATCGACTTCGTGCTCGCCAACGCGGGGATACTGCCGGCCGCGGGGGAGCCCGGAAGCCGCGTCGAGGCGTTCGTCGACGCGGTGAACGTGATGCTCAACGGCGTCTACTTCACGATCGTGGCGGCATTGCCCGCGATGCTGGCGCACGGCGACGGCGGGGCCATCGTGATCACGAGTTCGGCCGCGGGATTCAAACCCGTCACTGTCGACTTCGGCACGGCCAGCCACGGCGCAGCCGGGTACACCGCCGCCAAGCACGGCGTCATCGGAGTGATGCGGCATTTCGCAAGAGCATTGGCCGAGAAGAACATTCGCGTCAATTCGGTGCATCCGGGCGGCGTGGCCACACCGATGATCTACAACGACGCGATGGCCGATTGGTCGGCGGAGCACCCGTCCTTCAGCCCGTCGCAGCAGCCACTGCTGGCCGTCCCGCCGGTGGAGCCGGAGGCCATCAGCGACACGATGGTGTACCTGTGTGGCCCGACGGGCCGGTATGTGACCGGAGTGGCATTACCGGTCGACAGCGGGCAGATAGTCAAGTGATCTCGCCGTAGCGGCGCAGGGCCTCGGCGCGCTCCGCCTTGTGGTCGACAACCGGATCCGGGTAGTCGTCGTCGTCGACCTCGGGAACCCAGCGGCGCACGTAATCACCGTCGGGATCGAACTTTTCGCCCTGTGTCGTCGGGTTGAACACCCGGAAGTACGGCGCAGCATCGGTGCCGCAGCCCGCGGCCCACTGCCAGCCGTGCTGATTGTTGGCCATGTCGCCGTCGACGAGTTGGTCGAGGAACCAGCGAGCGCCCCACTGCCACGGCAGGTGCAGGTCCTTGACCAGAAACGACGCCACGATCATCCGCACCCGGTTGTGCATGAAGCCGGTCTCGGCCAGTTGGCGCATGCCCGCATCGACGATCGGGAAGCCGGTGCGGCCGGCTTTCCACGCGTCGAACAGCACCTGATCCTCGTCGACCGCAATCTTGTCGAACGACGTGTTCCAGTTCCACCACGCACTGTCGGGCCATTCGTGAAGCACCGCGGCGTAGAAATCGCGGAAGGCCAGTTCGCGCAGATAGGCCTCGGCGCCCGTGGTCTTGCCGAGGTCGGCCGCCATGGTGCGCGGATGGATGGTGCCGAACTTCAGATGCGCCGACATCCGGCTGGTGGCGGGCAGGTCCGGCCGGTTGCGGTCCTCGGCGTAGTTCTCGAGTCCCTTCTGCGCGAACGATTTCCACTGGCGCATGGCCGCGCTCTCGCCCGCGGGCAGCTCCAGCTCGACTCCGAGGTCGGGGATGTCCACCCCGCCGGGAACGTCCTTCGGATCGATCCACTGTGCGGATTTCGGACCGGACGCCGCCGGGTCCCGCCAGCCGTGCCTGCGCCACGCGTCGTAGAACGGCGTGAACACTTTGTAGGGCGTGCCGTCGTTCTTGGTCACCCGTCCCGGCGACACCAGGTAGGGCGATCCCGACTCCTCGAGCGACACCCCGTCCCCGATCCTGCCGAGCACGTCGCGTACCGCGTCGTCGCGCCGGCGGCCGAACGGGGTGTAGTCCGCGGACACGTGCACCGACGCGGCACCGATCGCCTTCGCCAGCGCAGGAATTCGTTTCTCCGGACGGCCACGGGTCACCTGCAGTCGCCCGTCGAGGCTGTCGCGCAGGTCGCGCAGTGCGTCGTAGAGGTACTGCAACCGGCGCCGCCCCGACGATGCCTTCAGCCGTGGATCCAGGACATAGCACGCGAGCACCTCGCCGTCGGAGTCCGCGGCGTCGAGCAGGGCGGGCAGGTCGTGCAGCCGCAGATCGCGTCGGAACCACAACAGTGCGGGCATGCCATTGATGCTGCCCGAAATTCCCGGTAGAGAAACAGGATGCAGTTTTGGTCAGGCACAGCGTTCATGAAAACGTCAGAAATCATCCCCGTGGCGCGGATGTTCGACGAGGCGGGCTACGACGGGGTGGTGTGCTCGGACCACATGATCTACCCGCGTGAGCTCTTGTCGCCGTACCCGGACTCGTCCACTGGCAAGCCGGGGTGGCCGCCGGAGACGGCGTGGCCGGACTGCTGGGTGCAGATCGGAGCGATGTCTGCGGTAACGAGTCGGCTGCGCTTCTCCAACGCCGTGTACATCGCGCCCGCGCGTCCCTTGCTGGAGGTGGCCAAGCAGGTCGCATCAGCCTCCGTGCTCTCTGGCGGGCGGGTGACGCTCGCGGCCGGTGTCGGGTGGATGCGCGAGGAGTATGAGCTGATGGGCCAGGACTTCACCACCCGCGGCAAGCGACTCGACGAAATGATCCCGGCGCTACGGGAGCTGTGGCGTGGCGGCTGGGTCTCGTGGAGTGGGGAGCACTACCAGGTGCCCGAGATGATGATCGAGCCCCATCCCGAGGCGCCCGTGCCCATCCATTGCGGCGGCGAGTCCGACGCGGCGTTGCGACGCGCGGCCCGGCTGTGTGACGGCTGGGTCGGCTATGCGTACACCTGGGACGACGCGGTCCCCTACGTGCAGAAGCTCAACAGCCTTCGGCGTGAATACGGAAGGGACAGCGAGCCGTTCGACATCATGCTGGCGCTGCTGGAACCGCCGACGCCAGACCTCTACAAGCGGGCCGAGGACGCCGGCATCACTGCGGTGATGTGCGTTCCGTGGAGTGGGGCAGAACAGCCCGCCGGCGATGTCGCGCGATTGAGGGAACCCATCGAGCGGTTCGCCGAGAACATCATCGGAAAGGTGCGGTCATGAGTACCCGAAGACGAACGCGAGTGAGGATCGCAGCGAGGCACGAGCGAGGACCGGTGGGCCCACGCCCGCAGGGCAGGGGACGAGTGGGAGTCGAGGCATGAGTGACGAGATCCGGGACCTGGTGCAGTGCCTGTACGCCGCGATCGACCACCAGGATTGGTCGACGGTCGAGGCCGTGGTGTCGCCGCGGCTGGTCGTCGAGGTCGGCAGTTCTGGTCCGTTCGGGTGGGACGCGTGGCTCGGACAACTGCAGGAGTTCTTCGTGGCTTTTCCCGACGGTCGTCATGTGATCGACGAGGTTCTCGTCGACGGTTCACACGGTGTGTCCCGATGCCGGTTCGTGGGCACGCACACCGGCGAGTTCCAGGGGATCGCGCCGACCGGGGCCAAGGTGTCGGTGTGCGGGATCCACATCGACCGCTTCCAGGGCGACGCGCTCGTCGCGCACCGCGGCCAACTCGATCTGCACGCGCTGATGCAGCAGCTCAACGGCGGTTAGGCGCAGCGAGCGACGGGTCCGGCGGACGGCTTAGTCTGCCGGATCGAACCGGAACACGGCGAGCTCGCCGGCCAGCGCCTCGAATTCGTCGGGGGTGCCTTCGCGCACCAGGCCCGACCGCTTGGCGAAGCCGACCCCGACCGGCACCTCGACAGCGAAGCTGCGCAGCACCGGCCCCGCATCCTCGGGGCTGAGTTCGATGATCTTGACCTGCCGCGATTTTCGGCCGCGGGTCAGTGTTCCCGCGCCTGCCGCGCGTGCGTTGGCCGCCCAGTCGGCGCCGGGATAGCCGGCGACGGTGTAGAGGCCGCCGTTGTGCGTGAACGGTGTCATCGGCGTGCTGCGCAGCTTCCCCGACTTGCGGCCCGGCACCGTCAGAATCTGCGACGGGCCCGCCGGGATGCCGAGCTTCTGAACCGCCTTGACGATACGGTTCATCGGCTTGAGGTACCGCGGTGGACGAAGGTCAGACATTTTCTCTCCCTTGAGTGATTCGTGAACAGATCTCGATGGGCCGACACCGCGTCGGCGAACGACTCGGCGGGACGGCCGAGGATCTTCTCGACGTCGTGGGTCACCAACGCGGGCTTCTCGACTGTCTCCGCCAGAAGCGCGATGTAGGCGTCGGCGAATTCGGCCGGGAAACCCGCGGCGACGAAGCGGTGCCGCACCTGTTCGGCAGGGACCTCGTGGTACGTCAGCCGGCGGCGGAGTACGCCACCGATGACATCGACCAGCCCGGTGTTCGTCAGGGCCTGCGGGCCGGTCAGCGGAATTCTCTGGCCGACAAGCTCATCGGTGAGCAGGGCGTGTGCGGCGACCGCTGAGATGTCGCGATCCACGATCGGTGCGGTCGACGCCGCCGCGTACGGGCCCGCGACGACGTCGCCCACTTGAATCTGGGGCGCCCACATCCCGAAGAAGTTGGTGACGAACACCGTTGGGCGCAGGCTCACCCACTCCAGCCCGGAGTCGACGGCGAGTTGTTCGACCTCGAGGTTGCGGTCGCCGCGAAAGCGCGACGGCTGCCGGGAGAAGTCGTCGTCCGCGTTGATCGCCGACAGTGCGACCAACCGTGTGACGCCGGCATGCCGTGCGGCCTTGACGACCGACGCCAGTTGGTCTCCGAGGGCGCGGGAGTTGAGGAACACCGCCGATGCGCCGTCGAGGCCGGCGGTGGCCGAGGTCGTCACCTGGACCCCGTCCGGAAACCGGGCGGTGTCCGGATGGCGGGTGACCGCACGGACGTCGGCTCCTGCGTTGACCAGTTGCGTGATGAGGGGGCGACCGACATTGCCGGTGGCGCCCGTGACGAGAATTGTGTTCATGGCAGCTAGGACGGCGCAGCGCCCGGAAAAGTTACGCCGTGTGATTCTTGGAGCCCGTAACTTTCCGTCGTCGTGTTTCGTCTTTGAAGTATGAGCAGTTCACCGTCGATCGACGCCGCATGGCGCAGTCATCGCCCCTACCTGGTGAATCTGGCCTACCAGATGCTGGGCGACGTCGGCGGGGCCGAGGACGTCGCGCAGGAGGCGTTCCTACGACTGGCGCGCACGGATGGCGCGCAGATCGACGACGTCCGCGCCTGGCTGACCGTCGTCGCCGGGCGCCTCTGCCTCGACCAGATGCGCTCGGCTCGCGCCCGGCACGAACACCCCGACGCGTCCGGAGCCCTCGATGTCGCCGCCTCACCCGACCTCGAGCCGGGCGACCGGGCCACTCTCGACGACGAGGTTCGCACCGCGCTGTTGGAGGTGCTACGACGGCTCAGTCCCGGTGAGCGGGTCGCCTTCGTGCTCCACGACGTCTTCCAGCTGCCGTTCGACGAGATCGCCGAGACGGTGGGCAGGCCCGTCGGGACGTGTCGGCAACTCGCCCGGCGAGCACGGGCGAAGTTCTCCGACGCCTCGCCGCGGCTCGTCGACGTCAGCGACGTCGAACATCAGCTGGTGACCGAGAAGTTCATCACCGCGTGCGCCAACGGCGACCTGCAGGCGCTGACCGCGGTCCTCGATCCAACGGTGTGGGGCGTCGGGACGGTGCTGGGTGACGGAGGCCCGCCGCCACAGGTCAACCACGGTCCGCACGATGTCGCGGTCAATCTGCTGCGCTACCTCGGGCGGGGCGCCACGCTGGTCAGCGGACCTGCGGGCCAGCCGGTGCTGTTGGCATTCATGGACCGTCGGCTGTTCGCCGTGCTGGTGTTCACGCTGCGGGACAACCTGATTCTCAAGATCGAGGCGTCCGTGGACCCCTCGGCTGCGATCCCGCGATGAACATCGACACCGAAGGGAAGGCAGCCCGGCTGGGGGAGCGCGGGCTGCCTTCCTGTTCGGTTGCGCCGCAAAGGATCAACTCGACGACGCGTGCACCAGGACCGGCTGATCGCGATACAGCTCGGGAAACATCTGCCTCAGATCATCGAGCTTCGGCATGTCGTTGGCCGTGATGTAGGGGACGGTCGGGTGCAGGGCCAGGTAATCCTGGTGGTAGTCCTCGGCCGGGAAGAAGCCCGAGTCTCTGTCGGTGCGCGTGACGATCGGAGTGTCGAAGACCTGCGCTTCGTTGATTTGGGTGATGTAGGCGTCGGCGACATTTTTCTGAACGTCGTTCTGCGGGAAGATCGCGGATCGATACTGTTCACCGACGTCGGGGCCCTGGCGGTTGAGCTCGGTCGGGTCGTGGACGACGGTGAAGAAGACGCGGAGCAGCTGTCCGAAGGTCACCTGGCCGGGGTCGTAGGTGATTCGTACGGACTCGGCGTGCCCGGTGGAACCCGTCCCCACCGTTTCGTATTGCGCGGTCGATGCCTCACCACCGGCATAGCCGGATACCGCTGATGACACGCCTTTCACGTGTTGGAAAACGCCCTGCACACCCCAGAAGCAGCCGCCTGCCAGCACCGCCGTCTCGCTGGCGCCCGGGCTGCCTGCGGGCTCGTCGACGATCGGTGCGGGAACCATCGTCGAGGCGCTGGCACGCGGCGACCGTCCGACGCTGTCGGGCAGGACGAACAACGCGACAGCCATTGCCAGTAGAGCGGTCAGGACTGCGAGTCCGCCCGTCTTGGGGGCCAACTTCATCCGACACCTCTTCGCTCGAAAGAGTCACGTCTACTCCAGGCTAGCGACGGCCCTGGCGGAAGTTCTTACTGAACTATGACAGTTCTTCTATCGCAACATCGTTGCGGATTAGGGTCGTCCGAAGGGGAGTGACTGGACGGAGGTCGGCGATGAACGTGACGAGGCGGCGATTCCTGGCCGGCGCGGCAACGGCCTCGGCCGCAATCGCCGCGGCGACCGCTTGCGCGCGTTCGGCGACGGCCAGTCCGGCGGGTGAGTACGAGGTCACCCACACCGACGCCGAGTGGAAGCAACTGCTGACCGCCGATCAGTACTACGTTCTGCGCAACGCGGGTACCGAGTCGCCGTACTCCAGTCCGCTCAACGACGAACACCGGCCCGGCGTCTTCAGCTGTGCCGGATGCGCGCTGGACCTGTTCTCCGCCGATACCAAGTTCGACAGCGGCACCGGGTGGCCGAGCTTCTGGCGGCCGCTCGACGGAGCTGTGATCGAGCATCGCGACGACACTCTCGGCATGTCGCGTACCGAGGTGCTGTGTCGACGCTGCGGTGGCCACCTCGGCCACGTCTTCGATGACGGTCCGCAACCCACGGGCCTTCGCTACTGCATGAACGGCGACGCCCTGGCTTTCCGTGCCGCCTGAGCGGGGTCAGCCGTACGTGAACGAAAACGCCTGCAGTCCTTTGGACAACGACACCTCCAGGCTCCCCGCGCCGTCCTGGTCGTCGGCCACGAGCTGACGCATGTTGGGCGGCCCGCTCACCGGTATCGTCGTCGTCTTGCCGTCCCGTGTGACGGTCACCGTGCCGGTACCGCCGACGACCATGTAGACGTTCCGGGCGTGGTATTTCAACGCGATGGCGTTGTCGTCGTTCTGCGCGGTGATGCCCTGGTAGTCCACCGCCCACGTGCCGCGCAACGCGTAGCTGTCGTCGGGTAGTTCGGCCGGGAGCGCGAAGATGCGGGTGCCCTCGTCATACTCGCCGTCACCGCGGTAGTTCACCACCTTGCCGACGCTGAAGTACGTCTCGGGCGTGAGCTTCTCCGTCGGCGTGGTGTCCATCGTCTCGATCGCGGGCGGAAGGTCCTTGCCTCTCTCCGACAGTAGTTGGCGGATAAGCGTTTCCGTGTTGTCGTAGCCGCCTTCGCCGAACTTCACATGCCGCACCGTGCCCTGCTGGTCGATGAGATATTCGGCAGGCCAGTAACGATTGCGGTAGTTCGTCCATGTGGAGAACGCGTTGTCCATCGCGATTGGGTAGGTGATGCCGAAATCCTTTGCGCCGCTGACGACATTGGCCTCCACCTTCTCGAAGGCGTATTCGGGCGTGTGTACCCCGATCACTTCGAATCCCTTGTCGCGGTACGCGTCATACCAGCCCACGACGTGCGGGATGGCCCGCTGGCAGTTGATGCAGGAGTACGCCCAGAAGTCGATGAGAACGACCTTGCCGCGCAACGACTTCAAGTCGATCGGCGCATTTCCCGGGGTGTTGAGCCACTTCGTAATGCCCTTGATGTCGGGGGCCGTCCCACAACTCTGCAGTTCGGGGCCCCCGTCGGAGCAATTCGACAGTTGGGCGTTCTGCTCGTTGACGAGACCGCCGAGGTTGAGTTCGCGCAGCTGTTCCTCGCCGCCGACCTGCTCCTGTAACGCACCCGTGTAGTCCGGTATCGCGCGTTGCAGGACGGCAGGCAGGTTGAACACCAGCGCCACCGCCAGCAGGATCGTCACTATTCCTCCGACGATGCGGATCTCCCGCTGCCGACGTCGGAACGCGGCTACCCGCTCGGCCACGCGCTGGCCGGCGAGCGCGAAGAACAGCAACGGAAGCGTCGCGCCAACGGCGAACGACAGCGTCAGCGCCACCGTGTCGAGCCCGATGGTTCCGGTGGCGCCCGCGACGACGATGGCCGCGAGCACCGGACCCGCACAGGGCACGTAGAGCACGCCGAGCGCCAGCCCCAGTCCGAAACCGCTTTGGCCGGAGCCGAACTGCTTCTGCGGCAATTTCGAGAACGGCTTCTCCAAGAGCGCCTCGAACTGCGGGAAGATCAACCCGAGGCCGATCGCCACCAGCGCGACGAGGGCCACCCAGCGGATCGCGTCCTGGGGCAGATGCAGCAGGGACAACGCGGCCGATCCGAGCAAGGTGACGACGCTGAAGCTGAGCACCAGACCGGCGATGACACGGTAGGGCCGCAGGGTTTCTGACACGCTGCGCTTGGGTCGGACCTCAGTCGCCACCGCGCCTGTTTCGGATGCAGCCGGCCGGTCACCGCCCTGCGTGCCGGAGAAGAAGATGACGGGCAGCACCGGAAGGATGCACGGTGAGATGCCGGTGATCAGTCCGCCGATGAAGCCGATTGCGATCAATGTGGTCATGTCGGGTATTCGTCGCCAATCCCTTTTCGGATCATCGGTATATCCGTCAAAAGTATTACCTACGAATAATATTCGGCTATTGCCACAGCGCGAAGAAGGCGGTCCGGCACGTAGCCGGACCGCCTACTCACGGTGGTGCTATCGGAGTCCCGATTCGTTACATCGCCGGCTCGGGCGCCGGCGGCATCATCACCGTGTCGACCATGTACACGGTCGCGTTCGCCGTCTGCACGCCGCCACAGATCACCGAAGCGTTGTTGACCTTGAGGTCATCGGCTGTACCCATGACCGTCAGGGGGGCGCCCTGGACCGTCTTGTGGGTTCCGTCTACCTGGTCGGGGCTCAGCCGGCCCGGCACCACGTGGTAGGTCAGGATGCTCGTCAGCGACGCCGAGTCGGTTTTGAGCCCGTCGATCGTCGGGGCGGGGATCTTCGCGAACGCGTCATCGGTTGGAGCGAACACCGTGAACTCGCCGCTGTTGAGCGTGTCGACGAGGTTGACGTTGGGGTTGAGCTTGCCGGACAGCGCCGAGGTCAGCGTGGTGAGCATCGGATTGTTCGACGCGGCGACGGCGACGGGATCCTGTGCCATGCCCATCACCGAACCGGGGCCGACCGGGTTCTGTGCTGCGTAGCCCGCGCAGCCGGGGCCCACCGGATCGGCCCCAGCGACCGCGGTCGAGAGGCGAGCAGACCCGCTACGGCGATCGCGGCTGCGGAGGCTCCGACGATGGTGTTGGTGGTGTTGCGTTTGATATTCATCAGTTCTCGACTTTCATATTGGTGGCAATGGAATACGGGTGCTGCGCAGATCAGGCCGGGGGCGGCATCAAGACGGTGTCGATCATGTAGACGGTCGCGTTGGCGGTCTTGACGCCACCGCACACCAGGCCGGCGTCGTTGATCTTCAGGTCCGCGCCGGATCCGGTGACCGTCACCGAGCCGCCCTCGAGGGTCTTGTGGTCACCGACGACCGCGCTGGGGCTGGCCTGACCCTCGACGACGTGGTAGGTCAGGATCCCGCTGAGCAGATCCGAGTCGGTCTTGAGCTTCTCGAGGGTCGCCGCGTCGATCTTGGCGAACGCGTCATTCGTCGGCGCGAACACGGTCAGCCCCGGATTGCTGTTCAGCGTGTCGACGAGATTCACGCCCGGGTTGAGCTTGCCCGACAGCGCCGATGTCAGCGTCGTGAGCATCGGATTGTTGGACGCCGCGACGGCGACGGGGTCCTGCGCCATGCCCGCGACCGAACCGGGGCCGCTCGGGACCTGCGCGGCGTAGCCCGCGCAACCGGAGCCAACCAGGTCGGCGGCGGGATCGGCGGCGGCGCTGGTGGGGGGTGCAGCCGACGTCATCGCTTCGGCCGACAACGAGCTGGCCGGGGAACTGCTGCTCGCGGTCTCGGTGGATTCCTCACTCGAACAGGCGGAAAGGCCGAGGATCGCAGCCGCGCTCAGACTCGCCGCGGCTATCGCCTTGCAGTGAGTTGGATTCATGGGGATTCACTCCAATGTGTCTGGGACGACGCGAGCCGTCGTCCTGGTTTCTGACACGGGTGATTCGCGCTCACGGCCGTCACGGATGGCGCGGGGATGAAGTACGTCACAATTGCGTAATAACCGCACGGCAGTGCTGAGCCGATCTCGTAGGCGGCACAATGGGTCGGTGAGCAGGTTGGGCGGGCGGGAGCAACGCGACCCGGGGATTGAGCGAGTGCGTGTGCTGATTCTCGGCAGCACCGGCTCCATCGGCACGCAGGCGCTCGAGGTCATCGCCGCGAACCCGGACCGCTTCGAGGTGGTCGGGCTGGCGGCCGGCGGCGGCAACCCCGCCCTGCTCGCCAAGCAGCGCGCCGAGACCGGGGTCAGCGCCGTCGCCGTCGCCGATGAGGCCGCCGCCGCGCAGGTCGGCGACGTCACCTATGCGGGACCCGACGCCGTCACCCATCTGGTGGAGAACATCTGCGAGAAGACCGGAGCCGACGTCGTGCTGAACGCGCTTGTCGGCGCGCTGGGCCTCAAACCCACGCTGGCGGCACTGGCCGGTGGCGCCCGGCTCGCGCTGGCCAACAAGGAGTCGCTAATCGCAGGCGGCCCGCTGGTACTCAAGGCGGCCAAGCCCGGCCAGATCGTGCCCGTCGATTCCGAGCACTCGGCGATGGCGCAGTGCCTGCGCGGCGGCACCCCCGACGAAGTCGCCAAGATCGTGCTCACCGCATCGGGCGGGCCGTTCCTGGGCGCCTCGGCCGGGGACCTCGATTCCGTCACACCGGAGCAGGCCGGAAAGCACCCCACCTGGTCGATGGGCCCGATGAACACGCTCAACTCCGCGACGCTGGTCAACAAGGGCCTGGAACTCATCGAAACGCACCTGCTGTTCGGCATCGACTACGACCGCATCGAGGTCGTCGTCCACCCGCAGTCGATCGTTCACTCGATGGTCACCTTCACCGACGGCTCAACCCTGGCGCAGGCCAGCCCGCCGGACATGAAGCTGCCGATCGCGCTGGCGCTGGGCTGGCCGGCCCGGGTGCCCGCCGCGGCGCTGGCGTGTGACTTCAGCACGGCGTCGACCTGGGAGTTCATGCCGCTGGACGCGGACGTCTTCCCAGCCGTCGAACTCGCCAGGCACGCAGGTGAGGGCGGTGGCTGCCTGACCGCGGTCTACAACGCAGCGAATGAGGAAGCGGCGGCCGCGTTCCTCGACGGGAGCATCGGATTCCCGGCGATTGTGCGAACAATCGCCGAGGTGCTGCGCGCTGCCGACCAGTGGGCCGCCGAACCCGCTACCGTGGATGACGTACTCGATGCGCAACGCTGGGCCCGCGACCGGGCAAAGCGCGCAGTTGAGCGGGAGATTTCAAGAAAAGGACTACTCACCAAATGATGTTCGTGCTCGGCATCATCGCGTTCGCGTTGTGCATCCTTCTGTCGGTGGCACTGCACGAATGCGGCCACATGTGGGTGGCGCGTGCCACCGGGATGAAGGTGCGTCGTTACTTCGTCGGCTTCGGCCCGACACTGTGGTCGACCCGCAGACCCAACAAGCTGGGGCACACCGAGTACGGCGTCAAGGCCGTCCCGCTGGGCGGCTTCTGCGACATCGCAGGCATGACCTCGATCGACGAAATCGCGCCCGAGGACCGGCCCTACGCGATGTACAAGCAGAAGACGTGGAAGCGTGCCGCCGTGCTGGCCGCGGGCCCCGCCATGAACTTCGTCGTCGGCCTGATGCTGATCTATGCCATCGCGGTGATCTGGGGGCTGCCGAACCTGCACCCGCCCACCGAGGCGATGGTCGGTGAAACCTCTTGTGTGAAGTCCGAAGTCACCAAGGGCGAATTGGGCGACTGTGAGGCGCCGTCCCCGGCGGCGGCCGCCGGGATCCAAGCCGGCGACATCGTCGTGAAGGTCGGCGATACCTCGGTGGCCGACTTCGACGAGATGGTCTCCGCGGTGCGCAAGCTCCAGGGTCCGACCCAGTTCACCGTGCGGCGCGACGGGACCGAGTTCACCACCGTCGTCGACGTCACCCAGGCGAAGCGCTGGGCCGACGCCGACGCCACCGAGCCCAGCGATGTCGGCACCGTGGGCATCAGCGGCGCGCAGTTCGGGCCGACGCAGTACAACCCGCTGTCCGCGGTGCCCGCCACCTTCGCGTTCACCGGGGACCTGGCGGTCGAGCTGGGCAAGTCGCTGGCGAAGATCCCGACCAAGATCGGCGCGCTGGTGCACTCCATCGGCGGCGGCGAACGCGACCCCGAGACGCCGATCAGCGTGGTCGGCGCCAGCATCATCGGTGGCGACACCGTCGATGCCGGGCTGTGGGTCGCGTTCTGGTTCTTCCTGGCCCAGCTGAACTTCGTGCTCGGTGCGATCAACCTGATTCCGCTGCTGCCGTTCGACGGCGGCCACATCGCGATTGCCGTGTTCGAGAAGATCCGCAATATGATTCGGTCGGCGCGCGGCATGGTGGCCGCGGCGCCCGTCAACTACCTCAAGCTGATGCCCGCCACCTACGTAGTCTTGGTGGTGGTGGTCGGCTACATGCTGCTGACTGTGACAGCTGACCTGGTCAACCCGATCAGGCTCTTCCAATAGGAGACCTTTGATGAGCACCGGCCCTGTGATCGGGCTCGGCATGCCTGCCCCGCCAGCACCCACTTTGGCCCCGCGTCGCAAGACCCGCCAACTGATGGTGCGCGACGTGGGTGTGGGCAGCGAACATCCGATCGCGGTGCAGTCCATGTGCACCACCAAGACCCATGACATCAACGCGACACTGCAGCAGATCGCCGAGCTCACCGCGTCGGGCTGTGACATCGTCCGCGTGGCCTGCCCGCGCCAGGAGGACGCCGACGCGCTGTCGGTGATCGCCAAGAAGTCGAAGATCCCGGTGATCGCCGACATCCATTTCCAGCCCAAGTACATCTTCGCCGCCATCGACGCCGGCTGCGCCGCGGTGCGCGTTAATCCCGGGAATATCAAGGAGTTTGACGGCCGCGTCGGAGAAGTCGCCAAGGCTGCGGGCGCCGCCGGGATCCCGATCCGCATCGGCGTCAACGCCGGGTCGCTGGACAAGCGGATCATGCAGAAGTACGGCAAGGCCACGCCGGAGGCGCTCGTCGAGTCGGCGCTGTGGGAGGCCTCGCTGTTCGAGGAACACGGCTTCGGCGATATCAAGATCAGCGTCAAGCACAACGACCCCGTCGTCATGGTCGCCGCCTACGAACTGCTGGCCGCCCAGTGCGACTACCCCTTGCACCTCGGTGTCACCGAGGCTGGTCCGGCATTCCAAGGGACCATCAAATCCGCGGTCGCGTTCGGTGCGCTGCTGTCCAAGGGCATCGGCGACACCATCCGCGTCTCGCTGTCTGCGCCGCCCGCCGAAGAGGTCAAGGTCGGCAACCAGATCCTCGAGTCGCTCAACCTGCGTCCGCGTGGGCTGGAGATCGTGTCGTGCCCGTCCTGCGGGCGTGCCCAGGTCGACGTCTACACGCTGGCCAACGAGGTGACGGCCGGCCTGGAGGGCATGGAGGTGCCACTGCGCGTCGCGGTGATGGGTTGCGTCGTCAACGGCCCCGGCGAGGCTCGCGAGGCCGACCTCGGCGTCGCGTCCGGAAACGGCAAGGGCCAGATCTTCGTCAAGGGCGAGGTGATCAAGACGGTGCCCGAGGCGCAGATCGTCGAGACCCTGATCGAAGAGGCGATGAGACTGGCCTCCGAAATGGAAGAAATGGGGACCGCGCCCGGATTAGACGCCAGCGGTTCACCGGTTGTGACCGTAAGCTGAAGGTGACCCTGTGAGCGGGGTCACCCCACCGCCAGGGATCGGTTAGAAAGAGTCTCCATGTCGGCTCCGCCGCTATTTCGTCGCGTCGATGAGCGACGGGTTTCTTTGGCGCGCGATGCGGGCGCGGTGCGCCGGGTGCTCGACGAGGATCCCGTCGGATCATGCATGGTCGCCTCGAGGGTCGCTGAATACGGCATCGAGCCGGGGGCCATCGGCGGTGTGCTCTGGACGCGACAGCATCCGATCGAGTCGCTGTGTTACGCAGGGCCGAATCTGATTCCGTTGCGCGGCGGAATCGACGATCTGCACGCCTTCGCCGACGAGGCGATGAGCACCGCGCGGCGCTGCTCGTCGCTGGTCGGCCGCGCCGAATTGGTGATGCCGATGTGGCAGCGGCTCGAGCACGCCTGGGGTGCGGCGCGCGACGTGCGCGAGCACCAGCCGTTGATGGCGCTGAGCACACCGCCGGTGTGTGCGATGGACCCGGCCGTCCGCCAGGTTCGCGCCGACGAACTCGATGCATACCTGGTCGCGGCGATCGACATGTTCATCGGCGAGGTCGGCATCGACCCGCGGATCGGTGACGGCGGCCGCGGCTACCGGCGGCGGGTGGCGGGGTTGATCGCCGCGGGCCGCGCGTGGGCCCGCTTCGAACGAGGCCAGGTGATCTTCAAGGCCGAGGTGGGATCCCAGTCGCCGTCGGTCGGCCAGATCCAGGGTGTGTGGGTGCATCCCGATTGGCGGGGCCGCGGCATCGGCACGGCAGGCACCGCGACGCTGGCATCGGCCGTCGTGCGCAGCGGCCGCACCGCGAGCCTGTACGTCAACAGCTTCAACACCGTCGCCCGGGCGACCTACGACCGCATCGGCTTCTCGCAAGTGGGCACGTTCGCGACCGTTCTGCTCGACTGACCCGTCGGACCGCCGAAACCCCGCTCACCATCGACGGCACCGCCAAACCATTGGTCTCGGACCTGGTGGGCGGATTCATGGGGCTCTCGGGCCGCACGGATCTCGACAATGCCGACTTTCTGATGCTCGTCGGCGTCAACCCGGTGGTCTCACACGGCCACGCGATCTCGATGCCCAACCCGACTGGCACGGTGCGCGACATCGCCAGGCGCGGGCAGGTGTGGGTCATCGACCCGCGGCGCACCGAGACCGCGCGATTGGCCACCGGACATCTGGCGCCGCGCCCGAGTACCGATCACGCGGTGCTCGGCGTATCTGGTTCGCGAGGTGCTGCGCGACGGCATGAAAACCGATGTGCCCGTTCAAGGTGTCGACGCGTTGGCAGCCGCGGTCGAGCCGTTCACGCTCGAGCACACCGCGGCGTTCGCAGATGTGCCGGAGGCCGAGCTGGCCCGGCTCTGTGCGGCGTGCGCGGAGCCGAGTGCGTCGCGATCGAGACCGGGGTCGGCGTCACGATGACCGCCGAGCGAGGCAACGTCACCCAGTGGCTCGCATGGGTGCTGATGGTTCTCACCGGCGCGATGAACCGACCCGGCGGGACGTGGTTTCATCCCGGATTCGCTTATCAGCTAGAGACTTTCGGCGAGTTTCTTCCGGTGACGCCAATCGAGGGGTCGTTTGGTCCCGGCCCACGCAGCCGTCCCGAGGCGCAGGCGTTCATCAACGAATGGCCGTGTGCCGTGTTGCCCGACGAGATCGAGGCCGGCCACATCCGCGCTCTGATCAACGTCGGCGGAAGCCTGGTCACCAGCTTCCCCGAGACGGGCAAGTTGATCCCGGCCCTACAGCAACTCGAAGTGTTCGCCACCACCGAGATCATCAACAACGAGACCACGGAATTGGCCACCCATGTGCTGCCGACCAAGGATCCGCTGGAACGGCCCGACATCACCATCCACGACATCCTGAGCTCACGCGTGTCCGTCCAGCACACCGCTGCCGTGGTGGATCCCGTCGGCGAGCGGCGATCGATGTGGTGGGTGTTCGCCGAAATCGGCCGACGGCTCGGCTACGACCTCAGCTCGCTGGGAAATCCGGACAGCAGCACCGACGACGACGTACTCGCCGTTCTACTCGCGGGCGCGCGAGCCCAATACGACGAGGTGGCGGCCACGGGGTGGGCCGAGGCCGTTCGCGAGCTACCCGCCGCATGGGTCGACGACCACATCGCCCGTATGGGCGGTTGGCGCCTGGCGCCGCCGCTTCTGGTCGATCAGCTGGCAGCGCTGGAGCCGCCGCCGCCGCTGGTGATGGTGCCGCGCAGGCAGCGGAAGAAGCTGAACGGGCAGCTCGACTTTCTCGGCGAACCTCCCGAGATCCTCGTCCACCCCGACGACGGTGCCGCCGCAGGCATCGTGACCGGCCGACCCGTCACCGTCCGCAGCGCCAACGGAGAGCTGACCGGTATCGCCAAGGTCGACGGCTCGATCCGGCGTGGGGCGGTGTCGATTCCGCACGGCCATCACGCGGCCAACGTCAATCACCTGACCAACAAGGACGACATCGACGTCGTGACGGGCATGGTGCGTTATTCGGGGATCGCGGTCAGCCTGCACCCGGCCTGACCCAATCGCCGACCTGGGCGGGTCGATCGTTACGCTCGCGTCATGACCGAGGATGACCCCAGGATCGCGCGCAGGGAGATCGCCGACACGCTCATGCGTGCGCTCGAACGGCGCCACGAGCTCCTCGACGTCATCGTGAGGGCCGAGGACTACGACGCCGCGATCGAGGCGATCGCAACTCATCTCGGCACGTCGTCCGTCGCCGCAGAAGCGGTGCTGCGGCTGTCGTTCGACCGGCTCACCAAGGTCTCGCGGCGCAGGATCGCAGCCGAACTCGAGGATCTGAACAATCAGCTGAGTTTCATCAGGGGGGAGCCGGCGAGCTCGGTGGACAGCATGGTGCTGCGTCCCTTCGCCGCGGATGCGGACCGCGACATCTTCGCCGCGCGCACCGCCGATGTGCAGGAGGCAGGCGACGGATCGCGGGCGCCCGCCGGGGACCTCGAGGACGAGATTCGCGCCGGGCTGCGACGCGTCCATGCCGAAGAGGCGGCCTGGCTGGTGGCCGTCCACGGATCGCAGAAGATCGGCATGGTATTCGGCGACCTCGACTCCGGCGAGGTCAATGTCCGGATCTGGATTCACCCCGACTACCGCAAGCAGGGCTACGGGACTGCCGCGCTTCGCAAGTCACGCTCGGAGATGGCCGCCTACTTCCCGGCGGTGCCTTTGGTGGTGCGGACGCCTCCCGCGGGCGCCTGACGCCGCGTCGAAATCAACGTTTTGCAGGTCGCGCTCTCGCACTTTGTCTGCGAAACGTGACTTTCGGCGCGCGCCTACCCGACGTTGGGGTCTCGAATTCGTAACATCTGCCTCAATGGCAACTTCAGTATCACGTGTTTCGGGGCTGTTGACGGTCGCAGCGGTCGTCGTGACCCTCGGGAACGTCACGGCGTGCACCCCCAAACCCAACGGACCTGAGCCGACGGCCGAACAGTTCTTCGCCGCGCTGGCGACAGGCGACACGGCGGCCGCGGCGCAACTGAGCGACCGGCCCGCCGATGCGCGCCAAGCGCTCAACGACGCGTGGGCGGGGCTGCAGGCGACCCATCTCGACGCGCAGATCCTGAGCTCGAAGTACGCCGAGGACACCGGCAGCGTCACCTACCGCTACACCTGGCACCTGCCCAAGGACCGCACCTGGACCTACGACGGGCAGCTGAACCTGGTTCGCAACGAGGGCAGTTGGGAAGTGCGCTGGAGCACCACCGGGTTGCACCCCAAGCTCGGCGAGAACCAGACGTTGGCGCTGCGCGCGGACCCGCCCCGACGGGCTTCGGTGAACGAACGCAGCGGCAGTGACGTGTTGGTGCCCGGCTATCTGTACAACTTCTCGCTGGACGCCCAGGCGGCGGCTGGAGCGCTGATGCCGACATCGCGGGCCGTCGTCGATGCGCTGCGGCCGTTCGACAACACGCTGGATCCCCAGCTCCTCGCCGAGCAGGCCAGCTCGTCGAAGCAGCCGCTGAGTCTCATCACCCTGCGCCAGTCCGACCACGACCAGGTGGCCGCCGCGATCGGCACACTTCCGGGCGTGGTGATCACGGCGCAGGCCGTACTCCTGCCGACCGACGAGACGTTCGCGCCCGCCATCATCGGGGAGGTCAAGAAGGCCGTGGTCGACGAACTCGACGGCCGGGCGGGATGGCGGGTCGTCAGCGTCAACCAGAACGGTGTCGACGTCGACGTACTCAACGAGGTGCCGGGCGAACCCGCGCCGTCGGTGACTATCAGCCTGGACCGTGCCGTGCAGGACGCGGCCCAGGGCGCCGTCAACACCACCGGCAAGCAGGCGATGATCGTGGCGATCAAACCGTCCACCGGCGAGATCCTCGCCGTCGCGCAGAACTCGGCCGCCGACGCGCAGGGGTCGCTCGCCACGACGGGCCTCTACCCGCCCGGGTCGACGTTCAAGATGATCACGGCGGGCGCCGCCGTCGAACGCGACATGGCCACACCCAACACGCTGCTGCCGTGCCCCGGCACGATGGACATCGGCCACCGCACGGTGCCCAACTACGGCGGCTTCGACCTCGGCACCGTGCCGATGTCGCGGGCGTTCGCGAGTTCGTGCAACACCACCTTCGCCGAACTGGCCAGCCGGATGCCGCCGCGCGGGCTGACGATGACCGCTGCGAAGTACGGCATCGGGGCGGACTACGCGATCGAGGGCCTGACGACGGTGACCGGCTCGGTGCCACCGACGGTGGACCTGGCCGAACGCACCGAGGACGGCTTCGGGCAGGGCAAGGTCGTGGTCAGCCCGTTCGGGATGGCGATGGCGGCCGCGACCGTCGCGGCCGGGAAAACCCCTGTGCCGCAACTGATCGAAGGCCGACAGACGGCGGTGACCGGCGACCAGACGCCGATCAGCCCGAAGATCCTCGACGCACTCCGGCCGATGATGCGGTTGGTCGTCACCAACGGCACGGCCAAGGATCTCCAAGGCGCGGGCGACGTGGCGGGCAAGACCGGCGAAGCGGAGTTCGCGGGCGGATCGCATTCATGGTTCGCCGGCTACCGCGGCGACATGGCGTTCGCCGCGCTGATCGTCGGTGGTGGGTCCTCGGAGTGGGCGGTGCGCATGCTCAAGGGCATGTTCGACCAGTTGCCCCCGAGCTATCTGGCCTGAGCGGCTACTTGAGCGGCTCGCTCGGCACGTCGTATCGCTCCTGGTAGGCGGAGACCTGCTCACGGACCAGTTCGGCGTCGAGCTCGGTGTCGGCCCAGGTGTACCGGCCGCCGCCACCGTCGCCGGGATGTGCGGCCAGATAGTCGCGCATCTTCTGCTCGGCATCGGGTGTCAGCTCGCGCCCGAGCCGGGCATACAGCGATCTGATGGTCGCGAACGGGTCGCGCATGAAATCGGCGAACTGCACGTCGATCACCTGGTTCGGCGGCAGCGCGTCGCGCAGCGCCATGCCGCGGTTGAGGCCGACCACGATGTCCTCGACGTACTGCTGCGCGCAGTCGGCGACGGTTGTCTCGTCGGAGGCCATCCGGCGTAGGTGATTGGCCAATGCGCTGATCGACGAGATGACGGTGAGCGGGTCGCGATGTGTCTGCACGATCACCGCACCGGGGTATTCGGCGACGAGGGTGTCGAGCGCCCAGAGGTGTGCGGGTGACTTCAACAGCCATTGGCCGCGGACCCCGGACTGCAAGTGCTGCAGAAAGATTCGGTGATAGCGGTAGGCGGGCCGATGGTCGGCGTCGTAGAGCAGCCACTTGTAGTAGGTGGGCAACCGGTACTGGACGGTGTAGATCATGCTGCAGAGCTGGCCGGCGAAGATGCGGACGCATTCCTGGCCGACCAGGGCCCCCATCGGGTGCCACTTCATGAAGCCGGGAATGATCTGCTCGCTCATCTCCAGTCGCGCCTGCGATTCGGCGATCCGCGGGTCGGTGTCGTAGGTCTCCGGCCGGGGCAGTGGGTAGGGGTTGTCGACCTCCCAGGTCAGCGGGGGACGCAGCTGCGGATCCTGGGCGAGGAGATCGAAAAGGATCGTGGTTCCGGTGCGGGGCTGGCCGATGATGAAGATCGGACTGCTGATCTTCTCCCGCGCGATTTCGGGGTGGGACTTTCGCCATTCGACGATCTGAAGCCGGTTGCGCAATGGCTCCACGATGTCCAGGGCGGCGAGCTCCACCCCGAGCTCGTTGAGTCTGGCGTCGCGGATCAGCCCGTCGCAGAAAAGGCCCAGACCCTCGCGCCAGGTTTCGTTTTCGTCGAACTCCGATCCGAAGTCGTCGCTGCCCGCCAACTCGCAGGCCTGGTCGATCAACCTCGCCGGGATCAACCGGTCGGCCGCGCTCACCGCGTCGCCTCATCTCGGCGGACGGTGACCGAGACCCTGGGTGGATCGGGGTTGTCCAGCCAGCGGAGCACCACGAAACCGCGGTGCCTACCACCCGTGTCGAGCCAGTGGCCGTGGCCAAAGTCCTTGCCGCCGATCGCGATCCGCACCACGCCGTCGGTATCGGGCACCACACCCTTGTTGGTGACCGAGCTGTGCCTGCGGCGCGGTTCGAGGCATTCGTGCCAGATGTTCTCCAGCGTGATATTCCAGTAGCGGGTGTCCGGCGGCTCGATCTCGAGCACCATCGACTCGTCGTCATCGAGCCGGAACGTTCCGAGCATGTACAGGTTGTCGGGAGTGGTGTCGGCGTCCCCGAGGTCGCCGGCCTCGGCGGTGATCAGCGTGTTGGGACGGTCCAAGAGCTCGGGCTTGATGGTGCGGTGCAGCGTCGTGAGTTTCATGATCGTCCACGCCATCGCGGTGAACTGTTCGGCCGCTTCGGCATCCGAGACCGCCTTCGGCGGATGCGCGCGCAGCGAATCAATGCTCAGCGTCGCTGATTCTTCTGTCGTCGCATCACCGATGTATTCGCGCACCACGAGCGACGACGCGTCCTCGGGGATCGCGATCCACTGCGCGCCGTCGAGGTCAGCCTGTGGCGGCTCGGCTGCCGAGAACACCAGCGCGAACCTCCCCATCAAGCTTGAGGTCGGTGTCGCTGACGTATGCGGCCATCCGACGTGGCGTCAGCCCGGTCCCGGCCAGCACCTGGAAGCCGAGATACGCGGTGGTTCCGCGTGTTCCGGTGACCCGGTACGTACGGTCACCGCGGATCATCGCCAGCAGGTAGGCGCCGTCCGGGTTGGGGCCGCCGATCAGGCGGGTGTGCGAGCACATGTCGAAGAACCACGGCAGTTCGGGATCGGCCTCGACGGTCAGCTCCGTGCACAGAGCGATCACGCGGGCGACGACGCGCAGGCCCTCGATCAGTTCGCGCTCGTCTCGCGTCCTCGGTCACGATCTGGGTGATGTCACCCAGCATCTGCTGCACGAACCGCCAGGATTCCAGTGATTTCGGCGCGGCTGCGTTGCCATCGGTCTCCATAGTGAGACATAGTCTCATCATGGACGTCGTCTCAGAGGCGAAAACCCGGGAAAGCCTCACCGTGCGCAGGCAGCGGGCCACCCGCGCCCGTATTGCCACGGCGGCCGCCGAACGGGTCGCCGAGTACGGCCTGGCCGGGGCCACCGTCGAGCAGATCGCACGGGCGGCGGAGGTCGGGCGCGCGACGTTCTTCCGGTACTTCAGCTCAAAGGAAGACGCTGTCGCCGAGGGCATGACGACGCGACTGGCTGGACTCGATCACCGCGGCCATCGCGCGGCAGCCCGCGCAGCTGTCGGCCACCGACGCCGTGGTGGCGGCGTTCGAGGATCTGGGCGGCGGCTTCGACGCGATCAGCGGACAGGTTCGCGAGCTGGCGACGCTGACCCGCTCCTCGCCCGCACTCAGCGCGTGGACACTGCAGCTCTACCTGCGCTACGAGGCGGCGATCGCTGCTCTGGTGGCACCCCGGCTCGGCGTCCAATCGCCGCAGGATCCGCGACCGCGGCTGATCGGCGCGCTGGCCATGGCGTCGGTACGCATCGCCCTCGACGACTGGTTGGAGCACGGTGGCTCGCTGCCTGCGCGGGTGCGGACAGCGGTGTCGGCACTGCACGTCGCGTCGGCCCTCAGCGCTTGAACAGCTGCGAACCGAGGCGGACCAGCCGTTCCCACCCAGCGGGGCGGCCGACCAGTTTGCCGATCAGCGGGGCCGAGTCGAAATAGGAAACCCGTTCGGCGATAAGGCCGTTGGTGAATGTGAATCGGTCGACGGCATCCCACGCGATCGGCCTTGCCGCCGTAGGTTCCGCTGAGCGTGAACTCGATGAATACTTCGTGGGTGCCGTGGCCGACGCGATGTACGTCGGCGTGCAGATCGGGTATCAGCGCGAACAGCCGCTGAAACGACTCCCGGCAGGCCTGCTTGCCGCGCAGGGTGCCCATCATCGGCTGGGTGAGCACGATGTCCTCACTCCACAGCGCCTCGTGCTTGGCCAGATCGGGGGTGCGCCAGGTCTCGGCGAACTGTTCGGCGAACCGCGCGGCGAACTGCGCGTCTACCTCGTCGACGCGCACGCGAGGAGCAGAGTCGGAAGGGGCCATGGCTCCAGTATGTCGGCCTGCTCCGACTACTCTGGCGCCATGGAAGTTCGCACCGCTCTTCGCCCCGGTGTGGTGTCGCCGACGCTGCCGGTGCCCCGCACGATCGCCCGCCCCGAGTATGTGGGCCGGGCGGAGGCTCAAGAGGGTAGCGAGCCGTGGGTGCAGACCCCCGAGGTGATCGAGAAGATGCGCGTCGCCGGACGCATCGCAGCGGGCGCGTTGGCCGAAGCGGGCAAGGCAGTAGCGCCGGGCGTCACCACCGACGAACTCGACCGCATCGCTCACGAGTTCATGGTCGACCACGGCTCCTACCCGTCGACGCTGGGCTACAAGGGCTACCCGAAGTCCTGCTGCACGTCACTGAACGAGATCATCTGCCACGGCATCCCCGACTCGACCGTGGTCCAGGACGGCGACATCGTGAACATCGACGTCACCGCCTATCTCGACGGCGTGCACGGCGACACCAACGCCACCTTTCTGGCCGGCGATGTGTCCGAGGAGCACCGACTGCTCGTCGAGCGGACCCACGAAGCCACCATGCGCGCGATCAAGGCCGTCAAGCCCGGCCGCGCACTATCGGTCGTCGGACGTGTCATCGAGTCGTACGCAAACAGGTTCGGCTACAACGTGGTTCGCGATTTCACCGGCCACGGCATCGGCACGACCTTCCATAACGGGCTGGTGGTGCTGCATTACGACCAGCCCGCGGTGCAGACGGTGCTGGAACCCGGCATGACATTCACCATCGAGCCGATGATCAACCTCGGTTCGCTGGACTACGAGATCTGGGACGACGACTGGACCGTCGCCACCAAGGACAAGAAGTGGACCGCCCAGTTCGAGCACACGCTGGTGGTCACCGACGACGGCGCTGAGATCCTGACCCAGCTGTGAGACGCTCATCGCGAGCAGTCGCAGTACCACTGCGATATGTCGGCCGATTTTTAGCAGTGAGCGCACGTTCGGCGTCAACGTGAGCGGCGCGCTGCTGGTCGCCGGCACCACCTCCGATGCCGGTAAGTCCATGGTTGTCGCCGGGTTGTGCCGACTGTTGGCCCGCAAGGGCATTCGGGTCGCGCCTTTCAAGGCCCAGAACATGTCCAACAACTCGGCGGTCACCGTCGAAGGCGGCGAGATCGGCCGCGCCCAGGCGATGCAGGCCAGGGCCGCGGGGCTGGCGCCCAGCGTGCGTTTCAACCCCGTCCTGCTCAAGCCCGGCAGCGACCGCACCTCGCAACTGGTGGTCCGCGGCAAGGTCGTCGACACCGTCGGCGCCAGGGATTACTTCACCCACCGCGAGCGTCTGGTGACGGTCGTTGCCGACGAATTGCACCGCCTGAGAACAGAATTCGACGCCGTTATCGTGGAAGGCGCGGGCTCGCCGGCCGAGATCAACCTGCGGGCGACCGACATCGCCAACATGGGTCTGGCCCGCGCCGCGCACCTGCCGGTCGTGGTCGTCGGCGACATCGACCGCGGCGGGCTGCTCGCACATCTGTACGGCACCGTCGCGGTGCTCGAACCCGACGATCAACGGCTCATCTGCGGGTTCCTGGTCAACAAGTTCCGCGGTGACCCCGCGCTGCTGGCCCCGGGACTGACCCAGCTTGAGGCAATGACCGGCAGGCCCACCTATGGCGTCATCCCGCACAGCGACGGGCTCTGGCTCGACGCCGAGGACTCGGTCTCGGTGCTCGCGCACCGCGTGGTGGGCGATCCGCAGATCCCGCGCGGACAGCAGTGGCTGCGGGTGGCGGCGATCCGGCTGCCGCGGATCTCCAATTCGACGGACGTCGAGGCCCTGGCGTGCGAGCCCGGGGTGCTGGTGCGCTGGGTCAGCGACCCGGCCGACCTCGCCGACGCCGACGTGGTCGTGATTCCCGGCAGCAAGGCCACCGTGACGGATCTGGGGTGGCTGCGGCAGCGCGGACTGGCCGACGCCGTCGTCACCCACGCCGGGCTCGGCAAACCGGTGCTCGGTATCTGCGGTGGATTCCAGATGCTCTGCCTGCGCATCGACGACACCGTGGAATCAGGGGTCGGTGGCGTCGACGGACTCGGGGTCCTCGACGCGGACATCGCCTTCGCCCCCGACAAGACGCTGCGCCGTCACGAAGTTCCGTTGCACGGATACGAGATCCATCACGGGCTCCTCAGTCGCTCGACCGAGGAGGACTGGCTCGGGGTGGGAATTCGCAACGGCGCGGTCTACGGCACCCACTGGCACGGACTGCTCGACAACGACCAGGTGAGGCGTCAATGGCTCACCGCCGTCGCCGCGGCAGCGGGCCGAAGCGGGTTCGTGGTGGCCGACGACGTCGATGTCGGCGGGCGCCGGGACGCCCAGCTCGATCTGATGGCCGACCTGATCACCAGCCACGTCGACGTCGACGCCCTGATCGACCTGCTGCGGCACGGCCCACCGGAACTGCCCTCGATCGCAACCAGGTTGACACCATGACCTGGCGCCATGTGTTGGTCGTCCTCGTCGCGGCGGTCCTTCCGGGGTGCGCCCAGCCGATCGAAGGCACGGCGACCTGGCCCGGTGTCCGCCTCGAGAAAGCGGTGCTGACCGGCGCAGACTTCCCCCAGGGCGTGCAGTACGACCGCATCGTCTCCGAGTCCGGCCAAGCCGACGGCGCAGGTGCGCCGCCCGCCATGATGTCCCGTCCGGAAGGCTGCTCGGACGGACTCACCCGGGTGATCGCCGACTCGGCGGAGCGCGGCCCCGGTAGCGCGGCGGAATACGTGGTCGCCTACGACGGTGCGCGGATGGTCATCACGGTGTTGACGTGGCCACTGGACCTTGACCGGTTGGCCGCCGTCGCCGATCGGTGCGCAGAATTCGAGACGTTCTTCGACCCATCGACACCCGGGATCCCGATGACCACCACGAGACTGCAGACGCCGCGGGCCGACGCGCTGGTCTACGAGCAGACGATGCGGTTGAGCAACGTAGAAGACCGCGTCTACTTCTCGTTCGAGAACGTGGGCGACATGGCGGTGTTCGGGATCGCGTTCCCGACACCCAATTCGTCGATCTCTGTCAAAGGTTCGCTGCCGCAGACGTTTCTGGATATCGTGGCCAAGCAGGCCGACCGTGCGCGTTCGGTCTGACGCCTGCGTTCTCTCCGGGCGGAAAACGGCCCGCTCTCAAGTGTCCACCTGTAGCGTGGCCAAATGCCGCCCACCATGGTCACCGTCGACGGTGTAGGCGTGTCCGTCGACGTCGCGGGCCCCGAGAAGGGGTCCGTGGTCATGGTGCTGGGCGCCGCCCATCAAGCACCGGCCGCGTACGAGGCGGTCTGTCAGCGGCTGCACACCGCGTCGCTGCGGACGCTCGTGATCGCCCCGGATCCACGGTTGACCGCCAAGTCGGCGGTCGCCGTCCTCGACGCCCTCGGCGTGAAGTGGGCGTTGCTGGTGGGCGACCGCGTCGGCGGCGAGTTGGCGTGGGAGCTGGCCGCCACCCGGCTGGACCGCTTCATCGGGCTGGTGGTGATCGACCGGGGCCATCCGCGCGTCGCGGACCTGACCGGGGCGATCCGAGACGAGGACTGTCCGCCCGTGGAGATGAACACCACCGCGTTGGTCAGCACGCCGGCCGCGCGCGCCGTCGCCAAAGCCAGCCAGCGCTACGTCTACGGCGACTTCCGGCTGGTCGACCTGTTAAGCAGGCGAAACGCCCAGGAGTCCACGGCGCAGCTGGCAGCCGAGATCGTGATGCGCACCAGCACCTGGTAGGTGCCCGAAAGGGTCACCTCGCCTCTTCCGGCGTCCACGCCTGCGGCAGAGCGGGACTGCCCGGGAACAGGTAGTCGACGAAAGCCTTTGCGGTGGGCTGCGGCTCATGGTTGGCCAACCCGGGCCGCTCGTTGGCCTCGATGAAAACGTAGTCCGATCCGGTCACGTCGGGCACGAGCAGATCGACGCCGGTCACGGGGATGCCGATCGCCTCGGCCGCCGTCACCGCGACCTCGCACAGATGCGCGTTCACCTTGGCCGTCACGTCGTGGATCGTGCCGCCCTGATGCAGATTCGCGGTGCGACGGACGCGCAGCAGCCGGCCCTCGGGCAACACGTCCTCGAACGACCACCCGGCCTCCTTCACCGTCGCTTCGGTGACGTCGTCGATGGGGATGCGTGATTCACCGCCGGTCGCGGCCTCCCGACGGCGGCTCTGCGCCTCGATCAGCTCACGCACGGTGTGATGACCGGTCCCGAGGATCTCGGCCGGCTGGCGCAGCGCCGCAGCGACCACCTTGCCGTCGATCACCACAAGACGCAGGTCGTCGCCGGCCGCTCGCTGCTCGATCAATACGTTCGGATGTTCCTCGCGGGCACGGGCCAGCGCAGCGTCGAGTTCCTCGGCACCGCTCACGCCGACGGTGATGCCCTTGCCCTGCTCGCCGCGGGTGGGCTTGACCACGACGTCGCCGACCTCCTCGAGAAACGCGTGGTCGTGTTCGTCGAACGTGGCCAGCCGCCCCTTGGGCACCGCAATCCCGGCCTCGGAGACAAGTCGGCGCGTCAATCGCTTGTCGTCACATCGTGCCATCGCCACTGCGGAGGTGTACTCCGACAACGACTCTCGGGTGATGACGCTGCGACCGCCGTGCGACAGGCGCATTTCACCGGCCCCGGCGTCGAGCACCTCGACCCAGATACCGCGCCGCATCGCCTCGTCGGCGATGATCCGCGCATACGGGTTGAGGTCCTCGACGGTTTCCGGCGGATGGGTGAAGAGCGGCTCATTGATCGCGTTCTTGCGCTTGACGGCCATCACCGGGACACGTTCGAAACCGAGCTTCTCGTACAGCGAGATGGCTGCGGCATTGTCGTGCGTCACCGACAGGTCCATGTAGGCCCGGCCCCGGTCGCGGTACAGCGTAGCGAGCGCACGGGTCAGCGCTGCACCGACGCCGGGCAGGCTGGTCGTCGGGTCCACGGCCAGCGTCCACAGGCTCGAGCCGTTCTCAGGATCGGAGAACAACCGTTCGTGGTCGACACCGGTCACGGTGCCCAACAGCGACCCGTCGTCGTCACGCACCGCGACCAGATAGTCCACCGACTCGTTGCCGGTGTGGTTGTCCCACAGCACGTCGACAGGCGCAGGCACCATTCCGCATCGCACGTAGACGCGGTTCACCTCGTCCGCCTCCGCGGCGCTTCCCAGCGCGCGCACGGTGAACCCGGTGGTCGATGGATCGGGTCCGTCGTCGTCGGCGAACCGCAGCCGATAGGTATGGCTGGGATCGATGAACAACTCGGCGGGCGCCATCGACACCAGCACGTGTGGCTCGCGAGCGTAGATGCAGATGTCGCGCCGTCCGAGACTCTCCTGTCGCAGTACATCCGCGAGCTTCTCTGGCTCGGCGAACGTCTGACCGAACAACAGCCTGCCCCAACCCATTTCGAGTGCAACGTCGTCAGCCATGACGTCGACCATGTCTTGAGGAGACGCATCGTGGAGGCCGAGTGTGATGGCTTCGGACTGACTTCTGTCGGGGTTCACCACGGTCATGCCGCGATCCCGTTGATGCCGTGCCGCTGCAGCCACAGCTCCAGCAGCGCGAGCTGCCAGAGCTCATTGCCGCGCAGCGGTGTCAGCCGTCCGTTCGGGTCGGCGAGCAACCGGTCGACGGCTTCAGGCCGGAACAACCCGCGCTCCTTGGCTACCGGCGCATAGAGGGCGTCGCGGACCATGTCCAGATACGGCCCCTCGAGGTGCGTCAGTGCGGGCACGGGGAAGTACCCCTTGGGACGGTCGATGACCGCGGCCGGAATCACCTGCCTGGCAGCCTCTTTGAGCACGCCTTTGCCTTCGTGGGCGATCTTCAGCTCCGGCGGGCACGTGGCAGCCAGTTCAACGAGATCGTGATCGAGGAACGGAACCCGGCCCTCCAGTCCCCACGCCATTGTCATGTTGTCGACCCGTTTGACCGGATCGTCGACCAGCATCACGGTGGTGTCGAGCCGCAGGGCGCGGTCAACGCCGGTCTCGGCGCCGGCGCCGGCGAAATGCTCGGTGACGAATTGCCCGCTCGGATCGCTTTCGGCGAGGTAGTCCTGCGTGACGAGCGCGCTGACGCCTGCGGTGTCCCGGTCGAAGAAGGCATTCCGGTAACTGGCCACGGCGCCGTCGAGCGACGTCGCGTCGGCCATCGGGGGATACCAGTGATACCCCGCGAACACCTCGTCGGCGCCCTGGCCGGACTGCACGACCTTGACGTGTTTGGCCACTTCCTGGCTGAGCAGATAGAAGGCGACGCAGTCGTGGCTGACCATCGGCTCGCTCATCGCCCCGATCGCGCCGTCGAGCGCGGGCAGCATTCGATCGGTGCCGATGCGGATCTGGTGGTGGTCGGTGCCGAAGCGTTCGGCGATGATGTCGGAGTACTTGAACTCGTCGCCCTGCACGCCACCGACCGATTCGAAGCCGATCGAGAACGTCGACAGTCCGGACTGGCCGGCCTCCGCGAGCAGCCCGACGATGAGGCTGGAGTCGACACCGCCCGACAGCAGACAGCCCACCGGCACGTCGGCGACCAGGCGGCGCTTGACGGCGGTGCGCAGCGACGCGAGAACGGCGTCCTCCCAGTCACGTTCGGACCAGTCGGCGGTTTCGGCGCGGCGTCGGAAGTCGGGTTCCCAGTAGGTCGTGGTGGTGCGGTGACCGTCCGGCTCGATCGCGACGAGCGACGCGGGCGGCACCTTCGACACGCCACGCAGAATCGTGCGCGGCGGCGGGACGACGGAGTGGAAGGACAGGTAATGGTGCAGGGCGACGGAGTCGATGCGGGTGTCGACGCCGCCGCCGGCGAGCAGCGCGGGAAGCGACGATGCGAACCGGATGCGCGACGCGTCCTCGGTGAGATACAGCGGTTTGATGCCGAGGCGGTCGCGCCCGAGAAGCACCCGCCCGCTGTCCCGCTCGACGATCGCGAAGGCGAACATGCCCTTGAGGTGGTCGACGAACCGGTCACCCCAGTGGTGGTAGCCCTTGAGCAGGACCTCGGTGTCGCTGGTGGAGAAGAAGCGGTAGCCGCGGCCGATCAGGTCCTGCCGCAGTTCCTTGTAGTTGTAGATGCAGCCGTTCCAGGCGATGGACAGCCCGAGCTCCGAATCGACCATGGGCTGGGCGCCCGCTTCGGTCAGGTCGATGATCTTCAGGCGACGATGACCGAGCGCGACCCTGCCCTGCGACCACACTCCTGCCCCGTCAGGACCCCTGGGCGCCATCGCCTCGGCCATGGCCGCGACCGCGGTGACATCAGGTTTTTGACCGTCGAGACGCACCTCTCCGGTGGCTCCGCACACGCCTGGACAGTACCCCAGTTGACGAGGTGGAAACGTTCCGGCGATGTGACCTGCGCCGCCCCGATGCTGCTAGGAGACGCCCTCCAACTGCTCGCCGGTCTCGTCGACCTGCCGGATCGGGCCGGTGAACCAGTTCTTCACCGACACGTGCCAGTAGATGTAAAGCAGGATCAGCACGGCCGCCGACCAGGATCGGGGTGTAGTTCACCGCTTTCCATTCGAACGCCGGATCCCATGGCATGCCGGCGTTGCTGTACGGGAACAGCGCGATAATCGACGTGACGATGATCTCGATCACCGCGACAGGGGCCATCCACTTGTGGTGTCCGCGCAGGTTCCATGAGCCCACCTCGAACGAATCGCCCAGTCTCCAGCGCAGGTAGATCGGCACCATGAAGCACAGGTAGAGGCCGACGACGCCGATCGAGACCACCGCGAAGAAGGCCACCGGGACCGGGGCGCCGTTGACGTCGACCGGAACGAGTGCGGGCAGCGTGATGGTCGCCGCCAGCACCGCGGTGACGATGACGCCGTTGGCGGGGATCCTGTTCTTGCTCACCTTCGACCACAGCTGGTGGCCGGGCACTGCCCGGTCGCGGCTGAACGCGAACAGCATTCGCGAGGCGCTGGTCTGGCATGCGGTGGTGCAGAAGAACTGTCCGGCGGCCGAGATCAGCAGGATGGTTCCGACCCACTTGGAACTGAGCGCCTGGTTGAAGATCGTGACCACCGCGCCACCACTGGCGGACACCTCGTCGGCGTCCTGCACCGCGAAGAGGAATGCCAGCAGCAGGATCCAGCCGCCGATCGCCGAGTAGAAGATCGACCGCCAGATACCCTTGGCCGCCCCATCGGCCGCGCTGTGGGTCTCCTCCGACAGGTGCGCGGACGCGTCGTAGCCGGTGATCGTGTACTGGGTCAGGATCGCCGCGATCGGCAGCACGAAGATCAACCAGCCGAATCCCTTTTCCCCACCGAACATGCCGGTGTTGTTGATGGTCTGGGCGAAGACGTCGGAGAAACTGGCGTGCTGCTCGGGGATGAAGATCAGGATCAGCACCACCGCGGAGGCGCCGATCACGTGCCACCACACCGAGACGTTGTTGATGACCGCCAGCAGGTGAGACGAGAAGATGTTGATGATCGCCGAGGCGGCCAGGATGATCACGAACAGGTAGAACGTCCGCGTGAGGCTGTACCCGGCCAACCAACCCTCGCTGAACGTGCCGAGCGTGAGGTCGACGAACGTCGCGCATCCGTAGGACACCGAAGCCAGGATGGCGATCAAGCCGATCAGGTTGAGCCAGCCGGTGTAGAAGCCGGCTTTGGGGCCGCCGAGTTTGGCCGCCCACCAATAGATTCCGCCCGAGGTCGGGTACGCCGACACCAACTCGGACATGCACAGGCCGATGATCAGGATGAAGACCGAGACGATCGGCCAGCCCCACGCGATCGCGGCCGGGCCGCCGTTGTTCCAGCCCAGGCCGAACGAGGTGAAGCAGCCCGCCAGGATCGAGATGATCGAGAACGAGATCGCGAAGTTGGAAAAGCCCGACCAGGTGCGGTTCAACTCCTGGACATAGCCGAGTTTGGCGAGATGTTTCTCGTCTTCGTTGAGAAGTTCGTGACCCTCTGGCACCGCGGTTCTCCTTGCCTTGACGAAGCCGTGTAGCGGGGCGGGACTCGCGCTCACTGAGTAGGGACAATAGAGTGCCATTGGTCGGCTGTCCTACCTTTGGAATGACAATTGCGTAAAACTTCCCTGCGGGTACGCCCAGCGGGCCAACTAGCTGATGTTTCGAGTGTTTCCGAACTGACTCCGTCCCGATATTGACGTGCGCATTCGCCCTCATTATTGTCCAAGTTGTCTGACAACTTGCGCCACACAGCCGAGGAGGGCGCCATGGCGGATAACAAGCGGGCAGTCGGATCGGTCACCTATCGAGACGCGGAACACGGTTATTTCGAACGGCGCAAATTGCGCCGTCACGCCGCCTTCTGGTCGCTCTGGGCACTCGGTGTCGGCGCGGTCATCTCGGGAGATTTCTACGGCTGGAACCTCGGCCTCGACGCAGGGGGCTTCGGCGGTCTGCTGATCGCAGGCATCGTCATCACGGTCATGTACTACGGCCTGTGTTTCAGCATCGCCGAGATGTCGCCGGCACTGCCGCACACGGGCGGCGCCTACTCCTTCTCGCGGTCGGCGATGGGCCCTTGGGGCGGATTCATCACCGGGTTGGCCGAGAACATGGAATACGTCATCACCCCCGCGGTCGTCGTGGGCGCGATGGGTTTCCTCTCACACGACATCGTCTTCGACCTGACCGGAGCCGATGGGTGGTGGAACAGCCCGGTGCTGTGGTGGTTGGTCTACTACATCATCTTCGTCGGGATCAACATCCTCGGCATCGAGATCACCATGCGTTTCACGGTGATGATCACCGTCGCAGCGCTTGCCGTCCTCGCGTTCTTCTTCGTGGCCGTGATCGTCAGCCGGTCCTTCGACGCCAGCCTGCTCACCAACATCCCACCGGAGGAGGGCGGCAGCAGCTTCCTGCCGAAGGGCATCGCGGGGATCTTCCCCGCTCTGCCGTTCGCGATCTGGTTCTACCTCGCGATCGAGGAACTGCCCTTGGCCGCCGAGGAATCCCATGATCCGAAGCGCGACATCCCGCGCGCGACGATGTGGGGACTCACCACGCTGATGCTGTTCGCCATCGGCATCCTGTTCCTGAACACGGGCGTCGGCGGCGGCGCCGCGGAGATCGGAACGTCGGCGACGCCGTTCTTCGACGGCTTCAAGGCGGTCTTCGGCGAGGGCATGGGGGCTTCGCTGCTCGGGATCCTCGCGCTGATCGGGCTGATCGCCAGCTTCTTCACGATCATCTACGCCTACGGACGCAACACGTACTCGCTGTCGCGCGCGGGATACTTCCCGCAGAGTCTGTCGATCACACACCCGACCAGGAACACGCCGTACGTCGCGTTGATCGCCGGCGCGGTCATCGGCTACGTCCTCGCGCTGGTCATCTACTTCCTCGGCCAGAGCGAGAGCGCTGTCGCGGGCAAGATCGTCGGCGCGCTGCTGTACATGGCCGTGTTCGGTGCCGTGATCTCCTACTTCATGCAGTGCCTGGCGTTCATCATGCTGCGCCGCAAGCTGCCGAATATCGAACGGCCATACCGCAGTCCGGTGGGTGTCTGGGGCGCCGCGATCGCCGGTGTCATTGCGCTCGTTGCGCTGGTCTCACTCTTCTTCAACGCGGACTACCGGCCCGGTGTCGTCGGAACGCTCATCTACTTCCTGATCGGTATCGCCTACTTCGCGATCGCCGGGCGGCACAAGCTGGTGCTGTCGCCGGAAGAGGAGTTCGCGCTTTCGCAAGGGCAGTACGGAGCGAACCTGGAAGAGGAGGGCTACGGCACGATCTCCGTGACCGAGATCGCGGCCGACGACACGCCGACTCGCTCACCGTGATCTGAGGGAAAGACGTGTCACTGGTCCTGGGAGTCGACGTCGGCTCGCAGAGCATCAAGGTCGTCCTCGTCGACGAGGGTGGCGACGTCGTGGCCACCGGTTCGGCCGCCCTGAGCATGACGCACCAGCATGACGGCTGGGCGGAACAGGATCCGCAAACCTATTGCACCGCACTGCGTGACGCTGTCCGCGCGGCGATGGCAGGTATCGAACCGACGCGCGTCGTGGCGATGGGCCTTGGCAGCCAGGTCGACGGTGTCGTCGCGTGCGATGCCGACGGCGAGCCGCTCCGCCCGGCGATCATCTGGCTGGACAAACGCGCTACCGAGCAGTGCGAGCGTCTGGTCGCCGCGGTCGGTGAGGAGATGCTGGCCGAGCGGACGGGTCTGGTGGCCGATGCCTCGCACAGTGCACCGAAGATGATGTGGATCCGCGACCACGAGCCTTCCGTCTGGCAGCGTGCGGCGACGCTGGCGCCCGTCGGGTCGTATCTGCTGCATCACCTGACCGGCTCTCACGCCCAGGACGCCGCGAACGCGTCGTCCACGATGGTCTACGACGTCACCCGCGGCGACTTCGACGAATCTCTGTGTACGGCAGCCGAACTGGAGCCGTCGATGTTCGCGCCGGTGCGCCCGTCGACCGAGGTGGTCGGCACGCTGCTGCCCGACGTCGCCTCGGAGTTCGGTCTGCCGGCGAGTTGCGCGGTTGTCGTCGGAACCGGAGACGAGCACGCCGCGTCGGTCGGGGCCGGTGCGATCGAGGCGGGCGTCGTCGTCGACGTCACCGGCACCGCCGAACCGGTGACGACGGTGTCCGCGGCACCGGTGCGCGACCCGCTCGGTCTCGTCGAGACGCACGGCCATGCGGTACCTGGCTCATGGCTGATCGAGAATCCCGGATTCGTCAGCGGCGGAAGCACACTCTGGCTCGCCGGGCTTCTCGGCGTTCCGCAGGCCGAGGTCTTTCCCCTGGCTTTGGCGGCGCCACCGGCCAGCGAAGGCGTGCTGTTCCTGCCGGCACTGTCGGGGGCGACGGCGCCGCGGTGGAACGACCGGATGCGTGGCGGCCTGCTCGGCCTCGCGATGAACCACACGCCGGCCCACGTCGCACGGGCGGTGCTCGAAGGTTGTGCATTTGCGTTGCGCGACATCGTCGAACGACTCGATGCGCTCGGCCTCGGTCGAGGCGAGATGCGGATCGTCGGTGGCGGCGCGCGCGACAACCTGTGGGCGACGATCAAGGCCAGTGTGCTCGGGAGACCGGTGCGCCGCGTGCTGACCGAGGAGGCCACTGCCGTCGGCGCGGCCATGGTCGCCGGGGTGGGCACCGGGTTCTTCGCGGACTTCACCGCGGCATCGGTTGCCGTCCGACTCGCTCCGGCCGCCATCGACCCGGACCCCGAGGCGACCAAGACGTACGCGGACGCCTACCGGCGCTATCTCGCCGCGTTCGACGCCGTCGAATCCGCGCTGGCGCGCGTCTGATTTGTCGGCTCGGCCGACGTGATCACCGTTCCCGACCCCGCGGCGCTTCTGGCGACCCTGCGCGCCGACGGTTACGCCGGACTGCCTGACGTCGACGTCCGCATCGGAGCGTCGGTGTTGGACAGTGCGATAGCGGACAGCGTCGAAAGATTCGTCGCGAAAGAGCCGATGATCCTCAGCGACGGCGGGCCGTACCGCACACCGGCGGGGGCGGTCGTGGATCGGCTCGCCGGGCGGCTCGGCTGCCCGGTGGTCCAGCTAGGAGTAGGGACGGTCCGCGCGGACGAGGAAACCGTCGAGCGCGCGGTGGCCGAAGTCGGGGAGCGCCGGCTGCTGGTCTCCGTCGGATCCGGGACCCTCACGGACATCGCGAAGGTCACCGCGCAGCGCACCGGCAGCCGTCACGTCGCGGTCCAAACCGCTTGCAGCATCAACGGTTTCATCGCCGACCGCAGCGTACTTGTCGTCGCAGGCGCGAAACGCACCGTCCAGTCGAGGTGGCCCGACGTCCTCGTCGCCGACACCGACATCCTCACCGCGGCGCCGTGGCAGTTGAACCTCGCTGGGGTGGGCGATCTTTCGACGGTACCCAACGCGGTCGCCGAGTGGCAGCTCGCCGCCGACTCGGTCACGGACCGCCGTACACGCCCGGCCGTCGTCGACGATGTCCTTGCCGCAAATCCAGTCCTCCCTGCACTCGCGCGGGCCGCACGCGACGCCGAGCCGGCAGGGTATCGCCGATCTGGCCCGGCTGCTGGCGGCCAGTGGACTGTCGATGGGAATCGTCGGTTCGACGGCACCGGCATCGGGCACCGAGCATGCGGTCTCGCACTTGATGGAGATGGCGCGCAGCCGTGAGCGAAGGCCGGTCGCGGCGCACGGCATGCAGGTCACGGTCGCGACGCGGCTGGCCGTGCGGGTCTGGCAGCTCGTCGATTCCACGATCCGTTCGGCGGATGCGAAGGTCCGGGTACCCGACGAAACGACAAGACGCGACGACGTGGCGCGCGCATTCGCCGAGTTCGACCCGCAGACCGCCGAAGAGTGCTGGACGGCATACTCCGCGAAGCGAAACTGGCTGCTGGCACACCAATCCGCAGTCGAGACACTGGTTTCGGACTGGGACGCGTTCGCGCGGTCACTGACGCTTTCCTCACCGGAACAGTTCGACGAGATCAGCGACGCGAGCGGTCTGCCGACGCGCGCGGAGGACCTCGGCGTCGGCTACGACGATGACCTGTTGTTCTGGGCCTGCGGAATTCCCACCTGCTGCGGGAGCGGATCTCGATCGTCGACCTCGCCGACCTCCTCGGTGTGTGGTCAGACGAGACGGCGTGGTCGATCGTGGCCGACGCCGCGAAAGCCGGGATGAAGGAATAGGAGCACTGCCGTGTCTGAATTCGTGTTCATGCTCACCCACGGCGACAGAACCGTCGAACACGCCGCGGAGATCGTGCCGGAACTGGCCGACACCGGTCTGCGGTACATCGGGTTCAAGGACGTCGGAGCGGACGCTTCGCGACAGCGTGAGCTGACGTCGCTGGCCCACGACGCCGGATTCGAGGTGATGCTGGAAGTGGTGTCGACCAGCAAGGAGGACGAGCTGTCGTCGCTGCACGCGGCGGCCGCGGCTGGGGTCGACTGGGTGCTCGGCGGAACCCACGCCGCAGAGGGTGCGGGCATCCTGCCGGACGGGGTGCGCTACTGCCCGTTCCCGGGCAGGGTGGTCGACCATCCGAGTGTTCTGCTCGGCACGATCGACGAGATCGCGACCGATGCCGAACGGCTCACGGCTCTCGACCACGTCACCGGGCTCGACTTGCTGGCGTATCGCCATCCGACCGCCGATCACGACGCTCTGATCCGTGAGGTGGTCCGGCGCTCGAGCGGCCCGGTGATCGTCGCGGGGTCGATCGCGAGCATCGACCGGGTGCTCGCGGTCGGCGAGGCCGGCGCGTGGGGATACACCATCGGCAGCGCCATCTTCGACGGTCTGCTGCCCGGTGCGCCGTCGTCGCGGACCAGGTCCGTCGCGTCCTCGAGGCGACGGCCGAGCGAGCGCGGATGCATCCCGCGAAACCCGGACGTAGGCTCGGCAGAGTGTCCGGCCGAACTTTGCTCGCCGACCGGTTGCGTGACGAGTTACTGGAGGAGATAACCAGTTCGCAGTTGCAGCCGGGGACCAAGTTGCCGAGCGAGGGCCAACTCGCCAAGCGCTTTAACGTATCTCGTGCCACGGTGCGAGACGCGGTGCGTGCGCTTGTGGAGGCCGGGTACGTCACCCGTCGTCGCGGTTCGGGCAGCTACGTCACCGAGCGTCGGCGCATGCCGCATGGACTCGACTCGACATTGAGCTACCTCGCGATGATCGAGACTGCGGGCGCCCGAGCCGGGATGCGTATCCTCGAGGCGGCGTTCGAGCCGTGCTGCCAGGACGACGCACCACTGCAGCTCGATCCGGACGACACCGTCTTGGCGGTCGAACGGGTGCGGACGGCCGACGACCGACCGGTGATCTACTCGCTCGATCGCATCCCCGCGCGCCTGCTGCGCACGGACCTCGATGTGCAGAATCTGGACCCTTCGCTCTTCGCGCTACTGAGTTCCTCGGGGCATGCCGCAGACCAGCGACCGCGACGCTGCGCGCGGTCGCCAGCAGCAGCCATGCCGCGCACGTGCTCGGCATCCGGAAGGGGAGGCCGCTGCTGTACATCGAGGAGATCGACTACGACCGATACGGCAATGCGGTCATGCTGTCGCGGGAATGGCACGTTTCGGAGGCCTTCGACATCCGGATCAACCGGAAGGCCCAGACGCCCGCGGCCGCCGGGCGCCGGTCACCGCATGATTCGGCCAGCCCCGGGCGGGAAAGAGCTTATTGGTCTGATGGACTACCTTTACCGTGGAAAGCTCGGTAATATGCAGGTAAAACGGGCGCGAGGGAGGTACCAATGGTTGATGCGCCACAACGGGCATGTTGTCGCAGGCCGACCTCGAACGGCGGGTCGCCGCGGGGGAGATCGACACGGTGATCGTCGCGTTCTGCGACATGCAGGGCCGGCTGACGGGCAAGCGGGTTTCTGCGCGGCTGTTCGTCGACGACGTCGCCGAGCACGGCGCCGAGTGCTGTAACTATCTGCTGGCCGTCGACGTCGATATGAACACCGTCGACGGATACTCGATATCGAGCTGGGAGACCGGCTACGGCGACATGGTCATGACGCCGGACTTCACCACCCTGCGGCTGTTGCCGTGGCTGCCCGGTACGGCGCTGGTGATGGCCGACCTGTCGTGGACGGACGGCAGGCCGGTGACCCAGGCGCCCCGAAGCATCCTCAACCGCCAGATCGACCGGCTCACCGAGCACGGCCTGGTGCCGTATGTCGGCACGGAGCTGGAGTTCATGGTGTTCGACGTCGGCTACCGACAGGCCTGGGCCGACGGCTACCGCGGACTGACGCCCGCCACCGACTACAACGTGGACTACGCCATGCACGCCTCGACCCGGATGGAGCCGCTGCTGCGTGACATCCGGCTCGGCATGGAGGGTGCCGGCATGTACTGCGAGGGCGTCAAAGGTGAATGCAACCTCGGCCAGCAGGAGATCGCGTTCCGCTACGACCACGCCAGGACCACCTGCGACAACCACACCATCTACAAGAACGGCGCCAAGGAGATCGCGGACCAACACGGCAAGAGCCTGACCTTCATGGCCAAATACGATGAGCGTGAAGGCAACAGCTGCCACATTCACATCTCGTTGCGCGGCGATGACGGCAGCGCGGTGTTCGCCGACTCCGACGATGACCTCGGCATGTCGCCGATGTTCCGCAGCTTCATCGCCGGCCAGTTGGCGACCTTGCGCGAGCTGACGTTGTTCTATGCGCCGAACATCAACTCCTACAAGCGTTTCGCGTTGGGAAGCTTCGCGCCCACCGCGATCGCATGGGGGATGGACAACCGGACGTGTGCGCTCCGCGTGGTCGGCCATGGGCACGGTATGCGGGTGGAATGCAGGACGCCCGGCGGCGACGTGAATCAGTACCTCGCAGTTTCTGCGCTGATCGCAGGCGGTCTGTACGGAATCGAAGAAGAGCTCGAGCTTCCAGAGGCGTTGGAGGGCAACGCGTATACCAGTGGAGCGGACTGCCTGCCGACCACGCTGGCCGAGGCCGCCGCGTTGTTCGGCAAGTCCGAGGTCGCGCGTGCAGCGTTCGGCGACGACGTCGTGGAGCACTACCTCAACAACGCCCGCGTCGAGGTGACCGCGTTCAACGCCGCTGTGACGGATTGGGAGAGGGTGCGCGGTTTTGAGCGGCTCTAGTTTCTCGGCGAGCAGACGCAAAACTCCCGAAAACGTCGGCGTGTCGGGGCATTTTGCGTCTGCTCGCGAGGGGAAGGTGCGCCCTGTCATGGGACTCACCACCTATCTGCAGAAAGCGCAGACCGGGGTGTGGGACGTGCGGGCCAGCTTCCTGCCTGCCATCTACTTCGAAGGGGTCGCCCTCGCCGGCGGCATCTCGACGCTGCTGCCGCCGCAACCCGTCGACGCCGACATCGCCGAGCGGGTGCTGGACGGACTCGACGGCCTCGTGCTCACCGGCGGACGGGATGTCGATCCGGGCGCCTACGGGCAGCAGCGACACCCCGCGACCGACGAACCCGTCGAGGACACCCGGTTGCGCGACGCGTTCGAGTTGGCGCTGTTTCGGGGCGCAGTGCGCCGTGGCATGCCCGTGCTGGGGATCTGCCGCGGCGCCCAGGTGGTCAACGTCGCGATGGGCGGCACTCTGCACCAACATCTGCCCGACGTCCTCGGCGACACCCGCCACCAGCAGGGCAACGCGGTGTTCACGACGTCGTCGGTGCGTACCGTGCCCGGGACGAGGCTGGCCGCACTGATCGGCGAGTCGTCGGACGCGCAGTGTTATCACCACCAGGCCATCGACCGGCTCGGCGAGGGGCTGATCGTCAGCGCCCGGGACACCGACGGTGTCATCGAGGCGGCCGAAATCGACCCGGCGACCCACCCGGACAAGTGGGTTCTCGCAGTGCAGTGGCACCCGGAGGAGCGGCTGGACGACCTGCGGCTGTTCGCCGCTGTGGTCGAAGCGGGCGCGGCGTATGCGAGAGGAAAAGTGAACGCGTGACGGCAAGCGATGTGATCAATCCCGCGACCGAGGAACTGCTGCGCACCGTCGAGCAGACCGACCTGGCGGGAGTCGATGACGCGGTGGCGCGTGCCAAGGTGGCTCAACGGGATTGGGCGCGGCGGGCCCCTGCGGAGCGCGCCGCGGCACTGCGAGACTTCGCCGCAACAGTCGATGCACACGTGGACGAGCTGGCTGCGCTGGAAGTGGCCAACTCCGGACATCCGATCGGCAACGCGCAGTGGGAAGCCGGTCACGTCCGGGATGTCCTGCAGTTCTACTCTGCGAGCCCGGAACGATTGTCGGGCAAGCAGATTCCGGTCGCGGGCGGATTGGACGTCACCTTCAACGAACCCCTCGGCGTCGTCGGCGTCATCACGCCGTGGAACTTCCCGATGACCATCGCCTCGTGGGGGTTCGCGCCGGCATTGGCCGCCGGCAATGCGGTGCTGGTGAAGCCGGCGGAGTGGACGCCGCTGACCACGATCCGGCTGGGTGAGCTCGCCGTCGAGGCGGGACTGCCCGCAGATCTGTTCCAGGTGCTGCCGGGCAAGGGTTCGGTGGTGGGGGAGCGCTTCGTGACCCACCCCGATGTGCGAAAGATCGTGTTCACGGGGTCCACCGAGGTCGGCACGCGTGTGATGTCCGGTGCGGCGGCACAGGTCAAGCGGGTGACGCTCGAGTTGGGCGGAAAGAGCGCCAACATCGTGTTCGACGACTGCGACCTGGAGAAGGCCGCGGCGACCGCGCCATACGGCGTATTCGACAACGCCGGCCAGGACTGTTGTGCCCGAAGCCGGATCCTGGTGCAGCGCAATGTCTATGACCGGTTCATGGAGCTGTTGGAGCCCGCCGTCAAGGGCGTCGTCGTCGGCGATCCGACGGCCGCGGCGACCGAGATGGGGCCGCTGGTGTCCAAGGCGCACTGGGAGACGGTCGCCTCCTACGTGCCCGATGACGCACCGGTCGCGTTCCGCGGCGACGCGCCGTCGGGACCCGGATTCTGGTTCCCGCCCACGGTGTTGACACCCCAGCGCACCGACCGCACCGTCACCGAGGAGATCTTCGGGCCGGTGGTGACGGTGCTGCCGTTCGACGACGAGGCCGACGCGATCGCGTTGGCGAATGACACCCCCTACGGTCTGTCAGGGTCGATCTGGACCGACAACCTGTCGCGAGCACTGCGGGTGTCGCGGGCGGTGGAATCCGGGAACCTGTCGGTCAATTCCCACTCGTCGGTGCGCTACAACACACCGTTCGGAGGCTTCAAACAGTCGGGCCTCGGCCGCGAGCTCGGCCCCGACGCACCACTGTCGTTCACCGAAACCAAGAACGTCTTTTTCGCGATCGGGGTGCACTGATGGATCTGACCCGACGACTGGCAGGCAAGGTCGCCGTGATCACCGGCGGCGCCAGCGGAATCGGACTGGCGAGTGCCACGCGGATGCGGGCCGAGGGCGCCACCATCGTCATCGGTGACATCGATCCGGCCGCGGGAAAGACAGTCGCAGAGGACCTCAACGGAACCTTTGTCCCGGTGGATGTCTCAGATCAGGTCGCGGTGGATGCGCTGTTCGATACCGCCGCCGAGACGTACGGGTCGGTGGACATCGCCTTCAACAACGCGGGCATCAGCCCGCCGGACGACGATCTCATCGAGAACACCGGCATCGACGCGTGGCAGCGGGTGCAGGACATCAACCTGAAGTCGGTGTTCTTCTGCTCCAAAGCCGCGCTGCGCCACATGGTTCCGCAGCAGAAGGGCTCGATCATCAACACCGCGTCGTTCGTCGCGGTGATGGGGTCGGCCACGTCGCAGATCTCCTACACCGCGTCCAAGGGCGGGGTGCTGGCGATGTCGCGCGAGTTGGGTGTGCAGTTCGCGCGTCAGGGCATCCGCGTCAACGCGCTGTGCCCCGGGCCTGTGAACACACCGCTGCTGCAGGAGCTGTTCGCCAAGGACCCCGAACGCGCGGCGCGACGGCTGGTGCACGTGCCGGTGGGCAGGTTCGCTGAACCCGAGGAGCTGGCCGCCGCGGTCGCGTTTCTGGCCAGCGACGACGCGTCCTTCATCACCGGCTCGACGTTCCTGGTCGACGGCGGTATCAGCTCGGCCTACGTCACCCCGCTGTAGGAATCATGACCGCCGACCCGGACGTACCGCTGGCGAGCGAGGCTCTGCTGCGCCCGGTGCGGCCCGGAAATGCGTTCGAGGACACCGTCGGACGGCTGCTGCAGACCATCCGGCTGGGTGTTCTCGCGCCCGGTGAATCGCTGCCACCAGAGCGTGAACTCGCCGCGAAGCTCGGTGTCAGCCGGGACACCGTGCGGGACGCGATCAAGTCACTGGCCGATGCCGGCTACCTGGTGTCGCGGCGGGGCCGATACGGCGGAACGTTCCTTGCCGACGAACTGCCGAGGCATACCGGAGACACCGACGAGGTGACCCGCGCGGAGATCGACGACGAGTTGCGGTTGCGGGAGATCCTCGAGGTGGGTGCGGCGCGGATGGCGGCCAACCGCACGCTGACCGCCGCGGAGCGAGAGGAGTTGTGGGCTCGCCTGAACGACGTCCGCGGCGCGGCCCCCGACGACTACCGGCGGCTGGACTCACGGCTACACCTCGCGATCGCCGAGGCGGCCGGGTCGCCATCCCTGGTGCCGCTGGTCGCCGAGAATCGGATGCGGCTCAACGGCCTGCTGGACCAGATCCCGCTGCTACCGCGCAACATCGCACACTCCGACGAGCAGCACGAGGCGATTGTGATGGCCATCCTGGCCGGTGACTGCGAGGGCGCGGCGTCGGCGATGCGGGCCCACGTCGAAGGGTCGGCCACGCTCCTGCACGGCTTTCTGGACTGACTGCAGCGCGCCGCAGATGCTCGTACCTGATGCGTACGTGAAATGCGCAGGTCACCCGGCGGGTCCACGCGCCATGTCAGCAGATGCGTCGCTTACCCACCGTGGGGCTGGTTCCCCGATAAAATTCGAACCATGGTCCAGACCGGTGGTCACACGCACCCCGAGCGTGTGACGGCGGCCTTGTCCGATGTCGACACCACCGGCTGGACTCAGCGCTTCGACCTGCTCTCCGACCCCAACCGGCTCGAGATCCTGCTGATTCTGCACCGTGCTCCCGGGATCAACGTCGGCGACCTCGCGGCGATCCTCGGCCGATCCGAGAACGCCGTTTCGCAGGCGCTGCGCGTATTACGCCAACAGGGCTGGGTCTCGTCGACCCGGGTCGGGCGGACCGTCAGCTACCGCCTCGAGGACGAGATCGTGCACGATCTGTTGCACTGGATCGGCGCCCGGCACGGCTGACTGGAGTCCGAATGTCGCTGCTCCTCACCGACGAACAGCTCAATGCGCTGTTCGAGGACATTCCCGTGCTGGCCGGGCGGCCGAGGCAGCTGCAGGAGCTCTCCGGCGGACTCACCAACCGCAACGTCAAGATCACGACTCCGGATGCCGTGTACGTCGCACGGTGTACCGGCACCTCGTCCAACATGTTGGGAATCGACCGGGACCGGGAGTGCTACAACACCCGGGCGGCGGAGCAGGCCGGAGTGGGCGCGCCGGTGATCGACTACCGCCCCGACCTCGGTGTCCTGCTGCTGGGATACCTCGACGGGAAGACACTGTGCAACGCGGACTTCCAACGATCTGAGGTGATAGCCAAGGTGGCCTCGGGTTGTCGGGCACTGCATTCCGGGCCGCGGTTTCGCGGTCGGTTCGACATGTTCGAGCGGCAGCCGAGCTATCTGAAAACCGTCCAGGACAACGGTTTCAAGATCCCGAACGATTACCTCGACCACGCCGAGGTCTTCGACCGGATCCGACGTGTGCTCACCGCCACCGACCAGACCACCGTCCCATGTAACAACGATCTGTTGGCCGGAAACTTCATCGAAGACGGGGACCGGGTCTGGCTGATCGACTACGAGTATTCGGGCAACAACGACCCGTGCTTTGAGCTCGGCAACATCTGGAGCGAGTGCGGCCTGTCCGTCGATCAACTGGACGAGCTCGTCACGGCGTACCACGGCCGTCGGCTGCGTCACAAGACCGCCCGCGCTCACCTGCAGGGCATCGTCGCCAAGTACGGATGGACCCTGTGGGGCTGTATCCAGAACGCCTCCAGCGCTATCGAGTTCGACTTCTGGGGGTGGGCGATGGAGCGCTACGAAGCGGCCGTCGCGGAGTTCAAAGGGCCGAACATCGCCCGATTGATCGACGACGCGCAGACCGCCGACTGACCCGACCGCGCAAGGAAACAACCACGCCTATGGCTGACAAATCTCTTCCCGATCGCGCCCACGTCGTCATCGTCGGCGGCGGTGTCATCGGCACCAGCGTCGCCTATCACCTGACGAAGCTCGGAGTCACCGACGTCGTACTGCTCGAGCAGGGGCAATTATCCTGCGGGACAACATGGCACGCCGCGGGGCTGGTCGGGCAGCTGCGGGCGTCGGAGAGCGCCACGCGTCTGGTGCAGTACTCGACGCAGCTGTACGCAGAGCTCGAGAGTGAGGTCGGACTGTCGGCGGGCTACAAACAGTGCGGGGGAGTGACGGTCGCACGCACCGAGGACCGGATGATCCAGCTGCGCCGCACGGCGGCGAACGCCGAGGCATTTCAGATGGAATGCGAACTGCTGCGCCCCGATCAGGCCCTCGAGCACTACCCGGTGATGCGGGTCGATGACCTCGTGGGGGCGATCTGGTTGCCCGGAGACGGAAAGGCCAACCCGACCGACCTGACCTCCGCGTTGGCCAAGGGGGCCAGAATGCGCGGTGCCCGCATCGTCGAGAAGGTCCGAGTCTCAGATGTCCTCAGCGCCGACGGCCGCGTGACCGGACTGCGCACCGACGCCGGCGACATCGAGGCCGAGGTCGTCGTGAACTGCGCCGGCCAGTGGGCCAAGCAGATCGGCGCGATGGCGGGCGTCAACGTCCCGTTGCACTCCGCGGAGCACTTCTACGTCGTCAGCGATGTCATCGACGGTGTGCACCCGGACCTTCCGATTCTGCGCGATCCCGACGGCTACACGTACTTCAAGGAGGAGGTCGGTGGCTTGGTGATCGGCGGCTTCGAGCCCGAGGCCAAGCCCTGGGTGTCGCCGGAGAAGATTCCGTATCCCTTCGAGTTTCAACTCCTCGAGGAGGACTGGGAGCACTTCGAGGTTCTGATGAACAGCGCGCTGCTGCGGATACCCGCACTCGAGGTGACAGGAATCAAGAAGTTCTACAACGGCCCGGAGAGCTTCACGCCGGACAACCAGTTCATCCTCGGCGAGGCGCCCGAACTCGCCAACTTCTTCGTCGGCGCGGGGTTCAACTCGGTCGGCATCGCCACCGCCGGGGGTGCGGGCCGCGCCCTCGCAGAATGGATCGTCAACGGCGCTCCGACTACAGACCTGACCGGGGTGGACATCCGCCGGTTCGCGCCGTTCAACGGGAACACCCGATGGCTGCACGACCGTGTCGCCGAAATCCTCGGGCTGCACTACGAGATCCCCTGGCCCAATAGGGAAATGACAACAGCCCGCCCGTTCCGGCGCTCGCCGGTGCACCATCTGCTGCAGGCCGCGAACGCCAACTTCGGCAGCAGGATGGGCTGGGAACGGGCCAACTTCTTCGCCCCGGCGGGCGCGGATCCCACGATCGAATACACCTGGGGCATGCCGAACTGGCTGACGTGGTCGGCGGCCGAACAAACCAACACCCGGACGAACGTCACGGTGTTCGACCAGACGTCGTTCTCCAAGTACCTGGTCGTCGGCCGGGACGCCGAGGCAGCGTTGCAGTGGCTGTGCACCGCCGACGTCTCAGTGCCCGTCGGCCGGTCGGTGTACACGGGGATGCTGAACGAGCGCGGGACATACGAGTCCGACGTGACGGTGACCCGCACCGGCCGCGACGAGTTCCTGATCGTCAGCAGCGCGGCCACCACCGAGCGCGACAAGGACCACATCCGCAGGAACCTGCCGTCGGGCGCGAACGCGTCGCTGGTGGACGTGACGTCTTCCTACGCCGTCTTCGGCGTGATGGGCCCGAAGTCCCGTGACCTGCTGGCGACCCTGACGACCGCCGACCTTTCCGACGAGGCGTTCGGCTTCAGCTCGAGCCGGCTGATCTCCCTCGGATACGCGACGGTGCGCGCCACCCGGATCACGTATGTGGGCGAACTCGGTTGGGAGCTCTACGTTCCGGCCGAATTCGCCGTCGGGGTGTACGAGGACCTGATGACCGCGGGCGCGGAGTTCGGCGTGGCCCGTGGCGGCTACTACGCGATCGAGTCGCTACGGCTGGAGAAGGGCTACCGCGCGTTCGGGCGGGAGTTGACGCCCAGCGAGAACCCGGTCGAGGCCGGCCTGCTGTTCGCCTGCAAGCTCAAGACGGATATCGCGTTCCTCGGCCGTGAGGCGGTCGAGAAGGCGAAGGCCGAAGGACCGCACCGCAAGCTGGTCGGGTTCGCCGTCGACTCACCCGAGGCGATGCTGTGGGGCGGCGAGCTGATCCTGCGTGACGGAGCGGTGGCGGGTCAGGTGACATCCGCGGCCTGGGGCGAGACGACCGGATCGTGCGTCGGGCTCGCCTACCTGAGGGCGGCCGACAACGCGACCATCAGCGCCGACTGGGTGAAGAGCGGAAGCTACGAGGTCAACGTCGGCGGACAGCTGTATCCGATATCGGTGTCCCTGCGGCCGCTCTATGACCCGTCCAACGAGCGAATCCGTCCGTAACGCTTGATGACCTGGGGAAGGCTGTAGGTCGTGACGGTGGAGTTCCGGCTGCTCGGCGATGTCGAGGCCTGCATTGACGGGCAGCGTCTAGACATCGGCCACGCCCGCCAGCGGTGTGTGCTTGCGGCGTTGTTGGTCGATGTGAACCGACCGATTCCGGCGGACCAGCTGATCGACCGGGTGTGGGCGGACGACACTCCACACCGGGCACGCAACGCGCTGGCCGCCTATTTGTCGCGGCTGCGCCAGTTGCTCGCCGACGCCGGCGACGTGCAGATCGTCCGGGGGCCGGGCGGCTACGTGCTGTCGGCCGATGCGCTGTCGGTCGACGTACACAGATTCCGCGACGTGACCGCCCAGGCCCGCGCGACGACGGACCCGGCGGCCGCCGCGGCGCTGTTCGACGCGGCGTTGGCGCTGTGGCGAGGTGAACCTTTCGCGGCGCTCGACACGCCATGGTTTAACGACCTTCGGGATTCCCTTGAGGTGGAGCGGCTTTCGGTCGCGTTGGATCGCAACGACGCCGCGTTGCGCGCCGGACGGCACGCCGATCTGCTCGGCGAGCTCACTGCGGCTCTGCAGGCCCACCCCCTCGACGAGCGCCTGGCAGGGCAGTTGATGCTGGCCCAGTACCGCAGCGGCAGGCAAGCCGACGCTCTCGACACCTATCGACAGGTGCGCGAACGGCTCGTCGACGAGCTCGGTGTCGATCCGAGCCCACCGCTTCGCGTCGTGCACCAACAGATCCTCGACGGCGATCCGGCTCACCCGGTTGTTCAACCCGCGGCGCCGGTGCCTGTCGCGCGACCCCTTGCGGGACTGCCGCGAAGAGTCACCAGCTTCGTCGGACGTGAGCAGGACGTCCAGCGCGTGACCGCCGCGCTGCACGATGGCCCGCTCGTCACACTCACCGGGGTCGGCGGCGTCGGCAAGACCAGCCTCGCCTTCGAGGCAGCCGAACACGAGCAGGGGCGCTTCGGCGACGGCGTATCGATCTGCGAATTGGCGCCGATCGAGGACGGCTCGGCGGTGACCCACGCCGTCGCGGTGGCTCTGCGCCTACAGCAACAGCAGGGCCTCGGCATGGAGGAGACCGTCATCGAATATCTGCGGCCGCGAGAGCTCCTGCTGGTCGTGGACAACTGCGAACACGTCGTCGACGATGCGGCGCGCCTACTCGACCGGATCGCTGCGCACTGTCCCCGGGTATCACTCCTAGCCACCAGCAGGGAAGCGCTCGGCGTTCTGGGAGAGCGGATCATGCCGGTCGAACCGCTGTCGATCGACGACGCCACCACGCTGTTCGCCGATCGAGCCAGGGCGAGCCGGCCGGACTTCGACCTCGGACACGAGCCGGTCGGCGCGGTCGCCGAGATCTGCCGCCAACTCGACGGCCTGCCCCTGGCTATCGAGCTGGCGGCGTCTCGGATGCGCGCGATGAGCAGCCTCGACGTCGCGCGACGCTTAGACAGTCTGCGGCTTCTCCGCGGTGGCACACGTGGTGCGATGCCGAGGCAACAAAGCCTCGCGGCGACGATCGACTGGTCGTATCGGCTACTTTCCGAACCCGAGCAGACCATGTTTGCGCGGCTGTCGGTGTTCGCAGGCGGCTTCGACCTGGACGCGGCGCACGGTGTGTGCGGAGAGGACGGCACGACAGAGGACGACACCCTCGATCTGCTGACCGGGCTCGTCGACAAGTCGATGGTGATCGTGCGGGGCGGCGCCGACAGGACGCGTTACGGTGTCCTGGAGACACTGCGCGCCTACGGCCGGGAACGCCTGCAGGACACCGGGGTTGAGAATCGCGTCGGAATGCGACACGCGACCCATTACACCGAGCTTGCGGAGCAGGCTGCCGCCGGTATGCACGGAGCCGACGAGCGGGCCTGGGTGCTGCGGATGTTGCCCGACTACGACAACCTGAGAGCCGCGTTCGAGCACACGATGGCCGACGGAGACGTCGACCTTGCAATGCGGCTCGTCGTGTCGCTGCCCGAGTTTGTGCACCTGCGCATCGGCTATGAGTCCTCCGGTTGGGCGGAGCGGGCGCTCGATGCGGCAGGCCCCGACCACGCGTTGTTCGCCGCCGCGGTCGGCTACGCCGCGCGGGGAGCCTGGAACCGTGGCGATTTCGAACGTGCACGGGCGATTGCCCTGCTGGCGCAGGGCCGTACACCTGGCCGTGGCAACGGCCGCGTCGCCTATCCCGGCGACGTGCTCGCCGATCTGGCTCTGTACGAAGGGGATGCGGAAGCCGCGCTGGGACATTACGCCGCAGAGATGGCGCGCGCCCGCGACGATGGAGACCCGATTCGGCTGGTGTGGACGCTCTTCTACGTAGCAATCTGTCATGCCGCGCTTCGCATCGAAGACGAAGGTGTCATCCATGCAGAGGAGGCAGTGCAGATCGCAGACAGGACTGCGAACCCGACAGCACGGTCGATGGCGCGTTATGCGCTGGGTCTGGTGCTGAAGAAGTCGCAGCCGGACCGGGCGTTGACGCTGTTCGACGAGGCAGCCGGTCTCGCCGAAGCGGTACAGAATTTCTGGTGGCACGGAATCGCACTGATGGAGGCCGCGTCCACCCGTGCCGTTCACGGTGACCCGGCGAGCGCCGCAACCGAGTTGATGACGGTTATCGACCATTGGGACCGTGTTGGGGATTGGAGCCAACAATGGCTGAATCTTCGGTACGTGACCCGCTTCTTTGTCAGGGTCGGCGCGAACGATGATGCACTCGTGCTACATCGCGCGATCCTGGGCGCGGGCAGACAATCACCGTTGAGTGCCGCACAACTCGCAGCGCTCGGCGAAGGGTCCGAGGAGCCGTTGAGCGGCTCCGACGCCCTCGGCTGGGCGCGTGCCGCTCTGGCTCGGTACAGCTGAGAATTCGTACGCCGCTCGGGCGAGCTCGTCGGCGCGCTTAGCGGCTGCGCCGACATAATCGGCGGCACTACCTCTGACGTGAACGGTTTCGGCGCAAAGCGTTTCGCTGCGCTGAAGCCGGTTAGGTGCGGTCAGAAGTTGCCCTTGACCACGTTGGTGTTCTGGACTCTGCTTCCGCAGTCGCCATCGACGAAGCGGGCGCGGACGAATACCTCGTCGGTGCCGTCCTGGTCCTCATTGAGGACGCTCGCAGGAACGATGAATTGCTGGAGGTACTCACAGGCCTCGGTCCCGTCGCCCTGACGAAGCCGTCGATGTCGTTGTGGACTCCGGGGTAGTTGCGGTCGAACAGATACCCACGCGATACAGCGGTTTGCTGTGAACCCACCGGCAACAAAATGCGCCTGATCAGGGGATTTCACGATTGTCGAAGTCCTGCCGAAACCGCGGGGTCCATCGTTGATCGCATCGACAGCACGCCAGGAACACGCTGGCGGGCACACCACAAATTTGAGGAGGACGAATGAGCAGTGCTGAGAAAGAACTCGTGTCTGAACTGGATGCTGACCGACAGCTCAAGGCGAAGCATCGTGCGCTGTGGGCGTCGGGCGACTACGCTGCGGTCGCTGCCGAGCTGATTCCCGAGCTCGGACCGGAGCTTGTTCGGGCGTGCGGGGTCAAGCGAAATGACCGCGTACTCGATGTCGCTGCAGGCTCGGGCAACGCAGCGATCCCGGCCGCTGTCGCGGGCGGCATCGTCACCGCAAGCGATCTCACGCCCGAATTGTTCGCCGCCGGCCGGACGATCGCCTCCGAGCGTGGAGTCGAGTTGGAATGGGTCGAAGCCGATGCCGAGGCAATGCCATTCGCGGACGACAGCTTCGACGTGGTGATGTCCTGTGTCGGTGCGATGTTCGCGCCACATCACCAAATCACCGCCGACGAGTTGGTCCGAGTGGTACGGCCCGGCGGGACCATCGGCATGATCAACTGGACGCCAGAAGGATTCATCGGCAACCTGTTCGCGACCATGAAGCCGTACGCGCCGCCGCCACCTCCCGGGGCCAGTCCGCCGCCGCTGTGGGGCGTCGAGGACCACGCGCGGAAGTTGTTCGGCGACGGGGTTACTGATCTGACGGCGCGCCGCCAGACGGTACGCCTGGATCACTGCGCCACCCCGATAGAGTTCAGGGAGTACTGGAAGCGCAACTACGGCCCGACCATCGCGGCCTACCGGTTCAACGCGGACCATCCGGACCGCATTGACGCATTGGACCGGGACTTCCTGAGCTTCTTGACGAATTGGAATCAGGGAGGCCCCGATAGCGCCGTCTACGACGCCGAGTATCTGCTAATCACGGCGACAAAGCGCTAGAAGGATTGGCAGTGAACGACATTCGAGTGGGGATCTTCGCTCCTGTCGGCGCGTTTGCGAACGCCCTCGAGCCGCACTCCGCGGCGTTCGCCCGGATCACCGATTCCGGCGTCGACCACGTGTGCGTCGGCGACCACGTCAGCTTTCACGTTGGCGCCGGAGCGGACGCTCTGATCGATGCCACATCGGTGCTCACCTACTGCCCGGAGCTGCCGTGCTACGTGGCGCTGTACCTGTTGCCGCTGCGTCACCCGGTGCTTGTGGCACGGCAGCTCGCCAGCATCGCCCAGCTAGCCCCTGGCAGGCTCACGCTGGGCGTGGGGATCGGCGGAGAGGACCCGCACGAGCTTGAGATCTGTGGTGTGAATCCGCGGACGGTCGGGCGGCGGATGGACGAGTCCCTTCAGATTCTGCGCGCGCTGTCCGACGGCGGGCCCGTCAGCTATGACGGAGAGTTCTTCTCGCTCCGCGATGCGCTGATCCTCCCGGCCCCCGCACCGTCGATTCCGCTCATCATCGGAGGCCGATCGGAGGCCGCCGTGCGGCGCGCGGGGCGGTTCGGCGACGGCTGGTTGGGGATCTGGGTGTCGCCCAGGCGATTTAGCTCGGTGGTCGAAACAGATCGATGAGCACGCCACACGTGCTGGGAGGGACCCCGGCGGGTTCGAGCATGCGATCAATGTGTGGTGTGGGTTCGGCGCCACGCGCGACTCTGCGCGCGCGTCACTCGCAGCTGGAATGAAGAGCTTCTACCAAATGCCGTTCGAGCCGTTCGAGCGGTATTCGCCCTACGGGACGCCCGAGGAGGTCGCGGATTTCCTCCACCCGTACATCGAGGCCGGCTGCACGGTCTTCAACGTGATTCCGTGCGCCACCGACCACGAAACCGCGGTAAGCGGAGTTTCCGAGTTGCGACGACTACTGGCGGCGACTCGAGCCCACGCCTGAACATCTGAACATCTAGACAGATGATCAGGGGTCGGCATAGGCTGGCCTGGATGAGTGCTGCCACGCAGTTCGAAGCCACCGTGCAGTCCGAGGTGACGACCGCTCCGACCCGACTCGACCGAACCGATTGGATGTCGATCGCGGCGATCGGCGGAATTGTCCTGGCGCTGCACGTCTTCGGCTGGGGGGTGCTGGTGTTCGGGGTGGCCCCGCAGCACATCACGCTCGGATCGGCGGGCGTCTTCGGCGTCGGGCTCGGCGTCACGGCCTACCTGCTCGGAGTGCGGCACGCCTTCGACGCCGACCACATCGCCGTGATCGACAACACGACCCGCAAGCTGGTCGGGGAGGGCACTCGGTCAGTTTCCGCCGGTTTCTGGTTCTCGCTTGGCCATTCCAGCGTGGTGTTCGGGCTGGCGTTTCTGTTGGCCATCGGCGTGCGCGCTGTCGTGGGGCCGGTGCAGGACGAGGGCTCGCCACTGCTGCAGACGCTCGGCCTGGTGGGCTCGCTCGTCGCCGGTACGTTCCTGATTCTGATCGGGCTGTCGAACCTGTTCGCCGCGGTCGGCATCGCCAAGGTTTACCGCCGGATGCGCGCCGGTGATTTCGATGAGGCCGAACTCGAACGCCACCTGCAGCAGCGCGGCTTTTTGGCGCGGCTTTTCGCCAGGCTGATGCGTCGGGTCAGCAAGCCCTGGCACCTGTACCCCGTGGGCCTGCTCATGGGCTTGGGCTTCGACACCGCCACCCAGGTGGCGCTGTTGGTACTGGCCGCCGGAACCGCTGCCTTCACACTGCCCTGGTACGCCATTCTCGTGCTGCCGGTGCTCTTCGCGGCGGGGATGAGCCTGTTCGACGCCGTCGACGGCATCCTCATGTCGAGGGCATACGGCTGGGCGTTCCTGCAGCCGGTCCGCAAGATCTACTACAACCTGACTGTCACGGTGCTGTCGGTGGTCGTCGCTCTTGTCATCGGCGTCATCGTGCTCGCCGGCCTGCTGGTCGACCGCCTCGGCATCGAGTCGGGGCCAATGGCTGCGATCGGGTCGGCGAACCTCGAGTTCGTCGGCTTCATGATCGTCGGGCTCTTCGTCGCGGCATGGTTGATCGCCATCGCCGTCTGGCGTTTCGGGCAGGGCGAAAAGCGTTTGGCCCCAGCCACTTAGTGGCGTTTGGTCAGAGCCACGCTCTGCGTCGTCGTTCGGGTCACAACCCCATGCGCTCCAACGCCTCGTCGAACTCCTCCATCGCCGCTTTCTCGCTCTTGCCGTCCGCGATGGCCTTCTGGTACATCGAGTACATCTGAGGTCCGTGGGGCGCGAATCGCCGTGTCCACCCGTCGGCGTCGCGTCGCCAATAGCCCACGACGTCCATTTGGTCGGTCGCCCAACGACGTTCATGACGCAGAAACTTGCGCACCGCGCGGGCCTCGGACGCTTCGCCGGCGAACCAACAGTATCCGCGCCCGGCCTGCGGGCAGTTCTGCGCGACCAAACGAGCCAACGCGCTGGCGGCCATCCCGTTTCCGGTCCCGATCGAGGTGATGACCCGAACCGACGTCCGCTTCGGTAGGTAGTCGAGATCGTCGTCTTCGAGCACCTCGACGATTGCGACGGTGCCTGCGTGGCCGTCCTTTTCGATGAGCCGCGCAACCGCCGGCAGCCCCGCGAGATCCGCGACGAGCAGGTGCCGGTCGGCGTGCTCCGGCGGCTGATACCAGGACTTGGCATGAGCCAACTTCACCCGATCGCCGGCCACGGCGTTCGTCGCCCATCGCGTTCCCATCGCGTCGCCGTGCAGGACGACGTCGACGGTGATGCGGTCGGCCGACGGATCGTGGTCGCGGACGGTGTAGGTCCTCCCGGCCGGCGCGACGTCGTCAGCCGTTGGGAAGTAGATACCGATCGCGGCGTCTGCGGACTGCGGCAACTGCAGACGGGCGATGTCGGGTGCGTGGATGACGACGCGCTGCAGACGCCGGCTCAGCGGTAGCGATTCGAGCACAGAGCCAGCGACGGTGTCGGCGATCAATGCCTTCTGGACGGCGGCCAGGGCGGCTCGCCGCACAGCGTCAGCAGCGCGTTCTCGATCACCTCGGGCAACGCAGGGTGAATCCAGTACTGACCGCGGGCCATGTCTCGTGCCGGCAGGTCGAAGCTCATCGCCTGGATCAACGGCTGGATCAGCGATGACGCCTGGTGCCCCATGATGTGCGCACCCAGGATCAGGCCACTCTCGTCGTCGACGATGATCTTCGCGATTCCCGTCGTGTCCTCCATCGCCCAGCCGTAAGCGACGTCGCCGAAGTCCTGAACCTTGACCTTGATTCCGAAACCCTTTGCCCGAGCTTCATTCTCGGTCAGACCGACGCTGGCGATTTGCGGATCGGTGAACACCGCCGAGGGAACATGGCGATGGTCGGACGGCATGAGCGCGTCTGTGTCGTCCCAGTCCTGAAGGAGGTTGTGCTTCACCCGACGGGCCTCGTGGTTCGCCACGTGTTTCAGCTGATAGTCCGACGACACGTCACCCAGTGCGAAGATGCCGCGTGCGGTGGTGCGCTGAAACTCGTCGACCACCACCTGACCGTTCGCGTTCACCTTGACGCCGGCGTTTTCCGCGTCGAGCAGATCACCGTTGGGTACGCGCCCGGTGGCGACGAGCAGCGCGTCGCCGCGCACGGTCGAGCCGTCCTGGCACGTGACCTCGACGCAGTCGCCGGACTGCCGCGCGTCCGCCAGCTCGTGGTGGTTACGGATCTCCCACTTCTTGGAGGCGATGTCGGTGAAACGCATCGAGATTTCGTCGTCGTGTCCACGAAGCAGGGTGCTGCCCCTGATCATCAGCGTCACGTGGCTGCCGAGCGCTGAGAAGATGTGCGCGAACTCGCACGCAACGAAGCCACCGCCGACGATGATCAAGCGCTCCGGCACGTCGGCGATGCGCATGATGGTGTCGCTGGTGTGATAGGGCACACCGCATGCGGTGACGGCCTCCGGCACCATGGCCCGTGAACCTGCGGCGATGACCACCTGGTCGGCGGTGAACTCATCGCCGTCGTCGGTGCGCAATGCATAGCGGCCATCGGAGTTCGTCGGCGCGAACCGCGTGTGGCTGGCGAACACCTCGACGTTCGGTGACGACCGCCGGTAGTTTTCGCCTCCCATCGCGATCGGGTCGATACGGCCGAACACACGGGACACGACATCGATCCAACGGACACCATCGAGATGTGCGTCTACGCCGTAACGCGGTGACTCACGGACGTTTTGCGCGACTTCCGCGGCGTAGACGAACATCTTCGTCGGGATGCAGCCGACGTTGAGGCAGGTCCCGCCGAAGACTCCCTGCTCGCAGATCGCCACCTTCTTGTCCTCGTATCGCTCGTCGAGGAGGGTGTTGCCCGAGCCGGTGCCGATGATCGCGATGTCGAAGTGACTCATCTCGTCGCCCCTTGTTCGGGTTGTGTTGTCGGATCAGGGGTTTCGGCGAGATACCAGTCCAGCCAGCGGTCCAGCTCAGCGTAGGCCGACTGTCGCGACTCCGGGACGGACAGGAACACGTCGTGCTTGGCGTCGGCGATCGGCACGACGGTGGTCCGGTTGCCGATGCATCCGGCCCAGCGGGCGATCTGTTTGACCTCCAGCACGGCGTCGCCGCGCTGGATGACGTCGGGGTCTGCCACCTCCCGCACGCTGCGGTCGGAGCGCAGGATCAGGTTCGGCACCCCGACGTCGAGTCCGCGATGCAGTTTGGCGTGTCCGCGCCGGATCGCGTGGATCCAGCCGAACGTGACGGGAAACCCGCCGATCGGCTTCCACCTGAGGTCGTAGTCGAATTCGCCCCCGTAGTCGCGGTGCAGCGTCGAGCCGTAACCGCCCTCGGCGGTCGGCGGACGGACCACCGACATCTTGCGCATCCGCGACAGCGCGGCGATGGCTGCAGCCGTGGGGGCGGTGCGCAGCAGCGGCGGGCCCTGCAGATCCAGCCAGGGGCTGTTGAGCACCAGGCCGGTGACGCGTTTGCGCTGTGTCATGCCGCGACTGCGCAGCCGGTCCAGCCACAGGGAGACGATCAGCCCGCCTGCGGAGTGCCCGTACACCAGCACGTCGGACTCGGCGCCGATGACAGCCAACGCGCGCTCCAACTCGTCGTCGTAGCGGGCCAGGTCGGTGGTGAAGTGCGGAGTCTGGCCGTCCCGCCATGACCGGCCGCATTTGTGCAGGTCGAGCGCGTAGAAAGCGAACCCGCGGCTGGCGAAGTGGTCAGCCAGGTCGGTATGGAAGAAGTAGTCGGTGAACCCGTGTACCGCCAGCACCGCGCGGCTGGCGGACGGACCGGCCTCGCCGCGGCGTACCAGCGTGGCGACGAGCCGGCCCTCCCCGTCGGGATCATGTCCCAGCTCGAACGTCTGCTGCCAGTAACCGGCCAGCACATCTGGCTCCCAATCGGTCACGACTGCCACTTAATCGTGCTTGCGAGCCGACCTGGGCCGACGGCGGGCGACGGTGGCGGGATAACCTGAAAACCGCCAAAGCCGAGAGAAGCGACCGTGGAGGATGATCGATCGGGTGTCTGACCCGCAGGTAGCCAAGGACGACGTAATGCCGGTAGGCGCCGGATGACGGTCGCGCTACGCCGAAGCTGGGCCAAGGACCTGGACGCCGCAACCCTCTACGAACTGCTCAAGCTGCGGGTCGAGGTGTTCGTCGTCGAACAGGCCACCCCGTACCCCGAACTGGACGGACGCGATCTGCTGACCGAGACCCGCCACTTCTGGCTGCAGGGTCCGAACGGTGAGGTCATCTGCACCTTGCGGCTGATGGAGGAACATCCGGGCGGCCACAAGGGCTTTCGCATCGGGCGGGTCTGCACCAAGCGCGAGGCACGCGGCCAGGGGCACACCACGCGGCTGCTGCAGGCGGCGCTCGCCGAGGTGGGCGGCTACCCCTGCCACATCAATGCGCAGACCTACCTCGAGGAGATGTACGCCCATCACGGATTCGTCCGTGACGGCGACGAATTCCTCGACGACGGCATCCCGCACATTCCGATGGTCAAAGCATGACCACCTACCCGTTCAGCGCGATCGTCGGACACGAGCGCCTGCGGCTGGCGCTGCTGCTGTGCGCGGTGCGGCCGGAGATCGGCGGCGTGCTGATCCGTGGGGAGAAGGGCACTGCGAAGTCGACCGCCGTGCGGGGCCTTGCGAAGGTGCTGGCCGCGGTGGACGGCGCCGCGCTGGTCGAGTTGCCGATCGGTGCCACCGAGGACCGCGTCGTCGGCTCGCTGGACCTGCAGAAGGTCCTGCGCGACGGCGAGCACGCGTTCTCGCCGGGCCTGCTGGCGCGCGCGCACGGCGGTGTGCTCTATGTCGACGAGGTCAATCTGCTGCACGACCACCTGGTCGACGTACTGCTCGACGCCGCCGCGATGGGGCGGGTACACGTGGAGCGCGACGGGGTCTCGCACAGTCACGACGCGCGTTTCGTCCTCATCGGAACCATGAATCCCGAAGAGGGCGAGCTGCGCCCGCAGCTGCTGGACCGGTTCGGGTTGACCGTCGACGTGCACGCCTCACGCGATGTCGACGTGCGGGTGGAGGTCGTCCGTCAGCGGATGGCGTTCGAAGCCGACCCCGCCGGTTTCGCCGCACGCTACACCGACGTCGATGCCGAACTGGCCGGCCGTATCGCGACGGCGCGCGCGATGGTGAGCTCGGTGACGTTGCCGGACAGCGAGTTACGTCGAATCGCCGCACTCTGCGCCGCGTTCGACGTCGACGGTATGCGGGCCGATCTGGTCGTCGCCCGGACGGCCGTCGCCCACGCGGCGTGGCGCGGCGCGGATACGGTCGCCGAAGAGGACATCCGGGTGGCCGCCGAACTGGCTCTGCCGCACCGGCGACGGCGCGATCCGTTCGACGATCCCGGGCTGGATCCCGAACAGCTCGACGAGGCGATGCAGCAGGCGGGGGAGTCCGCCGATTCCGAGCCGGAACCCGAGCCGGATCCCGATCCGCCGGGTGGCGGTGAGCCGTCGTCTAACGGATCATCTGACCACTCTGTACCGCAGCAGAATTCGCGCTCGGCCACCCGGCCGAGCGCACCTCCGTCGGCGGTGTTCCGGACCCGGGCGCTGGTTGTTCCAGGTGTGGGTGAGGGGGCACCGGGACGCCGGTCACGCGCGCGCAACCGCACCGGAACGGCCGTCGCGTCGACCACCCATGTCGCCGAGGGCCATGGACTGCACGTGTTCGGGACCCTGCTGGCTGCGGTCGGACGCCAGCGAGTGCCGGGGCGGCCGCGACCGACGCCCGACGATGTGCGCCTCGCCGTACGGGAGGGCCGCGAAGGCAATTTGGTGATCTTCGTGGTCGACGCGTCCGGGTCGATGGCCGCACGCGATCGGATGTCGGCGGTCAGTGGCGCGGCGCTGTCACTGTTGCGGGACGCATATCAGCGGCGCGACAAGGTCGCCGTGATCACGTTCCGTCAAGAGGACGCCCGGGTGCTGCTGCCACCGACGTCGTCGGTGCACATCGCAGGGCGCCGACTGGCCGGCTTCGACACCGGAGGCAAAACCCCACTGGCCCAAGGCCTGCTGGCAGCGCGCGACCTGGTGGTGCGCGAGAAGGCTCGTGATCGCGCACGCCGCAGCCTGGTGGTGGTTCTCACCGACGGTCGCGCGACGGGGGGACCGGATCCCGCTCGGGCGCGCGCGGGAGGCGGCCGCGCGGTTGGTGGCCGAGGGGGCCGCGGCGGTGGTGGTGGACTGCGAAACATCTTATGTGCGACTGGGTTTGGCTGAGCAGCTGGCCGGCTATCTGGGTGCGCCTGCGGTCCGTCTGGCACAGTTGCGGGCCGACAACCTCACCGACGTGGTGCGCACCGCCGCCTGAGCCTGGGCCCATACGAAGTTAGGGAGAGTGACGCATGCCCCAGGGCCAACCGGTCGCCGTCCCCGATGACGGGCTGACCACGCGTGTGCGGCGTAACGCTCCGCTGCTCGCGGTACACACCGGCGCGGGGAAGGGCAAGTCGACGGCGGCGTTCGGCATGGCGTTGCGGGCATGGAACCAGGGTTTTTCCATCGCGGTGTTCCAGTTCGTCAAGAGCGCCAAGTGGAAGGTCGGCGAGGAGGCCGCCTTCGGACAGCTGGGCCGGCTGCACGAGGAGCAGGGCGTCGGTGGGCCCGTCGAATGGCACAAGATGGGCGCGGGCTGGTCATGGTCGCGCAAGCACGGCAATGAGGACGACCACGCCGCCGCCGCAGCAGACGGCTGGGCCGAGATCACCCGTCGACTGGCGGATCAACGTCACGACTTCTACGTGCTGGACGAGTTCACCTATCCGCTGAAGTGGGGATGGGTCGATGTCGACGAGGTGGTCGCGGTGTTGGCCGCCAGGCCCGGCACCCAGCACGTCGTGATCACCGGGCGCGATGCACCGCAGGCCCTGCTCGACGCCGCCGACCTCGTCACCGAGATGACGAAGGTCAAGCACCCGATGGATGTCGGCCGCAAAGGCCAGAAGGGCATCGAGTGGTGACTGTTCTTGCCGCGAACAGACGCAAAAGTGCCCTTTTCACCGGCGTTTTGGGCACCTTTGCGTCTGCTCGCGAGAGAGAATTGACGTGAGCAGGTCGACGCCCGCTGTCGTCATCGCCGCCCCGGCATCGGGCAGCGGAAAGACCACCGTGGCAACGGGTTTGATGGGCGCACTGCGCCGAGCGGGCCGCAGCGTAGCGCCGTTCAAGGTCGGCCCCGACTTCATCGACCCCGGATACCACGCGCTCGCGGCGGACCGGCCGGGTCGCAACCTCGACCCGGTGCTGGTCGGCGAAGGGCAGATCGGCCCGCTGTACCGCCACGGCAGCGCGGCGGCCGACATCGCGGTCATCGAAGGCGTGATGGGCCTGTTCGACGGCCGCATCGCCGACGACTTCACGGGCACCGCCGCGGGATCCACCGCGCAGGTGGCTGCCCTGCTGGGGGCACCGGTCATCCTTGTCGTCGACGGTCGCGGCCAGAGTCACAGCGTCGCCGCACTGCTGCACGGCTTCTCGACGTTCGACCCGGCGATCCGGCTCGCCGGGGTCATCCTGAACCGGGTCGGCTCAGCGCGCCACGAAGAGGTCCTGCGGCAGGCGTGCGAGCATGCAGGGGTTCCGGTGCTCGGGGCCATCCCGCGAGTCGACGAATTGTCCGTTCCCTCACGGCATCTCGGCCTCGTCACCGCCGTCGAACACGGTCAGCAGGCGCGCGTCGCGGTGGAGGCGATGATCGGTCAGGTGGGCCGCCACGTCGACCTCGTCGCGGTGACCGGGATCGCGGCCAGTCGGGTGAGCGACGAGCCATGGGATCCCGTCGCGGCGGCACCCGTCGGAGGCGACGTGACCGTGGCGCTCGCGGCGGGAAAGGCGTTCAGTTTCGGCTACGCCGAGCACGGCGAACTGCTGCGCGCCGCCGGTGCCGAGGTGGTGGAGTTCGACCCGCTGGCCGACCCGCTGCCGCCGCGGGCCGCTGCGCTCGTCATACCCGGCGGCTTCCCGGAACAGTTCAGCACCGAGTTGTCGGCCAATGAGGGTGTGCGACAGCAGATCAAGGCACTCGCTGCCGCAGGCGCCCCCGTGCACGCGGAGTGCGCCGGCCTGACTTACCTCGTCGATGAACTCGACGGGCATCCGATGTGCGGCGTGCTCTCCGGGTCGGCCCGTTTCACCGACCGCCTCACGCTGGGTTACCGCAACGCGGTCGCGGTGGCCGATTCATCGCTGTACTCCATCGGGGACCGCACCGTCGGTCACGAGTTCCATCGCACCGCAGTCACATTCAACGACGGTTATGCACCGGCATGGGTGTACAACAGCCGCGACAGTCGAGACCGTGAGGGACGGCGCCGTCGTCGGCGGCGTGCACGCGAGTTACCTGCACACCCATCCGGCGGCACACCCGCATGCGGTAACCCGCTTCGTGGCCGCCGCCGCAACCTCTAAGCTCGCCGGGTGACGCGCACGCGTGGGGGTACCGCCCGCCCGAAGGGCAGGGGGAGAGCAATGAGTTCCGAGAACGCCTACCTCGTCGGCCTGCGCCTGACCGGCAAGAAGGTGGTCGTCGTCGGCGGCGGCACCGTGGCGCAGCGGCGGCTGCCGCTGTTGATCGCCAACGGTGCCGACGTGCTTGTCATCACGCGCAGCGCCACCCCGGCGGTGGAAGCGATGGACGGAATCACCCTGGAGCTCAGAGAGTTTCGTGACGGTGATCTTGACGGGGTCTGGTACGCGATCGCGGCCACCGACGATCCGGACGTCAACGCCGCCATTGTCGCCGAGGCCGACCGGCGCCAGATCTTCTGCGTGCGCGCCGACGTGGCCCGTGAGGGCACCGCGGTAACCCCCGCGTCGTTCGAGTACGAGGGCCTGTCCGTCGGGGTACTGGCAGGCGGGGAGCACCGCCGGTCGGCGGCCATCCGGTCGGCGATCCACGAGGCGTTGCAGCAGGGCCTGATCGCGGGGGAGGCGCCCGGCGTTCAGCCAGGTGGCGTCGCCCTGGTCGGCGGCGGACCCGGCGACCCCGAACTGATCACCGTGCGCGGAAGGCGCCTGCTGGCCCACGCTGACGTCGTCGTCGCCGACCGGCTGGCCCCGCAGGAACTGCTCGCCGAACTCGCGCCGCAGGTGGAGGTGATCGACGCCGCCAAGATCCCCTACGGGCGAGCGATGGCCCAGGACGCGATCAACGACGTGCTCATCGACCGGGCCAAGGCGGGCAAGTTCGTGGTGCGACTCAAGGGCGGCGACCCGTTCGTCTTCGCGCGGGGTTACGAAGAAGTGCTCGCGTGCGCGGAGGCTGGGATTCCTGTCACGGTTGTGCCGGGTGTGACAAGTGCCATAGCCGTTCCCGCGTTGGCGGGCGTTCCCGTCACTCATCGGGGCGTCACGCACGAGTTCGTGGTGGTCAGCGGCCATGTTGCGCCTGACCACCCGGAATCGTTAGTGAATTGGAATGCACTGGCCGCGATGTCGGGCACGATCGTGTTGCTGATGGCCGTCGAGCGCATCGAGCAGTTCTCCAAGGCGCTGCTGGATGGCGGTCGACCTGCGGATACGCCGGTTCTTGTGGTCCAGCACGGCACGACCGCGTCGCAGCGGACGTTGCGAGCGACCCTGACCGACGCGCCAGAGCGCATTCGGGAGGAAGGGGTTCGGCCGCCGGCGATCATCGTGATCGGGCCGGTAGCGGCCTTCGGCGGGTAAAGGATTCTTAAGAGTACTGTAAGGTAACCCGCTATGACGGCTCTCAATGACGCAGAGCGGGCAGCCATGTACCGCGACGCCGAAGGCGGGGCAGATCGGTCCTTGCCTTGGCAGGTGGAACACGTGGCCAAGGCGCGAACCGGCAGGTACCCGGCTTGGCTGCCGTCGCGACGCTTCATCGCCGCGGTGATCGCCATCGGTGGCATGCAGTTGCTCGCCACCATGGACAGCACCGTCGCCATCGTCGCGCTTCCTAAGATTCAAGACGAGCTGAGCCTCTCCGATGCGGGTCGCAGCTGGGTCATCACCGCCTACGTCCTGACCTTCGGCGGGCTGATGCTGCTGGGCGGTCGGCTCGGCGACGTCATCGGGCGCAAGCGCACCTTCATCGTCGGCGTCGCGCTGTTCACGATCGCCTCGATCCTGTGCGGTCTCGCCTGGAACGAGGCGACACTGGTCACCGCCCGACTGCTGCAGGGTGTCGGCGCGGCGATCGCGTCACCGACCGCTCTGGCGCTGATCGCGACCACGTTCCCGAAGGGGCCTGCTCGCAACGCTGCGACCGCGATCTTCGCCGCGATGACCGGTATCGGGTCGGTGATGGGCCTGATCGTCGGCGGCGCGCTGACCGAGGTGTCCTGGCGCTGGGCGTTCCTGATCAACGTCCCGATCGGGCTGCTGATGATCCACCTGGCCCGCCGGACGCTGCGCGAAACCCACCGCGAGCGGCTGAAGCTCGACGCCACCGGTGCCATCCTGGCCACGCTGGGCTGCACCGCGGCGGTGTTCGCGTTCTCGATGGGACCCGAGCAGGGCTGGATGTCGCCGGTGACGATCGGTTCGGGCCTGGCCGCCGGCGCGTTCCTGCTGGCCTTCGTCTACGTCGAGCGCACCGCCGAGAACCCTGTGATGCCGTTGGACTTGTTCAAGGACCGCAACCGGGTCGCGACGTTCGCCGCGGTGTTCCTCGCCGGCGGTGTGATGTTCACACTGACCGTGCTGATCGGGCTCTACGTCCAGGACATCATGGGCTACAGCGCTTTACGCGCGGGCATCGGCTTCATTCCGTTCGTGATCGCACTCGGCATCGGGCTGGGTGTGTCGTCGGCGCTGGTGTCGCGGTTCCCGCCGCGCGTGCTGGTGATCGCCGGCGGTGTGCTGGTGCTCGCCGCGATGATCTACGGCTCCACGCTCAACGGCGACATCCCGTACTTCCCGAACCTGGTGCTGCCGATCACCGTCGGCGGCTTCGGCATCGGCATGATCGTCGTCCCGCTTGACCGTGTCGGCGATCGCCGGTGTGGGGTTCGATCAGATCGGCCCGGTGTCGGCGATCGCGCTCATGCTGCAGAACCTCGGCGGCCCCGTCGTGCTGGCGGTGATCCAGGCGGTCATCACGTCGCGCACGCTGTACCTGGGCGGCACCAACGGCCCGGTCAAGGACATGAACCGCCGCGCAGTTGCACGCGTTGGATCAGGGCTACACCTATGGACTGCTGTGGGTGGCCGGGGTGGCGGTGACCGTCGGCGCGGCGGCGCTGTTCATCGGATACACCGCCGAGCAGGTCGCGCATGCGCAGGAAGTCAAGGAAGCGATCGACCAAGGAGAGCTTTAGCCGATTTCGGCGTGCTCGGGCGCGTTCAGCGCGCCTATCCACGCCGAATTCGCGCTCGGTAGGCTGGCAAGCCATGTCTGCGGTGGGCGGTTCTTCAGCGTCGTCCGACCGCGTCACCGCACCGCTGTCGTCGTCGGTGCTCGGCGTGGCGATCGTCGCGATCACCGGCATGCAGCTGATGTCCACGCTCGACGGCACCATCGTGATCGTCGCGCTGCCGCGAATGCAGGCCGATCTGGATCTCTCCGATGTCGGCAAGAGCTGGATCATCACCGCCTACGTGCTGGCCTTCGGTGGCCTGCTGCTGCTCGGCGGCCGCATCGGCGACGCCATCGGCCACAAACGCGCTTTTCTCTCCGGCGTCGGCGTGTTCACGATCGCGTCGCTGGTGTGCGGGTTGGCCACCGACAGTGTGACGCTGATCGTGGCCCGGGCCGTGCAGGGCACGGGTGCCGCGGTGGCCGCGCCGACGGGCCTGGCGCTCATCGCGACGACGTACGCGGTCGGTCACGCCCGCAACCGCGCGCTCGCGGTGTCGGCTGCGATGCAGGGCATCGGATCGGTGCTCGGCCTGGTGCTCGGCGGCGCGTTGACCGTTGTCTCCTGGCGGCTGGCGTTTTTGATCAATGTCCCGATCGGCATCGTCATCATCTGGATCGCGGTCACCAGACTCGCCGAGACGCATCATGAGCGGTTGAAACTCGACATCACCGGCGCGCTGCTGGCGACCCTTGGATGCACGTCGGCGGTGTTCGTATTCACCCAGGGCCCGCCGCGCGGCTGGGTCGATCCCTGGGTGATCGGCGCCGGCGTCGCCTCAGCGATCTTCTTCATCGCCTTCCTGATCGTCGAGCGCACCGCGGAGCATCCGATCGTGCCGTTGTCGGTGTTCGACAACCGCAATCGGGTGATGACGTTCGTCTCACTGTTCCTCGCCGGCGGTGTGATGCTGACGCTGACCGTGATGATCGGCCTCCTCGTGCAGGACGTGCTCGGCTATTCGGCGTTGAAGGCGGGCATTTGCTTCATCCCGTTCGCGGTCGCGTTCGGCGTCGGCAGCGTGGTCGCCGCCAAGCTCGCACCACATGTGGCCCCGCGATGGCTGATCATCGGCGGCGGGGTGTTCGTGCTCGCCGCGATGCTCTTCGGCTCGACGCTGACGCGAACCATCCCGTACTTCCCGGATCTGTTCGGGCCCATCGTGGTGGGCGGTTTCGGCATCGGCATGATCGCGGTGATCCTGCCGTTGTGCGCGGTCGCCGAGGTCGGCCCCCGCGAGATCGGCCCGGTGTCGTCCATCACGCTGATGGTGCAGAACCTCGGCGGCCCGCTGGTGCTGGTCGTCATCCAGGCCGTGCAGACGTCGCGCACGCTGTACCTCGGTGGCACCACCGGTCCGGTCAAGGACATGACACCTGCTCAGCTCGACGCGCTGGGCTACGGCTACACGTATTCGCTGCTGTGGATCGCCGGCATCGCGGTGATCGTCGGCGTCACGGCGTTCTGGATCGGCTTCTCCGCGCGACAGATCGCCACCGCCCAGCACACCCGCGAGGCGGTGGAGGCCGGCGAACTGTAGATCTGATCCGGCGGGGTTGGGCCCACGGCCGCAGGCCAGGGGAGAGCGATGGGGGCGCACCCCACGCAAGCGGTGGGCCCCCCGCCCGCAGGGCTGGGGGACGACCCGGGGGGAAATCCGGTCAGTAAGGTTGTCGCCTGTGATCACCCGCATGTCCGAGCTGTTCGTTCGCACGCTGCGTGATGACCCGGCCGAGGCCGAGGTTCCCAGCCACAAGCTGTTGATCCGGGCGGGCTACATCCGTCCGATCGGGCCGGGGCTGTACAGCTGGCTACCGCTCGGCCTGAGGGTGCTGCGCAAGATCGAAGCCGTCGTGCGCGGCGAGATGAACGCCATCGGTGGTCAGGAGATCCTGTTTCCGGCGTTGTTGCCCAAGGGGCCGTACGAGACCTCCAACCGGTGGACCGAATACGGCGACGGTGTTTTCCGGTTGCAGGACCGCCGCCGCAACGACTACATGCTGGGGCCGACCCACGAAGAGTTCTTCACGCTGACGGTGAAGGGGGAGTACAGCAGCTACAAGGATTTCCCGCTGCTGCTGTTCCAAATCCAGACGAAGTACCGCGACGAGGCGCGGCCGCGGGCAGGGATCCTGCGCGGGCGCGAGTTCATCATGAAGGACTCCTACTCCTTCGACATCGACGACGACGGACTGCGGGCCGCCTACCAAGCCCACCGCGGTGCGTATCAGCGGATCTTCGACACGCTGGGCGTGCGATACGTCATCGTGTCGGCCGTCTCCGGGGCGATGGGCGGCAGCGCTTCCGAGGAGTTCCTGGCCGAAAGCGACGTCGGCGAGGACACGTTCGTGCGCTGCGTCGAATCCGGATACGCCGCCAACGTCGAGGCGGTGGTCACGGCCGTTCCGGAGTCACGGCCGATCGAGGGGCAACCCGAGGCCAAGGTCTACGACACCCCCGGCACCCCGACGATCGCCACGCTGGTCGAGTGGGCCAACACCGTGCTCGACCGCGAGGTCGGCGCGGCGGACACGCTGAAGAACATCGTGCTCAAGACCCGCAGCCCGGGCGGTGATTGGGAGCTGCTGGCTGTCGGCGTGCCCGGCGACCGCGAAGTCGATGAGAAACGGCTGGGTGCTGCGCTCGACCCGGCCGAGTGCGCCCTGCTCGACGACGCCGACTTCGCCAAGCACCCGTTCCTGGCGAAGGGCTATGTCGGTCCGAAAGCGTTGCTGGCCAACAAGGTTCGCTATCTCGTTGATCCCCGGGTGGTCGACGGCACGTCGTGGATCACCGGGGCGGACGAACCGGGCAGGCACGTGGTGGGTTTGGTCGCCGGGCGGGATTTCGTCGCCGACGGCACCATCGAGGCCGCGGAGGTCCGCGACGGCGACGCCTCGCCCGACGGGGCCGGGCCGCTGGTGTCTGCACGTGGTATCGAGATCGGCCACATCTTCCAGCTGGGGCGTAAGTACACCGACGCGTTCGAGGCGGATGTGCTCGGCGAGAACGGCAAGCCGGTGCGATTGACCATGGGCTCCTACGGCATCGGGGTGTCCCGGCTGGTCGCGGTGATCGCCGAACAGCACCACGACGAGCTGGGGTTGCGTTGGCCGTCGTCGGTCTCGCCGTTCGACGCACATGTCGTTATCGCCAACAAGGATGACGCCGCGCGCGCAGGCGCTGCGGAGTTGGCCGCCGAACTGGACCGCCGTGGCGTCGAAGTGCTTCTCGACGACCGCAAGGCCTCACCCGGTATCAAGTTCAAGGACGCCGAGTTGCTCGGTGTGCCGTGGGTCGTGGTGGTCGGTCGTGGCTGGGCCGAGGGCGTGGTGGAGTTGCGCAACCGGTTCACCGGAGAGACGCGGGAAGTCCCGGTCGCCAACGCGGCCACAGACATCGCCGCGGCGGTTGCCGACATCGCCTGACTGGCGCCACTGGCGTGGCAGGATTCCCTGATGGAGCCGGAAGTCGCCCAGCGCATCGCCGAGCTGGAACGTCAGCTGGCCGAAGCGATGGCAGCCGCACAGGCGGAGGAGCGCGGTTCTGCGCAGTCTGCCCAAGCCTTGGGCCGCATCGTTGAGCTGACGGCCGAGCTGGGCCGAATCCTGCAGACCGACCCGCAATCGCTCCCCAGCGTCGAGATGCCGGAGCGCGCTGAGGTTTTCGGCGGTGTGGTGGCCGAATCACCGTATCTGCGATCGGCTGAGCCGTCGCGGAGGATTCCCGTCCGAATCACCATCTTGTTGATCGTGGTCATCGGGTGCCTGGGGGTGGCCGCCGTCTGGGCCATCTATGCCAATCGCGACGGGGACACCAGCAGCGCTGCCGACAGCGACGACATCGCCGACGCGGTGACCACCGTCCCGCGGGGTGGACAACTTCGCGTCGGCGCAGACCTCGGCGCGAAAAAGATGGTCGCTTGCAACGATGGACACCTCACCCTGTACGGCACTGGCATTTTCACCGTCACCGGTCACTGTGTCAGCCTCACCACCGGGGCCACCCGCAGTCAGGTGTCCGTCGAACATGCCGACGCCATCAATGTCACGGGCTTCGACAGCGAGTACTTCATCGCCGCTGACTGTGCGGGCCTCACCGTCACCGCCGATGGCAACGAGGTGCACGTCGGCAGCGTCGACGCGGTGAACATCTCGGGCGACGACAACACGGTCATCTACAAGTCCGGCTCGCCCGAGGTCGCCGATGCGGGAGAAGGAAATGTCGTCGCCGAAGAAAAGTAAGCCGCTACTCACTGCCGCCGGGGAAGGCGACGGTGGGCGGGGTGACGCCCAGCACCCCGCGCCATCTCGAGGCCGTCACCGCGCATTCCGTCAGCGCGCCGACCGCGAAGGCGCGGTCCTGCTCATTGGTGGACTGCTCGACGACGGCGCGCCACGCTACGGCGGCGTCCTCCTCCATCCGCACGGCGAGCTTGGCGGCCTCGGTCGGGTGCTCGACCTTGAACGGCAACTGATAGCCGGCCGCCGGCAGCGGGGCGCCGACTGAGCGCGCGCTCAACAGCGCCAGCGCTTCCTCGCGCCGTTCGCGGTGCTCGGCCATCGACGACGACACCAGATAGTTGTCCTCGGGAGTCGAATGCGCAGACACGATCCCGTAGCCGTAGACGGTTCCGTGCTCGGCCGCAACCGCGTCGTAGAGCGCGCCGTCGGCCGCATCCGCGGGCCGCGACGACGGTGTCGGGCTTGGTTCAGCCGACGTCATTGCGGCCTCCCCGGCGGCACAAGCGCGACGGTGTACGCCGCGGTGCATGCGGCGGCGATCGAGCCGAGCAGGCCTGCGCGGTAGCCCGAAAGCTTGGCGGCCAGATCGGCGGCGCTCTGCGCCGACTCACGCAGCGCGCCGATCACGTCCTGCGGGGTAGGTGCCTTGGCAGGCTCGGCCGTGGTGCTTGTGGGCGTCGCGGTGGGCGCATCCTGGCCGCGCATCCGGACCAGTTCGTCAGACAACGCCTGGGCGTGGGCCGACCGCTCGGCGGCCACCGTCGTCAACGCCTGCGCGGTCCCCCCGCGTGCGGCGGCCGCGGCGTCGGTCGCCAACTGGCTGTCGGTGCGCGCCCGCTCGAGTTGCGCGGCCAGTTCGTCGACTTCCGGTGGCGGTGGCGGTGACCCACATGCGGCCGCCGAGGCACCGAGCAGCGCCAATGCCGCGGCTCCGACCAGGACACGTCGCCTGCTGACGGTCGGATGGAGGCTCGGCACGTGCAACATCTTGCCATTGCGGGGAGTGCCCGCCGCCACCGCGCATTCGCCGTTTACCGTGGCGGCGCTGGCGTATCGTTGACAGGCGGTTCAGTTCTCTAACCAAGCGGTACGCCGAACCAGTGTCGAAGACAACTCAAGACGAGGAGCTCGCCGTGACGGAGCGGTCTGCGGGATTACCGTCGCAGAAACAAGTGGTCGAGCTGCTTGACGGTGAGTTCGCGCGCGCAGGCTACGAAATCGAGGACGTGGTCATCGATGCGGCGGCGCGCCCGCCCCGCATCACGGTGGTCGCCGACGGTGACGAAGGCCTGGACCTGGATTCGATCGCAGCGCTGTCCCGCTCGGCATCTGAGCTGCTGGACCGCGTCGACGACAACGCGACACCGTACGTCCTCGAGATCACCTCGCCCGGCGTCGACCGGCCGCTGACCACCGAGAAGCACTTTCAGCGGGCTCGCGGCCGCAAGGTGGAACTGACACTGTCCGACGGCTCCCAGGTGACGGGCCGACTGGGCGAAACCGGCGGGGGCGCTGTGCGATTGGTAGTACGAAAAGGTCGCGGGGCCGACCTCTCGGTTCGCGAGCTGCCTCTGGACAGCATCGTCAAAGCTGTTGTACAGGTTGAGTTTTCACCTCCGAATCAGCGTGAGTTGGAGCTGGCCGGCCAATCTGGGAAGGAGGCTCCGCAGTGAACATTGACATGGCTGCGTTGCATGCCATCGAGGCCGACAAGGGCATCTCGGTCGACGTGGTCGTCGACACCATCAAGTCTGCGCTGCTCACGGCGTACCGCCACACCGAGGGCCACGAGGCCGAGGCGCGTATCGAGATCGACCGCAAGACCGGCATGGTCCAGGTGATGGCGCGCGAAACCGACGAAGACGGCAATGTCATCTCTGAATGGGACGACACGCCTGAGGGTTTCGGTCGGATCGCCGCGACCACCGCGCGTCAGGTGATCCTGCAGCGGTTGCGAGATGCCGAGAACGAGAAGAACTACGGCGAGTTCTCCGCCCGCGAGGGCGATATCGTCGGCGGTGTCATCCAGCGGGATGCCCGTGCCAACGCCCGCGGGCTGGTCGTCGTCCGAATGGGCAGCGAGACCAAGGGATCCGAGGGTGTCATCCCCTCGGCAGAGCAGGTGCCTGGTGAGCGTTACGAACACGGTGACCGCCTGCGCTGCTACGTCGTGGGAGTCACCCGCGGGGCCCGCGAGCCGCTGATCACGTTGTCGCGCACGCACCCCAACCTGGTGCGCAAGCTGTTCTCGCTGGAGGTTCCCGAGATCGCCGAAGGCGTCGGTCGAGATCGTGGCGGTGGCACGCGAGGCCGGCCACCGCTCGAAGATCGCGGTGACGTCGCGGGTGTCCGGACTCAATGCCAAGGGCGCGTGCATCGGGCCGATGGGCCAGCGGGTGCGCAATGTGATGAGCGAGCTGTCCGGCGAGAAGATCGACATCATCGACTACGACCCCGACCCCGCGAAGTTCGTGGCCAACGCCCTCTCGCCGGCCAAGGTGGTGTCGGTGAGCGTCATCGACGAGGCCGCCCGCGCGGCGCGCGTCGTGGTGCCGGATTTCCAGCTGTCACTCGCGATCGGCAAGGAGGGCCAGAACGCCCGGCTCGCGGCCCGGCTGACCGGCTGGCGCATCGACATTCGAAGTGATGCCGCGCCTCAACCCGAGGCGTCCCAAGGTGCGGTTTCGGACCGGTAAATCGGCGCGACACCGGCCGCCCAGGAACAAATCGGTCGGGTGGATCGCCACACCCGTCGCGTGACTGCGGGACGTCCCAGGTAGAGCCGTTTCTTTTCGCCGGTGCGGTGACGGTAGACTCAGCTGTGATCCAGCGCGAGACTTCGGCTTCGCCGCATCGACGACCAGATGGACCGGTCCGGACGTGCGTCGGCTGTCGGAAGCGAGAGCTGGCCGTTGAACTGCTTCGTGTGGTCGCTGTCGACGACGGGAATGGCGAGTGCGCCGTGACCGTTGACTCAGCGAGAAAACTGCCGGGGCGGGGTGCCTGGTTGCATCCCGATCCGCAGTGTCTAGACGCAGCAATTCGACGGCGAGCATTCGTCCGAGCGCTGCGCATCACCGGTTCACCGGACACCACCGCGGTGGTGGAGCACTTCAGCGCAGCTGGAGGGCCTGCCACACCCGGCAACAGAACAGGTAGCGACGAACATGAGCACACCGTGAAGTCCCGATGACCATGCGTCATAGCTAACCCGAGGCACAGCGCCTACCGCCGCTGACGCCTCTAGAGATGGAGATGTAGTGGCAGGTAAGGCCCGCGTGCACGAGTTGGCAAAGGAACTCGGTGTCACCAGTAAGGAAGTCCTCGCCCGACTGAGCGATCAGGGCGAATTCGTCAAATCCGCGTCCTCCACTGTGGAGGCCCCCGTTGCGCGCCGGTTGCGCGAATCGTTCGGCGGCGCCAAGCCGGCCGCGGACAAGGTCAAGGCCGACGGCAACGGCTCGCCGGCCAAGGCCGCCGCGAAGGCACCCGCGAAGCCGGCGGCACCCAAGCCGGCACCGCCTCCGGAGCCCGCGGCCCCCGCGCCACCTCCTGCAGCCGCCGCAGCTGCTGCTCCGCCTCCGGCAGCGGCCCCGGCCGCACCGGCTGCCGCACCGGGCGCAACGCCCGGTCCGCGGCCCGGCCCGACGACCGGTGCGCCCAAGCCCGCCGCGCGGGCGCCGCGCGTCGGCAACAACCCGTTCTCCTCGCAGCTGCCGGTCGACCGGCCGATCCCGCGTCCGCAGGCTCCCCGTCCGGGTGCCTCGCGCCCCGGCGCGCCGCGACCCGGCATGTCGCCGGGCAATATGCCTCCGCGTCCCGGCGGGCCGCGACCCGCTCCCAGCGGTCGTCCCGGCGGGCCGCGTCCCAGTCCCGGTAGTCGTGGTCCCGGCGGCGGCGGTGGCGGTCGTCCCGGCGGTCCCGGTGGTCCCGGCGGCGGCGGCGGTGGTGGTGGCAACTACCGCGGTGGTGGCGCCGGTGCTGGTGGCGGCGCGCCCGCGGGCGGCGGCGGCGGTTTCCGCGGTCGTCCAGGTGGCGGCGGTCGCCCCGGCCAGCGCGGCGGTGCCGCAGGCGCATTCGGTCGTCCCGGTGGTGCGCCGAAGCGTGGACGCAAGTCCAAGCGGGCGAAACGCGCCGAATACGAGAACATGCAGGCGCCCGTCGTCGGTGGCGTCCGGCTGCCGCACGGCAACGGGGAGACCATCCGGTTGGCCCGCGGCGCGTCGCTGGTGGATTTCGCCGAGAAGATCGACGCGAACCCGGCTGCCTTGGTGCAGGCGCTGTTCAACCTCGGCGAGATGGTGACCGCCACGCAGTCCGTCGGTGACGAGACCCTCGAGCTGCTCGGTGGCGAGATGAACTACGTCGTACAGGTCGTCAGCCCTGAGGACGAGGATCGCGAACTTCTGGAATCCTTCGACCTCACCTACGGCGAGGACGAAGGCGACGAGGGCGATCTCGAGCAGCGACCGCCGGTGGTCACTGTCATGGGCCACGTCGACCACGGCAAGACCCGACTGCTGGACACGATCCGTCAGGCCAACGTCCGCGAGGGCGAGGCCGGTGGCATCACCCAGCACATCGGCGCCTACCAGGTCGCCGTCGAGCACGACGGCACCGATCGGCCGATCACCTTCATCGACACCCCGGGCCACGAGGCGTTCACCGCCATGCGTGCCCGTGGTGCGAAGGCCACCGACATCGCCATCCTGGTTGTCGCGGCCGATGACGGCGTCATGCCGCAGACGGTGGAAGCCATCAACCACGCACAGGCGGCCGACGTGCCGATCGTGGTGGCGGTCAACAAGATCGACAAGGAAGGCGCCGACCCGGCCAAGATCCGGGCCCAGCTCACCGAGTACAACCTGGTGGCCGAGGACTTCGGCGGCGACACCATGTTCGTCGACATCTCGGCGAAGCAGGGCACCAACATCGAGGCGCTGCTAGAGGCGGTGCTGCTGACGGCCGATGCCGCCCTGGACCTGCGGGCGAACCCCGACATGGAAGCCCAGGGTGTGGCCATCGAGGCGCATCTGGACCGCGGTCGCGGGCCGGTCGCCACGGTGCTGATCCAACGCGGAACGCTGCGCGTCGGCGACTCCATCGTGGCCGGTGACGCCTACGGTCGCGTTCGTCGCATGGTCGACGAGCACGGCGAGGACATCGAGGAGGCACTGCCCTCGCGGCCGGTGCAGGTCATCGGCTTCACGTCGGTGCCGGGAGCCGGAGACAACCTGCTCGTCGTCGACGAGGACCGCATCGCCCGGCAGATCGCCGACCGGCGCAGCGCGCGTAAGCGCAACGCACTGGCCGCGCGCACGCGCAAACGGATCAGCCTGGACGACCTCGATGCGGCGTTGAAGGAGACGTCACAGCTGAACTTGATCCTGAAGGGCGACAACTCCGGCACCGTCGAGGCGCTGGAAGAGGCCCTCCTGGGTATCGAGATCGATGACGAAGTGGAGCTGCGCGTCATCGACCGAGGCGTCGGCGGTGTCACCGAGACCAACGTCAACCTGGCGTCGGCCTCGGACGCGATCATCATCGGCTTCAACGTCCGTGCCGAGGGCAAGGCGACCGAGTTGGCCAACCGCGAGGGCGTCGACATCCGGTACTACTCGGTGATCTACCAGGCCATCGACGAGATCCAGAGCGCACTCAAGGGCATGCTCAAGCCGGTCTACGAGGAGAAGGAACTCGGCCGCGCCGAGATCCGCGCGATCTTCCGTTCCTCGAAGGTGGGCAACATCGCGGGCTGCCTGGTCACCTCGGGTCTCATCCGGCGCAACGCGAAGGCACGGCTGCTTCGCGACAACATCGTGGTGGCCGAGACCGTCACGATCTCGTCGCTGCGGCGGGAGAAGGACGATGTCACCGAGGTGCGCGACGGTTACGAGTGTGGTCTCACCTTGACGTACTCCGACATCAAGGAAGGCGACGTCATCGAGGCGTACGAACTTGTAGAAAAAGAACGCGCCTGATCAGCGACGCGAAGAGGGCCAACGGGTTCAGCTAGGAGTCCATTCATATGCCTGATCCGGCACGAGCACGCCGGCTGGCCAAGCGCATCGCCACCATCGTCGCCTCGGCGATCGAGTACGAGATCAAGGATCCGCGGCTGGCCGGTGTCACGATCACCGACGCCAAGGTCACCGGTGACCTGCACGACGCGACGCTGTTCTACACGGTGTTAGGTCGCAGTCTCGACGAGGAGCCGGACTACGCCGGGCGCGGCGGCTGCGCTGGACAGCGCCAAGGGTGTGCTGCGTACGAGGGTGGGTGCCAGCGCTCGGCGTGCGGTTCACTCCGACGCTGGCGTTCGAACGCGACACCGTCCCCGACGCGGCGGACCGGATGGAGGAACTCCTGGCTCGCGCCCGCGCCGCAGATGAGGATTTGGCCAGAGTTCGAGAAGGTGCCAAGCACGCCGGCGAGGCAGACCCGTACCGTGTAGAAGGGGCGCAGGGATCAGAGGCATTAACGGGGGACGGAGACGACGAACTCGACGCTGAGGACACCGGTGACCGCGATCGACAAAGCGACTGACGCGCCCGTAGCGGGCGATCGTGTCGACGCCCGCGCCGCCGCGGATCTGCTGTCCGCTGCGCACACCGTGAGCGTCGTCTGCCACGTCTATCCCGATGCCGACACGATCGGCGCCGGGCTGGCCTTGGCGCTGGTACTCGACCACGCAGGCAAGAGCGTGCAGGTCAGCTTCGCGGCGCCGAAAGACCTTCCCGAATCGCTTCAGTCATTGCCCGGAGCGCACCTCCTCGTCGGACCCGACACGCTGCGCCGCGACGCCGATCTGGTGGTCACCGTCGACATCCCCAGCGTCAACCGGCTGGGTGCGCTGCGTGAGCTCGTCGATCCCGACCGTGAGGTGCTGGTCATCGACCACCACGCCTCCAACCTGATGTTCGGCACCGCCAACTACGTCGACCCCTCGGCCGACTCCACCACGATGTTGGTGGCCGAGCTCCTGGATGCCTGGGGCAAGCCGATCGACCTCGGCGTCGCGCACTGCCTGTATGCCGGGCTGACCACCGACACCGGTTCGTTCCGTTGGGCCAGTGCCCGCGCGCACCGGCTGGCCGCCCGGCTCGTCGAGTTGGGCGTCGACAACGCGTCGATCAGCCGTACGCTGCTGGACACCCACCCGTTCGCGTGGCTGCCGATGCTGTCACGGGTACTCGGCGCGGCACGGCTGTTCCCCGATGCCGCGGCCGGTCGTGGTCTGGTGTATGCCGTTGTGGGACACCAGGAATGGGTGAAGGCTCGACCGGAGGAAGTCGAGAGCATCGTCGACATCGTGCGTACCACCGAGCAGGCTGAGGTGGCAGCGGTGTTCAAGGAGATCGAGCCAGGACACTGGTCGGTGTCGATGCGCTCGAAGTCCTATGACCTGGCTACCGTCGCCAGCGCCTTCGGCGGGGGTGGGCACCGGTTGGCCGCCGGTTACTCGGCGAACGGGTCCACCGACGACGTCGTACAGGCGCTCCGCAGTGCTCTTGGCTGACTCCGTCAGCCGGCGTCTTGCCTGAACCGGCGGGCGACTCGGCGGTAGGCCAGGCGACCGGCCGCCGCATCGCCGCGCTGGCCCTGCCCGCACTCGGAGTTCTGGCCGCAGAACCCATCTATCTGCTGTTCGACCTCGCCATCGTGGGCCGACTGGGCGCGCTGGCGCTGGCGGGCCTCGCGATCGGCGGCCTGATCCTGAGCACGCTGAGTTCGCAGATGACGTTTCTGTCGTACGGCACCACCGCCCGCTCGGCCCGGTTCTTCGGCGCCGGGGACCGCGGCGCGGCCGTCGGTGAGGGGGTGCAGGCCAGCTGGCTGGCGCTGGGTCTGGGCACACTGATCGTCGTCCTGGTCCAGGCCGCTGCGGTGCCGCTGGTGTCGGCTCTGGCCGCAGGCGGAGAGATCACCGACGAGGCACTGCCGTGGGTGCGAATCGCGATCTTCGGGGTGCCGGCGATCCTCGTCTCGGCGGCGGGCAACGGCTGGATGCGCGGCGTGCAGGACACCGTGCGCCCGCTGCGCTACGTCGTCACCGGCTTCGCGTTGTCCGCGGTGCTGTGCCCGCTTCTGGTGTACGGATGGCTGGGCATGCCCAGGCTCGAGCTGGTGGGGTCGGCCGTCGCGAATCTGGTCGGGCAATGGCTGGCCGCCGCGTTGTTCCTGCGCGCCCTGTACGTCGAACGGGTGTCGTTGCGGATCGAGCCCGCGGTGCTGCGTGCACAAATCGTCATGGGTCGCGATCTTCTGCTGCGCACATTGGCTTTTCAGGCCTGCTTCGTCTCGGCCGGCGCCGTCGCCGCCCGGTTCGGCGCGGCAGCGCTCGCGGCACATCAGGTGGTGCTGCAGCTGTGGAATTTCCTTGCGCTGGTGCTGGATTCGTTGGCGATCGCCGCACAGTCGTTGGTGGGGGCCGCGCTGGGGGCGGGGCAGCTGGCGCATGCGAAGTCGGTGGCCTGGCGGGTCACCATCTTCTCGACGCTCGCCTCAGCGATGCTGGCCGGCGTGTTCGCGGTCGGCGCCTCCGTGTTCCCCAGCGTGTTCACCGACGACCGCTCGGTGCTCGACGCGATCGGCGTCCCGTGGTGGTTCATGGTGGCCCAATTGCCGGTCGCCGGAATTGTATTCGCGCTCGACGGCGTGCTGCTCGGTGCCGGCGACGCCAAGTTCATGCGCAACGCCACCCTGATCAGCGCTCTGGTCGGATTCCTGCCGCTGATCTGGCTGTCGCTGGCGTTCGGCTGGGGTCTGTTCGGGATCTGGGCGGGACTGTCCACCTTCATGGTGCTGCGGCTTGTGTTCGTCGGCTGGCGGGCCTTCTCCGGTCGCTGGCTGGTGCCCGGCACCGGGTAAGGCCGCGAGCCCCAATTCTGACCGAGCGTGCGTGTACTGCGGGCGACACGACTGTGTCGTTTCGAGAGTTTGCGCGACACTCAGCCGATGTTCAGCGCGCACCCGCGCGATGGCCGCCCAGCCGAACTCATTGGTGCTTGACCTGAGCATCGACGAACCCCGCCGCGGCCAGCCGCGACGGCAGCGTCGACGGGTCGACGGGGTTGTAGGTGTCGCCCTCGTGGTGTGCCTCGAGTTCCCGCTGGCCAGGCTGTCGCTGGCGACCAGGGCGGCGCCGGGCCGCAGCACACGGGCGACCTCGGCGAACAGCCGGTCCTGCAGTTCGACCGTCGGAACGTGATGCAGCATCGTGAAGCAGGCCGCGCCGGTGAACTGGTCGTCGTCATACGACAGCGCTGTCGCATCGCCGCGCACGATCTCCACGGTCGGCACGTCGGCGAACCGATCCGTCAGCATCGCCGCGAGATCGTCGTCGATCTCGATGGAGGTGAGCCGCGCCGCCGATTCGCTGAGCACATCGGTGGTGGCGCCGTATCCCGGTCCGACCTCGAGCACGTCATCGCCGAGATCGGTGTCGCCCAGCGCCCACGGGAGGATGAACTCCCGGATCGCCTGGCGCCACTCGTCGCTGCCGCATTGCTCGTGTGCTTTGTTCACGCCCGCAGCCTACGAGCGTGCGCAATGTCGTGGAATTGCACGGTGTGTCGGCCGCGGACACGCACGCTCGCGCAGAAACGGGTCACCGGACCTGTGCCCGTCCCCGCTGCAGCACGGCGTCGCGGTTGGCGGCGATGTCGTCGCCGCTGGCGGTGCGCATCCACTGCGTGGCCGATTCGGCCTCGATCGCCAGGCCGCCAGTCGTGCCTGCGTCGTCGATGCGGTGATAGGACGCGAGCAGGGCGCGCACCGCTTTCTGGTTGTTGCCGACGATCGACGCCGCCACCCGCCGCGCGGTCGGCAACAGCTCGTCGTGCGGCACGACCTCGGTGACCAGGCCCGCCCGCAGGGCATCGGCAGCCGAGAGGTAGTCACCGGTCATGCTCATCCGGCGGGCCGTTCCGACGCCGACCTTCTGAGGCAGTCGCACCGACAGACCCCAGGAGGGCAGCAGCCCGACGCGGGCGTGGGTGTCTGCGAACCGGGCGTTCTCGGAGGCGATCAGGATGTCGCAGTACAGCGCGAGCTCCAGGCCGCCCGTCACCGCGGCGCCGTTGATCGCACCGATCACCGGCTTGGTCATCGCAGGCCACTTCGGTGAGATGTCGGGCAGTTCGGTGGAGTCACCGAGTTCCTTGAGGTCCAGGCCCGCACAGAACACCGGATCGGTGCCGGTGAAGATGACGACGTCGACGTCATCGTCGACCTCCGCGTCCCGCAAAGCCTGAAAGAACTGGCTGCGCAGCGCAGACGACAACGCGTTGCGCGACTGCGGCCGGTTCAGCGTCAGCGTGCGGACGCGGTCCCGGGTGTCGATCAGCAGCACGTCGGTGTTGTTGGGGTTGGTCATGGATCGAACCTATCGTGGAGAGATGTGCCGAAACATCACCGAGCTACGCGGCCTGGAACCGGCCGCCACCCCTGAGGAGATCGAGGCGGCCTCACGCCAATACGTCCGCAAGGTCAGCGGCATCACCCGGCCATCGGGTGCGAACGTCGAGGCTTTCGAGGAAGCGGTCGCCGAGGTCACCGAGACGACCACCCGGTTGCTGGCAAGCCTGCAGCCTCGACGGCAACCGCCCAAGACGGTTCCCCCGCTACGACGGCCCGAGGTGCGCGCGCGTCTCAACGCCGGAGCCGGTTAGCCGGCGACGTCGGACACCGCATGACGACCACGCTGACCCGGCCGGCGCTCAAGGAGTGGAGCGCGGCGGTGCACGCACTGCTCGACGGCAGGCAGACCGTGCTGCTGCGCAAGGGCGGGATCCACGAGAAGCGGTTCGCGCTCACCGCGTCGCGGTTCCTGTTCTTCCCTACCGTCGCGCACAGCCACGCCGAACGGGTGCGGGCCGAACACCGTGACCTGCTCGACATCGCCGCCGCCGACAGCACCGAAGACGAGGTGATCCTGCGGGCAGGCGCCAAAGTCGTTGCCGCCGTGGAGGTTGAACACCCCGAGGGCCTCGCCGAAATCGAACCGCTGCACATCTGGACCGCCGAGTCGGTGCGCGCCGATCGGCTGGACTTCCGGCCAAAGCATCGCCTGACCGTGCTGGTGGTGCAGGCCGCCCCGCTGCACGAGCCGATACGGCTCGCGCGTGCACCTGAGTACGCGGGCTGCACCAGCTGGGTGCCGTTGCCCGTCGATCCCGGCTGGGCGGAACCGGTGCACTCCGACGACACGCTCGCCGCGCTCGCCGAGCGGGTGCGCCGCTCAGTGGCCTGACGGCAGCTGGGTCCCGGCAGGCAGGACGAGCCGCGAAACGCCGCCGTCGCCGAGGTGGACGGTGTGCGTCGACACCATGAGCTCGCGGCCGCTGACCAACGGCTCGCTGGTGCCGAGATTGCGCACGAACCGCGGATGTGAGCCTCCGGCGATCAGAACGCGGATTCGCGATCCGGCGCGGAACCGGTGCGCGGTCGAATCGAGTTCGATGCGAACGGTCTCAGAACCCCCGGAAACCGGTGTGGCGCGCCGGTATCCGTCGCTCACATTGCGGGAGACGCCCTTGGAGTCCACTTCGCTGACGCGCACGAACAGGTCGTGGTACGGATTGTCGCAGGAATGCGACAGCTCGATGACCGGTGTCCCGACGACATAGAGGTCGGTAGGCAGCCGGTCGCCGGTGAAGCACAGCACGTCGGGTCGTTCGGCGAGTTTCGCGTCCCTGCGGTAGCCGCCCTCGGGTGCCAGCAGTCGGCCGCCGATCGTCGGCGTGGGGTGCACGGGGTTATAGGTGAACCTGGTCGCGGGAGCGGTGTCCGGCGGCGCCGCATCGCCGAGCCGACCGGTCGGCTGCAGGTAGAGCACGCGTTCGGGCATCGTCGGCGGCCAGTCCGGCAGGTCGATCCAGCCCTTCCCGTTCACCTCGACACGGACCGGACTGCGCGTCGTGCCTCGGTCACGAAGGTGGGCGTCGAGCCAGTCGAGCGATTCGCGGATCACTGTGGGTCCGCCCTTGAACATGACGTGTGTGTGAGTCCACGAGCCGACGGTCAAGGCGACGTCCACGTCGCGCCGCTTCAGTGCGTCGTACTGCCTAAGCGTCTGCTCGAGGAACAGATCCTGCCAACCGCCGATCAACAACACAGGAATTTCGGTGCGTTTCAAGGCATCCCGGACATTCCTGTTTGTCCAGAACGGGTCGTCGGCCTCGGGGTGATCGAGCCATTCCTCCCACCACGACGCAGCCTCGCCGAGCATAGCCCGGCCGGCCTCCCCGGCGGGCAGGCCGCTCGTCGCGCGTGCCAGCACACGCCGCGCGCGTGCCTGCCGGATCACCGCGCGCAGTTTGCGCGGATCCTCCTGGTGGGCGACCAGATCGCTCCAGCCGAGGAAGTCGTTCAACCCGAACGAGCCCGTACCCCAGCGGGGGCCGCTGACATCGTGCGGGCCCACCGTGATGACGGCGGCCTTCATCTCCGGCGGCGGGTCGGCGAGCAGGGCCCATTGCGTGAAGCCCAGATACGACAGGCCGATGGTGGCGAAGGAGCCGGTGAACCACGGCTGATGACGCAGCCACTCGACAGTGTCTGCGCCGTCGGCGATCTCGTTGACCATCGGATCGAAGTCACCGCCGGAGCCGAACGTTCCCCGCACGCTTTGAAATACGACGTGGTAGCCACGCGCGGCGTACACGCCGGCGTACAGCGCCGAGAACGGGAAGCGCCGACCGTACGGGCAGCGCACAAGCAGCGTGCCTGCCGGGGTGGAGGTGGTCGGCTCGTAGTGGTCGGCCAGCAGTTCGACACCGTCGCGCATCGGCACCCGCACGCGAGGGTGCACGGTGTATTCGTTTGTCTGCGGCGGTAGGCGGAGCAGTCCGCTCAGCGTGCGTCCGGTGAACTTCCTGAGCTTCCCTCGCGGCGGCGAGGTGGTGGCGGTCTCGGATACTGCGGTCACGTAAGACAGGTTACGCAGGCGGCGGATCGCCCTCCTCGATCGCCGCAACGACCTTGGCCATCAGCCAGCCGATCGCATGAGTTGCTTCGCTGCCCTCGATGCCCCACACCCCGACCAGCCGTTCGTAGCTGGGCACGTTCCACAGCACGTCGAGAAGGCCCGCCGCGACCCGCCGTTGCGCATCCGACCACCCGGGGGCCGAAGCCGACACGGCGCGCATGAGCGCGTCTCGCCTGCGCACGTCGACGCCGACGAACGTCGGGTCCTGCGGCGTCTCGACGGTTTTGCGCACCGAGAACCGTTGCAGCGACGCGAACACACGGGCGCTCACCTCGCCGATGTTGGTCAGGTCGACGTCCTCGTAGGAGACGCCCGCCTCGGACTCCAGGCGAACCATGACCGCGTCGTGCAGATGTCGCTCGGTCGGGAAGTGCCGGTAGACGGTCCGCTCGCCGACCCCCGCTCGTTCGGCCACGGCCTTGAACGTCAGGTCCCGCCAGTTCCAGGCGTCGAAGGCGTGCACCAACTCACTGCCCGCCGCGACGATGCGTTCCCTTGTCTGGGCCGCCTTCTCCTGACGCGCGCGGTTGTCGTAGGGGCGCCGGTTCGCTATTGACGAGTTGCCCATAATGGTGACAGTATACTGTCGCGAAATAATTCTTGGCGACGTTCGCGGGTGCGTGGGAGGTGCAGCGTGGCATCACCAGGCGAACTGATGGCCGCCGCAGTCGAGCGCACAGGGTTGGACGACTTCGGCGACGACTCCTTCCGTGAGGGGCTGGAGATCCTGCTGCGCGCGCTGCGCGACGAAGCGCGGTTGAACGCCCGCGGCGAAGGGTTCATCTACGACCGCCTCGGGCTGCACCTGTGCCAGCGTCTGCAGGTGGAGGACTGGTACCGCCGTCATCCTGAGATCGACGACGAGTCGATCACGGCGCCGCTGTTCGGGCTCGGCCTGCCCCGCACCGGGTCGACGGCGCTGTCGTTTCTGCTCGCCCGGGATCCGGGCATTCGCTACCTGCGCAGCTGGGAGTCGACGCGGCCGTGCCCGCCGCCGTCGACCGTGGAGGGCGTCGATCCGAGGATTCCGCCCGATCAGCGGCCAATCGTCGTCGGCACCCGCCATCACGTTCCCAACGACATCCAGGGACCGATGGAATGCCTCGATTTGATGGCGCTCGATTTCAAGTCGCAGATGTTCCAGGCGTTCGCGCAGATTCCGTCGTACTCCGAATGGCTACTCGAACGGGCCGATTTCACGTCCACCTACGTCTACGAGCGGCGCGTGCTGAAGCTGCTGCAGTGGGGTGAGCCGACCCGTCCGTGGCGATTGAAGTCGCCCGCACACGTCATCTCGCTCGACTATCTCGATCACGTGTTCCCCGACGCCCGTTTTGTGATGACTCATCGCGATCCGACCGATGTGATGCTGTCGGTGGCCGACGTGTACGCCGACATCGTCGGCGGGTTCAGCGATGAGATCGACCGCCGATATCTGGGTGAGCTGAACGTCACGCAATGGTCGGTCGGTATGGAACGCACGCTGAAGTTCCGGGCCAATGGTGCTGATGATCGCTTCTACGACATCGACTTTCGCGCGATGCTGGACGACCCGATCGGCGAGGTCCGACGGTTGTACGCCTGGCTCGGTGAACCCGTGACCGAGGAGTTCGAGGACGGCATGCGGGCCTGGTGGGCCGAGAACGCCGAGAACCGCGAGCCGCATCAGAAGGCGGACCCAGAGGCATTCGGCTTGGACCTCAACAGCATTCGGCCGCTGTTCACCCGCTATGTCGATACCTACATGTGGAGCTCGAATGGCAACTGATCTGACCGGTGGCATCGACCCGGCCCGCGAGTACCCGTTCGCCGAGCGACCGGACAACCCGCAGATGCGGGATTCGGTGAGTTTCTGGACTTTCGACGAGGCCGGCGCGGTCGGGCTGCCGCGAGTCGGTATCGAAGCGGTCGCCTCCAATTGGGATTCCCACAACGTCCAGGTGAACGTCGCCTTCGCCGACGGCAGGGTGTATCGCCTACGCGAAGACGCTCCGAGCCGTCCGGTCAACGGCCTCGACGGCAAGCCGTCTGTTCTTGGGGCCGGCCCGCTGGCGTTCACGTGTGTCGAGCCGTTCAGCGTTTGGACGATGACCTTCGACGGCAAGGCGATCGCGACGTCATCGGCCGATCTCGTCGCCGGCCGAAAGGACGGACCGCTCGTGGACATCAGATTCGAGGTGGAAGCGAAACCCGCTGTCCCACCCTGGGTTCAGGGAACCTTGCAGGCGGATGCCGACTCGGCGCTCAAGACATCCATCGAGGGCGACCTCATGGGTGGGCCGCGCTACGAGCAGCTGTTCCGTGCGACGGGCTCGGTGACGGTCGAGGGAGAGGCGCACACCTTCACGGGCAGCGGGTTGCGTATCAAGCGACAGGGCGTGCGCAAGCTCGAAGGCTTCTGGGGGCATTGTTGGCAATCGGCGCTGTTCGGAAGCGGCCGCGGGTTCGGCTACATCGCCTATCCGCCGCGACCGGACGGCCAGCCCACCTTCAACGAGGGTTATGTCTTCTCGGGCGACGGCGAACTGATACCGGCGACCGTGGTCGAGGCGCCGTGGCTGAGCCGGCTGCAGCCGCTGGGTGAGGACGTATCCGTGGTGTTGCAGACTCCTCGTGGCATCGAGCGGATACAAGGGGAGACCGTCGTGTCGACCCACGACATCACCGATCCCAGCGACGTTCCTCCGGAAATGATGGAACTGTTGGCCAACTGGACGTTCCCCGCGTTGCAGCAAGCAGGGGTCCGCTACCAGTGGAACGGCGAGGAGACCATCGGAATGCTCGAGCGCTCGATGCCCAAAGACAAGCTTCAGTAGACGTAGTGCGGCGCGAGTTCGTGTGCGCGCTGCAGATTGGTCTGCATGCAGTCCGGGTCGGCTTCGGAGTAGATCGGTGAGTAGAACAGCGTCTGCTGAATGACGCCGTAGCTGGTGTCGAACGCGACCGAACAGGTGATCCACCAGCGGTTGTTCCAGTCGGTCGGCTTCATCATCCAGTACTGCGCGGCGCGGTGGCCGTCGATGTCGAGTTCGACGGCGTCGGGAGGCAGCGTCTCCTCGTAGGTGCGCCAGACGAACGCCTCGACGGCTATCTGATAGTTGCCGGCGTCGTACTTGCAGCGCAGTTGGTCCTCGGGAGTCGGCGGCGTGTAGGCCAGGCCGAGGGAGGCCACCACGTCGAGTGGGATGTCGCGACACGGGTTGAACGGGTCCGGATCGGTCGTCTCGACGACCGGCCACTTGATGCTCGTTGTGACGTTGGTCATCGGGATGTCGGTCGCGCGCACCTGCTGCGGGCCGGCCGGATTTGACTGCCAGACCACGACCACACCCGCGACGAGCGCAGACAGCGCCGCGAGAACCCGCAGCTTGGCGACCATTACACCCCCTGCTGTCATGGCGGCGCGGCCGCCGGCATCCTGGTCCGACCCTGCCCGGGGAGTGTAGCGGCCCTCGGCGAGCGCCCGAAGCGGAAACGAGAACCTGTTCTAGTCGCGCTGCGAGGGCCTGCCGCCCCCGCAAGTAGGCTTTCGGGTTGTGACACGTGATGGCCGGCAGCCCACCCTGTGGGCCATCAGTGACCTTCACACCGGTCACACCGGCAACAAGCCGATCACCGAGTCGATTCACCCGTCCACCCCCGACGACTGGCTGATCGTGGCCGGAGACGTCGCCGAACGCACCGACGAGATCTACTGGGCGCTGGATCTGCTGCGCCACCGCTTCGCCAAGGTCATCTGGGTGCCCGGCAATCACGAGTTGTGGACCACCAACCGCGACCCGATGCAGATCTTCGGCAAGGCCCGATACGACTACTTCGTCAACATCTGCGACGAGATGGGCATCGTCACTCCCGAGCACCCGTTCCCGGTCTGGACCGAGGAGGGCGGCCCGGCGACGATCGTGCCGATGTTCCTGCTGTACGACTATTCGTTCCTGCCGCAGGGGGCGGCCACCAAGGCGGAAGGCCTTGCCATCGCCCGCGAGCGCAACGTCGTGGGCACCGACGAGTTCCTGTTGTCCTCGGAGCCCTACGCGACGCGTGACGCGTGGTGTCGCGATCGAATCTCGTACACCCGTAAGCGGCTCGAGGATCTCGACTGGATGAACCCCACCGTGCTGGTGAATCATTTCCCCCTGGTCCGCGAACCCTGCGATGCCATGTTCTACCCGGAATTCGCGATGTGGTGCGGCACTACCGCGACCGCCGATTGGCACACCCGCTACAACGCGGTGTGCTCGGTGTACGGGCACCTGCACATCCCGCGCACCACGTGGTACGACGGTGTGCGGTTCGAAGAGGTCTCGGTCGGCTATCCGCGAGAGTGGCGCCGCCGCAAGCCATATCGGTGGCTGCGGCAGGTGCTCCCGGACCCGAAATACGCGCCGGGCTATCTCAACGAGTTCGGCGGACACTTCGAGATCACGCAGGAGATGCGCGAGTACGCCGAGAAGGTGCAGCAGCGCATCAAGGCCAGGCCGTCGTGACGGTCATGGCGACGCTGCTGTCCGGTGTGCTACCCGGCGGCGCGCAGGCGCTCGCCGCGGCTGAGATGTACACCGACCCACCGGAACTCGTGCCGCTACCCGAGGAGGAGCCGCTGATCGCCAAGTCGGTGGCCAAGCGGCGCAACGAGTTCATCACCGTGCGGTACTGCGCGCGGGAGGCGCTGGGGGAGCTCGGAGTGCAGCCGGTGCCGATTCTCAAGGGGGAGAAGGGCGAACCGTGCTGGCCCGACGGCATCGTCGGCAGCCTCACACACTGCGAGGGCTACCGTGGCGCCGCCGTGGCCAGATACGACGAGGTGCGGTCGGTGGGTATCGACGCCGAGCCGCACGACGTGCTCCCCGAGGGTGTGCTGGACGCCATCAGCCTGCCAGGGGAGCGCACCGAACTGCGGGCGATGCCGGCCGGGTTGTACTGGGACCGAATCCTGTTCTGCGCCAAGGAGGCCACGTACAAAGCGTGGTTCCCGGTGACGCGGCGCTGGTTGGGTTTCGAGGACGCGCACATCACGTTCGACGTCGACGGCACCGGCACCTCGGGCGGGTTCGAGTCGCGGATCCTGATCGATCCGGCCGCAGTGTCGGGACCGCCCCTGCAGACGTTGGCGGGCCGCTGGTCGGTGCGCGACGGGCTGGCGCTCACAGCCATCGTGTTATGACCGACGCTGGCCTTGTCATCGTCGACAAGCCGGCGGGGATGACCAGTCACGACGTGGTGGGTCGTTGCAGGCGCATCTTCGGCACCCGAAAGGTCGGTCACGCAGGCACTCTCGACCCGATGGCCACCGGCGTGCTGGTCGTCGGCATCGAACGGGCCACCAAGATCCTCGGCCTGCTGACGGCGACCGACAAGTCGTATGCCGCGACCATCCGCCTCGGCCAGACCACGTCCACCGAGGACGCCGAGGGCGAGATCACGCATACGGTGTCGGCGGCAGCGGTCGGCGAGGCGCAGATCGCGACGGCGGTGACCGCTCTGCGGGGCGAGATCGACCAGGTGCCATCGGCGGTCAGCGCCATCAAGGTCGACGGCCAGCGGGCCTACAAGCTGGTCCGTGAGGGGCACGCGGTCGAACTCGCGCCGCGCAGGGTCCGTATCGGCCGGTTCGACGTCGTCGAGGTGCGGCGACATGGCGACCTCCTCGATGTCGATGTCGAGGTCGACTGCTCCAGTGGGACCTACATTCGCGCGCTGGCCCGGGATGTCGGCGCGGCGCTGGCCGTCGGCGGACACCTCACCGCGCTGCGCCGCACCCGTGTCGGTTCCTTCGGACTGGACCAGGCGCGCACGCTCGACGAACTGGCCGAGCGCCCAAGCCTTTCGTACACACTCGATGAGGCGTGCCTGCAATCGTTTCCGCGCCGCGATCTGAGCGGCGACGAGGCGGAGGACACCCGGCATGGCAGGGCCCTGAAACCCGCTGGGATCGAGGGGGTGTACGCGGCGACCGCTCCGGATGGTCAGGTCATCGCGTTGTTGACGGACCAGCAGAGCCGGACCAAATCGGTCGTCGTGCTGCGACCCGCCACATTGTAATTACACCGCGTTCAAAAAATCGATCGACAGATCCGAGAGAGATATCACCGCCGGATTGTCTAGGTAGTGTCTGCGGCCCGCACCCGCTCCTCGGCATATAGCGAACGCCGCCTCCTCGTCCTCGAGGTCGAACTCGCAAATCGACGCGACTAGCCCGTCGCGGACCTCAGTCACGACGATTTTGGTCCGGCTTTGGCTTCTACCCCGCATTTTCCGCACGCCCGGCCGAGTGCCCCGCCGCAGTCTTCGCAGAACCGGGCATCCTCTTCGTTCAACGTGCCGCACGAAGCGCACGCTCGTTGGTGTCCGGCCATGGTCAGTCTGGCCTCAGCGACACGGCGTCGTGGTCCTCGATGGCCGACACAGCACCGTCGAGCATCCTGCGAAGCAGCTTCAGCTGCCGGTCGTTCGCCAGGTCGATCCGACCAAACCCCACCACCGGATAGGCGAAGCAAATCGCGATCGTCAGTCGATAATCACGCAGCAATTCGTCTGCGGGATAGTCGATCCCGTGTTCGGCGAGGCGCATGGCGTACCGCTCGATCAGCTGCGCCTCACAGCCGCGTCGGGTGTCGGCGGTCATGCTCTGACTCAGGAAGTAGCCCACGTCGTAGGCGCCCCGACCCTTGTGGGTGATCTGCCAGTCCAGCGCCGTCACCGGCGGATCGTCGCCGCCGACGGCGAAGAACAGCTGGTCAAGCCGGAGGTCGCCGTGCAGAAAGGTGCGCGGCGGTCGCGCGAGCTCGTCGAAGAACCACGCCACCATCGACGGCCACCGCTGGCCGAAGTCACGCAACTCGGGGGACAGGTCGGCGCCGATTCCCTCGATGACACGCGGCCAGGAGGCCTCGAAATTGCGAGCCATAACCTGCGCGAACGGAGGTGTGGCGAACGTCTTGAGCCACAGCAGCGAAGCCAACCGGTCGCTTTCCCACCAGTGAGCGTGGTGCCGCGCGACGGCGTCGATCACGGTCTCCGCGTCCGCGGCGCTGCAGCCCACGAGCTGGTCGGCTACCCGGAGCCGGCCCAGATCCTCGAGCACGAGAACGAAGTCGTGCGTCGTCTCGTCGAAGGCGGCGTAATACGGACGTGCAGGCCGCAACGGGTCGGCGAGGCCGATCTCCTGATAGAAGTGCACCTCGCGCAGGTAGAACTCGAGGTCCTCGCAGATGGCTGACCGGGCGCGGGTATCGAGCGTCGGAAACTTCACGACCACCGACGTCGGGAGGTCCGGGCCACCCTCGAGGTGGGCTCGGTACAAGCGGCCGAGCAACCCGACACCGATGCCGATCTGCTCGAGACGGCATTCCCGCACGTCGGCCCCCAGAACTTCGCTGAGCCATGCCGGCGTCACGCACAGGGGGTCGACCGGGAAACTTGCCATCCGCCCCGCCCTCCATGTGGATGAGGCAATCCTACGAAAGTCTGCGGCGAAAACGCGCCGATCGCGCATGTCAGACGAGGTCATTTCTCTCGCGAGCAGACGCAAATTACCCCGACACGCCGAGGGCGACATTTGCGTCTGCTCGGCGTGCCGGACCCAGCGTGCGTACGGCGCCAGCTCGCGCTATCAGCTGACCACCCAGATCGCTTCTGCCGCAGGGCTTCCCAGATCCACGGTGGTGCCCTTTTCGTGCTCGCCGGCGTCTGCGGACTTGACGGCCACCGAGATCATGCCTGCGAAGTCACGCCGGGCCAGCACCAGCAGCCGCGAATCGAGGCTGATGCCGACGGTGTCGAAGTACCGCAGCATCTCCGGGTCGGCATCGGAGATACGCGCGACGACTCCGGTGTCGCCGTCTCGGCATACCGAAAGCTGACGCGCATCCGGCGACGGCACGTGGCCGTCGGCGGCGGGAATCGGATCGCCGTGCGGATCGCGGGTGGGATGACCGAGCTTGGCGTCGATGCGGGCCAGCATCCGGTCGGACACGGCGTGCTCGAGCACCTCGGCCTCGTCGTGCACCTCGTCCCAGCTGTAGCCGAGCTCGCGGACCAGGAAGGTCTCCATCAGTCGGTGGCGGCGCACCATCGCCAGCGCGGCCGCTCGGCCGGCGTCGGTCAACGTCACGGCGCCGTACTTCTCGTGATCGACCAGCCCCTGATCGGCCAGCTTGCGGATGGACTCAGACGCGGTGCTCGCGGACACGCCGATTCGCTCGGCCAGTAGCTTGGTGCTGACTTTTTCGTGCGACCACTCCTGGGCTGTCCAGATCACTTTGAGGTAATCCTGGGCGACCATGGTCAAGTCGCGCGGGTTACCGTTCGGACTCACGATTACAAAGTTTAGGCAATCATCACCTGATCTGGGGATCTCGCGGGGCCGCGCGGGCATCTGCGCCGTAGGCTGGCGCTGTGCAGCGCTGGCGGGGACAGGACGAGATCCCGACGGACTGGGGCCGATGTGTCGTCACGATCGGCGTGTTCGACGGCGTTCATCGCGGCCATCAGGAGCTGATCAACCACGCTGTTAAGGCGGGTCGGTCGCGCGGAGTGCCGACGGTGTTGATGACCTTTGACCCGCATCCGATGGAGGTCGTCTTCCCGGGCAGCCATCCCGCCCAACTGACCACGTTGACCCGGCGCGCCGAGTTGGTCGAGGAAATGGGCATCGACGTGTTCCTGGTCATGCCGTTCACCTCTGATTTCATGAAGCTGACGCCCGAGCGCTACATCCATGAACTGCTGGTCGAGCGACTGCACGTCGTCGAGGTGGTGGTGGGGGAGAACTTCACGTTCGGCAAGAAGGCGGCGGGCAATGTCAACCTGCTGCGCAAGGCCGGCGAGCGGTTCGGCTTCGCGGTGGAGGGCATGTCGCTGGTGGCCGAGCATCACCGGGACGAAACCGTCACGTTCTCGTCGACCTACATCCGCTCCTGCGTCGACGCCGGTGACGTCGTGGCCGCCACAGAGGCCTTGGGGCGCCCGCACCGCGTCGAGGGCGTGGTGGTCCGCGGCGACGGGCGTGGCAAGGTGCTGGGCTTTCCGACGGCGAACGTCGCGCCGCCGATGTATTCGGCCATTCCTGCCGACGGCGTCTACGCGGCGTGGTTCACCGTGCTCGGCCACGGCCCCATCGCCGGCGCCGTCGTCCCAGGTGAGCGCTATCAGGCGGCGGTCTCGGTGGGCACCAACCCGACGTTCTCCGGGCGGACCCGCACGGTCGAGGCGTTCGTCCTCGATGCATCGGCCGATCTCTACGGCCAGCACGTCGCGGTCGATTTCGTCGCGCGCATCCGTGGGCAGGAGAAGTTCGCGAAGGTGGAGGACCTCGTGACGGCGATGGGCACCGACACCGACCGGGCGCGCACCATCCTCGCCGCCCACTAGACCTGCGATTTCGCTGCTCAGGAGCGCGCTGTTAGACTTCTCGCCGACCAAGCGTGCGCTGCAGTTCGCGGTGGCTGCGCTGTTAAGGGGCCTCAAGCCCCATTGTTCGCGGACCGATTGATGGAGTTATTTCGTGGCGCTCACTGCCGAACAGAAGAAGACCATTCTTGGCGAGTACGGCCTGCATGACACCGACACAGGCTCGCCGGAGGCCCAGGTCGCGCTGCTGACCAAGCGGATCACCGACCTGACCGAGCATCTGAAGACGCATAAGCACGACCACCACTCGCGGCGCGGTCTGCTGCTGCTGGTCGGCCGCAGGCGTCGGCTGCTCAAGTACGTCGCTCAGGTCGACGTGGCAGCGCTACCGCACCTTGATCGACCGGCTTGGCCTGCGTCGCTGACGCAGACGATTTCGCACTTCGCGCAGCGTTTGCTGACAGGCGCGCTACCCGTCGCGAAAATGAGCACCCCCGAATACGTAGGCTTCGATGACGTGGAGATCGCGCGACTGCAGACGCAGGCCGCGATCATCGCCGAACCGACGCTCTCTGCTTGCAGCGCGGCGGCATCCGGCCCGGTATGCGGGTCCTCGACCTCGGCTAGCGGACCGGGCGATGTCTCGTTTCAGGTCGCCGAGATGGTGGGCGCCGACGGATCCGTGGTCGGCGTCGAGCAGGACCCGGCGCAGATCGCGGTCGCCGAGCAGCGCCGCGACCAGATCGGTGTCGGCAATGTCGACTTCCGCGCAGGGTGACGCGCGCACGTTCCTCGACGAGGAGCCGTTCGACGCAGTCGTCTGCCGCTTGCTGCTCATGCACCTGCCGGACGCTGTCGACGTCCTGCGCCACCATGTGCGCAACCTGCGTCCAGGCGGTGTCTTCGTCGCCGTGGACTACGACATGGGTGGTGCGCGAGCGCTCCCCGAGGTCGAGCTGTACTCACGCCTCCGGGACTGGCTGAAGGCGGGCTTCGAGCACGCGCAGGCGGACCCGTTCGTCGGGATGCGCTTTCCCGTGGTTCTTCGAGCAGGCGGGCTTCGACGAGGTAGGGATCGCTCGGGTTGCAGGCCTACTGGCCGCCCGGAAAGCCGACATGCAGACGGCGTATGTGGTCGGCGTGGTGCGGGCGATGAAAGACGCCATCGTGGCCTCTGGTGTCGTGACCGAGGACGGAGATGGGTCTCGACACGCTCGAGGAGCGGCTGGGCGACGCCATTCGGCGCTGCGCGGAGCGGTGTGGACGATGCCGACGGTGGTCGGCGGGTGGGGAGGCGCCGATGCGATTTCGGTCCCGTACCTGCTGCAATGTAGGATAAGAACGTTCTGCGCCCGTTGGGGCGCGAACAACGGGTGCGGTTTTCGCAGTTCCGCGAGCGCCGTCCCCGCGTGTCATATCGGAACCCGCCTGATAGCGCGGTCTTCGGTAGTGGCTGCCGGGTCTGATACCCGACAGCTTCGATCGATGGCCGTGGCCGTATCGAGGCCGGTGGTTCACACGCTGTGACAACGCGAAACAGCTGAACAGTGAATCCAGAGAGGCCGTACGGACGTCTATGTCTGTCGTTGAAATTGAAGACGGTGTGTTCGAATCCACCGCCGTGATCGACAACGGGAGCTTCGGCTCCCGCACCATCCGATTCGAGACCGGCCGGTTGGCCAAGCAGGCCGCCGGCGCCGTCGTCGCCTACCTCGACGACGAAACCATGCTGCTTTCGGCCACCACGGCCAGCAAGAACCCGAAGGACCACTTCGACTTCTTCCCCTTGACGATCGACGTCGAGGAGCGGATGTATGCCGCCGGGCGTATCCCCGGCTCGTTCTTCCGTCGTGAGGGCCGCCCGTCGACCGACGCGATCCTGACCTGCCGCCTGATCGACCGGCCGCTGCGCCCGACGTTCATCTCGGGTCTGCGTAACGAGATCCAGGTCGTCGTCACCATTCTGAGCCTGGATCCCAAGGATCTGTACGACGTGCTGGCCATCAACGCCGCATCCGCGTCGACTCAGATCTCCGGAATCCCGTTCTCCGGACCGGTCGGCGGCGTGCGCGTTGCGCTGATCTCCACTCCTGAAAACAAGGGAGGCCAGTGGGTCGCGTTCCCGACCGTCGAGCAGCTCGAGACCGCTGTGTTCGACATGGTCGTCGCGGGTCGTAAGACCGCCGACGACGTGGCGATCATGATGGTCGAGGCCGAGGCGACCGACAAGGTCATCGAGCTGATAGCCGGTGGCGCAGGCGCCCCCACCGAAGCCGTTGTGGCCGAGGGCCTCGAGGCTGCCAAGCCGTTCATCGCCGCGCTGTGCGTTGCCCAGCAGGAGCTGGCAGACAAGGCCGCCAAGCCGACCGCCGACTACCCGGTGTTCCCGGAATACCAGGACGACGTGTTCTTCGCCGTGTCCTCGGTGGCCACCGACGAGCTGTCCAAGGCGCTGACGATCGCGGGCAAGGAAGAGCGCAACGACCGCACCGACGAGATCAAGGTCGAGGTGCTCGAGCGGCTGGCCGACACCTACGCCGGCCGCGAGAAGGAGATCGGCGCGGCATACCGCTCGCTCACCAAAAAGCTTGTGCGTCAGCGCATCCTGACCGACCACTTCCGCATCGACGGGCGCGGCATCACCGACATCCGTGCGCTGTCGGCCGAGGTCGCCGTCGTGCCGCGGGCACACGGCAGCGCGATCTTCGAGCGCGGCGAGACCCAGATCATGGGTGTCACCACGCTGGACATGGTCAAGATGGCGCAGCAGATCGACTCGCTGGGACCCGAGACCAGCAAGCGGTACATGCACCACTACAACTTCCCGCCGTACTCGACCGGTGAGACCGGTCGTGTCGGTTCGCCCAAGCGTCGCGAGATCGGCCACGGCGCACTGGCCGAGCGGGCCCTGATGCCCGTTCTGCCGAGCGTCGAGGAGTTCCCGTACGCGATCCGCCAGGTGTCGGAGGCGTTGAGCTCCAACGGGTCGACGTCGATGGGCTCGGTGTGCGCATCGACCCTGTCGCTGCTGAACGCCGGTGTGCCGCTGAAGGCCCCGGTCGCGGGTATCGCGATGGGTCTGGTGTCTGACGATGTCGAGGTGGACGGTAAGACCGAGCGCCGCTTCGTCACGCTGACCGACATCCTCGGAGCCGAGGACGCCTTCGGTGACATGGACTTCAAGTGCGCAGGCACCAAGGACTTCGTCACCGCGCTGCAGCTCGACACCAAGCTCGACGGCATCCCGTCGCAGGTGCTGGCCGGTGCGCTGTCCCAGGCCAAGGACGCCCGTATCACCATCCTCGAGGTGATGGCCGAGGCCATCGACGAGCCCGACGAGATGAGCCCGTACGCACCGCGCATCACCACGATCAAGGTGCCGATCGACAAGATCGGCGAGGTCATCGGGCCGAAGGGCAAGATGATCAACTCGATCACCGAGGAGACCGGCGCGTCGATCTCCATCGAGGACGACGGCACCGTGTTCGTCGGCGCCTCCAACGGCGAAGCGGCGCAGGCCGCGATCGACAAGATCAACGCGATCGCCAACCCGCAGCTGCCCAAGATCGGCGAGCGGTTCCTCGGAACCGTGGTCAAGACAACCGATTTCGGAGCGTTCGTGTCACTGCTGCCCGGCAGGGACGGCCTGGTGCACATCTCCAAGCTGGGCCGTGGCAAGCGGATCGCCAAGGTCGAGGACGTCGTCAAGGTCGGCGACAAACTGCGCGTGGAGATCGCCGACATCGACAACCGCGGCAAGATCTCGCTGGTCCTCGTCGCCGAGGATGAAGCAGCCGAGGCCCCATCGGAGACTGCACCGGCAGATGCCGCAGCGGCCACCAGTTAGGGCGTTGCGCCGCGGCGCGCGCGGCGACGAAGCATCTGCGGCGGTACGTCGCGCCGTGTTGCCCGGTGGCCTGCGTGTGGTCACCGAGTACATCCCGTCGGTGCATTCGGCGTCGGTCGGGGTGTGGGTCGACGTCGGCTCCCGTGATGAGGGGCCGAGCGTTGCCGGTGCGGCGCACTTCCTGGAACACCTGCTGTTCAAGTCCACGCCGACCCGCACCGCTGTCGACATCGCGCAGGCCGTCGACGCGGTGGGCGGTGAACTGAACGCGTTCACCGCGCGCGAACACACGTGCTACTACGCGCACGTGCTCGACACCGACCTCGAACTGGCCGTCGATCTGGTCGCGGACGTGGTGTTGCGCGGGCGTTGTGCCGCAGACGATGTCGAGATCGAGCGCGACGTCGTGCTCGAGGAGATCGCCATGCGCGACGACGATCCGGAGGACACTCTCGGCGACATCTTCCTATCGGCGATGTTCGGCACGCATCCGGTGGGGCGGCCGGTGATCGGCAGCGCGGACTCCATCGCGGCGATGACCCGTTCACAACTGCATTCGTTCCACATGCGTCGCTATACGCCGGAGCGAATGGTGGTTGCCGTCGCGGGAAACGTCGACCATGACGAGGTCGTGGCGTTGGTGCGCGAACACTTCGGCCCGCGGCTGGTTCGTGGCCGAAAGTCGTTGCCGCCGCGCAAGGGCACCGGCCGGGTTCCGGGTCAACCGAGCCTGCAGCTGGTGAAAAGGGACGCGGAGCAGACCCATCTGTCGCTCGGCGTCCGGACACCGGGTCGACATTGGGAGCATCGGTGGGCGCTGTCGGTGCTCAACACTGCGCTGGGTGGCGGCCTGAGTTCCCGGCTGTTCCAACAGATCCGGGAAACGCGCGGCCTGGCGTACTCGGTCTATTCGACCGTCGACACCTTTTCCGACAGCGGCGCTCTGTCCGTCTACGCCGCATGCCTGCCGGAGCGCTTCGACGAGGTCGTCCGGGTGACCACCGATGTGCTACAGGCCGTGGCCGGCGACGGCATCACCGAGACGGAGCACCGCATCGCGAAGGGCTCACTGCGTGGTGGGCTGGTGCTCGGACTCGAGGACTCCGGATCGCGGATGAACCGCATGGGCCGCAGTGAGCTGAACTACGGCACACATCGCAGCATCGCCGACACCCTCTCCAAGATCGAAGCGGTGACGCTGGAAGAGGTGAACGCCGTCGCGCGCAAACTACTGACCCGTCCCTACGGTGGTGCTGTCCTTGGTCCGCAAACCTCGAAAAAGGCGTTGCCGCAGCCGCTTCGGGTGCTCGCAGGCTGATCGCCTAGTCTGGCGTCAATGACCAGACTGTCCCGGCGGCACGTTCTGCTTGGCGGGTTGACACTCGCAGCGGTGGCCGCATGTTCCGAGAAACCTGCGTTGGCCGACCCGGCCGAGCCGCTGCCACCGATAGAGGATCGAATCCAGGCGCTGGAGCGACGGAACAATGCGCTCATCGGTGTGTACGCGACGAATCTGGTGTCCGACAAGACGGTCGCCCATCGCGCGCAGGATCCCTTCGCGATGTGTTCGACGTTCAAGGCCTATGCCTCGGCGCGGGTGCTGCAGATGGCCGAGCACGGCCAGCTCACGCTCGACGACAAGATGTTTGTCGACCCGGCGGGGATCCTGCCCAATTCGCCGGTCACCGAAAGGCGTGCGGGCGCAGAGATGACGCTGGCCGAGCTGTGCCAGGCTGCGCTGCAGCGGAGCGACAACGCCGCGGCGAACCTCCTGTTGAACAGGATCGGTGGACCGCCGGCGATCACCGCCTTCGCGCGAAGCATCGGCGATGAGCGGTCGCGGCTCGACCGGTTTGAGATCGAACTCAACTCGGCGGTGCCCGGAGATCCTCGTGACACCAGCACGCCGGAGGCTCTGGGCGGTGGGTACCGCGCGCTGCTCGACGGCGACGTCCTCGCGCCGCCGCAACGCCGGCAGCTCGAGGACTGGATGCGGGCCAATCAGACGTCGAGCATGCGGGCCGGACTGCCGCCGGGATGGACCACCGCCGACAAGACCGGCAGTGGGGACTACGGCAGCACGAATGACGTCGGCATCGCGTATGGCCCTGCCGGCGAACGGGTTCTGATCGCGATATTGACGCGGTCGCAAGCAAATGACCCGAAGGCGGCCAACATGCGGCCGCTGATCGGGGAGCTGACGACGCTGGTGATGCCGACGCTTCTCGCGTAGAGGCGCCGTGGACCAGGCACCCGACCACCCCTCGCAGCCGGGTACGGCTGGTCAGCGGCTGTTTTCTCCATGCGCGAGAGCATCAGCAGCTGAACCAACGGTATGGCAATCGTCGAGCGTGAGGAATCGGGTGATTCCCTATGTTTTTCAGCGACCCCCATCTGGCAGCAAACCGGCACCGGGTAGTGCATCGCCGAATTGGCACACTGTGACGATGCGTCCGACCGCGTTGTGTCCGTGTGGGTCGGATGAGCCGTTCGGTCGCTGTTGTCTGCCGCTGCACCTCGGCGAACGCCAGGCCGAGACCGCCGAACAACTGATGCGGGCGCGCTACAGCGCTTATGCCGTCGACGATCTCGACTACGTCTGGCGGACCTGGCATCCGCGGACACGGCCCGAGGCGTTGACACCGGACGGCCGGATTGACGTGGACCGGACTGGAGATACTCGACACCGTCGACGGTCGAACCGGCGACGAATCGGGCGAGGTCGAATTCCGCGCGCACTACCGGGAAAACAGACGAAGCGGGACGCTGCATGAGCGGTCCCGCTTCGCCGTTAGAGCCCGTCGGTGGTTTTACCTGGACGGGGAGTTGTTCAGGTGATCCGGCTCAGCCCAGCACCGTAGCCGGATCGGTGTACGGCAGATCCAGGTCGGCGGCCACCTGCTCGGAGAGCAGGGCGCCCTCGTGCGTTGACAGACCCTTGGCCAGTGCCGGATCCGCCTCGCACGCTGCTTGCCAACCCTTGTCGGCCAGCTTCAGCACGTACGGCATGGTCGCGTTGGTCAACGCGTAGGTCGACGTGCGCGGCACGGCGCCGGGCATGTTGGCCACGCAGTAGAACACGGTGTCGTGCACGGCGAAGGTCGGATCGTCGTGCGTGGTGGGCCGAGAATCCTCGAAGCAGCCGCCCTGGTCGATCGCGATGTCGACCAGCACCGCGCCCGACTTCATGTGCGCGACGGTCGAATTGGTGACCAGCTTCGGCGCCTTGGCGCCGGGCACCAGCACGGCGCCGATGACCAGGTCGGCCTGCTTGACGGCGTCCTCGAGATCGAGCATCGACGAGTAGCGGGTCTCGATGGCTCCGCCGTTCTCGTCGTCGATCTTGCGCAGCGTGTTGACGTTGAGGTCGAACACGGTGACGTGCGCGCCCATGCCCTTGGCGACGCGCGGCGGCGTTGTAGCCGGCCACGCCGCCGCCGATGACGACGACCTCGGCGGGAGCGACGCCGGGTACGCCACCCATGAGGACGCCGCGGCCTCCGTGGCTGCGCATCAAGTGGTACGCGCCGACCTGTGCCGACAGGCGACCGGCCACCTCGCTCATCGGGGCTAGCAGCGGCAGCGCGCCGTCGGCGGTCTGAACGGTCTCGTAGGCGATCGATGTGGTGCCCGACGCCATCAGCGCGTCGGTGCACGGCTTGGAGGCGGCCAGGTGCAGATAGGTGAACAGCGTCTGGCCCTCGCGCATGCGCGAGTACTCGGCCTCGATCGGCTCCTTGACCTTCAGCAGAAGTTCGGCCTCGGCCCACACCTCGTCGGCGCTGTTGATCATCTGAGCGCCGGCGGCCTTGAAGTCGCGGTCGGAGATCGCCGAACCCTCGCCGGCGCCGGCCTGAATCAGCACCTCGTGACCGCGGTGGGTCAATTCGGCCACGCCTGCCGGGGTGATGGCGACGCGGTACTCGTTGTTCTTGATCTCGGTCGGGATGCCGACGCGCATGATCGCTCCTAAAGTCGAATTTGCTCCCTAAAGTGTGAAGAAGATTCGACTCAATAGCAATATCATCGATGATAATTCGATAAAGTTCATATATGCCCGAAGAAACTGCAGTTCCATCGGCGGGTCTTCCGCGTTCGCCGAAGGATA
>CAVTSZ010000040.1:0-167405 GCA_963737385.1 uncultured Actinomycetota bacterium
CGATTCCACCTCGTCGGAATCGACCGGGAGCGGGGGGAGTTCTCGCAACACGACAACTTCCGGCGGCTCGAATGACTCGTCCGACCCGTCCGACAGCGGTCGTCCCGGTTCCAGTTTCGGGAATGGTCGATCCGGAAATTCGGGCGGCTCAAATGACTCGTCCGGCCCGTCCGACAGCGGCTTACCAGGTCCAGTTTCGGTAATGGTCGATCGGTCGGCGGCTCACCCGATACCGACCCATCTGGGTCGCCCGATAGCGAGGGGAGGTCTGAGACCACGTCAACTCCGGCGGGGCGAATGAACCCTCCGAAAGGGGTCGTCCCAGTCCCGTTTCGGCAATGGTCGATCCGGCTCGCTCGGCTCACCCGATATCGACACGTCGGGATCGCCCGAGAGCGAGGGGACTTCTGAGACCACGCCATCTAGCGGCGGCACGGCGAGTGAACCCTCTAACAAAGATGGTCCCGAGACCCGTTTCGGCAACGGCCGTCCCCCGCCCCGTTTCGGTTCGCCGGCACGGGGGCGGCCGAGGATCCGCAGCCGGACAGTCCGGCCCCGGACGGTCGACGAGTAAGTCGACAGTCCGGCACCGCCGGCCCACCAGGACAGTCGTCCCCCGGCCGCCGGTCCCAGCTACCCCGGCGACTACGTCCCCGGCAAGGGGGGCCCGTCGATGCGAGCCCGGCAAGGCGAGCCCAACACCTGCACCGAAGGCTCGTGCGAACCCGGCACCGTCTGAACCCGGCCCGTCGGACCCCGCCCGGCTGAACCGAAGGCCCGTGCAAGCCTGAGACACCCGAAGTCGACGACCCCGGCCCGTGTGAGAGCGGATGTCCCCCACCAACACCGCCTTGCAAAAGCGTCGGGCGAGGTTGCGACGCCCCCGTGAGACACCAGCGACCGGGCAATTTCCCGGACCGGATGTCAACGTACCGAAGCCGTCCCCCCTCGAGAGGCGGGACCCAAAAACATGGGATCCGCCGAAGTTCGAACCACCGGAGACCCCGCCGGCCGTCACGCCCGAACCGACGCCGGTGGCCATCGCGACACCCCCGGTAACCGAGGTGCCGGCCATTGTCGAAGCCCCGGCTTCGGTGCCCGTAGCGATCATCGAAGTTCCCGCAGCGCCGCCACCGGTCGTAGTTCCCGCGGCGCAGCCGGAGGTCGTGCCACAAGCCGCGACCATCAATCTCACCAGCCGCGTTGGTACCGGCACCGTGGCACTGACATTGATTCTCATCGTCCTGATATCAGGCGTCTGGTTTTACGCAAATCGTCTGGGATCACATCTAACAAATCGGAGGAACAATCATGCATAAGGTATTCGCCCTTGTAATCGCCATGCTCTTCTGCGCCTTCACCGGCATGCCCACCGCGGCCGCCCAGTCCGGAGTAACCGCATCCGCGACTATCAACGGACACAACGTGAATGGGTCCGACGCGGGTGATCCGGTACAACTTCGGCCCGGTCAGCCGGCCGATGTTGCGATCGAGGTGACCAACGACGGCAGTAGGCCCGTCGAAGTCACACAGGTCGAGCTCGCCGGACGCGTGCTGGGTCTGAACTTCTTCACCTACGCCACCACTGTGGATTTCACTGTGCAACCGGGAAACCGCGACACCCTCCACTACCAGCTTGACCTCACCGGGCTGAGCGGCCAGGCGACGGGCCTGATGGGTGGCCAGCTGACCGTCAAAGGCGCGTTAGGTGAGCAGATTGCGACGATGCCCATCGTGACCGATGTGCGCGGTTCGGTGTTGTCGGTCTACGGTCTGTTCGGCATTGCCCTGTTCGTGCTTACCGTACTAGCGATCATCGACGCCGCAATCGGCATTGCCAGGCATCGCCTTTCGGCCAATCGCTGGGGGCGCGGGCTGCGGCTGCTCGTCCCAGGCATCGGAGTTGGCCTGGTGTTGATGTTCTCCGCGTCGGTCGCGCGGTTGTGGGTTGCCGACACCGCACAGTGGCTTCTCCTCGCAGGCGTCACGGCCGCCGTCTTCTTCGCGATCGGATACCTCGCTCCGGTGCCTGGCGATGACGACGACGAGGACATCGACGTCGACCTGTTGACCGACATCGACATGTTGACCGACGCCGACATGTTGACCGACGCCGACGTGTTGACCGACGCCGACGAGGACATCGACGTGCTGGCCGATGGCCAGACCGGGAAGCATCGCGCAGAGGAGCTCGCGAAATGACATCGATCGAGGACCGCATCCGTGCCGCGCTGCCTGGCTTCGACATCGGCGAGCAGATCGGTCGCGGCGGCTGCGGTGTGGTGCTGTCGGGGATCCACCGCCAGCTGCACCGCCAGGTAGCGATCAAGAAGATCCCACCGCAGTTCGCCGAGGACCCGGCGGTTAGGCGCCGATTCATCGCCGAAGCCCGGCTGATGGCCGCGATCGACCATCCGCATGTCGTTCCGGTGTACGACTACATCGAGTACGAGGATCTTTGCCTGCTGGTGATGGAGTACCTGCCCGGCGGAACGGTCGCGAGCCGGTTTTCACAGGACGGCTTCAACGCCAGCTCGGCGATTGCCGTGGCGCTGGCTTGCGCTGCAGGACTGGACGCCGCGCACAGCCACGGGGTCCTGCACCGCGACATCAAGCCCGCGAATCTGTTGTTCTCCGCCAACGGTTCGGTCAAGCTCGCCGATTTCGGCATCGCGAGGATCGTCGGCGGAAACGACACGCTCGTCACCCGCGCTGGCGAGGTCGTCGGCACCCCGTCGTACATGGCGCCGGAACAGGCTCGTGGACAAGAGGTGTCGCCGGCGACCGACGTCTACCAACTTGCGACGATGCTGTACCAGCTGTTGTCAGGGGTGTTGCCGTTCCCAGCCGGCGGCGACAGCATGGCGGTGCTGTTCATGCATGCGTTCGAGCAGCCGAGGCCGCTCACCGAGGTCGCGCCCGTCGTTCCCAAGTCGATCGCCGACGTGGTCATGCGCGGCCTTGCCACCGATCCCACCGAACGCTTCGATTCGGCGGAGTCGTTCGGCGTAGCCCTGGCCGGGCCCGCCGCCGATGCCTGGGGCACGGACTGGCTTGTCCCTGTTGGCATTCCCGTCATCGGTGCCGACACGATCATCGCAGCAGCGACCGGAACCGGTCGCCAACCGAATAGCTCGATGACCGCGATGACCGAGATGTACGGGGGTTCCGTCCCCAGCCCAACGGAGCGCGTGCGACCCGCAGAACGCGCAGAGCGTCCGCGGATTGAGCTTGCCGACGTGGGTCGCGACGACGTCGTTCCGGTCCAGCAGGTGGTCAAGTTTCGGTCCCCGCGTGTGCCGGTCGTGGTGGCCGCCGTGCTTGCCTTATCGGCGGTCGCGGTCGCGTTGATCGGGCTGGGCGCACCGCCGCGCGGCGGAGATCTTCAGCCCGGCATGGTTACGGTGGCCGGTGTCGATCCCACGAGCGGGGGCGAGGTGCGGGCCGACTGGTCGAAGCCGATCCCGGTGACGGTTGCCGGGGTCCAGGCGGGCACCGCCGCCCTCGCACTGGACGTTGCCGGCGCGACGATCGGTCGTCACGAGGCGCCGATCACTCCTAGCGACCTTGGGGCGGTGGCCGCGGTGCCTGCTCCTTTCAACCAGTATGTGCTCGCCGGTCGCACCACCGCGGTCCTGACCGTGCGCGGCGACGGAACTCCGCCTGCCACATACCGATTCGGCATGACCAGCATGCAACCGGCAACGACCACGGCTCTCAGTGCCGGTTTGACGGTTCTGGCGCTGTTCGGCGCCGCATACACGGAGTCCTACCTCCGTGCGCTTCGACGCGGGCGCAATCGGTTCTCAGCGAGCATCGGCCTTCCGCTCAGCGCGGCCGCACTGGCGGTGGCGGTCGTCGGCGCGGCGTGGGTCCTGATGGGACGGGAACCGACGGTGGCCACACTCATCGGTTCGGCGGCGCTTGCCGCCACCGCAGGGATCGCCGCGGCGATCGGCGCGATGCGTGTCGGCCGAACCGAAAAATACCGCCGCACCCGTCGCGCACTCGAACAGGCGGTGGCCATGAAACTCCATGCGGGAGAACGATGGTCGCTAGTCCGCCGCTGATCGAGATCCGGGAGTGGGGCCGGCCGGCTCGCCGCAGGCTGTTGAGCCAGCCGCTCACGGTTGGCCGTGACTGCCCCGGCGAGGTGCTGGCCGACGCCGGGGTGTCAGGCGAGCATCTGCGGCTGGTCCCGAGCCCGACCGCGCTCTCGGCGATCGACCTTGGAAGCCGCAACGGAACCTTGATCAACGGCACCGCCCTGACCGGCCGTGCTGCGCTCGCGCCCGGTGATGTTCTGCGCCTGGGACGGTCGGAGATCATCGTGCTGCACCCTCCGGCCGTCAAGCGCAACGGGGATGACCTGGAACACGATTCGACTCGACTCGGGCTCACGGCGGCCGCCGTTCCGCCGCCTCCACCGCCGCTGCCAGCCAAGCGCTCGCGGTTCATGACGCTGGCCGAGCGGGTCCTCGGCATCGATCCCACCGGTGAGCGCGACCTGTTCCGCGCATACAACGAGCTGCCGACGAGGGTGCCGTTGCGTATCTGGCAGTCAGTGCGCGTCGTCAGCATCGCGGCGTACCTGACCGTGATTGCCCTGCTGTTCGTGCGTCCGGCGGCCGGCCTGTTCGTGCTGTTCCAGGTGGTCGTGCCACTCCTTCCGATCCTGTTCTTCGTCGCACCGGGACTGTGGCGCAACGTCTGTCCGATGGCGGCGAGCAACCAGATGCCCCGGGTGCTGGGCGTCGGCGGAAGCCGAGCAGTACCGGAATGGCTGCGCAAGCGCGGATATCTGATCGCCGTCGCCGGGTTCCTCGGCATCGCCGGCGCCCGGCTGGCCGGGCTGGATCACAATGGCGCCGCGATGGGCGCCGTTCTCGTCGCCGTCATCGTCACGGCCGTCGCGGGTGGCCTTGTCTTCAAAGGCAAGAGCGGCTGGTGCAGCAGCATCTGCCCCTTGTTGCCACTTCAACGTGTGTACGGGCAAACGCCTTTCGTCACTGTGCCCAACAGCCACTGCACAAGCTGCGTGGGCTGTGCGAAGAACTGCTACGACTTCAAGCCTCGCGCCGCCTGGCAGGCTGATATGGCCGACCCCGACAAAGGATGGAACGGACCACGCAGGCTGTTCGTCGCCGCCCTGCCCGGTTTCGTCATCGGGTTCTTCGTCCTCAAGGACCACGCGAATGGCGTGATGACACAGCAGTACGCGTTGCTTGCGCTCGCGATGCTCATCAGCATCGGCTCGTTTTTCGCGATCGAAGCCATGTCGCCGCTCAGTGCGTCGATGCTGACGGTGGGTTACGGGGCGCTGGCGCTCAACGCGTTCTACTGGTTTGCCGGCCCCGCGCTCGCCGACGCGGTTACGGAGATCACCGGCGTCGACACCGGGTGGCTGCGGTGGCCGATCTCCGTCACGGTCGCGGCACTCACGCTGCTGTGGATCGCCCGGACCCGGGTCAGCGAGCTGCAGTTCGCGCTGACCACCGGGGCACGGGCTGAACCCGTCCTCCTCGGAATGCCTAAGCGGCAGAACACCTCTGCCCCCGAGCACACGGTGCACGTACGCTTCGAGCGCGATGGCGAATCCAGCGCCGCCGATGTAGGCATGAGTGTGCTCGACGTCGCCGAGAAAGGTGGGCACCCGATCGAGGCGGGTTGCCGCATGGGCGTGTGCGGGGCGGATCCCGTCGCCATCCTCGACGGCATGTCGTGCCTGTCTGCGCCCGAAAGCGACGAACTGAACACGCTACGGCGGCTGGGCCTCGGCAAATCGACCCGGATGGCCTGCTGCGCCCGAATCAAGAGCGGCACGGTCACTGTCTCGATGACGCCGGAGCCCGGTAACGGCAACGGCGCGACACCGACCCGTTACAACCACTCCATCGTGAGCGTGGTGGTGCTCGGCAACGGCATCGCCGGAGTCACCGCCGCCGACTTCATTCGGCGCGGACACCCCGACTGTGAGATCCACATCGTCGGGCGTGAATCCCACGCGCTGTACAACCGAATGGGTATCTCCCGGTTGGTGTACGGCCGCTCCGCGATGCAAGGCCTGTACCTTCTGCCCGAGCAATGGTACGACGAGCACGGGGTCAACGCGTGGCTCAACACAGTGGCCACGCGGATCGATCTCCGTTGGCGGCGTGTGCAGCTCAGCACCGGGGAAGCCCTCCCCTTCGACCGGCTGATCCTCGCGATGGGCTCGAGCGCTGCCGTCCCCCCCATCGGGGGGCTGAACAGGCCGGGCAGTTTCGCGCTGAGGGAGGCCGGCGACGCGATGCAGATCCGTGCCTACGTCCAGCAGCGCGACTGCCGTCGGGCCGTGGTGGCAGGTGGCGGGTTGCTCGGCCTCGAGGCCGCCTACTCGCTGCACCGGCTGGGACTGAATGTGACTGTGCTCGAACGGCAAAACCGGCTGCTGAGCCGCCAGATCGACCCACGCTGTTCGGAGTTGGTCGAGACGCACTTCGAAAGGGCGGGCATCGAGATCCTGCGGCGGGCCGAAACCTCGCACATCATCGGGGCCCCTGCGGTTACCGGGGCCGTTCTCAAGGACGGCCGCACCGTACAGTGCGAAATGTTCCTCTCGGCAACAGGCATCCGCCCAAACGTCAAGCTGGCGCGCGACGCTGGGGTTCCGGTCAACAAAGGTGTCCTCGTAGACGATCGGATGCAGACCAGGGTTCCGGGTGTTTTCGCCGCGGGCGACATCGCGGAGCACCGGGGCCAAGTCCGCGGATTGTGGCCGGTCGCGACCGAACAAGCCCAGGCAGCCGCCGTCAATGCGCTCGGCGGCGATGTGGTGCTGACCTCCGAGACACCGGCGACAGTCTTGAAGGGTGTTGATCTTCAACTGTTTTCGATCGGTACCACGGAGCCAAGGCCGTCCGATGAGGTGATAGTCATCGATCGACCCACCGTGACATCCTATCGGCGGCTGGTGCTTTCAGAGGGCCGGGCGGTCGGCGCAACGGTGCTCGGCCACCATCCCAGCGACGTCGCGGCCGCGCAGAAAGCGGTACGCAACCGAATCCTCGTTGACGCAGCGCAGCGGGCGGCGCTGCGGGCCGGCGACTGGAGCGTACTGGCCGACTGAACGGGCTAACGCGGATCCGCGCTGCGGTACGTCAGAATCCGCGCACCGACCCGCAGTGTCCATCCCGGCTCGAGTTCGGTTGGGGTCGTACCGATCTGGGTCCAGGTCTCGGCGCCGGGGGCAGCGATGAAGGTGCCGCCGGGGGTGGACGCGTCGCACACGAAGACCGAGCCACCGTCGATCGTGACGTAGGCATGCACGCGCGAAACATGCTGGTCGTCGTGCACCACGATGGGCGAGGCATGTGCGTTTCGCACCGCGTCGTCGCCGAGAGGGTCGCGGCCGATGACATACGGGCGGTCCAACGGAAAGATGGCGCCCTCCCCCGACTCCAGGACGCCGGCGACGGGTGCGAGAGTCCCTGTTTCCGATGAGGTGGCCCGGCGTTGGACTGGGGGGACGGTTTCCGTAGGAGGGGCCGCGGGCCGTTCGGTGATCGGTCGACCGGGTGCTGCCCGGTGGAAGATGGTTGCGCCCTCGACGACGCCGAGTCCAGCCGATGGCTGCGTTGCAGAGGCTGACGGTTCGAGCACAAACCCCCCGCCGGGCACGACACCAGCCTGCAGATCGGAGTGTTTGAGGGCCACCAGACCGGGTCGACCCCCGATCGTCACCCTGCGCGCCGACGGGGGCAGCACCTCGTCCACCCACGTCAACGCGCGGGCCCCGGACAACTCGCGCACACCGTCCGCGGTGTCGATTTGCGCGATGACATTGCCGCGCAAAAGCACAAGCACGCCGTTCGCCGTGGGCGCCAGAACACCGAACGGTGCGACGGAGGCCGAATCCGTGCCGAACGCCAGGGCGGCAAGCCGTTCAGCGATAGCACCGCCAGGTTGCTCCGCATTGGCGACTGATTCGACCGCCGTAATCAACGAACCCGTGGACAGCGACGTATCGGCTATGTACATCACAACGTCCCCTGCGCGCACGACCAATCCATCGCCCAGCGCGATGCCCACGGTGTACGGATCTCGGTCCACACGCCACCCCTCGTGTCAATCATGATCATAGTTGTCGGGTGATTGACGGCGAAACGGCCGAAGGCGAATACAGTCAAGCCGTGACCGACAACCCTTTTGACTCGTCGGTGTGGCAACCGGTCGACGGATTCGAGCTGACCGACATCACCTATCACCGTCATGTCGTCGACGGGAAACCTCAGCCGACGGTGCGGGTGGCATTCGACCGGCCCGAGGTTCGCAACGCGTTCCGCCCGCACAGCGTCGACGAGCTCTACCGCGTGCTCGACCATGCCCGGATGTGGCCCGAGGTCGGCGTCGTCCTGCTGACCGGCAACGGGCCCAGCCCGAAGGACGGCGGGTGGGCGTTCTGCTCCGGCGGTGACCAGCGCATCCGCGGTCGCAGCGGCTATCAGTACGCAGCGGGTGAGACGGCCGAGTCGGTCGATCCGGCGCGTGCGGGGCGGCTGCACATCCTCGAGGTGCAACGGCTGATCCGGTTCATGCCGAAGGTCGTCATCTGTCTGGTCAACGGTTGGGCGGCCGGCGGCGGCCACAGCCTGCACGTGACGTGCGACCTGACGTTGGCCAGCCGCGAGCACGCCCGCTTCAAGCAGACCGATGCCGATGTCGGCAGCTTCGACGGCGGATACGGCAGCGCGTACCTCGCCAAGCAGGTCGGCCAGAAGTTCGCCCGCGAGATCTTCTTCCTCGGCAGGCCCTACACCGCAGAGCAGATGTACGCGATGGGCGCGGTCAACGAGGTGGTCGACCACGCGGACCTCGAAAAGGTCGGGATCGAATGGGCCGAAGCCATCAACGGCAAGTCACCCCAGGCGATCCGCATGCTCAAGTACGCATTCAACCTGACCGACGACGGCCTGATGGGCCAACAGCTGTTCGCCGGTGAGGCAACGCGGTTGGCGTACATGACCGATGAGGCCGTCGAGGGCCGCGACGCGTTCCTCGAGAAGCGCGACCCCGACTGGAGCCGATTCCCGCGCTACTTCTAGTTGCGATTTGTGTGCGTTTTGGTGCGCTGACCGCTCCTAAACGCACACAAATCGCTACGGCTTGAACGTCGTCTGTCCGTGTGGTGACTTGGCGAAGGCGATGACCTTCGTCGGCTCGACCCGGTACACGTGTGCGCGCCCGCCTTCGGGGTCGAATACCTCGTCGTCGGCGTCGTAATCCCAGTTGTCGCCGTACTTGTCGCGGTAGGCATCCGCCAGGTCGGTCAGCGCGTGCAATCCCATGACGCGTTCGGCCTGGCCTTCGACAACCACGTCGAGCCCGTCGTTCCAGGTGTTGGTGCCGGTGGTGACGGCGACGGCGTTGCCGCTCTCAAGGTTGCGGGTCTTCTGCTCGTCGGAGCCGGTGCAGAACACGAAGCTGTCGTCGACCCAGACGCCGACCAAGGGCGTGACGTGCGGTCGGCCGTCACCGCGGACCGTGGTGAGCCAATACAGCTCCGCCTTGGCCAGCGCATTCCTCACGGTGCCGCCGTCCACCGGCTCCTCCGCGTCACCGAACCGTTCGTCTAGTGTCCCCTTCATCGTCATAGGGATATTGACCATAGGACGACTGCCTATTCATCGCGGGCGACCTGCCGAAATGGGACCCACCTAGACTCGCGAGCTGTGAGCAAGAATCCGCTGCGCCGGCTCGCCGACCAGGTTGTGCTGGCGAGCATGCGACCGCCGCTGGCCCCGCAACTGTTGCTGTACCGGCCCGACCGCCGCGAGGTCGACCTCAAGGGCAAGCGGATCCTGCTGACCGGGGCGTCGTCGGGTATCGGCGAGGCGGCAGCCGAGAAGTTCGCCCGCCGCGGCGCCACCGTGGTGGTCGCCGCCCGTCGCCAGCACCTGCTGGATGCACTGGTCGACCGGATCACCGGGGCCGGCGGCACCGCCGTTGCCTACGCCGGCGACCTGTCCGATCTGGACGCCGTCGATGCACTCGTCGCCAAGGTCGAGGCAGAACTCGGCGGCATCGACATCCTGATCAACAACGCCGGGCGGTCCATCCGCAGGCCGCTGGCCGAGTCCCTCGACCGCTGGCACGACGTCGAGCGGACCATGACCCTGAACTACTACTCACCGCTGCGGCTGATCCGGGGCCTGGCGCCGGGTATGCGCGAGCGCGGCGACGGCCACATCATCAACGTGTCGACGTGGGGCGTGCTCAGCGAATCGACTCCGTTGTTCGCGGTCTACAACGCGTCGAAGGCGGCGCTCACCGCGGTCAGTCGGATCATCGAAACCGAATGGGGCTCGGACGGGGTGCACTCGACGACGCTGTTCTACCCTCTGGTCCTCACACCGATGATCGCACCGACGCGGGCCTACGACGGACTACCGGGCTTGAGGGCCGACGAGGCCGCCGACTGGATGATCACAGCGGCGCGCTTGCGGCCGGTGCGCATCGCGCCACGCATGGCCGTCACCGCCCAGGCCGTCAACACGATCGCACCCGGTGCGGTCAACGCGATGATGAAGCGGCAACGGCTGCAACCCAACAGCTGACCATGCCCAAGCCCGAGATCGCGACCATCGCCGACATCGTCCGCGTGCACGCGCAGCGCCGTCCGGACGCAGCGGCACTCGTCGTCGGCGACCGGACCATCAGCTTCGCCGAGCTTGACGCGCGGTCCAGCCGGGCCGCCCAGGCGTTCCGGGCGGCCGGAGTCGGATTCGGCGACACGGTCGCCTACATCGAGAAGAACGGCGCCGAGTTCTTCGACGTCGTGTGTGGCCTCGCCAAGTTGGGCGCCGTTGGCGTGCCGGTGAACTGGCGGCTCGCGCCGCCGGAGATGCTGCACATCATCGAGGACGCGCAGGCGCGCATCGTCGTGGTGGGCTCCGAGTTCTTCGGTCACCTCGAGGCGGTCGAGGATCGGTTGACGAGTGTCGAGCACATCGTGGCGATCGGTGCGCACGACCGCTGGGAGGCGTTCGCGGACTGGCTGGCCGGCCACCCCGACGAAGACCCCGGTGTCACAACGGGTTCCGACGATGTCGCCCTTCTGATGTACACGTCGGGGACCACCGGCCTGCCCAAGGGTGTCATGCTGACCAACGGCAACTATCTCTGCAAGGCCACCGGGATCGCCGGCGAGTGGCGGTTCACCGAAGACAGCGTGAGCCTGGCCGTGATGCCGCTGTTCCACATGGCCGGATCCGGATGGGTTTTCGTCGGCCTTTACGAGGGTGCCACCACCGTCGTGCTGCGCGACGTCGATCCGGTCGCGATTCTGGATTCGGTGGTGCGACACCGGATCACCAACATGCTGCTCGTCCCCGCGGTGATCCAGATGATGCTGGGCACACCGGGTGTCGAGAACGCGGACTTCTCCAGCGTGCGGGCCATCGTGTACGGCGCTTCGCCCATCACCGACGACGTGCTGGTGAGGGGTCTCGAACGCTTCGGATGCGAATTCCTCCAGGTGTACGGGCTGACCGAAACCACCGGCTCCATAACGCAACTCGACGACCACGACCCGGCGGGCCGCCCGGAGTTGCTGCGGTCATGCGGGAAGCCCTATCCGTGGGTCGAACTGCGCATCGTCGACGACGACGGCCGCGAGGTTCCCGTCGGCGCGGTCGGCGAGGTGTGGACCCGGTCGGCGCAGAACATGCGCGGATACTGGAACAATTCCGGCGCCACGGCCGCGACCGTCACCGAAGACGGCTGGCTGAAGACCGGCGACGCCGGCTTCGTCGACGGCGAGGGCTACCTGTACCTGCACGACCGGAAGAAGGACATGATCGTCTCCGGCGGTGAGAACGTGTACCCCACCGAGGTCGAGAACGTGCTGATGACCCATCCCGCCGTCGACGACGTCGCCGTCATCGGCGTACCGGACGAAAAGTGGGGCGAAGCGGTGAAGGCCATCGTCGTCGCGGCCACGGGCACCGCACCGACCGAGGCCGAACTCATCGCGTATGGGCGCGAGCGACTCGCCGGTTTCAAGCTGCCCAAGTCCGTCGACTTCGCCGAGGTGCTGCCCCGTAATCCCAGCGGCAAGCTGCTGAAGCGGACGCTGCGGGATCCGTACTGGGCCGCTGTCGGCCGCCGAATCGGCTGATCGGCGGGCCCGTTGCATGTTGAGATAGGGCATGCCAACTGAAGACATCGCCAGCGTCGCCGACATCGTGCGGGTGCACGGCGTCGAACAGGCCGACGTCGCCGCCCTTGTGGTGGGCGAGCGCACCATCACCTATGGCGAACTCCACGCCCGCTCGAGCCAGGTCGCCAACACCCTTCGGGCGGCGGGCGTGGGGTTTGGCGACCGGGTCGCGTTCGTCGAGAAGAACGGCGCCGAATTCTTCGAACTCACATACGGTTTGACCAAGCTCGGCGCGGTGATCGTGCCGGTGAACTGGCGGCTGGCGGCACCGGAGATGCTGCAGATCATCGAGGACGCCGGCGCGGCGGTTGTCGTGGTGGGCTCGGAGTTCTTCGGCCATATCGAGGCCATCGAGGACCGGCTCACGAAGGTCCACACGATCGTCGCGGTCGGGAGTCACGGCCGCTGGGCCGCGTTCGATGATTGGATCGGCGGTCAGCCCACCGATGATCCCGGCGTCACCACCGGCCCGGACGACGTCGCCCTGCAGCTTTACACGTCGGGCACCACCGGCCTGCCCAAGGGCGTGATGCTGAAGAACAGCAACTTCTTCAGCTTGGTGTCCACCATGGCTCAAGAGTGGCGATTCACCGCTGACAGCGTGAGTCTCGCCGTGATGCCCATGTTCCACATCGCCGGCTCAGGGTGGGCGATGGTCGGTCTGTACTGCGGCTGCACCAACGTCGTGCTGCGCGACGTCGACCCGGTGGCCATCCTCGAGGCGATACCGCGACACCGGATCACCAACATCCTGCTGGTTCCCGCGGTGATTCAGTTCGTGCTGATGACGCCCGGCGTCGAGAAGACCGACTTCTCCAGCCTGCGCACACTCGTCTACGGCGCCTCACCGATCAGCGACGACGTACTCATCAAGGGCCTCGAGCGGCTCGGGTGCGAGTTCGTCGGGGTGTACGGCCTGACCGAAACCACCGGTGCCATAACGCAACTCAAGGGCATCGACCACGATCCGGTGAACCGGCCGCAGCTGCTGCGGTCGTGCGGCAAGCCGCACCCGTGGGTGGAGGTGCGCATCGTCGGCGATGACGGCGAGGACGTTCCGATCGGCACCGTGGGAGAGCTGTGGACCCGTTCGTTGCAGAACATGCTCGGCTACTGGAACAACCCCGATGCGACGGCCAGGACACTCACGCCCGACGGCTGGCTGAAGTCCGGGGACGCGGGCTATCTCGACGACGAGGGCTACATCTACCTGTTCGACAGGGTGAAGGACATGATCGTCTCGGGCGGCGAGAACATCTACCCGGCGGAGGTCGAGAACGTCCTGATGACACATGAGGACGTCGGCGACGTCGCCGTCATCGGCGTGCCCGACGAGGTGTGGGGCGAAGCGGTCAAGGCTGTCGTCGTGCCAGCGGCCGGGGCCTCCCCCACTCCGGAGGACCTGATCGCGTTCGCCCGCGGGCGGTTGGCCGGCTTCAAACTGCCCAAGTCGGTCGATTTCGCCGAGGTGCTGCCGCGCAACCCCAGCGGAAAACTCCTCAAACGGCAGCTACGCGAGCCGTACTGGGAAGGTGTCGAGCGCCGGATCGGCTGACCGGCCGTGATAGACACGTTCGTATGGAGATCCTGGCCAGTCGCATGCTCATCCGGCCGGCTGACTACCAACGCTCGCTGACGTTCTACCGCGACGAGATCGGGCTGGCGATCGCCCGGGACTACGGCGCGGGCACGGTGTTCTACGCGGGCCAGTCGCTGATCGAACTCGCCGGCCACGGCACCCCGAGCGCGGGCGGCACGATGTGGCTTCAGGTCCGCGACGTGTATGCCACCGAGAAGGAACTGACCGGCCGCGGCGTATCCATCGATCGTGAGGCCCGCCAGGAGCCGTGGGGTCTGCACGAGATGCACGTCACCGATCCCGACGGCGTGCTACTGATCTTCGTGCAGGTCCCCGAGAACCATCCGCTCCGGCGCGACAACCGCCAGTAGCGTCAGCGGGCGGTCGCCAGCGGCCAGCCCACGGAGGCCAGCCGCGCGGCGACCTGATGGATCTCCTCGGGGTTGGGCTCCTTGTCGATCACGCCTTGCACCGCGGTGCGGATCTCGTCCTCGGTCACCGTGTCGGAGTTCGACTTCCTGAGGATCGACTGGGCGGCCTTGATGACCTCTTCCTCGGTGAGCGAGCGCTTCAGCAGCGCGAGCAGCGGGAAGTAGTCCTTCGGCGGAACCCCCTCCGGATAGCCGTCGTGCAGCCAGCCGAGCACGTTGTCCAAAACAGTCTGGTTCTCGGTCATGTTGTCTCAGCTCACTTCTTGGGCATGAAGGGGAACAGGTCGATACCGGTGTGATGGATGATCGTCGCCCTGGTGATCCAGAGGACGGCGGTGAGGATCACCCAGCCGACGAACACGAACAATGCGATGCCCAGGAACTTCACCGCCGGGTTGGGCGCGACCGTGGTGCCGTCGGCGTGTTGACCGCCGGCCCCGTTGGAGTACGCCACCAGGCCGGCCGCGAACACCGCGGGCAGGCCCGCACCGAGGAGCAGTCCGATGGCGAGCACCTTGAGGATGCTTTCGAGGTAAGTCATCAACGTTTCCTTTTGGTCGTCGGCAGGCTAGACGGACGCCGTGGGCTTGGATTCCTTGACGGCCTCACGCACTTCGGCCGGCACGACGGAGTTGGTCGAGGAGTCCCAATCCGCGTTGACGTTGCTGCTGTCGACCTTCTGCTGCTGGGCGCGCCACCACATGTAGAAGGACAGGCCCGACCAGGATGAGGAAGATCAGGCCGTCGCCGGCCAGATCGCCGAGCCGGTCAGCGACTTGACCCCGTCGGACAGCCAGTACGACAGCGCTCCGACGAGGCCGGCGGCGGGCAGGGTGATCAGCCATGCGACGGCCATCCGGCCCGCGACCGCCCAGCGGACCTCCGCGCCGGGCTTGCCGACGCCGCTGCCCAGGATCGAGCCGGTGGCGACGTGGGTGGTCGACAGCGCCATGCCCGCGGCGCTCGAGCTCAAAATGATTGCGGCCGAGGATGCTTCGGCGGCGAAGCCCTGCGGCGACTCGATCTCGACGAGTCCCTTGCCCAGCGTGCGGATGACGCGCCAGCCACCGAGGTAGGTGCCGAGGCCGATGGCGACCGCGCAGCTGAAGATGATCCAGAACGGCAGGCCCTGTTCCTTCACGTCGCCCGTCAGGTGACCGGTGGTGATGAGCGCGAGTGCGATGACGCCCATCGTCTTCTGCGCGTCGTTGGTGCCGTGGGACAACGCGACCAGTGAGGCCGTCGCGATCTGGCCCCAGCGGAAGCCCTCCCGGCGCCGGCTCTCGACCACGTTGCGGGTGATCCGGTACACCAACCAGGTGCCGCATGCGGCGACCAGGCACGCGATGACCGGTGCGGCCACCGCGGGGATCAGCACCTTGCCTGTGACGCCGGACCAGTTGACGCCCGCCAGGCCCAGCGCCGCCAGGCCCGCGCCGATCAGACCGCCGAAGAGCGCGTGCGACGAACTGGACGGAATGCCGAACAGCCACGTCAGCAGGTTCCACAGGATGCCGCCGATGAGGCCGGCGAAGATGATCGTCAGACCCGTCGACGCATCGATGCCCGGTATCAGGGCACCGGTCTTGCCGTCCTGCACCTTCAGCACCGAGGTGGTCACGGTGACCGCGACCTCGACCGACAGGAAGGCGCCGACGAGGTTGAGGACACCCGCCAGCAGCACCGCGGTCTTGGGCTTCAACGCGCCGGTGGCGATCGACGTCGCCATCGCGTTGCCGGTGTCGTGGAAGCCGTTGGTGAAGTCGAATGCCAGTGCCGTCACGATCAACAGCACCAGGATGATCAGCTCTGTGCTCACGGCGCTAATTCTGCGGCCATACCCGACGGTTTGCCTAACTAATGACCATTTCGAAAGTGCGTGTCGAGCAGGCACTTCATCCAGCTGGGCGAACCGTTCATCCACTGTTCACCCGCTGCACCGAAGACGTTTGCCCGTCACGTCGATCCCACCGAGTTCGCAGCCGCACTACCATCACCTTTCGTAGGCATACAGACCAAGAAGCGACGTTCGAGGAAGGAACTGTGACCAAGTTTCTGGCCAAGATCGTCGCGTGGATCACCTCCGGCTACCCCGAGGGCGTGCCCGGCCCGGACCGGGTGCCGTTGTTCGCACTCCTGAAACGGCGCCTCACCGACGACGAGGTCAAGGCGGTCGTCACGGAGTTGAAGGACCTCGGCGAGTTCGACGATGCCGACATCGGCGTGCTGATCATCCAGATCACCGACGCAGCTGCCGATGCCCGAGGATGTCGAGCGGGTGCGAGAACGACTGGCCGTCAAGGGCTGGCCTCTCGACGACCCGCGTGACGCCGAGGAGACCGAATAGCCGTCCTGCGCACCGTCGCCGTCCCCTCTGGTGCTACGGCGCTTTCGGTGCTGCCCGTGGTGGAGGAAGCGCTCGCCGGGCGCGCGTCGGTATTGCCGGTGCCGATGGGCGACGAACGCGAAACTTCCCTGCTTACAACATCATTGCGTGCCGGTTCCGAGATCGACGACGATGTGGCCGTCGTGGTGTCGACATCCGGAACGACAGGAGACACCGAAGGGGGCGCTGCTGACGAGGGTCGGCTTTGACGGCCAGCGCGGAGGCAACGCATGACCGGCTCGGCGGAGTCGGCCAGTGGCTGCTTGCGCTGCCTGCCCATCATGTCGCCGGTCTCCAGGTGCTGGTGCGCAGCGTTATCGCCGGAATTACCCCTGTGGCGATCTCCGCGAGTTTCTCTGCGGCGGAGCTGGTTTCGGCTGTCGATTCCCTGGGTTCGGGGCGACGGTACGTCTCGTTGGTGGCCGCGCAGCTTGACAAGTCCTTGGGCGACCCGGCAGCCTCTGCCGCGTTGGCGTCGATGGACGCCGTGCTGATCGGCGGCGGACCGATGCCACCCGGTGTCGCCGAAAGGGCTTCGGCGGCAGGTGTTCCCGTGGTGCGGACGTACGGGATGAGTGAGACCGCGGGTGGCTGCGTGTATGACGGGCTGCCGCTCGACGGGGTGCGGATGCGTATAGACGACGGACGGGTGGTGCTCGGCGGAGCAACTCTGGCCAAGGGGTACCGCAATCCCATCGACCCCGATCCGTTTTTCGAGCCCGGCTGGTTTCGCACCGATGATGTTGGCTCCGTTGATGACTCAGGGGTGCTGACGGTTCTCGGGCGGGTGGACGACGCGATCAGCACTGGCGGGCTGACCGTGTTGCCGCAACTGGTGGAGGCAGCGGTGGCGTCGCACGACGGGGTGGCCGAATGTGTGGTGTTCGGCGTTGCCGACGAGCGCCTGGGACAGCGGGTCGTCGCGGTGATCGTCGTGGCGCCGGGGAGGACGACGCCCACGCTGGACGACATCCGCACCCACGTCGCAGCGACTCTGGACACCACCGCGGCGCCGAGGGAGATCCACATCGTCGACGAGATTCCGCGCCGAGGCATCGGCAAGGTGGACCGGCGGGCGCTGGCGGCCCGCTTCGGCGGCTAGTGCTGCCGGTGCTGACCTCTATGACCGCTCGTCGACTTTCACCGTCACGGGCGGGTGCGGCTGTGTTCGCGGGGGGTTGTCGGGGTTCTGGACGACGTCGGTCACTGCCGGAGTGTGGCGTTGAATCGCGTCGCGCAAATGAACACCAGGCCTGCATGATGTAGCCATGCGCCACGAAGTCACCACCGTCGACGACCTCCGTGCGATCGTCGGGGAACCCCACGTGCACATCGCCAACAAGGTGAAGGACCGGCTGTCCCCCGTCCAGCGGGACTGGCTGGCGCACTCGCCGCTGGGCTTCGTGGCGACCACCGATGCATCGGGCCGCGTCGACGTATCGCCGAAGGGCGACCCTCCGGGCTTCGTCCACGTCATCGACGACACCACGATCGCCATTCCGGAGCGACCGGGCAACAAGCGCGTCGACGGCTACCTCAACGTGTTGCAACGCCCCAATATCGGCACGCTCTTCCTGATTCCCGGCCGCGGCGACACGTTGCGCATCAACGGCTCGGCACGGATTCTTTCTGACGCCGACTATTTCGACGCCATGGTGGTGCAGGGCAAGCGGCCGATCCTCGCGCTGGAGGTCGACATCGAAGAGGTGTTCTTCCACTGCGCCAAGGCTTTCATGCGCTCGGACACATGGGATCCGTCGACGTGGAACCCGACGGCCCTGCCGAGCGTCGCGCAGCTCGCCAAGGCCATTCGGACCGACTGGACTCAGGCCCAGCTCGAGGAGTACTACAGCGAGGACAACTACCGCAAGCAGCTGTACTGATTTCTGTGCAGTTGGTTGCGCTGGCCGCAACCAACTGCACAGAACCGCATCAGATCTGGTTGACGCCGCCGTCGACGGGGATGTCGGCGCCGGTGGTGAAGCTGCTCAGGTCCGAGGCCAGGAACAGCACGGCGTTGGCGACCTCATCCGGAGTGCCGTAGCGGCCCATCGGGACGATGCTGCGTTGATACGCCTCGAATTCCGCCTCGGCGTTCGGACCGGGGAACACCATCCGCGCGACGGTGTCGATACCAGGTGTGTCCGTGGCGCCCGGGACTGACGGAGTTGACACGAATCTTGCGGTCTCGCAACTCACTTGCCCAGGTCCGCGCGAACGACCGGATCCCGGCTTTGATCGCCGCGTACACGCCGAGGGCGTCTGAGCCGCGCGCCGCCACAGTCGACGCGTTCAGGATCACCGAGCCGCCGTCGTTGAGCAGTGGCAGGGCCTTCTGCACGGTGAACACCACGCCCTTGAAGTCGACCCCGAGCTGGTAGTCCAGTTGTTCGTCGGTGATCTCGCCGATTCGCGCCGCTTCCAGAATCGCGGCGTTGGCGAACACCACATCGATGTGCCGTCCGCTGTCAGCGACCACGGAGTACAGCCGGTCGAGGTCCTCTTCCTTGCTCACGTCGCCCTGGACACCGGTGGCGTTGTCGCCGAGTTCCTTGACCGCCATCTCGAGTTCGGCCTGCCTGCGGCCGGTGATGAAGACGTATGCGCCCTCTTCGACGAATCGCTTCGCGGTGGCCAGGCCGATGCCGGTGGTGCCGCCGGTGATGACCGCCGTCTTGCCCTCGAGTAGTGCCATTGTCGTGCCTTTCGTTAGTTCTGGACCATTCGGTCAAAAACTACGACGCATCGGCCACCGGATCTATTCCTCAGGGGTCAGCGGGTGGGGAGGAGAGCGATCATCTCTTCGGCCGCGGTCTTGAGCGCAGCCGGCTTCACACCGCCCTCGTGCAGGGCCTCGACGCCGCGCATGAACGACAGGACAGTGCCTGCCAGCGCATGCGGGTTGACCTTTCCGTCGATGGTTCCCTCCCGCTGCGCTTCTGTGATGGTGTCGGCGAGTTCGTTCCGCCATATCGTGTACGCGCGCTCGACCTTGCGTTCCACCTCGTCGTCGGTGGAGCCGAGTTCCGCGGCGGTCCTGGCCATCATGCAGCCGCGCCTGGCCTTGTCGGTGGCGGCGGCTTTCGCCTGCCAGCGGATGTGGCGGGTCAGCCGCTCGTAGGCGTTGTACTCGGCGTCGTGAAGTTGTGCGTGGACGCCGTCGAGGGCAGTTGTGATGTAGTCGTCGAGCGCCCGCATGAACAGCGCATGCTTGTCGCCGAACGCGCCGTAGAGACTGCCCTTGCCCAGGCCGGTGGCGGCCGTTAGGTCCTCCACCGAGGTGGCGCCGTAGCCGCGTGACCAGAACTCGTCGCGGGCAGCCGCGATCACGTCGGATTCGTCGAACGTGCGCGGGCGGGGCATGCGGCCATCGTACGCCGTTATGGACCGAACGGTCCGTAACTGCGGGTCGGCGGGCTAAGGCTTGATGGCGGCGCGCAGCTTGCCCGCGGGTGCCGGCGTCAGCGCCGACGCGATGGCGTCCAACTCGACCGGGTCGGCGACCAGCGTGCGCCACGGATACGCCTCGAGCGTGCGCTCCAGGAACTTCACGGCGCGGGTGAGATGGCGCGGTTCGTAATTGTGCACGCCGGTGATGGTGAGACACTGCCGCACCATGGTTTCCGGGCTCACCTCGATGCGCGGGCCCGGCAGCACTGAACCCGCCAGGGCCAGCACACCGCCGACGCACAGCCGGCCGTAAGCCGAGCCGATCGCCGCCGACGAGCCGGAGAAGTCGATCGCGGCGTCCACCGAGCCGCCACCGTCCGGTGTGCCGCCGAATCGGCCGACGACCTCCAGCCGTTCCGCATCGATGTCGGTCACCCGCACCCGCGCGCCCGCCTCGGCCAGGGCCGCGCAGGCGGTCAGCCCGAGCATGCCTGCACCGATCACGAGGACCCGACGACCGGCGACGGTACCCGCGGCCTCCATTGCCGCCATCACCGTCGCGGTCGCGCACGCCGCCGGTGCGGCGACCGCATCGGGCATGGAGTCGGGCACCTTCGCCAGCGCGGTGCCGGCAGGCAGCACAACGTGTTCCGCGTACGCACCCGACAGCGGCCAGTCACCGTCGAAGCGTTCGTGGCCGATCTTGCGCAGCGACGCGCACTTCGCGGTCAACCCGGACCGGCAGCGGGCGCACCGGCCGCACGACACACTGACCGACCAGACGATGCGGTCCCCCACCGTGATCCCCTTGGCGCCTCCGGCGAGGACGATGCCGACGGCCTCATGCCCCAGCACCGACGGGCACGGCGCGCGGCGGCGGCGCGTCACGGTATGCAGATCGCTTCCGCACACTGTGGCCAGCCGCACGCGGACGAGCGTGTCCCCATCGCCGAGTTCGGGCAGTGCGACGTTCTGCACGTCGACTCCGCTGCCCGTCCACACCGCGACACGGGTCACACGAGCCGGGACCGTATCCATCCGGACAGCCTCTCGATGGCGTACACGACAACGAAGATGACGAGAACGATCGCGCCCGTGACGTCGAAGTTGACTGTGCGGATCGACTCGAACTGCAGGAACCCGATTCCGCCCGCGCCGACGATGCCCAGAATCATGACCAGGCCGTCGTCGCTCACAGTGGTATCAGCATGTCGAGGACGGCCAGCGCGATTGCGTGATTCTGGTCTCGCACAGCCACACCCTGCGGCGTGCTACACACCACCAGGTACCCGCGGGAGAAACGCAGGATGAACAACTGTTGGCCAGTTGGTGTAAACGAAGGCCTGGGTAAGGTCGACGGCGTGACAACGACCGCGGAACCCAGCGTGCTCAAGCACCAGATGGTGCGCCCTCAGTTGGACCGGATGACGTTCACCACCACGGTGAGGGCGCACTAGTCATCGTGCAGGTCGGTCGTAGGGAAGCGACGGCCGTGGCCGTCGGTGTCGTTCTCGTCGTCGCGGCGTTCGTGATGCCCCATCTGGACCTCGGGATTGTCACGCCGCTGATCAACGCGACACCCGATCGATTCCACGACTTCGCCGGTACCGCACCGATCTTCGGGTGGTGGAACAACCACGTCGGATGGGGCACGGTCCCGGCCGTCGTGATCGGCGCCGCGGCGGTGCTGTGGGGCCAGGCGGTGGCACAGCGGCTGCCGTGGCGTTGGGTGCCCTGGGTCGTCTGGGCGACGGCATGTGCGTGGGCGTTCTCGCTCGCGATGGTCGACGGCTGGGAGCGTGGCTTCACGGGTCGCCTCACCGCCCGACACGAGTACCTGCGCCAGGTGCCCACCGTCACCGACATCCCGGAGGCGGTGCGCACATTCGCCGGCAGAATCCTCGACTACCAACCGGACTCGTGGATCACGCACGTTTCGGGCCATCCGCCGGGGGCGCTGCTGACGTTCGTGTGGCTGGACCGCATCGGGTTGAGCGGCGGCGCATGGGCCGCCCTGCTGTGCCTTCTGGTCGGTTCCAGCGCCGCGGCCGCGATTGTGGTGGCGGTGCGCGCACTGGTCGACGAGGACACCGCGCGAATGGCGGCACCGTTCGTCGCGGTCGCGCCGACCGCCATCTGGATCGCGGTGTCTGCGGACGGCTATTTCGCGGGGGTGGCGGCATGGGGTATCGCGTTGCTGGCGTTGGCGGTTCGGCGCACCGCGCGCTGGCCGGTGCTGGCTGCCGCCGGCTCGGGTCTGCTGCTGGGTTGGGGCATCTTCCTGAACTACGGCCTGGGGCTGATGGCGTTGCCCGCGTTAGCGGTGTTGTTCGCCGCCGTGGACTGGCGCACGGCATTGCAGGCGTTGGTTCCCGCGGCGCTCGCGGCGCTGGCGGTGGTCGCGGTGTTCGCCGTCGCAGGGTTCTGGTGGTTCGACGGCTACACCCTTGTCCAGGAACGTTATTGGCAGGGCATCGCCAACGACCGCCCGTTCCAGTACTGGTCGTGGGCGAACTTCGCGTCGGTAGTGTGTGCGATCGGACTCGGCAGCGTCGCGGGCATCGGCCGGGCCTTCGACCGGGCGGCGATCAGGCTCCGACCGGGCCTGCATCTGGTGGTGTTCGGCGCGCTGGCCGCGCTCGTGTTGGCGGACCTCTCGATGCTGAGCAAGGCCGAAACGGAACGCATCTGGCTGCCGTTCACGATCTGGCTGACCGCTGCGGCGGCGCTGCTACCGCCGCGGTCACAACGGTGGTGGCTGGCGGTCAACGTCGTCGGCGCGCTCCTGTTGAACCACCTGATCCTGACGAATTGGTAACGGAAGCGGCCCAAGCGCACACCATAGCCGCGTGACACGCGACTCTGGAGTCATGGCCGACGGTGACGACGCCGATCCGCCGCCGTCCGACTCCGGCGGATATGGGTTCCCCATGCGGCTGTGGCGTGGGTTGGACCAGCACCCGCCGCCGGGACTGCAACGGGCGACGCGTTGGCGCAGTCCGCTGCGCGGCCTGTGGTTGACATCCGTCCTGGGGTCGGTGTTGTTGATCGTCCTCCCGGTCGTGACCATCACCGGACTGTTGTCCTATGTCGCGTACGGACCACAGTTCGGCCAGGCCATCCCGGGCGACGTCGGCTGGCTCACGTTGCCGACGTTCGACTGGCCGACCGACCCGTCGTGGCTCTACCGGCTCAACCAGGGTCTCCACGTCGGGCTCGGTCTGATCCTCATCCCGATCGTGCTCGCCAAACTGTGGTCGGTGATCCCGCGACTGTTCACATGGCCGCCGTCGCGGTCGATCGCGCAGGTGCTCGAACGACTTTCGCTACTGATGCTCGTCGGCGGAATCCTGTTCGAGATCATCACCGGCGTCCTGAACATCCAGTACGACTACATCTTCGGCTTCAGCTTCTACACGGCCCATTACTACGGCGCCTGGGTCTTCATTGCGGGCTTCGTGATCCACATCGCCGTCAAACTGCCCCACATGTGGGCGGGGCTGCGGTCGATGTCGATACGAAACGTATTGCGCACCAACCGGGAAGGCACCCGGCCCGAGCCGTACGAACCCGACGGACTGGTCGCTGCCGAGCCCGGGCCCGCGACGATCAGCCGCCGTGGTGCCCTCGCTCTGGTCGGTGGTGGCGCCCTGTTCATGGCGGTGATCACCGCGGGCCAGACCATCGGGGGGTTCACCCGCCAGGCGGCGCTGCTGCTACCGCGCGGACTGAGCCGCGGCACCGGGCCGAACGACTTCGCTGTCAACCGGACAGCCGCCGCGGCCCAAATCACCCCCGACCTCGCCGGCGAGCGATGGCGCCTCACACTGACCGGCGGACCCAGACCGATAGTGCTCGACCGCACGATGCTGAACGCGATGGCCCAGCACACCGCCCGACTTCCGATCGCCTGCGTTGAGGGTTGGTCGACAACCGAGACGTGGAGCGGCGTGCCGCTGCGGGAGCTGGCTCGGTTGGCGGGCGTGCCCGAGCCGAAATCCGCATTCGTGCGATCGGTGGAGCGCCGCGGTGCGTTCAATCGCGCCACCCTGCAGGCCAACCAGGTGACGCACCCGGATTCGCTTCTCGCGCTTCGGGTCAACGACGCCGACCTGTCGCCGGATCACGGCTTCCCGGCGCGGATCATCGTTCCGGCGTTGCCGGGCGTGCACAACACCAAATGGGTAGGTTCCATCGACTTCAGGTCCAAGTAATATGGCATTGAACGGTTTTCGTCGGATCTACGGTTCCCATCCGCTGCACCTACTCACGCTGGTCGCGGGTTTCGCGCTGTTCGGCTACGTAATTGCCAGCGTCAAACCCACTGCGTTGTGGAATCCGAACACGTGGTGGCAGTCGATCGCGGTGTGGTTCGCCGCCGCGATCATCGCCCACGACCTCGTGTTGTTCCCGATCTACGCGCTGGCAGACCGGTTGCTGCTCGCCACCGGTGCCCGACGTCGGCCGGCGTCGCGGGTACCCGCCCTCAACTATGTCCGGGTGCCTGCCCTGGGGGCGGGGCTGTCCCTTCTCGTTTTCCTGCCCGGCATCATCAAGCAAGGCGCGCCGACTTTCAGGGCCGCCACCGGCCTGACTCAGGACGTATTTCTGGGGAGGTGGCTGCTGCTCACTGCGGCGTTGTTCGCCATCAGCGCGGTCATCTACGCAATTCGGCTTATGGCGGTCGACCGCGCCGCGCCGAATCATGTCGAGGAAAGGACACGCAGCAGTGACGAACTGGCTGGTTGACACCGTCTCACTGGTCGCGGTCGCTGCACTTGTCGCGGGCTGTGGCGCAGACAAACCGCCCCCGCAAGCATCCACGGCCCCACCCACGGCAGTACCACCTGCCGAGCCGGCGCCCGCGGGTGTCCCGACCGTGCCGCCCGCGGGCAAGGTGGTGCCGGTTCCCAACGGCCCCGAGGGCATAGTGATCGGGACGTCGGGAATCGCGGCGATCGCCGTTCGCGATCCGGCCGCGATCGTGCTCGTGGACGCCTCCACAGGCGCCATGCGCAGGACCGTCCCCACCGACGGGGCGGCTCGACACCTGAGTCTCGCGGGGCCGGACGGCCCGATTCTGGTGCCGCTGGAGACGTCTGACGAACTCGCCGAACTGAACCTCGCCGACGGCAGCGTGGTGTCGATGACGACCGGCGTCGGCCGTCAGCCCCACGATGCGGTGCGCACGGCCGACGGCACGATCGTCGTCACCAATGAGCGCGGGGGCGGCGTGGTGTTCGTGCGCGACGGAACGGTGGTGGCATCGCTCCCGGCCGGCCCGCCGCAGCCCGGCGGCATTGCGGTGGTCGGCAAGTACGCCGCCGTCGCCGACGTGCAGGGAAACGGAGTATGGGTCTATGACGGGTCGAGTCGTCGGGAAGTGGCGCGAAAGCTGCTCGGCACCAAGCTGACCCACGCTGTGGGGCTGTCCGACGATCTCGCCGCGTTCGCGGACACCGACGGGGGCGCAGTACTGATTCAGCGCGTTGGTCCGGATATCACCGACGTCGCCAGTATCGAGGCGCCCGGCAAACCGTACGGACTCGCCTACGACGCCGAACGCCGCCGGCTCTATGTCACGCTGACTGCCACCAATCAACTCCAGCTAGTCGATCTGGCCGACCCTGCCGCTCCGCGGATCATCGGTGTCGTTCCGACCGTGCAGCAGCCCAATTCCGTTGCCGTGGACCCGCGTTCGGGGGCGGTGTTGGTCACGGGGAGCAATCCGGACGGGAAGCTGCAGATCGTCACGCCGGATCTTCTGCCGAGGGCTTAAGGCTGCGCACTACGCCAGGGTAAGCCTGGCCAGCACGCGCCGGCCGATCGGATGGATGGCCGCAAGCCCGAGCCCGGCGTCCGCTGCCAGCTCGCCCGCGCAGTCGATGCCGACGGAGGCCCAACGAAACCACGGACCGACCGTTCGCGACGACTCGAGCCTGACCCAGCCCGTGTGGATACCCGTTGCCAACGGCTCGAATTCGGCGACACAGCTACCGCCGCGGCGCAGTAGTTCCGCCGCGCGCCTCAGCACCCGCAGCGGGTCGCCGCCCAGCCCGACGTTTCCGTCGGCGAGCAGCACCGTCTGCCATCGGCCGGTAGCCGGCAGCGTTCCGAACACATCCCGCCGAAGCACCGGCGCGCCGCTGCGCCGTGCCAACCCGACAGCTGTCGCGGACTGGTCGACACCGAGTGCGGGCACGCCGCGACGGACCAGCTCGATCACCAATCGGCCTGGGCCGCAACCCAGATCGATGGTCGGGCCGCTGCACAGATCCACCACGGCGCCATCGAACCGGTCGTCGGCGTGCTGTCCGCCGAGCCACCGTCGCACGGGCAGGTTGCGGACTTCGCCGTCGGCATATCGGACCCAACAGCGTTCGCCATGGAGGGCGCGGTCGTAAAGGTTTCCCAGCATGTCAGATCCCCGCGGCCCGGGTGGCGCGCACGAACCGACTGCCGGGCGCGCAGAGGCGTCGGACGGCGTCCACATCGTCGATCGTGTCCACGTCCGCCAACTCCGCCACCAGGGTCACGTCTATACCCGTGTCGCGCAGGGCAGCAAGCGTTACAGCACCGGTGTCCGAGCGGGACGTCGGAATCGTGCGAAGGATGTCGGCCATGGCGGCATCGGCCATCCCGAACAACCACCATCCCCCATCGTGTGCGAGGCCGAACACGGCGTCGGCGTTCACCAGTGCCTGGGCGCATTCGGTGAGCAGGTCGCCGGTTACCTGCGGGGTGTCCGATGCGATCAGCAGTATCGGGCGTGCGCCATCCGTCGCCGCGGTATCCACAGTCGCATTGGCCAGCCGCTCGGCGAAGTCGGCTCCGCGCTGCTCGACCAAGGTGAAAGCTGATAGCCGCGATCGGATTTCGGCGCTGCAGCTGGCCTGGTCCAGGTCGCCCGTCAGTGCCACCACCCTTGCCTGCACCGGCGTCGCGACGACGGCGTCGAGCGTGTCCAGCAGTGTCGCGGCTGCGATATCGGCGGCCGCCTGTTCGCCGACCGTTGCGGCCAACCGCGTCTTCGCCAGGCCGGGAACCGGTGCCTTCGTTACCACCAACAAGGTCACGGGTATCACGTGATCGCCCGCCAAAAGTCCAGCCCTGCAATCACACTGCCGCGCAGGGACCCGCTGACCTTCGACTTCCCGCCGGTCCGCGGCCCGTAGTCGACATCACGCTCGACCACCGTCCAGCCCGCCTGCGCGGCGCGCACCATCAGCTCGACGGGGTAGCCCGTCCTGCGGTCGGTCACGCCCAGCCCGAGCAGGGCGTCGCGGCGGGCGACGCGCATCGGCGCGATGTCGTGCACGGGAAGGCCGTAACGGGTGCGCAGCCGCCAGCACACCGCCGCGGTCCCCAGCCGCGCATGCCACGGCCACCGCAGACCCTTGACCGCCCGCCGCCGTCCGATCGCCATGTCGGCGCCGTCGAGGTCGCCGACCAGTGCCGGAAGATCACCCGGGTCGAGGGACCCGTCGCCGTCGAGGACGGCGACGATCGGCGTCGCCGCCGCGACCACTCCGGCGTGCACCGCCGAGCCGTAGCCGGGCCGGGTTTCGGTGACCACGTCCGCGCCGTGGCGACGCGCCACCTCGGCGGTGTCGTCGCTGCTGTTGTTGTCGACCACCAACGCTCTGTACCCGTCCGGCATCGCCGCCAGCACACCCGGCAGTGAGGCCGCCTCATTGAGGCACGGCAGCACCACCGTGACGGGACAGTCGGGCATGATCCGAGGCTAACCACCCCGACAAGCCCCCAACCGGGTCTTTCGTGACGAAACCATGACGTCAGCGCAGGTCGTGGCCGTATGCGGCTAACCTCGGGGGGTGACGCGGGTACTCATCGCCGACGACGACACCGTCGTCCGCGACGTCGTGCGCCGCTATCTGGAGCGCGACGGCCTGGAAGTCTCGCTCGCCCACGACGGCACCGAAGCACTGCGACTTCTCGGCTCGCAGCGCATCGACGTCGCGGTCCTCGACGTGATGATGCCCGGCCCGGACGGCCTGACCCTGTGCCGCAGCCTGCGACAGCGCGGCGACTACGCGATTCCGGTGATCCTGCTGACCGCCCTCGGCGAGGAGGACGACCGGATCGCGGGCCTGGAGGCCGGCGCCGACGACTACCTGACCAAGCCGTTCAGCCCGCGCGAACTGGCGCTGCGCGTGCGGTCGGTGCTGCGCCGCGCGCCCGCGCCGACGGGTCCGCTGGCCCTGGACATCACTGTCGGCGATCTGACCGTGTCGACCGCGTCGCGGGCGGTGACCGTTGCCGGACAACCTGTTTCGCTGACCAACCGCGAATTCGACCTGCTGTTGTTCTTCCTGACGCACGCCGACACCGTGTTCTCCCGCGAGGAACTGCTGAAGCAGGTGTGGCGCTGGGACTTCGGGGACCTGTCCACCGTGACTGTGCACGTCAAGCGGCTGCGGTCCAAGCTCGGCGATGAGCATCGGGTGCAGACGGTCTGGGGCCGCGGCTACCTCTGGAGTGGCGGCGATGAGCACCCGCGCGAAGAGCAGAAGACTAGTGCCGACTGACCTGTGGGAGATCGCCGGGTGGGCACTGGCCTGTTCGGTGCCCGTGGTGCTCGCCGGGGCGATCATCATCCGATTGGCCCGGTCATGGTCGCTAGCGGTCAGCATGGTGGCGCTGGTGCTCATCCCTGTGTTGGCGACGTTCACCGGCGTGATCGGTGCCAGTGGCTTCATGATCACCGAGACGTTCGAGAAGACGGCCATCGTGCTGGTGATCGTGTCGGTGGTGACGATTCCCGCAGCGGTGATGCTGGCGAATTACCAGGCGCGGCGCACCGTGTGGGAACAGGAGATCCGCGACTCCGAGCGCGCCGCCGAGCAGTCGCGTCGCCAACTGGTGGCGTTCGTCAGCCACGATCTGCGCACGCCGTTGGCCGGGATCCGTGCGGTGTCGGAGGCGATCGCGGACGGCGTGGTACCCGACGCTGAGGTACGCGTCCACGCCAAGACGATCGAGCACGAATCGATTCGTCTCTCCGAGATGGTCGACGACCTGTTCGAGATGTCGAAGATCAATGCGGGCGCGGTGCTACCCGCTTTCGACAAGGTGGCGCTGGACGAGGTCGTCGACGACGTGTTGGCCGCGCACCGGATCGCCGCTGAGCGCGCGGGCGTGCACCTGAAGGCCGAGTTGCCGTCGAAGCCGGTGCGGGTGCTGGGGAGTGACCGGGCGCTGGTGCGCGTGTTGTCGAACCTGGTGGCCAACGCGATCGCGCACACCCCCGAGGGCGGTCGGGTCTCGCTGGCGCTCGGCGCCGACGAGAACGGCGCGTGGGCCCGTGTGGATGACACCGGCGTCGGCATCTCCGAAGCGGACCTGCCGCGGGTGTTCGATGTCGCCTATCGCGGCTCCAACAACCGTGTGCCGCGGGCGGATTCGTCGCTACCCAGCGGATCGGGGCTGGGCCTGGCGATCGCGGCGGGTCTGGTTCAGGCGCATCGCGGCACGCTGTCGGCACACAACCTGGACACCGGCGCGCGCTTCGAGGTGCGGTTGCCGCTCGCCGCCGACGATTAGCGCTTCGCCGAACTGCACCAGGGCAGTCGCCCCGGAATCACGACCATGGTGCAGATTTCGGCAAACGGGTCGGGAATTGGCGACTAGGCGCCGCGGGTGTCGCTCCACCGCGAGTACCGGCCAGGAACCGGGCACACCTTTCAATTCGTGCTCGCCGCGGTCGGTGAAGGCGAGTCTGCGACCCGAACACCAGAGGCGGGATCACACCCGACACAAGCACCTCGCCTGGTCCGGCGAGCGCCATGATGCGGGCCGCGACGTGGACGGCGATGCCGTGGACATCACCGTCGCCTTTCTCGACCTCGCCGGTGTGCAGTCCGACACGGATCTTCAGTCCCAGCTCCTCCACTGCCACGCTGAGCGCACGGGCACATTCGATCGCCCGCGCCGGACCGTCGAACGTCGCGAGCGCACCGTCGCCGGTGAACTTCACGACCTCGCCACGCCAGCCCGTCACATGTTGCTCGATCAGGTGATCGTGGGCGGCAAGGGCTTTCGTCCACGCTTCGTCGCCCAGCGCAGCCGCACGTTCGGTCGATCCGACGATGTCGGTGAATAGCACTGTCGACAAAACACGGTTCGAGGGCTTGGCACTGCGAGCACCGGTGAGAAACGACTCGATCTCGTCGACGACGGAATCCGTATCGCCAGCGAACCACGCACTGTCAATCCCGTCGAACTCGACATACTCCGCGTTCGGTATTCGCTCGGCGACATCGCGTGCATGGCCGTGGATCACGTCTTGGTCGCCGCGCCGCCCCAATACAAGAGTGGGCGCCTGAACACTGCCCAGCACCGGGCGAACGTCCGTCCGTATCCATAGGCCGAACATCGCCTGGAAGAACCCTGGCCCGCCGCCGATCCGCTCACCGCGATTCCACCAGCGCCGTCTTGCGGGGTCATCGGCCCAACTCGGTGCCCACGCATCGATCACGGTGCCGGTCCGGATGGCCTTGGCGAAGTTGTTCATGTACTCGGCGTGCAAACGTTCGGGGAGGCCGCACGGATGATCGGGGGCGCGCATGAATCGCGCGTAAGGGCTCCACAGAATCAGCGATCGCACCCGATCGGGGTGACTCGCAGCCAACAACAGTGCAGGCAGCGCGGCGCCGACGATTGTGAAGATCGAAGCGCTTTCTGTTTCGGTCGCATCGAGGACGGCCAGAAGTCCGTCCCTCCAGGCCTGGATCGCCGGTAGGTTCTCGATACCGATGCGGTCGGAGCTACCCGCGCCGAGGAGGTCGGTCGGGATGAGGCGGCTGAAAGATGACAGGCGCCGCATGTGGCCGGCGACGGTCGGCTCATCCCACAACAGGTCGATCGGAAAGTTCGTGGGCGGGACGAACATCAGCGCGGGGCCGTGGTCGCCGACGACCTGATACGCGAGGTATCGGTCACCGTCGCGCGCGTAAAGGGTCTCCGGAATGCCCCCCATGGCGAGGAGCATGCCACCTGACCGGCGATTTAACCGCCGATATTGTATTTGAGTGATCGTTCTACTATCGTCGCTAACCATGGCCACCAAGAGTCCCGACAAGGCGCGGCGAAAGTTCAAGTTCGAGCGGCAGATGGGTCGCGCACTGATGAACCCGGTGGTTGCGGCGCTGAACCGCGTCGGGCATCCGCCCGTCGCTCGTTGTCGAACTCGAGACCGTCGGGCGCAAATCGGGCGAGCCGCGGCGGGTGCCACTGGCCGGTCGTACCGACGGCAACGACCTATGGGTCATCTCGCAACACGGCCGCCGCGCCGGCTGGGCGTACAACATCGCCGCCAACCCGAATGTGCGCGTCCGGGTGAACAACGAATGGCGCACCGGCACCGCCACTTTCGAACCCGACGACGACGTGCGCGCCCGCGCCCGCAGCTTCGGCGGCAACGGCAAGCTCAGCCAGTCCGCGACCGCGTTGACGATGCGCGCGATGGAGAGCGACCCGATCTCGGTGCGGATCACCTTCGACTACGCGTCACAATGGCTGCGTGCGGATTCGAATCGTAGGTACGGACCTTCCCGGCCGCGACTGCCCACCCGGCCACAACTTCCCCGGCTACTCGAACGTTCATGTCGGATGCAGGCAAAGCGTCGACCGCCCGAAGTGCTAGATCTACAGCCGGCGGACGCGAACGAAGCCACCTGGACGATCGACTGTCAGGTCGACGGCTCCGACGTGCGCGGCCCTTACATCCAGGGGCGACCTGGCGACCGGTTCATCTATCTCAACTGGGGCAGCGTCGACGATGGCGGCGACATGGAGATGTTTCGGCGCGCGAAGCTGATGCTCGCCGACGTACCCGCGGCCGTCTTGGGCGCGGCAGCAGCGTCCGGACTGCTCGTCGGACGGCTCGGCCTTACCGACGCGAAGGGCCAGCCTCTGTGCGCAAGCGTGCGGCCGCCGCAGATCGGCTGGTTCGTTGAGTGATTTCGGTGTGCAAACGTACGCTCAGCGAACGTTAGCGCACCGAAATCGCCAGTCGATCAGTCTGGCAGTGAGTTGCTCAGCCGTTCCGTCGCTGCCAGGTAGTCCTCGATGAACTCGCGCACCACCTCGCGCGCGGGCTTCACCTTGTTCATCAGCCCGACGCCCTGTCCCACGAAGTAGGTGGCCAGCGCCTGCGCGCCCGGATGACCCTGCGCTGCCAGCACGTCGACCCGGCGGATGACCGGCTCAGCCAACATCGACTGCAGCGGCAGCGGCAAGGGCTTCTGCCCGCCGTCATGCGGCAGCCACGCGTCTGTCCAGTCCGAAACTAGCTGCCGCGCAGGCTTTCCCGTGCGCCCGGCGGAGCGGATGGTGTCCCGCGACGACGCCGCCAGGAACTTCTGCACCGTGTGCGGCGCCGTCTCGGCCTCCTCTGTCGTCAGCCAGACCGAACCCGTCCACGCTCCGTCGGCACCCATCGCAACCGAAGCCGCCATCTGCCTGCCCGTGACGATGCCACCCGCTGCCAACACCGGGGTCTTGCTGCCGATGGCCGCCAGAGCTTCTAGGACCTCGGGGATCAGCACCATCGTCGTCACCTCGCCGCAATGCCCGCCCGCCTCGGTGCCCTGCGCGACGATCACGTCGACTCCGGCCGTGACCTGCTTGACGGCGTGCTCCTTCGCGCCGACCAGCGCTGCGACCGGTACACCGTGCTCCTTGCCCGCCTCGATCATGTAGTCCGGCGGCACGCCCAACGCGTTGGCGATCAGCTTGATCGGGTGGCTCATCGCCACGTCCAGCAGATCTTTGCCCGTGTCGCCGGAAAGGAACGACGGTCCGGTGCGGGGTTGGTCGGGTTCGATGTCGTGGGCAGCCAGCAGATCGGTGACGAAGTCGCGATACTCCTCCGGGATCCGACTCGCCAGTTCTCCAGGCGACAGCTTCTCGCCCTTGCCTTCGAACTTCGCGGGCACGATGAGGTCGAGACCGTACGACCTACCGCCGACGTGGTCGTCGATCCACGACAACTCCTGGTCCAACAGCTCCGGGGTGAACGCCGTCGCACCCAGCACTCCAAGACCTCCGGCGTTGGTCACTGCGGCGACGACGTCGCGGCAGTGGCTGAACGCGAAAAGCGGGAAATCGATACCGAACTGCTCACAAATGGCTGGCTTCACGCCACCAGTATCACTAAGTCACACCTGACGACGACAGGAACTCTTCGATCTCGTCGAGCATCTGGCGGCCGTCGAGCAGTTCCTGGTCGTTGTGGCCTGCGCCGGGCACCAGGACGAACCGCTTCGGCTCATTGGTCGCGTCGTAGAGCCGTCTGCTCAAGGACTCCGGCACGATGTCGTCACGGTCCCCCGCGATCACCATCACCGGCACCCCCACTGACCCGATCCGCTCGATCGACGGATAGCGGTCGAGCAGCAGCCGTCGCACCGGCAGCCACGGGTAGTGCACGGCGGCCACGTCAGCCAGCGACGTGAATGGCGACCGCAACACCAACGCCGCCGGCGGCTGCTCTATGGCCAGGCCCACAGCCACTGCGGCACCGAGGGATTCGCCGAAGTACACGATCTTGTCGACGCCGGGTTGGGAAGCAAGCCAGGCCTGAGCGGCGCGTGCATCGGTGGCCAGGCCCTCTTCCGTCGGGTGTCCCGGGTTGCCGCCGTAGCCGCGATAGTCGAACAGCAGCACCGACAGACCCATCCGATTCAGAGCCGCAGCCAGGTCGACGCGCCCGGCCCGGTCGCCGCCGTTCCCGTGGCACACCAGGACCGCGGGGCCATCACCTCCAACGGGGAAATACGAAGCACCCAAACGAATTCCATCGTCGGTGTCGATGACGACATCTCGACCGTTGGACAGCAACGACGCGGCGGGCGGCACCGGTCCCGGCGCCGGAAAGTAGATCATCCGCCGCTGCTGCGACCAGACGAATGCAAGAAGGCCCGATGCCACGATCGTGACGATAGCGACCGCTACGACAGCGCGGCGCATCTAGGCCCGCAGCGGCGCGAACGCGAACTCGCGCAGGCCGTCGCGAGGGTCGACCGCGGCACGAAACCCGAGCACGTCGGCGGCACGGGCAGGGTCGGCAACGATGTGGCGGACGTCGCCGCTGCGGTACTGGCCGGTGACGACAGGAGGCGCCTCACCGCGCGCGTCGCACAACTCGGTCGCCACCTCCATGATGGAGATCGGCCTGCCTGAGCAGACGTTGAACGCGCCGAAGCCGTCAAGTGTGGCCCCGACGGACGCCACGTTGGCCGCCGCGACGTCGTCGACGTGGACGAAATCCCGCATCTGGCCTCCGTCCTCGAAAACTCTTGGCACATCGCCTAATTCCAGCTCGGAGCGGAAGATCGCCGCCACGCCCGAGTACGGGGTGTCGCGCGGCATGTGCGGGCCATACACATTGTGATAGCGCAACGCCACGACCGCACTTCCACTCGCCTCAGACCACGCCAACGCGTAATGCTCCTGTGCGGTCTTGCTGGCCGCGTACAAGCTGCGCGGCCGCAGTGGCGCATCCTCACCGACCAGGCGCCACAGCACTTGCGCCCCGCATTCCGGACAGCGGTGCTCGAAGATGCCGGCGTCCAGGTCGGCGCGCGTGCGGGGCAGCGGGTCGATCGGTCCGTGTTCGGGGCAGTCGTAGCGGCCCTGGCCGTAGACGACCATCGACGATGCCAGCACCAGCCGTCGGCAGCCCGCGGCGAACATCTCGGCGAGCAGCACCGCGGTGCCGTAGTCGTTGTGACTCCCGTACGACGGCGCGTCGGCCGCGTTGACCCCGGCACCTACCACCGCGGCCTGATGGCACACCACGTCAATGCCATTCAGCAGTGGCGCCAACGCGGACGCATCACGAATGTCGAGCACCTGACAGTCTTGTGGCGGTTCGGCGCCGGCGCCGTGCGCGGCGGGAAGCATCACGTCGACGGCGACGACGTCGTGCCCCGCAGCGCGCAGTTTGGCGTCAACCCGCGATCCGATGAAGCCGGCCGCCCCCGTCAGCAGAATCTTCACGGCAGGTCGAACGGAAGTTGAACGCCTTCGTGGGGCAGGCAGTGCGTGCAGGAATTGACCTGGTCTGTGTTCTCTAGGGCCTCGTGCACGAGCTTCTTGAACGGCACCAGGTTGCGCTCGAACTCGGCGAACACGTCCACCGCGCGGACACCGGATCCGGTCTCGATGCCTGCGTCCAGGTCTGTCACCAAAGCGATGGCCGCATAACACATTTCGAGCTCACGGGCCAATACCGCCTCCGGGTAGCCGGTCATGTTGACCAAGGTGAACCCCTGGCTTGCGAACCATCGGCTCTCGGCCCTGGTGGAGAACCGCGGTCCCTGGATCACCACCATCGTCCCGCCGTCCACCACGCCGGGCAGCCCGGTCGCGGCCGTGCGCAATGCCGGGCAGTACGGATCGGCGAATTCGACGTGGATGCCGCCCGAGTCGAAGTACGTGTCGTCACGACCGGTGGTGCGGTCCACGAGCTGATCGGGCACGGCCATGGCACCGGGGCCCAGTTCCGGGGTCAGACTGCCGACGGCGCACGGCCCGAAGATCCGGCGCACGCCGAGCGCGCGCAGCGCCCACATGTTGGCGCGGTACGGCACGGTGTGCGGCGAGAATTCGTGCGCGATGCCGTGTCGCGGCAGAAACGCGACCTCGTGTTCTCCGACGGTGCCGACGGTGATCGGGGCGCTGGGCTCGCCGTACGGAGTGTCCAGGCTGATGGCGCGGGCGTCTGAACCGAAGAACGAGTAGAACCCGCTGCCGCCGATGACTCCTAGCATTCAGCCATTGTCCTTCAACCGCGATAGAAGTTGACCGGCGGCAGCGGCCGAGGACGCCGCTGCTGTGCGCAGCGGCTAACCGAGCGGCGCTGCTTACGCGTCTGTGACGTCGTCTTCGGCCGGTCGCGACGCACGCTTGGCGCCATCGCGGATCTCGAAAACGTCGGTCGCGAAGCCGCCGATGGCATGGGCGACGTCCTTGACGGCGGTCGTGATGATCGAGGCCACCTCGCCCACTGTCGATGCGCCGGACTCGACGATTTCCTGCGCGGCGTCCTTGCGGATCTCCGCTTTACTGAGTCGGTCCTCCATGCGCTCAGTGTGCCACGGTTGGCGGCGCCGGACGCGAGGAGCGGGACGGCGACCGTGCAAGACTGGCGCTCGTGGCCAGTTTCGCGCAGTGGGTGGAGGGCGCCCGGCCCAGGACGCTGCCCAACGCGATCGCCCCGGTCATCGCCGGCACCGGCGCGGCCGCCTGGTTGCACGGCGCGTGCTGGTGGAAGGCGCTGCTGGCATTGGTCGTCGCGGTCGCGATGATCATCGGCGTCAACTACGCCAACGACTACTCCGACGGCATCCGCGGCACCGACGACGTGCGCGCGGGGCCGCTGCGGCTGGTGGGGTCGAAGGTGGCCACTCCGCGCTCGGTGCTCACGGCGGCGGTGATCAGCCTCGGCGTCGCGGCGGTGGCGGGATTGACGCTGGCGTGGTTCAGCGCCCCGTGGCTGATTCTGGTCGGCGCGGTCTGTCTCGCCGGTGCGTGGCTGTACACGGGCGGCTCCAAACCTTATGGCTATCTCGGGCTGGGCGAGGTCGCGGTGTTCGTGTTCTTCGGCTTGGTCGCCGTCCTCGGCACCCAGTACACGCAGGCACTGCGGATCGACTGGGTCGGCGCCGCGATGGCCGTCGCGATGGGTTGCATGTCGTCGGCGGTGCTGGTGGCCAACAATCTGCGAGACATCCCGACCGACAAGGAATCCGGCAAGATCACGCTGGCCGTGCGTCTCGGCGACCCCCGCACCCGCCTGATGTACCAGGCGCTCCTTTTGGTGGCGCTCGCGCTGACGATGGTGCTGATGCTGGCGACGCCGTGGGCGGCGGTTGGACTGGTCGCGCTGCCCCTGGCGGTGCGCGCGGCGGGCCCGGTGCGAAAGGGCCTCGGCGGCAAGGACCTCATCCCGGTCCTGCGCGACACCGGCCTGACGATGCTGGTGTGGTCGATTGCGGTCGCTGCCGCGCTGTTTTTCGGTTGATTTCACCCAGGTTGCCGCTCGACGTGCTGCGATAGCCAAACAAGATGACGCAGCGTCAAGGCCGCGTCGATCGGAGGCACGTCATGACGACGAGTCGAACAGTGTTCTCAGCGGTCGTCCTCGTTACCGCTGCCCTTGGATTCGCGAGCCCGGCGTGGGCCGATGACCCGCCCCGTCCGGACGCTCTCGACGGCACCTACACCTACTCCGATGGGATCAGTACCCAACAGTGGATTGCCACCCCCTGTGGCTCCAACTGCATCGACATCGAAGCCTCTCCAGCAGCGGGTAAACCCGGCTTCAGCGGACAGGCCACGAATTTCCGAGGCTTCACACTGACCGTGGAAGGCCTGCCGGACGTGGTGAAGTGCGACGACGGCAGCACGGCAGCGGGCGGCAAGAATTTCAGGTGGGACGCCCAACTCACCGGCTACGGGCACACATTCTCGACAGCAGAGGCGTGTGGCAAGCCGGCGCAGGCGTATGACACGTTCAACTTCACGTTGACGAAGGTCTCGTAGCCGCGATCTGGGCGCGCTAACGGTCGTTGAGCGTCGATTTGCGCACCGAAATCGCTAACTCACACTCGTCGGGGCGTCGGAGATCTTCACCAGATGTACCTCCGGACGTGCGGGCACCTCGTCGGCGAGGAACCAGCGAAAAGCCAGGTTGCCGCGCGGATAGTCAAGCGTGGTAATCGAATTCGGATGCGTCGGTGATCCGGCCCGAGATGACGACCGTCACCGAGCCGTCGGCGTTGGGAACTGCGGAGTGGCCGTTGATCGAGCACCGCGCGTCGCCGCCATTGTGAGCGGCCATGAACTGGTTCCACACCACCAGGTTCCAGAATCTGCATGACGGCGGCCGGTGTGTGACGACCAGCGCTTCATCTTCGTCGAGCACAAAACTGCCGTAGGCATAGCAGGCGTCGCGCGCCGACCACCCGAAGTTCGCGTCCGGCACCTGGTACGGATCGGCGAACTGGTTTGCGGCCTGCGATATTTCGTGTCCCAGTGTGTGTGCGTCCTCGACCCGCACACCGACGGCAAGAGGAACGATCGCGAACATCGTGCGCAGCCAGGCAGCGCTGGACCGCAGCGCCGCAGCGGTTTCGGCGTCGCCGTGCCGCACCGACTCGGGCTCATCAAGCGCTTCGATGTTCCAGCTGACGGGGCGCCCGGTCAGCGGATCGGCCTGATAGTCGCGCGTCACCAGCACCACGCCGTCGTCCGTCGGCCCCAACTCGAAGGAGAAGTTACCGTCCGCATCGATGTCCAGATCGTCGTCGCGGACGATCGCCACGACCTTGTCCGACCACGCGCCCGGCGACGGTTCGTTGTAGGCGGTCACCGAGAAGTACACGCTGTCACCGCGATTGCCGCTGATGCGGTAACGCCGCGCGGGATCGACGGGGCACATGAAGTAGTACGCATCGGTGTTGTCACCGCCCCATCGGCGGTCGCGCCGATAGGGCGTGTTGAGCTCGATCCACACCGGTCGACTGGGTTCGGCGAACAGGTAGGTGTCCAGCGCCACCCCCAGGGTGGTCGCCAGCATCCGGTAGCCGTCGGCGATATGCCGATCATCGGTCACCGCGCGGTCGCCCTCGAGGAAGGTGCGGTCGAGACCGCCGAGCGTGTCCAGCAATTCGCGCCAGGCCGCGGTGGATTCGTGTTCGGTCATCGACTGATTCCTCTCGTGATGAGTTCGGCGGTGCGTTCCAGCCATGCGTCGTCCATGGTGTCGCCGTGGGTGATGAGGGCCACGAACGTGATACCGGCGATCGCGTCGACGACGTCGGCGGCGTTCACTCCTGCACGGACCCCACCCCGGGCGAGCGCCGACTCGAGCCATTCGGTCAGACCGCGGGACAAGACGTGGGCGAAGCGCTCGAGCAGCGCGGCGTGCAGCGTGGGGTCCGCGGCCGTCTCTCCGACCAGGCCGGGCAGCGCGGCCCGCGCGGGTGGGGTGGTGAGCACGTCGACGGTCCTGCGCATCATCTCGCGCACGTCGCCGAGCACGGTTCCGGTCTCGGGAAGCTCGGTGGCGTCGCTGATCGGGAACACCGCCTCGTGCACCAGGTGCGCCTTGCTGGGCCAGCGGCGATAGATGGCCGGCTTGCTCGTGCCGGCGCGCCGCGCGATCGCGTCGACTGACAGGGCGGCGTATCCCGTCTCGGCGAGCAGCTCGACTGTCGCATCGAGGACCGCGCTGTCGATGCGGGGATCTCGGGGTCGACCAATTTCTACCGTCATTACGAAACTCAGAGTAACATAAGTCGCCATGTCCGATATCACCTCCGAATCCGTCCAGCGCACCGTCCATCTGGACGACCTCGCTGAGCCCCGACTTCTCCCCGGAGGCCGAACCACTGCGCCAGATGATGGGAGCGATGGCGACCGACTGCCCGCTCGACGCCGACGTGCTGCACGCCAAGGCCGCCGCCGACACCGGTCTCGACGACTTCGGCGCCGACGACTACCGCGAGCGTCTGGACGTGTATCTCGCTGCGCTGCAAGATATTTCCGGCATGCACGACGCCGGAATCGTCAACTTCCATGCACAGTTGCTGCAGTGGTTGAAGAACCGACTGCTGCTCACCGACCTGTTGACCCGACACCCCGAAATCCACGACATCGAACTGGTGCCACCCGTGGTGATCGCCGGACTGCCCCGCACCGGCACCACACACCTGCACAACCTGCTCGCGGCCGCGCCGACCTTCCGGACCATGCCGTACTGGGAGAGCAACGAGCCCTTCCCGTTGCCGTCAGAGGCGGGTGTCGAACCGGATCCACGCCGCACCCGGATGGATGTCGCGGTGCAGGTCATGAACCTCGTGATGCCGCACTTCCAGCTGATGCACGAGATGACGACCGACCACGTGCACGAAGAGATTCAGCTGCTGGCCAACGACTTCTCGACGATGCTGTTCGAGACAACCGGGCACGTGCCGACGTTGGCGTGACTACTACATGTCCCACGATCAGACACCGCATTACGAGCACCTGGCGACTCAGCTGAAGGCGCTGCAGTTCCTCCGCGGGGGCCGGCGCTGGCTGCTCAAATCCCCGCAGCATCTGGAACAGCTGCCGGTGCTGAACGCCGTCTTCCCCGGCGTGATCGTGGTCTTCACACATCGCGACCCGGTGCCGGTGGTGCTGTCGATGCTCGCGATGATCACCTACAGCGCGCGCATGCACCGCAATCGGGTACCCGTGCAGGAGATCGCCGCTGATTGGGTGGACCGTCTCGAACTCATGCTCAACGCGTTGGTGCGCGATCGCGCCGTGCTGCCGCCGGAGCGTTCGATCGATGTCCGCTTCGACGACTTCATGGCCGACGAAATGGGCGTCGCCTCAGAAATCTACGACCTCGCCGGCGAACCCCTGCCCGGCGAGGCGCGCGACGCGATCACCGGGTACCTGGCCGGACACCAGCGTGGCCGGCTCGGCCGTATCGCGACATCGACCGAGATGTTCGGCCTCGACGAGAGCGACGTGCAAGCCCGGTTCAGGCCCTACGCCGAACGCTTCCTGGCGTGACGTAAACCGGCGGCCTGGCAAACCGACGATGTCTGGAGTCGCCAGATCGGCAAGTACACCATCAGCCCCTCGGCCCGCTCGAACCGTCAGCCGTCAGAGGTGCCCGTCCAGTACTCGACGAATCGGTCGTTGGCGAATCGAAGGATGTCGTTGCCGGTGAATCGTTTGGGCCCTTCGGCCATCGCCCCAGTGCCGATCCAGCGGGCCGCCAGCAGTTCTCCCTCGACGATCGGCCCGACCTCGACCACGAACTTCAGGTCGGTGAGCATCGTGTGCGTTTGGTCGATGGTTGCGCGCAGCTCGTCCGGGCCATGCACCTCGTGGTCGGGCCAGTGGCCGACGAAGTCGTCGGAGACCAGCTCGCCCGCCACCGGCCTGCCGGCCCACAACTCGTTGATCCAGCGCTCGTACAGCTGCTTCGGAGAGCTCATGCAGTGCGACTACCCCATTGGCGCGGATGGTAAGCGGAGTTGCTGCTGCGCGAAGGTTTGGCCAGCCTTCTGGACCGCCACGATCCCGCTCGATGAGGCGCCACCGCCAACGGCCTAGAGCTGATCAGCCCCGCAGTGCGCCGAGCAGGTGGTCCAGGTCGTTCTCGTTGTTGTAGAGGTGGAAACCCACCCGAATCGCGCCGGCGCGGATGGATGCGCGGATGCCCGCCCGCTGCAGTTTGTCCGCAGCGCCCTCGATCGGAAGCGACACGATGGCTGAATCCTGCTGTGGCAGATCCAGTTCGAGGCGCAGCCCATTGGCCAGACCGAGGCAGTGAGCCTGCACCGCCTCGCCGTCCAACGATGCCAACCACGGCAGCGCCAGCCCGGCACCCAGCGCACTGAACCATGTCGGCGACACGTCGAAACGTCGCGCGTTGTCCGCGAGCCGAAGCGGCAGGCCATAGATCGTCTGCCACGGCGCTTCACCTGCGTACCAGTTGGCATTGTGGGGAGTCAACATACGACTCACCCTCTCGCTCAACGACATCCATGCCGTTCCGCGTGGCGACAACAACCACTTGTAGACCGCGGCCGCGGTGATGTCGACCCAGCCGACGTCGACGTGCTTCCACCCGAGCGCCTGTGTGATGTCGATGACGGTCATCGTCTCGGTCCCGGCGACCTGGGTATGCAGGGCGTCCATGTCGAGCACCGCGCCGTTCGCGGACTGCACCAGGCTGGCGGCGACGACGTCGAAATCGGCGGCGGACGAAACCAGTTCATCGGCGGGCAGTTCGGTGACGGTGACCCCGCGACCCTCCTGGGCGGCGAACGGGAACGTGGTGCTGGTGAACTCCCCGGGCAGGGTGACCACCCGGCTGCCGTCGGGGATGGCGGCCGCGACCAGCCCCAGCACGGAGGAGACCGTGCCGCCCATCGCCACCGAGTCGACGGATACGCCGGTCAGCGCGGCATATCCAGCACGCCCGGCACGCACGTGTTCGTCGAAGGACGGGACGTCCATCGTCCCGTTCTGCCACCTGCCGATGATGTCCAGCAGGGCGTCGACGAGGAACTGCGGCGGCAGCCCATAGGTCGGTGTGTTGAGAAAGCCATCGGCCCCGAGGAATTCGGCGCCGAACGCTTCCCGCGTCATGGTGTGGGCGGCTCTTCGCCGCGAAGTCTGGCCTGCAGTTGTTCGCGGTCCTTGCGCCGACGTTCGTCAAGAACGGCGATGCTGGCAGTGGCGCGGCGTCGCAGTGGGGCGAACACCCAGATACCGAGCGGCAAGGCGATCACCATGGCGAAAAGGAGTGCCACCACGAGTGGGAAATCCCGCACTCCGAGTAGGTGGCCTGCACCGAAGATCACCGCGGTCAAAACGACAACGAGCAGCAGACGAGCCAGGACGTAGACCGCCAGGTCCAGTACGAGCCGAGATCCTGGCCGACTGTCAGACACGGGCCGAGCCTACCGACGGCGCGTATATTCGGAGCAAGGAGGTTTCTGTGCTCTACCTGTTCGCGATTCTGGTGTTGGCTGGGCTGGTGTACGTGGGCTGGCGGCTGACGCGTTCGAACCCGGTCCGCCCGCGCACCCGCGTGATCGGCCCGGACGACGATCCTGACTTCCTGCGCCGACTCGGCCCTGACGGCCAACCGCGGCAGTAGCGGCCGGCCCTCAGACCGGCGCGCGCCCTGCGTCGGCAAATCCCGCGGCGACCACCGCAGCCAGTTCGATCAACGCCTCCCGCGTCTCGGGCTGCAAGCTTTCGAGGCTGATCTCGGCTCCCTCTTCGAGATGCGGGTCGAACGGCACCTGGATGACGGCGCGGCACCGGCGGGCGAAGTGGTCGACGACCTTGCGCATGTCAACCTTCCCCGAACGGGGTCGCACCCCGTTGATGACGGCGATCGAGTTGCACACCATCTCCTGGTGCCCGTGCGCGTTCAGCCAGTCCAGCGTGGCCGATGCGCTTCGGGCGCCGTCGACGGACCCGGAACTGATCACGACCAGCGCGTCCGCCTTGGCCAGCACCGCCGCCATCGCCGAGTGCATCAGGCCGGTGCCGCAGTCGGTGAGCACCAGGCTGTAGAACCGCTCGAGCACCTCCAGCGTGCGGGTGTAGTCGTCGGAACTGAACGCCTCGGACACGGCGGGGTCGCTTTCGGAGGCCAGCACCTCCAGTCGGCTGGGTCCCTGTGAGGTGTAGGCGCGCACATCGCTGTAGGTCTCGATGCCCTCGGCGTCGCGTAGCAGGTGACGCACTGTCGCGGGAGTCTCCAACGGCACCTTCTGGCTCAGCGTGCCGCGGTCGGGGTTGGCATCGACGGCGATGACTCGATCACCGCGTATCGACGCCAGGGTCGCACCGAGCGTCGCGGTGATCGTCGTCTTACCCACACCGCCCTTCAGTGACAGCAAGGCGATGCGGTGGCAGCCCCGCACCGGGCGCTGCACCTCACTGATCAGGGTGTTGCGGTGGATGACCTTGGGACCTTCGCCGACGTTGATCAGTTTGAACGACGCCAGATACAGCCACTTGCGCCATCCCTCCGACGGGGCCCGTTTGCGCTGACCGAGAAGCGCCACGGTCGACAGATCCTGATACGGCGGCGCGTCGTCGGGCAACGGCGCTGTGGTGAGCGGTGTGGGCTTCAGCGGTAGCCCGGTGGGCGGTGTGGGTGCAGTCCAGTCCGGCGGCACATCCATCGCCGGGTCGGTGAACCGCTTCTGGCCGCGGAATCCGGTTGAGGCAGCGGAGTTTTCAGGTGTTTTGGCAGGTGGAGCCAAATCCTCGCTGAGATCCTGAGCGCGGTGCGCCGGATGTTCAGACACGGTGGAGGTCTCCCTTGGTCGCTTGGCTTCCCCGGAAATTCTAACGAAGTGGCTCGGCGACACATCGACATGAGCGACGCGCGTTGCTACCGACGCGCCAGCCGGCCCCCGTGCGACCTACCCCACTCCGGCGTACGAATGCAGTCCGACAGTGACCAGATTGATGAAGAACAGGTTGAAGACCATCGCCACGAAGCCGGCGACGTTGATCCACGCGGCCTTCTTGTCGCGCCAACCAGCCGTCGACCGGGCATGGAGGTAGGCGGCGTAGATCACCCATGCGATGAAGGACACCGTCTCCTTGGGGTCCCAGCCCCAATAGCGCCCCCACGCCTCCTCGGCCCAGATCGCCCCGAAGATGACGCCGAACCCGAACACGGGGAACGCGAAGATCGTCGTGCGGTACGCGATGCGATCCAGCGTCTGCGCGTCGGGCAGCCGCTGCACGATCCTCCCGACCACGCCCTCGCGATCGGGCTCCCCCAGCGCCGACATCTTGACCAGGAACAGGATGCTGGCGACACCGGCGACAAGGAAAACCCCAGAGCCCAGACTGACCACCGACACATGGATGGGCAGCCAATAGGACTGCAATGCGGGCATGACCGGAGCGGCGTTGGTGTAGAGCCACCGGCCCGACACCGTCAGCAGGATCAGAACCGGAACCAGCACGAAGACCCACAGCGCGCGGTATTGCGGACGACGCAGCACGATGGCGGCGGCCACCAGGCCCGAGAAGCAGGTCAGGTTGATGAACTCGTACATGTTGCCCCAGGGCACCCGGGCCGTGGCCAGGCCACGCAACACAATGCAGACCAACAGCAGGCCGATGCCGAGGTACGTCAGCGCGAGACCCGCACCGCCGATCCGCTCGTCGACAGTTCGCCGGGACGCGTCGGCCACGATGCCCGGTCCGCCGCCACCCGGATAGACACCTGCGCCCACCGTCTCGCGCTCCATCACCTTGCGGCTTCGGGTGTACGCCAGTTCCACGGCGAGCAGGAGCAGGGCCCCGACCAGCACCACGACCGATGTGGTGAAGGCCCAGTCCGAGTACCGGGCCAATCCGATGTCGATGTGGTCGGTATTCATGTCACCCTCTCTCGTTGCGCCGTCTCGGTCCCGGGTAGCAGGCGCTCGGTCAACCGCTCGAACTCGTCGCCCCAACCGGAGTTGTCGGTACGGGCCAGCCCGCCCAGCTCGACGCTCACGGTACCCGGACCACCAGGGGCGATCCGAATCCAGACGCGTCGCCGTCGTACCACGAGCGACACCAGCAGCCCGGCCATCATCGTCAGCGCGAACACCAGCACCCACACCTGGGCGGGGTCGTGCGACACCTGCACGTTGATGAACGGCACCGCGCCGTCGAACCGCACGATGGTGCCGTCGTCGAGGCGGGTGGACTCGCCTGCGCCGAGGTTGACGCGCGCCTTCTTGATCAGCCTGCCCTGCTCGATGAGCCCCGGGTCGAGGGTAAACAGCGACTGTGGCGTGCCGGTGTCGAGCCCGGTGTCGCCCTTGTAGATGTCGACGGCGACGGCGGGATCGTTGAGCGCCGGGAAGCTCGACGACAGCAGCGTGCCGTGGAGCTGTTCGGTGGGGGCGAACAAGCCCTGAATGGCGATCTGATTCTTGCGGCGCTCGTCGGCGTCGGGGTAGGTGCCGCCGGGCGGATCGACGCGCATCACGCCCGACGACAGCAGGGTGATCGGGTCATCGGGCCGCCACTGCAATGTCTGCGTGCGGATCTGGCCGTCGGGGAAGGTGACGGTGAAGGTCGGGGCGTAGCCGTGACCCTGCAGGTAGACGCGGTCGCCGCCGACCCGCAGCGGGTGGTTGACCTCGAGCCGGTACGGCTGCCATGTGCCGGAGGTCAGGCCCGCACCGGCCTGGTAGTCGACGTCCGCGGCGAACGATGTGGCCTGTCCAGTCGGCAGGTAATTGGCCTCAAACTCGTTGACCCGCAGGCAGATCGGATACAGGGAAGTGCCGTCGACGGTGTTGCCGGCCCGGAAGGAGTCGAACGCCGCAGGCGACGCGGAGCAGAAACCCGGTCCACCGTCGGCGATGACGATGACGTTTCCCTCGTAGCCGAACAGTTTCCCGGCGGCGACCGCGACGAGGAGACCGAGCAACGAGAAGTGGAAGACGATGTTGCCGAACTCGCGCAGATAGCCCTTCTCCGCAGAAATCTCGATGACGTCGTCCGCTTCGACTCGGGTCACCGTGCGCCACCCCCGCAGTCGCCCGGTCACCGCCGCGGCGAGTGCCTGCGGCTCACCGGTCACCTCGGCGGTGCGGTGCTTGGGCAGCCGGCCGAAGTTTCTCGGCGCGGCCACCGGAACCGCACGCATGCTGCGGACGTGCTCGACCATGCGTGGGGTCAGGCACCCCACCAGCGAGATGAAGAGCAGCACATAGATCGAGGTGAACCAGAAGCTGGAGAAGACGTCGAAGGCCTGCAGGCGCTCGAGCCACGGGCCGATCGACGGATGCTCGGCGATGTACTGCTCGACCTTGGCCTCGTTGAGGTTGCGCTGCGGCAGCAATGCGCCCGGGATCGCGCCCAGCGCGAGTAGAAACAGCAGCACCAGCGCGGTGCCCATCGACGTCAGGGTGCGCCAGGTGTTGCGCATCAGCGCGCGGGCTTTCTGCGCGAGCAGACGCAAAGTGCCCCCGACGCGCCGTGTTTCGGGGACCTTTGCGTCTTCTCGCGGGGAAACGTTCGTCATATCGGCAAGGTCACGTCGCTGACGAACGCGTCGCGCACCCAGGACACGAAGTCGTTCCACACACCGGTGACCAACGCGGCGCCGACGAGGATGAGCAGCACGCCGCCGAAGATCTGGATGCCGCGCGCGTGGCGGCGCAGCCAGGCCAGCCCCTGCACCGCGCGCGCAGAACCGAATGCCAACAGCACGAACGGAATTCCCAGACCAAGGCAGTATGCGATGACCAGCGCCACCCCGCGCAGGACGTTGGCACCGTCGGTCGCGGAGGCCACCGCGATCACCCCGGTCAGCGTCGGCCCCAGGCACGGTGTCCAGCCGAGCGCGAACACCGCGCCGAGCAGTGGAGCGCCGCCGAGCGTCGAGAGCTGACGGGGTGCGAAGCGGGCGTCGCGTTGCAACACGGGGATGAAGCCCACGAAAACAAGGCCCATCACGATCGTGACGACTCCACCGATACGTTGCAGCAGAAGCTGATTGGTGATCAGCGTCGTGGTCATTCCCAGCACCGCGACGGTGCCGAGCACGAACACCGCGGTGAATCCGGCGACGAACAGCGCTGCGGCCCCCGCCACGCGCAGCCGTGCGCGGCGGCTCGTCGAAATCGACGTTTGGGCGGAATCCTCTCGAACTTCTCCGCCGAAATGTCCGTTTGGGCGAGTCGGGGTATCCGGCTGGTCCTCCACGCCGACGACTGCGGCAAGGTACGACAGGTAGCCGGGCACGAGCGGCACCACGCAGGGCGAGGCGAACGACACCAGCCCGGCGAGCGCGCTGACCAGGAACGCCAACGCGACAGGGCCACTCGCCATCAACTGGCCGACCTCGTTCAGCGTCACGGGCCACCGTTTTCGTTCGGCGCTCCGGCCTTTTCACTGGCCAGGCGTTCCACCACCGGCTGCAGGTCCTCGGCGAGCAGCTCACGCAAGAACACGGCCGCGACGCGGTGCTCACGATCGAGCACCACCGTGGACGGGATGACGGTGGTCGGGTACCTCCCACCGAACGCGAGCATCGTGCGCATCGGCGGGTCGTAGATCGAGGGGAAGGTGATCTTGCGGTCGACGATGAAGTCGGTTGCGGCCTCACGGTTGTTATCGCGGACGTCGATGCCCAGAAACGCCACGCCCTTGTCGCGCGTGGCGTCGTACACCTTCTGCAGCTGGGTGATCTCGGTGCGGCACGGACCGCACCACTGACCCCAGACGTTGATCACGACGACCTTTCCCGCGAAGTCGTCGAGAGAGATGGTCTTCGCGGGATCCATCAGGTCGGGCCCGGCCAACGGGCCTGGGCGCCCACGGCTTTCGGGCGGATCGTAGAAGATGTCGGTCTTGCCGCCGGGCGCGACGAACTCGAAGGTGCCGCCCTGGGCGACGGCGTCGTCGCCGGTGGAGCATCCGGCGAGTGCGACCCACGCCGCACCCGCCAGCATGGCCACCAACCACTTCACTGCCCGGCCAACTCCGCGTAACCCCAGCCGACGAGGTCGTCGTCGTGAAAGTAGAAGGATGTCAGCGAGGCCAGGTTACACAGTCGTCGGGTCGGGAAGTGGTGCAGTGACTGCTTGGTCATCGCGCGCCGCAGTGTTTCGACGGGCAGCTGGTGGCTCACGCACACAGCCTCGTGTCCGGCCGCCTTGACCCGGGCCCGCTCCACCGCCGCCGTCATCCGTTCGGCGATCTCCTTGTAGGGCTCCCCCCACGACGGCTGTCGCGGATTGCGCAGATGCCACCAGTTGCGCGGGTCGCGCAGTGCACCGTCGCCCGGCGAGACACGTTCACCCTGAAAGATGTTCGTCGATTCGATCAAGTCGTCATCGGTGTCTATCGGCAGGTCGCGCCGCTCCGCGATCGGCGCCGCAGTCTCCTGCGCGCGCTCCAAGGGGGACGCGACGACGTAGACGATGTCGCGGTCTGCCAACCAGTCGGCGACCGCCCGCGCCTGCGCCTGACCCCGCTCGGACAGGTGGTAGTCGGGCAGCCGGCCGTACAGGATCTTCTCGGGGTTGTGCACCTCGCCGTGCCGCATCACGTGCACGATCGTCGCTACAGCCACGGCTCGACTCCCGCTCGCTCCGTCCTCGCTCGTCCCTCGCTGCGATCCTCACTCGCGCTCGTCTTCGCTCGGTCATGCCGGTTGTCTCGCTTCCGCGGCGGCACGCGCAGCGCCGGGCAGAGCGTCGGCGATGCGGTCGAATGCATCGTCATCCAAAGCAGTTGAGACGAACCATGTTTCGAATGCACTGGGAGGCGGGTAGACCCCTGCGTCGAGCAGCCCGTGAAAGAAGGCCGGGAACCGCCACGTTTCGGTGGCCTTCGCCGACGCGAAGTCGGTGACCGGGCCGTCGGTGAAGAACACGCTGAGCATGTTTCCGGCCCGCTGAACCTGGTGGGCCACACCGGCGTCGGTCAACGCCGCGGTGAGCAGGCCGCTGAGGCGGTCGGCGTTGGCATCGAGTCGGGCGTACGCGGCGTCATCGGCGGCCCGCAGCGTGGCGAGTCCGGCAGCCATCGCGACGGGATTGCCGGACAGCGTGCCCGCCTGATACACGGGGCCGAGTGGGGCCAGCCGCTCCATCACCTCGGCCCGGCCGCCGAACGCCGCGGCGGGGAGTCCGCCGCTCATCACCTTGCCGAAGGTGAACAGGTCGGCGTCGACGGGATCCACGCCGTACCAACCTGATCGGCTGACCCGGAAACCGGTCATCACCTCGTCGGAGATCAGCAACGCGCCGTGCTCGCTGGTGGCCCGGCGCAGGGCGGCGTTGTAGCCGGGCAGGGGCGGAACGGTGCCCATGTTGCCGGGGCTGGCCTCGGTGATGACGCAGGCGATCTCGTCGCCGAACTGTGCGAAGATTTCGTCGACCGCCGCAATGTTGTTGTAGGGCAGCACAATCGTGTCGGCCGCCGCGGCTCCGGTGACACCGGGCGACGACGGCAGGCCCAGCGTCGCGACCCCGGAGCCGGCGTCGGCCAGCAGGGCGTCGCTGTGCCCGTGGTAGCAGCCGGAGAACTTGACGATCTTCGCGCGGCCGGTGTAGCCGCGGGCCAGCCTGATCGCGCTCATGGTGGCCTCGGTGCCGGAGTTCACCATGCGTAGCCGCTCGACCGGGGCGACGCGGTCGACGATCTCCTTGGCCAGTTCGGTCTCCGACGGCGTCGGGGCGCCGAAGGACAGGCCGTCCGCCGCGACCTGTTGGACGGCGCCGACGACGGCGGGGTGGGCGTGGCCGAGGATCATCGGCCCCCACGAGCACACCAGATCGACGTATCTGTTGCCGTCGGCGTCGGTCAGCCAGTAGCCGCTCGCGGAGGTGATGAACCGCGGGGTGCCACCGACCGAGCTGAACGCCCGCACGGGTGAGTTCACTCCGCCGGGGATGACAGAGCAGGCGTCGGCGAACAACTTCGCGGAGTCGTCGGTGCTGGGCATGGCCACCAGTGTCCCAGCCGGGCCCGCCGCGTCAACTACGGGGTGTAGTGGTCAGTTCTTCGGAGTGAGCGCGAAAACCGGGTGGTCGGCGTCGTCGGGCAGTTGGCGCCAGTATCCCTCGACGACTTTGCCCGCCAGGGGTCGGTAGACGGCGATGACTGGTCCGCGCTCCGCGACCGGGATCTCGTTGGCCAGGTACTTCCGGTCTCCGACCATGACTTCAGGTATGGCGCGGACATTCTTCACCCACTCCGTCTCACCGCGGGTGGACACGAGGTACTTCACCCCGTCCACCTCGGGCACGACCACCGGAATCTTCTGCGGTTGCTTGCTGACACGCTTGGTCACAGTCAGCGTTTCGCTGCCGCCGACGCCAGTCGCCATGGCGATCCTGTTGAAAATCGTCCGCGTGAACCACGGGGGCTTGAGGTAGGCCATAACCCCCGAGTTTGATGGCTTGTATGCAACTACCGCAATGGTTGGCCCGGTTCAACCGGCACGTCACCAATCCGATTCAGCGACTCTGGGCCGGATGGGCGCCGACGATGGGCATTCTCGAACACGAGGGCCGCAAGTCGGGTAAGTCGTACCGAACGCCATTGACGGTGTTCAGCACTGACGACGGTGTGGCCATCCTGCTGACATATGGCCCCAACCGCGACTGGCTGAAGAACGTCGCTGCAGCCGGCGGTGGTCGAATGAAGCGCTACGGCAAGACCTTCGAGATACGCGATCCCCAGGTGATGCCGAAGGCCCAGGCGGCGCCGTCGGTGACGGGCTGGATGCGTCCGTTGTTCGGTCTGTTGCCGTTCGAACAGGCGGTCCTGCTGACCCGGGCCGGTTGAGTCAGCTCTGCGCGCGGACCCGGACGCGGGCCGGGATCGGACCCTTCGCGACCGTGGTGAACGGCACCTTGCACGCGAAATCCTCGTCCACCGAGCGGATCTCCAGTGCGCGGACGATGGTCGCCAGCGCGAGGCTCGTTTCCAGCCGCGCAAAGTGTTCGCCGATGCACGACCGTCCGCCACCCAGGAACGGGAGGAATTGCCAGCGGTCGCGGGCTTTGGTGTTCTCCGGACTGAACCGATCGGGGTCGAAGACCATGGGATCGGGCCACAGGGTCGGATCGTGGTGCAGGGCATAGATTCCCACGGCCACGAGGCTGCCCGCCTGGACACGGTATCCGTCCACGGCCATGTCGCGGGTCGCCAACCGCGCAACGCCTGCGGCCGGTGGGCACAACCGCAACGCCTCGTCCAGCACCTGCACGGTGTAACCGAGGCGGGGCACGTCGTCGGGCGTCAGCTCCCGGTCGCCGATCGCACCCACCTCAGCGGCGACGCGATCCTGGATGTCGGGGTGGTGCCCCAAAACCCACAGCGAGTAGGTCAACGCTGTCGCGGTGGTGTCGTGGCCGGCGAGCATGAAGATGAGCAGGTCACTGGAGATGTCGTCGTCGGATATCGGCTGACCGGTTTCGGGGTCGGTAGCCGCGAGCAGCGCCTGCACTAGCGGCGCGTCACGCGTGGGGTCCGCGCGGCACGCCCGCACCATCTCGTCGGTGATCTTGCGCATGCCGGCGACCGCGGTGCGGGCCCGGCGGCGCGCCAACGTCGGCATCCACCGCGGCGCCCGCACCGGTCGCAAGGCGCGATCAGCGGCGTATGACGACGCCACGTGCATGCAGTTGGCGATCGTGTCCGCACGTTTGTCGAGATCGATGCCCAGAACCGAACGGCCCAACGACTGCATGGCAACCCGGCGGCACTCCAGGTCGAGATCGATATCACCGCCGTCAGGCCAACGATCAACGAATTGCTGTGCGGCCCTGGAAATGTAGCCGCCGAAATTTCGGACGTTGTGCTTGGTGAACACGGGTTGCAGGGCCCGCTTGCGCGGCCGCCACTGCTCGTTGGGCAGCACGAACAGGCTGTCGCCCGCCATGTTCCGTACTTCGTCGTGGAGGGCGCACCGCTCAGAGGATGCATCGCTGCGGCCCAAAACGTCGCGCATCGCGTTGGGGGACATCACCGCCACGATCGGCGGAATCAGTTTCGTGGGCCCGAATTGGATCCGGGTGATGGGTCCACCGGCGTCGCGGATCACTTCTTGTCCGGTGTCGAGCCTTCGCACCAACTTCACCAACTGCCAGATCGGCAGCGGGTTCTTCGGCACCAACGGCAGGGCGCTGACGTCGACGTTCGTGGTCATGTCAGTGATCATCGCCAGTACCGGGCGGGTGGATAGCGGACGGGCAGACTCCTTTACGCCGCGGCCCAGCTGATCGGTGCGCCTTCGCCTTTCGTCATGACGGTGCCGGGCATCACCCGAAGCCGGTAGGGAGCGAGCCGCAGCACCGCAAACTGATCAGACATCGGCCCGTCGACCCAATGCGGGACGATGCGAGGGTCGTAACCCACAGGTTCGGGGCCGTTGGCGAACTTGTCCCAGACTGCGGTACATGTCTCGTCGTCGAGGTACCACTCAACCAGGCATTCGGCGCTGCAGGTGTCGTGGGTGGTGGTCCAGTAACTCAAGGCGATTTCCGGGTGAACAGCCAGGTGGGCCTTCTTCACCGGACTCGGCACGGTCGCTATCCAGCCGAAGAGGTCGATGCCGTCCCACTCCCAGATCGGGTGCAGGATGCGGCTCCGGGGACGACTGTTGGCGTCCACCGTGGTTGCCGACGCCCAGACGATCGAATGGGCCATCTCGATGAAAGCGGGCGCTATCTGCTCCAGAGAGGTCACGCCGGAACTCTACGTCCGGTCAGGCGTCGTCCTTCTTGCTCTCGTCGTCTGTCTCGCTCTTGTCGTCCGTCTTGCTCTCGTCGCTGAACTTCGGGTTGCCGTCGTCGTCGACCCAGTCGTTGACCGCGGTGCCCGACACGGCGCCGTCGGTGCCCGGCATGCTGATCGTCGGACGATCTTCCTCGTAGTCCTTGCGCATCTCCTTGGCTTTTTCTTTGTGCTCGTCGGTGACCTCGGGTTTCTCGGTCGGTGGCGGCGGATCCGGCGCGTCGACGACCTGGTGGTGGTCGTCGGTTTCTGGTTCGGCGTTGCGTTGCTCTTCGGTGCTTTGCAGCTCGTCGCTGCCCTGCTTTTCGTCGCTCTGCCGCTCGTCGGTGCCCTGTTTTTCTTCGGTGGTCATACGTATGTACTGCCCGAAGGTGTGACCTACCAAACAGAGAGCGGCTAACCAGCTGGTACGGCCCGCAGCGCAGCAGGGATGCTGGGCAGGAAATGCCGGGTTGCGAAGGCGCGGATGTCATCGGCAGTGTCGAGCGGTTGGGCGCTGGGCAGCAGTATCGCCATCGCGGCGTACCGCAGGATGGTGTCGGCCAGCTCGTTGACGGCCTGCTCACCGACGCGCTCGGCGAACCCTGGCGGGAAGATAACCCACAGCGCCTCGGCCATTCGAACGATCGCCGCGCCGTGATACCGGTCGGCCAGTTCGAGGACGAGCCCGGGCTCGTCTCTGATCATCCGGTCAAGTACACGGTGCCGGCGGAACTTCAGGATCGCCAACGTGAACGCCTCGACGTAGTAATTCGTCTGTGGCCCTGATTGTTTCAATTCGTTGGCGATGTCGGCGAACAGCACGGCGTTCTCGCGTTCGATGACGGCCGCGATCAGCTCATCCTTGTTGCGGAATCGCCGGTAGATGGTGGTGCGGCTGATTCCGGCGCGGCGGGCGACGTCGTCGAGCGCAACGCGGCGGAACCCATGCTGTTCGAACTCGACGACGGCGGCGTCGAGGATGGCTTCTGTGGTGTGGTCAGCCCCGGGCATAGCCCGTTTGAGCAAACGTGTTGTAGCGCAGGCTCATTGGCAGATGATCCCACAGCCAGTTGACCGGCCGCGACCGCCACAGTGCGGCGAAGCGCTGGTAGCGACGCTCCTGACGTTCGCTCCACGGCAGGCCGAGCATGTCCCGGGTCCGCGGCGGCATGCCGCCGGTGGTAAGGAACGCGGCGACGGGGTTGAACACGGGTGCGATCATCCGCCACAGAGCCGGCGAGACGCCCTTGGGGCACGGAAAGCCTTTGGTGACATAGCCGACGCCGTACTTGGCCGTCTGGTGCGGCACCACGATCTCGTCGATCATCCGGTCCCAGTAGCGCTCGAACTCGTCGTAGTTCGCGGGCATCGGGCGGTCGCTGACCCCGTAGCGGCGATACCAGGTCTTCGACTCGAGGTAGATCTGTTCCTTCTCCTCGCGGCTCAACCGCTTGACGAAGGTGTCGGCGAAGTAGAGCAGCTGATCGACGAAGGTCGCATGCGCCCAGAAGTAGGTGTCGGGATCGAGCGCGTGGTAGCGGCTGCCGTCGGGCATGTCGCCCTTGATGTCGCGGTGGAAGTCGCGGACCCGGGTGCCCTCATTGGCGTCGTCGGCGCCGTAGACGGTCATGAAGACCGGCGGCAACGACCGCTTGACCCGCGCCGCGGTGTCGGCGAAGAACACCGAATGATCGAGAACGCCCTGCCCAAGCTCGGCGAGCATGTTCTGCAGCACGGCGGGCCGGGGGCCGATGAGGTACATCCGGTTGTCACCGAAATAGCGCCAGACCAGCGACTCAGGGCCAAGGGGCAGGGCGTCGGCAGCTGTGGGCCGCTCCGCAAGCTCTGTCATGTGGAACAGTGTTACAGAATTTGAACTTTGTATCAAGCGCTCGAGGTGTGATGCCGATCGCGCCTGGATTGCACCGCGACCACTGCCGTTAGTCATCACGTTGGCACGGGTGCGCCCGACATGCTGACCACCGGATTCATCGGCTGCCGCGACACACTGCCACACCTGCAAAGGCACTACGGCGCTAGTTCGACGCCCGCTTCAACTGCACTACCGACTCGAGCGGGATTAGGGAACCGGAGTTCGGGCCACCGCCTGCCCCTGCAGGGGGCGAGAACTGTTCGGGAGCGACGCGCGGGCGTCGCAGCCCCGCCACACCGAGCACGGCCAGCACGCCGGCCACCGTGGCCAGCAGCAACGACAGCGCCAACAGCGGCGGGCTGTAGACCAGCGACGTGGTCCAGGGCTCGTTATCGATGATCGGGGGCACATCGACCGTCGAGATCGAGGCCAGCCAGCTCAGCACGCAACCGACCGCAGCGACCAGGGCCAGCAGAAGTTCGATGACAGCGCGGCGACCGGTTTTCACGACGTGTGCTCCGGCGGGATGCGTTCCTCGACCAACCGGGTCAGCTCTCCCCGCAATCGCTGATGCTTGCGCGCCCACGCCTGGGCGCCGCGGTCGTTGGTCAGCTTGAGCCCGATGCCGGTGCGCCCGCGCGGAACGCCGGTCAGCTCACCGAGTGCCCGCGAGGACTGCCATTTCTGCGCTTCGGACCCACTGGCCTCGGGATAGATCCGGACGATGTCGTCGATGCTGATACGTTCGGCGCCCTGCCGCAGATGGTCCGGCGTCAGCTCGACAGAGGTGTGGATCCGCGCCGCCTTGATCTGAATCGCAAGGAACCCGGTCACGAGAACGAAGAAGATGCCCGGCACCAGCAGTTGGATGCCGTAGCCGGCGGACAGCTGGATCAACAACATCGCAAGACCCGCGCCCGGGCCGGCCAGTATCCAGTACCAGCTGGCGCCCGGCTCGTAGAACAGGACGGCGGGCGGAGCGCTGGGTTCTGTCACTGCGGTTCCTCTTCATCGAACCACTCCTGCGCCGACGGTCGCATCATGAGGACAGCGCCGACCATCGTCACGATCATCACGACCAGCCACACGGGCCCGCGACTCATCAGCGTGAAAAGCGCGAGAATCACGACGATCGCCAATGAGAGCGCCACCGCCGCACGCCTGAAACGCTTTCGGCCCAGTCGGGCCTGCCCCGCCAGATAGCCGAGTCCCAGTCCCGACAGCGCGAAAAGAACGCCGACGCCGCGGAACAGCACCGGCAGCGGGTCGGTGGAGAACGCGAGCAGCAGCCCGAACGCCACCAGCAGCACGGCGGCGGCCGCCCAGCACCAGAATGCAGCGTTGACGATGCGCGGTCGCGGCTGCGTAGCTGTCATGGTCGGGCCAGCCTATCGGGTCACCGAGTGAAGAACGCGTGGGCGTCCTTGCGGTGCAACAGGAACACTCCGCCGGCGATCAGCACCGATCCGAGGATGCCGCTGACGGCATAGGTCACCGCCGCGGCAGCGGGACGCTCGACGGTGAACAGGCTTGTCGCCACGTACACGATCGCTGCGACGCCACCTCCGGTCAGGACCGTGCGGGCCCACCGGTAGCCGTGGCGCATGAGGATCTGGAACGTCAGCACGACCGCCGCCAGAATCACCACGAAAAGCAGCGACATCGCGAGCACGGCGGTGGGCAGCGGCCGGCTCGCGGTGCCGACCAGGTCGACGATGTGGGCGGTGACCATCAGCGGCAGAGCGACTACCCACAGCCAAAAGCCGGTCTCGACATCCTCGGGCCGGGCGGGGGGCTCGACCGGTGGGGTCACGCCAGCCAGCCGGCGACGTCGGCCGCCCAGTAGGTCAGCACGATGTCGGCACCTGCCCTGCGGATGCTGGTCAACGTCTCGAGCGCCACCGTCTGCAGGTCGATCCAGTTGTTGGCGGCCGCGGCGCTGATCATCGCGTACTCACCGGAGACCTGGTACGCGGCAACGGGTACGGGCGAGATGTCTGCGGCCGCGCGCACGATGTCGAGATACGCCATGGCGGGCTTCACCATCACGATGTCGGCGCCCTCGTCGATGTCCAGTTCCACCTCGTGCAGCGCTTCACGGGCGTTGCCCGGATCCTGCTGATAGGTACGTCGGTCACCTTGCAGACTTGACGCGACGGCCTCACGGAACGGGCCGTAGAAACCCGAGGCGAACTTGGCGGCGTAGGCCAGGATCACCGTGTCGGTGTGCCCGGCCGCGTCGAGACCGTCGCGGATCGCCGCGACCTGACCGTCCATCATGCCGCTCGGGCCGACGACCTGGGCGCCCGAATCAGCCTGTGCCACAGCAAGTTCGACGTACCGGGCGTTGGTGGCGTCGTTGTCCACCCGGCCTGCGGCGTCGAGGACCCCGCAGTGGCCGTGGTCGGTGAACTCGTCGAGGCAGGTGTCTGCCATCAGCACCGTCTCCTCGCCGAGGTCCTTGGCCAGGTCGCGAAGTGCCACGTTGAGGATGCCGTCCTCGGACACCCCGATCGACCCGGCGGCGTCCTTGTCCTGGACGCGCGGCACGCCGAAGAGCATCAGCCCGCCCACGCCTGTGGCGACGGCGTCGTCCGCCGCGCGGCGCAGTGAGTCACGGGTGTGCTGCACGACTCCGGGCATCGAGGCGATCGCGCGCGGTTCGTCGATGCCGTCGGCGACGAACATCGGCAGCACCAGATGCCTTGGCTCCAGCGAGGTTTGCGCCACCAGGCGGCGCAACGCCGGGGTGGATCGCAGTCTCCGGGGACGATGACTTGGAAAAGTCATGCAAGGCCACCTTCTGTTCTGCGGCTAGCGGCGACGGCTCTTCTTGCGCGGCGGTGGCAGCGCGCCCTCGGCACGCAACCGGGCCGCGTGCTCGGCGAGCGCCTCGACCAGCGGATCGACCGCGGCGACCTCAGGCTGCACGTCGACGCGCAGACCGAATTCCGCTGCGGTTTCAGCGGTCTTGGGCCCGATGCACGCCACGATCGTCCGCGCGTGCGGCTTGCCCGCGATGCCGACGAGGTTGCGCACCGTCGAGCTGGAGGTGAAGCACACCGCGTCGAAGCCGCCGGTCTTGATCATCTCGCGCGTCTGCGCAGGCGGCGGCGCCGCACGCACCGTGCGGTAGGCGGTGACATCCTCGATCTCCCAGCCGCGTTCACGCAGACCCTCGGCCAAGGTCTCGGTGGCGATGTCCGCGCGCGGCAGCAGCACCCGGTTCACCGGATCGAAAACGTCGTCGTACGGTGGGAACTCATCGAGCAGCCCCAGCGAGGACTGCTCGCCCACCGGCACCAGCTCGGGGTTTATGCCGAAGGCACGCACCCGATCGGCGGTGGCCTGACCGACGCAGGCGATCTTCACTCCGGAGAACGCGCGGGCATCCAGTCCGAACTCGTTGAACTTCTCCCACACCGCACGCACGGCGTTGGTGGAGGTGAACACCACCCACTGGAACCGGCCGTCCACCAGACCCTTGACCGCACGCTCCATCTGCGCGGGGCTGCGCGGGGGCTCCACGGCGATGGTCGGTACCTCGATCGGCGATGCGCCGTGGGAGACCAGCTTTTCGCTCATCTCACCGGCCTGATCCTTCGTCCGCGGCACGAGCACGGTCCAGCCGTACAGCGCGCGACTCTCCCACCAGTTCAGCTTGGCGCGGTTGGCCACGGTCTTGCCGATCGTGACCACCAGCGGCCCGGCCTGGGCCCACGCGCCAGCTGGGGAAGGTCCGGACTGCTCAGCACCTGCCAGCGTGGCCTTGTCGAGCAGGCCGGCAAGAGTGGTCTCGACCGAACGCTGTTGGCACGTCGTGCCGTTCGCGGTCACCACGGTCGGGGTGGCCTCAGCCAGTCCGTAGTCGATCAGCGTGCGCGCCGCGTCAGGCAGGTGAGACGCGGTGGCGTGCAGGATCAGTGGGCCCGGCGCCGCGGCCAGCGACTCCCAGTCGACATCGCCCCGAACATCGGCCACGGTGTGCGCCGACCCCAATGGCAGGCCCGCATACGAGGGCACCGCGGTGGTGTCGGGCAGGCCCGGCACGATCTCGAAATCCAGGTGTGTTTTCGCCAGCGCCGTAACCTCGGTGATCACCGCGTCCACCGAAAGCGGGTCCCCGGCCACCAGTCGCACGACGTCGACCCCAGTGCGCGCCTCGGTCGCCAGCGTCTTGGCGACCTCGGCCGGATCACCCAGCGCGGGCCGGATGTCAGGGCCACCTGGGCCCCCACGCAAGTAGGGGAGAATCACCGGCGCCGACGGCGCCACGCCGACGGCGGCATCGGAATGCGCATCGCCGTCCGCGGGGGCCTGCGGGGCCTCCCCGACTTGCGTGGGTGCCCGGGCAGGTTCGGGTCCCGACGGCGGCGGCAGCTCGGAACCCGCCAGGGCGAGTACGGCTTCGGGCACGTCGGGATCGGTGAACACCAGGGCGGCGTTGGCCAGCACGGTGCGGGCCCGCGTCGTCAACAGACCGGGGTCACCCGGGCCCGAACCGACGAACGTGATGCGGCCCGGCTTCGGCTTACGCCCTCGCGTCGTCATCTATCACTCACCTCTACGCTCTTCGCTCGCGCTCATCGCAGCTGTTACTGCTCTCTGCGATCCGCCATGAGCTCGCGCGCCCCAAGTTCGAACAACTCCTCGGCCACCGAGAGCCCCAGCTCTCGTGCCCGATCGGTGGTCCCGACTCCGGACGCACGGATCACATCGGATCCGTCCAGCGTCGCCACGCATCCGCGCAGCGACACCTCTTCGAAGACACGGCCGTCCTCATCGATGGACTCGACCACCTCGGCGATCGCGCCCACCGGAGCCGAACAACCCGCCTCCAGTGCGGCGAGCAGGGCCCGTTCAGCGGTGACCGCGGCGCGTGTGTCGGCGTCGTCCAACTCCGACAGCAGCGCAGCGAGCTCGGTGTCGCCCGCGCGGCACTCGACCGCGAGCGCACCTTGAGCCGGCGCTGGCAACATCTGCACCGGCTCGAGAGTCTCGGTGACATCGGCCAGTCGTCCGATGCGGGCCAGACCCGCCCGGGCGACGACGATGCCGTCGAGATCACCGTTGCTAACCCTGTTCAACCTGGTGTCAAGGTTGCCTCTTAGGGGGCGGATTTCCAAACCGAGACCCAGTGCTCTAAGCTGCGCGGCCCGTCGCGGGCTCGACGTGCCGATCACCGAGCCCGCCGGCAACTCCCCCAGCACCAGCCCGTCGCGGGCCACCAGGGCGTCGCGAGCGTCCTCGCGCGGGGGTATCGCGGCGATCTTGAACCGCGGATCGGGTGCCGTCGGCAAATCCTTGTACGAGTGCACGGCCATGTCGACGTGGCCGTCGTCGATGGCCTCACGAAGGGCGGCGGTGAACACCCCGACACCGATGTCGGCGATCGGTTGGTCGGAGCGGTCGCCGTCGGTGGAGATGATGACCAGCTCGGCGGCGTGCCCCCTGGCCTCCAGCGCGTCTTTGATGACACCGGCCTGCGTCGTCGCCAACAGGCTGCCCCGGGTGCCTATCCGGATTACCGTCAAGCTCTACTCGGCCTTGTCGAGATCGGGTGCCATCAAAGGTAATTCGCCCGCAGCGACGGCGTCGACGGCCTGCTGGTCGAGCTCGAACAGCTCGCGCAGCGCCTCGGCGTAACTGTCGCCGCCGGGCGCGCTGGCCAGCTGCTTGACCCTGACCGTCGGGGCGTGCAGCAGTTTGTCGACCACCCGCCGTACCGTCTTGGCGACCTCGTCGCGGTGCGCCGCCTCGAGCCCGGGCAACCGGTTGTTCAGCCGCAGCAGCTCAGCCTCGACCACATCGGCGGCCCGCTGTCGCAACGCGGTGACGGTCGGGGTGACCTCGGCCATCCGCTGTCCGGCCAGGTAGTTCGCGACCTCGGCGGCGACGATCGCGCGGGCGGCCTCGGCATCGGAGGCGGCGGCGCGCGCGGACGGCTCACGCTGGATGCGGTCCATGTCGATCACGAACACCCCGGGCAGCCCGGCGACGGCGGGGTCGACGTCGCGCGGCATGCCGAGATCGCAGATCACCAGCTGTTTGGGCTCCTGACCGTGCGCCAGGCCCCGGTGCACATCGGCCAGCGAGACCACCGGCCGCACCGCACCCGTGCAGCAGACCAGGACATCGGCGTCGGTCAGCACAGGTGGCAGGTGGTCGAACGGGAAGGCTTCGGCCGCGACACCGAGTTCGCGGATGTTGTCGGCCAGGCGCTTCGCGCGGGGCAACGACCTGTTCACGATGTGGATGCGGTCGACCCCCAGCCGCGCCAGGTATTTGGCCGACAACGAGCCCATGGAGCCTGCGCCGACGACGACCGCCGTGCGGCCCGCCAACGAGCCGAACTTGGTCTCCGCCATGTTCAGCGCCACCGACACCACCGAGGCGCCTGCGGCGTCGATGCCCGTCTCGGAGTGCACCCGCTTGCCGACCGACAGTGCGCGCTGCGACAGTTCGTGCAGCGTGCGGCCGACGGTGTGGTTGGACTCGGCGTCGGCATAGGCGCGACGCACCTGCCCGAGCACCTGCTGTTCGCCGATCACCGCGGAATCCAGCCCGCTGGCCACCGCGAACAGGTGCTCGACGGCTGCCTCGGCGTAACGCACGTAGGCGTATTTGGTCAGGTCGCCCAGGCCCATGCCGGAATGCTCGGAGAGCACCTGACCGATGACCGAGAGGCCACCGTGGAAGGCCTCGACGACGGCGTAGACCTCGACGCGGTTGCAGGTGGACAACACCATCGCCTCGGTAACCAACGAGGACTGCAGCACCTTCTCGACGATCTTGGCCTGTTCGGCCTCGTCGGTACTCAGCTGCTCCAGAACCGACACCGGCGCGCTGCGGTGCGAAACCCCGAAAAGCAACACGCTCACGGCTTCATCACCACGTCATCCAAGGTAGTCGTTGACCAGCTGGGCTACCAAATTTGCAGGGCCTTCGCCGAAACGGCATTCCAGCAGTGAAAGTTCGAGAAGAGCCCTGCTGGAATGCCGTTTCGCGGTCGTTCTGACGTCAGTTCCCCAGATCGGCCCGCAACCTGGGCTCATCGACTTCCCAGTAACTGTGCTCCGCACCGTCGAGCAGCACCACCGGCAGCCGGTCGCCGAACTCGGCCCGCAGCGCCGGGTGCCCCGCGGCCGCCGCGGCGTCGACGTCGGTGATCGTCAGCGAGAAACCCAGCTCGTCGGCGAGCTTCGCCAGCAGTGTCGCCGCCCCTGTGCAGATCGTGCATCCGTCCCGCGTGAGCAACTCGACCCGCCTATGCATCCCGCAAGTATCGCCGCACCGTGACCTAGGCTGAATTCGTGTCCGATTCCGACGTCATCGAGCCTGCCGCGGGTGATGATGCCGGCGATCAGCGGGTCGCAGGCGAGGCCAGCGCGCACGCGGCCGTCACGGACTTGGGCGAGGCGGTCACGCCCCCCATCCCGCCGCCCGATCTGACCGCAGCGGCGTTCTTCGACGTCGACAACACGCTCGTGCACGGATCGTCCCTGGTGCACTTCGCACGCGGCCTGGCCGCCCGCAAGTACTTCACCTACGGAGACCTCGGCCGATTCGCATACGCGCAGGCCAAGTTTCAACTCCTCGGGCGGGAGAACAGCGACGACGTCGCCGAAGGCAAGCGCAAGGCACTGGCGTTCATCGAGGGCCGGTCCACGGCGGAGTTGATGGCGCTCGGCGAGGACATCTACGACGAGATCATCGCCGAGAAGATCTGGCCGGGCACGCGCGGGCTCGCGCAGATGCACCTCGACGCGGGCCAACAGGTGTGGCTGGTCACCGCGACTCCCTACGAGCTGGCCGCCACCATCGCCAAACGGCTCGGTCTGACCGGGGCCCTGGGCACCGCCGCCGAGTCGATCGACGGCGTGTTCACCGGCCGCCTCGTCGGCGACATCCTGCACGGCACTGGCAAAGCGCACGCGGTGCGGTCGCTGGCCATCCGCGAGGGCCTGAACCTCAAGCGCTGCACCGCCTACTCGGACAGCTTCAACGACGTGCCAATGTTGTCGCTGGTCGGCACCGCCGTCGCCATCAACCCGGACGCCAACCTGCGTGACCTCGCCCGTGAGCGGGGCTGGGAGATCCGCGACTTCCGCACGGCACGCAAAGCCGCGCGCATCGGCGTGCCCTCTGCGCTGGCGTTGGGCGCCGTGGGTGGCGCGCTGGCGGCCGTTGTATCGCGACGCCAGGACGGCGGCTGAGAAGTCATGCCCGGGGCGGCGATCCAGCGCTGATAGGCTCGCGCCCGCCAATACGAGACGAAGAGACGCCATGGCTATCGCTGAAGACATCATCGGAACCCACTACCGCTACCCCGACTACTTCGAGGTCGGCCGGGAGAAGATCCGTGAGTTCGCGCGTGCGGTCAAAGACGAGCATCCGGCGCATTACACCGAGGATGCCGCCAAGGAGTGCGGCTACGACGACCTGATCGCCTCACTGACGTTCGTGGCAGTGGCAGGCCGGCGAGTGCAGCTGGAGATCTTCAATCAGTTCGATGTGCCCGTCAACATGGAGCGCGTGCTGCACCGCGACCAGAAGCTGGTCTTCCACCGGCCGATCGTCGCAGGCGACAAGCTGTGGTTCGACTCCTATCTGGATTCGGTCATCGAGTCGCACGGCGCCATCCTCACCGAGGTCCGCGGCGAGGTGACCGACGACGACGGCAATCCGGTACTCACCAGCGTCGTGACCATCCTCGGTGAAGCCGGCCACGAGGGCGAGGCCGACGAGGTCACCGCGCAGATCGCCGCCGCGCGCGATGAGGCCATTGCGAAAATGATTGCTGGGCAAAGCTCAAAGGGGAGCTAGGCGAAACTCCTATCCGAAGAACGTGTTTCGCCTGTTAGCCAACAACTGGTACAGCGTCTGCTGGATGGTTTCGCGCACGTGGTCGGTCAGCTCGAAGGTCACCATCGGATCGTCGGCGGCGGACTCGTCGTAATCGGCCGTCTCGATCGGTTCACCGAACTGGATGTGCCACTTCGACGGCAGCGGCACGAGTCCCAGCGGCCCGGCCAGCGGGAACAGCGGGGTGATCGGGAAGTACGGCAACCCCAACAGACGGGCCAGCAGCTTGATGTCGGCGATCATCGGATAGATCTCTTCGGAGCCGACGATGGAGCAGGGCACGATCGGCGCCTTGGTCCGCAGCGCGGCTGAGACGAAGCCACCACGACCGAACCGCTGCAGCTTGTAGCGGTCCTTGAAGTGCTTGCCCAGGCCCTTGTAGCCCTCGGGGAAGACGGCGGTCAGCTCGCCCGCGGCGAGCAGTCGGTGCGCGTCGGACGTGCAGGCCATCGTGTGGCCGGCCTTGCGTGCGGCCTGGCCGAGCATCGGCATGCCGAAGACCATGTCGGCCGCGAGCAGACGCAGGTCGCGATTCGTCGGGTGGTTGTCGTGGACCGCCACCGACGTCATCAACCCGTCGAAGGGCAACACCCCGGCATGGTTGGCGACCACGAGCGCAGCGCCGGTCTTCGGCAAATTCTCGATGCCGCTTACCTCGACCCGGAACCATGACTTGAAAAACACTCTCTGCAAAGGCAGAAAGATTGCGTCGTTGAGGTGGGGATCGAAGCCGAACTCGTCGACGGTGTAATCGCCCATCATGCGTTTGCGGATGAACTCCGCGCCGACGGCGATTCGTCTGGCGAGTTCGGAGGGCGTCTCGTCGGCGGCCGCGGTGCCCGACACAGTGCCACGGCGCTGGTCGATTTCGCGGACGACAGCGGCGATCTGCTCGGCAGAAGCACGACTGCCGCCGTCCGAGAGCAGGGACGGATGTCGGCGCGAACTGTCCGCGCGCGCCGCGGCAGCACGCCGCTGGGCCGTCGACCGACCCGAATTTGAATGCAGCGGAATGACTTTGGCTTTGGGCTCGCCCGCCACGTTAATACCTTCTCCCCCACCCGACTCGAAGTGTTGCTGTTATCTTCCCCACCGTTGCGCCGCAGAGACGGCGCGGCTCTCCATTGAGCGTACCCATCGTGGGTCGATGATCGGGTTCAATCCGCGACCTCTGACGTAGTCGTCAAAGGCTTCCACGGTTGTCCACTTCGGGCTGTAGCCAAGGTCATTTCGCATTCGCGTCGTGTCCATGACCCGGCCGTAACTCAAGTAGTCAAGCTGCTCTCGATCAAGTTCAGTGTAGCGAGTCGCGCGCCACAGCGAATCCACAGCGGATAGGGCGGGCCGCGGTACCGCCAGCGGCACCCGGCCGGAGCGCCGGATGGCCTGACTCATCATCATGATCCCGGACGCGCCGACGTTGAACGTCCCGGACTTACCCGACATCGTCGCGCGCTCGAGCGCACCGAGCGCATCCTGCTCGTGCAGCAGTTGCAGCCGCGCGTCGCGGCCGAAGACCGTCGGCACCACCGGTCCGGCGAGATACCGCGAGAGCGCGGTGTCCATCGCGGGGCCGATCATGTTGGCCAGTCGGAGGATGGTGACCGTGATGTCGGGTCGGCGCCGGCCCAGACCGCGCGCGTAGCCCTCGATGTCGATGCTGTCGCGGGCGAAGCCCTCGCCCGGTGGCCGCCTCGCGCTGGTGTCCTCGGTGAACAGGACGGGATCGTGGGCGTGCGAGCCGTACACCTCCGACGTGGACTTCAAGATGATGCGGCGCACCGTCGGGGCCTTCTGGCACGCGGCGAACAGCTGGATCGCGCCCATCACGTTGAGTTCCTTGAGCGCTGCGCGACCGCCGGCGCGCGGCGCATAGGACGCCGCCGCGGCGTGCACGACGGTGTCGACGTCGCCGTTGCGGATGACCTTGGCGATGAACGGATTACGGATGTCGGCGCGAACGAATTCGGCGCGGCCCATCCTGCGCAGCAGGTCCTTGCTCGGCGCGATCGCATCGACGGCGATGACGTGATTGATCAAGGGGTTCTGGGCCAATCGAGCCGTCAGGTACCCGCCCAGGAACCGGCATGCGCCCGTGACGAGCACGACCTTGGGGTAGTGGACGGTGTCGTCTGGAGAACGACCCTGCGAATCCATCCGGTCAGCCTAACGGCCGGACAGAAGATCTACTTGCCGAGTTTTCTGCGTTGGACCCTGGTGCGACGAAGCAGCTTGCGGTGCTTCTTCTTCGACATGCGCTTACGCCGCTTCTTGATGACTGAACCCATGAACTCCGCTACCTAGATGTTTCTGTGCACTTTTATGCACCAAGCCTCGACCCGCCACCTTACCTGGGCGGCCCAGGTAAACGAAAAACGCGTGACCGGGGTCAACCGGCGTAGAGCGCCCAACCCAGACGATCAGCCTGCGTCGAAGTACGAGCTCTCGAGCATGTCGTGCACGGCCTTGGCGTGCACCCGGAACGAGCGGCCGACTCGCACCGCGGGCAGCTCTCCGTTGTGTACCAACCGATATACCGTCATCTTGCTGACCCGCATCAGACTGGCCACTTCAGCGACAGTAAGAAATTGAGCACGTGGCGGCTGGCCGTCGGAAGCGCCGCTATCCCGCTTTCCATTCGCCGAATCGCGCCCCGATGGCCCGTTCATAGACGTCATCGCAACCCAATCATTCAGGCACGGGCAGTCCCAGCGGCTTCCCCTCCGCTGGCACCGCCCCGTGCTTACACGAGGAGAATAGCGTGGCGGATGGGGTTACTGCGACGGGTGTGGGCTAATCAATTTGAATTAATTGAACTACGCAGATGTAATTCCTAGCTGCTCAGAGCGGGTTTTTGCGGCTTCCACCGCCGCGGCCACCGCTGCCCGCAAACCGCCCCGTTCGAGTTCCCGCAGACCAGCGGCGGTGGTACCCCCCGGCGAGGTAACTGTTGCGCGCAGCTGCGCGGCTGTGGTGTCCATGGCGGTACCCATTGCCATGTCCCCGGCCGGCTTCGCCTCATCCAGTCGCTCCAGCAACATTGCGGCCGAGCCCGCCATTGTTTGCACGACGAGATCGGTCGCCACGGAGCGCGACAAACCGGCCTCGACGCCCGCGTCGACCATCGCCTCGACCATCAGGAAGAAGTAGGCCGGACCCGAGCCCGAGACGGCGGTGACGGCGTCGAGCTGCGATTCGGGCACGCTGAGCACGCCGCCGACCGCGTCGAAGACCGCCGAGATCTCCTTGAGGTGCTCGGCGGTGGCGAACCGGCCGCGGGCCAGCGCGCTGACTCCGCCCCCGACGACCACCGGCGCGTTGGGCATCACCCGGATGACCGGCGAACCGGCAGGCAGCTTGTTCTCGTAGAACGCCGTCGTGACACCGGCCGCGACGGTCACGAAAACCTTTTCGGCGGTGTCGGTCTCCGCCTTCGCGGCGGCGTCGGCGATCTCACCGACCAGACCCTCCACGTCGAAGGGCTTCACCGCGACGATCACGTAGGTAGCGGTGTCGACCGCGTCGGCCACCGATGTCACCAACACCGAGTACGTCGTGGAGAGGTACTTCGCGCGGCCCGGGTCCCTCTCCGCTACCACCAAGTCCTTGACCTGCCGCCCGGCGCGCAACATGCCGGATAGCAGTGCCTCGCCGATATTTCCGCCGCCGATGATCGCGATTCTGGCCATGCGGGAAAGCATTGCAGACGCCGCCGCTGCGACGCCTCCCGGCGTCAGGACGCCGCCGGCACCATCGCGAGTTGGCGGCTCTGCACGACGATGTGGCCCTCGCAGTCGACGACGATGTGGTCCTCGTCGAACCAGTCCTGGCCGATTTGCACCGTCGTGCAGAGCACGCGCAGCCACCCGTCGGCGGGCAGCGCACGCAGATACGCGGTCAGTTGCACGGTGGGCGCCCAACCAAACCGGTTGACCCCGAACGTCACCGGCGCCGACACATCGCCGCACAGCAGCGCGAAGAGCACGTCGGGGGCTTCATCCCTGGGCCGCACCCAGTACTCGATGACCGGCGGGCCGCCGTCGGTACGCGGCTCCATCGTGGTCAGCGACGGCCGGATGTCGCAGCCGTGCGCGAGATGAACGATGTCGGACATCGGGTGGCCCGGTCCGATCGGCTCCAGCCCGGGCGGCGGCTCCGGCTGCATCAGCGGGATGACCGGATTGACCGACAACAGCGGCGCGACGTGATGCTCCGGCTCGCCCAGCGTCACCGCCCCCCGCACGGCGACTCGGTCGCCCTGCGTCAACTCGACGTCGATCAGGCTCACCCTGCGGCCGCGCTTGCGCACCGTCGTGATCACCCGCATCGGCCCCGGATCCGGTGCCCACAAGAAGTTCCCGGAAACGGCGATCGGCTCGACACCGCCGTCCCCTGCGTCCCCTGCGCTTCGCGCGGGGGCCAAACGTGCGTGGGCCCAGTGCTCGGTGCGCGCGGCGTTGGCACACAGCGCCAGCATCGCCCCGCCGTGCACCTTCTCCCCGATGGTCCAATGCTCGTTCAGCACACCGTCATACACGCCGTTACCGGCAGGGGTCAGTGCCATCGCGTCGCTGAACAGGGTTGAGCTCGGCATGAAATTCCTTAACTCGATCAGCGCAACAGGTGCGCGCGGGCGAACTGCAGCGACTCGGCAAGCAGCGCCTCGCGCTCACTGGCCGACCGCGCGCCGGATGTGGTGACCTCAAGGATCACATGGCCCGAGAAGTCGCTTGCCGCCAGCGTCTCGCACACCTCGACGGTGGGCTGGGTGCCGCGGCCGGGCACCAGATGCTCGTCGGCCGATGCGCCACTGCCGTCGCACAGGTGCAGGTGCACAAGGCCCTCGCCCATCCTGCGCGCCATGTCGACGGCGTCGGTGCCCGCGGTCGCGGTGTGCGACAGGTCGAGCGTGTAGTGGGCGTGGTTGCCGTCCAGCGGGTCGTAGGACGGCGCGAAAGCCGATATGCCCGGTCCCGGCCTACCCCCACGCTTGCGCATCCGCTCGATCGACGTCTGGCCCGCGCCGAAGAACCGGTCGGCGCGGAAGGGGAACATGTTCTCCACCGCGACCAGCACCTCACTGGACGCCTCCAGTTCGGCGACCTGTTCGCTGAACCCTTCGGCGTAACGGCGCTGCCACCGGAACGGGGGATGGACGACAACAGTCTGAGCGCCGAGTTGTTCGGCGGCCCGCACACTGCGTTCCAGTTTCGGAATCGGATTGGCACCCCACACCCGCTGCGAGATCAGCAGGCATGGCGCATGCACCGACAGCACGGGCATTTCGTAGCGCTCGGACAGTTCGGCGATCGCGTCGATGTCCTGCGAGACCGTCTCGGCCCACACCATGAGCTCGACGCCGTCATAGCCGAGCGTCGCGGCGTACTCGAAAGCGGCCTCGGTCCTCAGGGGATAGACCGAGGCCGTCGAAAGACCGACCTTGATGGCAGGGCGCACGTTGTCTATTCGGCAGCAGTCGTCGACGTTAACCCGACCGCAGCAGCGCCAAGGGTCCCAATGTGACCAACATTCCGACGGCCACGGCGATCAGCGTGCTGCCGATGTCCTCGGTCTTGCGCACCACCCGCACCCCGACCACGAGACCGAGTATCACCAGGCCGGACAACACCAACGCAACGATGTCGTTCCACTTCCACAGCTGATCGAACGCGATGAACAGGCCGGCGCCGAACGCGACCGCCAGGACGCACTGACCCACGACCCAGACGCCGCGCATGAACGACGACATCGTCTTCGGCGGGGCCACGTCGGCGTCATCGTCGAGATCGAGGTCCTCCGGCCCCGGCAGCGTGCCGCGACGGGCAAGGTCGTCGGCGACGGTCTGGCCGCCGAACAAGGGGCCGGCGGTGGACCGCAGGTAGGAGGGCAGGTCGTCGGAAGCCTTGACGTCGTCCTTGAAATCGTCCTTGAGGTCGTCGGCGGCGTCGAAGGCGTCAAAGGCATCGATGTCGTCGTCGACGTCGGTACGCCCGGCCTCGCGCCGCGACGGGTCGATCGGAGCGTCGTCGTCGACCGGATCGGGGCTCATCTCCTCGGCGCCCACCAGGTCCGCGTCGAAGCGGCGCGGGGCGTAGCTCGAGCGTCGCGGCGGAGCGAAGAAGGGCAGGTCGACGTCGGCTTCCCGCTGCTCGATGTAGGCCGCGTAGTCGGAGACCGCACCGGCGTAGTCGTCGTCGGTGTCGTCGTCGGTGTCGGCGTCGTCGTCGGTGTCGGTGTCGGCGTCGGTGTCGGTGTCGGTTTCGTGGTCGGTGTCGTCGACGTCCTGGAACTCGTCGACCGAATCGGTTTCGGCATCCTGGTGGTCGACGACACCGTTGCTGGTCACGGGGCTGATCGGCTCATCGTGTTCGTCGGCGAGAGGCGAGGGGGCCGGCGAGGTTTCGGGTTCCTCGACCTCGTGATCGACGATGTCGTGATCAGTGACGATCGGGATCTCACCGGTGAGTTCTGCGACGGAGATCGAGTCGGTGTCGCCGCGACGCCGCCTGCGCCGGCCACCGACCGGCGGGGCACCGATCGTGCCGTTTCGCGCCAGCAACTCCGCGACCGAGATCGGTCGCGTGCTCTGGCTGTCGTCTGGTCCTGTCATCGTCTCTCGCCTCTGGGCCCTAGTACTTCCTCGACTTCGGCGCCGTGTGAGCCTGCGGCCTGCCGGTCAGCGTCGCTGCACGGATGTCTCCACCGAGACTGGATTGCCAGGCACCGCCGGCGAAGCCGGTGCCGTCTGCTTCGCTGTCGAGTTTCCGCAGAATCAGCCCTTCCCGCAATGCCCAGGGGCAGATATCCACGCTTTCGACGTCGAGAGCCTTCATGCTCGCCTCAGCTACCAAGGCTCCGGCCACGATCTGCGGCGCCCGCTCGGCACTCACCCCTTCCAACTCCGCACGGTCGGCCGCGGTCATCCTAGAGATGAATGCTATGAGCTGCCTTAGGCCGGTAGCTGTGAGCGTCCGCTTCACCCGCGGACCTGCCCCGGACGGTGCGGCGCCGGTGAGGCGGGCCAGCGAACGGAACGTTTTGGACGTCGCCACCGCCAGGTCGGGGTTGCCGGCCTTGAGCATCTCGGCGCCGGCGTCGGCCAGTTCGGTCGTCAGCCAGTCGCGCAGCATGGCTACGCGGCGGCGTCCGGGCGGGTCGTCGGGCAGCCACTCGCGGGTCAGCCGGCCCGCACCGAAGGGCAGCGACAGCGCCACCTCGGGCTCCTCGTCGACGCCGTTCGACAACTCCAGCGAGCCGCCGCCGATGTCGATGTTGATGATGCGGCCGGCGCTCCAGCCGTACCAGCGGCGCACCGCGAGGAACGTCAGCCTGGACTCGTCGACCCCGCTGAGCACCTGCAGCGTCACCCCTGTCTCGGCGTGCACTCTGGCGAGCAGTTCCTCGGAGTTCTTGGCGTCGCGCACCGCGGAGGTGGCGAACGCCATCAACTCGGCGCAGCCCGAACTCGTCGCGATCTTGGAGAACTCGTCGAGGGTGCCGATCAACTTGTCGGCGCCCTTACGGGTCAGCTTGCCGGAGCCGTCGATTGCCTCTGCGAGGCGCAGCGAGGCCTTGGTGGAACTCATCGGTGTGGGATGACCGCCGCGACGCGCCTCCACCACCAAGAGGTGGACGGTATTGCTGCCGACATCCAGCACGCCTAATCGCACCCATTCAACCTAATAGGTTTACCGTTGAAAGCTGTGAGCGCATCGCATCCCGGTGAGGTTGAACTCGACTTTGCCCGTGAGTGGGTGGAGTTTTACGACCCCGACAACCCTGAACATCTGATCGCCGCCGACATGACGTGGCTGCTCTCGCGGTGGACGTGTGTGTTCGGCACGCCCGCCTGCAAGGGCACCGTCGAGGGCAGACCCGACGACGGGTGCTGTTCGCACGGCGCGTTCATGTCGGACAAGAACGACATCGCCCACCTGGACGAGTCGGTCAAGCTGCTTACCGACGAGGACTGGCAGTACCGCGAGAAGGGGCTCGGCAAGAAGGGCTACCTCGAGATGGACGAGTACGACGACAAGCCCAACCTGCGCACGCGGAAATACAAGGGCGCCTGCATCTTTCTGAACCGCCCCGACTTTCCCGGCGGTATCGGATGCGCGCTGCACTCCAAGGCACTCAAGCTGGGGGTCGAGCCGTTGACCATGAAGCCCGAGGTCTGCTGGCAGCTGCCGATCCGCCGCACCCAGGAATGGGTGGAGCGGCCGGACGGTTCCGACGTGCTCAAGACCTGGATCACCGAGTACGACCGGCGCGGCTGGGGCGAGGGCGGCGCCGACCTGCACTGGTACTGCACCGGAGACCCCAACGCACACGTCGGCGCCAAGCAGGTGTGGGAGTCCTACGGCCCGGAGCTCGCCGAATTGCTGGGCGAGAAGGCATACTCCGAGCTGGCCGCAATGTGTAAGCGGCGCAGTGGTTTAGGGCTGATCGCCGTACACCCCGCGACCCGCGCCGCCGAATGAGTCTGTTCTTCTTCCGCCTGACACCACCGCGCGCGGATTTCGCGCAGACCATGACACCCGAGGAACAGCAGGCGATGGCGGCCCACCAGGAATACTGGCAGCAGCTGCTGGCCGACGGCCGCGTGGTGGTCTACGGCCCCGTGGCCGACCCCGAAGGGGTGTGGGGTTTGGGCGTGTTGCGCGCCGCCGACCGCGCCGAGGTGCTGGCCGTCGCCGAGAACGACCCGTCAGTCACCGCAGGCGTCAACACCTTCGAGGTGTTCGAGATCCTGGGCGGCACCACCGGCTGACTGCGCGAGCAGACGCAAAGTGCCCACTTTCCTCGGCGTGTCGGGGACTTTTGCGTCTGTCCCCGGCTCCGCGGGGCCCCACGCCGAAAAAAGCTAGCCCTCGAGTTTGTAGCCCAGGCCGCGGACCGTCACCAGGTGCACCGGGTTGGCGGGGTCGGACTCAATCTTCGACCTCAGCCGCTTCACATGTACATCAAGGGTTTTCGTGTCACCGACGTAGTCGGCGCCCCACACCCGGTCGATGAGCTGGCCACGCGTGAGCACCCGCCCGCTGTTGCGCATCAGGTACTCGAGCAGGTCGAACTCCTTGAGCGGCAACGTGATCGCCTCGCCGTTGACGGAGACGACGTGACGCTCGACATCCATGCGCACCGGACCCGCCTCCAGCACCCCGTCACCGATGCCGGTGTCGTCGTTGTCGCTGCCGCGCCGCAGTACCGCGCGGATGCGCGCGATCAGCTCACGCGCCGAGTAGGGTTTGGTGACATAGTCGTCGGCCCCGAGTTCGAGCCCGACCACCTTGTCGATCTCGCTGTCACGCGCCGTCACCATGATGACGGGAACGCTTGAGCGCGAACGCAATTGCTTACAGACATCGGTCCCGCTCATCCCCGGTAGCATCAGGTCAAGCAGGACGATGTCGGCACCGGCCCGCTCGAACTCAGCAAGGGCCGACGGTCCGTCGGCCACCACGGTGGCCTCGAAGCCCTCCTTACGCAGGAGAAAGGCCAGGGGATCGGCCAAGGACTCCTCGTCCTCCACGATCAACACGCTGGTCATCTGCTCGCTAGTCCTCTCGCTCGACGTGCACTTCTGATTCATCGTCGTCATGTGGGTACGCCGGAATCGACAGGGTGAACGTCGATCCCGTTCCCGGCTGGCTCCAGAGCCGGATGGATCCGTTGTGATTGGCGGCGACGTGTTTGACGATCGCCAATCCCAGCCCGGTGCCGCCGGTGGCCCGGGAACGCGCCTTGTCGACGCGGAAGAATCTTTCGAACACCCGCTCCTGGTCGGCATGTGCGATGCCGATGCCGCGGTCGGTGACGGCGATCTCGATGTTGTCGCCGCGGCGGCGCCTGCTTATCGACACCGACGACTCGTCGGGCGAGTACGCGATGGCGTTGGACACCAGGTTGGCGATCGCGGTGACCAACAGCGTCTGATCACCGAGCACGGAGTAGCCCGTCGGCGCGTCGGTGGTGATCGCGATGTGGGCCTTGTCGGCCGCCACCTTGTAGCGCGACAGCGCCTCGGCCACCACGGTGTCGACGTCTACGGAGTCGAGGTCCGGCAGCGGTTCGGCGCCCTGCAGCCGCGAAAGCTCGATCAGCTCCCCGACCATGTTGCCCAGTCGGCTGGCCTCGACGAGCATCTTCTCGGCGAACCGGCGCACGGTCTCCGGGTCGTCGGCCGAGGCCAGCACCGCCTCTGCGAGCACGCCCATCGCGCCGACGGGTGTCTTCAGTTCGTGGCTGACGTTGGCGACGAAGTCGCGGCGGGTGGCCTCCATCCGGGCGTGCTCGGACTGGTCGTCGACGTAGACGACGGCGAATCGGCGATCCTGTTCGGTCAGCAGCCGGACGTGGCCACGAACCGACAGCCCCGAGCGCCCGGGATTGGCGCGCTTGCGCGGTGAGAGGTCGACCTCGCCGTCCTCGCCGGTGGCCAGCGTGCGCTCCGCGGCCAGCCACGCACGGTCGTCGAGCAGCCGGTCACGGACCAGGCCCAGTTCGCGGGCCCGGTCGTTGGTGTAGACCACGTCACGGTAGACGTCGACCACCACGATCCCGACCGGCGACTGCGAGACGATGTGGGCAAGCATCTGAGAGACGGTGATGCCCGTCTGCGCGGTTGCCCGTCGCTGCCTGCGCTCCGTCAGCCGGGGCGCCAGCTTCGCCCCGGCCGTCACACCGACTGTCAGGGCGAGCAGTGCCACGACCGCCGCGATCAGCAGCGTCGTTACCACACTCACGCGAAAATCGTACGCACCCGGTGAACGCCATCCCAGCAGCGTGCGGCCAAAACGGGACAAGTCACAGAAGGAATCATGGAAATTCGAATCCCGGCTTTCCCCTGTTAACCCGTTGTTTGCCGGGAGGGACCGTTTCGCGGATTACTTCGCGCCTTGCGCAGCAACGGCGGCCGCGCCCGCGGCCGCCGCGTCGGGGTCCAGGTAGGCGCCTCCGATGATCGTCGGCTTGAGGTCGGAGTCCAGGTCGTAGCGAAGCGGGATGCCCGTCGGGATGTTCAGCCCGACCACGTCTTCGTCCGACATTCCGTCGAGATACTTCACCAACGCCCGCAGCGAGTTACCGTGTGCGGCGATCAGGACGGTCTTTCCGGCGCGCAGATCGGGTTCGATCGTCCCGGTGTAGTAGGGCGCGAACCGCTCGACGACGTCCTTGAGGCATTCGGTGAGCGGCGGGCCGCCGGCGATGTCGGCGTAGCGCGGATCGCCGTCCTGGCTGTACTTGCTGCCCGGCTCGATGGGCGGCGGCGGCGTGTCGTAGCTTCGACGCCACTTCATGAACTGCTCGTCGCCGTACTTTTCCTTGGTCTCGGCCTTGTTCAGGCTCTGCAGCGCGCCGTAGTGCCGCTCGTTGAGTCGCCAGTCGCGATGCACCGGGATCCAGTGCCGGTCGGCCGCATCCAGCGCGATATTCGCGGTGGTGATCGCCCGGCGCAGCAGCGACGTGTAGAGCACGTCGGGCTGACGGTCGAGCCCCTTGATCAACTCGCCGGCGCGCACCGCTTCGGCCCGGCCCTTGTCGGTGAGGTCGACGTCGACCCAGCCGGTGAACTGGTTGGACGCGTTCCACTCGCTCTCGCCGTGGCGGAGCAGGATCAGCGTGGAATCTCCCATCTGAAGAGACTATCCCGACGGTCATACCCGCCGCTGCCCGCGGCGAGATCGACGAAATGGTGCGATCTACTCGCACAAATCCGCCCAAGCGTTCATTTGGGCGAAGGAGCGGTCAGTCGTCCTCGTCGATCAGGTGGGCGAACGCCTGCAGGTTCTTGAGCGATTCACCACGCGACACCCGCCACTCCCACTCTTTCTGGATCGACGAGCGAAAACCCAACTCCAGCAAGGTGTTGAAGTCGGAGTCGACGGCCTCGAGCACCTGGCCGAGGATCCTGTCGATCTCGTCGGGCGTGACGGATTCCACCGATATCCGGCCGACGAGATAGATGTCGCCGACGTTGTCGAGGGTGTAGGCAACGCCGTAGAGACGACGGTTGCGCTTCAGCAGAAAGCGGTAGACGCCTTCGTGGTTCTCGTCGGGCTGGCGGCAGACGAACGCCTCGACGCGCACCGAGTGCTCGCCGATGGACAGGATGGTGTTGGTCTTGAGGCGGCGCTCGCCGGGCAGTTCGACGATGATGCCCGGAAGTCCGCCGCGGGCACCCTCGTGCCGGGTGCAGACCAGGCCGTGCTCCTTGCAGGTGTCCTCGATGACCTTGTGGATCGACTCCTGAGTCACGCACGGACCCCGCGGCGCATCGTGAAGCGACGGCCGTTGCGTCGCGCCGTCAGATCCCGACGCTGGCGCGAGCGATAGTCGGCCATCGCGTGTGCATAGCTGGTGAGCAGCGCGTCGACGGTGCTCGCCCACGAGAACGTGGCGGCGTGCTCGACGGCGGCGGCGCGCATGGTGTCGGGTCCGCGGTCCAGCAGTGCACCCATGGCTTGCGCCCAGTCGTCGACCTCGTGGCCGTCGACCAGCGTCCCGGTCACCCCGTCGCGCACGGCGACCGGCAGCCCACCGACGGCGGCGGCGACCACCGGCGTGCCGCAGGCCTGCGCCTCGATGGCGACCAGCCCGAACGATTCCGAATAGCTCGGCACGGCGACCAGGTCGGCGGCCCGGTACACGTTGACGAGCTGGTCGCGCGACTGGGGCGGCAGGAACGTCACATGTGCGGTGATACCCAGTTCGTCGGCCAACCGAATCAATGTGTCGGGTGCGGCCAGGCCGCTGCCGGACGGTCCGCCGGCCACCAGCACCCGCAGCGTGGCCAACCGGCCGGTCAACTTGGCCGCGGCGCGCAGCAGCACGTCGGGCGCCTTCAACGGTTGGATCCGTCCGACGAATGCGAGCACCTGTTCGTCGGCGGCCAGCCCGAGCGCGGCGCGGGCGGCGCCCCGATCACCGGGGGTGAACGTTTCCAGGTCAACGCCGGGGTGCACGACGTCGATGCGCGCCGGATCGGCGTGATGCAGCGAAACAAGTTGTCGCGCTTCGGTTTCGGTGTTGACGATCAGCCTGTCGGCCTCGTCCACCACCTGCTGTTCACCGACCGCGCGCAGCGGCGGCTCGGGTGCGTCGCCGTCGGCCAGTGCGGCGTTCTTGACCGCGGCCAGGGTGTGCGCGGTGTGCACCAGTGGCACCGCCCATCGATCCCGGGCCAGCCAGCCCACCTGGCCCGAGAGCCAGTAGTGCGAATGCACGATGTCGTAGTACCCGGGCTCGTGCGTCGCCTCGGCACGCAACACCCCCGCGGTGAACGCACACAACTGCGTGGGCAGGTCGTACTTGTCGAGCCCTTCGAACGGGCCGGCCACCACGTTGCGGACCAGCACACCGGGCGCCACCCGCACGACGGGCTCATCGGCCGACGATGTGGCGCGGGTGAAGATCTCCACCTCGACGCCGCGGCGCGCCATCTGCAGTGCGCTCTGGAGCACGTAGACGTTCATCCCGCCGGCGTCGCCGGTGCCGGGTTGAGCTAGTGGCGAGGTGTGCACCGACAGGACGGCTACTCGCCTCGGAGCCGGAACGGCGACATCAGAGCGAAGCAGATCCGTGGCTCGGCGCACAAAGTCATGTCTACACCGTGCCCAGGCCCTGGCCGCTTATGCACTCACTTCGGGTCGCCGGGTCAGAGCCCGCCGCATCGCACCGATCGGATCGGCGTACAGCCCGCCGAGGGACACCACGCCCGCGCCGGCCTCCTGCACCCGGTTGCCGAACGCGGTCACCCTGATCTGGCGCTGCGCCATCACCGACCGTCGCGCGTACGCCGCCTCGACGAGTTCCATGCCCTCGGGGTACTCGGTGAACGCCTGACCGCCGACGACGAGGTCGTCGGGGTTGAGCATGTCGCGCAGCAGGGCGACGGCCTCCCCGAGCACCCTGGCCCGCTCGGCCAACAGCGCCTGCGCCTGCTCATTGCCCTGCCTGGCCGCGCGCAGTACCGCCTGCATCGTCGAACCGGGCCCGTCGCCGGAGATGATGCGCGCCTTGCGGGCGGCGATCAGCACGGCTTCGTCACTCACGGTGGACTCCAGCTGACCGGTGCCCCCCAACAGTGCTGAGTCGGCGGGCAGCGCGGCGATCGTGCCGGGCCCGCTGGCCGGCGAGTGCACCCGACCGCCGATGGACAGCGCATAACCGACGGTCTCGCGGGCGTAGACGTAGAGGCTCGTCGAGTCTGACGTCGGCAGTTGGCGGACGCCGAGCAGCAGTTCCGCACCGGCCATCGCGTCGACATGGGACGCGACCGACACCGGCAGGCCGAGCGCCTCGGCGAGCACCGGGCCGACGGGAGCATCCGACCAGCCCAGCCGTGGGTGGTCCAGGTAGCCGGTGTTGCTGTCGACCACACCACCGGCGGCCACACCGACCCACAAGGGGCGGCGGCGGTGCCAACGGCTCAGATACCGGCGGGCGCTCGCCGCCAGCGACGCCAGCGCGGCACCCTGAGGTCCGCGCGGTGTCGGGGTTTCGACCACGTCGAGCGTGCGGCCGAACAGGTCGGTGGCCACGATGCTGGTGGTACGGGCGCCGATGTGGATGCCCAGCGTCAGATAGGGCTCGTGATTGACCTCGACCGGGACGCGCGGCCGCCCGATGGCGCCGGAGACGGCCAGGTCGGCGCGTTCACGCAGGACACCCGCGTCCAGCAGTGCGGTGACCTGACGGTTGACCGTGGCGATGCTGAGCTGGGTGACCCGGGCGATGACGTCACGCGCGATCGGGCCGCGTAGCCGGGCGGCGCCGAACACGGATCCGGCGGCGGCGTCGGCCACCCGCAGCGACGGCGCGACGACGTGGTGACGCGCCAACAGGGCGCGCTTCGCGTGGGCGGCGGAGGCGTTATGGAGAGTGGGGGTGGCAGTGCGCACGGGATGGTCCTTTTGTGAAGTCGGCCGGTGGGTTGGCGCCACACCCGGCGACTGTCTTCAGGACAGCGGAATCAGGAGCGGCGAAGTGCGCAACAACAACAGTGCCGCGTGATGCGGACAGCTTGACTCCTGGACACACGGTGAATTTAGCACGCCAACTAAAGTTGGACCCATGACGACACCACAGACCGACAACCGGGTCGCGGTGGTCACCGGCGCCAGTGCAGGAATCGGCGCGGCCACTGCGAAAACCCTTGCAGCCCTTGGCTTTCACGTCGTCTGCGCAGCGCGGCGTGCCGAACCCATCGAGGCCCTGGCGGCCGAGATCGGCGGCACCGCGATTGTGACGGACGTCACTGATCTTGACTCGGTGAACGCGCTGGCCGACAGCCTGGACCGGGTCGATGTGCTGGTCAACAATGCCGGCGGGGCGCGGGGACTGGAACCGGTGGCCGACGCCGACATCGAGCACTGGCGCTGGATGTGGGAGTCCAACGTGCTCGGCACGCTGCTGGTCACCCGGGCGCTGCTGCCGAAGCTGATCGCCTCCGGCGACGGGCTGATCATCACCGTCACGTCGATCGCCGCGGTGGAGATCTACGACAACGGGGGCGGCTACACGTCGGCCAAACACGCCCAGGGCGTCCTGCACCGCACCTTGCGTAGCGAGCTGATCGGAAAACCGGTGCGGCTCACCGAGGTTGCGCCGGGCATGGTGAAAACCGACTTTTCATTGCGCCGGTTCGACGGCGACGAAGAGCGTGCCGCGAAGGTCTACCAAGGCGTCACGCCACTGGTGGCCGAGGACATCGCCGAGGTGATCGGGTTCGTCGCCAGCCGTCCGTCACATGTCGACCTGGACCTGATCGTGGTCAGACCGCGCGATCAGGTCAGCGGAGCGAGTGGATCCCGCTTCAACCGGCAGACCTAGAACTCGAGTGTGGGCTTGTGTCACGCCAACGGGCCGGAGAGTGTGCGGGTAACCCACGTTCGGCGAAGTGAGGTTAGCCGCCTGGACGGTCGCCTACCGGCTGCGGCGCACCCGACGGTGTCGCGGGCGCCGTGCTCGGGATTCCGGCGGGCGAGGCTTCGTCGGACAGCGCCGACATCGACACCCACTCGTCCCACGACACGGCCCAGTCCCAGATGTCGCCATCGGCGTAGGACAGGTCGATGCGCGTTCCGGTGACCTCGACCGGGTCGCCGTAGATCGCGCTGTTGAAGTACTGCTGGGCGTCGGACTCATTCAGGTTGATGCAGCCGTTGGTGACGTTGGTGTTGCCCTGCGCACCGAGGCTGTTGGGGTTGCAGTGAATGAACTCGCCGTTGTTGGAGATCCGCACGGCGTACCGCTCGCGGACGTTGGCGTAGCCCGCGGCGGGGTTGGACATGTAGAAGTCTTCGTACTTCTCGGTGACCACGTGGATTCCGCTGCGGGTGACGTTGCGGTCGAGGTCGCCCTCGCCGTAGCTGCACGCGAAGTCCATGATCACCGCGCCCCCTGCGTCGAGCACCTGGATACGGTGCGACGAGGCCTCGGCTTTTACCACCTGGAGGCGGCCGATCTCGAAGCTCAGCGTCGAGTCCTGCGCACCGAAGGCACCGTCGCCGAACGGGACGCCGTAGAGCTTCGCGTCGACGTGCACCTTCGTGCCCGCCGGGTAGTACTCGCGGGTGCGCCAGTGCGCGCGTGAACCCCCGACCTCGTCGGGCAGCCACGCCCAGCTGCCCTCGACCGGCGGCTCGGTGGTGACCTTCATCGCCTTCTCGACCGACGCCTTGTCGCTGATCGACGCGTCGAACTGGATGATGACGGGCGCCGCGACCCCGACGACCTGACCGTCGGCGAGTTGGAACTGGCCGTTGACCTGGGTGCTCGGGTTGACGGTGGTGAAGTTGCCTGCGACCGGGACCGCCTTGCCGTCGCGGCCGACCACCGAGCCACCCCACGTGTACTCCACGCCGTAGCCGAGCGGCTCGGTGACGTCGAACGCGGTGCGGTCGCGGTTGAGCGAGCCGGCCACGACCCTGCCTTCGGGATTGGTCAGCGTGACGCGCTGGAACCAGCCGTCGCTGACCTCGACGCCGACCGGCGCGGTGGGCACCACATCGGCGGTGGAGTTGGCCGGTTCGAATGTCATCGACGGAGCGGGCGGCGCACTCGCCTCACCAGATGTGGTCGCGGACCGATTCGAACAGGCGGCCAAGGCGCCCGGCGCGATGACACCGACCGCAAGGGCGGTCAGGGCGCGCCGCCGGCTGAAATGCGGCGGCTTTGCGTCGAATGCAGGGCCTGGGCTCACGTGGATCCAGGGTACCTAGAGAGCCGCCCCAATCAGAATCGGCTCGGGTGTGAGATCGATCCCGAATGTCGATCTGACACCGTCGCGTACCGCTCTGGCCAGCGCAATCACGTCGGCCGTCGTCGCGCCGCCCCGATTGGTCACAGCCAGCGCATGCTTGGTCGACAGCCGGACGGGGGCATCGTCCCCCGGGTAGCCCTTGCCGAAGCCCGCCCGCTCCACGAGCCAGCCCGCGGCCAGCTTGACGCCGTCGGGTGCCGGGTAGTTGGGCACATCAGCGTCGACACGGCTCTGTAGCCGCTCGAACTCTGCCGGCGGTACGACGGGGTTGGTGAAGAACGACCCGACGCTCCAGGTGTCGTGGTCACTCTCGTCGAGCACCATGCCCTTGCCCGCCCGCAGCGACAGCACCGCCTCCCGCACCCGCGTCGGGTCCACGCGCGAATCCGGTTCGGCGCCCAGCGCGTTGGCCAACTCGCCGTAGCGCAGGGGCGCGCTGCGCCCGTCGGGGTCCAATTCGAACTCCACCTCGAGCACGATCGCGTCCGCCGAGTGCCTGAGGATGCTGGTGCGGTAGCCGAACTGCAGCGTCGTCGGCGCGACCCATCGGTCCTCGCCCGTGTAGCGGTCCAGCAGCCGCACCCGCCGAATGGTGTCGGCGACCTCGGCGCCGTACGCGCCGACGTTCTGCACCGGCGTCGCCCCGGCGGACCCCGGGATGCCCGACAGGCATTCCAGCCCGCCGAGCCCGTACGCCAGCGACGTCACCACGACGTCGTCCCACATCGCGCCGGCCTCGGCGCGCACGATGTTGTCCTCAACGGTGATCTCGGTGTTGGCGAGCAGGACGACGGTGAGGTCTCGCAGGTCGTCGGCCAGCACGACGTTGGATCCGCCCGCCAGAACCAGGGCGTCACTGTCGGGGCCGAGCGCGCGGGTCACGTCGACCACTTTCTGGGTGGTGTCACATGTGATCAGCCGTCGCGCAATGGGTCCGACGCGCAGCGTAGTCAACGGCGCCAGCGGCACCGCCTCGGAGACGGACGCACCCCCAATAAGCGAAGCGACCACGGGCGGTAACGGTAGCCTGGCCAGCTATGCCGCGTTCATTCGACATGGCCACCGAATACGAGGGCAGTGTCGAACAGGTGCACAAGGCATTCAGCAAGGAGCGGTACTGGCTAGCCCGGTTGACGGAGTCCGGTGCGGACGCCTACTCGCTGGACCGGCTGATCCTCGGTGAGGACGGCGGCATCGACATCGTGACGACCCAGAAGATCCTCTCCAGCCGGTTACCCGGCGTCGTACAGCAGTTCCACCGGGGCGACCTGGCAATAATCCGCGAAGAGGTGTGGTCGCCGATCCGCGACGGTCAGGCGGCGGCGACCATCAAACTCACGATCGCCGATGCACCCGCGAATCTGAGCGGCAGCGCAATTCTCGCCCCCGCGAATCCCGGCACCGGCTCGCGACTGGACTTCAACGCCACCGTCGAGGTCAACATTCCGCTCGTCGGCGGCAAGATCGAGAACTTCATCGGCAGCCAACTCGTCGACCTGTTGATCGCAGAACAGCGGTTCACCACGGTGTGGATCGCCGAGAACGCATAGGCCGAACTAAGCGGGTTCGATAGCGCCGCCGAGCGCTGTGAGGCAGAACCGCCACAACCGCTCTTTGACGATCTCCATTTCACTGTCGTCGTGCTCGGCGAAGGCGTAGTAGTGATAAACCGACCGCACGAGTTCCGTGAGAAACCACGAATCCCATTCAGGGTCGGAGGATTGAGCAAGCCGGCATCGATGGCGGCGGCCACCTCACCTCGTAGCAAGTCGACGAACGGCTTCTCGGCCTCGGCGAGCTCCTTCGGAAACTGCCTATGCAGCCGCCAACGCGTCGAAACCACAAACCTCGACATCGAAGCATTGCGGCTGTCGCCGCTGAGTCGCTCCAGCGTCGACATGACGTAGAAGCGGAGGCGGGCCAACGGGTCGGGCAGTTCACTGGCAGTCTGGGCCCACCGCTCGCATGCATCGACCATGGCGTCGCCGACCACGGCCAACAACAGCTCATCCTTGCTGGAGAAGTAGCGGTAGAACGTCTGTAGCGCGACACCGGCCTCCGCGGCGAGCTCCTGCGTGGTGAACTCGTCTCCCTTTGTCGCAATCAGCGTCCTGGCGGCGTCGAGCATCTGACGCACCTGCGCAGCGATGCGCTCACGGGAGCGCTGCACGGCCGCCGAGCGCTCAACCGCCCGCTCCACCCAAGACACCCGGGAAATGCTATCGGTTCGCGCCGCCGAATACCGATGCCGTCAGGCGGTGGTGGTTTGAATTCTCATTCCGTAGAGCGATGTTCGCCGGATGCACTGCTGGCAGTCTAGTGACGCAGTCGCGTGCGAGCTCACCAGGTGAGCGGCATCTCCTCCATACGATAGATTGCCTGGTCGTTCATGAAGTTGAGCTCTTCGAGGGGCACTGCCAATTGCAGGTTCGGCAGTCGGCGCGCAACCGTGGTCAGCGCGATCTGCAATTCTGTGCGAGCCAGGTTCTGGCCGATGCACTGGTGTACTCCGTAGCCGAATGCCAAGTGCCCACGGGCATTTCTCTCGATGTCGAAGACAGTTGGGTTGTCCACGAAATCGTCATCGAAGTTGCCGGCGGTCAGATTCATCACAACATGTTCACCGGCGCGGATCAGTTGGCCGCAGATTTCGATGTCCTCGATCGCTACTCGGTCGACAAGGCCGCTGTGCACAATCGTCAGGTAGCGCAACAGCTCGTCGACGATCTTGAGACTGATCGCGGGATCGTCGGCTTCCCGCAGCCGCGCCATGGTGTCTGGGTTCTGTAGCAACAGCAGCGTTCCGAGTGCGATCATGCTCGCAGTGGTCTCATGGCCGGCTTGCAACATGATGAAACCTGTCATCGCCGCAGTCGCGACGCTCATCTCGCCCTTGCCGACATTGTCATGCATCAAGCGGCTCAACAGGTCGTCGCCTGGCTCGATCTTCTTACGCTCGAGGAGTTCGTTGATGTAGCCGAACATCGCCATGATCGCGGCAACCTTCTGCTCTTCGGTCGATCTCACGTCGAGTGCGCCGGTGCTGTGTTCCTGGAAATGGTCGTGGTCCTCGTAGGGCACGCCGAGCAGCAGGCAGATCACCAGCGACGGCACGGGTAGCGCAAAGTCGCCGACGTAATTGCACGGAGGGCCGGCGTCGGTGATGTTGTCGAGGAGTTCGTCGACGAGCCTCTGGATTTCGGGCGCCATCTCCTTGGCCCTGCGCACGGTGAAGTCTCTGGTGAGCATCCGGCGCAACCGATTGTGTTCGGGGTCATCGGTCCGCGGGAACAACACCGCAGCATCGTTGTCCTCGCCGGTGGGAGTCATTGCCTCGGGGATCGTCTTGGCGCTCAACCGCGGATCGGTCAACGCGGCCCGAATATCCTCGTAGCGGCTGACCACCCACGCCGGCTGCCCGAGAAATAGGTTCGTCGCCCTGCGCGGGGTCCCCTCTGCGCGCCACAGTGCAAACTCCGGTGGCGGTGCCAAGGGGCAACCTGTGCCTCGGGGGTGGGGCATCGTCGGCAGTTCGGCGCCGGTGGCGGTGGGACTCGACATGGCCGCCTACTTCACCGATGTCGCGGTGCCGGCGACCGCTGTCAGGACCTGGCCGACCTCTTCGGCCGGATCGTTCATCACCGTGTAACCGGTCTCGTCACGGATCTCAGAAAAGTGCTCGGCGACATCTTCGATGGTCAGGTCCCGGTTGAAGTATCCCGTCGTCCTGCCGATGAACCATCGTGACACCTGTCCGCCGCCTGCGGTGTACAGCTCGCCGGACACCGGGCACTCCTCGTGGGCCAGGAAGGCGACGGCGGGTGAAACCAATGCTGGGTCAAAGGTTTCGGTGAACATCTTGGTGAGGAGCTCCTTGGTTTGATCGGGATCGGGGCCCAACTGCGCATCGGCCTCGGGCCCCATCAGCGAGTGGGCGAGCATGCGCGTGTACGCGATCGGGCTGAGTGCATTGGCCTTGATGTTGTGTGGAGCGCCTTCGGCGGCTATCACCCGGGTGAGTCCGATCAGTCCGGTCTTGGCGGCGGCATAGTTGGCCTTCGACGGCGATCCGAGGATGCCGGACGCCGAGCATGTGTTGACCACTCGTCCGTATCCCTGTTTCTGCATGACCACGAACGCAGGCCTGGTCACGTTGAACGCACCCTTTAGATGCACGTCGAGAATGGGGTCGACGAGATCGGTCGTCATGTCCTCGAACATCTTGTCGTGCAGGATTCCTGCGTTGTTGATGACGATGTCGAGGCGCCCGTAGGCGTCGAGAGCGGTCTGCACGATCGCCGCACCGCCGTCGGCGTTCGCGACGCTGTTGACGTCGGCGACAGCCTCACCACCACCGGCCCTGATTTGGCTGACCACCAGTTCGGCAACGCTGCCGTCGGATCCCTCACCGGTCACCGACCCGCCGGCGTCGTTGACGACGACGTTCGCACCGCGGGATGCCAACAACAGAGCGTGCGACTTTCCCAGTCCCTGACCGGCACCGGTGATGATCGCAACTCGACCGTCGAATCGCAGTTCACTCATTTGCCATCGTCGCTCCTTGGGCATCATGCGTGAGAGTGCGCTGTCACTCGCCAAGGTACGGCGGAACAGATATTTGGTCAATCCTGCTCGGTCGCTATATCGGCGACGACGAATACGCGACGACGCCACCGAAGTGAGGTGCTGACTTGGCAGGCGAACCCGATCGACACGTCCCGCTGGCGATCGCCCGCCCGCCGCGAAAGCTGGAGATAGCACTCGGGCCTTCAGCGCCGCGAACAGCAGATCGCCGGACGGCGTGGTGCGGGGCGTGCGGCCCTGACCGGCCTAAAATTGCACTCATGGGCGCCCCCATCGGACAGCTCACGCGGGGCACCACCGGCTACAACCGGCTGCGCCGCAGCGACCGCTGGCTGGTGCACTCACGGCGGGTTCGCGCCGCACTGCTGTCCGCCGCAGATCCGTTGGTGGTCGACCTCGGCTACGGCGCGTTGCCCGTGACGACTCTGGAGATGGCCGAGCGACTCCGGATGGTACGCAACGACGTGCGAGTCATCGGCCTGGAGATCCACCCGGACCGGGTGAGGGCGGCGCGGGCCGCCCGAAACGACGCGGTCGAATTCGGTCTCGGCGGTTTCGAATTGGCCGGGCGGCGGCCGGTTCTGGTGCGCGCGTTCAACGTGTTGCGCCAGTACCCGGTCGAGGCGGTGGCCGACGCGTGGTCGACCATGCAGCGCCAGTTGGCTCCCGGCGGCCTGATCGTCGACGGCACCTGCGACGAGCTCGGCCGGCTGTGCTGTTGGGTGCTGCTCGACGCGAACGGACCGCTGAGCCTCACACTGGCCTGCGACCCGTTCGCCATCGAGCGCCCGTCCGATCTCGCGGAGCGACTGCCGAAGGTGCTGATCCATCACAACACCGAGGGACAGCCGATCCACTCGCTGCTGAGCGCCGCCGACCGCGCGTGGGCCAGCGTCGCCGGCCATGGCGTCTTCGGTCCGCGAGTGCGGTGGCGCGCAATGCTGGATCTGCTGCGCACCAACGGATTTCCGGTGGAGCCGCCGCGCCGGCGCATGCGCGACGGCGTTCTCACCGTGCCGTGGACTGAGGTGGCGCCGTCAGCTTGACGTAGGCGCCAGTGCCGCGCGCTCCTCGTCCGCCGTGGAGGCTGCAACCTCGGCCAGCGCATCGTCGACGTCCTCTGCCACGCGGATGTCCAGCCCGCGAATCGTCGCGGGCCGGGTGAACAGCGCGACCGCCACATACGTCACCAACGACGCCCCGAACGCGATGAACGTCGGCCATCCGTCGAACGAGGCATCGATCAACCCGTTGGGGATGTACAGGATCGTGTTGTCCAGCCCGTACATCGTCGGCGTCATGACGAACAACACCAGGCGCACGGTCAGTCCGACCACGATCGACACCATGGCGGCAACGGAAGTGCCTCTGCGCCAGACCAATCCGAGGATGAACGGGACGACCAGACAGGCCAACAGCAGATCGAACGCCAGGGTCAGCAGGATTCCGGTCTGCTTGACGTAGATCGCGATCACGATGGCCAGCAGCGTCATCGGCACCATCGCGATCCGGGTGGCACGCAGCAGCGGGTCACGCTGGCCCGGAACGTGCACGCGCCGAACGCCACCCAGGTTGCGGACCGAGACGTTCGAGATCGCGAGGATCGCGCCGTTCGCGGTGCTCATCGACGCCCCGACCAATCCGCACAACACGATGATCGTCAGGAGCAGCGGCGCGTACTGGTCGAGCAGCACGAACAGGACCGGGCCGTCGAGTTCCGCCGGCATGAACGCCTGCGCCGAGAGCACGACGAGACCGAACGGGACGCAGATCGCCACGACGCCGGTCGCGGCGCCGAAGCAGGCGCGACGCGCCGTCTCCGGAGACTTCGCCGCGAAAACCCGCTGCATGAAGTCGATTGCGACGATGTCGCCGATTCCCAGCGCGATGAGCGTCGCCCAGTTGACGGTGGCCCCCATGTGCGGGATCGGTCATCTGCTCCAGAGCGAGCGGTCCCATGCCGTCGGCGATCGCGAGGCCGTGCGTGACCGCCATCCAGATCAGCAGGCCGACCGCGCCCACCAGGACAAGGGCCATCTGGATGATCGCGGTGTACGCATCGGCCAGCAGCCCGCCGGTTCCCGTGTAGGCCACCGCGAGGACCGCGATGATCACCGTGCCCATCCAGTACGGGATTCCGAGGAAGTAGTTGAACAGGAACCCGCCTGCCACCAGATTGCCCGCCACCAGAATGCAGAACCCCACGATCAGCATGACCGAGGCGGCCACCTCCACCTGCCTGCCGAACCGCAGGCGGTAGTAGTCGGGGAAGGACGTCAGACCCATCCGGTTCATCGGCTTGGCGAAGAACAGCCCGGTCAGGAAGAGGCAGAGCGCGAGGCCCAGTGGCAGGCACGCCCCGGCCCAGAAGCCGAACTCGTACGCCAGATCGGTGTTACCGAGCGTGGCGTTGGTGTCGACCGCCGAGCCCATCAACGCGCCGCCGACCAACACCAGGGGCAGCATGCGGCCGCCGACAAGGAAATTGGCGCTGTCGCCGGCGACGCGTTTGGAAACCATGAAGCCGACGAAGACGACGACGGCGATGGAAATCCCTACGCCGAGAAGAATCATTGGGAGCCTCCTTGTACTGAGGTGGAGCCTCCCGGGCTTTTGTCCCGCCGTGGAGCGGCCGGCGTCGCTGCGCGGTCGCCTGCGTCTCTCGGACCAGACCCGGCGAACGGCGGAACCCTAGACGCGCCTCACACGTGAATGTGAGTCGTCGAACAGACAAACTCCGGCCGGTTACGGCAGTTCGCGCGTCGTGTTAACGGCTCGTTGCAATTACCGGTGGCGGGTTTGGGAATCGCTGCCAAGATAGGCACCAGGAGCCCCGTCGAGGCTCCCCCGACGAGGTGCGTCGTACCGGGCATGCGACAAGACGGCGCGTGAGGAGCACCCGTGACCAACGACGAACCGCTGAACCGTGAAGGCGCCTGGGCGCAGCAAGCCGAGGCGAACCTGTCCGACCGCCGGCTCCGCGAGGAGATCGATCGCGGCCTGAGCTTCGGACTCGAGGCCGCGCCCACCATCAACGACCGGACCATCTCGACATTCGTCCGCGGCGAGAAGCCGCACTTCGCCGGCGAGCGCGGCACGTTTCTGAAGTGTCCGTTCATCGAGGACGTCAACCAGGTCGACGACGCCGAGGTCGCCGTATTCGGCGTGCCGCTGGATGCGGGGGCCACCTACCGCCCCGGCACCCGGTTCGGCCCGCAGGGCATCCGGCGCTCGACCAACCTGTTCGGCACGTACAACTACGAGTCCGGCGTCGATCTGCGCGAACAGCTCAACATCGTCGACATCGGTGACGTGTTCACCATCCCGGGCAACCTGGAGAAGTCGTTCGACCAGATCAGCCAGGCCATGGCGCACGTGGCGCAGAAGGGCGTGATGCCGATCGTGCTCGGTGGGGACCACTCCATCGGCTTTCCCACCATCCGCGGGCTGGCCCCATACATGGACGGCAACATCGGCATCATCCACTTCGACCGCCACGTCGACACCCAGGAGACCGACCTCGACGAGCGGATGCACACGACTCCGTGGTTCCACGCGACCAACATCAAGAACGCGCCGGCGACCAACCTCGTCCAGATCGGTATCGGCGGCTGGCAGAGCCCCCGGGAGGGCGTGAAGGTGGGCCGCGACCGCAAGTCGACGGTCATCACCGTCGGCGACGTCGAGCGGGTCGGCGTCGAGAAGATTGCCGAGATGGCGCTCGAGATCGCCTGGAAAGACGCTAAAGCCGTGTACCTGTCGTTCGACATCGACGTCATCGACGCCGGCTTCGTCCCGGGGACCGGCTGGCCGGAACCGGGCGGTCTGCTGCCACGTGAGGCGCTCAACCTGGTCAAGATGGTCTCCGAACCCGGCTTGGCGGGCATCGAGGTCGTCGAGTGCTCGCCACCGTACGACTGGGCCGAGCAGACCGCATTGATGAGCTCGCGGGTGATCCTCGACAGCCTGGCCGCCCAGGTGCGGTCCGGCAAGCTCGGCAACAAGGCCGCCGCGCAGGACCGGCCCGCCTGGGGGCCGTAGCCGCGGGCGTCCTAGTCCCGTTCAAGGTCCTACCGCCGATTTCTACGCCAGGGCTGTGCACGAGGCGTACGGAGCGCTATTCCACAGCCCTGGTGTAGATATGGGGACTAGCACTGGAACTGTCGATAGCCCCCGAGGCCATCGCCGGCATGCGGGGGCTGTTCACCGGGAACGAATCGGCGACGACGCCGCCTAGGCTGGTCACCATGCGCGTGGCCCTGGCACAGATCCTCAGCGGCACCGACCCGTCGGCCAACCTGCGCCTCGTCGAGGACTACACGCGGCGCGCGGCCGACGCCGGTGCGCGGCTGGTGCTGTTTCCCGAGGCGACGATGTGCCGCTTCGGTGTTCCACTCGCCCCGATCGCCGAACCCCTCGACGGGGCATGGGCGACGGGAGTGCGCCAGATCGCCGAACGCGCGGGCGTCGTCGTCGTCGCGGGCATGTTCGTCCCCGCCGAAGAAGACGGGGCCGGACGGGTGACCAACACGCTGATCGCCACGGGACCCGGCGTCGACGCCCACTACGACAAGATCCACCTTTACGACGCGTTCGGGTTCAAAGAGTCGAAAACCGTGGCGCCCGGCACCGAGCCCGTGGTGATCACGGTCGACGGGGTCGGGGTCGGCCTCACCCTGTGCTACGACGTCCGCTTTCCCGAGCTCTATGTCGAATTGGCGCGCCGCGGAGCGCAACTCATCACCGTCCACGCATCGTGGGGCACCGGCCCCGGCAAGCTCGAGCAGTGGACGCTGCTGGCGCGGGCCCGCGCCATCGACACCACCGGCTTCGTCGCCGCGGTCGGTCAGGCGCATCCAGGCGACGAGATCGCGGCGCTGGGGCCCACGGGAGTCGGCGGCAGCGTCGTCGCGTCGCCGGTGGGCGAGGTCGTCACATCAGCAGGGGCCGACCCCCAGTTGCTCATAGCCGACATCGATGTCGGAACCGCCCAGAAGGTGCGCGAGACCATCGCGGTAATGAGCAACCGCACAGATCAACCGTGGCGGTAAGGCAGAATCGCGGGGGTGACAGACCCGTGGGATCGCCGTAACCAGCCGCCAGCCCCCGCAATACCCGCAGGCCGGGCAGCCGCAGTACCCACAAGGCCAGCCGCAGTACCCGCAGGGGCCGCCGCAAGGGCCGCCGCCGGGATACGCCGCGCCACCTCCCCCGCCGGGGCCGCCGGCTACGGGCAAGAAGCGCGGTCGCGACGGGATTTCCATCGTCCTCATCCTCGTCATCGTGCTGGCCTTGTTGGTGGCCGGGGCGATCGGCGTCGAGTTGTACGCCCGCAATCGCGGCGAGGCCAAAGTCGCCAGGGTCGTCGAATGCCTGGCGAAGGACGGCGCCGATGTGTCCTTCGGCATGATGCCGCCGTTCCTCATCCAGCACATGACCGAGAAGTACTCGAGCATCCACATCGAAACGGATGGCAATCAGCTCAGCGATGCCAAGGGCATGAAGCTCGACCTGACCTTGGATGACGTGAACCTCGAAGACACCGCGGACTCCAACGGCACCATCGGGGCCCTGGACGCGATTGTCACGTGGACCTCCGCAGGCATGCAACAGACCATCGAGGACTCCATTCCGTTCATCGGCTCGTTGGTCACCGGGGTGACGACCAACCCGTCCGACGGCACGATCGAGTTGGAAGCCCCGCTCGGCAGCATCGTCGCCGCACCCGAGGTCACGAACGGCGACCTCACGCTGCAGATGAAAGAGTTGACCGGGCTGGGCTTCACGTTGCCCAGCGAGTCCGTCCAGCCCGCACTCGACGCACTTTCCTCGAAGCTCACCGACGAACTTCCGCTGGGAATCAAGGCCGACTCGGTGGAGGTCACCGACGACGGTGTGGTGACCACGTTCTCGACGCAGAACGCGACGATCCCTGCGGACGGCAACGACCCCTGCTTCGAATCGCTCTGACCCTCAGCCGGTGGATTCGTTCCACCGAAAGCTGTTGACGTACTTGCCCATATCCATGGCGATTTGGAGGTTGGCGCCCGACGGATGGCCCGGCCCGTCGTCGCGGGTGAACTCGTGGTACGGCCCGATCGCGGCGGCGACCAACGCGTAGTCGTTCCTGACCGCGACCATGACCACGAGCCGCAGCCGGGTGAATGAGCCGCTGGCGTCCTGCGGGTACTCGTCGACGACGACGCCGTACCCCGGCTCGTAACCGACCATCGCGTTGGGGATTTCGTAATCGGTGGTCGCGTCCGGATACTTCTCACCGATCAGGTAATCCGCGATCTGCTTCGGCGTGAGGCCGTCAGCGGGCATTCCGAACAGTTGAAGAGTGCCGGTGTCGCCACCGAGGAATTTGAGCTCGACACCGTCCGGGTTGAGTGTCGCCTCGTAAGCCGTTCCGGGACCGGGGTATTGGACGGAGAACGCGCCGTCCGCAGAGACGAATCGCGGATTGGATTCGATCGGCTCGGCGATCGGAGGTCGCCCACAATCCGGCGGACACACGTACCGGGCTTCGGCCGGGGTGGCCACCACCGCGGCGGTGACTCCCGCCGCGGCCACGACCGCTGCACCGACGCCTAACGCCGTCAACAGGCGGGTGTTGGAGGTCTGATGGACCGTTGCCGTCTCGTCGACCGCCGCCGCGCGTTGTGCCGTGCGCGACGTTCGCGACGCCGCGCGCGCGGCGACCCCGCAGTTCGGGCAGAACGGCATATCGGCAACAACGGTGTCGCAGTGCGGGCATAGCGTCACTGCCCTCGAATCGAACGGGTCGTGCTCTTCGTCCAGCAGAGCGGTCTGCACGCCGATCCTCAACGCGATCAGGGCGAACGCGGCGATCACAAAGTGCAGCCCGAAATGCACGGATCTGCGGGATCGCTATGACTTCCATCACGACCCATCAACGTGTAAAGGCCAAGTGCCACAAGCACACTGGAGGCGATGAGGGTCCTGCGGCCCAACCACAGCGCAACACCGACCAGGCCGCCCAGCGCCGCCGAGGTGATCGGCAATCGCCATGCCCTGGATACCTGCCTCCACGAGCAGGATGCTGACCGGCCGGTCCCAGGCCGTCACCCCGGTCTCGAGTTGCGGTGCCAGCCGGGTCAGTGTCGCGGCGGCGGTGAAACTGATCGCGCCGCACGCCCCGATCACGAACCCGTCCAACGACTCCCGGGTGCCCGGTCGCACGAACCGCATCACCACCGCCGGGGTCAACATGAGCACCGCGGCGAGGATCGGGATCGCCAACACCGACAACGAGCTCAGGACGGTCTGCTGATCGGAGTCGTCGGTGCCGAGTGACACGTCGTAGGAGGCTGCGACGATCGCGCCTGTCACGAACGCGAAGCCGACGCCGAGGGCTATCCCGATCGCTGCGGTCAGCAGAAGCGAACTTCTCGGCAGTCGTCGTCGACCTCTGACTCGCGCAGATATAGCAGGAACAGCATCGGTAGGCCCAGCACGCCGACCGTGATCAACGGTGCCTGCCACCGCAGCAGCGCGAAGGCGATCAGCGCCAGGAACAGCAGCGCGAATCCCATTCGGAACGGCAAGAGCGAACGCTGCGGTAAGTGAGGGAAGAGCGACGTCGTCAGGGACGGTCGCAGGGTGTGCTCACTCGGCGTCGCCGCATACGCCCCGAACCGCCGGCGCCCCCGCTTGCCGCGCTGGGCGGCGCCGCAGCTTCCGCAGAACGCCCCGGCGGGCACTTCGGTTTCGCAAACCCGACAGACCGTCAACGATGAAGTGGACGTACCACCTGGACTGCTCACCGAGGCGCCACCCCCTTCTGAAGCTCGAGAAGGTTGCGGGCGAGGTTGTGGACGTTCGGGCTGCCGAGGCCGGTCACCAGGTCATAGCCGGGTACCGCGGTGTCGACCGCGTTGCCGCCGCGGCGGATATCGCGGAACCCGGGCAGATTCGCGCCCGCGGCGACGCGATACAGCAGCGGGTTCGCGTTCCCGAGCGGGCGACCGCCGTTGGCGACCAGGTACTGGTTCATCAGCACGGTCAGCCCGGCCCAGATCGGCGCCGCCTGTGAGGTTCCTCCGCCGAGCACCTCGGTCTGCTTGTAGATGAACCTGACGCCGGTGAACGGGTCGGAGACGGCGGCGACATCCGGCGTCAGGCGCCGCCGGTCCGTGTCCCGTTCGATGGTCAGCCGGTTCTGCCACCGGGGCCGCTCGAACAACGCCGAGACTCCGCCGCTGGTGCCCTGCGACAACGGCGAATCCACCCATGCGTGCTCGGCCACCCACTGCCCGCGCGGGCTCGTCGACAAGGTGGTGCCGCCGACGGAGGTCATGGTGGGTATCGACGCGACGGCGTCGAGTCCGACGTCATCCGGGCCGGGCGGGGCCGACCACTCGTCGCCGCCCTTGCACTCCAGGCCGGCGGTGTCGCCGCTCGCGTCGAACGCCGACGTGCCATGCCTCTGCGCCGCTGCCAACGCCGCCTCCACTGGAGCGATGTCCGCGGCGGTGACAAGCTTCTCGCAACCCCACCCGATCGACAGGCTCCACACCGCCCCGGGAAACTGACGATCTACCTCCTCGAACATCTTGCCGATCTTCTCGTAGGCGCCGTCGCCCTGCACCGTGGGCCGGGCGTTGACGACAACGAGGCGTGCGTCCGGCGCAATCGCATGTGCCACTTGAAGATCCATCGCCGTCTCGCCGTGCTCCTCCTCCGGTTCCCCGTCGACGATCACGGGGGTGAAGCGAGGTAGGCCGGAGGTGTCTGCGAAGGTGTCGAGGTCCTCCTGGTCGGCGCTGTCGAAGGCGAAGAACACGATCGTCGCGCCCTTGCCGGTGAAACCCTGTTCGGCGAGAGGGGTGGCGTTGTACACCTCCAACAGACCGCCAGGCGTCAACCCGCCCTTTGGTACGTCGAGCGGCAGGAATCCCGGGCTCGCCATCCGATGCGGCGTATAGCCGTTGATCCGGCCCAATCCGGTGACGACTCCGCGCAGCGATGACGGCACCGACGGCTGTTGCGGGGACGCGTAGAACACCTGCCCCTTGCGGCCCCGGTAATCATGCACGGGCACGTCGAACGCCCGTGCCACGTCCGCTGCGGAGCCCTCGACGACGGCCCAGCCGTCGCCGGGCCGCGACCGGACCCACAGGCCTCGGCCACCGGCCCATCGGGTCAGTGCATCTGCCTGCGTGGGGTCGGCGAGAGTGACGGTCAACTGCGCGTCACCTGAACGCGACGGCCCCAGATCGCTGGAGCTTGCCAGCAGCGACGCGTAGGGACCAGTGATCGCCGCCGAGGTGTGCCGCGCACAGCCGGCGCTGACGTCCGTTGAGACGATCAGCGCCGCTGCCGCGACGAGCGCCGTGAGCCGACGCCGCCCTTTAGCGATGGCGGCCAGGCGTGGCCGTCGGCGCCGGCGGCGCAATGACGGTCGGTGAGAACGGGTTCGGCGCGCCGGGCTCGAGGCGGGGCGCCTTCTCAGTCGGCTCAACCGGTGCCGCGGGCGGCGGCGCAGTGGTCGTCGTGGTGGTGGTCGTCGTGGTCTCGGGCGCCTTTTCCTCTTCCTTGGCGCACGATGCGGTGAAAGCGCCCATCGCGGCGATGGCGGCGATCCCCGCAACCGTCGAAATTCGGCGAGGCAAACGAGTCATGTTGTTCATCCTATCTGTATCACCTGCGGGAGAGGTGAGCTTGATCAAGATCTTCGCACACTTTGGGGGTGGAGTCAGCAAATATTATTTGGTCTGCGTCAGTTACTCGTTCACCCCTCCTATTCCGTCGAGCACTGCCCGGGTACCTGACAACCCCAGCCGGGTCGCGCCGGCGTCGAGCATAGATACCGCATCGGCGGGCGTGCGGATACCGCCACTGGCCTTGACCTCGACACGAGGGCCGACGGCCGCGCACATCAGCTCCACCGCCCGCACCGAGGCGCCGCCTGCGGGATGGAACCCCGTGGAGGTCTTGACGAAGTCCGCCCCGGCATCCGCGGCGGCCCGGCATGCGGAGGCGAGTGCCTGCTCTCCGACGATGCTCAGCAACGCGGCCGATTCCACGATCACCTTCAGAATTATTTTTCGGCCGATCGCCGCCCGGACCGCGGCGACGTCCGCCCGAACGGCGTCGAAGTCCCCGGACACCGCGGCTCCGATGTCGATCACCATATCGATCTCGGCGGCTCCTGCCTCCACCGCGAGGCGTGCCTCCTCGGCCTTGATCGCCGAAAGATGCTTGCCTGACGGGAATCCCACGACCGCGGCGATGGGCTGCTGCTCTGCGCCCGACCGCCGGGCGACGGCGACCATCGACGGTGACACGCATACCGCGTACGCCCCGAGTTCGGCAGCTTCGTCGACGAGTCGCGCAACGTCGCTTTCGGTGGCTTCGGGCTTGAGCAATGTGTGATCGACGAGCGCGGCCACATCGTCGCGGCGATAGCTGCGCACTGCTAGAACGGTTCCTCGGTGCCGCCGGGGTTGCACCCCGTGGCCACCAGCGTGTCGTCGTCGACCTCGGGCCGCCACGGCTCGAGGTTCCAGCTGGTCTTGCCGGGCTGGCGCAGCTCGGCGAATTCCCAGTGGCAGAGGAACTGGTCGAACATTCCGGGCATATCGGCGTCAGGCGAAAGCGTCAGCACCTCGGCCCACGCCTCGTCGATGGCCGCGGTGGTGGCAACGAGCGACGCCTGCCGCCCTGAGTCCGTGGGATACACGCGAAGACTCGACAGGTCGCCCCACTTGGCCCACTCGACGTGGTCGACGTACGGCGGTGCGGGTACTGGATTGGCGGCGGCTGCCGGCGCGAGAACGAGGGGAAGCAGGACACCTGCCGTCGCAACCGCGGTCGCGACGAATCGCAGATCAGTCATCGGTGGCTAACGGGACTTTCCCTGGATCTCCAGGATCTTCGGCCGTACGTCCACGAGATAGATGCCGGTTGCGACCGCAGCGATGGAGACGGCGAAAACGGAGACGCCGGTGAGGCTGGTGAGCAGGGCGAAGGCGCCGGCCCCGCCGATGATCAGCAACCAGACCGGCTTGGTGAGCTTGCCCGCCGCGGTGTACGCGTCGGGCCGCTGAATGGCGGCATGTACGAAGGCGTAGACAGTGGCGCCCAGCACTACGACGGCCAACAATAAGAGGACGTAACCCGCAAGGTGTTGGAGCTGCACGCTCCAAGCGTATGCGGGCTACGTCCCCTGGTCGACTCTGAGTCGCCCAACCGGGCGACCCAGCTCCGAAATGCTACTTCTGCGTGACCTTCTTGGCAGCCGCCTTCTTGGCGGGAGCCTTCTTCGCAGGCGTCTTCTTGGCCGGGGCCTTCTTGGCGGCACTCTTGGCGGGTGCCGCGGCCTTCTGGGCCTTCTTCGGCAGCTCGACGCCGACCAGCTTGGCGGCGCGCTCGCCCACCGCGCGGGTCTGCGTGGCCACGTTGCCCAGCGCCTCCTGGGTCAGCTCGACGGCCTGGTCCGAATAGCGCTCGACGCGTCCGGCGGCATCTTCGAGGGCCGGCTGGCTACGCAGCCGCTCGAGGGCGGCCTCGCCACGCTCGACCAGCTTGTTGTACGAGGTCTGTGCGGCCTCGGCGTAGCTCTCGGCGAACTTGCGCAGTTCGTCGGAGGTCAGCCGCTCACGCAGGTCGCCGAACTGGGTAGGCAGCTCTTCCTGCAGCTTGGTGACGCGCGCGCGGGTCTCCCCGACGCGTGTCTCGGCGTCGGTGCGGGCTTCGCCGGCACGCTCGCGCAGGGTCGCGACGATCTCGTTGACCCGCTCGAGGGCCAGATCGGCGGCGCCGACCGCGGCAAGGAGCGGGGCCTTCAGGTCGTCGGCGGTCGGCTGGGTGGTCTTGGCAGGCTTCTTGGCCATGGTGATATTTCCTTTCCAGAGACTTCGGTTAGACGTTGATGAACTTCTGATGGACGGTTGGTCTGCTGTTACTCAGTCGTCGGCTCCTCATCTGCCTGGGTACCTTCGGCTTCGCTCTGTTGGCAGAACGACGCGTAGATATCGAGCAGCACCTGCTTCTGCCGCTCGGTGATCGCCGTGTCGGTGATGATGGCGTCGCGGACTTCACTCGGGTCGCTGGGTTCCAGGATCCCGGCCCTTATGTAGAGCACTTCCGCGGACACACGCAGCGCCTTTGCGATCTGACTCAGCACGTCCGCCGAGGGTTTGCGCAATCCCCGCTCGATCTGGCTGAGGTAGGGGTTGCTCACTCCGGCCTTTTCGGCCAACTGCCGCACGGATACCTGAGCAGCTTCGCGTTGCGTTCGGATAAAGGTGCCGATGTCCTGTGCAGCGTTGGACACGACGACGGCAAGATTTTCATCCTGCGGCATGCGTAGCCCCCTCGTGCGTCGGGTATCCGGTTAGCGACAGGCTCAACCGTACGACGGCGTGCTAACTTTTGCAAGCACTAGTTAGCGCAGGTCAGAAGAGTAGTTGGGCTATCGAATAGATGATCAGTCCCGCGAGCGAACCCACCACAGTGCCGTTGATCCGGATGAATTGCAGGTCACGGCCGACGTGCAGTTCGATGCGCCGACTGGCCTCATCGCCGTCCCACCGCTCGATGGTTTCGGTGATGATGGCCGTGATCTCCGCCCCATATTGAGATACGAGGTGTTGAGCCGCCCGGATGATCCAGTTGTCGACCTTGGCGCGCAGGTCGGCGTCATCGCGCAGCGACTCCCCGATGTGTACGACGGAATCGGCGATACGGGTGCGCAATGCCGACGACGGATCGTCGACCGACTCGAGAAAGATCTTTTTGGCCGCAGTCCAGGCCGTCTCGGCCGCCCGCGCGATCTCGTCACGCGCCATCAACTGTTCCTTGACGTTCTCGGCGCGCTGAATCGTGGTGTCGTCGTGCTGCAGGTCGTCGGCGAACTCGAAGAGGAACCGGGTGGCCGAGCGCCGCAGTTCGTGGTCGGGGTTGCGCCGCACCTTGTCCGTGAAGTCCATCAGCTCCCGGTGGATGCGGTCACCGACGAGGTGGTCGATCCAGCGCGGCGACCAGGTCGGCGAGTCACGCTCGATGACGCGCTCGATGATCTCGCCGGCGTTGAGCGACCACTGGAACGCCCGATCGGCCAGCAGCTGGATGAGTGCCTCCTGCCGGCCCTCGGCCAGGAGAGTCGCCAGCACCCGTCCGATCGGCGGGCCCCACTGCGGTTCGGCGATGCGTTTGACGATCATCCGGTCCAGCACGTGCTGGACGTCCTCGTCGCGCAGCATTTCCACCAGAACCCGCAGCGCCGTTGATGTTTCAGCTGCGACCCTCTCGGCGTGCAACGGCTCGGAGAGCCATTTGCCGAGCCGCCCTGCGACCTCGGCCTCGCGCAGTTTGGTCTCCACCACTTCCGGTGACATGAAGTTCTCCCGGACGAATGTCCCGAGACCTTCGCCGAGTTGGTCCTTCTTGCGTTTGATGATCGCGGTGTGCGGAATCGGAATGCCCAGGGGATGTTTGAACAGCGCGGTGACGGCGAACCAGTCGGCCAGTGCGCCGACCATGCCCGCTTCGGCCGCGGCCCGGACGTAGCCGACCCAGGCGGCGGCTCCGTGGGACTGGGCCCAGGTGCAGACCAGGAAGACGACCGTGGCGCCGACCAGAAACGACAGCGCGACGACCTTCATCCGCTGCAGCCCGCGCCGTCGCTCCGCGTCCGCCGCGCTGTCGGCGCCCGCCAGCGACTCGGCGAAACTCGCGCGCGGAGCTGGAAGGGCCGCGGGGGGCGGAGGAGTCGGAAGTCCGGCAGTGGGAGGGGAAACTGGAGGGGCGGCGGCGTGGGGCGCGGAGGCCGGCGGAAACGGCGTCATGGCGCGTCCGCCGACGTTCGGTCTGTGTGCCACACCTACATCATCCGCTACCCGCGCCGGGCGCGGCCCGTCCGACAACGCCTGATACCCCGATCGGCCGTAGTATCAACGGGGACTAGGGAACGGATTACGGCGATCGTGGCACAACAGACCTCGTCCGTCGCGCTCAAAGCCGATGGACGCAAACGGCGCTGGCACCAGCACAAGGTGGAACGGCGCAACGAGCTGGTTGACGGCACGCTGGAAGCGATCCGGCGCCGCGGTAGCAACGTCAGCATGGACGAGATCGCGGCCGAGATCGGTGTGTCCAAGACGGTTCTGTACCGCTACTTCGTCGACAAGAACGACCTCACGACCGCGGTGATGATGCGGTTCGCGCAGACCACACTGATCCCGAACATGGCCGCGGCGCTGTCGTCGAACCTCGACGGCTACGAGCTGACCCGCGAGATCATCCGGGTTTATGTCGAGACCGTCGCCTCCGAGCCGGAGCCGTACATGTTCGTGATGGCGAACAATTCGGCCAGCAAGAGCAAGGCCGTCGCGAACTCCGAGCAGATCATCGCCCGCATGCTCGGGGTCATGCTGCGCCGCCGGATGGCCGAAGTCGGGATGGACACCGGGGGGGCGGCGGCGTGGGCGTTCCACACGGTCGGTGGGGTGCAGTTGGCCACGCACTCGTGGATGTCGGACCCGCGGATCAACTCCGACGAGCTGATCGACTACCTCACCATGCTGTCGTGGAGCGCGTTGTGCGGCATTGTCGAGGTCGGCGGATCCCTGGAGAAGTTCCGGCAAGCGCCCGCATCCGTCGCCTGTTCTCCCGCCGCAACTGCTTGACTGAGCGGATGAGCGAGTCCGACCTCTCCTCCCTGTGGACGCATGAGCCGCACATCCATCTCGAGTTCAAGCCCGGCGACAAGGTCGCCGACATCGACACCAGTGCCACGCCCGGGTTCCGCGGCAAGAAGGCCGACGCGCCCGCGCTGCAGGCCGAGCGCAATGACCGCTTCGCCGAACTGCAGGAGATGCTGTACGCCGCCAGCCGCTCCGGCGATACCCGCTCGATTCTGCTGGTGCTGCAGGGCATGGATACCGCGGGTAAGGGCGGCATCGTCAAACATGTTGTGGGAGCCGGTAATCCACAGGGCATCCGGTATACGAGCTTCGGAAAGCCAACCGAGGAAGAGTTGGCGCACCACTACCTGTGGCGCATCCGCAATGCGCTGCCGACCGCGGGCCACATCGGGGTGTTCGACCGCAGCCACTACGAGGACGTGTTGATCGTCCGTGTGCACAACCTGGTGCCGCAAGACGTGTGGGAGCCGCGCTACGACGAGATCAACGCGTTCGAGAAGGAACTCGCCGACGGTGGCACAACGCTGATCAAGGTGGCGATGTTCGTCTCGCTCGACGAACAGAAGCAGCGCCTGGCCAAGCGCCTCGAGCGTCCCGACAAGTACTGGAAATACAACCCCGCCGACATCGACGAACGTCAGAAGTGGCCGCTGTACCAGGAGGCCTATCAAGCGCTGCTGGACAAGACGTCGACCGACTACGCGCCATGGCACGTCATACCGTGCGATCGCAAGTGGTACAGCAGGCTGGCCGTCACCGAACTGTTGATCGAGGCCCTCGAAGGGCTCGACTTGTCGTGGCCACCTGCTGATTTCGATGTCGAAGCGGAGAAGAAGCGGCTGGCCGACGCCTAGCCCTAGTGCGTCCGCGCGCGAACAGACGCAAAAGTGCGTGTCGTGACGGCGTGTCGCGCAACTTTGCGCCTGCTCGCGCTGGGCCCAACCGTGCGCTCGGTCAGTACTTGTAGAAGCCCTGCCCCGACTTCTTGCCGAGTTGACCGGCCTCGACCATTCGCAACAGCAGCGGCGGCGGCGCGAAGTTGGCGTCCTTGTACTCGTCGTACATCGAGTCGGCGATCAGCTTCATCGTGTCGAGCCCGATCAGGTCGGACAGCCGCAGCGGGCCCATCGGATGCGACAACCCGGCGACGACGGCCTTGTCGATGTCGTCGACCGTGGCGACGCCGGCTTCCGCCATCCGGATGGCCGACAACAGATACGGCACCAGCAGCGCATTGACGATGAATCCCGACCGGTCACCGCAGCGCACCACCTGCTTGCCCAGCCGCTCGCTCGCGAACTGCTCGACTCTGGCTGCGGCCGCCTCGCTGGCGACGAGCGTGCTGACGAGTTCGACCAGCGGCAGCACCGGCACCGGATTGAAGAAGTGCAGGCCGAGCACTCGGCTCGGATTCTTCGTTGCCGCTGCGATTTTCATGATCGGGATGCTCGAGGTGTTCGACGCGAGAACCGCGTCGGGATCGGTGATGAGCTCGTCAAGTTCGGCAAAGATCTTGGCCTTCACGGCTTCGTCCTCGACGACAGCCTCGATCACGAGCTGGCGGTCCGACAGGTCGGCGAGGCTGGTGGTGAACTTCACCTTGGCAAGCGCGCCGTCGCGATCGCCGTCGGTGATCTTGCCTTTGGCCGCCGCGCGCTCCAGCGACGTGGTGATGCGGTTGAGTCCCGCGGTGGTCAGCTCTTCGGTCGACTCGTAGACCAGCACGTCCGCGCCGGCCCGCGCCGACACCTCGGCGATGCCCGAGCCCATCTGCCCGGCGCCGATCACACCTACTCGTTCAATGCTCACTGCATCTCCCCCTCACAGCATCAGGCCCCGCCGAACATCCGGGCGGGGCCTGATGCGACAACTTGCCGCTTGAGGCCTAGTGGAACTGGCCCTCTTCGGTCGAGCCCGCGAGCGCGGTGGTCGACGAGGTCGGGTCCACGGTGGTGGCAATCCGGTCGAAGTAACCGGCGCCGACCTCGCGCTGGTGCTTGGTGGCGGTGTAACCGCGCTCCTCGGCGTCGAACTCGCGCTCCTGCAGCTCGACGTAGGCGGTCATCTGATTGCGGGCGTAGCCGTAGGCCAGATCGAACATCGAGTAGTTCAGCGCGTGGAAGCCGGCCAGCGTGATGAACTGGAACTTGAAGCCCATCGCGCCCAGCTCCTTCTGGAACTTCGCGATCGTCGCGTCGTCGAGGTGCTTGCGCCAGTTGAACGACGGCGAGCAGTTGTAGGCCAGCATCTGATCCGGGAACTCGCTCTTCACGCCCTCGGCGAACTTCGCGGCGAGCTCGAGGTCCGGGGTGCCGGTCTCCATCCAGATCAGATCCGAGTACGGCGCGTAGGCCTTAGCGCGGGCGATGCACGGCTCCAGGCCGTTGCGGACCCGGTAGAAGCCTTCCTTGGTCCGCTCGCCGGTGATGAACGGCCGGTCGCGCTCGTCGACATCAGAGGTGATCAGCGTCGCCGCCTCGGCGTCGGTGCGGGCGATGACGACCGTCGGCACGTCGGCGACGTCGGCCGCAAGGCGGGCCGAGGTCAGGGTGCGGATGTGCTGCTGGGTCGGGATGAGCACCTTGCCACCGAGGTGGCCACACTTCTTCTCCGAGGCGAGCTGATCCTCCCAGTGCGAACCCGCGACGCCCGCCGCGATCATCGCCTTCTGGAGCTCGTAGACGTTCAGCGCGCCGCCGAAGCCGGCCTCGCCGTCGGCGACGATCGGGGCCAGCCAGTTCTCGACGGACGTGTCGCCCTCGACCTTGGCGATCTCGTCGGCGCGCAGCAGCGCGTTGTTGATGCGACGAACGACCTGCGGCACCGAGTTGGCCGGGTACAGGCTCTGGTCGGGGTAGGTGTGACCGGAGAGGTTGGCGTCACCGGCGACCTGCCACCCGGAGAGGTAGATGGCCTTGAGGCCCGCGCGGACCTGCTGCACGGCCATGTTGCCGGTCAGCGCGCCCAGGGCGTTGACGAACTCCAGGTCGTGCAGCTGCGACCACAGCACCTCGGCGCCGCGGCGGGCCAGCGTGGCCTCCTCGACGACGGAGCCCTGCAGGGCCACCACGTCGGCCGGGGTGTAGGTGCGCTCGAGGCCCTTCCATCGCGGGTTGGTGTCCCAGTCGTGCTGGATCTCTTCGGGTGTCTTCGGCCTGCCGACGGTTGACATCTGGTCTCCTTCGAGTTCGTTCCACATCGCTGTGACATCGCCGGCGTCCCCGGCTTGTTAACACTCAAACTACTTCGCTGTTGTGCTAACACGAGGATGCATCATGACATATCCGCAGGTCCAGTCGATTCAATTGCCAATTTTCGCCAACCCGTCGCGTTAAGTTGCGAACTTTGCGAAGGTAGCAATTGCCTGAAACGGTTCAGTAGCTACTCGCCAGTAGCCGATTTGCGCACGTCAGTACGCCCGTACTGTTGAATCCGCGGGTGTCAGAGCGCGAAGAGGGACGCGACGGCTTTGGTCTCGTCGCCGACCGCATATGTGAGGGTTGTAACAGTGCGATCCGCCAGTTCTGGACCGAACTGTTCGGTCGATCCGGGCGGGTGCACGTGCGAAACGATCTCCAGCTTGTCTCCGAGCGCCACGGCAGCGTCGTGCTCGATGGTCACCCGGATCGGCTTGCGCCGCAGTTCGGGATGGCTGTAGAGGTATTCCTCGATGACGCTCCAATACACGGAGTTGTTCATGTGGTCGAAGATGTCGATGTCGCTGACACGAACCGGATAGTCGCGGACCTCTGCGGCGTCCTCGCGGCTGCCCGCCTTCAGATAGGACTTCCACCGCAGTCGGTCCACGTCGGTGGTGCGCTGCAGGCCCTCGATGAAGTCGTCGGAGATGCGCGCCGGGCCCTGGGTCTCGCGGTTGATGTTGATCCAGAACGCCTCGGACTCGACCAGCCCGCCCCTGCGGCCGTCGATGCGCACTCGCATCTCGCACCACCGGTTCGACGTGCCCGAGCACCAGCGGCGCATCCGCAGCATGTCCTTGAACTCGACCGGCTCGATCATGTCGAGCATTGTGCGCCGCACGATCCACAGCGGGTGGGTCTCCTCGAACCCCATTTCCCGCAGCTGATCCGAGCCGATGTCCTGGATGTGGCGCGTCGCGGCGTCGAACTTCAGCCGGCCTTCGCGATCGATGTCGGCCACCCGCAGCGGCCACTCCCTGTCGAAGACGTCCGGGTGCGGGTCGGGCACAGGCATCATCACCTTCGCCAAACCGGTGCTGCCTGCCATGAGGCACGATCCTGCCACAGCCCCCGATCTGCCAACAATGCGAAGGCGATCTTCGCACCGTTGTTAGGCTGTCTGACGTGGCGAAAACCTTCGTCGGCTCACGGCTTCGACAGCTGCGTAGTGAACGCGGCTTCAGCCAGGCGGCACTGGCACAGATGCTGGAGATCTCGCCGAGTTACCTGAACCAGATCGAGCACGACGTGCGGCCGCTGACGGTGGCCGTGCTGCTGCGGATCACCGAGGTCTTCGGAGTCGACGCGACGTTCTTCGCCTCCGAGGACGACACCCGGCTGGTCGCCGAATTGCGCGAGGTGACCATGGATCGCGACGTGGCGATCGACGTCGACCTCGCCGAAGTCTCCGACATGGTCAGCGCGCATCCGTCGCTCGCGCGCGCGATGGTCAACCTGCACCGCCGCTACCGACTGACCACCACGCAGTTGGCGGCCGCGACGGAGGACAGATACTCCGACGGCAGCGGCAGCGGTTCGATCACGATGCCGCACGAGGAAGTGCGCGACTACTTTTATCAACGCCAGAACTACCTTCACGAACTCGACACGGCCGCCGAGGACCTCACCATTCGCATGCGGATGCACCGCGCCGAACTGGCCCGCGAGCTGGCCGACCGGCTGACCATGGTGCACGGCGTACACATCAAGCGACGAACCGACCTGGGCGACACGGTGTTACACCGCTACGATCCGGTCGCCAAGACGCTGGAGATCAGTGGCCACCTGTCCTCAGGGCAGACGGCATTCAAGATGGCGGCCGAGTTGGCGTATCTGGAGTTCGGCGAGCTGATCGACAAACTGGTCGATGAGGGCAAGTTCACCAGCGATGAGTCGTCGATTCTGGCCCGGCTCGGGCTGGCCAATTACTTCGCGGCCGCTACGGTGTTGCCGTATCGGCAGTTTCACGATGTCTCGGAGAACTTCCGTTATGACGTCGAACGCCTCTCGGCGTTCTACTCGGTCTCCTTCGAGACGATTGCGCACCGGCTTTCCACACTGCAGCGGCCGTCGATGCGCGGTGTGCCACTGTCGTTCGTACGGGTGGATCGCGCAGGCAACATGTCAAAGCGCCAGTCCGCCACGGGCTTTCACTTCTCATCCAGCGGAGGCACCTGCCCGCTGTGGAACGTCTACGAGACGTTCGCGAACCCCGGCAAGATCGGCGTACAGATCGCACAGATGCCCGATGGGCGGAACTACATGTGGGTGGCCCGTACGGTCGAGCGCCGCGCCCAACGGTACGGCCAGCCGGGTAAGACGTTCGCGATCGGCCTCGGTTGCGAACTGCGCCATGCACACCGACTGGTCTACTCGGAGGGACTGGATCTCTCGGGTGAGAACTCGACACCGATCGGCGCGGGATGTCGCGTCTGCGAGCGCGACAACTGCCCGCAGCGGGCCTTCCCCGCGCTCGGTCGTGCACTCGACCTCGACGAGCACCGCAGCACGGTGTCGCCCTATCTGGTGCAGACTCCTACGTCTATAGACTCGCTACGGTGAGCGCAATCGAGCCCGCCCGCATCGCGCCCGGGGGATTCAAAGAGCTCGGTCCGGTCAACTGGGCCATCGCCAAGCTCGGTGCCAGGGCGATCCGCGCGCCGAGGTTCAGCCTTTTCAATGTGCTTGGGCAGCACCGGCTTCTGTTCCTGGCGTGGCTGCCGTTCAGCGGAATGCTGCTGGGGCTCCTGAGCAAGCTCCCGCACAAGGATGCCGAGACCGTCATCCTGCGTGTCGGGCATCTCCGCAACTGCGAATACGAGCTGCAACAACACCGCCGACTCGCCCGCACCCGCGGTATCGGTCCCGACGTACAGGCCAAGATCTTCGAGGGCCCCGACGCCGATGGGCTGACCGAGCGTCAGCGTGCACTGATCACCGCCACCGACGAGTTCGTCGTGACTCGTGGTGTGTCGCCGGAAACGTGGGCCGTGCTGGCCAAGCACCTGACCAAGCAACAGCTGATCGAATTCTGCATGCTGGCCGCCCAATACGACGGGCTGGCGGCCACGATCGCCACACTCAATGTGCCGCTGGACTTCCCCGACTGAACCACGCCGTTGGCCAGCAGGAGCCTGCGCCGCATCGCCTGACTATAGGTACGTCACACCGAGCACGGCTGCGGAGAGCACCACCGGCGAGATCGGCACAGCGAAGAGGAACGCGGCCCACACATCGGATTTGCGCCTATAGAAGCGCCAGCCCAGGAATCCCGCGATCGCTCCGACGACGAACGACGCTGCGGCGACCACGAGCACCCAACTGCTGATCGTCGTGGTCGCGATGGCAACGGAGATCCCGGCCAGCCACAGGATGTGGCCGACCACCAACCCGCCGATCCCGGCGACCCAGATCGCGGCTCTCAAAAGTTGATCATGTGGCCGGCCAGGCCGTGAAAGCACTCTTGAAGCGCCTCCGACAGCGTCGGATGCGTATGGACGTTGCGGGCGAGCTCGTTGACGGTCAGGTCCCACTTCTGCGCCAGCGTGAGCTCGGGCAGCAGTTCGGAGACGTCGTGCCCGATCAGGTGTCCGCCGATCAGCTCGCCATATTTGGCGTCGGCGATCAGCTTGACGAATCCACTCGGATCGCCGAGCCCGTGCGCCTTCGCGTTGGCGGTGAGCGGGAACTTGGCGACCTTGACGTCGTAGCCCTCATCGCGGGCCTGTTCTTCGGTCAGTCCGAAGCTGGCGACCTGCGGCTGGCAGAACGTGGCACGCGGCATCATCCGATAGTCGCCGAGCGCCAAAGTCTCTGCGCCCGCGATGGTTTCGGACGCGACCACGCCCTGCGCCTCCGCCACGTGAGCGAGCTGCAGCAGGCCCGTGACGTCACCGATGGCGTAGATGTGCGGCACGTTGGTGCGCATGTAGTCATCGATGCCGATCGCCTTGCGGTCGGTGAGCTTCACGCCCGCCGCCTCCAGCCCGAACCCCTCGACGTTGGGCGCGAAGCCGATGGCCTGAAGCACCCTGTCGGCCTTGATCTCCTCGGACTTGCCGTCCTTGCTGACCTGGACCTTGACCGTCGACCCATCGTCTTCAATGGACTCCACCTTGGTGCCTGTGAGGATCTTCACGCCGAGCTTCTTGAACTGCTTCTCGATCTCCTTGGACACCTCGGCGTCCTCGTTGGGCAGCGCCCGCGGCAGGAACTCGACGATGGTGACGTCCACGCCGAAGTTGCGGAGCACATATCCGAACTCCATGCCGATCGCCCCGGCGCCCGCGATGACGATCGAGCCGGGCAGTTCACGGGAGAGGATCTGCTTCTCGTAGGTGACGACGTTCTCCGACAGCGACGTGCCCGGCACCAGGCGGGTGCTGCTGCCGGTCGCGATGATGCAGTTGTCGAAGGTGACCGTCTCCGTGTCCCCCTCGTTGAGGTCGACCTCCAGCGTGTTGGCGTCCTTGAACTTCCCGTAGCCGTGGATCTCGGTGATCTTGTTCTTCTTCATCAGGAAATGCACACCGGCGACGCGTCCGTCGGCGACCTTGCGGCTGCGGTCGAAGGCCACCCCGTAGTCCATGGTGGGCTCGCCACTGATGCCGAACGTCTTGGCTTCCTTGGTGATGATGTGGGACAGCTCGGCGTTGCGCAGCAGCGACTTGGACGGGATGCAGCCGACGTTCAGGCATACACCGCCCCAGTATTTGGGTTCGACGACTGCGGTGTTCAGTCCGAGCTGGGCGGCGCGAATAGCCGCGACGTATCCGCCGGGGCCTGCTCCGAGAACGACGACGTCATAGTGGGTCACGCCCCCAACCTTAGTAAGGGATGAGCCCCACGAAACAGCGGCTTGCCCATTCGCAGAAGTAGAGGCCGTGCAGCACGGCGGCGCCCGCGGTCGCGGCCAGCGGAGCCGACGTGAACGCGATGGCAAGAGCGGACGCGACCGGCCTGTTCGGCACCATGGCGATGAGCAGGCCGGCGACGGTGCACAGGATCAGGAACACCAGCACCACGAACACCGGCGCGGTCTTGTCCAGCGAGTGGTACCACCAGTGGTAGAGGCCGTATCCCGCAACGGCGGCGATCGCCCACACGCACGCCACGACGAGCGCGAAGTGCCAGCGCTTGATGTGCTGGTAGTTGCCCGGCACGACCATCGGATGGGCCGGCACGGGCAACGGCCCCGACGGCATTTCGTCGAGAGCGTCCAACAACGTTTCGTCGACAGTGCGTTCCGCAGGTTGCGCTTCGAGTTCACCCGTGTCGAAGGTCGGTGTGAACCCCTGGGTCCGATCGGCGGGCAGCAGGTCGCGGTCCACGTCAGGCACCGTGCACCGACTGAATCGCCACCAGCACGCCGAACCAGCCCGGGGCGAACGGCGATGACGAACGCACCGACCGTCGTCAGCCAGCGCCTGCCGGACAACAGGATCGTCAAGAACCCGATCGCACTGGGTACTCCGACCACGAGCGCGATGACCACGTCGGGCCGAATTCTTGCGCTCACCAGCACACTGAACCCGATCCCGAGGAGCAGCCCGACCGCCGTGCCGATCAGCAAAGCACTGGTCAGCAACCACGGGCGTGGCAGCGGGATCACTCTTCGACGATACTGCGGAACCCGCCGTACCGGTTAGCCGCTGGCGCGCCATCCCTATACGTGGTGCGCCCAGGAATCGGGCACGCGTCAATGGCTTCCGCGACGATGTGGCTGCCCGACGCCTGCGGCCGTGCTCCTTGCGCAAATTCGGCACCGGTCACGGCGGGCTGCTCGATCAGCAACTGCATTCTCGTCGTTGCTGAATGCGCGTCCGCGCGACAGGAAGCGCATCCCTTCGGGGGCTTCGACGCTGAAGCCGCCGCCCCTGCCGGGGACGACATCGATGACCAACTGCGTGTGTTTCCACGCTTCGAACTGCGGCCCGGAGATCCACACCGGCACCCCTGTTGGACGTGCAAGCCGACGTCGAGGACGGCAAGCAGAATGTCGCGGTCGCCGACGAGGAACTCGCCGTCGGGGTAACACATCGGGGACGACCCGTCGCAGCATCCGCCGGACTGGTGGAACATCAGCGCGCCGTGCCGCTCCTGCAGCCGCCGCAGCAGATCCGCGGCGGCCTCGGTGATCAACGCGCGAGCGGGTGCAGCTTGGCTCAATCAGTCTTCCTTCCGCCGAACGTGAGCTTGTGTGCGAGATTCCCGCGATTTGTCGAGCACAAGCTCACGTTCGACGAATCCACGATCAGAAGAAGCCCTGGGCCTTGTTCGAGTATGACACCAGCAGGTTCTTGGTCTGCTGATAGTGGTCGAGCATCATCTTGTGGTTTTCGCGGCCGATACCGGACTGCTTGTAGCCGCCGAACGCCGCGTGTGCGGGGTAGGCGTGATAGCAGTTGGTCCACACCCGGCCCGCCTTGATGTCGCGTCCGGCGCGATAGGCCACGTTGCCGTCGCGCGACCACACCCCTGCGCCGAGCCCGTAAAGCGTGTCGTTGGCGATGCCGATCGCGTCGTCGTAGTCCTTGAACGACGTCACCGCGACGACGGGCCCGAAGATCTCCTCCTGGAAGATCCGCATCTTGTTGTTGCCCTCGAAGATGGTGGGCTGCACGTAGTAGCCACCGTTGAGGTCGCCGCCAAGTTGCGCACGCTCGCCACCGGCAATGACCCTCGCGCCTTCTTCTTTGCCAACTTCGATGTAGGACAACACCTTTTCCAGCTGATCGTTGGATGCCTGCGAACCGATCATGGTCTCGGTGTCCAGCGGGTCGCCCTGGCGTACGGCCTTGGTGCGGATGGCCGCGAGCTCGAGGAACTCGTCGTAGATGTCGGCCTGGATCAGGCTGCGCGACGGGCAGGTGCACACCTCGCCCTGGTTGAGCGCGAACATCGTGAAGCCCTCGAGCGCCTTGTCCTGGAAGTCGTCGCCTGCTGCCATCACGTCGTTGAAGAAGATGTTGGGGCTCTTGCCGCCGAGTTCGAGCGTGACGGGGATCAGGTTCTGCGACGCGTACTGCATGATCAGCCGGCCGGTGGTGGTCTCGCCGGTGAACGCGATCTTGGCGATGCGATTGCTGGAGGCCAGCGGCTTGCCGGCCTCGAATCCGAGGCCGTTGACGACGTTCAGCACACCGGCGGGCAGCAGGTCACCGATCAGGCTCATCAGGTACAGGATCGACGCCGGCGTCTGCTCGGCGGGTTTGAGGACGACCGCGTTACCTGCCGCCAGCGCCGGCGCGAGCTTCCATGTCGCCATCAGGATCGGGAAGTTCCACGGGATGATCTGCCCGACCACGCCGAGCGGTTCGTGGAAGTGATAGGCGACGGTGTCGTCGTCGATCTGGGACAGCGACCCCTCCTGGGCCCGTATCGCGCCCGCGAAGTATCGGAAGTGGTCGTCGGCCAATGGGAGGTCAGCGTTCAGCGTCTCGCGGATCGGTTTGCCGTTGTCCCACGCCTCGGCGAGTGCCAGGGACTCGAGATTGGCCTCGATGTGGTCGGCGATCTTGTTGAGGATGTTGGCGCGTTCACCGGCGGCCGTCTTCCCCCACGCGGTGGCAGCGCCGTGTGCGGCGTCCAGTGCCTTGTCGATGTCCGTCTCGTTGGAGCGCGGGATCTCGCAGAACGTCTGACCGGTGACCGGAGTCGGGTTCTCGAAATATTCACCCGATGCCGGCGGCACCCATTCCCCGCCGATGAAGTTGCCGTACCGCGACTCGTACGACATCAGAGCGTCTGTGGAACCGGGACGTGAGTAAACAGTCATCAGTGACTCCCCTCGGACGGCGGGAACGAACGGTGTAACGGGGCTCACACTACGCCGAAGCGACACAATGGACCCGTGGCTGAAGACCCGTACCTGTGGCTCGAGGACATCACCGCCGACGACGCGCTGGACTGGGTGCGCAAGCACAATGAGCCGACGCTCGCCGAGTTCGGCGGGACCCGTTTCGAGCAGATGCGCACCGAGGCACTGGAGATCCTCGACACCGAAGCGCGGATCCCGTATGTGCGGCGGCGCGGCGACTACCTCTACAACTTCTGGCGCGATGCGGCCAATCCGCGTGGGCTGTGGCGGCGCACCACGCTGGACAGCTACCGCACCGACGAGCCCGACTGGGACGTGATCATCGACGTCGACGCGCTCGCGGACACCGAGGACGAGAACTGGGTGTGGGCCGGCGCCGACGTCCTCGAACCCGAGTTATCCCTGGCCCTGATCGAACTGTCCCGAGGGGGCGCCGACGCCACGGTGGTGCGCGAATTCGACATGGCGAAGCGGCAATTCGTCACCGACGGCTTTGCGCTGCCGGAGGCCAAGTCCGGCATTTCCTGGCAGGATCGCGACACCGTGCTGGTGGGGACGGAATTCGACTCCGATTCGATGACCGACTCCGGCTACCCTCGCATCGTCAAGCGGTGGAAACGCGGCCAACCGCTCGACGATGCCCAGACCCTTTTCGAGGGTGAGACTTCCGACGTCAGCGTTGGCAGCGGCTACGATCCGACACCCGGCTTCGAGCGGCTGTTCATCACAAGGTCTTTCGACTTCTTCAATCGCGACCGTTACGAACTGCGCGGCGACGAATTGATCCGGATCGAGGTGCCCACCGACGCCGGCATGTCGGTACACCGCGAATGGTTGCTGATCCGGCCGCGGACGGAGTGGACCGTCGGCGCGGTCAGCTACCCGGCGGGCTCACTGCTGGCCGCCAGCTATGACCAATTCCTCTCCGGCACCGTGGAACTGAGCGTCGTCTTCGAGCCTGACGCGCACTCCAGCCTGGAGAACTACGCGTGGTCGCGAGACCACCTGGTGCTCGTCACGCTCGTCGACGTGTCCAGCCACGTGGAGCTCGTGACACCCGGAACATGGGACCGTGCACCGATTCCCGGCGTCCCGCCCAACACCAACACCGTTCTCGTCGCCATCGACGAGTACGGCGACGAGATGTTCCTGGACTCCAGCGGTTTCGACACCCCCTCGCAGTTGCTGTGGGGTCGCGCAGGCACCGCCGTCGCCGAGATCAAGAGCGCGCCTGGCTTCTTCGATGCATCCGACATCGAGGTGACTCAGCACTTCGTCGCGTCGGCCGACGGTACCGAGATCCCGTACTTCGTCGTGGGACATCGCGGTTCGACCGGTCCGGGGCCGACACTGCTCGGCGGATACGGCGGGTTCGAGGTCGCCAACACGCCCGGGTACGCCGGTGTGCTTGGGCGGCTGTGGTTGGCCCGCGGCGGCACCTACGTGTTGGCGAACATCCGCGGCGGCGGTGAGTACGGGCCGACCTGGCACACTCAGGCGATGCGTGAGAACAGGCACCTGGTATACGAGGACTTCGCCGCTGTGGCAAAGGATCTCGTCGACCGCGGCGTCACCACCGTCGACCTGCTCGGCGCGCAGGGCGGCAGCAACGGCGGCCTGCTGATGGGTGTCATGCTGACCCGCTATCCAGAGCTGTTCGGTGCGTTGGTGTGCAGTGTGCCACTGCTGGACATGCGACGTTTTCATCTGCTGCTGGCCGGTGCGTCGTGGGTGGCCGAGTACGGTGACCCGGACGTTCCCGACGACTGGGCGTTCATCTCCGAATACTCGCCGTACCAGAACATTTCAGCAGATCGTCACTATCCGCCGGTGCTCATCACCACGTCCACCCGCGACGACCGCGTCCATCCGGGCCATGCCCGCAAGATGACCGCGGCGCTGGAGGATGCGGGGCATCCGGTGCACTACTACGAAAACATCGAGGGAGGCCACGCCGGTGCCGCGGACAACGCTCAGACGGCGTTCAAGTCCGCGCTCGTCTACGAGTTCCTGTGGTCGGTGCTCAGCTGACCAACTGATCGCCGAGGAACCGGTCGGGACCGCTGACACCCGGCAGCGTGAAGAAGAAGCCGCCGCCCACCGGCATGATGTACTCCTCCAGCGGCTCACCTTTGAGCCGGTTCTGGACCGTGAGGAAGCCCTTCTCCAGGCTGCGCTGGTAGGCGATGAACGCCAGGCCCTGGTCGAGCCTACCTGCGCCGTCGAATCCCCGTGAGTAGTTGAATCCTCGACGCAGGATGCGGTTTTCATCCGTCTCGGGTGTGCGGGGGTTCGCGAGCCGGATGTGCGCATCGAGGGGGATCCGCTTGCCGTCGGGATCCTCGGGATAGTCGGGGTCGGTGAACTCGCCCGCAAGGCCCAGCGGTGCGCCGCTGACCTTGGCGCGCCCGATCAGCGCCTCCTGTTCGGCGAGCCGGGTGCGGTCCCAGAACTCGACGAACATCCGGATGATGCGGACGGCCTGATACGAACCGCCGGCCGCCCAGGCGGGTTCGCCCTCATCGGCGCCGACCCAAACGTGGCGATCCATCACGGCGCCATCGTCGACATCGAGGTTCGACGTTCCGTCCCTGAACCCCAACAGGTTTCGAGGCGTGACCGCCTCCGAGGCTTGGCCGGCACCAATACCGCGGGCGTAACCGTCGATCATCCAGCGCAACACCAGATCGCGTCGGGTACGGCGCATGATCTGGCGCAGCGCGAACTGAACGGTGTCGTTGTGACCGGCCTCGAAGATGATCGAGATGTCTCCGTGGGACAGCTTGGGGTCCAGCCGGTCGTTGGCCAGGAACGGCATCGTCACCAGTTCCTTGGGCTTGCGATCGGACAGCCCGAACCGCTTGTCGAACAACGACGCCCCGACGCCGACCACGATCGACAGGTTGTCCGCGGGCGGCTTCTGCCCGAGGATCCCCGAGTCGACGGGCGGGTAGGCCGGGTCCCGCGTCTCCGGCGGCTGACCCGCCATCAACCCGCGGATCTCCTCGGTCAGCTCCTGCAGTGTCGCCTTCAGCCCGGCCCGGTCCGGCGAATGCACGTTGAAGGACGCGATCAATCCCTGCTCGGGAATCGGCAACGCGGTGACGCCGGACTGGTGCGTTCCTTCGAACGGCACGAATCCGGCCTGCGGCGGCGCCGGCTGTTCCTCCTCACGAGAACAGCCGGCCAGCGCGGCGCCCGCACCGACGGCGGCGCCGGCGCCCAGCGCTCCGGTGACGAACCCGCGACGGGATATCCCCGGTCGCCGCGCCCTCCCGGTCACGACAGTTTCAGGACTCCCGCGACCTGCGACAGATTCTCAGACAGCCCGGCGAGCTGAGCCTTGAGCGCGTCGACCACCTGAGGCGTCACCGTGACCTCGGGGCACAGCGGCGACGGGAATTCCGGCTTCTCCGGGCAGAACAGCACCCACCCGTCACCCCTGCGCAGCGGCGCCATGGTGCCGAAAACCTGCGAGATTCCGTCATTTATCTTGCCGAGCAGCGCGGGATCGGCCTGCTCCAAAGCCGGCTTCAGCTTGTCGATCGCAGCCTGCGAGCCCTGGAGGTTGGCGTCGAAGTCCCACAGGTCGGTCTTGGAGTAGCGGTCCTCCTCGCCGGTGATCTTGCCCTCCGAGACCTCCTCGATGAGCTCGGCGGCGCCGTTCGCCACGTCGATCGGCTTCACCTCGACCGTCGCGAACTGCTCCTTCAACGTGGCGACGTCCTTGTCCAACTGGTCGGCGAACGGGGCGCCGCCCTCGGTGGTGTTCTTCTCGAACAGCAGGAACTCCAGGCGGTGCCAGCCGGTGAACTCGGGATCGTCGACGCCCGCGAAGTCGTCGACGCGCGCATCCACCTTGCCGTCGATCTCCTCGACCAGGCCCGCGAGCGGCTCGATGCGCTCCCACGGCATGCGCGACGGCGCGAACGCGTCCTGGGCGGCCTTCAGGTCGTTGGCCCGTACCGCGTCGGTGAAGACCTTGACGACGCGCTGGAGCTCGTCGATCTGCCCGACCGCGTACGCCTTGTACTCGGTCGCCGCGTTGTCGGCCAGAGGGTTCGGCGCGGCGGCGGCGGCGGACGTCGACGTCTCGCTGGCGGATGATGGTGAGATGCGGTGTCCTCGCCGGCCTTGTCACTCGAACAGCCGGACAGGACGAGGCCCGCCGCCACGACCGGCACGGACCACGCGAAATAGCGTTTCATTTGCACCTCTAAGTTAGGGAAGCCTGAACATAACATCCAGCGCTTCCTGCAGGGTAGGCACACCTAAATGTTCGCCACGCACCTTGCGCGGTGAGCCCTTTGACGACGGGTGAGCATCGGAAGATCCAGGGGCGGTGCGGTACCGCGCTCACCCGCACCTCCGCAAGAAATTCACCATCGTCGTTGGCAGCGGTCGGGATTCCGGCGACACTACGACATGCCCAAGTTCGAAACCCTGCTCTACAAGACCGAGCCGCCCGTCGCGACCATCACCCTGAACCGGCCCGAGCACCTCAACACCATCGTTCCGCCGATGCCCGACGAGATCGAGAAAGCAATCGGGCTCGCCGAACGCGACTCCTCGATCAAGGTGATCGTGCTTCGCGGCGCAGGCAGGTCGTTCTCCGGCGGCTACGACTTCGGTGGCGGGTTCACCCACTGGGACGACGCGATGAACACCGACGGCCGCTGGGATCCGGGCAAGGACTTCGTCATGACGACGGCCCGCGAAACCAGTCCGAATCAGAAGTTCATGGCCATCTGGCGGGCCTCCAAACCCGTGATCGCCCAGATCCATGGCTGGTGCGTCGGCGGCGCCAGCGACTACGCCCTGTGCGCCGACATCGTCATCGCCAGCGACGACGCCGTCATCGGCACGCCCTACGCGCGGATGTGGGGTACGTACCTGACGGGCATGTGGCTGTACCGCCTGAGCCTGGCGAAGGTGAAATGGCACTCCCTGACCGGTGAGCCGCTGACCGGAAAGGAAGCCGCCGCAGTCGAACTCATCAACGAGTCGGTGCCTTTCGCGAACCTCGAAGCGAGGGTCAACGAGGTGGCGGCCAAGCTCGCCAGGATCCCGGTGTCCCAACTGCAGGCGCAGAAGCTCATCGTCAACCAGGCCTACGAGAACATGGGACTTTCCTCCACCCAGACGCTGGGAAGCATCCTCGACGGATTGATGCGCAATACGCCTGACGCGCTTTCCTTCATCGAAACCGCTGGGTCACAAGGGGTTCGGGCGGCCGTCGAGCAGCGCGACGGGCCGTGGGGCGACTACAGCCAGGCTCCGCCGGAGAGAAGGCCCGACCCGTCGCACATCATCGAGCCCTAGAGTCCGGCGCGCAGGTCCAGCAGGGCATCGAGGTCGGCGATCGCACGCAGCGTGTCGTTGAGATGCGTGCATGTGCTGGTGCCGACGAACTCCCCACGGATGCGATTCCGCATCTCCGACAGCGTCATTCCGCGCACCCGCTCCGCACTTCCGATGGCACCGGGACACTCCTGCCACGGCAGGACCCGCACGTCCGCCGTCACCGACGTGATGGTTCGCGCCGACGTGTCCACCGAGCCCGCGACCGTGTACTCGTGCACGATCGTCTCGACGCCGTCGCCGTCGACATGCGAGTCACGGAAATGCGCATCGAAATCCGCCGACACCGCGTCGACCGGTCGCAGGTCGAGCCGACGGAACCGTCGCATACCGTGCGCACGCAACGGCTCCACCGCATGCAGTCCGTCATCACCCTCGATGTCGAGCGGCGGCGCGACCGGTCCGTGCACCGACGGAATGGTGCCGTTGCGCCGGGCGTAACCGACGAGCGACGCCTCGGATGCGAATCCCGCACAGATGTCCGCCATGTTGTCGGCGGTACCGGCAGGCAGCTTCTCCTCGACACCTAGAACGATCGCCGCGTGTTGCACCGCATAGCCGGACACCAGCGCCGCTCCGACCCAGTCGTCCAGCAGAAGATTCAGCAGGCTGGCCCGCTGCGCCTCTTCGGGAAGCAGCTTGCCGACCGACGAGCGGAACCCAGGGCCGACCCGGCAGCCCAGCAGCTGCGCCAGGCGGTCGTCGCGCGTGGAAGACCTGATGTCGTCGATGACGCGTTCGCAGAGGTGTGCGCGGACCCGGATCTCGTCGAGCACGTCCACGGCGTCCTGCCGAGCCACCGCGTCGCGAGCCCTCAGGTCGACGTCGCAGTCCCCGCGTCCGGCCGAATACGTGTCGATGGTGCTGGTGCGGCGAAGTGCACCGGTCACGAGCGGCGCCAACGTCTGGACGGGCTGCTGCGGGCCCACGATGTCCGAGACGAATGGCATGGCAGAACGGTACCGGGTCGCCGTTGCGGCCTACTCCCGCCGCCGCAGTCCCCCGAGCATCGACACGATGACCCCGAACACCACCAGCACCCCGCCGGCGGCCAGCGTGAGGTTCAGCCACTGGTGCATGCCGGCCTCGGCCTGGGCGACCATCACCTCGGCGACCTGCCGGATATCGCCGACGGTCTGGTTCAGCGCGTCGTTGACGTAGCGGTGCGCCACCTCCAGGCCCGCCCATCCCGCGGCTCCGACGAGCAGCGCCGAAACACCTAGTGCCGCAAGGGCTTTACCCCGCGAGCGGGCCGCCGCCAGCATCAGCAGTGCGAACACCCCGGTCAGTATCGTCGCTCCGACACTCACCCACGGGCCCCACGTCGACAACACCCGCAGCTGGCCCGGTCGCAAGGCCGAGGACTCGGGCACCGTGATCGGCACCTCCAGCGTCTGCGGAACATCGAGGTCGAGATTGCCGAGCGTCTCCTTGATCGACGAATCGTTGAGCATCGGCGCGATGTCGATGAGCCAGCGGTCGCCCGGGCCGTCCTCGGGCCGAACCGAGTCGGTGAACATCCAGCGATGCGCGATGCGGTTGGCCTGCGCGAACTGGCCGGGGAACCCGTCATTGCCCGTGTAGGCGGCCACCACGCCGTGAACGAGGCCGGAGTTGAGGCCGCCGTACCCGTTGTCGGCGGCGAACGCGATGATCTGCGTCGTCAACTCCGATGCCATCGCGCTCTGGAGTTTCGGATCCCGTGCCGCGGCGGCCGCCAGCGCTGCGTAGCCGTCCTCGCTCACCACGTTTCGCTCTGCCCACATGGTCGGGACCGCCACAGCGAGCAAGGCCGTCGTGACCAGCCACAGGAACACGGTCGCGACGAACCGCACGCATCCTCCTTAACGGGACGCGCCGGGATCAGTCAGCCAGGGCACGTCCCACGATGAGGGGGTCCGCCACGGCGACCACCTCGCGGTCCTTGTTGTCGTATTCGAACTTACCGAGGACGTGTCGCATGGCGTTGATGGATCCGCTGGGGTGGTGCACCAGCACCGGTCGGATCCCTTGAGCGTGGTCACCGGCCGAAGGTATCGACCCCCGCGTAAGCGAGCGTGACGGCAAAGTGAACGGAAGATAACGCGCGGAGGCGTTACTTGGCGGTGCGCTTGGGCCGGATCAGCGCCAACTTCGTCATCATGGTGTTCATCCGCTTGAGCGCCTTCAGCGAGTTGTTGTAGTAGTTGCCGCCCGCGCCGACATTGGTGCGGGGAGCGACGACCGCCTCCTGACGGCAGAACTTGCGCATGCCGTCGGCACCGCCGAAGCGGGCACCGATGCCCGACGTCTTCCAACCACCCATCGGTGCGGTGGTGCACATCAGGTTCGAGATCACGTCGTTGATGTTGACGGCACCGCAATCGAGTTCGACGGCAACGTCTTTCGCACGCTCGATGTCTTTCGAGAACACCGACGCACTCAGGCCATACGGGCTGTCGTTGGACATCCGCACGGCCTCGGCGACAGTCGACACCTTCATGATCGGCAGCGTCGGGCCGAAGGTCTCCTCCGTCATGCAGTCCATCGAATGATCGACGTCGACGAGCACCGTTGGCTCGTAGAAGCTGCCGGGCCCCGTCGCGCGCTTTCCGCCGGTGAGCACCTTGGCGCCCTTCTCCAAGGCGTCGGCGACGTGACGCTCAGTGACGGCCACCTGCGTGTCGTCGATCAGCGCGCCGAAGTCGTGCCCGTCGCCCGCCCCCATCTTGAGGTTCTTGACGTCACGCACCACGGCCGCGACGAACTCGTCGTAGACCGGTTCGAGCACGTACACCCGCTCGACGGACACGCACGTCTGGCCGGCGTTGAAGAACGCGCCCCATACCGCGGCGTGGGCGGCGAGGTCGACGTCGGCGTCCTCGAGCACGATCATCGGGTCCTTGCCGCCGAGTTCCAGGCTGATCGGGGTGAGCCTGCGGGCGGCGCGCTCGGCGACCTTCGCACCGGTGGCCGACGAGCCGGTGAACTGGACGTAGTCGGCGTTGTCGACGACGGCCTCGACGGCCTCCCGGGCGCCCTGAACGATCGCCATGACCTCGGGGGCTCCTGAGTCCATCCACCCGCGCAACAACAGTTCTGCGGTCAGCGGGGTGCGCTCGGATGGCTTGAGCAGCACGGCGCAGCCCGCCGCCAACGCGGCGATGCCGTCCATCAGGAGGTTGGCCACGGGGTAGTTCCACGGCGCGACGATGGCGACGACGGGCCGCGGCCGGTAGTGCACCGTGACCTTCTTGATGTTCAGGAAGGGCAGTGACGCCGGCCGGCTCTCGGGCGCCAGCGCCTTCTCCATCGTCTTGAGGTAGTACGAGGCGATCATGATGAGCAGCGGCACCTCTTGTGCCGCGTCGGTAGCCGACTTGCCCGTCTCTTTGATCAGCAGTTGTTCGATCTCGTCGCGATGCTCGCCCATCCACACGGCGAAGCGGGCCAGCACCTTGGCGCGTCCCTTGGCGCCGCGGGCCTCCCACTCGCGCTGCGCCCGACGCAGGCCCGCCGCGATACGCGGCACGTCGGCGGGGTCGGTCCAGCGCACCTTCCCGGCTACGGCGCCGGTCGCGGGATTGCGGATGGTGCCGGCTGAAGATTCGGAGGACAGTCCAACTTCGGGCGTCGCGGTCATGGCCTTATGTTAGCGACCGCGTGTGACGTAGATCGCACTAGGGTTGACAGGTGTCAAGTCGCTTCGGGCGACGAGAGCCGCGATGCACACGATGGATGTGCCCAGCAGTACGCCACCGACGGTGTCGGTGAAGTAATGGAACGTGGCGCCCACCCCGACCATCGCGAGTGCGAGGTACCCGACGGCGATGAGCACCGCCCACAGCGCACCTCCCGCCAGCAGGACGACAAGTCCCACGACGACGGTCGTCAACGTGATGTGGCCGCTCGGGTAGGCGAGCCCGCCGTCCAGGTTCCGGCCGAACAAAGGCTTGATGAACTGCACAAGAACATAGGCTGCCGGCGGAAACACGAGCGCGACGGCGGCGAATCGCCACCACCGCCGATACAGCGCCACACCCAGAACGGCCAGCCCAGCGACCACGAGTACCAGCGGGTTGGCGAGCACCGCCAGCATGACGCGCCGGGCGGGCCCGAACCCGTGGAACCAGTCGTCAAGCGGGGTGGATGACGGCCCGACAGCCCAGCCGAGCAGGATCATCGCCGCCACCCCGATCGGTGGCCACCATTGGATCTGAATCACGCGATGCCACGCACGTAGGCCGCCTGGCCCAGGTGTTGGGCACTGTCGTCGACGATGCTCACCAGTCGCGCGCTCGCGGTCACCGGTGGGGTCCACCGGGTGTCGACGACACGGCTCAGCTCCTCAGGTGTCACCGAGGCGATGTACTCGAGCGTCGCCTTGTGCACGCCGTGGTAATAGCCGGCCAACAGATCCGCGGACGCGCGCACCCGAGCGACCTCGTCAGGTCCATGGCCGTAACCCATGGCATCACGCGGCAGGTCGAGGCCGAAGCGGTCGACCCAGCCTTCCCGGATCCAGACCTGCTCAGTGCCCGCGATGTGGGCCAGCTGGAGGTCCTGCTGACGCGCGCTGTGCCAGATCAGCCACGAGATGCTGTTCGCGTTCGCGGTGGGTCGGAAGAACGCCACCTCGTCCGTCAAGCCGTCGGTCAACTCCTCGACATGCTCGATCAACCTGGTGAAGGAGTCCCGCAGCAGTTCGTGGACCGCCGCCGCATCAGAGCCAGTCATACCCCGACCGTACCCAGATCAGCCCCGGGGATCCCCACCGTGGAAGACGGCTTCGACGTTGTTGCCGTCCGGATCGCGCACGAAGGCGCCGAAGTAGCCGGGGTGGTACTCCGGCCACAACCGGGGCGCATGCAGGGACTCGGCGCCCGCTTCGAGCGCGGTGTCGTAGAAGGCCCGGACGGCCTCGGCATCTGGGGCCTGGAACGCGAAGTGCACCTCACGGTTCGGCCCCGCCGCGTCGCCCGCGTTCATGTCGGCGATCCAGAAATCGGGCTTGCCTTCCTTCCCGTAGCCGATGGCCACCTGGTAGTCCAATTGCCGGCTGAATCCGAGCACTCCGAGGACCTTGTCGTAGAAGGCCTTGGATTCCTCCCAGTTCGCACAGTTGATTCCGAAGTGGTCAATCACCCGACCATCGTAGATTCGACATATGACATTCGACTTGCTCATCCGCAACGGCACGATCGTCGACGGCCTCGGCGGCGAACCGTTCGTCGGCGACGTCGCGATCGCCGACGGCGTCATCGCGGCGGTCGGAGCGGTCGAGGGCTCAGGAGACCGGGAGATCGACGCGACAGGCTTGCTCGTCACGCCGGGATTCGTCGACCTTCACACGCACTACGACGGCCAGGCGATCTGGTCCGACCGACTGACGCCGTCGTCGGCGCACGGTGTGACCACCGCAGTGATGGGCAACTGCGGTGTCGGCTTCGCGCCATGCCGCGCCGAGGACCACGAAACGCTCGTCGACGTGATGGCGGGCGTCGAGGACATCCCCGGCGTCGTCATGGTCGACGGGTTGCCGTGGACATGGGAGACGTTTCCCGAGTTCCTCGACGCGCTGGATTCGCGAAGCCGGGATATCGACGTGGCGGCGTTCCTGCCGCACTCCCCGCTGCGCGTTTATGTGATGGGCCAACGCGGCGTGGACCGCGAACCTGCAACGGACGAGGATCTGGCGCTCATGCGCAAACTCGCCACCGAGGCGATCGAGGTCGGTGCGCTGGGCTTCGCGTCGTCGCGCTTGACCCTGCACAAGTCCGAAAGTGGTCGACCCATACCAAGTTTCGAAGCAGGCCATGCGGAGATCGAGGCGATCGCCCGCGGTGTCAAGGACGCCGGCGGTGGGCTTATCCAGTTCGTGCCCGACCTCGTCGCCGGAGACTACGGGCCCGCACTGCAGACGGTGTTCGACGTCGCAGAGGATGTTGGTCTTCCCGTGACGTTCACCCTGGCGATCGGCAATGCAGGCGACCCGTTCTTCGCCGACGGCCTGAACATGGTCGAGAAGGCCAACGCAGCGGGTGGCGACATCACCGCTCAGGTATTCCCGCGGCCCATCGGCCTGGTGATCGGCCTCGAACTGTCGGGCAATCCGTTCGTGATGTACCCGAGCTACCGGGAGATCGCCGACCTTCCATTGGCCGAGCGCGTCGCCGAGATGCGTAAACCCGAAGTCCGCGAACGCATTCTGGCCGATCACCCGTCAGGTGAGGGCCACCCGCTGATGTTCGCCGCCCAGGCGTTCGAGTGGATGTTCCCACTGGGCGACCCGCCGGACTATGAGCCCCCGCGTTCGGAGAGCATCGCCAGCCGTGCCAGGGCCCGTGGGGTCAGCCCGCAGGAGGAGGCCTACGATCGGCTGCTCGACGACGACGGGCACGCCATGCTGCTCATCACACTCGCCAACTTCCGAGATGGTTCGCTGGACACTGTGGCAGAGCTGATCCTCCGCGACGATGTCGTGCTCGGCCTCGGAGACGGCGGCGCCCACTACGGAATGATTTGCGACGCAAGCTTTCCGACGTACATGCTCGCGCACTGGGCACGTGACCGCGCCACGGGGCGGCTCTCTGTGGCCGATGCCATCCGCGAGTTGACGTCGGCTCCCGCCCGCGTTGCCGGGCTGGCCGACCGTGGCCGGATAGCGTTGGGCTACAAGGCCGACCTCAACGTCATCGACCACTCCGCAATGACACTGCACAAGCCCGTCATCGCCCGCGACCTGCCCGCGGGCGGCCGGCGCCTCGACCAGACCGCTGACGGGTACGTCGCGACGATCGTGTCCGGCGAGGTCATCGCAGAAAATGGCGTGCCCACCGATGCACGTCCCGGCAAGCTTATTCGCGGACGCCAGCCGGCACCGGCGGCATGACCCGGGTTGCACCGGTCGCTCCGCCATGGAGCGACGAGGACGCCGCAGGCATCAACAGCTGGGGCCATCCCGACCGCACGTATGAGCCACTTCTGCTGGTGCGATGCCTGCAACGCCACCCGAATCTGGCCACCCGGTTGCGCAAGCTCGGCGAATCTCTTTACGTCGAAGCACTTTTGCCGCCGCGGGTGCGCACCATCGCGATCCTGCGGATCTGCGCACTGGTGCGCTGCGAGTACGAGTGGGGCGGCCAGGCGGCGTTCTGGGGCCCGATCGCCGGCGTCAGCGACGACGAGTGCGATGCGCTGGTCACCGGTAGCGCCGACGACCCTCGATGGGGCGACGCCGAACGGACGCTGATCAGCGCCGTCGACGAACTGGAGAGCACCGGCTCGTGGTCCGAGCAGACGTGGAATCGCTTGGGAGACAGTCTCAGTGACGAGCAGCGGCTCGAGTTGCTCATCGCCGTCGGCTGGTACCGCACGATCTGCACGCTGTGCAACGGGATGGCGCTGCCTGTTGAGGGCTGGATGCGGCGGTGGCCGGCGTCAGCCGACTGATTTGCGGTCGCGACGCAGCGCCGGGTGCTGGCTACCGAGAAGTTTGAGCAGCACCGGCCGCGGAAGCAGTTGCATGAGACGGGTACTCACCTTGTTCCGCAGGCCCGCGATCACTGTTCCGCGATCATGTTCGAGCGCGTCGACGCCAATCCGGGCCACCTCTGGCGACGGCATCCACAGGAACTTGGGAAAAGCAGCGGCGAACTTCTTCTCGTCCATCCCCGCTGACTGCAGGAACTCGGTGCGAACCGGGCCGGGACTGAGGGTGCCAACAGTGACACCCGTTCCGGCCAATTCGCCGCGCAGGCCTTCGCTGTAGGTGTGCACGAACGCCTTCGTCCCCGCATAGCCGGACTGACCGGGGAACGGGTGAAAGCCCGCTGTGGAGCCGACATTGAGAATCGCGCCGCGACCGCGCGGGACCATCTGCTGGATCGCGCGCGTGGTGAGGTCGATGACGGCTTCCACGTTGACGCGCACCTGCGCGATTTCCTCGGCGACGGTTGACTTCTCGACCGCGCCGATTGTGCCGATGCCGGCGTTGTTCACCAGGATGTCGATGGTCAGACCACGATCGGCGATCTCGTCGAACAGCTTCCCGCGCGCATCGGGGTCGGCGACGTCACAGCCGATCACCTCGACGCGCACGGTCTGGCCGAGTTCTGCGGCGAGGGCGCGCAACCGTTCCTCGCGACGAGCGACCAACGTGACGCCGTATCCGCGGGCCGCCAACTCGCGGGCGATGTCGGCACCGATCCCCGACGACGCCCCCGTCACGACGGCGGTGGTGGTCGGCGAGGGCGGCGGCAGAGGCATAGACGCAACGGTATAGGCCCGTCGAGTGTCGGATTTCACGGTCTCGGGGCGTCGGCGTGACACAAGCCGGCACTCGCCTACGTACTCTCGGACTCATGAGCATCAAGGTGGATCTCGACAAACTCGCCGATGCGCTGGCCGATTTCACCTTCGGCTATCTGATCACCGTCGGCGACGATTACCGTGCGCACACCGTCGCTGTCGAGCCGGCGCTGGCCGCGGGCATCTTCGATGTCGGCCAGGTCGGCTCCAGCACCCGCCGCAACGCAGGCGAGCATCCCGACGTCACCGTCGTCTGGCCTCCGCGTGAGCCAAGTGGATACACCCTGATCGTCGACGGCCACGCCGAACTGACCGATGCCGGGTTGACGGTCGTCCCCACCCGCGCGGTATTGCACCGGAAGGCGACGTCGGACTCCGCGGCGACGAGCCCGGACGGCCTTCACGACTGCGTCCCACTGAAGTAAGCCCGCCGAGTGTGGGCTTGTGTCACGGTCCGCCGCGAAAAGCGTGCGGGTAACCCACGTTCGGCGGCAAAGCGCAACGAAAAAGCCCGGCCCACAAGTGGAGCCGGGCTCTTTCGTGCGTGAGGACTTAGAAGTCCATGCCGCCCATGCCACCGGTCGGGTCGCCCGCAGGTGCGGACGCCTTCTCCGGCTTATCGGCCACAACGGCCTCGGTGGTGAGGAACAGCGCCGCGATGGACGCCGCGTTCTGCAGCGCCGAGCGAGTGACCTTCACCGGGTCGGCAACGCCGGCCTTGAGCAGGTCCTCGTACTCACCGGTCGCGGCGTTCAGGCCGTGACCCGCGGGAAGGTTCGACACCTTCTCCGCGACGACACCCGGCTCCAGGCCACCGTTGAAGGCGATCTGCTTGAGCGGGGCCGACAGCGAGACGCGAACGATGTTGGCACCAGTGGCCTCGTCGCCCGTCAGGTTCAGCTCGTCCAGCGACGGAGCCGACTGCAGCAGCGCCACGCCGCCACCGGCGACGATGCCCTCCTCGACGGCGGCCTTCGCGTTGCGAACGGCGTCCTCGATGCGGTGCTTGCGCTCCTTGAGCTCCACCTCGGTGGCAGCTCCGGCCTTGATCACCGCAACACCGCCGGCCAGCTTGGCCAGGCGCTCCTGCAGCTTCTCGCGGTCGTAGTCGGAGTCGCTGTTCTCGATCTCGGCGCGGATCTGGGCCACCCGGCCCGCGATGGCGTCGGAATCACCGGCACCCTCGATGACCGTGGTCTCGTCCTTGGTCACGACGACCTTGCGGGCCTGACCGAGCAGCGCGACGTCGGCGGTCTCCAGGGAGAGACCGACCTCTTCGCTGATGACCTGGCCACCGGTCAGGATCGCGATGTCCTGCAGCATGGCCTTGCGGCGGTCACCGAAGCCCGGAGCCTTGACGGCGACGGACTTGAAGGTGCCGCGGATCTTGTTGACGACGAGCGTGGACAGCGCCTCGCCCTCGACATCCTCGGCGATGATCAGCAGCGGCTTGCCGGACTGGATGACCTTCTCCAGCAGCGGCAGCAGATCCTTGACCGTCGACACCTTCGACGACACGAGCAGGATGTACAGATCCTCGAGGACCGCTTCCTGACGCTCGGCGTCAGTGACGAAGTAACCCGAGATGTAGCCCTTGTCGAAGCGCATGCCCTCGGTCAGCTCGAGCTGCAGGCCGAAGGTGTTGGACTCCTCGACGGTGATGACGCCTTCGTTGCCGACCTTGTCCATGGCCTCGGCGATGAGCTCGCCGATCTGGGTGTCGCCGGCCGAGATGGCGGCGGTGGCAGCGATCTGCTCCTTGGTCTCGACCTCTTTGGCCGACTTGAGCAGCGTCTCGGTGACCTTCTCGACGGCCTTCTCGATGCCGCGCTTCAGGCCGAGCGGGTTGGCCCCGGCCGCCACGTTGCGCAGGCCCTCGCGGACGAGTGCCTGGGCCAGCACGGTGGCGGTGGTGGTGCCGTCGCCTGCGACGTCGTCCGTCTTCTTGGCGACCTCTTTGACCAGCTCAGCGCCGATCTTCTCGTAGGGGTCCTCCAGCTCGATCTCCTTGGCGATGGACACGCCATCGTTGGTGATCGTGGGGGCGCCCCACTTCTTCTCGAGGACGACGTTGCGACCCTTGGGGCCCAACGTCACCTTTACCGCGTCGGCGAGGGCGTTGAGTCCCCGCTCGAGGCCGCGGCGGGCCTCTTCGTCGTACGCAATTGTCTTGGCCATTGCGAAGTGATTCCTCCGGATTGGGGATGACACGTTCTTGGGTCGGGTGCAGTGCCCGCGACGGACGACCTCAGTTGTGTACGGACTGCGGTCTCACCGTCCCGACCTAGCACTCGCTGGTCGCGAGTGCCAACTGCATTTCTAGCACTCGACCATGGAGAGTGCAAGGTCGTTCACCCAGCGCGGAGACCGTCCAGGACGACCCCTGTGAGCCGCTCGGCCGCGCTGGGTGACGCGTCTTGGATGGCGAGGCAGCCGACCAGGATCGACTTCACGTCGTGCGCGTCCAGATCGCCTCGCACAGTGCCCGCTTCTCGCGCGGCGTTCAGCAGGCCGCGCAGGAGAGAAAGGAAAGCCTCCTCCGTCTCGGGCATCACAGCCTCGACGTCGATTTCCGAACCGGCCAGCGCTTCGGCCAGTCCGCGATCGGTCGCCCCGAACTTCAACACCACCGAGCGGAGGAAGGCGAACAGCGCCTCGCCGGGTTTCTCGCCCTGGGCCAGCGCGTTCCCCTCGTCGACGACGCGCCGTATCCGCTCGTCGAGCACCGCCCGGAACAGGTCTTCCTTGGTGGCGAAGTGCCGGTAGACCGTCCCGGCGCCGACGCCGGCTCGCCGCGCGATCTCGTCGATCGGCACCGACAACCCCTCCGCCGCGAAGATTTCGTAGGCGACCTCCAGCACGCGGGCGCGGTTCCGCGCGGCGTCCGCACGCAACGGCCGGTCGGGTTGGGCCACATCACACCTCTCAGGGAATTGACAAAGCGGGGCGTGCGTTCCGTATAGTGATCCACTAACCGGGGCGTTCGCCCCGTTTAACCTTACAGGAGAATCTCATGTCCGACTGGAACACCGCCGACATCCCCGACCAGACCGGCAGAACAGCCGTCATCACTGGCGCCAACACCGGGATCGGCTTTGAAACGGCCGCGGCGCTGGCCGCCAAGGGTGCCGATGTCGTGCTCGCCGTGCGCAACCTCGACAAGGGCCGCAACGCCGCCGACCGCATCACCGCGGCCGCACGGGGTGCCAGCGTCTCCGTACAGGAACTCGACCTCAGCTCGCTCGCCTCCGTGAGCGCCGCCGCCGACGAGTTGAAGACGAACTACGACAGCATCGACCTGCTGATCAACAACGCCGGCGTGATGTTCACGCCCAAGTCGTCCACCAAGGATGGCTTCGAGTTGCAGTTCGGCACAAATCATTTGGGGCATTTCGCGTTCACCGGCCTTCTGCTCGAGCGCGTATTGACGACGCCGGGTTCTCGCGTTGTGACGGTCAGCAGCCAGGGCCACCGCATGCGTGCCGCCATCCATTTCGATGATCTGCAGTCCGAACGCGACTACGACCGAGTCGCCGCCTACGGCCAGTCGAAGCTGGCGAACCTGATGTTCACCTACGAGTTGCAGCGACGTCTAAAGGGCACCAACACCATCGCGGTGGCCGCCCACCCCGGGGGCTCCAACACCGAGTTGGCCCGCAACACCCCGCCGGTGCAGCGCGCGGTGATGGCCGCACTCGCGCCGCTGACGCAGAGCGCGGCGATGGGCGCGCTGCCGACACTGCGTGCGGCCACCGACCCCGGCGTGCTCGGCGGGCAGTACTTCGGCCCCGAAGGGTTCCTTGAACAGCGGGGCAACCCGAGGGTCGTCACCTCCAGCGAGCAGTCCTACGACATCGGCATCCAACAGCGCCTGTGGAGGGTCTCCGAGGAGTTGACCTCAGTCACGTACCGCACCCCTGTGATGGCCTGAATGTCGAGGGTGGGTAGCGATGTCACTCGTGCCGCGCTACCCACCGCCCGCGGTACACCCGCAGATCATCCGCGACCGCGTGCCGTTCGGCTCACCGGTCTGCCTTTTCGCTTTTCGAGTCCTGCGCGTCCGGGTCGTTCTTCGACTCCTGCACGTCCGGGTCGTTCTTCGACTGCTGCACGTCCGGGTCGTCCTTCGACTCGTGCACATCCGGGTCGTTCTTCGACTCCTGCAAATCAAGGTCGCTATGGTCGAGGCGGTCATCTCCTCCGGCCTGCCGCTGTTGTCCGGGGTTCACACTCGGCTCCTGGGCGTCCCCGCTCTGCTCTCGCCGCGGTTCCCGGACCAGCTGCTGACTCTGAACATTGCGGTGGATCTCGCCGTCGTGCAGATACGGGCGAGGGTCACCAGGTTCGTCGTGGCGGCGGTATCCGGCATCGACGATAGGACGAAGAACCTGATCGGCCTTGTCCACGAGCGCGTCGGGCACGCCGACATCACGAAACACCTGCGTCAGAGGGAGGTTCTTGGTCGGGACAAAAATGGTCGTGACGATCCCGCCCGCCCCGTTCGTGTGGGTCGTCGTGTTCTCGCCGGGCACCGGATCAGCAGTGAATATCGGGGGGCCGTGGACGTAGACAATGCCCGCCAGCGCGTTGGCAGCGGAGACCAGGTTCCACGGACGATCCGGCGGGTCGGCCCAGCCGTCGTACTCACCGATCACGATCGTGGTGGGGTAAGGAGACTCCGCAACGCGGCTGATCCGGTAGTTCAAGACGGGAATGAAGGTGCCCACCTTGAAGTACTCGGCTACTCCCGCCTCCGGCGGGGCGATCAAGACGAAGCTGACGTCCTCTGTCGACGGAGGTTCAGCGCTGCTGGCCAGCTCTACGGCGAGTCTGGCCGCAACCATGGAGCCCATCGATTCGCCGATGATCACGACTTTGCCTTTGCCGTCGAGCTGACGCACAACGATGTCCGCTTGCTTCACGCCGTCCAGGAGGGCCCTGTCAGAGGCAAGTGCGTTCTGCGAGTAGTCGACCAGATGCAGGTTGGCATCTTTGTCGTGAAAGTGGATCCCGATACTCGGGTAGGTGGTGGCGACGATCGGATAGAGCGGGTTGATCCGCTTGAAGACGGTAGCTCCCGGGATCAACACCGCTTCCTCGGCGGCGCTCACCGCGGTGACTACCGGTCCTGTTCCCAGCATCAAGGACGTAGCTGCGATCAAGGGCACTAGCCGCTTGCGCCATTTAGCCATCGCGCTGTTTCTCCTGTTCGGACCGCGTTATCGCAGTAATGCGGCATAGCCTCTCACGCCGATGCTCACAGAGCGGCGAGTTTGCGCAATCTGTGCGTTCCTGTCGCACCCCACCGTCGTGCGCCACCTCGACGACCGCCGGTCTATTGGCCGAAGACCGTGTTCCAGTCTGCTTTCATATCCACCACGGTCCAGGCCCGCGGCCCGGCCTCCTGCAAAGCGGTCACCAGCTTCCCAGACGCCGGCGGATTCGCGTCATACGCATACTCCCGCTCGGCGTCGGTGTGGTGGACGATCACCCCAAGGCTCGGGCGCGGATTGTCAATAGTGGTGTATTCGAGCATCGCCTGATCCCCGTCGCTGTTGCCGACCGCCAGAATCGGTCGCCGGGCGATGAATTCGTGGATCCCCGACGGCTTGCCGGCCTTGTCGTCGACGAACACGTAGTCCATCGTCTTGACGAGAACCGGCGTGCCATTGCGCATTTCGAATCTGGTGGTGCCGGTCGACCCCACTACCTGCTCGGGCGGGATGCCATACACCCGGTCAGACCACACCCGCATGAAGTCGGCGCCTCCGCCTGAGACGATGTAGGTGCGGAAACCGTTGTCCCGCAGATAGTCCAGTAGCTCTTGCTGCGGTTGGTAGGTGAGCTGGTCATAGGGCCGATCGAAGCGGGGATGCTTCGCGGTGGACATCCACGCCGCGACCTGCCCGTTGAACTCGTCCGTCGTCATGCCGGTATGGGTCAGCGCGAGGACACGCAGTAGTCCCTCGTGCCGGTCACCTGCGAGCACGGCTGCGACATCACCTTTCATCGCCGCCTGCACCATCGGGTCGGCCGCCAGGGCGGGCTCGGTGGGCGCGCGACGCTTCAGTTCGTCGAACACGAAGGCTGCCTGAAACGGCACCGGGGCTTCGGGCCACAGCGTGCCGTCGTTGTCGAACACCGCTACGCGCTCGGTCTCGGGCACGAAGTCCGTTGTGTCCGGTGTCGTGACGCGGACGACGAACTCGGTGATCGATTTCTTGGCGTCCCCGTCATTCCAGGAAGACAGCACGTCCGCGTCAGTCTGTGTATCCGCACCGGCCTGTTCGGACCCGCACGCGCAGCCGATCCCAACGATCAGGCACACCATCACGAACCCCGCAACCGCTCGCATCGCCTCACCTTGCTCTGCCAACCCCGCGAGCGTGCGGTGACTGCGAGAAGTTGGTCGGCGGATTCGCAATGGACGCACGTTCGACGCGACAGCGGAGGCGGTGACCGTGTGGAGTTCCCGATAGGCTGTCAGGCGATGTCACTCTGGGATCCCCGGAACGTGCCGCCCTACCCACCGGCTCGCTACATGAAAGACGAACCGGAGGTCAGTGCCTGGCTTAGGCGGGCCACCGATCCACCGGACCTCGACTCGTCGGGTCCGCTGACGTTTCACTACATGGCCAACCAGCAAGCCACCGGCGGCGACTACGGCCTCTACCGCGTCGACATCGCATCGAACGGCGGCGGGGCGATCCCACACTTTCATCGCACGATCTCCGAGGCCTTCTTCGTCCTGTCGGGGACGCTCAAGCTCTACGACGGAAGCGACTGGATCGACGGACATCCGAATGACTTCCTCTACGTCCCGCCCGGCGGCGTCCATGCCTTCCGCAATGAGGCCGACGAGCCGACGTCGTTCTTGATCCTGTTTGCTCCCGGCGCGCCCCGCGAGGCCTACTTCGAAGGGATGGCCCAATTGGCCGACCTGACCGACGAGGAGCGCGCCGAGTGGTTCATCAAGAACGACAACTTCTTCGTTGAGTGACACGCGATAGCCGACACGCCGAAACGTGCGCAGTCGTAATCCGTTGCGCTAGGCTGCTGTCCGATCAGTAAGGAGCTTTGGGTGCGGGCTTATGCAGCGCCCGACACCCAGGCTTTGCGAGGCTGGCAGCGTCGGGCATTGGTGCGGTATCTTGCCGCTTCGCCGCGTGATTTCCTGGCAGTCGCGACCCCTGGATCGGGCAAGACGGCGTTTGCCCTACGCATCGCCGGAGAGCTGCTGGCCGAGGGCACCGTCGACCGGATCACCGTCGTCGTGCCGACTGAACATCTCAAGATTCAGTGGGCGTTGGCGGCGGCCGGCGTCGGGATCGCACTTGACCCCAAGTTCTCCAACTCCTCAGCGCAGACATCCTCGGAGTACCACGGCGTCGTCGTCACCTACGCCCAAATCGCGAGCCACCCCACGCGGCATCGGGTGCGTACCGAGAACTATCGCACGCTCGTCGTCTTCGACGAGATCCACCACGGCGGCGACGCGAAAAGCTGGGGCGAGGCGATGCGTGAGGCGTTCGGCGATGCCACCCGCCGACTCGCGCTCACCGGGACTCCGTTCCGCAGCGACGACAGCGCGATCCCGTTCGTCAGTTATCAACCCGACGGTGAGGGACTCCTGCGCTCGCAGGCCGATCACACCTACGGCTACTCGGAAGCATTGGCCGACGGCGTCGTCCGCCCGGTGGTGTTCCTGGCCTACTCCGGGGAGGCACGGTGGCGCGACAGCGCCGGCGAGGAACACGCCGCCCGCCTCGGTGAGCCACTCACCGCCGAGCAGACCGCGCGCGCCTGGCGTACGGCGTTGAACCCGGCCGGCGAATGGATGCCCGCCGTGATCGCCGCCGCCGACACGCGGTTGCGACAGTTGCGCCAGCACGTGCCTGACGCCGGCGGCATGATCATCGCCTCAGACCAGACCGCCGCCCGTGCCTACGCCGACCTGCTGACGAAGATCACCGGCGAAGCGCCGACAGTCGTGCTCTCCGACGACCCGGGATCTTCCGACCGCATCAGCCGGTTCTCCGCCGACACCAGCCGCTGGTTGGTCGCGGTGCGCATGGTGTCCGAAGGCGTCGACGTGCCCCGGTTAGCCGTCGGCGTGTACGCCACAAGCGCCTCGACACCCCTGTTCTTCGCCCAGGTGATCGGCCGCTTCGTCCGGTCGCGGCGGCCCGGGGAAAGCGCGAGCATCTTCTTGCCATCGGTGCCCAATCTCTTGCTTCTCGCCAGCGAGATGGAGGCCCAGCGCAACCACGTGCTCGGCAAGCCGCACCGCGACAACGAGGGCTACGACGAGTACATAGAACGACGCAAGACCGAACCCAGTGAACTCGACAACGCTGTCGAATACCTGGGCGCCGACGCGGAGCTGGATCAGGTGATCTTCGACGGCTCCTCATTCGGCACCGCGACGCCGGCGGGCAGCGAGGAGGAGGCCGACTATCTCGGCATCCCTGGTCTGCTGGACGCCGACCAGATGCGAGACCTGTTGCGGCGCAGGCAAGAAGAACAGCTGGACCGACGGAGCCGCGTAGCCGGCGACATCCAATCGAGCACCGCCAGTCCTTTAATTCCACGCCCTTCGACGCACGGACAGCTACGGGAGCTGCGTCGCGAACTCAACGCGCTGGTGTCGATCGCGCATCACCGCACCGGTAAGCCGCACGGGCAGATCCACAACGAGCTGCGCAGGATCTGTGGCGGCCCACCGATTGCCGCGTCGACGACGGATCAACTCCGCGCACGCATCGAAGCGGTGCGCGGGCTGCAGCCATAGTTCGTCACCTCGGCGTCGGCTTTGGCCGACCGCACGGACCTTCAGCGCGGTCCGAGCTCGAACTGGAAATCACGATCGCCGATGCGCACGTGATTCCCGTCCGCAAGCGGGGCACTTCCGCGAATTCGGTTGTGGTCCAGTTCGACTCCGTTGGCCGAACGCGCATCGATGAGCACGAAACTGGTGCCGGTGTCGATGATCACCGCGTGGTGGCGACTGACCCTCGGGTCTTCCAGAACGATGTCATTGTCGGAGCGGCGCCCGATTCGGGTGGCCACACCCTTCACCGGAAAACACTCACCTGAGCTCGCGCGAAGCTGTGCGCGAGCCTTTCCGGTGTTGATCGCGGTGCGATTCGCCAGGCTGATGAACGTGCCGGCAAGCGTGGTGTTGGTCGGCGGCTTGGAATCCATCGGCTCCTGCCGCAGGATCCGTTCATGGAGGTCCCTCAGCGGAGGGCTCGGGTCGATGCCCAGTTCGTCGGCGAGGATGGTCTTCAACCGTTGGTACGCATCGAGAGCATCCGACTGCCGCGCCGAGATGTAGTACGCCATCATCAACTGCTCCCACGCCGGTTCCCGGTAGGGATGATCGGCTACCAGCCGTTCCAGAGCCGCGGTCACCGTTTTCGCCCGCCCGCAGGCGATCTCGGATTCGGCGAGGGCGATATGGGTGGCGATTCTGTCCTCGGCCATCGCCGTGGCGAACACCGAGACGAAGTCGAAGCCGCGGAGGTCCTCGAGCACGTCACCACGCCACTCGGACAGCGCGGCCGTGTAGTGCCTGCTCGCCTCGGAGAATCGGCCCGCCGTTGCGGCCTGAACGCCCTCATTTCTCTCGCGGATGAATCTCCCGAGGTCGACGTCGAACTCTCCGACGTTCAGTTGATACCCCGGGGACACCTTCTCGAGCATGCTGCGGCCGTCGATACCGACCGTTCCGAACAGTCGACGCAGGTTGGACACGTAGGCGTGCAGACTCGCGCGAGCCTCCGACGGCGGATCCTCACCCCAAACGACATTGATCAGAGAATCGGCAGCCACCGGCCTGTTGCGGTTCATCAGCAGCGAGGCGAGGACGGCGCGCTGCTTTGGCGTGCCGAGTGGCACCACCGTGCCATCGACCGACAGTTGTAACGGCCCCAGAAGACCAAAGACAGGGCCCCTCTGCGACATCGGCTGCACTACCCCTCACCGGACGTGTCTGCGCATTCTGGCCGCCGCCCGTGCGGACGCGAGAAGCGACCTCAGCCAACGATACGGCCTGGAGCGCCGTTCAACAGGCAGGACGGTGCGCGTTGTCGAGCAGGCCCGGCTCAGCGGCCACGCCGCTTTAGGCACGCTCGGCCAGCCCAGCCAGGTTTTTCAGTGAGTTATCGAGGTGTTGAGGGGAGAACGGCGGGAACGGGATGTCGCGCTTGTCCGACGGCACTCCGGACCAGTCGTACGTCAGCGTCACCAGGGTCTGGCCGGGTCCAGCCGACGCCAGGTCGTAACGCCAGATCCACCCGCCGAATTCGAGTTCGGCGCTGTCAAGCAGGTTGCCGCGCTCGTCTGGTCCCTGTCCGGGCTGCCACGCGATGGCGCGCGGCGGGTCGAACACTTCGACACGGTTCGCCATCTCGTAGTACTTGTCCGGGTGGTTGTCGTGATACATCCCCATGCGGAATATCTGACCCACTTCGGTCAGGCGATCGCCGCCGAGGGATTCCCGCACCCAGCCCGTGCCGTCGATCGCCTGGTGTGTCGACGGGTCGGCCAGCACGTCGAAGACCACCTCGACGGGCGCATTGACGGTGGCCGTGGCATTCACGCGTTCATCGGTCATGTCGGTACAGACCGGCGCGGACGCCGAAACTCATCGCTAGAACATGCCGCAGCCGGCCACACCGCACAGAAAGGAAGTGACCCACAGAAACGGCCAGCCCACCACCATCACCACCAGCGCCGCAATGTCGGAGAAGATCGGGAACGTACCGGTGAGCGCCGACTGGAGCTGACCCATCAGCTCGACGTGGAACACGGTGTAGCCCACGCCGATCACGATGTAGACCAACATGATCCACAACCCGAGTTCCAGGAACGTGTTGATGCCGCGCTGCAGCAGCATCCGCTCCACCCGTTCCCACAGTCCCGGCGTCGACATCGCTACAGCCCCAACAGGTGTGGTAGATCACCGACCGAGTCGATGACGTGGTTGGGCTGCATCGAAAACTCATCGGCGGCCCACCGATCCAGCGTGTCCTGGCGGAACTTACCGGTCCGCACCAGCACGCCGGTCATCCCGACCACCTGCGCGGGCAGCACGTCGTTATTGAGGTCGTCGCCGATCATGTACATCTCGTCCGGGTCGACGCCGAGGCGGCGTGCGGCGGCGAGGAACCCCTCGGGCGCCGGCTTGCCGACGGCGGTGGCCTTACGGCCGGAAGTCTCCTCCATACCGATCAGGTACATGCCCGAATCCACCCGCAGACCATCGGTCGTCGTCCACGCGGTGCTGCGGTGCATGGCCACCACGGGGACCCCCTTAGCCATCCAGTCGTACACCCAGGACAGCGTCAGATGGCTGTATTCCGGCCCCGCCCCGCCGAGCAACACCACGTCGGGGGTCTCCGGCTCCTCGGGCCCGCTGAACTCGCTCGAGTAGACGATGTCGATGCCGGGCATGTCCTCGGCGATCTGGCCGCTGTTGACCAGGAAGCACCGCGCGTCGGGGTAGTGACTGCGGACATATTCCGCGGTCAGCACGGCCGCGGTGATCACCTCGTCAGCGCGCACAGCCATCCCCGCGTCGGTGAGCAACTCGGCGATCTGCACACGCGTTCTGGTGGTGGTGTTGGTCAGATACGAGCACGCGATCTGCTGATCGGACAACGTCTGCAACGTTTCGGCGGCCCCTGCGATCGGCTTCCAGGAGGTCACCAGGACGCCATCGATGTCAAACAACACACCGCCGATCGCCATGGCCCGACAGTAAACGGCATATGAATCAGTGCAACTCGGGGCCTACCCGAAGTCAGGAGCCCATTTACTGCCGGCGACCCAGGGCGACGCCTCCGCCGCGATCGACCACGCGAGGTCCGCGGGCACGTCGATCACCTGGTAGTGCTTGACACCGGCCGCGGTGGCGGCGATCAGCGTCGCCACTCCGACTCGTCGCTGCATCAGCGTCTGGCGCACCGTCCAGCCGATGATGCCGGGCGCGGCGATGCAATCACGCCTGCGCTGCACGCTTCCCGTCCGCGCCACGAGCCAGCCGTCACCGACGCGATGCCCCAGCGACCGCGACCTGTCGAAGGCCAGCAGCGCGCAGCACACCGTGAGCACCGCCCACGCCGACCATGCCCAGGTCGGCGCCGGCACGACAAGCAGCACCACCGCCGCGACCGCGGGAATCGCAAGCGCGCGGGTCCAGCGCCTACGGGTCGCCGCGGGCCCGTGCCTGCGCAGCGGTCCGTCCACCGCGTCGGCCCGCGCGATCAGTTCGGCGAGCACCGACCCTGCGGTCGACTTCGGGCACGGCGGCAACAACATCGACGCTTCGCCCGCGCCGTCGACACCCGTCATCACCGCATCCAACCGGGCACCGCCAAACAGCCTGACCAACAATGGCTCCCGCAGCGTTCCGCCGCGCAGCCTGCGCATGTCGAACGTGTGCTCGCGCACCCGAAGAAGACCGCGCTTCAGGTGCAGGACATCGGCGTCGCGGCGCAACTCGAGGTTGCCGTAGCTCAGCAGTGACTGCGCCACCGACAGCAGCACCGAGGCCACGAGCACGACGACCGCGGCGGCCGCGACGGTCGCCGCCACACCGAAGCGCTCGGCGACGGCCACTGAAGACTGCTCGATCCGCGAATCCCGCAGCGCGGCACCGGCTCCCACTTGATAGGCCAAACCGACAGCGGCAGCGATCATCGCAAGACCGGTGAAGCTCAGCGGGCTGTACCGCAACCAGGACGGCTGCCAACGGGCGAGCACCCGGCCCGGCGTCGCCGTCTGCTCGACGTCAGGCGCCAAGGAGTCGGCCAGCAGGATGGCGCGTAGCCGCGGCGCCTGCTCGGCCTGCACCGCGTCGAGTGCGAACGCGTCGTCACCCTTGGCCTCCTGCCCGGTGCTCACCCTCAGCACTGTCAGCCCGAGAAGCCGGTGCAACAGCCGGGCATCCGTGGAAACCGAACGAATCCTGTTGCGCGGCAGGGAGAGAACCTTGCGTTGCAGGATCCCGGTCCGCAACTGCAGATCGCCCGGCCCGATGCGGTAGGTCGTGGTGAACCAGCGCGCGATGCCGATGCTGACCGTCAGCGCGACCACAGCGAACGCCACCAACGGGTTTCCGGTGGCCGAACCCAGCACCACCGACCCGATGATCACCGGGATCTGCCGCAGGACCTCGTGCACCGGATGCACGAACAGCATGCGCGGGCTGAGCCGGTTCCAGTCCCCATCTGTGGTCATGCCTCGGGTGGTCACGTCGCGTCCTCGCCGCCGATCGCCGCGATGTCGGTGAGTTGCGCGACGACGCGGTCGGCGACGTCGGAATCCAGCGCCACGATGCGCACCGCGCCCGCCGACGACGCCGTCGTCACCGTGACGTTGGCGAGGCCGAACAGCCGGTCCAGCGGTCCGCGCTCGGTGTCGACGGTCTGCACCCGCGAGATCGGCGCGATCCGGCGCTCCTGCACCAGCCACCCCGTGCGGGTGTACACCGCGTCGGGGCTGACGTCCCAGCGGTGAACGCGGAACCGCCACAGCGGCACCACACCGACGAACACCACGACGCAGAACACAGTGAGCGCCGCCGCCGCCGCATTCAGCCACCACATCCGGTGATCGAAGACGAACCACACCACCTGGGCCAGCGCCAGCACCACCCATGGAATCGCGGCAGCGAGGGCCCACACCAGCGGCGCCTTGCGGCTCGGGGGATTCGCGGGGTCCCTAAAGTTCATGAGATTCACGATTTCTCGAGACGCAGACACTGGCTCACCCCGAACAACCGCAGCGTCGCCAGTGTCCGCCCCGGAATCAGGTCCGCCACATCGGCTGTCGCGACGATGGTGGGCCTGCCGACCTCGAGTCGCTCCCCGCCCGTGACCACCGCGGCAGAACCGGCTGCCAGCACGTTGCGCAGCCAATCGGTTCGGGCGCCATACGGCAGCGCGATCAACATCTCGGTCGCGGTATCGACGATGTCGACCGGCGTTTCATATGACCGGCCTGATCTGCGGCCGACGTGCTCGATCACCGACGTCTGCGTCGCCGCCGTTCCCGCCGTACGCATCACCCGCGGATTCGTCACCGACCGGTTCATCCGGCGCACTGCGTCCACCACCGGGCCCACCTGCCATCGCATCCCGGCCACCAGGAGCCCCAACAACACCACGCCCGCACCGACCAGCGTGCCGACGATCACCGCGACCACTCGCTTGCCCACAGAACGAAACTAACCGGCGACGCAAGACAGCAGGCCCTGAGTATGTTGATCGCATGAGCGCCAAATGGACCGCGGCCGATGTGCCTGACCAATCCGGCAGGGTCGCGATAGTCACTGGATCCAACACCGGCATCGGCTACGGAGCCGCCGCCGTTCTCGCCGCCAAGGGTGCACACACGGTGCTTGCGGTGCGCAATCTCGACAAGGGCAACGAGGCCGTCGAACGGATCAAGGCGGCGAGTCCCGACGCCACCGTCACGCTGCAGCAACTCGACCTGACGTCGCTGGACAATATCCGCGCGGCGGCCGACGAACTGCGGGCCAAGTTCGGCCGCATCGATCTGCTGATCAACAACGCGGGCGTGATGTACACGGACAAGGCGAGCACCAAGGACGGTTTCGAGCTGCAGTTCGGCACCAACCACCTCGGCCATTTCGCGCTCACCGGGCAACTGCTCGACAACATGCTGTCGGTGGAGGGCTCGCGGGTAGTCACCGTCAGCAGCGTCGGCCACCGGATCCGCGCCAAGATCCACTTCGACGACCTGAATCTCGACAACAACTACAACCGGGTCGTGGCCTACGGCCAGTCAAAACTGGCCAACCTCCTGTTCACCTACGAGCTGGCGCGACGGCTCACCGCCAAGGGCGCCCCGACCATCGCGACCGCCGCGCACCCAGGCGCCGCGGACACCGATCTGCTCCGCAATATGCCGGGCGGCATCCGGCAGGTCAGCCAGTTCTTCTGGTCGGCCTTCATCGCGCAGAACGCCGACATGGGAGCAGAACCGACGTTGCGCGCCGCCGCCGATCCGAGTGTGCAGAACGGGCAGTACTTCGGGCCCGGCGGGTTCGGCGAGCAGAAGGGCCACCCGAAAGTCGTTGCCTCGAGCGCACAGTCACACGACGAGGACATCCAACGCCGATTGTGGACGGTGTCCGAAGAACTGACCGGCGTCACCTACCCCGTCTGATCGCATGAACGCCAAATGGACCGCGGCCGATGTACCGGATCAGTCCGGCCGCACAGCGATCATCACCGGCTCCAATACCGGCATCGGTTACGAAGCCGCCGCCGTCCTCGCCGCCAAGGGTGCACACGTGGTGCTGGCGGTACGCAACCTCGACAAGGGCAACGACGCCGTGGCCCGCATCAAGAGCGCGAGCCCGGATGCCGTCGTCTCCGTACAGGAACTCGACCTGACGTCGCTGGACAACATCCGTACGGCGGCCGATGCGCTGCGCGTCGCGCATCCGCGCATCGACCTGCTGATCAACAACGCCGGCGTGATGCACACACCGAGAGCGACGACGAAGGACGGCTTCGAGCTGCAGTTCGGCACCAACCACCTCGGCCACTTCGCGCTCACCGGTCAGCTGCTCGACAACATGCTTCCGATCCAGGGATCGAGGGTGGTGACGGTCAGCAGCCAGGCCCACCGTTTCCGCGGCACCATCGACTTCGACGACCTGCACGCGGAGAAGAAGTACGACCGCGCAGCCGCATACGCGCGGTCGAAGGTGGCGAACCTGATGTTCACCTACGAGTTGGCGCGCCGTCTGAAATCCAAAGGCGCGCCGACGATCGCGACGGCCGCCCACCCGGGTAGCTCGAACACGGAACTGACACGCAACTACCCGGCTTGGATGCGAGCACCCACCGAATTCGTGTGGGGATTGATGGCGCAAAGTGCCGAGATGGGTGCGCTACCGACGCTGCGCGCGGCCACCGATCCGAGCGTGCGGAACGGCGAATACTACGGCCCCGACGGGGTCGGGCAGCAGCGTGGCCATCCGAAACGTGTTGAGTCCAACAGACAGTCGTACGATGAGGAACTCCAACGCCGCCTTTGGGAAGTGTCCGGGAAATTGACCAACGTGACCTACCCCGTCTGATGCGGTCCGTCGAGGAGCATCGTCGCGTCGTCGCCGATCTGATCGCACGCAAGCCTCCGGTCACCGTCGCCATCGCCGACGCCCTGGGACTGGTGCTTGCCGAGGACGTGGTGGCTCCGCTGTCGCTGCCGGGCTTCGACAATTCCGCGATGGACGGATACGCCGTCGTCACCGAGGACGTCGCGGGCGCGACTGCCGAGCAGCCCGTGCTGCTGCCCGTCGCCGAGGACATCCCGGCAGGCCGCACCGATCCGCTCACGCTCAAACCCGGTACCGCACACCGGATCATGACGGGTGCTCCGTTGCCCACCGGTGCCACCGCCGTCGTACCCGTCGAGGCCACCAACGCCGCAACGGACACCGTCGAGATCCGCACGGGTGCGAAATCCGGCCAGCACATCCGGCGCGCGGGCGAGGACGTCACATCCGGCACCACAGTGTTGCGCGCCGGGCAGGTCCTCACCCCGGCGGCACTCGGCCTGGCGGCCGCTCTCGGGCTGGGTGCGTTGACTGTCGTTCCCCGGCAGCGGGTGCTGGTGATGTCCACCGGCTCAGAACTCGTAGCGCCCGGCACGCCGCTGCAGCCCGGCCAGATCTACGAGTCCAACGCGGTGATGCTCGCCGCGGCGATCCGCGACGCCGGCGCCGAGGTGGTGGCCTCCCCGACGACCGGAGACGACGTCGACGCGTTTCGTGACGCCTTGACACGCCACACCGGCGACGCCGACCTGATCATCACGACCGGCGGCGTGAGCGCGGGAGCCTACGAAGTCGTCAAAGACGCACTCGGAGGGCAGGTGAACTTCGTCAAGGTGGCGATGCAGCCCGGCATGCCGCAGGGTTCCGGTGCTGTCGACGGCACGCCGATCATCACGCTGCCCGGCAACCCCGTCAGCGCGCTGGTGTCGTTCGAGGTGTTCATCCGTTCACCCCTGCGCAGCGCGATGGGGATGCCGGCGCCGGACCGCCCGCGACGCACGGCCGTGCTGACCGAGGACCTCAACTCGCCGCGCGGTAAGCGGCAGTTTCGTCGCGGCGTCTTCGACGCCACAGCAGGTACCGTCACCAGTTACGGGCCGCCCGCGTCGCATCATCTGCGCTGGTTGGCGTCGGCGAACTGTCTGCTGGAAATCGGCGAGGACGTGGCCGAACTCACCGGCGGGTCCCAAGTACAGGTTTGGGACTTGGCATAGGCCGATTGACGGGACGTCTCGCCCGTAGAATCGCTGCACGATGGCCAGACGCCCCGACACTCAATCCGGTCCCGCACGGCTTGCGGCGCTGGTGCGCACCTCCATACCGCCGACGCACCCCGCGGGCCTGCCGTTTGTCGGCGCGAGCCTGGCGGTAGCAGCACTCGGGCACCGGAATCGCTGGCTGCGGCGCACAGGGCTGGCAGCAGCCGCCGCCAACGCCGCGTTCTTCCGGCATCCGCCGCGGGTGCCACCGACCCGCCCCGGTCTTGTCGTCGCGCCGGCCGACGGCCTCATCTGCCTGATCGAGGAGGCGGTACCTCCGGCCGAACTCGGCCTGCCCGCAACGCCGTTGCCGCGTGTGAGCATCTTCTTGTCGATATTGGACGCGCATGTGCAGCGCGCGCCGATCGCGGGCGAGGTCGTCGCCGTCACCCATCGGCCCGGAAAGTTTCATTCGGCTGAACTCGAGGCGGCCAGCGAGGACAACGAACGCAACAGCGTCGTCATCCGCACCCCCGACGGTGTCCAGGTGATCGCCGTGCAGATCGCCGGCCTGGTGGCGCGCCGCATCGTGTGCGAGGCCAAGGTGGGCGACAAACTGCGATCGGCGACACGTATGGCCTGATCCGATTCGGTTCGCGGCTCGACACCTACCTTCCTGCAGGCTCGAATCTCCTGGTGACGACGGGACAGCGCGCCCTCGCCGGAGAAACGATATTGGCCGAGCTGGCATGATCAAACCCCGCGTCAAGGCGCCGGTGGTAAGCCTGCGCATCCTGCCCAGCGCCATGACCGTGGCCGCTATCTGCTTCGGGCTGAGTGCGGTCAAGTTCGCGCTCGACGGTCGGCCGACCGAGTCGATGGCCTTCCTGGCCGTCGCCGCGATTCTCGACGCGCTCGACGGCCGCATGGCCCGGATCCTGAAGGCGACGTCCCGGATGGGTGAGGAGATCGACTCGCTCGCCGATGCGGTGAATTTCGGTGTCGCACCGGCGTTCATCGTCTACGGGACGCTGCTCTCTCAGTCGCGTGTCGGCTGGATCGTGGTGCTGCTGTACGCGGTGTGCATCGTGTTGAGGCTGGCCCGATTCAACGCGATGCTCGACGTGGACAAGCCTGCCTACGAGAAGGAGTACTTCGTCGGCATGCCCGCTCCTGCGGGTGCGATCGGCGCGATCGGTCCGCTGGCGGCGAAGATGCAGTTCGGTGAGGGATGGTGGACATCCGAACCCGCGGTGGTGATTTGGATAATCGGCGTCTCGCTGCTGGCGGTCAGCTCACTCCCGATGCGCAAGATCCATACCTTCTCGGTGTCGCCGAACATGGTCGCCGCCGCTGCTGGCGCTGCTGGCCATCGGCGTCGCAGCGTCGATCCTCTAGCCCTACCTCGTGATCCTGGCGATCATCTTCGGGTACGTCATCCACATCCCGTTCGCGATCCGGACGCGGCGCTTCCTGGCCGCACATCCAGAGGTCTGGGGCGACAAACCTCGCCAACAGCGCCAGGCGCGGCGGGCGATTCGCCGGGCGCAGCCGCACCGCCGGTCCGTGATGCGACTCGGATTGCGCAGGCCGGGCTCCTGACGTGACCGGTTTCGACTCGGGGAAGTCTCAGACCGACCGCCCCGCCCCCAAACAGCGGCTCACTCTGACCGCGCGCCTGAACACCTCGGCGATGGACTCGCGCCGCGGCGTGGTCAGACTTCATCCGGAAGCCATTGCGGCGCTGGGTATCCGGGAGTGGGATGCGGTGACGCTGACAGGATCGCGGACCACCGCCGCGGTGGCGGGCGTGGCGCCTGCGGGAACACCGACGGGGACCGCGCTTCTCGACGACGTCACGTTGTCCAATGCAGGCCTCCGCGAGGACACCACGGTGCTGGTCGCGCCGGTGACCGTGTACGGCGCCCGTGCAGTGACGCTGTCCGGGTCCAACCTCGCCACGCAGTCGATCTCGCCCGCGACGCTGCGTCAGGCGCTGCTGGGCAAGGTGATGACGGTCGGCGACACCGTGTCGTCTGTTGCCGCGTGAGCTCGGCCCGGACATCCCCACGTCGGCGGCGACTTCGGCGCTGGCATCCTCGGTCGGCATCACCTGGACGTCGGAGCTGTTGACAGTGACGAGCGTCGATCCGGCGGGACCCGTCAGCGTGCAACCCAATTCGTCCGTCAGTTGGGCGTCCGGAACGGCTGCGGTGGCGACATCGAGCCGTGGCGTCACGTCGACGTCGCAGCCGGCGGCGGGCCAACACACCATCACCGCTCCCACGGAGTCGAACCCCACCGCCGTCAGCTTCGACGACCTCAAGGGCGCCCACGCGCAGGCTTCCCGGCTCACCGAATGGCTCAAGCTCGCACTCGATCAACCACAGCTCCTCGAAACACTCGGCGCCACTGCCAATCTCGGTGTCCTGGTGTCCGGGCCCGCGGGTGTCGGCAAGGCCACCATGGTCCGGACGGTGTGTGCCGACCGCCGCCTCGTCGAACTGGACGGACCCGAGGTGGGCGCGCTGCGCGCCGAGGACCGGCTCACCAGCGTGTCGTCCGCGGTGTCGAGCGTCCGTGACGGCGGCGGGGTGCTGCTGATCTCCGACATCGACGCACTGCTCCCCTCCCCCGCGGAACCCGTGGCGACGCTGATCCTCACCGAGTTGCGCACCGCCGTGGCCACCGGTGGCGTGGCGTTCGTCGCCACCTCGGCGGTGCCCGACAACGTCGACCCCCGCCTGCGGGCACCCGACCTGTGCGACCGCGAACTGGGACTGAGCCTGCCGGACGGCGCCATCCGTAAGCAACTGCTGGAGGTGCTGCTGCGCGATGTCCCGGCCGGCGAACTCGACCTCGACGAGATTGCCGAACGCACACCGGGTTTCGTCGTCGCAGACTTGGCCGCGCTGGTGCGCGAGGCCGCGCTCCGGGCCGCGGCCAGAGCCAGCGCGGACGGCAAGCCCCCGGCCTTGACGCAAGAGGACCTGACCGGCGCGCTGAGCGTCATCCGCCCGTTGTCGCGATCGGCCAGTGAAGAGGTCTCGGTCGGTTCGGTGACGCTCGAGGACGTCGGCGACATGGCCGAAACCAAACAAGCCCTCACCGAGGCTGTGCTCTGGCCACTGCAGCACCCCGAGACCTTCGAGCGCCTCGGCGTCGAACCGCCGCGCGGCGTCCTGCTCTACGGGCCGCCCGGCTGCGGCAAGACATTCGTGGTGCGGGCGTTGGCCAGCTCGGGACGGCTCAGCGTGCACGCCGTCAAAGGTGCAGAGCTGATGGACAAGTGGGTCGGCGCGTCGGAAAAGGCCGTACGCGATCTGTTCCGCCGGGCTCGCGACTCCGCACCGTCGCTGATCTTCCTCGACGAACTCGACGCGTTGGCGCCGCGGCGCGGACAGAGCTTCGACTCCGGCGTCACCGACCGCGTGGTGGCGGCCCTGCTCACCGAACTCGACGGCATCGAGCCGCTACGCAACGTGGTGGTGCTCGGTGCGACGAACCGTCCCGACCTGATCGACCCTGCCCTGCTGCGCCCCGGCCGGCTGGAGAAACTGGTCTTCGTCGAACCACCGGACACCGAGGCGCGGCGCGAAATACTGCGCACCGCAGGCAAATCCGTCCCGCTGGCCGACGACGTCGACCTCGACGCCCTGGCGGAGCAGTTGGACGGCTACAGCGCCGCCGACTGCGTCGCGCTGCTACGTGAGTCGGCGTTGACGGCCATGCGGCGGTCCATCGATGCGGCAGACGTCACCGCCGACGACGTCGCCAAGGCCCGCGAAACGGTGCGGCCGTCGCTCGACCCGGTTCAGGTCGAATCGCTGCGGGCCTTCTCAGCGGCGCACTGACGGCGCCGAGCAGACGCAAAATGTCCCGACACGCCGCGGTTTCGGGGCACTTAGCGTCTGCTCGCCCTGAGAGGGCGGCGCACTGACTACGGCCGCGCCTCGAGCACGAGGTTGAACGGGGTCTCGGTAGCCCGCCGGAAACGCGTGAAACCGCCGCCGTCGACCACGACTTCGCGTAGTCGCGCTTCACCCGCCTGAGCACCCAGCGCCGGGCCGTTACGCGCCAGGGAGACGGGCACGCATATCTGGGTCGACGCGCCGTACATCACGCGGCCAACGGGATTCAGGTTGTCGGCCACCCGGTCGTTGGCGAACGGTTCCACGAGCATCACGGTGCCGTCGTCGCTGATCGCTTCGCGGGCGTGCCGCGACACGCTGACCGGATCGGCCATGTCGTGCAGGCAGTCGAAGAACGCGATGAGGTCGAATCCCTTGTCCTTGTAGCCGACGGCATCGGCGACTTCGAATCGCGCGTTCGCAGCACCCGCGGCTTTAGCCTTCTCGGTGGCGACCGTGATCGATTCGTCGTGATAGTCGTAGCCGACGAACTCCGATTCGGGGTAGGACTTCGCCATCAGGATGGTGCTCGCGCCGTGCCCACATCCGACGTCGGCGACCTTGGCTCCGCGCTCGAGTTTCTCAACGACGCCGTCGAGCGCCGGCAACCATGCGTCGATCAGGCTCGTGTTGTAGCCGGCGCGGAAGAAGCGCTCCGTTCCCTCGAACAGGCATGGGTGGTGGTCACCCCACTCCATGCCCTGCCCGGACTTGAAGTTCTCGAGGGTGTGCTCGAGTGCATGAAAGGTGGCCTCGACGATGTTGTATGCGCCGGGCATGTCAACCGGCCCATTCGGATCGGTCAGGCAGAGCGCCTGCTCGGGACTCAGTGACCACTCGTCGGATGCGGGGTCGTATTCCACGTATCCGCCGGCGCCTTGATTGCCCAGCCATTCGCGGACGTAGCGTTCGTCGGTTCCGGTGCGTTGTGCCAACTGGGTCGACGTCACGGCGCCCTTCGCCAGTTCGCGGTACAGCCCGAGTCGATCGCCGACAAGTATCAGCGTCGCGCTCATCGCGGCGCCGAGATCGCCCACCGCCTTGCCGAGGAACTCGTTCAACTTGGCTTCGTCGACAGCCATGGCCGCCTCATTTCACTATTGGAGAGTGAGGTATTAATAGTGGTGCGCGCGCCCGGCCCCGCGTTGGACATTGACAGGTCCCATTCGGAGTTCTGTGCCCCGGGGAAATAGATCTTGACAGTGACAAGTTGAGCCTGCATAGTCGTTTTTATAACTAGGCACTGTCAAGATCGAGTATCGGAGGCATGATGAGCGCCCCAGCCGCACCAATGTCATTGACTGTTCGAGCCGGCGATCGCGAGCGGGAAACGACCGCGAACCAGCTGGGCCAGGCACTCGCACAGGGTTACTTCGCATTGGACGAGTACGAGAGTCGGCTGCAAGCCACCTTCGCCGCTCACACCACGGCCGAACTCCACGAAGTCGTCGCTGACCTACCGCTGGAAAGGATTCGGCGCAACGATCCACAGCGTCACCAGGCTCGGCGGCGAGCGGCGCGGCGCGGCGTGCAGATCCATCTCGCGGCCTACCTGGCGATGGTCGTCATCGTGCTGACGGTCTGGCTCGCCGTCGGTCTCACCGCAGGTGCCTGGTACTTCTGGCCGATCTGGCCGATCCTCGGCGCGGGCATCGGTGTCATCGGCCACGCATTGCCGATCCGGTACGCGGTACACGCTGCGTGCGGAGAGCGTCAAGGTTCGATCAGGCCGGCGCGGATCGCGTAGCGCGTCAACGCGACACGGTCCTGCAGACCGAGCTTGGCCAACGTGTTGGTGCGGTGGCGGTCGACGGTCTTGGCGCTGATGCTCAGCGTCGCGGCGATCTCGCGCGTCGAAAGGCCCTCGGCGATCAGTTTGAGCACCTCCTCCTCGCGCGGCGTGAGGATGGTGTCCGGCAGTGAATCGCCCTGCCGCACTCGGTACAGGTAGTCCCGGATCAAAGCGGTCACCGCGCCGGCGTACAGGAACGGCTCGCCACGCAGCGTCGCGCGGCACGCCTCCAGCAGATCGCGGTCGGCCACCGACTTGAGCACGTAGCCCGAAGCGCCTGCCTTCAACGCCTCGAAGAAGTACTGCTCGTTGTCGTACATCGACAGGATCAGGATCCGCACATGCGGATGCCTGCGATTCATCTCCCTCGCCGCCTGCAGACCCGTCATGCGCGGCATCGCGATATCGAGGATTGCCAGGTCGGTCGGCGTGCGGTCGAGCACGTCAAGGGCCTCGCTCCCGTCGGCCGCTTCCGCCACCACCGTAAGATCCGGCTCGGCATCGATGATCATCCGCAGGCCGCTGCGCACGAGGGCGTGGTCGTCGGCGAGAAGGATCCGCGCAGGAGAGGCGAGCATCAGTCGTCCCGCCCGGCGAGCGGGATCACCAGTCGCACCTCGGTGCCCTCCTCCTTGGCAGAGGTGATCGTCAGTGTTGCATTCACCAGCAGGGCCCGCTCGCGCATGCCGTTGATCCCGGCGCCCTCGTCCGCGACGCCACCGCTGCCGTCGTCGGCGATCCGCAGCGTGAGTTGGTCTGCGGTGGAGTGCATATCGAGCCACACCTTGTTCGCCCCAGCATGCCTCGCGATGTTCGTAAGGCTCTCCTGTGCGACCCGGTAGCAGACCAGCTCGACGTCAGCCGGGAGCCGATCAGCTTGGGAGGCAATGTTTTTGACCACCGTCAGACCCGTGGCCTGCGAGAACTCACTGCACAGGGCATTGAGGGCACTGGTCAGTCCGAGGTCTTCGAGTGCGTCCGGACGCAATCGGCGGACGATGCTGCGGACCTCGTCGAGGCTGGCACGCACCGCCTCTTGGGTGCCGGCAAGCTCACTCTTGATCTCGACGGGCGCCCGGTCGACGGCACGTTTGAGCATCAGCAGCGCGACGGTGAGGGTCTGTCCGATCTCATCGTGCAGTTCGCGCGCGATGCGCTGACGTTCGTTCTCCTGCGCCGCCAAAGCCGTCGCGCCCGCGGTCGTCCGCTCGGACTTCAGCAGCGGGGCCAGACTCGACCGCAGCAGCAGCGCATTGGCCGTCAGCATCACCGCCAGCCCGACGACGAGAACCGGGATCTCGGTGAGCTTGATTCGCGACGACACTGATGCCGGGGAGAGCGCCAGGACCAGCGTCCCGAGCACGAAGATGAGGCCGTTGATCACGAAGACGCGCCGAAACAGCGCGGCGGCTCCGGCACGCGCCCCTCTCATAGCCCCAGCGTGGACCGTTGCACCGAGGTTTGTCCATACAGGCCGAAATCCCCGGGAATGGGGGTCAGACCCGATGGTCGTGCGCCGATCGCCCACCCACACTGGCGTCACCAGACTGGAGACGAGGACGATGACGCTTACCGCAGACACCGCCGGCACCCATTGGAACGAAGTCATGCAAGCACATGAGATCGCCGTGACCCCACCGACGGTGCGGATGGACGACCCAGTGTCCAAGGCCGTCCAGCTGATGGTGGTGAACCGGCTCCCTGGGCTGGTGGTGGTCGACGAGTCCGACCGTCCCGTCGCCGTGCTGCCCGGCACCCAGGTGTTGCGGCTGACCATCCCCGAGTCCTACCGCGATGACCCTGCACTGGTTCGGACCGTCGACGAGATCCATGCCGATCTGTTCTGGCATGGTCCCGGAAGGCTGACCGTGGGCGACTGTCTTCCCACTCCGGTCGCCAAGCCCGTGACGGTGGCACCGGACGCCACCCTTCTGGAGGTCGCCACCGTGATGGCCACCAAGAGGAGTCCGCTGATCGCAGTCGTCGACCGGGGCGGAAAGCTTGTCGGTGCAGTGACGCTTGAGCGTCTACTCACGAGCCTGGCCGTGGCCGGCCCCAACGACTGAACCAGCGGCCCGTGCTGGCTCCGCTTCTGGCGCTGGCGATATTCGTCGTCGCCTTCTGGTTTCTGGCGACCGAGCGCGCGAACAAGGTAAAGACGGTACTGGTCGCCGCAGGCCTGATGACGCTTCTCGGCCTGACCCCCGGCGTCCAGATCTTCTATTCAGAACACGAGGGGATCGACTGGAACGTCATCTTCCTACTGCTCGGGATGATGGTCATCGTCGGCGTGATCAAGCAGACCGGCATCTTCGACTTCCTGGCGATCTGGGCCGCAAAACGGTCCAAAGGCAAGCCATTCCGACTGATGGTGATGCTGATGGTCATCACCGGCGTGGCCTCACCGGTGCTCGACAACGTCACCATCATCATGCTCGTCGCACCAGTGACATTGGTCATCTGCGACCGGTTGGAAATCGCGCCCCAGCCGTTCCTGATCGCCGAGGTGCTGGCGTCCAACATCGGAGGCGCAGCCACTCTCATCGGCGATCCGCCCAACATCATCATCGGCAGCCGGGCGGGACTGACGTTCAACGACTTCCTGGTGAACATGGCGCCGGTGGTCATGGTCATCTTCGTACTGTTCGTACTGTTCACAAAGTTCCTCTTCCGAAAGGATCTGCGCGCCAACAACATGCGCCTCGATAAGGTCATGGCGTTGCAGGAACGGCGGGCCATCAAGGACACGCGCCTGCTCGTGCGTTCGATGGTGGTGCTGGCACTCGTGATCGCCGGCTTCAGTCTCCACTCGGTGCTGCACGTGGCGCCGTCCATCGTCGCACTGCTGGGGGCCGGCACGATGCTTTTGGTCACCAACGTCGAGGTCGCCGACGTGCTCCCCGAGGTGGAATGGCCGACATTGGTGTTCTTCATGGGCCTGTTCGCCATGGTCGCCGGTCTGGTGCACACCGGTGTGATCGGTTGGCTCGGAGACGCCGCAGTCACGCTGTTCGGCGATGACTTCTTCCTTGCCGCAACGGGATTGCTGTTCGGCTCCGCAGTTCTCGGCGCGTTCGTCGACAACATTCCGTACACGGCGACGATGACTCCGGTGGTCGAGGACATGGCCGCGCAGGCACCCGACGCCGAGACCGGCAGGGCACTGTGGTGGGCATTCGCACTGGGCGCGTGCTTCTCGGGCAACGGCACCGCGATCGCCGCGAGCGCCAATGTCGTGGCCATCGGCATCGCGCAACGGGCGGGTCACGCGATCAGCTTCTGGCGCTTCACCCGCTACGGCATCGTTGTGACGCTGCTGTCGACTGCGCTTGCGTGGGTCTATGTGTGGCTGCGCTACTTCTGAGGACTCCAGTGGTCGATCGCCGCCGCCAGTTCGGCGGCATCCGGCATCCGTTCACTGGCCCACGCCACATAGCTGTCCGGCCGGACCAGGACAGCGTCGGGAATCTCGGGATGCCTTCCGACGGCGTGGACGACGCCGGGCCTGTCGATCTCGACGGGTGTGGCAGTAACCAATACGAACTTCCCGTCCCGCAACAGTTCGTACAGGCGCTTGGTGTTGCAGTCGATGTCGGGCATTCGTCGACCGACCATTCGATCGTCGCCGCGCCGGTGCTTATAGGCGATGCCGATCCCGCTGAGCATTTCGCGCATCAGTCGCCTGGTCTTCGGAACCCGGGTCAGCGTTCCGATGACGACGACCCGCAGTAACCGCTGCACCTTCGAACTTCCGAGCACCATCTGGTTGAACGCGTCGGTCATCCGCAGCACCAGGGCACCGACGGGATGGCGCTCGTTCTCGTAACTGTCCAGCAACCACGGCGGTGCCGAACCATTGACGGCGGCGACCAGCTTCCAGCCCAAATTCATCGCGTCGCCGATGCCGGTGTTCATGCCCTGGCCGCCGAGTGGGGAGTGCACGTGCGCCGCGTCGCCCGCGATGAACACCCGACCGGACCGGTAGTGCCGGGCCTGCCTGCGTTCGGACAGGAACCGCGAACTCCATCGCATATCGGTCATGCCGTAGTCCTCACCGGCGATGCGCAGGAACGAGTCACGGATCTCGTCCAACGTCACGGGTTCGGACAGCGGCGCCTGCTCGCGCAACCGGTCCCAGGCGATGGCGCGGAACCAGCCGTCGCCGAACGGGATCGTGAGCACGACGCCGCGCTCGTTCGTCACACCGGTCAAGATGTCCTGCGGCGCACGCGTCAACGCCACGTCGGCCAGCAGGATGTGCGTCTCGTACTGCCTGCCGACGAAGTCGATGCCGACCAGATTCCGGATCGTGCTGTGGGCGCCGTCGCACCCCACCACGTACTTCGCTCGGACCGTGGTGCCGTCAGCGCATTCCACGGTGGCGCCGTCGTCGTCCTGGGTGAGCCCGACCACCTCGGCGCCGCGGACGATGGGCACGCCGAGATCGTTCGCACGCGTCTCGAGCACCTGTTCGGTGCCGCTTTGCGGGACGATCAACAACATCGCGAACCGGCCGGGCAGGTCCCGCAGGTCGAGCGGCTTCCCGCCGGGCGGCGCGACCTCGTACACCGGCACGCCCCGCGGAAGCAGGTCGTCGGCCAGTCCACGTGCGTCGAGCAATTCCAGGGTGCGGGCGTGCACCGCGAAAGCCCTGGTGATGTTGGGTGTCGACACGCGCTCCTCGAGCACACGCACCGCCACACCGCCCTGTGCGAGTTCACATGCCAGCATCAAACCCGTCGGGCCGGCACCGACCACCACAACGTCGACTGTGTCCACGAGCCCGGATGGTAGCTGCATCCGCCCACGTAGACTGGCGTTCAGCCAGAGCCTTCACCCGGCTGACACCCCGCTATCTACTCTTCGCCTGCCGGCTCATCGTCGACCCGAATGAAGATCGGAGTGCCATGCTCGCCATCCTTGTCGCGCACGCGGTCGCCACCGCGCTGGCACCCCTTCTCGTTTACCGCTGGGGACGGATGGCGTTCTACCCGCTGGCGTTGGTCCCGGCGGGATCGCTGGTCTGGGTGGCAACGCACTGGCCGGGCGCCGGCCGGCCGACGACAGTCGACGTGCCGTGGGTGCCCGAACTGTCGATGAACATCACGCTGCGGTTCGATGCGCTCGCGGCGATCATGAGCGTGCTGGTGCTGGCGATCGGCGCTCTTGTCCTCTTTTACTGCGCCGACTACTTCCATCACCACGACGGGCACATGGAGAAGCGGCTGCCGAGTTTCGCGGCCGAACTGGTCGCGTTCTCCGGCGCCATGTTCGGTCTCGTCGTCAGCGACAACATGTTGGTGCTCTACGTGTTCTGGGAGCTCACCACGGTGCTCTCGTTCCTTCTGGTCGGCCACTACGCGGAACGTGCCACCAGCAGGCGGGCGGCCACCCAGGCGTTGTTGGTGACGACGTTCGGCGGGCTGGCGATGCTCGTGGGCATCATCGTGCTGGGGAACCTCTCCGGCACCTATCTGCTGTCCGAACTGATCGCCGCACCGCCGACTGGTGTGGCGGCCTCGGTCGGTGTCGTCCTCGTCCTCGTCGGGGCACTCTCGAAATCGGCGATCGTTCCGATGCACTTCTGGCTGCCCGGTGCGATGGCGGCCCCGACTCCGGTCAGCGCCTATCTGCACGCCGCGGCGATGGTCAAAGCGGGCGTGTATCTCGTCGCGCGGATGGCGCCGGGATTCGCCGATTCGCCGCCGTGGCGTCCCACCGTGATCACGCTCGGTGTGCTCACCATGCTGTTGGCCGGCTGGCGGGCGGTGCGTGAATACGACCTCAAGTTGATCCTCGCGTTCGGCACCGTGAGCCAGCTCGGATTGATCACCGTCATGGTCGGCGCGGGTGGCAGCGACATGATGCTCGCCGGGCTGGCGATGCTGTGCGCCCACGCCATGTTCAAGGCCGCGCTGTTCATGGTCGTCGGCGTGATCGACCACGCCACCGGCACCCGTGACATCCGCAGGTTGGCCTGGCTCGGGCAGCGCAGCAGGGGTGTGTTCGTCATCGCTGTCGGCGCGGCGGCCAGCATGGCCGCGCTACCCCCGTTCCTGGGTTTCGTCGCCAAGGAAGCCGACTTCGAAACCGTCCTGCACAGTCCGACGCTCGGCGCCGCTGCACCCTATGTGCTCGCCGGCATTGTGATCGGCTCGATCTTCACCACGGCATACACACTGCGTTTTCTGTGGGGAGCGTTCGGCCGCAAGGGATTACCGGCGCCCAGTACCCGGGTTGCGAGGATGCACCGCCCTTCGAAGACGTTCCTCGCCGCCCCGGCGATTCTGGCCGCCGCCGGGTTGCTGTTCGGCCTTTGGCCCACGCGGCTCGACGATGCACTCGACAGCTACGCGAGCACGGTGCCCGGCGGCGAGGACTACGACCTCGCGCTGTGGCATGGGCTGGGTCTGCCTCTGCTGCTGTCGGCTCTGGTGCTCGCCGCGGGGACGGCGGCGTTCTTCTTCCGCGGCCGGTTGACGTCACTGCAGCCGGTGCGACAGCCGCTGGGTAACGCCGACCGAATCTACGACGCCGTCCTGCGTGGCGCGGACCTGCTGTCGGTGCGGCTCACCGCGGCCACCCAACGCGGCTCGGTCCCCGCGACGCAGTCGGTGATCCTGTCGACGCTGGTGCTGGTGCCGATCGTCGCACTGGCCATGGGCGCTCGCGATCGGCCGGACTTCGCATTGTGGGGCTCACCGGTGCAGGTGGTGGTCGGGCTCATCGTGTTGGCGGCCGCGCTCGGCGCGACCATCATGCGCAACCGACTGGCGGCCGTTCTGCTGGTCGGGGTGACCGGCTACGGCTGCGGTGCGATCTTCGCGTTCCACGGTGCACCCGATCTGGCGTTGACGCAGTTCCTTGTCGAAACGCTGATGCTGGTCATCTTCGTGTTGGTGTTGCGCACGCTGCCCGCCGAGGCCGACCGCACCCACATCAACCGGTACCGGCTGGCACGGGCGGCGCTCGCGCTCGCGGTCGGCGCGACCGTGACAACGCTGGCCGTTTACGCCATGGCGGCCCGAACGGGCACACCGATCGCTGAATTGCTGCCCGACGCAGCGTATTTCCGTGGCCACGGCGCCAACACCGTCAACGTGCTGCTCGTCGATATCCGCGCATGGGACACGATGGGCGAGATCATGGTCCTGCTGGTCGCCGCGACCGGTGTGGCGTCGATGGTGTTCCGGCACCGGCGTTTCGGCGCCGCACCCAGAGTCTCCGACGCGGGTCAGCCCGACATCGGACGGCTGCCGATGACCACACACAGCCCGGCTGCAGGCGACGTCACATGGCTGCGGGGCAGCGAGCTGCGCGACCCGAGGAACCGGTCGCTGGTGCTCGAGGTCGCCACGCGCATCATCTTCCCGCTCATCATGGTGTTGTCGGCCTACTTCTTCTTCGCCGGCCACAACACGCCCGGTGGCGGATTCGCGGGCGGGCTCACGGCGGGGCTCGCGCTCGTGCTGCGCTATCTGGCGGGCGGGCGCTACGAACTCGGTGAAACCCTTCCGCTGGACGCGGGCAAGATCCTCGGCGCCGGGCTGCTCCTGTCTGCGGGCACCGGAGCGGTCTCGCTGCTGGTGGGCGCGCCGGTACTGTCATCGGCCCTGATCGAGATCGACGTGCCGGTGCTCGGAACGGTCAAGTTCGTCACGGCGCTGTTCTTCGATCTCGGGGTGTACCTGATCGTCGTCGGCCTCGTGCTCGACGTGCTGCGCAGCCTCGGTGCCCGCATCGACGTCGAGATGGGCCAGCAGCGCGGGGCGGTGAGCACCGCATGACCACCTACCTCGTCCCGCTCATCATCATCGGCGGCCTCACCAGCGCGGGTGTCTACCTGCTGCTGGAGCGCAATCTGACCCGAATGCTGTTGGGGCTGTTGCTGATCGGCAACGCCATCAACCTGTTGATCCTCACCGTCGGTGGCCCGTCGGGCAACCCGCCGATACGCGGTCGCACCAGCGACGGGCACACCACCACCGCAGATCCGTTGGCGCAGGGCATGATTCTGACGGCCATCGTCATCAGCATGGGTATCGCCGCGTTCGTACTGGCGATGACGTACCGGTCGTTCCGCCTGACCACCGAGGAGGAAGTCGGTGACGATCCCGAGGACGCCAGGGTCTCGGAGATCGCCGCGAAGGACGCCGTCGCCATCGAAGAGGACCGTCCGCACCCCGAGACGGCCCGCGACACCGACGCGCCCGGACGAGTTGGACGCACTACCCGGACACGAGGGCTCACGATGACAGCCGAGCGAGAAGCGAAGGCGGATCGCGCATGAACGTCGCCGCGGTGCTGACACCGCTGCCCGTGCTGATCCCGACGCTCGGCGCCGCCGCGACGCTGTTCGCGGGGCGCAGGCCGCGGCTGCAGCGAGTCATCGCACTCGGCGCGCTGTCGGTGGTCGTCGCCGTATGTGCCGTTCTGCTCTACCTTGCCGACCGTGACGGCACGCTGGCCCTGCAGGTCGGCGGCTGGGGGCCCACGGAACCCGGAATGGGGCCGCTGGGTATCACTCTCGTGGTCGACCGGCTGTCTGCCCTGATGCTGCTGGTGTCCTCGATAGTGCTGCTGGCCGTGGTGTTCTACGCCATCGGGCAGGGCATCCGCGACGGCGACGAACGTCAGCCGGTGTCGATCTTCCTGCCCACCTACCTTGTGCTGTCCGCCGGAGTCTGCACCGCGTTCCTGGCGGGTGACCTGTTCAATCTGTTCGTCGGATTCGAAGTGCTGCTGTCGGCGAGTTTCGTGCTGTTGACGATCGGCGGCAGCAAGGACCGCGTACGCGCGGGCATCTCCTACGTCATGGTGTCGATGGTGTCGTCGCTGGTGTTCCTGTTCGGCATCGCACTCGTCTACGCCACGACCGGCACGCTGAACATGGCCGAGTTGGCGGTGCGCCTCGACGACGTCTCGTCCGGCACCCGCACCGCCTTGTTCGCAGTGCTGATGGTGGCGTTCGGCATCAAGGCGGCGGTCTTCCCGCTGTCGACGTGGCTGCCCGACTCCTACCCCACCGCACCCGCACCCGTCACGGCGGTGTTCGCAGGCCTGCTCACGAAAGTCGGTGTGTACGCGATCATCCGGTCGCACTCACTGCTGTTCCCCAGTGGTGGACTGGACCCGCTGCTGCTCGTGGCGGCACTGCTGACCATGCTTGTCGGCATCCTCGGCGCGATCGCCCAGAGCGACATCAAGAGGTTGTTGTCGTTCACCTTGGTCAGCCACATCGGCTACATGGTGTTCGGCATCGCACTGTCCAGCGAGCTCGGTATGTCCGGAGCGATCTACTATGTGGCCCACCACATTTTGGTGCAGACGACGCTGTTCCTCGTCGTCGGGCTGATCGAACGCCAGGCCGGCGCGTCGACGCTGCAGCGCCTCGGCGGGCTGGCCGCCGCCAGCCCGATCCTGGCGTTCGTGTTCGTGGTTCCCGCCCTCAACCTCGGTGGCATCCCGCCGTTTTCCGGTTTCATCGGCAAGGTGGCACTGCTGGAGGCGGGCGCGCAGAACGGCTCGGTGCTGGCGTGGGTGCTGGTCGGTGGCGGTGTCGTCACCAGCCTGCTGACGCTCTATGTCATCGTGCGGGTGTGGACCAAGGTCTTCTGGCGGTCTCGCGAGGACGCACCTGAGGGACACCTGGCGGCGGCCGCGCCCGCGGCGTTGCTCGACGATTCCGGGGACATCGAGTTCATGCACCGCGACGATGTCGGCAGGATGCCGATCGGCATGCTGTTGCCCACGGGGGCGCTCATCGCGGTGGGGCTGTCCCTGACAGTGCTCGCCGGACCGTTCTTCGCCTACAGCGAACGCGCCGCCGGTGAAGTGCTCGACCGCGGCCAGTACATCTCGGCGGTGTTGGGGCGATGAGACGCATAGCGCTGCGCTTATGGGTGGTGTGCTGGCTGGTGCTGGTGTGGATTCTGTTGTGGGGCACGTTCTCTGCGGCCAACATCCTCTCCGGTCTGCTCGTCGCGTTGGTCATCATCCTGCTGCTGCCCCTGCCTGTGGTGCCCGTCGAAGGCAGGGTGCACCCCATGTCGCTGATTCGATTGATCGTCACGGTGGGCTACTACCTGGTGCTGTCGTCGGTGCAGGTCGCGTTCCTGGCGGTGAGGCCCGGACCTCCGCCGCTCTCGGCGGTGTTGCGTGCGCACCTGGCGGTCAAGTCCGACCTGGTGCTCGCGTTGGCCGTCAACATCTTCAACCTGATCCCCGGTTCGATCGTGCTGGAGATCGACCAGACCAAGCGAATGCTCTACATGCATGTGATCGACGTCGGCAGTCAGCGTGCCGTCAACCGCTTCTACCGGCAGGTCGCCGAGATGGAGCGACTGCTGATCGCGACGTTCGAGCGCGAAAAACACTGGCGACCCGCCGTGAACGAGGAGAGCGCATGACAGTCGTCTGGGTGATCGCGGCGATCATGCTGACAGCGGCCGCCGCCGCCACGATGGTGCGTCTGCTCGCCGGGCCGAGCACGCTGGATCGGCTGGTGGCGCTGGACACGCTCGTCGCCGTGACCATGTGTGCGATCGGGGTCTGGGCCGCGTTCAGCCGCGACACCACAGTGACCTACGGCCTGACCGCGCTGGCATTGATCAGCTTCGTCGGCTCGGTCAGCGTCGCGCGGTTCCGCGTGCCCGATATCGACAAGCCACGCACCGGAGGGAGATTGCGATGAACGTGCTCGACATCGTGACAGCCGTGCTCATCCTCGGCGGCTCCGCGCTCGCTCTGACCGCGGCGATCGGAGTGGTCCGCTTCCCGGACACGTTGACACGGATGCACGCGGCTTCCAAGCCGCAGGTGCTGGGCCTGCTGCTGGTGTTGGTCGGCGCGGCGATCCGGCTCAGCGGGCACGCCGATGTCGGCATGGTCATCCTGACCGGTTTGTTCACCGTCATCACCGCACCGGTGGTGGCCAACCGGGTGGGTCAACTGGCCTACCGGGAACAGAACATTCGAGACGACCTGCTGACGAGGGACGAAATGCAGGAGTTCGCTGACGAGGGTGGCAATGGCAAGAACTGACGACGACAGCTGGGACATCACCGAGGGAGTCGGTGCCACCGCACTCGGTGTGGCGTTGGCGCGCTCGCAGGAGGCGGCATCGGAGTGCCCACTGATGGGCGCGCCCTCGAACGGTTACGCAATGCGGAGTTCATCCCGGAATAGATTTCCCGCCGAACGTGAGCTTGTGCTCGAAATGTCGACGAAAAGTCGTACATAAGTTCACGTTCGGCGCGAAGTCGGCTAGCGCGGCCTACTCAGATAGCTGGAACTCGACCATCGCTGTGACCGTGTCAACGGCCTCGCTGAGCGCCCCCACCCGTGCAGCGGCGCCGGGAGCGGCAAGCACCGCGTAGCGGTCGGCCTGCCCCATCGGGAGGCGGGAGGCCAACGCGTACAACCACATCGCGGCATCACCCGATGCGTCGGCACCCGCAACGATGTCCCGACCCACCACCTGCGCTCCGCGCGCCTGAGCGATCCGTTCGAACAGCGCGATCATGCGATCCTCGATGTCGCGGATCGCGTCCACGTCGACGGCCTCACCCGGCTCGTCGGGCCAGGCCTCGACGGCGGCCCGCGGGTACGGATCGTCGGGCTGCCATTCCACCACCCGGATCCGCTCACCCATCACACATCGCAGTCGGTAGCGTCCGTCTCCGAAGTCGGCGCATTCGGCGATGTGTGCGAGCGCACCGACGTCGCTACGGGCGTCCCCGCCGCCGACCTCGCGCCCCGCAGCGATGAGCACCACGCCGAACGCGGGATCATCGGTGGCCAGGCAGTCCGAAACCATTGCGGTATAACGCGGTTCGAACACCCGCAGCGGCAGCTCCTCGCCGGGCAGCATCGCCACCTCGAGCGGGAACATCGCCCTCACGGGCATTCCTCAGATCTCCAACTCAGCGACCAGCGCATCGACCACCGCACGCATGTCGCCGTCGGTCGCCTCCGCGACGCGTCGTTGACGTTGGTAGGACGCACCCGAGGTGTAAAGTTCGGCGACCAGCCTGAGTTCGTCGGCACAGTTCAGCGACTTGGCCACCGGCTCGAGCCGGTTCAGCAGCTCGTCGAGATCGTCGGTCACCAGCCGCTCGTTGCTGTCCCCGTCGAGAATGATGACCGCGTCCAGGCCGTAACGTGCTGCGCGCCATTTGTTTTCCTGCACATGCCAGGGCGGCATGGTCGGAAGCCTCTCACCCGCATCGAGCCGGTGATCCAGGTCGACGATGAGACAGTGCGTCAACGCGACCAACGCGCTCAACTCACGGATGTTGGAGACACCGTCGAAGATCCGCACCTCCACCGTGCCCTTGTGCGGCGAAGGACGGATGTCCCAACGGATTTCATTCATGTGGTCGATGATGCCGGTCTTCTTCTGGTCGTAGACGAAGCCTTCCCATTCTGCCCAGGTGTAGAAGTGGAACGGCAGCCCGGCCGTCGGCAACTGTTGAAACATCATTGCCCGGTTGGAGGCGTAGCCGGTGTCCTCGCCGTCCCAGAACGGCGAGGAGGCGGACAGCGCCAGCAGGTGTGGATAGTGGTTCAGCAGTGACGTGTTGATCGCCATCACCTTGTGCGCCGACGAGATACCCACGTGGACGTGCACACCCCAGATCAACATCTGGCGTCCCCACCACTGGGTGCGCTTGATCAGCTCGGCGTAGCGCGGCGCGTCGGTGAGACTGCCCGGGGACCACTTCGCGAAAGGATGCGTTCCGGCGCAGAACAGCTCCATGCCACGATCGCGAACTATCGGGCGCGCGGTCGCCAGCGTCGCCCGCAGGTCATCCATCGCCTCCGGCACGGAATCGCAGATGCCGGTGACGATCTCGACGGTGTTGCGCAACAGTTCCTTGTGGACACGCGGATTGTTCTCGCCGAGCTCCTCGATGACCTCGGCGGCCACATTGCTGACGTCGCGGGTTTCGGCGTCGACGAGCGCGAACTCCCATTCGACCCCGAGGGTCGGCCGGGGCGAGCCGGCGAAGTCTATGTGGCTGCTAGCCGTTGCCTTACCCCGCGGAAATGACACCGCACGCCACGCGCTTGCCGGCATCGCCGGTGTTCAATGTGGTCTCGTCTGGCGGTGGGTTGCCGTTGACCTGCTGGTAGCGCTCCGGCGGGATGTTCGCGAAGTTGTCAGCCTTCTCGTGGATGACGATCGCGGTCTTGGCGTCGCCCGTCAGGTCCTGCGCGGTGAACGCGTCGGTCGTCGTCACCAGCAGCGCGGAGCCGTCCTCACGAACCTGCAGCGATGACAGGTCACCGCTCATGGGATGGCCGCTGTGTCCTGCCACCTGGAAATGTCCACCCGCCGAATTGAAGTCGCCCGGGGCGCCGCCGGTCGGTGCGACCGAGTTGGCCTCACACTTGCCGACCGAGTGGATGTGCAGGCCGTGGAAGCCCGGTGTCAGCTCCCCGGCCACGCTCGTCTTGACGGTGACGGTGGCATAGCCTTCGGCGAACGCGATGTCGGCCGTGGCGACCGTGGTTCCGTTCGGCAGTTTCAGGTCGGCGGTCAGCTTCTCGCCGCTGCTCTGAGCCTCCTGCCCACCATGGCCGCCCTCGTCCTCACCGGGCGGCGCTGACGGCGACGGCGAGCCGGTCCAGATCGACGGCGTGGTGCCCGGCGAGGAGCTGGGCGTTTCGGGTGCGCTGCAACCGCTCAACACAAGAGCGGGAACAGCGAAGCAGGCTGCGACAGCGACGGTCTTGAGCATGTGCAAGAGCCTAGCCGGTGACTGCCACGACCACGCCTGGTGGCGCCTCGGCCAACTCGGGCACGCGAGGTTCCACCGGCGCCTCCAGGAGTCGGCCCACTTCGTCGGCGGCCTCGCGCTCTCCCGGGGCGTCTGTGAAATACACCGTGGTGGCGGTGACGTCCGGCAGGTCCCAGTTTCCGGTTTCGACGACGTTCCAGCCATCGCCGCGCAGCCGGTCGGTCACGCCTTGCGCAGCGCCCTGCACATCCGAGATGTTGTAGACCCGCACCTCGGGGCGTGCCGGTTCCGGGGACGCCGACGGACTCGCGCTCGCCGCGGTCGTGGTGGTCGTCGCGATCGGCGACTGAGACCGCCCTCGTCGCTATCCCCGGAACGCATCGCCTGGAATCCCACCAGCAGAAACACGACGCCCAGGAATAGCAAGACCATCACCATGGCGCGCAGGGGTAGGCCGGACGAGTTTCGCTGATCCATTGCGCCCACCTTATCTAGCGGGACAAGTACGCCGCCGGGCCCCCGAACGGCTCAGGTGACGTCGAAGCCGAGTCGACGCGCCGCCCGCGCCTTTTGCCGGCTGGCCCGCAGCCGCCGCAGCCGTTTGACCAGCATCGGGTCCGCTGCGAGCGCCTCAGGGCGGTCCACCAGTGCGTTGAGCACCTGGTAGTAGCGGGTGGCAGACATGGAGAACAGTTCCTTGATGGCGTCTTCCTTGGAGCCCGCGTACTTCCACCACTGGCGTTCGAACGCCAGGATGTCGTGTTCGCGCCGGGTCAGCCCATCGGTCAGAGCAGGGTCGTCCCCGGATTGCTCAGTCCGCGCGATTGCGCCGTCCATCTCGCTCCTGGACCCTTCCGACACTCGAAATGCCATCGCTGTGGTTCGGCGATCATTCAACCACGGGTTTGCAGCCTGAGGCGTCAGACATGCCCGCGAGTCGGGTCATGAGGATTGCCCACTTAAGCTTTTCGTCCATGGCCGTCGTACCCATCCGCATCGTAGGAGATCCCGTCCTGCACACCGCGACCGAGCCGGTGCCCGTCCGCGACGACGGTTCGCTGCCGGAGGATCTCGCCGACTTGATCAACGACCTCTACGACACGATGGCCGCAGCCAACGGTGTGGGCCTTGCCGCGAATCAGATCGGTGTCTGCAAGCGGGTGTTCGTCTACGACTGCGCTGAGGAACGCGGCCGGATCACGCGGCGCAAGGGTGTCGTCGTCAACCCCGTGCTGGAGACCTCCGAAGTGCCGGAGACGATGCCCGACCCGGACGACGATGACGAGGGTTGCCTGTCGGTGCCCGGCGAGTCGTTTCCGACCGGTCGCGCGGACTGGGCGCGGGTGACGGGTCTGGACGCCGACGGCACGCCGATCACGCTGGAGGGCAGCGGGCTGTTCGCGCGGATGTTGCAGCACGAGACCGGGCATCTGGACGGCCTGTTGTATCTGGACCGGTTGGTCGGCAGGCATGCCCGCAGCGCCAAGCGCACGGTGAAGTCGCACGGCTGGGGCGTGCCCGGGTTGTCGTGGACGCCCGGCAAAGATCCCGATCCGTTCGGTCACTGATGCAGTTGCCGCCGGTTGGTACGCGGGTAATGATCCGCTACCGACTGCCGGCCGGGTCGGTGCCGCCGCTGACAGACGTGATCGGTCACCTGGTGGAGACGGATCCGGCGCTGCGGGTGCGCACCAAGCGCGGAGACGTGGTGGCCGTCGCCCTCGACGACGTCGTCGTGATCAAGGCGCTCGGTGCCGCGCCGGTACGCACCGCTGAAATTCGCAACCTCGAGCATGCGGCCGCATTGGCGTGGCCTGGTCTGGAGCAGCACTGGTTGAGTGGATGGCTGCTGCGGTCGGCCCGCGGAGTCACCCACCGCGGCAATTCGGCTGTGCCCCTTACGATCGAGGCCGATCTGTCTGCGATGCCGGCGATCGTCGACTGGTATGCCTCGCGCGGCCTGACATCCTGGCTGTCGGTTCCGGATCGGCTCATCCGTCTGCCCAATGTCACCGCACATCTCGAAACCGTCGTGATGTCGCGCACACTGTCGTCCGAAGAATCCTCTGCCACAGTGACGTTGGGCGCGGCGCCCGATGCGGCGTGGATGCGACTCTACGAACGTGACGTTCCGGTCGACGTGTTGACGGCCGTCGCCGGCGGTGAGGTGATGTTCGCATCGATGGCAGGCGCGGCCGTGGGGCGGGCGGCGGTGACCGACGCGCCCGACGGCACCCGCTGGGTGGGGCTTTCGGCGGTGCGAGTGGCAAAGACGCAGCGCCGGCGTGGACATGCGCGCGATCTTTGCGCAAGACTCCTCGCGTGGGGGGCGGACCGCGGCGCCACCCGTGCGTACGTGCAGGTTCTGGTCGACAACAGCGCGGCGATCGCGATGTACGAGTCGATGGGATTCGCGGTGCAGCACCGGAGTCGGTACGTCGACGCTCGTACCCTGTAGCCATGCGACTGGCCACGTGGAACGTCAACTCGATCCGTGCTCGGGTCGATCGCGTCACCGACTGGCTGGAACGCGCCGACGTCGACGTGCTGGCCATGCAGGAGACGAAGTGTTCGGACGGGCAGTTCCCCACCATGCCGTTTCTGGCGGCCGGATACGACGTGACTCACTGCGGGTTCAACCAGTGGAACGGAGTGGCCATCGCGTCTCGGGTCGGTATCGACGATGTGCAGATCGGCTTCGACGGCCAGCCGACGTGGGGCGACAAACCGGATGTGGAAGCCGCGGCAGAGGCGCGCGCGCTGGGTGCGACCTGCAACGGGGTGCGGGTGTGGAGCCTGTATGCACCGAACGGGCGGTTCGTCGGCTCCCCGCACTATGCCTACAAGCTGGAATGGCTGGCCGCGCTGCGTGATACGGCGAACATGTGGTTGACCGCTGACCCGTCGGCACAGATCGCGCTCGTGGGCGACTGGAACATCGCACCGACCGATGAGGACGTCTGGAGCGTCGAGTTCTACGAGGGCAGCACGCACGTCACCGAGCCCGAGCGTGCGGCGTTCAACGCGATCGTCGACATCCAATTCACCGATGTGGTCCGGCCTTTCACCCCAGGCCCCGCGGTTTACACGTATTGGGACTACACCCAGCTGCGGTTCCCGAAGAACCGCGGAATGCGGATCGACTTCATTCTCGGATCGCCGGCGCTGGCGCAGCGCGTCACCCATGCGGAGATCGTGCGCGAGGAACGCAAGGGCAAGGCGCCGAGCGATCACGCCCCAGTTCTAGTGGAGCTGGGTTAGAGGTTCAGGTGGCGCGCAATCGCGTGTGCGGCGCGTTCGGCCGCGTGGCCGTCGCCGAACGGGTTCGGCAGCGGGCCGTCGGCGATTGAGGAGGAACGGTTCCCGCCCAGGAGCCGACCCGTCTCCCGCACGATGAAACCCCTGTCGGTGCCGACAAGGACCGCGCAACCGGCTTCGATCGCTTCGAGTCGCTCGGTGCGTTCCCGCAGCACCGCACGGAACTCCTCAACTACCCGAGAGACTCCGCCTCACGGAGTTCTCAAGGCGCTGAACGACGCCTCAGGCCTCGTTATCGACGTTCGCGTCGTCGGCGTAGCGGCCCGGATTAAAGAGCGACGCGATCAAGCCGATGCCCATCATCACCGCCGCGGCGACGAACACCACGACCAGTCCCGAGTGGAACGGCTCGGTGATGAGGTGCGGGAAGAATGTCTGGCCGGTCAGCACGTCGGCGTTGACACCGGGCTGCTGCAACGCGTGGTACGGCTCCAGAAGCTCGCCGATCGGGTTGTAGCCGAGGAAGGCCGCGAACAGGCTGCCGACCGGCGGCAGATTGGCTACCTCATGCGCGACCGAGGCCGACACACCCTGCTCCTGCAGTCCGGTACTGAGCGCGCTCGGCAGCGTGTTGGTCAGGCCGACGATCATCAGCGAGAAGAAGATCCCGATCGACAGCGACGAGCCCGCATTGAAGAACGTCGCCCGCACACCCGACGCCGCGCCTCGTTCAGCGGCCGGCACGCTCGACATGATCGCCGCGGTGTTCGGCGCGGTGAAGATGCCCCCGCCAAGCCCGTTGAGGAACACCAGGATTGCGAACACCCAGTAGTTGAAGTCGACCGGGATCATCACCAGCGCGACGAACGACACCGCCATCAAGAACATCCCGCCCACCGTGAACGGCCGGGCCCCGAAGCGGTCCGCAAGCGCTCCTGCCACCGGAGCGGCAGCCAAGAAGCCGAACGTCGCCGGGAGCAAGTAGATACCCGCCCACAACGGGGTCGATTCAAAGCTGTAGCCGTGCAACGGAAGCCAGATGCCCTGCAACCAGATGATCAGCATGAACTGCAGACCGCCGCGGCCGACCGACGACATCAGCCCCGCGAGGTTGCCCATGCCAAAGGATGCCGAACGGAAGAGCCGGATGTTGACCATCGGCTGGGCGACCCGCAGCTCGATGAAGCAGAAGGCGACGATCAGCAGCACGCCGAACAGGATCGAACCGAGCACCCACGGGTTGGTCCACCCGGTCGTCGAATCTCCGTAGGGCTGGATGCCGTAGGTAATCCCCGTGAGAAGCGCGGTCAGGCCGATCGCGAAGGTGAGCGTGCCTGCCCAGTCCAGCCGCCCCGGGGTCCGGACGCCGAGCTCCTTCAGTGACCGATAGCTCCAGACTGTGCCGAGTACCCCGATCGGCACGCCGACCCAGAAGATGGCCTGCCAGTGGATCTCCGACAACACGCCGCCGATGAGCAGGCCCAGGAACGAGCCGGCCACCGCGGCCACCATGTTCACGCCCAGCGCCATGCCACGCTGGTTGGACGGGAACGCGTCGGTGAGAATCGCCGCCGACGACGCCATCAGCATCGCACCGCCGACGCCCTGGATCACCCGCCAGCCAATGAGCCACAGTGCCCCGCCGCCCAGATCGAACGGGTCGAACGACAGCGCGATCGCAGCGACGGTGAAAACGGCGAACCCGAGGTTGTAGATGCGGACGCGGCCGTACATGTCGCCCAGGCGGCCGAAGAACACCACGAGCACCGCGGTCACCACGAGGTAGCCCATGAGCATCCAGAGCAGATAGCTGACATTGGCCGGTGCCAGCGGATTCAGCCCGATGCCGCGGAAGATCGCCGGCAGTGAGATCAGCACAATCGACGCATTGATCGACGCCAACAGCATGCCCAGAGTGGTGTTGGACAGCACGATCCACTTGTAGAACGGGTGGTCATGGTCCATCCGACGGCGCCGGCGCGCGGTCTCGGCGAGGGCCAGGTCGGCGTCCGCCACCATCGGAGGTTTCGTCATCTCGATCTCAGTCGTCATCTATTCGCTTACGTATCCACGGCGCCGCGACGGCACAAAACACATATATTAGCTATACAAAGCATCTCGAGGCAATTCCTATTCCAACGGGCGCTCCCCTGCGTTACGGTGGCTCTCGTCCAAACACGGGAGCGCACGCCCAGTGCGCTGAGAGGACAGCTGGGGCTGTCGACCGTATGAACCTGACCGGGTAATGCCGGCGTAGGGAGAACGCAATGACTGACGTTGTCGTCGATCCGGCTGTAACCACCGGACCCATCGCGGGCAGCACCAAGATCTACCGCGACGGGGTCCCATTCCGCCGGGTAAACCTCTCGAACGGCGAGCACCTCGACCTCTGCGACACTTCCGGGCTGGACACCGAAAAAGCGATCGGAGCCGCGATGGAAGAGAAGTCAAAAGAGTTCGCCGAACACGGCGACCGCGTGTATCTGCCACTCGCATGACGTTTCTACCTCTGCCGGAACCCGGCACGACGCCGGTGCGGGTGATGACCATCGCCGGATCCGACTCCGGCGGCGGTGCGGGCATCCAGGCCGACATGCGTACTTTCGCGCTACTCGGGGTGCACGGACTGGTCGCCGTCACCGCGGTGACCATACAGAATTCGTTGGGAGT
>CAVTSZ010000041.1:0-41555 GCA_963737385.1 uncultured Actinomycetota bacterium
CTGGATACGTGTGAAGATGGAGGCGATGAGCGCGAACGATCTCAGCCCTACCTCGCTGCGGAGGCGTTCGGGCATTTCCCGTCCGGTGTCATCGCGATAGCCGCGGAGGTCGACGGCGTCCGGGTGGGGTTGGCGGCGAGCACGTTCGTGCCCGTGTCGCTGGATCCGCCGCTGGTGTCCTTCTGCGTGCAGAACACCTCGGAGACATGGCCGAAGCTGCGGAGCCTGCCCCAGCTGGGTATCAGCGTGCTCGGTGAATCGCACGACGACGCCGCGCGCGCCCTGGCCGCCAAGACCGGCGACCGGTTCGCCGGCCTCGACACGGTGTCGCGGGAGTCAGGCGCCGTCTTCGTCGAGGGCACCAGCGTGTGGTTGGAGAGCGCGATCGAACAACTGATCCCGGCCGGGGATCACACCATAGTCATTCTGCGGGTCAGCGATATCACTGTGCATCCCGACGTACCGCCGATCGTGTTTCACCGCAGCACATTTCGGCGTCTGGGCGCTTAGGGACGTTCGCCGAGCTCCTGGCGTTTCGCCGCGATACGCGCTTCGAGCTCGTCGGCATCCCCCGGCCGGCCCTCTTTTCTGGCCAGTTCGGCGCGTGCGGTCAGCTCGCGGATCGCGGTGCGAATGTCATTGACGCTGTCGGTCTGTCCCATGTCGCGGTGCCTTTCGTCGTGATTGGCTGCTATCGGAAGGCTACCCGCGGGAGCGCCCGACTCAACCCTTCGTTGTGTTCTCCGCGCAAGCGCTCATCACCGCCGGAACAGCTTGTTCCCCAGCCACACCACGGGGTCGTACTTGCGGTCGACCGCGCGCTCCTTCAGCGGGATCAGCGCGTTGTCCGTGATCTTGATGTGCTCGGGGCACACCTCCGTGCAGCACTTGGTGATGTTGCAGAAACCCAGGCCGTTCTCCTCCTGCGCCTGCACCGAACGGTGCGCCCGGGTGTCCAGCGGATGCATGTCGAGTTCGGTCTGCCGCATCAGGTACCGCGGGCCCGAGAACGCCTTCTTGTTCTCCTCGTGGTCGCGCACCACGTGGCAGGTGTTCTGGCACAGGAAGCACTCGATGCACTTGCGGAACTCCTGTGACCGGTTCACGTCTTCCTGCATCATCCGGTACTCGCCGGGCTGCAGGTCCTTCGGCGGCGTGAACGACGGGATCTCCCTGGCCTTTTCATAGTTGAACGACACGTCGGTGACCAGGTCGCGGATCACGGGGAAGGTCCGCAGTGGCGTGACCGTGATGGTCTCGGCCGGGTCGAACGTCGACATCCGCGTCATGCACAGCAGCCGCGGCCGGCCGTTGATCTCGGCAGAGCACGACCCGCACTTGCCCGCCTTGCAGTTCCACCGCACGGCGAGGTCGCCGGTCTGCGTCTGCTGCAGCCGGTGGATGATGTCGAGCACGACCTCGCCCTCGTTGACCTCGACCGAGTAGTCCTGCAGGTCTCCGCCGCTCTCGTCGCCGCGCCATACCCGCATATTCGCTTGGTAGCTCATCAGGCTCTCCTTGCCGAATGGTTGGCGAGTTCCTCGGACGTGAAGTACTTCTCCAGCTCTTCGACCTCGATGAGCTCGAGCAGGTCTTCGCGCATCGGGATCTGGTCCTCGCGGGTGATGGTGATGTCTGGCACGACCGCATCACCTTCGGCGCGACACACCAGCAGCGTCTTACGCCACGTCGAATCCATGGACGGATGGTCGTCGCGCGTGTGCCCGCCACGGCTTTCCGTGCGCTCCAGCGCGGCCATGGCCACGCATTCGCTGACGATCAGCATGTTGCGCAGGTCGATCGCCAGATGCCAGCCCGGATTGAAGTGCCGGCCGCCCTCCACGCGGACGCGCTTGTAGCGCTCCCGCAGCTCCTTGAGCTTCTCGATCGCCTCGGTCACCTCATCGGCCTTGCGGATGATGCCGACCAGGGTGTTCATCGAGTCCTGCAGGTCGAGCTGCAGCGTGTAGGGATTCTCCGCCGCGTCGCCGTTGGACGGGCCCTCGAACGGCGCGAGCGCCAGCTTGGCCGCGTCGTCGACGGCCGCCTCGGACACCTTCGGCCGGTCGGGCAGTGCGCGAACGTAGTCGGCGGCACCCATGCCCGCGCGCCTGCCGAACACCAGCAGGTCGGACAGCGAGTTGCCGCCGAGCCTGTTGGAGCCGTGCATGCCGCCCGAGCACTCACCCGCGGCGAACAGTCCGGGTGTCTTGGCCGCGCCGGTGTCGGGATCGACCTCGACGCCGCCCATCACGTAGTGGCACGTCGGCCCGACTTCCATGGGCTCCTTGGTGATGTCGACCTCGGCGAGCTCCATGAACTGGTGATACATCGACGGCAGCCGACGCTTGATCTCCTCGGCGGGCAGCCGCGACGCGATGTCGAGGAAGACCCCGCCGTGCGGGGAGTTGCGGCCGGCCTTGACCTCGGAGTTGATGGCGCGGGCCACCTCGTCGCGGGGCAGCAGGTCGGGGGTCCGGCGCGCGGAGTCGTTGTCCTTGAGCCACTGGTCGGCTTCCTCGATGGACTCGGCGTACTGGCCCTTGAAGACCGGCGGGATGTAGTCGAACATGAACCGATTGCCCTCGGAGTTCTTCAGCACTCCGCCGTCGCCGCGCACACCCTCGGTGACCAGGATGCCCTTCACGCTGGGCGGCCACACCATGCCCGTCGGGTGGAACTGGACGAACTCCATGTTGATCAGCGTCGCGCCCGCCCGCAGTGCCAGGGCGTGGCCGTCGCCGGTGTACTCCCACGAGTTCGACGTCACCTTGTAGGACTTGCCGATACCGCCGGTGGCCAGCACCACCGCGGGCGTCTCGAAGAGGATGAAGTTGCCGCTCTCGCGCCAGTAGCCGAACGCGCCCGCGATCCGGTCGCCGTCCTTGACCAGGTCGGTGATGGTGCATTCGTGGAAGACCCGGATCCGCGCCTCGTAGTCGCCGAACTCGGCCTTGTCCTCCTGCTGCAGCGAGACGATCTTCTGCTGCAGGGTGCGGATGATCTCCAGGCCGGTGCGGTCGCCGACGTGGGCCAGCCGCGGGTAGGTATGACCGCCGAAGTTGCGCTGGCTGATCCGCCCGTCCTTGGTGCGGTCGAACAGCGCACCGTAGGTCTCCAGCTCCCAGACGCGGTCCGGCGCCTCCTTGGCGTGCAGCTCGGCCATGCGCCAGTTGTTGAGGAACTTCCCGCCACGCATGGTGTCGCGGAAGTGGACCTGCCAGTTGTCCTTGGGGTTCGCGTTGCCCATCGCGGCGGCGCAGCCGCCCTCGGCCATCACCGTGTGCGCCTTACCGAACAACGACTTCGTGATCACGGCCACCTTCAGGCCGCGCTCACGCGCCTCGATCACCGCACGCAAACCCGCGCCGCCGGCACCGATGACGACAACGTCGTACTCGTGCCGCTCGACCTGCGATGAGCCGCTTGCGCGAAGAGCCTCGGGCTCAGCCATATTCCCTCACTATTTCAATCACTTGACGAAACATGGTGTCAACCAATGAATCGCAGGTCGGAGATCGTCCCGCTGGCCACCAGCATGATGTAGAAGTCGGTCAACATCAGAGTCCCCAACGTGATCCATGCGTACAACTTGTGCCGGTCGTTGAGGGTGCTGATCTGTGTCCACATCCAGTACCGCACAGGGTGTTTGGAGAAGTGCTTGAGGCGGCCGCCGACGATGTGGCGGCAGGAGTGGCAGGACAGCGTGTACACCCACAGCATCACCACGTTGACGACGAGAATGATGTTGCCCAAACCGAATCCGAAGCCGGACGGTGAGTGGAACGCCACGATCGCGTCGTAGGTGTTGATGACCGAGATGGCCCCGGCGATGTAGAAGAAGTAGCGATGCGTGTTCTGGATGATCAACGGGAAGCGGGTCTCACCAGTGTATTTCGCGTGCGGCTCGGCCACGGCGCATGCACTCGGGGACTGCCACACCGTCCGGTAGTAGGCGCCGCGGTAGTAGTAGCAGGTCAGCCGGAACAGCAGCAGGAACGGCAGCGATGCCGCAGCGAACGGAATGAACCACACGTCGGGGATGATCTGCGGCCAGAAGTGGCTGGCCTCCGCGACGCATCCCTTGCTGATGCACGGGGAATAGAACGGCGTCAGGTAGTTGTATTCCGCTACGTAATAGTTGTTCTGCAGGAATGCCCGAACCGTTGCGTAGATCACGAATGCGGCGAAGCCCAGGTCCACGACCAACGGCGACTGCCACCAGCGGTCGGTGCGCAGGGTGCGCTGCGGAATCTGGGCACGGCCCGGCGAGAAGACGCCGGTCGCCTTGCGGTCGGCGGTGGGTGCGCTCACTGTTCCCTTTCGGTGTTGCGGTGTCCCGAGGCGGACGACGTCACGCGGTTATCGCGTGCCGCCGAGACCCTCGTCGTCGACGCCGCGCCAGAAGTCGGTGTCGTACGCAGTGTCCGGGATCGGGATTCTCTCCCCGGCATGGTGATGATGGACCACACCACGGGCGAGCTCCAACTCCTCGGCATCAATGTCAAGCCGATCGATGTCGTTGAGAATGCGTTCAGCGTCGTTGACGATGCGACGCGTGGCAGGGCTGTCCCCGTATCTTGACGCCAACGATGTCACGCATCGCCGCAGGCTTCCGATTAGCTCGTGCAGCTCGGCTAGTTCAGTTGTGCTGGACAATTGACCTCCTTGGGCTGAAGGGTGTCAACCATCACGTTACGACACCCATTGCTAGTCACATCATGCAGTACGTAGTGAGACAGATCACGTCTGAAGCGGAGGTTTGCCCAATGTCCGACCAGGTTCTCGCGAAGCGCGCCGACGCCCTGCTGGCCTTGCACCAGCCCGGAAACCCAGTCGTCCTGCCGACGGTTTGGGATGCCTGGTCGGCCAGGTTGGCGGTCGACGCGGGGTTTGCCGCGCTGACCGTCGGCAGCCACCCGCTGGCCGATTCGGTCGGCAAGGCCGATCAGGAGGGGATGACATTCGACGACGTGCTCACCCGCGTCAAACAGATCACCGCGGCCGTCGATGCCCCGATCTCGGTCGACATCGAGTCGGGCTACGGCGAGGCGCCGACGCGCCTGATCGAGGGGCTGTTGGACGCCGGGGCGGTCGGCCTGAACATCGAGGACACCGTCCACAGCGAGGGTGGGCGGCTGCGATCGGCCAGTGAACATGCCGAACTCGTCGGTGCGCTACGGGCGGCGGCCGACGCCGCGGGCGTTCACGTGGTTGTCAACGCCAGGACTGACCTGTTCCTTCGCCAGGACGGCGATGAGTCCGATCGCGTGGACCGCGCGATCGCGCGGCTCGCCGAGGCCGCCGCCGCAGGCGCCGACGTGTTGTACCCCGTAGGGTTCCATGATCCGGAGACATTGCGGCGCCTGGCATCTGAGCTTCCGCTGCCGATCAACGCGATTGCGCAACCCGACCAGTCAGACCCCGCGTCGTTCGGACCGCTCGGCGTCGGCCGCATCAGCTTCGGCCCTTTCCTGCAGGGAGCGCTGGCGGGGCGGGCCAAGGAGTTGCTTCAGCGCTGGGCTTAGGGTTCCGGCCGTGGCGAGTGACGACGAGCCCGACTGGCACGACCAGCGGCAGGTCGTGGTGACTGCGGGCGTGGCCGCCCTGATCCTGGTCGCACTGCTCGTGTACGCGGTGATCCGCACCTCGGATTCGTCGAAGGTTCCCGACACGCTGCCGATCCCCTCGTCGTCGGCGACCCCTTCGACGTACACCACATCCTCGACGTCGACGACAAGCTATTCGGTGCCGAGGGTGCAGACCAGCGAGGACAACCCCGTCGCTCCCGGCTCGCCAACGAGTGGACCCAGCAGCGACGAGTCCGACTCCGAGGAGCCGTCCGACGAGCCGTCGACCACCTATCCCTACACGACGACTACGTCGTCCAGCGCCGGAGGAATCTAGGCGGATCGCCGCAGGCAGTGCATGGTTCGCTGGTAGCGTCCCGCAGCACAGGAATTCCGGTGACCCGGGGGACAGCCGTGTTCGCAACTATCCGCGCGGTGGTCTCGCTGCTGGCGTTGATCGGCTTCTATGTGTTCGCCGTCGGTCTCATTGCGGGCATCATGATCGGCGCGTTCCAGCTCAAGGATGATCTCCCGGGCATGCCCTGGGTCATCGCCGTGACGGCGGGCGCCGGGCTCATCGTGCTCGGCTCGCTGTGGACGTTGGCGACGTGGCGGCCCGGGCTCCAGCCCGGCGTCGACGTCACACCCGAGGAGGCCCCCGAGCTGTGGGCCCTCGTTTCCGAGTTGTCCGAGGCCACCCACACCCGCGGTCCCGAACAAGTCCGGCTCATCGGCGATGTCAACGCGGCGGTCAGCGAGGACGCGCGTTTCTTCGGCCTGTTCGGCGGACCCCGGCGGATGTATCTGGGCGTTCCGTTGCTACTGGGCTTGAGCGTGTCCCAGCTGCGCGCGGTGCTCGCCCATGAGTTCGGCCACTTTTCGGGCACTCATACCCGGCTCGGCCCGCTCGCCTATCGCGGTTGGCAAGCCATCGTCAGCACCGTGCAGCAGCTGCAGGGCAACGTGTTCCAGTGGCCGCTGAGGGTGTACATGGTCTTCTACATCCTGCTGTCGCGTGGGATGAGCCGCAGTCAGGAGCGCGAGGCCGACCGTCTCATGGTGCAGATCGACGGTCGGGCCAACGCCCAGGCCGCACTCCGGGAGGTATACGTTCTCACCCTTTACTGGTCGTATTACGACACCCAATATCTCGGTCTCGGTTGGGGATTGGATCTGGCGCCGACCGCCGATGGCTTCTTCGGGGGGTTCGACAAACTGCTCGTCGCTCGTGCAGACCAAATCGATGAGGTCCGCAAAAAGGTGCCGCCCGAGGAGCCTGCGGAAAAATCGAGGCAGCAGATGGCCGAGGAGATGTTGAGCACCCACCCCCCGATTGGCGTGCGCATCGCGGCTATGGAGTCCATCCCCGACTGCGCGCAAGCGCGGCCCTACGACGATCGCCGCGCCTGTGCGCTCATCCCCGACTTCGCCAAGGCCGCGGCCGCGACGGCCGAGGTGGCCTTCATTTTCGGCTACCGCGAACGCCTTGAATGGGACGAGCTCGTCGGCCGCATACGCACGAACAGTGACCAGCACACCGCGAACACGATGTACACGGCGGCTGCCCCGTTGGCCAAGGAGCCGACGGCGACCCTGGCCACGGTGGTGGCCCTGTCCCAGGCCGGCCGTTCGACAGAACTTGTCCGGGCCGCATATCCCGACGTCGCAGACGAGCAGGTCGACAAGACCGTCCCGGCGATGTTCAACGCACTTGTCCGCGCAGCGGCGGTGCGCGCGGGAATGGTGCGCTGGCGGGTCTCGTGGGCCGGTGCGGACGAGCTGGTGACGGACAACGGCGATGTCTTCGATGACGAGTCCCTCGGCGCGCTCCTGGCCGACGCCGGTACCGCGGTCGAGGCTGCAGATCGTCTCGCGGGTGTCGGGGTCGACCTCGGGTCGGCCGGGACCGTCGCCATCGCAGAGACCGCCAGTGCCGGGCAGGTCCTCGGCGGTATCGCCGATATGAAATCCGACGCCGCGACGTATGACGTCCTCATCCTCGATACCGGACTGGTGCTCGCGGAACGTCCGAGCGAAACCAGCGACTCCGGCCCGTCGCGCCTGCATAGGCTGCAAAATTCGGGCTCGACGACCGAGATCGTTGCCCGCCACCGCTTCGTGCCGTATGCATCGATGAAACGGGCGAAGGTGTCCAGCCGGATCACCGTCAAGGCCGCCATCACGCTGGCCGACGACACCCTGCTCCGACTCAAGGAGCAGACGTCCTCCGAATACCTGGCCCCGAAGAACGACGAAGTCTTCAAGCATTACCTGAATCGCGTCTAGACGACGAATCCGGTGGAACCCCTTGGAGGGCTCCACCGGATTCCGCAATCGCGAGTGTTACTTGCTCTCGATCTCGATCTCGATGCGCTGTGCTTCGGCACCCTTGTGGGCGCCGGCCACCCGCACCGTGAGCACGCCCGCGTCGTAGGACGCCGAGATCGCGTCGCCTGCGACATGCGCGGGCAGCTTGAATGACCTGCGGAACGAGCCGTAGCGGACCTCGCGCAGGGTGCGACCGTCCTTCGCAGGGTCTTCGCCGGCGTGCTCGTCGCGGCGCTCACCGTGAATCACCAGATGGCCACGATCCACCTCGACGTTGACATCCTTGGCGACGTCCACCCCCGGCAATTCGAGGCGCACAACCGCATCCTCACCGTCCTTGACGATCTCGGCGGCCGGGGTGAAGCCCTCGAATACGCCTTCCTTCAGCCAGCGGTCGATCTCCAAGGTCGGTCGGCCCCACAACGGCTCGAGTGCTCCTCGCGTGCGCAGTGTCACTTTGCTCATCGTTTCCTCTTCTCGGTTGTCGTGACCGGCACCACGCCGGTCCGCTACTCCCTTAACTTGAGTCAAGCTCGCTCATGTTCCAGCAGGGCGTTCGCCGTCAGCGAATCGGCTCACATCCAGCGCTCGACAATGGTGAGGACACCGTGATGGGCGCTTCACACAAGGCGACATTGCGGCAACGTCCGCTGCTTAACCTCTGCGCCATGCGGTCTTCAAGAAACGTCGTGGTCGTTGGCCATGGCATGGTCGGTCACCGGTTCGTCGAGGCGTTGCGAAGTCGCGACGACGGTGGCCAGTGGCGGGTGACGGTGGTGGCCGAGGAGGCCGACGCGGCCTACGACAGGGTAGGGCTCACCGGCTACACCGAACATTGGGACCGCGCCCTGATGTGCCTGCCGGGCAACGACTACGCCGGCGACGAACTGGTCGAACTGGTGTTGAAGGATCGCGTGACCCGCATCAACCGGGTCAAGAAGTACGTCACCACGATGCTCGGCCGGCGCATCTCCTACGACGCACTGGTCCTGGCCACCGGCTCCTATGCGTTCGTACCCCCGGTGCCGGGCAATGATCTGCCGTCATGCCACGTCTATCGCACCCTCGACGATCTCGACGCGATCCGCGCCGACGCACAACGCACACGCGACGCCGGCCACGCTGTCGGCGTGGTCATCGGCGGCGGTCTGCTGGGTCTGGAGGCCGCCAACGCACTGCGCTCCTTCGGGTTGCACGCCCACGTCGTCGAGATGGCGCCCCGGCTGATGGCCCAACAGTTGGACGAGGCCGGCGGCGCTCTGCTCGGCAGGATGATCAGTGAGCTCGGCATCTCTGTGCACACGGGCGTCGGCACCGCGTCCATCGCGCCGGCACAACGCAATCGGCCCGTCCGGCGGTCTGCCGACAACGACTCGATACGGGTGACGCTGAGCGACGGGACGGCCATCGACACCGGACTGGTCGTGTTCGCGGCGGGCGTGCGTCCGCGCGACGAGCTGGCCCGTGACGCAGGATTGGACATCGCCGAGCGTGGTGGCGTGCTCACCGATCTCTCCTGTGCCACTCACGATTCCAACATATTCGCTGTCGGTGAGGTGGCTGCGATCGAGGGCCGGTGCTATGGCCTGGTGGGCCCGGGGTACACGAGTGCCGAGGTCGCGGCCGATCGACTACTCGGCGGTGAAGCGGAATTCCCCGAAGCCGACATGTCGACCAAGCTCAAGCTCCTCGGTGTGGACGTGGCCAGCTTCGGCGACGCGATGGGCACCACGCCGGACTGCCTGGAGGTGGTGGTCAACGACGCCGTCAAACAGACCTACGCCAAGCTGGTGCTCTCCGACGATGCCAAGACGCTGCTCGGCGGCGTTCTCGTCGGCGACGCCTCGGCGTACGGAATCTTGCGTCCCATGGTCGGCGAGCAGCTGCCCGGTGACCCGATGGCGTTGATCGCACCGGCCGGATCCGATGGTGCCGGTGCGGGATTGGGCGTGGGTGCGTTGCCCGCCGGCGCGCAGATCTGCTCGTGCAACAACGTCACAAAGGGCGATCTCACCGACGCCATCGCCGGCGGCTGCTGCGACGTGCCCGAGCTGAAGAAGTGCACCCTGGCGGGCACCTCCTGCGGCTCGTGCGTACCGCTGCTCAAGCAACTGCTCGAGGCCGAGGGTGTCGAACAGTCCAAGGCGCTCTGCGAACACTTCACCCAGTCACGCGCCGAGCTGTTCGAAATCGTCTCCGCGACATCCATCCGAACATTCACCGCATTGATCGAGCGTTTCGGCAACGGAAAGGGTTGCGACATATGCAAACCCGCGGTTGCATCGATCCTCGCATCGACGAGTTCGGAACACATCCTCGACGGTGAGCAGGCGTCGCTGCAGGACAGCAACGACCATTTCCTGGCCAATATCCAGAAGAACGGCAGCTATTCGATCGTGCCCCGGGTGCCCGGAGGCGACATCACGCCCGCGCAGCTGATCCTGATCGGCGAGATCGCACGGGATTTCGACCTGTACACCAAGATCACCGGCGGCCAGCGCATCGACATGTTCGGTGCGCGGGTCGATCAGCTGCCCGAAATCTGGAGGCGGCTGGTCGAGGGCGGGATGGAGTCGGGGCACGCCTACGGTAAGGCCCTGCGGACGGTGAAGAGCTGCGTGGGCAGCGACTGGTGCCGCTACGGCCAACAGGATTCGGTGCAGATGGCCATCAACCTCGAACTGCGCTACCGAGGGCTGCGCGCCCCCCACAAGATCAAGATGGGTGTGTCGGGTTGCGCGCGTGAATGCGCCGAGGCGCGCGGCAAGGATGTCGGCGTCATCGCCACCGAGAACGGTTGGAACCTCTATGTCGGCGGCAACGGCGGCATGACGCCCAAACATGCGCAGTTGCTCGCCGGCGACCTCGATGACGAGACACTTCTGCGCTACATCGACCGGTTCCTGATGTTCTACATACGCACGGCCGACCGGCTGCAGCGCACCGCGCCGTGGGTAGATGCTCTCGACGGCGGGCTGGATCATCTACGCGACGTCGTCTGCAATGACTCGCTGGGGCTGGCCGCCGAATTCGAAGAGGCTATCGCCCGTCACGTGGAGGGTTACGCGTGTGAGTGGAAGGGGGTGCTCGAAGACCCGGACAAGCTGTCGCGGTTCGTGTCCTTCGTCAACGCGCCCGATGTCGCCGATCCCACGGTCGAGTTCATGGAGCGATCAGGCCGCAAAGTTCCCATCGGACTACCAAAGGTGCCCCAAAAATGAGCCTGGTCAACGATATTCAGGTATGGACGGCGGCGTGCGCCTACGATCGACTGATCCCGTGCCGCGGCGTCGGTGTGCTGTTGGCCGATGGGACGCAGGCGGCCCTGTTCCGGATGGACGACGGCTCGCTGCACGCCGTGGGCAACATCGATCCGTTCTCGGGCGCCGCGGTGATTTCGCGCGGCATCGTGGGCGACCGGGGGGGACGCCCCACTGTGCAGTCACCGATCAAGAAACAGGCGTTCGGGCTCGATGACGGGGTCTGCCTCGATGACGCAGGCGTCACGCTGCCCGTTTACGTGACGCGCGTGACCGCCGACGGAAACGTCGAAATCGGCGCGTAGCGAATCGGCTATCCGGCGTCGGCAAGGACGGGGGTGAGCATCCGCGGTGTGGCCTCGCCGAGAATTACGGCGGTCGCGTCACCGATCGCCACCGTCTGGCCCCCTGCGCCGTACACGCCGATACGGGACCCCGTAAACACGTCGGTGATCCAGCCGGCCGCAATGGTTTGCAGGGCCGAGACGTTCGCTTCGATCGGGAAACCACACACTAGCGCCGCAGGGAAGCTGGTGCTGGCGCCTTCCGCGTCGACGTGGGTTCCACCCTTCAACAGCACGCCGACGAAGCTCTCGGGCCGCGCCGCGACCAAAGCGTTTGTTCCTGACCCGAAAGCGTTGCACGAACCGCATTCTGCGGCGATCTGGTAGATCGGGATACCGTCGAGTCGCTCGGCGGCTGCGGTGATGGCGCCCCCATTGTCCACGCCGTCAAGCATCACCACGGCCCTCAGTTCATTCGCTGCACCGTTTTCGGTGGTGTAGCGCGCCACAGCGGCGGCCAGGTTGCCACCCGCCGAGTGGCCGGAAAGGACGAACTGGCGCGGCAGCACGATGGCTTTGCCAGCGGCGGTGCTGGCGCTGGCCGTCAGCTCGACGCGGTCGTCGGCGAACAGCGATGCGATGGCCCGCTGCATGGGCTCGCCATTGATTGTGTAGCCGTCGGTCGCGAACGGGTTGGACGAAATCGTCGGCGCGACCACGATGCTGTTGGTGCGCTCTGCCAGCTGGACAGCCAACGCCGCCACGTTGGTCTTAGATCGGAAGAACCCATGGTTGAGATAGACCAGGCCGACGGGTTCCTCGGCTTGGTTCGGGAAATACCAGTCGGCGTCGACGGATCTACCGGCCGAGTTGGGCAGTTGTACAGTCGATGTGCCGCGTGTGACGGTGCTGCCGGGCGGGATCACCGGCGGCGGGTCGAAGAGCCGCACGAACGAGACCACTGCGTTGAAGATCAGCGAGCCGATGACATTGATCGGTGACGGCAGCGTCGGCGGTGAAGCTACCGGTGTCGAAGCGCTCTGCTGAGCGGGTATCGTCGCCGTCGTCAATGCCGCCGTTTCGTCAGTGCTCGCGACGCGGGCGGTGACGGCCGATCGGCTATCTTCCGCAATGGATCTGAGCGCCGCCTGCTTGGCTGCCGCGACCTTCGGAGTCATCGCGGCGATGTCGGATTCGTCGCGTTGAGGCCGCGAGACGGTGATCTGCGTTGCCTCGACCCGTGCGATGGGTGCAGTCGACCTCTTGGCAACATCGGGCGCTGATGGTTGCGACGTCAGGTTGGACCCAACCCGTGCCGCGGTCGATTCTGTGGTCTCGGTCTCGGTCTCGGTCTCGGTCGACGGCGTACTCGTGGCGTTCCTCGAGTCCGACGCCGCCGAGTCCGACGCCGCAGAGTCCGACGCCGCCGAGCCGACGTCGCCGATTCGGAAGACGCCGAATCAGATGATGATGTGCCGCCATCGGAAGATCCGCCGCCGGGGCCGTCGTCGGCAACCGCGAGGGCCGGGCCGAAGGCGATCGCCGCCCCGACCCCCACCCCGGCGGCGGCCAGTCGCAACCACGTAGTCCACGACATTGCACGCATGGCATCCCCGATCACAAAACGCTCGGCGGCTCGGCGTTCATACGCTAAGTGCCCGGCTTGTTGCCTGCCGGCATAACGCCCAAAATGTCACCGGCCGGGTACCTGCGCTACGGGCTCGCCGATGTCCCCGTCGGCCGGTTTACGCGGCGACCGCCAGCCGGGCGCGCCTGAACCGGCTCGCTATCAGCCGGACCATCGCTGGATGGGCGCCCAACGGGGCGGTTACCGCGTCGGCACCGCTGTTGCGTAAGCGATCCTGAAAAAGTCCCTCCGCCAACAGGTATGACGCTACGACCACCCGTCGTGCGCCTTGTCGGCGGAGCCGGGTGACCGCGTCGGCCACCTTCGGATCGCCGGTGGCGGCGAAGGCCAGTTCCACCCGGTCGCCGATCACCGCCGACAACAGCGCCGCGGCGCGCCGCAGGTCGGACTGCGCGTGAGTATCCGACGTTCCGGCAGCCGCCAGCACGACCGAGTCTCCTGGGTCCCACCCACATTCGACGAGCCGGTCGGCCAGAATCCGTGCCAGTTGGGGGTCGGGACCCAGCGCATCGGTGATGAGGACGTCGCGATGTCCGCTCGCGACGACATGCGCCGGGATGTCGGCATTCACGTGGTAGCCGCGGGAGAGGAACGCGGGAACCACGACGGTGGGCTCGTCGAGGTTGCGCAGTACTTCACTGGGTGACGGGCCGAGCACATCCACGAAAGCCACATGGACCTTGGCGCCCAGCGCTGCGGACACCCGCTCCGCGAGGTCGGCGACCAGCGCTACGCCGGTCTGCTTGCGGGTTCCGTGCGCCACCAGGACGTGAGCTCCCGCGAACGCCGGGAAGCTCATAACGCCGCAGCCTGAGGGTGCATCCCCGTTGCGGGGAATTCTTCATCGACGGCCAGTCGGTAGCCTCGCTTGACCACCGTCGACACGATGTTCTTGTCGCCCAAGGCAGTTCGCAGCCGCAGCACGGCTGTCTCGACGGCGTGCGTGTCGGTGCCACTGCCGGGCAGGACGCCGAGTAGCGCATTGCGGGACACCACGGCGCCGGGGTGGTGCGCGAGGGCCCGGATCGTCGCCATGCCGGTAGGCGACACTGCCCTGACGGCGCCGTCGACAAGCACGCAGGTGCCGCGGATCTCGAGGACATGGCCGGCCACCCGGATGGTGCGTGAGCACAGTGTGGGTAGCTCATCGGTGATGTGACGGGCCAACGCGCCCAACCTCATTCGCTCTGGCGCTGACGTCGGCACACCCAGTCGCACCAACGGCCGGGAAGTGACGGGCCCGACGCACATGGCGTGCACGCTCGTGCGCAGAGCAGAGAGCACCTGGTCCTCGAGACCCATCTCCCCGGCGCGCATCAACACCGATGCGACCGCGGGCGCGGAGGTGAAGCTCACGGCGTCGAACTTCTCCTCGGCGATACCCGCCACCAGTTGGTCGAAGTCCCCGTTGCGGGGCGCGGGGTGCCAGCGGTACACCCGAATCGGCACCACTTCCGCACCGGCGGCGCGTAGCTCGTCCTGGAACTCGGGGAACGGATCCCACTCGTCGGTGGCGCCGTGCAACTGCACCGCGATGCGCTGGCCGGCGATGCCGCCCTCGACGAGGTAGTGCAGCAGCTCGCGCGAGGACTCCGAGTCCGGCGACCATTCCTCGGGCAGCCCCGCGGCGCGCAGCGCGCCCGTCGCCTTGGGGCCGCGCGACACGATGCGCGCTTTGCCCAGAGCCACGATCAGTTCGTTGGCCAGTCCCCAGCCGTCGGCGGCCGCGACCCAGCCGCGGAAGCCGATACCGGTGGTGGCGATGACGATGTCGGGCGGCGCATCGATCAAGGCCTCCGTGTACGCCCGTAACGCGTCGTCGTCGGGCAGCGGCACCATCGCGATCGCTGCCGCACTGCTCACGGTCGCACCACGGCGTTGAAGCAGCGCGCTCAGTTCGTCGGCACGGCGTGCGGAGGTCACCGCCACCCGAAATCCGGTGAGCGGTGCCCAGGCGGGCTCACTCATTTCACCTGTGTATTCAGTCGATGTTTCCAACCCGTTACTCGGCCATTGCGGCGGTGTCACCCGTCATGTGTCGTGCATGACACCAGAGTAGGGAGGCTTTATTGCCCGGAAGTGGTCCGCGATATCCCCGCCGTGAACTTCCGCTCACCCGACATGGGGATCGGGTGTGAGCGCTGTCAGTCGGCGCGGTGGGCGTGCACCACGGTGAACGGCAGGTGGATCCGGTCGCCGTCGAGCAACTCGGCGATCTTCGTGAATCGTTCCGCGACCGCCCGCATCTGCTCGAGCACTTCGGGCGGCATCTGTTCCTCCATCGTCTTCGTGAACGCGTTCTCGCCACCGCCGAAGCTCACGGCATTGCCCAGGTATGTCGTGGGTCCGAGGAAGTCGATGCGCCACCCGTTGGCCGTGAGGGTGTCGCGGATGTCGGCCTCCGGGACCGCACCCATCGGTGCGATGACGCCGTTGACGTTGCCCTCGCCGAAGCACCAGAGATGCAGTCGCGCTCCGGGCCGGGTCGCGCGGTACAGGCCCGCGACGTAGGCGTGCCTGTCGGCCTCGTCGAGGCAGTGGTACAGGGCGCTGTCGATAACCGTATCGAACCGGCCGTCGTATCCGCTCAGGTCGGTGGCGTCGGCGACCTCGAACGTCACGCCGGCCGAGCCGGCATTCGGATTCAGCACGCCTGCCTCTTCGGCGCGACGCCGCGCCTCCTCGATGGCGGCGGGAGAGCCGTCGAGTGCGGTCACCGAATGGCCACGCGACGCCAGGTAGATCGAGTTGTCTCCGAGGCCGCAGCCGATGTCGAGGACCTCACCCGAAATACCACCCAGCGCTTCGAGTTCCATCAACAGGGGCTGCGCCTGATGTACGTCCCAGGGGACTGCGGTCGGCGGGGGAGCCCCCTCGAAAGCGGATTCCCCGCGGTAGAGCTTGTCGAACGTTTCGCGGCCCGGCCGAAAGGCCTGAGGAGATGGTGGAGTGCTCACTACGCCCAACGTACGCCGCTACCAGACGTCGCCCTCGCGCCAGTCACAGGTGATCTCGGCGGTCGTGTCCAACTCCAACGTGTTCGGTATGGCGACGGGCAACACGAACAGGCCGTTGTCGTCGTCGGGGGTCCGAGTCACCCCGGCAGGCGCCAACACCGAGGTAGGGCCCTCCCACGGCAGCCAGCCTCGAGCCTCGTAGATGTGTCTGCCCGCCTCGGACACGCTCAGCGCGCCCAATTGGTAGGCACCACGCAGGACCTGCTCCATGGCGTCCATCACGGCACTGGCAAGGCCCTGTCCTCGCCAGTCTTCGCGCACTGCGACACCTTCGACATAGCCGCAGCGCAGCGCGGTGTCCCGGTACATCAGCCGACGCTGCACGACCGCGGCATGTGCGATCAGGGCGCCGTGATCGAAGATCAGCGCGTGCATGCCGCCGAGCGAATGCTCCCAATCGGCGTCGGTGAACTCTCCGCCGAAGGCGTCGATCACCATTCGGCGTGCGTCCTCACGGGTCTCGTTGTCGAGATCGGAGGTGTGGATCAGGCGGGCGCTGTGGACGCGAGGAAACGGGTCCCCTCGAACGGGAGAAGCGCTGGAGCTGTGCGCGTGCACACTGCTGTTTTACCAGCCGCGTGCGTTCTACGCGGTGCCTTCGAACGGGCGGCGCGGTCGTGACCAATGCATCCGCACGGTCTGCCCGGGGCGGATCTGGGCGACCCTGTCGATGTCGTCGTCGGTCACCACGCCGATCACCGGGTATCCGCCGGTGACCGGATGATCTGGGCCCAGAATCACCGGAAAGCCGTTCGGCGGCACCTGAATTGCTCCGCGGGTCGCCCCCTCGCTGGGCAGTTGGCGGTCCGGCCACCGGTATTCCAGGGGCATGCCGACCAGCCGCATCCCGACCCGGTCACTCTTGTTGGTGGCCAGCCAGTTGGTGCGGATCAGCACGTCCGGGTCGACGAACCAGTCGTCGCGCGGACCCGGCACCACCATCAGTTCCAGGACGTCGTCCTCGATCGCGGCGACCGGCGCCTGATCCAACTCAGGGAACTCGTCGCTGTGCTCGCCGACGGGCACCACGTCGCCGGGCTGAAGCGGCAGCGGCCCGATTGCCGACATCACGTCATACGAGCGGGACCCGAGCACGGGTTGGACGTCAATGCCGCCGCGCACCGCGAGATAGGTCCGCAGCCCCGAGTGTGGTGCGCCGAGCGTGATCACTTCACCGTCATGGGCGTGATGAATGCTGTTCGTGCCGAACGGCATCCCGTTGATCGCCGGGTCGGTGTCGGCTCCGGTGACGGCGATGGCGAGATCGCCGCCGCGTACCCGCGCCGACAGGCCGCCGAACGTCACCTCGATCGTGGCGCACTCGCCCGGATTGGCGACGAGTCGGTTCGCCAGGGTGTGCGAGCGGCGATCGGCGGCGCCAGAGCGGCCCACCCCCATGTGGGCCAGGCCCGGCCGACCGAGGTCCTCGATCAGCGCCAGTGGGCCCGAGCGCAGGATCTCCAGTGTCGTCATGACTGCACCGCCCGGAACGCAACCCACATTCCCGGGGTCAACAGCGCGGGTTTCTCACGGCTGACGTCCCACAACGCCGCTTGGTCCGCTGCGGTACGTCCGATCAGCTGCCAGCCGCCCGGCGACTCGCGGGGATACACGCCGCTGAACTCACCGGCGAGGCCGACCGACCCGGCGGGCACTTTGGTCCGCGGCTCGGCGCGCCGTCCGACCTCCAATCGGCTGTCACCTCCGATCAGGTACGCGAAACCCGGTGCGAAACCGCCGAATCCGACGCGCCACGGCGTTCCCGTGTGTGCGGCGACGACCTCGTCGGCGGTCAACCCGGTGAGCCGGGCGACCTCGTCGAGGTCGGGCCCGTCGTAGACCACGTCGATCTGGACGTCGGCACGCACGTCGGCCGGCGCGCTGGAATGCGACACGGCCTCCGGTGCGACCTGCAGCTTGCCCAGTCGCTGCCGGGTCGGCGGCTGGTACGTGGGGCCGGCCAGCTTGATCAGCACCGTGCGCGACGCCGGGACGATGTCGAGAACACCGGGCAGTTCGGCATCACGGATCGCGTCCGCCCACGCCAGCACCTCGTCGGTGTTGTCGAACTCGAGCAGCAGTGCCGTATCCCCGTAGTCATGGATTGTGGCGGGGCCGGTTTTCCTGGCCGTCGCGTCCATCACATCCGCTGTCACACTCATGTCCCTAACTTACCCGCGAGTAGCAACGAATAGTCATGCTCTATGAGCCTTGCCAGAGGAGCCTTAACGAAGCCTCAAACTGCGGGCTGATATGTGGGTTCGCGGCGCTTGATGAACGCGATCACGCGATAGGTCACCGGCAGCACCACGATCTCGACGGCGGTTTTGTACACCCAGCCCAGCGCCACATACGTGACGAAGTCCCGCCACGTGGCGATGCCGATGGCACCGGCGGCGATGCTGCAGAACACCAGCGTGTCAGCGAACTGCCCGAGCACCGTCGACCCGATCAGCCGGGCCCAGAGGTGCTTCTCCTTCGTGCGTGCCTTGATCCGCACGACGACCCAGGCGTTGAGTGTCTGCCCGACGATGAACCCGGCCAGTCCGGCGATGATCAACTGCGTGAAGGGCTGGACGACGGCCTCAAACGCGGCCTGGTTGGTGTAGAACTCCGCCGCGGGCAGGACGGCGGTCAGCCAGAACGTGAACGCCGCGACGGCCTCCATCACGAAGGCGATGTAGATGGCGCGGCGGGCGGCTCTGAAGCCGTACACCTCGGACAGTACGTCGCCGATCACGTAGGTCAGCGGGAACACGATGAACCCGCCGTCGGTGATCAGCGACCAGTCGCCGATGATCGGGCCGAATGCGATGCCTTTCGTGGCGGCGACGTTCGAGATCAGCACCAGCCCGGTGAAGACCGCGATCAGCGTCGGATAGTAGGCCGAACCCGTGGTCGCGAAACCCCGGTGTTCCGTCCCGGTGCTGGTGGCCGTCACCCGGACATCTTGTCAGGCCAGCGCGCGGGCGATTCTCGCCGGCAGCTGGTCGGCTACCAGCGGATACGACAGCGGCGACGCGAACGCGATCGCACCCGCGAGTTCCTTGCCGGTGAAGACGTTGCGTTTGGCGCCCAGCTCCGCCACGGCCGGGTCGGCGAGCAGAGCGGTCTGCTCCTCGTCGCTCTCGGTCGTCCAGATCAAGGCGTCGGCGGAACCGAGCACGCCGGGCATCCGGTCGCGGGGTATCGAGGCGCCGCCGGTGTCGGCGATGGCGAACCCCATCTGGGTGAGGAAGTCGGTGCGCCAGCCGGGCGTGGCCACGTGCACTGCGTCCTTCTCGAGGCGCCCGTCCAGCAGCAGGACCCTCTTGCCGGCGAACTGGGGGTTGTTGGTGCCTGCGGCGGCGAACTTCTCCTCGACGGCGGCGACCAGCGCCTGCATCTCGTCGTGCTTGAACACCGCCTGGCCGATCGTGGTGGCCTGGGCCTTCCACGGCTCGAAGAACGCGTCCTGGTCCGACTGCGCGATCGTCGGCGCAACGGCGGTCAACTTGTTGTAGGTGTCCTGGTCGAGGCCGGCGTTGGTGGCGACGATCAGGTCGGGTTTCAGCGACGCGATCTGGTCCACGGGGACGCCGTCGGCGAGGTTGAGGACCACCGGCTGGGCGCCGCCGAGTTTGGGCTGCGCCCAGGGCCATACGCCGAACGGCTCGCCACCGAACCAGTCCGTCACCGCGATCGGTATGACGCCGACGGCGAGCAGATCGTCCTGTTCGGTGAGGCCCGCGCTGACCACCCGCTTGGGCGGCGCCGGGACCTTGGTCTCGCCGAACACGTGCTTGACGGTGACGGAGCCGTCGTCGGCGACCTCGCCCGGCTTCGACCCGCACGCGGCCACGAACGCCGCCGCGCCGGCCGTCAAAGCCAGGAAACCCCGCCGGGACAACGAAGCAGGCACCCGGCGAGAGTAGCTAACTCACCTGGAAACTGCCGAACAACACGACGGCCAGGCCCAGCGCGACGACGATGTTGACGACCGTCGCCGAGGCAAAAAGCGCGATGGGCCGCCAACCGGCTTCTTTGAGACCTTTCAGCGAAAACTCCAGGCCGATCGACACGAAGGCGAAGATCAAAAACCATGTGCGCATGTCGTTCACGGTTGCGATGGTGGCCTTGCCGTCGCTCACCCACTGCAGATACAGCGTGCCGATGATCGACGCGGCGATGAAGCCCAGCACGAACTTCGGGAACCGCTCCCAGAACTGGAAAAAGATGGGACGCGCCGCTTCTCCTTCTGGGATGGCGGACTTGCGCTCCACCTTCAACGCGAAGTAGGCGGTCAACGCGATCGCGACGACTCCGATCAACGCGTTCTGGGTGGTCTTCACAATCGTGGCGATCTGCAGGGCGTCCTCGCCCGCTATGGCGCCTGAGGCCGCGACTGCCGCCGTGGTGTCGATGTTGCCGCCGATCCACGCACCTGCAACCGCGTCGGATAGGTTGAAAACGTCTGCGAGCCAAGGAAGTAGGAAGATCGACGGCAGCGCGAAGGCGATCACCAGGGATGCGGCGTAGGCGAGTTGCTCGCGTTTTGCCTGCACCGCACCGGCGGCGGCGATGGCCGCGCTCACGCCGCAGATCGACACGGCCGACGCCAGTAGCGCCCGCAGCTTGTCATCGAGCTTGAGGACTCCGCCTAGCCACCAGGTGAAGCCGAACACGATGGATATCAGCAGCAGGGCCTGGATGATCGCCGGACCCGCCGCGGTCACGAGCACCTTCAGATTGATCGACGCGCCGAGCAGCACCAGGCCCGTCTTGATGAAGAACTCGGTGCGAAATCCCTGGGCGAGGGCGTCGCGCAGTGCCAGCCTGGACAGCACCGCATTGCCGATGAGTCCCAATGCGATTGCATAGACGGGGAATTCGATGGACTTGGCGACTCGTTCGAATGCCGTTCCGTCCGCCCATTGCGGAACCTGGGTCTCGAGGAACCGGGTAGCGGCGCCGAGGGCGATGACGACGAGCACGCCGGCGACCGCGTAGCCGATGCCCGACTGGCGGACCTCGGGCTTGGTATCGGTTTCGGTCACGGGATCACGCTGCCCGGGATCGCTCCGATGAGTACAAGAGCCAGCAGGGCCAGGCCGGCGATGACGGCGAGCCAATCCTCGTTCATGCGCGGCACGGTATTCAGCCGGCTCACCGGCGTCACCGGTTGCACTCAGCACGAATCGAAGGTGACCCGACGAAATTCGTGGTGGATCAGATGGGCGGTGCCTCGCCGTAGGACGAAGACGAAGAGGTGAGCACGTCGCCCCGGTTGAGTTGATCTCTTTCGATTTCCTTGATCAGCACGCCCACGTTCTCACCCGTGGTCGCCTCGTCGATCTTCTTGCGGAACTTCTCGATGGCGTCGACCCGGACGCCCGGCCCGCCGTTGATGCTCACAACGTGGCCGACTCTCAGCGCGCCGGATTCCACCCGGCCGGTCGCGACGACGCCCCGATTGCGGATGACGAAGACGTCCTCGACGGTCATCTTGAACATCAGGAGTGCGCCAGTCTCTTGTTGACCAAACCCAGCGCTGGTTCGCCTACCCCCATGGGCGAATTGTCTCAGGACACGGCCAGCGACACGCCGAGTCCGGTCATTGTGACGGCGATGATCCCGTCGAGGATCCGCCAGGTGAGCGGGGTGGCGAACAATCCGGAGAGGCGACGCGCCCCGAGTCCGAGGCTGACGAACCACACCACGCTCGCAGTGACCGCGCCGACGCCGAACAACCACCGCTCGTCGCTGTGCTCGTTGGCGAGCGTGCCGAGCAGGACCACGGTGTCGAGGTAGACGTGCGGATTGAGCCACGTCAGCGCCAGGCAGGTGACCAGCACCTCGAGAAGTCGTGCGGGGCCGCTTCTCCGACGGGGTCAGCGTGGACGGCCGCCAGGCGCGCCGCGCCGCGAGCAGGCCGTAGCCGATCAGGAACGCCGCGCCGCCGAACTTGGCGATGCTCAGGGCTCCCGGATGCGCCGCGATCAGCGCGCCCACACCCGCGATGCCGGCGGTGATGAGCACGATGTCGGATACGGCGCACACCGCGACGACCGCCGCCACGTGCTCGCCGCGGATGCCTTGACGCAGCACGAAAGCGTTCTGGGCGCCGATCGCGACGATCAGCGTGAGCGAGGCGAGGAAGCCGACAAGCAGGGGAGAGCTCATGCTTCGACGGTAGGTACCTGCCGTGCATCAGTACAGCTAATGATTCTTCATCTGCATTAGGATCGCTAATGTGCAGATCGACGGTCAGCAGCTGGCGGCTTTGGCGGCCGTGGTCGAACACGGGTCGTTCGATGCCGCAGCGGCCCGGCTCCACGTCACTCCGTCGGCGATCAGCCAACGCATCAAGGCGCTCGAGCAGCGGGTGGGCCAGGTGGTCGTGGTGCGGGAGAAACCGTGTGTCGCGACGGCCGCGGGCGTTCCGCTATTGCGGTTGGCGGCGCAGACCGCGCTGTTGGAGGCCGAGGCGCTTGGCCGAGATGGGCGGCGGCGACGGGGCGTCGCCGCGCATTGCGTTGGCCGTCAACGCCGATTCGATGGCGACGTGGTTCAGCGGGGTTTTCGACGCACTGGACAGCGTGTTGTTCGACATCAGGATCGAAGACCAGGACCACTCGGCGCGACTGCTGCGCGAAGGCGTCGTGATGGGCGCGGTGACGACCGAGCGCACGCCGGTATCGGGTTGTCGGGTGCGGCCGCTCGGGGTGATGAGGTACGTGCCGGTGGCCAGTCCGTTTTACGTCGAGCGGCACCTGTCGGACGGGTTCACTGCGCAAGCGGTCGCGACGGCTCCGTCGCTGGCGTGGAATCGCGACGATGCACTGCAGGACATGTTGGTGCGCAAGGTGTTTCGCCGGGACATCGCGAGGCGCGAGCACTTCGTTCCGACAGCGGAAGGCTTCGGTAGCGCAGCCCGGGCGGGCCGCGGATGGGGCATGTTCCCGGAGACGCTGGCGGCGCCTGCACTGGTGGAGGGCTCGTTCGTTCGGGTGGCCGACGCACACCTCGACGTGCCGCTGTTCTGGCAGTGTTGGAAGCTCGACAGTCCGTTGGTTGGGGCCATCACCGAGGCGGTGCAGTCGGCCGCCGCCGAACTGCGGACGTAGCGGGCTTGCGGCGTAGGAGGCGGCGAATATTTGCTAGGACGCTTCGGACATCGGTGTTACCGTCGAAGTATGACCCAGTTCCGCCACGACTATGACTTGCTCACCTGGATGCCCAGTGCGTCCACGGTGGCTTTGTCGTGCGCGGACTATCGCTAGCGTCATAGCCGACGTGCGCACATGGTCTGAGCACTCCGGCAATAGGCGACCCATGTGCTTCCGATCAGTCCGACGACCTTCCGCCCCGTCAGTGGGTGTGTGCCCCGGTCGGAAGCAAGGGCCAGAAGAAAAATCTCATAGAAATCTCAGCTCCGCTGTTTTCCCTGCCGGGAACGTCGTCTGACGTTCCTGTAGTCCGTTGCATCTAATTTCGTTGCGGCACAACGGCTTCAGCTGAAAATATGCGCTCGACAACGATCACCTTTCGTAGCACCATGCTTTCAGTCAGGCGAATAGGCCTGGTGAATATGAACTTTGAGAACTCAACAGTGGTGGCATCTGCGCTCGTGGCGGAGATCAGGTAGACGCGCCCGGCTCAAACCCGGGTGCCCGATAAGGGCGTGCAGGTTCAAGTCCTGCCGAGCGCACTCAGCGGGTGTCGATGCGCGATATGCACCCGTTCGGGTCGTTGGTGAAATCGTGTATCACTCTTGGCTTTTACCCTTGAATTCCGGGTTCGAGTCCCGGGCGGCCCACCGATGACACGCGCCGTTAGCTGAGTTGGGATAGCACCAGATTCTTAATCTGGGGACGGGGGATCGAAACCCTCACGGCGCACGATCTTTCAACACCACAGCCGGCGAAGTGTAACGGGATTGCACGCCAATCTTCCAAATTGGAGGCAGCGAGTTCGAGTCTCGCCGTCGGCTCGAGTTGTATACGGATGTAGCTCAATCTGGTAGAGCTGCGGCCTCCAAAGCCGCGAGGTGGGAGTTCGAGTCTCTCCATCCGTGCACGCGGGATGTGGCGCAACACGGCAAAGCGCACCTGGTTTGGGTCCAGGAGGTTGCACGTTCAAATCGTGTCATCCCGACAAGCTATGCGCGGTAGGACAGTTCGGAAGTCCGCCGGGCTCATAACCCGGAAGTCGCAGGTTCAAATCCTGCCCGCGCAACCAGTTCACCGACGTCGAGCCGACACGGAAAGGAGGTACACGGCCATGGCGATTCTGATGTCTGACCTGACCGTCGAGGTCTACAACGCCGACTACCGTGTGCTGTCCCGGATTCGGTGGCAGGCGGCGGTCCGGCTGATCCTGCGGGGTGCGGTGTATGTCATCGATATGCACAGCCCTTCTGTGCGCATACACAGCCCGTCGTTGGTGATCGAGCTGCCCGTTTCGGTCGCCCTGCGCGAGTATGTGCACATCCCCCACAAGGGGGATAGCCGGGCAACCCGCGAGGGTGTGCTTCGCCGCGACCGGCACGTCTGTGCCTACTGCGCCGGGCACGCCGACACCGTGGACCACGTCCTGCCGCGGTGCCGTGGTGGTGGAGACACCTGGTTCAACCTGGTCGCGGCATGCCAGCCCTGCAACGGACGCAAGGGTGATCGCACGCCGCAGGAGGCTCGGAATGGCGATGATCCGTGAGCCCTACGAGCCCAAGGAACGCGACACGTTCCGGTTCCGCAGGTTTCCGGAGCTCGTCTGAATGACGTGCAGGCGGGCGGGTACGGGGGATATCCGCCCGCCTGCGCCGATGCCGCGTTCCCCGGTCGGTTAACCGGTAAACCAACGGATTGTTGATCCGTGACTGTAGGTTCGAGTCCTGCTCGGGGAGCTCTAATGCCGTGCGTGTGAGGCGAATACGGTTGGTCGCGGCTGCCTGTAAAGCGGTTGTCCTCGGGCGAGGGGTTCGAATCCCTCCACACGCACTGCGAATAAGGCCCCGTTCGGATATGGGTTAGTCTCCTGCCCATTCAAGGCTGGGGAGCGGGTTCGAGTCCCGCACGGGGTGCGCGTGTCCGGTAGCTCAGCGGTTGAGAGCGCCGCTCTGATAAGGCGGAGGTCGGAGGTTCAATCCCTTCCCGGACAACGAGAGTGTCGTTTCGGGAGGCGTGGCAGAACGGTAATGCAGCTCGGTGCTAACGAGCCGCCGCTTCACACGCGGTTGGGGGTTCGAATCCCTCCGCCTCCGCGACGGGCGGCCCAGCCCGTGTCATGGCGGTCGTAGTGTAGCGGCAACACGGTGGACTGTGACTCCACAATCGATGGGTTCAACTCCCTCCGATCGCCCCAATGCCCTTGTAGCGCAACGGATAGCGCACCGGTTTCCGAGACCGGCGGTTGCAGGTTCGAATCCTGCCAAGGGTGCAGACCCCTGTAGCTCAACGGATAGAGTGCCAGTCTACGAAGCTGGTGATGGGAGTTCGATTCTCTCCAGGGGTGCTCAAGAGGGATACGCACAAGGTGCCGCTGGCGCCGGGAGCATGGTTGGTAGGTGCGCCACGCTTATAACGTGGAGGCCGCGGGTTCAAACCCCGCACGGCGCACGACATCACGTTTCACAGCCGGATTAGCTCAACAGGCCAGAGCACCTGTCTCGTAAACAGGCGGCGCGGGTTCGAGACCTGCATCCGGCTCAAAGCCTCCGTAGCTCAACGGACAGAGCGGCGAGCTTCTACCTCGCCGGTTGGGGGTTCGAATCCCTCCGGAGGCTCGATCAGTGCTTTTCGTCGGCCTTCTTGCGGCCGAACGGCAGCACATGCATGACCGCCACGACGATGGCCCCGACGACCAGTCCGATGAGGGCTGACGCCGCGGTGTTGACCAGCCAGGCCAACACCCCGCCGATTCCCTCGACCGCGTGATGAACCTGCTCCTCCAGGTGGTGCACGAAACCGTAGGGGGCGTGCCAGCCCAGCGTGTCCGTCCCCTGGAGAAGAATGTGTCCGCCGACCCACAGCATCGCGACGGTGCCGATGGTCGACAGCGCCGACAGCAGTTTGGGCATCGCGGCCACCAGGCCGCGGCCGACCTTCTGCGTGAACTTCGACGAGCGCTGCGCCAGGTTCAGGCCGATGTCGTCCATCTTCACGATCAGCGCGACCACGCCGTACACCGCGGCGGTGATGACGAATGCCACCACTACGAGAATGATGAACCGCGGCCAGAACGACTGGTCGGCAACCTCGTTCAGCGCGATGACCATGATCTCGGCGGACAGGATGAAGTCGGTGCGGATCGCGCCCGCCGTCATCTGCTTCTCGGCGTCCTCGCCGACCGTCGCGGTCGGTGCGGCGTGGGCGTCGTGCCCAGGGAACCAGCCCCAGACCTTCTCGGCGCCCTCATAACAGAGGTAGGTGGCACCCAGCATCAGGATCGGTGTGATGACCACCGGCACGAACTGGCTGAGCAGCAGGGCCGCGGGCAGGATGAACAGCAGCTTGTTGCGCAGGGACCCGATCGCGATCCGCTTGATCATCGGCAGTTCGCGGTCGGCGGTGATCCCGTGCACGTACTGCGGGGTCACCGCGGTGTCGTCGATGACGACGCCTGCGGCCTTGGCGGTCGCCCGCCCGGCCGCGGCGCCGATGTCGTCGACCGACGCCGCGGCCAACCGCGCCAGCGCCGCAACGTCGTCGAGAAGTCCGAACAGACCGGCGCTCATCGCATCCCTGTCATGGGTTGGAGGTTACCCATCCTCACCCGCCGATGAGCGACTCGATCCACCCGCGTGCGAAGTACACGAGGAAGCCCGCGGCGACCACCCACAACAGCGGGCTGATCTCCCGGGCCTTTCCGGCGGCCGAGCGCATCACCACCCACGCGATGAAGCCGACGCCGATGCCGTTGGCGATCGAGTAACTGAACGGCATGACGGCCACCGTGAGCACGACGGGCAGCGCCACCGAGAACTCCGAGATCTCGATGTGGCGCAACTGCGACACCATCATCGCGCCGACGATCACCAGCGCGGCGGCGGCGACCTCGGTCGGCACGATCGACGCCAGCGGGGATATGAACATCGCCGCGAGGAACAGCGTGCCGGTGACGAGGTTCGCCAGGCCGGTGCGGGCACCGTCCTCGATGCCGGCGCCCGACTCGATGAACACGGTGTTCGACGACGCCGACGTCGCGCCACCGGCGACCGCACCCGCGCCTTCCACAATCAGTGCCGAACGCAGTCGCGGGAACGTGCCCTGATCGTCCGCGAGCCCGGCTTCGCGCGCCAGACCCGTGAAGGTGCCCATCGCGTCGAAGAAGTTCGCGAACACCAGCGTGAACACGAACATGGTTGCGGCCAGCACGCCGATGCGTCCGAAGCTGCCGTGCAGGGTGAACTCGCCGACCAGCGACAGGTCGGGCAGTGCGAACGGCGAGCCCGACAGCGTCGGCACCGACAGGCTCCACCCGCCGGGCTTCTCGACCGCCGAGCCGAGATGCCAGATCGCCTCGATGGCGACCGCGACGAGCGTGCCCGCCACCAGGCCGATGAGGATGCCTCCGCGCACCCGTCGCACGACGAGAACGCCCGTCAGCAGCAGGGTGAACACGAATACGACGGTCGGAACGGTGCCGATCGAACCGAGGCCGCCCGCGCCGAGACCGACGGGCGGTGACGGAACGCCGGTGGAGCCGATGAAGCCGGCGTCGACGAGCCCGATGAACAGATAGGAACAGGCCGATACCCGCGGTGATCGCGAGCTTGAGCTGCATCGGCACCGCGTCGAAGACGAGCTTGCGCAGTCCCGTGGCGGCCAGGATCACGATGATGAGGCCGTTGATGACGACCAGTCCCATCGCCTCGGGCCAGGTCAGCGAGCCGACCAGGGTCGTCGCGACGAACGAGTTGATACCCAGGCCGGCGGCGAATGCGAACGGCAGCCGCGCGATGAGGCCGAACAGGATGGTCATGACGCCCGCGGTGAGCGACGTCGTCGCCGAGACCTGGTCGAACTGCAGTTTGGTTCCCGCGACATCGTCGGCGCTCGACAGGATGATCGGGTTCAGCACGATGATGTAGGCCATCGCGATGAACGTGACCAGGCCGCCGCGAACCTCGGTGGCGACCGTCGACCCCCGCGCCGAGATCTCGAAGAAACGATCGAGGCGATTCATTCCCTGACCCTAGGGTCGTCGCGGACGCGCGTCATTTCCTGCAGGGCGCGCAGGAACAGGCGACGGTCGTTGGCCGACAACACGGACAGCCAACGCTCCTCGCCGCGCTGGATGCCCTCCTGCACCGCGTCCTTCACCTCGCGACCCGATTCGGTGATGGCCAGAAGCCGCACACGTCGATCGTCGGGGTCGGGTCGGCGCTCGATGTATCCCTTGGCCTGCAGCTCATCGAGAGTCGGGATGATGCGCGTCTTGTCGGCGCCGATGGCCTCGGCAAGCGCGGCCTGCGTGCGCATCGGAGACTCGTCGAGTGCGAGCAGCACGCTGTAGCCCCACATCGACAGGTCGTGCGCTTTCAGCACCGGCAACTCCGCGGCGATCAACTCACGAATCAGCGGCGCCAACATCGCCGCGAGGTCGGGGCGCCTCGCCTTGGACGGCATGGACGAATATTAGACATTGACCGATTATCTACATCAGCATATCGTAGGCGTATGCCTACGAATGAAGATCTACGCCCGTTCCACCGCCGCGCAGTTGAAGCATCCGTCGATGTCGTCGCATCCGTGACCGTCGACGACCTCGATCGGCCGACACCGTGCGCCGGATGGAGCCTTGCTGACCTGCTTGCGCATATGACCGTGCAGCACAACGGATTTGCCGCGTCGGCCCGAGGAAACGGTGCCGACCTCGAAATATGGCGGCCGGGAAGAGTCACCGATGCGGTGAACGCCGACCCGGTCGGCGCGTACAGAGCGGCAGCCGCCGATCTGCTCGATGCGTTCAACGTAGAGGGAGTGCTCGAAGCGACATTCGCACTGCCCGAATTCGGTCCCGACGCGACGGTTCCGGGCGCGATGGCAATCGGTTTTCACTTCGTCGACTACGTCGTTCACGGCTGGGATGTCGCTCGCAGCATCGACGTACCCTTCACGTTGCCGACTGACGTGGTGCGCGCCGTGCTGCCGGTGGCACTCGATGTTCCTGACGGCGACTTCCGCGCGGCGGACGGCGCGCCATTCGGGCGGGCTCTGACACCCGCAGACGGGTCGAGTGACCTCGATCGCGTACTTCGCCATCTCGGTCGCTCGCCCGCCTGGACCGGCGAGCGCGTCAGCGTGGGTCGATGAGATCGCGCAGGCTCTGCGCGGGGTAGACGGACGCACCGGCGGCCCGGACGCGCTGCGAAAGCGCGCGGTCGGACGTGGCAACGCGGAAATGCTGCGGATCATCGGCGGCGGAGATGATCCGCACAATCTCGTCATCGGCGGAGTCGGCCGCCGCCCTCGGCGCGTGCGCGACCGTGATGACTGACGATTCGATGGGCGGTGACAACGGGCGCTCGAACACGACCGTGACGTCTTCACCCTGATGAGACGCCCAATGCTCGAGCCGTTCGACCAAAGTCTTCATTGCCCGGGGGCGGTCACGCCACCAGCCGTCGGGGCGCGATCCGATCACGTTCATGCCGTCGACGATCCAGCGCATGCCCCCAGATACGCCGTGTCGACCCTGCGACTACCTGCTGGCGTGCGCTGCGCGCTTGGCCGGCGCGTGCCGACGGCCAAGCAGGTATCCGAGCCAGCGAATGTCGAGTAGCACCTGGGACCCCTTTCGCTACGCAGTCTTTTTGGTCAGGATCGGTAGCAAGCAGCGACGTTCGGTGATGCAGTCGCCGAAATAGTGCAGTGCGTCGGGCACCGAATCGGCCACCGGGAAGCTCAGCCCGGCGGCCCGTAGTGCGCGCAGCACCGTGTCGCTTGCGACTAGTGACCACTCGACGCCGCTGCGGAAGCAGCGCTCGTCGACGACGGACAGCAGTGAAACACTATGTGCTGAAAAGGAACTCACGTTGCTGAGGTCGAGTACGAAGGGTTTCTCCGCGATGACGAAGCGAAGTGCGAGTGCGGTGACGCGCTCGATATTGGTGTCGTCCACCACGCCGTCGACCGTCACCACTGTGGCTAACTGTCGGCACACCGCATGAACCTGGGCGCCGGAACAGTCGAACGCCGGATTGCCGTACATGGTGCCTCCCCTCGATCACTTATCCCTCGAAGGTAGTGAGCCAAAGTAAGGCAACCGGGTGCCAACGCTAATACTTTGGTAAGAACCTTTTTTGGGGGCGATCAGCAAACGGGCTCATTCGCCACGCATCCATTGGGGGCCCGAGTAGTTCTCCCAGGGGCTGTAGTCGGCGAGCAGCGGCTCCTGCGGAGGGCGCTGATCCTCGGGAACGTGCTGCAGGTTGATCCGGATGCGGTACCAGATCGAACTGGGGCCCCGCATCCCGTCCACGAGAACGTCTGCGGGCTCGAGCTTTTCAGCTACCGACGGGTAACGTTCGCGCCAGACGTCCAACGCGGACATCGCTTCGTCTTTGGTCTTCGTGCGGGCGATCTCGATCAGCGGCTTTGACGAAATGCGCCGCCTGTCGCGTCCGCCTGTTCCCTTCGCGCCGCGCGGCGCCTTCTCCGGTGGGCCGAGCTTGTCGGCGAGGTCGAGCAGCGCATCGAGTGCACCCGCTGAGTCGTCCATTCCCTCCCACGGGTCGCCGCAGTCGGAGAATCGGTCGGGAACGGTGGCGATGGTGAACGCCTCGGGCCGACAGTCGCGAACCTCGTCCCACAGCAGCGGGGTCGACACCCGCGCGTCGGGTGTGGCGCGCACCGAGTAGGCCGACGCCACGGTGCGGTCGAACGCGTTCTGGTTGAAGTCGACGAACACACCCTCGCGCTCTTCCTTCCACCACCGGCTGGTCGCCAGGTCAGGAGCTCGCCGTTCAACTTCTCTCGCGATCGTCTGTGCGGCCAGCCGCACCTGCTTGAACGGCCACCGTCGTTCGATGCGCGCATAGATATGGAAGCCCCGCGAGCCGGAGGTCTTCGGCCACGCCGTCAGCCCGTGGTCCTCGAGCACACCGCGGGCGACCAACGCCACCTCCACGATCTGTCGCCAGTCGACCCCGGGCATGGGGTCCAGGTCCACCCGCAGCTCGTCGGGGTGGGCGAGGTCGTCGGCGCGCACCGGGTGGGGATTGAGGTCGACGCAGCCGAGGTTGGCCGCCCAGACCAGGCCGCCGGCATCGCGGATCACCGCTTCTTTGGCCGACGTTCCGGATGCGTACTTCAACTCGGCGACGTCGACGAAGTCGGGCCGCTTCGCCGGGGCACGCTTCTGGAACACGGCCTCCTCGGTGATCCCCTTGACGAACCGCTTGAGGATCATCGGCCGGTCGGCCACACCGCGCAACGCTCCGTCGGCGACACGCATGTAATAGCGCATCAGATCCATCTTGGTGACCCCGATATCCGGGAACACCACCTTGTCCGGATTCGTGATGGGCACCTGCTGACCGTCGACCTCCAGGTGGAGCGGAGCGGGCATAGCCTCATGGTAGTTTCCGGGCCGCCGCATGACCGTCGTCACATATTGTGGGCGCATGCCTAAGCTGACCGATCTTCCGTTGCAGGCAGTAGCCAAGATCCAGCAGTCCACCCAGAAATACCTAGAGCGGGGATCGGCCGAACTGCACTACGCCCGCAAGATGTTCGAGGCGGGTGCGCTCAAGCTCGAGGCGCCGCAGAACATCGCCGCCTTCCTCGCAGACATCCGGCGCTGGGGCGAATTCGGCATGATCCCGGCGCTCAACGCTCGGCGCACCCCGAATCGGGCCGCGGTCATCGACGACGAGGGCGAGTTCACGTTCAAAGAACTCGACGACGCGGCGCACTCGGTCGCCAACGGCCTACGCGCGATGGGCGTCAAGGGCGGCGACGGGGTCGCGATCCTGGCTCGCAACCACCGGTGGTTCCTGGCCTCGGTGTACGGGGCCGCCCGCACCGGCGCCCGCATCATCCTGCTGAACAGCGAGTTCTCCGGCCCGCAGATCAAAGAGGTCTCCGAACGCGAGGGCGCGAAAGTCATCATCTACGACGACGAGTACACCGCCGCCGTCTCGCAGGCCGACCCCGAGTTCGGCAAGCTGCGCGCGCTGGCCACCAACCCCGACAAGGAGGAGCCGTCCGGCAGCACCGACGAGACCATCGCCGACCTGATTGCGCGCAGCAGCTCGGAGCAGGCGCCCAAGGTGACCAAGCATTCGTCGATCATCATCCTGACGAGCGGCACCACCGGTACGCCCAAAGGTGCCAACCGGAGCACCCCGCCGTCGCTGGCTCCGATCGGCGGCGTGCTGTCGCACGTGCCGTTCAAGGCCAACGAGATCACCTCACTTCCGGCGCCGATGTTCCATGCGCTGGGTTTCCTGCATGCCACCATCGCGATGATGCTGGGCTCCACGCTCGTGTTGCGTCGACGCTTCAAACCGGCGACCGTGCTGGCGGACATCGAGAAGAACAAGGCCACCGCGATAGTCGTCGTGCCGGTGATGCTGTCGCGCATCCTCGATGAACTCGAGAAGACACAGCCCAAACCCGACCTGTCTTCACTACGCATCGTGTTCGTGTCGGGGTCGCAGCTCGGAGCCGAACTGGCCACTCGGGCGCTGAAGGATCTGGGTCCGGTCATCTACAACCTCTACGGGTCGACCGAGATCGCGTTCGCGACGATCGCCCGGCCCAAGGATCTGTCGATCAACCCCGGGACCGTCGGTCCGGTTGTCAAAGGCGTCAAGGTCAAGATCCTCGACGAAAATGGCAAAGAGCTGCCGCAGGGCGAGGTGGGCCGCATCTTCGTCGGAAACACCTTCCCCTTCGAGGGTTACACCGGCGGCGGGCACAAGCAGATCATCGACGGCCTGATGTCCTCCGGCGACGTCGGCTACTTCGACGAGCACGACCTGCTGTACGTCAGTGGCCGTGACGACGAGATGATCGTGTCCGGCGGCGAGAATGTGTTCCCCGCCGAGATCGAAGATCTGGTGAGTGGCCACCCCGAGGTCGTCGAGGCCACCGCGCTCGGCGTGGAGGACGAGGAGTGGGGCCACCGGTTGCGGTGCTTCGTGGTCAAGACCGAAGGCGCCTCGATCGACGAGGACGCCATCAAGACCTACGTGCGGGAGAACCTGGCCCGCTACAAGGTGCCCCGCGAGGTCGTCTTCCTCGACGAGCTGCCGCGCAACCCGACCGGCAAGATCCTCAAGCGCGAACTCCGCGAAATGGAACTCGACTAGCTGCGCGAACAGACGCAAAAGTCCCTGAAAAGGCCCGAAGTAGGGGCTTTTGCGTCTTCTCGCCGGATTCCTAGGTCGCCTGGATGGCGGCGCCGGGAATCGACAGGCACACCAGCATCAGAGCCAGAAGGAACCAGCCGGCGCCCTGCCAGGCCGGCCACGCCCCCTCGGCCTTCCACTCCCGGTAGGTCCTTACGAAAGCGCCGACCCCGCCGCCGAACAAGATGGCAGGCACCAGCGACGCCGCAACCACCGATTCGCGTGCGGTGAGCGCATAGATCGCGAAGACGATGCCCGCGACCGCGACGACGGCGCCGACGTAGACCGCCGCCGCGTGAAACGTGCCGGGACGGTCGTAGCGCTTCTCGACGTCGTGGGTCATGGCGCTCAGTGCGGGTTGTTGATGTACCAGGACAGGCATCCGGGGAAGTCGCGGCAAGCGATGACCGCAGCCTGGTCGGGCGGTCCGCCGCGGACCCTGGGAATCCGCGGTCCGACGTTGCACGACGGAATGTAGGGGTTGCCGGGAACGAAGCCGTTGTAGCAGGGCCGAGCTTCTGGCTGGCCTGGCGACTGCGACAGCAGCACCGTCGGCGCGATCAGGAAGCTCAGCGCGGCCGCCGTCAGGACGGCGAGGCGCACGATCCGGTGTTCGAGATTGCTCATCACTGCCACCAAACGCTCTTACACAAGAGACTAATTTTGATGGTACGCCGCACTGCCAGCGGATTTACGGATCTCGCGGCAGGCCGAGCAACCGCTCGGCGATGATGTTGAGCTGCACCTCCGACGTGCCGCCGTAGATCGTGGTGGCACGGCTGGCCAGCAGGAACTCGGCCCACTTGCCCTGCGTGCTCTCGGGGTCGCCGACGGCGCCGTCGGTGCCGAACGATGACACCGCGAATTCGGCGTAATGCTGGCCGGTGCGCATCGACAACAGCTTGGAGATGGCCGCCGCCGGCATGGGGTCGCCGCCGGCCAACGTCAGCAGCGTCGAGCGCAGGTTCAGCACCTTCGCGGCGTGCCCTTCGGCAATGAGATGTCCGGCGTGGTTCTGCCCAATCTGATCGAACTGACCGTCACGGACGAAGTCGACGAAGCCATTGAGGTTCGGCAGGAACGGCGCCTCGCTGCTGCCGATCGATACCCGCTCGGCGGTCAGGGTGGTGCGGCTGACCTCCCAGCCGCGGTTCACCTCGCCGAGCACCATGTCGTCAGGAACGAAGACGTCGTCGATGAACACGGTGTTGAACATGGCGTTGCCGGTCAACTCCCGAAGCGGCTTCACCTCGACACCGTCGCTGTTCATATCCAGCAGGAAGTAGGTGATGCCGCTGTGCTTCGGCGCGCTCGGGTCCGTGCGAGCCAGCAGCATGCCCCACTGCGAGTGCTGTGCAGCGGTGGTCCAGATCTTCTGGCCGGTGATCCGCCAACCGCCGTCGACCTTGGTGGCCTTCGTGGTCAGGCTGGCGAGGTCGGATCCGGCGCCGGGCTCGGAAAACAGCTGGCACCAGATCATCTCGCCGCGAAGCGTCGGTGGTAGGAATCGCTGCTTCTGCTCGTCGGTACCGAATGCGACGACCGACGGGATCAGCCACGCCGCGATGCCCATCGTCGGGCGGCGGACCCGGCCGCTGCTGAACTCCTGGGCGATGATGATCTGCTCGACGGGACTGGCGGCGCGTCCCCACGGCTTGGGCAGATGGGGCACCACCCAACCGCCCTCGGCGATCGCGGGGGTGCGCTGCTCGCTTGGAATCTCCTTCAGCCCGGCGACTTCCGCACGGATCTCGTTGCGGAGCTTTTCGGTCTCGGGATCCAGATCGATGTCGACCCTGCGCATTCCGGTGCTCGTCGCGATGTCGACCACCTGCTGCGGGTAGTCGCTGGTGCGGCCGAAGCAGGCGGACAGCACGAGGGCGCGACGGTAGTAGACGTTGGTGTCGTGCTCCCATGTGAAGCCGATGCCGCCGTGCACCTGGATGCAGTCCTGGGTGGTGTGCCGCACCGCAGCGGGCGCCAACGTGGCGGCAACGGCCGCGGCGAACTCGAAAGCGGTTTCATCCGAGGGGTTTTGGCTGTGCTCGTCGATGGCGCGCGCCGCGTCCCACACCGCGGCGGTGGCACGTTCGGTGTCGGCGATCATCTCGGCGCACTTGTGCTTGATGGCCTGGAATTGACCGATCGGCCTGCCGAACTGCTCGCGGATCTTCGCGTACGCCGTTGCGGTGTCCGTCGCCCAGCGCGCGACGCCGATGCATTCCGCGGACAGCAGCGTGGTTATCAGCGCACGCGCGTGCGTTCGGCTCAGATTGCTCAGCACGCGGTCGTCGCCGACCTCGACGGCGTTGGCGCGCACATCGGCCAACGGCCGCAGCGGATCCACGCTCGTGACCGGCTCGATCTCCAGCGCCTCGGCGTCGAGTACCACCCATTCCTCGCCGCTGTCGATCGCGACGGGCAGCACCAGCACCGACGACTGCCCGGCCGCGGGGACGGCACGCACCTCACCGCGGATGATCAGGCGATCTCCGTGCCGGGTAGCGGTCAGCCCGGAGTCGATGGCATAGGCCGCGATCACCTCGCCGGAGGCGAGGTCGTTGAGCACCTTGGCGGCGGGGTCGTTTGCGGCGACGAGCGCACTGGCTATCGCCGAGGGGACGAACGGTCCGGGAACCGCGCCGTAGCCGAACTCGGCGACGACAATCGCCAGCTCGAGGATGCCGAACCCTTGTCCGCCAACGGATTCCGCCAGATGCAGACCCTGCAGGCCCTGTTCGGCCGCGACCTTCCAGTACGGCGGGGGGTTCGGGATCGGCGTTTCCAGCGCCTCGTGCAGCACCTCTGACGGCGCCACTCGCGCCACCAGGGACCGGACGGAATCGGCCAGGTCGTTGTGCTCAGTCGTGATCGCGATGGGCATAGTTGCACCTCAATGTGGCGGGGTTTCCCTATTAACCGGTCGGTTGGGACCCACGATACCGTTCACCACGTCGGCCAGATCCCGGCCGTCCCGAATGCGGCGGCAGTTGGTGACGGCCTCGTTCAGATAGCGCCGCATGGTGTCGGCGGTGTACCACGTGACGTGTGGCGTGAGCACCACGTTGGGGAGTGTGAGCAGCGGGTTGTCGGCCGGAATCGGTTCGACGGCGAAGACGTCCAGGCCCGCGGCGGCCAGTCCGCCGGAGCGCAGCGCATCGACGAGCGCCTCCTCGTCGACGATCGCACCGCGGGAGGTGTTCACCAACACCGCATCGGGCTTCATCCGGGCCAGCGCGGCACGGTTCAGCATGCCTCGGGTCTGCTCGGTCAGCGGCAGGTGCAGCGACACGATGTCGCAAGCGGAAAGCAACTCGGGCAGTGGACGCCAGCCGGGATGGCCGTCGTCGCGCGTGCTGGTGTGCAGCACGTGAGAAGCCGGGGTGCCCATGGCCCGCACGATGGCCTCCACCCGCTTGGCGATGTTGCCGTAGCCGACCAGTCCGACGGTGCAGCCGCCGATGTCACGCACGGTCTCGCCGAGGCTCGGGTCGGAGGGCCAGCCCGTGCCCTCGCGGGTGGCGCGGTCCAGCTCAGTCAGCCGGCGCAGCGCTGCGAGCATCAGCAGCAGCGTGCCCTCGGCGACCGAGGGAGCGTTCGCGCCCGGCATGTTGGCCACCGCGATACCCAGTCGAGTCGCGGTCTCGACGTCGATGGTGTTGACCCCTGCGCCCATCTTGTGCACCAGCAGCACGCGGGCGGCCTTCTCGAGGTCCTCGCCGGTGATCGGCCGCAGCACGTGCCAGATCACCTCGGCGTCGGCGAGCTCGCGATAGAACGTGTCGTCGTCGTCCTCGGCGCAGTAGCGGATATCGAGCCAATCCGATTCTGGTGCAAGGAATTGCAGAACCTTGTCGCCGGGAACGAAATGTGCGAGGACTCTCAGCGGTGAGCGCTCGCGCGAAGAGTCGACGGCTAGCGCCACCGCTTCGCGATCCACTTGGCGATGGTATCGGCCTTCTCGCTGCGCGCGCCCGGGGTGGTGAAGTAGTGGTCGGTGTCGATCGAGCACTGCGTCTTGTCGGTGGTGGCCAGCGCGTCGTAGATGCGTTGCGCGTCCGACGGGTACACGCCGGTGTCCTGCTCGGCGTTGATGACCAGCGCGGGGCAGGTGAGCCGCGCCAGATGGGGTTCAGCGCGGGTCTGGGCGTGCCGCAGGCTCCACATCCCGATCCAGTTGCGCAGCGTGCAGGCCGCGGCGATGCCGTGCGCCGATCGGTTGGCCTTGACCGGGACGCCCGCGTAGCACATGTTGGCGGGGCGCTTGGTCGGTTCGAGAGTGGGGTCGACCATGCGCGGGTCTGCCCAGGTCCGCAGCACCGTGAACGGGCGGTCGGAGAAGCCTGCGGCGTGAACGCGCTTGAGTTCGGTCTCCGCCCAGTCGGTGATCGCGTTGTTGCGTGCGATCTGCGCTGACCGGTAGCGCTCGATGAACTCCGCGGAGTACGGCGGCCCGTTGTCCTCGTTGAACAGATCGAGGTCGGGATCGCTGGCGACAGCGTCGTTTTCGTCGACGACGGACGCGTCCATCCACGCGGTGAGCACGTCGGGACGACCCGGGTGTGCGGCGCTGGCGATGTAGCCGTCGGCCGGCGGCAGATCGGTGAGCCCCGCCGCGGGCCGCATGCCCTCCAGCGGTGTCACATGCGGATCGACGGCCTGAGCCTGGTATGCCGCCATCAGCGAACCTCCACCGGAGTTACCCAGCAGCACAACAGTTTCCACGCCCTGAACCTCGCGCAGCCAGCGAATGCCGACTCCGATGTCGACCAGCGCGTGGTCGAGCAGGAAGCTGCTCTCGAAGCCGCGGTAACGCGTGTTCCAGCCGAGGAATCCGATGCCACGGGTCGCCATGTAGTCGGCGAGATAGTGCTCGGAGAAGTCGATCTGATAGTGCGTGGCGATCGATCGCGACCTTCGGTTTGCGCCCCACACCGCGGTGGTAGAGGCCCTGGCACGGGTGTCCGCCTGCGCCCGCCCGGCGTGCGGTGGGCGACTGCAGGCCGACGAACTCGCGGGTTACGCCCGGTGTTCCTCCGCTCGCCGGTGCTCTGGTCATGCGGTCCCCCTGTGATAGATCGTCCGGTAGAAGATGTTGGCCAACGTGGTGATGCATGCTTGGTCGTCGACGGTGGAGTCGGCCTTGTTCCCGGACAGCTGTGTGTAGCAGAACTGGTTGAGCAGCGACACCATCGCGACCGCGACGAGATGGGGATCGTCATCCACGCAGAAACCTTGCTGCTGAGCGCTTTTCACCATGTGGGTGATCAGTTCGATCGGCAGCGAGCAGATGTCGTTCCAGTACTGCGCGAAGTCGTCGTTGACCGTGGCCAGCTGGGACACGCTGATGATCTCGGCCAACTGGTGGCGGTACGTGTACCAGTGCGCGGCCACCGCCTTGTATGACCGTTCCCAGTTGGTCAGACCGGGCTCGGCCGCCGCGCGGGACCGCTCCCTGGCCTCGTCACGGAAGCGCAGGGCCCATTCGCGGACCATCGCTTCCTTGGAGTCGTAGTAGTTGTAGAACGACGCCGTGGACTTGCCCGCCTCGGCGGCGATATCCGAAATCGTCGTTGCAAGAATGCCTTTGCGGGCGATCACAGACCGGGCCGCTGCGTCGATCGCCGCCTGCGTCTGCCGACCGCGCAGAGTCGGTAACTGCACGCGCGAGCTGGCGGTCACGGCCTCTCCTCGACCATTGATCGAAACTGAACCTGATGTTAGATTCAGAATTCGAGCTTGACCAGAGGAGCGGCCAGAGATGATCAAGCCGAACAATCCCAATTCCGAGTTCGAACTCGGCGGCATCAACCACGTCGCACTCGTGTGCTCGGACATGGAAAAGACCGTCGACTTCTACAGCAATGTGCTTGGCATGCCGTTGATCAAGTCACTCGACCTGCCCGGCGGCATGGGGCAGCACTTCTTCTTCGACGCGGGCAACGGCGACTGCGTCGCGTTCTTCTGGTTCGCCGACGCCCCGGACCGGGTTCCGGGAATCTCGTCACCGGAGGCGATTCCGGGCATCGGGGACATCGTCAGCGCGGTGAGCACGATGAACCACCTGGCGTTTCACGTGCCCGCCGAGAAGTTCGACGAGTACCGGCAGCGACTCAAGGACAAGGGCGTGCGGGTCGGCCCTGTGCTCAACCATGACGAAAGCGCGGTGCAGGTGTCGGCGACCGTGCATCCCGGTGTCTACGTGCGCTCGTTCTACTTCCTCGACCCAGATGGCATCACCCTCGAGTTTGCTTGCTGGACCAAGGAATTCACCGAAAGCGACACCAAGACCGCGCCGAAGACTGCGGCCGACCGCCGGCCCCGGGTGTCCGCCTAGGTTCCGAGGCGGCAGGGTCGGCGAGCTGATCGATCAACGCGGCCAGCAGATCGACCAGTTGGTCGTGGTCGAGGCTGACATCGCCTGACAGCCACGTGCTGATCGTCTGGACGACGCCGCCGACCGCGAAATGTGATGCGGCCTTGACGTGGTCGTTCTCCGGCGCTCCTAGTGCCCCGGCGTGCTGCGAAGAGCAGCGCCGCGAACAGGGCCGCCGACTCGGCCCGTTTGCGCACGATCACCGTGTTGGACAACTCGACGATGAAAGCGTCGGCCGACGCGGGCGTCGGCGGCGATGGTGCGCACCACGTTGGCCATGCCTGCGCGGGCTGCTCGTCAGCGGGGCCGAGGCGACCGCGGCCTGGGTGGTGGCGGCGATGTCGGCGATCACCGAGTCGAAGACCGCGCGACGAAGTCGTCCTTGTCGGTGAAGCTCTCGTAGAAGTACCGAAGGGCGAGGCCGGCCTGCGCCGCAGATCGCGCGCACTGTCAGTTCGGCGGGGTACCGGTCTGCCGGAGCCGAGCAGGTCCAGGCCGGCTTCCAGCAGCGCCGTCGACGCTGGGCGACGCGGTCGGCGGCGTCGACGCCGCGGTAGGGCCGGACCTGTGCCATCAGGCCATCTTGACACCCGTCGGCCGCCCGGGGCAAGATCAGGAAACACGCGTTATCACATTTGCGACAAGGGGTGGCCAATGACGGTCGGCGCGCCGATAGACCACGTCGGGCGTGGGATCAACGATCCAGTGTTGCCGGGTGGGCGGCGGCCACCCCGACGGATGGCATCGGCTGACGACGCCGCGTTCGTCGGGCTGTTGTCCGGTGCGGCGAATGTGATCATGGAGCTCGCCCGACCGGGCGTCGGCTACGGCGTCAAGGACAGTCGGGTCGAGAGCGGACGCGCGGACCGGCACCCGATCAAGCGGGCGAGAACCACGTTCACCTATCTCGCGGTGGCACTCTCGGCAGCGAAACACAGAAGGCGGCGTATCGCCGGGCGGTCAACAAATCCCACGCCCAGGTGTACTCGACCCCCGACAGCCCAGTCGAGTACAACGCGTTCGACAAGGATCTGCAGCTGTGGGTGGCGGCGTGTCTCTACAAGGGCTTCGTCGACACGTATCGCATCTTCATCGGCGAGATGGATGACGAAACGGCGGACCACCACTATCGCGAAGGCATGGCGCTCGGCACCACTTTGCAGGTACCCGCAGAGATGTGGCCTGCCGACCGCAAGGCGTTCGACGAATACTGGCAGCAGTCGCTGGATCTGGTGCACATCGACGCTGCCGTGCATGAGTACCTGTTGCCGATAGCCGCAGGCCGGGTCGCGGGAGTGAATCTCCCCCGTTGGGCGGAACGGCGAATTGACGCAGTCAATCTTTTCATCACGACCGGCTTTCTGCCGCAACGATTCCGCGACGAGATGGGGCTGCCCTGGGACACGGCCAAGCAACGCCGGTTCAACCGCGTGATGCGGCCGTCGGCAGAATCAACAACCTGATGCCGCGGTTCGTCCGCCGGTTCCCGTTCAACTGGATGCTCAGGGACCTCGACTGGCGGATGCGCACCGGTCGTCCGCTGGTCTAGCCGATCCGCGGCTATTTGCCGGTTGATCACCCGCGGCGGTTTGCTCGCTGCGATCATTGGAGCCATGCCCGTTGGCCAGGTGAGCCGTTCGACCGAGAAGAAGTCGATTGCCGACTTTCTCGCAACGGCCGAATTGCGGCCCGTCGGCATGATCCTCGAAGGCGAAGCGGGCATCGGCAAGACCA
>CAVTSZ010000042.1:0-23644 GCA_963737385.1 uncultured Actinomycetota bacterium
CGCGGTGATTTCGCCCTGATCACCCAGGACAACCTCGTGCACGGCTCGGATTCGCCGGAGTCCGCCGCTCGCGAGATCGAGCTCTGGTTTCCCGGCGCGTAGGGGCCGCGAATGGCCAGCTCGCCCGGCTTGGTCGGGTGCAGCGACGTGATGTGGGATACTAGGGACGGGTAGCCGGCCCTTAACCAGGGGGCGGACGCCCGAATGAAGACTTAGACGTGCGCGACCATCGCCACGCGCGATGCGGCGCCAACCGTCCAGCCATCATTCAGACCGGCACCGAAACGGTCCCAACCAGGGGATTGCTCGGGGCGAGACCATAACAAGCTCGGGCGAAGTGAACCCGGGTCAATAGCGGAGGCCCTCGCGTGGCCGCGTCAAAAGGACGCGCCCGGGGGCTAGAGGAGACTACGTGGCCGACGATGCCCATACCGAAGACCTATCAGAAGAGACACAGCCCGCGGAGGACGCTCAGCCGGAGAGGCTGAGGGTCCATTCGCTGGCACGCGTGCTGGGAACCACCAGCAAGCGGGTGCTCGATGCGCTGACCGAACTCGACGGGCGGCCGCGCAGCGCCCAGTCGGCGGTCGAGGACGACGAGGTCGAACGGGTGCGCGAAGCGCTCGCCGACCAACCCGACGGGCCCGTCCCGGACGCCGAGAATGCGCCGGCCACCCCCGACGCTGATGGGCAGACTTCCTCGACCGATCCCGGCGCTGACTCCGACGAGCCCGAATCGCGGCTGATGCTCGAGACCGGCGCCGCCCAGGACACGCCCGAGCGTGCCGCCTACCTGCCGCTGTTCGTGGCGCCTGAGCCGATTCGGGTCGAGTACGACGCCGACGACGATGATGATGACGACGACAGCGACGATTCCGGCTCGGACTCCGACGATGACCAGTCCGACCGGCCGTCGGGCCGGCGCAGGCGCCGTGGACGCCGTGGACGTGGCCGGGGCCGTGGTGAGCAGAACGGTGACGATTCCGACTCCGACGGTGACTCCGAAGGCCAACGCCGTGGCCAGGATTCCGGCGACGATTCAGACGACTCGGACGATTCGGATGACTCCGACGACGACAACGGCGACGACGACGGTACTGGGGAAGGCGGCACACGCCGGCGTCGCCGCCGCCGGCGTCGCAAGTCCGGGTCCGGCGATAACGGCGAGAACGCATCGCCCGACGACCCGCCGAACACCGTCGTGCACGAACGCGAGCCGCGGAAGTCGGGCAAGGGCGGCGACAAGGACAACAACGAGATCCAGGGCATCAGCGGTTCGACCCGGCTGGAGGCCAAGCGTCAGCGCCGTCGCGACGGTCGTGACGCCGGCCGGCGTCGTCCTCCGATCCTGAGCGAGGCCGAATTCCTGGCCCGGCGCGAGGCCGTCGAGCGGATGATGGTCGTGCGCGACAAGGTCCGCACCGAACCGCCTCACGAGGGCGCGCGCTACACCCAGATCGCCGTGCTCGAAGACGGCGTCGTGGTGGAACATTTCGTGACGTCGGCCGCATCGGCATCGCTTGTCGGCAACATCTATCTGGGCATCGTGCAGAACGTGCTGCCGTCGATGGAAGCGGCTTTCGTCGACATCGGCCGTGGCCGCAATGGCGTGCTCTACGCAGGCGAGGTGAACTGGGAGGCCGCCGGGCTCGGCGGTGCCCAGCGCAAGATCGAACAGGCGCTCAAGCCCGGCGACTATGTCGTCGTCCAGGTGAGCAAGGATCCGGTGGGGCACAAAGGCGCCCGGCTGACCACCCAGGTGTCGTTGGCCGGCCGCTACCTCGTCTACGTGCCGGGCGCGTCGTCGACGGGGATCAGCCGCAAGCTGCCCGACACGGAACGGCAGCGGCTCAAGGAGATCCTGCGCGAGGTCGTGCCGCCCGAGGCGGGCGTGATCATCCGCACTGCGTCGGAGGGCGTCAAGGAAGAAGACATCCGCACCGACGTCAACCGGCTGCAGGAGCGTTGGACACAGATCGAGTCCAAGGCCGTCGAGACGAAGAAGAAGGCGGCCGGCGCCGCGATCGCCCTCTACGAAGAGCCCGACGTGCTGGTGAAAGTCATCCGCGATCTGTTCAACGAGGACTTCACCGGTCTCATCGTGTCCGGCGGCGAGGCCTGGGGCACCATCAACGACTACGTGAATTCGGTTGCGCCTGAGCTCGTGCCGCGGATGACCAAGTACGAGACCGCCGGTGCCGATGGCCCGGATGTGTTCGCCGTGCACCGCATCGACGAACAGCTGACCAAGGCCATGGACCGCAAGGTGTGGCTGCCGTCCGGCGGCACGTTGGTCATCGACCGTACCGAGGCGATGACCGTCGTCGACGTGAACACCGGCAAGTTCACCGGTTCCGGGGGAAACCTGGAGCAGACCGTCACCCGAAACAACCTCGAGGCCGCCGAGGAGATCGTCCGCCAGCTGCGGCTGCGCGATATCGGCGGCATCGTCGTCATCGACTTCATCGACATGGTCCTCGAGTCCAACCGCGACCTGGTACTGCGCAGGCTGACCGAGGCGCTGGCGCGCGACCGCACCCGTCATCAGGTTTCCGAGGTGACATCGCTCGGGCTGGTGCAGCTGACGCGAAAGAAGTTGGGTACGGGCCTGATCGAGGCGTTCTCGACGACATGCCCGGATTGCTGCGGTCGCGGCATTCTGCTGCACGGTGATCCCGTCGACTCCACCGCGACGAGCGGGCGCAAGTCGGAGTCGGGCGGCCGCCGGGGCAAGCGCGGCAAGCGTGGCGGCAAGTCCGAGGCCGAGGTCGAGGATGTCTCCGTCGCCAAGGTGCCCACGCATCCGGCCGGCGAGCATCCGATGTTCAAGGCGATGGCGGCGGCCAACGGCCGTCACGAAGACGACGACGAAGACGAGGCCGACGGCGAGACGACCGCCGAGGAAGTCGCCGAAGTCGATTCGGACACGATTCGCGAGGCCGTCGCCGACACAGCCGACGAAGACCTCGACGACGACTCGGATCGACGACACGGATGACGACGAGTCCGAGGAGGACGAGATCGACCTCGACGACGAGAAGATGAAGACGAGATCGACGACGACATCGAGGTCATCAACTCCGAGGACGACTCGGACGACGACGACTCCGACGATGACGACGACTCCGATGACGACGACTCCGAATGACGACGATTCGGACGACGACGACGACTCGGACGATTCGGACGACTCCGATGACGATGACGACGAGGACGAGGACGACGAGCCTGCGCAGGCGAGCCGTTCGCCCGGTCGACATCGCAGGCGGGCAGCAGCCAGACCGGCGGGACCGCCCCTCCACGAGAGCTGATCGTTGGCGTTCACCGATGAGGAAGTCGCGTACCTCCGGTCACAGCCGGTAGCGCGCCTGTCGACGGTCAACGAAGACGGTCAGCCCGACGTGGTGCCCGTCGCCTTCGAAGTGGACGATTCGCACATCTGGGTGGGCGGTGTCGGCGTGCAGGTGCTGAGCACGCGAAAGTTCCGCAATATCGGTGCTGGCCGCGCGAAGGTGTCGCTTGTGGTCGATGACATCGTGTCGATCGAACCGTTCATTGCCAGGTCGGTGCGGGTCTACGGGGACGCCGAACCGCCGATTGAGCGCGTCGGGATGGTGGGTCCGGGCCTCTACAGCCGGATCACCCCGCGGGTGTCGTGGAGCTGGAATCTGGCCGGCGAGCCCGCCGGCGAGCAGTGGTACCCGGCGAAACGCACCGTGCACAACCCGTGACCTGCGGTGATTTGACCCTCGCGCGGGCACTCAAGTACTCTTGAGCGGTTGTCGCCAGGCCCTGCCGGCGGCAGTCGAACACCCAGACATGCGCAGCCACCAGTAGCGCGCGCCCAGAGACGAGACAAAGAAGGACCCGATGGCAGCCGAAAAAGCCACGTACGCAATCGTCAAGACCGGAGGCAAGCAGTACAAGGTCGCGGTCGGAGACGTGGTCAAGGTCGAGAAGCTCGAGGTCGAGGCCGGCGCGAAAGTGTCGCTGCCCGTCGCGCTGGTCGTGGAGGGCGCGAAGGTCACCAGCGCCGCCAAGGACCTGGAGAAGGTCGCCGTCACCGGCGAGGTTCTCGAGCACACCAAGGGTCCCAAGATCCGCATCCACAAGTTCAAGAACAAGACCGGCTATCACAAGCGCCAGGGTCACCGTCAGCAGCTGACGGTCCTCAAGGTCACCGGAATCAAGTAGCGGGAGGCGACGACAAATGGCACACAAGAAGGGCGCTTCCAGCTCACGCAACGGTCGCGACTCCAACTCTCAGCGGCTGGGCGTCAAGCGGTTCGGCGGCCAGATCGTCAAGGCCGGCGAGATCATCGTCCGCCAGCGCGGCACCCACTTCCATCCCGGCGTCAACGTCGGGCGCGGTGGCGATGACACGCTGTTCGCGACGGCTCCCGGCGCCGTGACATTCGGCAAGAAGCGCGGCCGCAAGACCATCAGCGTCGTGCGACCGTCGGCTTCGGAGGCCTAGCTCCGCGTCGAGATCGACGTTTTGCAGCTCGGCTCTCGCGCTTTCTCTGCAAAACGTAGATTTCGTCATGGGAAGGACTTTCAATGCCCCGGTTCGTCGACCGCGTCGTGATTCACGCGAAGGCGGGCAACGGCGGTCACGGCTGTGCCTCCGTCCATCGCGAGAAGTTCAAGCCACTCGGCGGTCCCGACGGCGGTAACGGCGGCCGCGGCGGAAGCATCGTGCTGGTCGTCGACTCCCAGGTGCACACACTGCTGGATTTCCACTTCCATCCCCATGTCGATGCCCCGTCCGGCAAGCAGGGCATGGGAGGCAACCGCGACGGGGCGGCCGGCGCCGACCTCGAGGTCAAGGTCCCCGACGGCACGGTCGTGCTCGACGAGAACGGCAAGCTGCTCGCCGATCTGGTCGGTGCGGGCACCCGCTTCGATGCGGCTGCAGGCGGCCGCGGCGGGCTCGGCAACGCCGCCCTGGCTTCCCGCGCGCGCAAGGCGCCGGGGTTCGCGCTGCTCGGTGAGAAGGGGCAGGTCCGCGACCTCACCTTGGAACTGAAGACGGTCGCGGACGTCGGACTGGTCGGTTTTCCGTCTGCGGGCAAGTCGTCGCTGGTTTCGGCCATCTCGGCGGCCAAACCCAAGATCGCCGACTATCCGTTCACCACCCTGACGCCCAACCTGGGCGTCGTCTCGGCGGGCGAACACACCTTCACGGTCGCCGACGTCCCCGGTCTGATACCCGGCGCGTCCGAAGGCCGCGGCCTCGGCTTGGAATTCCTGCGGCACATCGAGCGGTGCGCGGTGTTGGTGCACGTCGTCGACTGCGCGACCCTGGAACCGGGCCGCGATCCCATCTCCGACATCGATGCTCTGGAAGCTGAGCTGGCCGCATACACCCCGACGCTTCAGGGCGACACAACACTTGTTGATCTCGCCGCACGACCGCGCGCGGTCGTTCTCAACAAGATCGACGTGCCGGAGGCGCGCGAGCTCGCAGACTTCGTCCGCGACGACGTCGTCCGACGGTTCGGTTGGCCGGTTTTCGAGGTGTCGACGGTAGCGCGAGAAGGATTGCGGCCCCTGACGTTTGCGCTCTGGGACATGGTGTCTGCGTATCGCGCGTCGCAACCGGCCGCCGTGCCGCGTAGGCCTGTGATCCGCCCCATCGCGGTGAACGAGAGCGGATTCACCGTCGAATCCGACGGCGGGGGTGGCTTCGTGGTGCACGGCGCGCGACCCGAACGGTGGATTGCGCAAACGGATTTCACCAACGACGAGGCCGTGGGATACCTCGGCGACCGGCTGGCGCGGCTCGGCGTCGAGGACGAACTGTTGAAGCTCGGTGCGAAACCCGGCTGCGCGGTCACCATCGGCGACATGACGTTCGACTGGGAGCCGCAGACCCCGGCGGGCGTGGATGTGACCCCGACCGGACGTGGCACCGACGCGCGGTTGGAGCGCAACGACCGGGTGGGGGCCGACGAGCGGAAGGCCGCCAGACGCCAACGTCGAGAGCGCACGGAATGACGAGCGCGCATCGCGAGGCGATCCGCACCGCGCGAAGCATCGTCGTCAAGGTGGGCACCACCGCGCTGACCACACCTTCCGGGGTGTTCGACGTCGGCAGGCTGGCCACCCTTGCCGACGCGATCGAGAGCCGCATGGAGGCAGGATCCGACGTGGTGATCGTGTCGTCGGGCGCGATCGCCGCGGGCATCGAACCGCTCAAGCTGTCCAAGAAGCCCGCTGACCTCGCCACCAAGCAGGCAGCGGCCAGCGTCGGACAGGTCGCGCTGGTCAATGCGTGGAACTCGGCATTCGCCCGCTATGACCGCACCGTCGGCCAGGTACTGCTGACCGCACACGACATCTCGATGCGGGTGCAGCACACCAACGCCCAGCGCACGCTGGCCCGGCTGCGTGCGCTACACGCGGTCGCCGTCGTCAACGAGAACGACACGGTCGCCACCAACGAGATCCGGTTCGGCGACAACGACCGGCTCTCCGCCCTGGTCGCCCATCTGGTCGGGGCCGACGCGCTGGTGCTGCTGTCAGACATCGACGGTCTCTACGACTCCGATCCGCGAAAAGCGCGCGAAACAGGCGGGGCGCGCTTCATCTCCGAGGTATCCGGGCCGGCGGACCTCGATGGCGTCGTGGCGGGCCGGGGCAGTCACCTGGGTACCGGCGGGATGGCGTCGAAGCTGTCTTCGGCACTGTTGGCCGCCGACGCGGGTGTGCCGGTGCTGCTGGCCGCGGCGTCCGACGCCGCTACCGCGCTCGTAGACGCGTCGGTGGGCACGGTGTTCGCACCGCGCCGCGAACGCATGTCAGCGCGCAGGTTCTGGGTCCGTTACGCCGCGGAGGCATCCGGGGCGCTCACGCTCGACGACGGTGCGGTGCGGGCGGTCGTACGGCAGCGTCGGTCACTTCTTCCCGCGGGCATCATCGCGGTGTCGGGCCGGTTCTACGGCGGTGACGTCGTGGAGTTGCGCTCGCCGGACGCGACCATGGTTGCCCGCGGTGTGGTGGCCTACGATCATGCCGAATTGGCCACCATGTTGGGCAGGTCGACGTCGGATCTGCCCGCCGAGATGCGTCGCCCCGCCGTCCACGCCGACGATCTGGTCGCCGTCTAGCTGCGATTTCGGCGTGACTAGTCGCGCTGAGCGCTACCCATCACGCCCAAGCCGCGCCTGCAGCGAGGACAGCATCGACTTGAGCTGCTCGGCACGGTCGTCGGCGTCGTCCATGACATCGTCGTCGGCCGGGCAGATCGTCACGCCGTGCGCCTGCGCGGTCGACTCGAAACACGCGCGTACGGCGGGGTCGGCCAGTATCACCGCGGCGAGCATTCCCGGTGTGAGCTCGCGGCTGCGCAGCATGCCTCGATAGTGCACCTCGGCGGGAATCCGGATCTCCATCGCACCGCCTTCGAGCTGCTGTTTGGCGGCCGCCAGCAGCAGCGTCAGGGCCGCCCGCGAGATGGCCCCCAGCACCTTCCTGCGGAACGGGAACCACGGCACCGGCAGCCTGCCGATCTGGCTTTCCATGCCCCCGGTGAACATGTACTCGATGAGGCTGCGGGTGCGGACCTGTTCCACATCGGCCCACTCGACGGTGTCGCCGTCGAACTCGACCGCGTCCTCGCTGATCGCCACGCCGCCGAAATAGTTGAGCTTTCGGGCCAGCCCGCGCAGCTTGCCCGGTGTCAGCGAGTGATCGGCGACCATGTCGCCGACGCCAAGGGCCCACCGGCGGCAGGCGGGGCCGGGATCGGGCCTGCTGCGTTCGAGCAGAGACCGCAACCACGAAACGTCGTCGGTGTCGTCGGACACCGATTCATCTAAGCGGAATTTGCCACGGCGGGCAGTTCATCGGCCAGCAGCGCCAGCATCGGCGAGCATCCGTTGTCTATCTTGACCGTCGCCAGGTCGTCGCCTCGTGTGCGCCCGCGGTTGATGATCGCGACCGGAAGGCCCAGCGCGACCGCGTGCCGGACGAACCGGAACCCCGAATGCACCGTCAGCGAGGAGCCGGCCACCAGCAGGGCATCCGCATCGTCGACAAGTGAATATGCTTGTTGGACACGCTCTTTGGGCACGTTCTCGCCGAAGTAGACGATGTCGGGTTTCAGCATTCCGCCGCAGCGCGGACAGTCGATGATCGTGAACGACGCGGTGTCGCCGACGACCGCATCGGCATCGGGGGCCACCGCGATGCCGCCGACGGCCTCCGCGCGCTCGACGAAGCCCGGGTTGGCGGCTTCCAGCAGATCGGCGAGCGCGACGCGGGCCATGGTGTGTCCGCAGTCCAGGCAGATCACCCCCGCATAGGTGCCGTGCAGATTGACCACCGATCGGCTGCCCGCCTTGGTGTGCAGCAGGTCCACGTTCTGGGTGATCAGCCCCGACACCACGCCCGCACGCTCGAGTGCCGCCAATGCGCGATGCCCGGCATTGGGCAGCGTCTCGTGCATGTGCCGCCAGCCGACGTGATTGCGCGCCCAGTACCGCCGCCGAAACGCCCCGTCGGAGGTGAACTGCCGGATGGTCATCGGATTGCTCGGCGGCGAATCCGGCCCGCGGTAGTCGGGGATACCGGAATCGGTGGACAGCCCCGCCCCCGTCAGCACCGCGACCCGACGTCCCCGCAGCAGGGCGACGAGCTCAGGTGCGTCCACCCTTCGAGGGTAGGCGATGGTTTCCGTCGTCTGAGCGATCCTGATCGCGGCTGTCCGTGAGCTCGGCCCGGGGAGCCTCGGCGTGCTTCATCGTCATCGTCTTCGTCATCACTGTCGTCGCAGTCATCGTCCTCGTCGACGAGGACGGTTTCGATGACCTCGACGTGCTTCTCGGCCGACGCGTCCTCCGATAGGGCCACCGAGACGGTCAGGATGCCGCGGTTGTAGGTGGCGTTGATGTCGTCCTCGTCGGCACCGACGGGCAGCACGATGGTGCGCGCGAACGATCCGTACGAAAATTCCGAGCGCCCGTTCGTTTCGCCGGTCTGGGCCCGCTCGGCTCTGATCGTCAACTGCCCGTCGAGCACGGTGACTTCGATGTCCTCGATCGGGTCTACTCCTGGAAGTTCGGCGCGCACCTGGTGGAGGCCCTCGCGGGTGTCGTGCTCCACGCGCATCAGATTGTGGTCGAAGAACGGACGCAGACCCGCGATCGATGGCAAGCTGGCGAACGTCGCAAAGCCGTTCAAAAGCTCAGACAGCTCGGGGAGCAAGGGGCGTGACTGACGTTGCACGGCAAGCTTATTCACGAATTCCTCCAGGGTTGCGCGCGGTGATGGATATGGGCGAACGGTCGCCGACTCACGATGCGTGACGCAGGGAAAATCGCCGAATCCGCTGTGGTGCGTGCGAGCGAACTACAAGCCAACACAAGGTCGACGATCGCATCAGCGCAGGCACTTCTCCGCGGGCACGAGCTCGGCGTGCATGTTCTTGCCCATCATCGTCAGTGCGGCATCGCCGAGCTCGGGATCGATGTGTGCGACGCAATCCGGTGGTACCACGAAGGAGAAGTGCCGCACATAGGCGTCCAGCGCGCTGTAGAGGATGCACTGTTCGGTGACCTGGCCGGTGACGATCAGTCGCCGGGTCTCGAGCCGGCCGAGCAGGTAGTCCAGCGAGCTGGCATAGAACGCACTGTGGCGCACCTTGACGACCCGCAGACTCTCCTCGTCGGGCGCGATGGGAGAGACGAGATCGGGCCGCTCACCGTCGAGCGCGGCGCTGACGAGGTCGTCGAAGTCCGCGGTGAAGTCGCCGTAGTTGTCGTTGACGTAGACCACGTCGACGTCGTCTCGGTCACGAGCCGTCGAGATCAGCTCCCCCAGCGGATCGACGATGTCGGCGACATTGGGGGCCAGCAACTCGCCATGCTCGTGCCGATAGGTGTTCATCATGTCGATGACCAGCACCGCAACGTCACTCATGGGGAGTTGCATACCCCGTTCTGTTTTCGGGCAACAATGAGGCATGGACTTCTACTCGGCGTACCGGCAGGGCTTCGTCCGTGTGGCCGCCTGTACCCACAAGACGGCCCTTGCCGACCCCGCCGCCAACGCGGAGTCAGTGCTGCGGATCGCGCGGGCCTGTCACGACGACAACGTCGCGCTGGCCGTCTTCCCGGAACTGACGCTCTCGGGGTATTCCATCGAGGACATCCTGATGCAGGACGCATTGCTGGACGCGGTCGAGAAAGCGGTGCTCGATGTGGTGGTGGCGTCCGCCGACCTGATGCCCGTCCTGGTCATCGGCGCACCCCTTCGGTACACGCACCGGATCTACAACACGGCAGTTGTCATCCACCGCGGTCGGGTGCTCGGCGTCGTGCCCAAGTCGTACCTGCCGACGTACCGCGAGTTCTACGAGCGCCGCCAGATGGCGGCCGGCGATCTGGCACGCGGGACGATCCGGATAGGCCGCGGAGATGTCTTGGCGGATGTGCCGTTCGGTCCGGATCTGTTGTTCACCGCGACCGACATCCCGGGTTTCGTGCTGCACGTCGAGATCTGCGAGGACATGTTCGTGCCCGTTCCGCCGAGTGCGCAGGCCGCGCTGGCGGGTGCGACGGTGCTGGCCAACCTCTCCGGCAGCCCGATCACGATCGGCCGGGCAGAGGACCGCTGTTTGTTGGCCCGCTCCGCGTCGTCGCGCTGCCTGGCCGCCTATGTCTACGCGGCGGCCGGGGAGGGCGAATCCACCACGGACCTGTCCTGGGACGGCCAGACCATGGTGTGGGAGAACGGGTTGCTCCTTGCACAGTCCGAGCGGTTCCCCAAGGGCGAGCGACGCTCGGTCGCCGACGTGGACCTCGAACTGTTGCGGTCCGAGCGGCTGCGGATGGGCACCTTCGACGACAACCGCATCCATCACGGCATCACCCACGATTCGTTCCGGCGGGTGGAGTTCCCGCTTGATCCGCCGTCCGGTGACATCGGCCTGCTCCGCGAGGTGGAGCGATTTCCTTTCGTACCGGCGGATCCCACACGGCTGCAACAAGATTGCTATGAGGCGTACAACATCCAGGTTGCGGGTCTGGAGCAGCGGTTGCGCGCGCTGAACTACCCGAAGGTGGTGCTCGGCGTCTCGGGTGGGTTGGACTCGACGCACGCGTTGATCGTCGCCGCGCGCGCGATGGATCGGGAAGGCCGACCCCGCAGCGACATTCTCGCGTTCACGCTGCCGGGCTTCGCGACCGGCGAACGAACGAAGAACAACGCCATTCGGCTTGCGGACACCCTCGGTGTCACCTTCGAGGAAATCGACATCAAATCGACCGCGGAACTGATGCTCAAGGAGATGGAGCATCCGTTCGCGCGCGGCGAGAAGGTCTACGACGTCACCTTCGAGAACGTGCAGGCGGGTCTTCGCACCGACTACCTGTTCCGGCTGGCGAACCAGCGGGGCGGAATCGTGCTCGGCACAGGCGATCTCTCCGAACTGGCGCTCGGCTGGTCCACGTACGGTGTCGGCGATCAGATGTCGCACTACAACGTCAACGGCGGGGTACCCAAGACGTTGATCCAGCACCTGATTCGGTGGGTCATCTCGTCAGAGGAGTTCGACGACGCCGTCAACGAGGTGCTGCAGTCGGTGCTCGACACCGAGATCACGCCCGAACTCGTGCCCACCGGTGAGGACGAGGAGATCCAGAGCAGCGAGGCCAAGGTCGGACCGTATGTGCTGCAGGATTTTTCACTGTTCCAGGTGCTGCGGTACGGCTTCAGGCCGTCGAAGGTCGCCTTCCTGGCATGGCACGCATGGAGCGACCCCGACCACGGAGACTGGCCAGCGGGCTTCCCCGAGAACAAGCGGCCGACATACTCGCTCAAGGAGATTCGCCACTGGCTGCAAATCTTCGCGCAACGGTACTACTCGTTCGCGCAGTTTAAGCGGTCGGCGATGCCCAACGGGCCGAAGGTGTCGCACGGCGGATCGTTGTCACCCCGCGGCGACTGGCGGGCGCCGTCGGATATGTCGGCGCGCATCTGGCTCGACGAGATCGAACGCGAAATTCCCGAGGACTGACGCGGACCCAGCGCCTAAACGCGTCCGACTCCGGGAACGAAGCGGCCGACCCCGGCCAGATAGTCGCGATATGCGTCACCGTGCTTGTCCAGCAGGTAAGGCTCCTCCACGGAGCGAACCTGGAGCTCGATCGTGACGATGAGGAGCACGAATCCGGCGATGGCCACGAGGTTGGGTGTCAACAGAGCGATTCCAAGGCCGAAAGTCATCATCGCGGTGAATATCGGGTTGCGCACCCAACCGAAGACACCGCTGCGGACCAGCGTCGTGGTCTCGCTCGGATCGACACCGATCCGCCATGAGTCACCCATGTCGAGCTGGGCGTAGACCGTCGCGGCGATACCGAGCACCGCGATCGCGGCGCCTGCGGCCTGGATCCACAGTGCGTGCAAGACGCCGAGCGGCGCCACGATGCCGAGCAGCTGCAGGATCGGCGCGAAAACCGCCACCCCCATCGCCACGACGAATCCGACGCCGGCCGACCACTCGATCGAACCCGGGCGACCGGTGATGCCGTGAAACCCGGTGGAGCCGGTGCGACGGTGCTGTTTCCAACTGCGCCAACCGAATCCGAGAGCGGCGAACACGGCGAAAAGCACGAGCGCGATGACGGGCATGCCGGCTCCTTCCTGAAAGTTCATGAGCAGCACGGATCTCCGCGCCAGGCGTTGACACCTTCTCGGACTGCGATCGCGGCGATGCCGAGCGCGGCGACCGGATCGGCCCACGACCAGCCCAGCGTGCTGTTGAGCACCAGGCCCGCAAGCAGGATCGCGGACAGGTAGGTGCACAACAGCGTCTGTTTCGAGTCGGCGACGGCCGACACTGAGCCGAGTTCTCGGCCCGCGCGGCGTTGGGCCAACGACAGCACCGGCATGATCGCGAGACTGAACGTAGCCAGCACGATGCCGACGGTCGACGGGTGCGCTTCACCGGCCCCGGCCAGCGCACGCACTGCGTCGACGGTGACGTAGGCGGCGAGCGCGAAGAACGAGAACGCGATGAAGCGCAGGGCCGCCTTCTCCCTGGTCTCGGGATCCTTGGCCGAGAACTGCCACGCGACAGCGGCCGCCGACGAGATCTCAACGACCGAGTCGAGTCCGAAGCCGATCAGCGCCGACGACGACACCCTGGTGCCCTCGGCCAAAGCGACCACCGCCTCGACCACGTTGTAGGCGATTGTCGCGGTCACCAGCAGGCGAATGCGGCGGGCGAGGAGTGCGCGCCGTGCCACCGACTGCGTCGTCATCAGCAGCAGTCCTCGGTTTCCGCGGCGGGGCAGCACGCCGGGTCGACGTCGAGCACCAGCCCGACCAGGTCGTCGAGGGCGTGCGCGATCCGCTCGTCGGCCAGTTCATACCGGCTGCGCCGACCCTCTGCCTGGGCGACCACCAAACCGCAGCCGCGCAGGCATGCGAGGTGATTGGACAGGATCTGGCGGGACACCCCGATCTTGTCGGCCAGGTCGGAGGGATAGCCCGGTCCGTCGCGCAGCGTCAACAGGATCTCGGCGCGGGTCGGGTCGGACAGGGCGTATCCGAACCGCGAGAGCGCGTCGCTGTGAATGACCGTCTGCATGACGCAGACAGTACATCAGATTCTGTATTCATAAAAGGCTGAACTATCTGGATGGCGACTTCGGCGTGCTGGGTCGCGGTGAGCGCTACTGAGGCACGCCGAAATCACTCAGAGGCGACCGTCGATCCGGAGGTCCTGGTGCACCCACTCCGGCGAGCGTCGCTCCTTGAACGCACGAAAGCCCTCGAACGCCTCGGGTGAGGAGTAGCTGGCCTGCATGCCGATGCGGTCGAACAGGCCCAGGTAGTTGTCGAGGCTGGACTTCACCAGGCTTCTGGCCGCCGGAGCGGTCCGGCAGCACTGACCCAGCACCTCGTGCGCCGCGTCGAGCAACTCCGCATGCGGCACGACCCGTGCGACCATGCCCCACTCCTGGGCCTCGTGTGCGGTCAGCGTGCGCCCGGTGAACATCAGGTCGCGAGTGCGGACCGGGCCGATCAGGCGCGCCAGCATTTGGCTGTAGTAGGTGTCGGCGATGCCGCGGAGCAGTTCGGGCACCCGGAACGTCGCCCGGTCACTCACCACGGCCATGTCGCTGCACAACGCGATCTGCAGGCCGCCGCCCTGACACAACCCGTTGACCGCCGATACCACCGGCTTGACCGACTGGCGCAGCGTCTCGAACGGCGTCACGTCCATTCCCAGCGCCGAGCCGAAGGTCAGCCAGTTGTCGCTGCCGTCGCCGCCGCCCATGTCACCGCCGGGCGCGAACACGTCGCCGGTGCCGGTGATCAGCAGACCCGCGAGATCGGGGTCGGCGTCGACGTGTCGGACCGCGTACCGGATGCCGAAGTACATCGCGGGCGTCATCGCGTTGCGCGCCTCGGGCCGGTCCAGGGTGCAGACGCCGAACGGTCCTTCCCGGGTGAACCGCAGGTACGGGGTGCCGAGCCAGTCTCCGTCGGGTGGACGCGGTGTGCCGTTGGTCGAGGTCGCCCCGGTAGTTAGTCATAAATGTCCCTCGTCGCCTTTCGGTTGGACACTGCATCGTCGATGGCCTCGGCATACGGTGCGCAATCGCCGGCCCCGGGCACCAGTGTCGACAGCGCGCCGGCCGCGCACGCACGGCGCAGCGCGATCCTCATGGCCGTCTGCGCCATCCGGCGGCGAGCACGCCGGCGAACACGTCGCCCGCACCCGTGGTGTCGACGCCTCCACCGCGGGCGCAGGCACGTCGAACCGCTCGTCATCGCCGAGGTAGCTGACACCGCGCGGGCCGCGAGTGATCACCAGATGCGGTACGGGCCAGTGCCATTCGCGTGCCTCGGCCTCGTTGACCACGACGACGTCAGCGAGTTCGGACAGGGCCAGCAGCTCGTGCGGGCTGCGCGCCCGCGGGCGACGCGTTGACGATGACGACCGAGCCTGCGGCCCGTGCGACTCGCGCCGCGGCGATGGCGGTGGCGATCGGGATCTCAAGTTGCGAGCAGCACCACGTCGCTGTCGGCGATGACGGCGCGGACGTCGGCGGAGTTCACACTCACATGCGCGTTGGCGCCCGGCGCGACCACGATGTTGTTCTCTGCCGCGGAGTCGACCATGATGGCCGCCGTGCCGCTGGGCCCGGGCAGGGTGACGACGCCGTCCAGCCCGACGTCGTTGGCGCTGCAGATGTGCGCGCAACTGCTCGGCGGCCGAGTCGCTGCCCAGCGCGGCGACGAGCTGCACCGATGCGCCCGCCCGGGCGGCGGCCACCGCCTGGTTGCCGCCCTTGCCGCCCGGCGACGACGACAGCGAGGACGCCAGAACGGTTTGGCCGGGGCGAGGCAGAGCGTCCACGGTGAAGATGAGATCGGCGTTGACACTGCCCACTACGCAGACCCGCGCCACCATAACCATCAACGCTAGTCCAGCCTCGCTACCTGACACGCGTCGAACGCGCAGAGACACGTTCGATACGCTGGGTTGATGAGTCTGCAGGCGCCCTCTCTCCCCGACCTGCGCCAGCAGGTCCACGACGCCGCCCGCCGGGCCCGCGTCGCGGCCCGCGCACTGGCCACGCTGAGCACCGACACCAAGAACCGCGCGCTGCGCACCGCCGCCGACCACGTGCTCATGCACACCCACGAGATTCTTGCCGCCAACGAGCAGGATCTGGACGCAGCGCGGCCAGGCCGGCACACCCGACGCCATGCTCGACAGGCTCGCGCTGAACCCGAACCGTATCGACGGCATCGCCGACGGGTTGCGCCAGGTCGCGGGCCTGCCCGACCCTGTCGGCGAGGTGCTGCGTGGGCGCACGCTGCCCAATGGGCTGCAGCTGCGCCAACAGCGGGTCCCGCTCGGCGTGGTCGGAATCGTTTACGAGGGCAGGCCGAATGTCACCGTCGACGCGTTCGGGTTGACGCTGAAGTCGGGCAACGCCGTCCTGCTGAGAGGCAGTTCGTCGGCGGCTCGCTCCAACGCCGCGCTGGTGACCGCGCTGCGTGCGGCGCTGGCCACCGAATTGCTCGAGTGCGACGCGGTGCAGCTGCTGCCCAGCGAGGACCGCGCCAGTGTCACGCATCTGATCCAGGCTCGCGGTCTCGTCGACGTGGTGATCCCGCGCGGGGGAGCGGGCCTGATCGACGCGGTCGTGCGCGACGCGATGGTGCCCACCATCGAGACCGGTGTCGGCAATTGCCATGTCTACGTCCATGAGTCGGCCGATCTCGACGTCGCCGAACGCATTCTGCTCAACGCCAAGACCCGGCGGCCGAGCGTGTGCAATGCGGCCGAGTCGCTGCTGATCGACGCCGCGATCGCCGACAGTGCCCTGCCCCGGCTGAGGCAGGCCCTCCAGGAGGCGGGCGTCACGGTGCACGAGAACCCGTCCGAGGACGAATTGCGTGCCGAGTTCCTGTCGATGGACATCGCGGTGGCGGTGGTCGACGATCTCGACGCCGCGATCGCCCACGTCAACGAATACGGCACCGGACACACCGAAGCCATCGTGACGACCGATCTTGCTGCTGCACAACGGTTCACCGAACGGGTGGACGCGGCGGCGGTGATGGTGAACGCATCCACCGCGTTCACCGACGGCGAGCAGTTCGGGTTCGGCGCCGAAATCGGCATCTCGACCCAGAAACTGCACGCGAGGGGCCCGATGGGCCTGCCAGAACTGACGTCGACCAAGTGGATCGTGTGGGGCGACGGCCACACCCGTCCGGCTTAACACAGGAGATAACGAGTGAGCGTCCCCGCACGCCCGGCACCGTTGTTCGCCGACATCGACGATGTCGCCCGACGGTTGTCGGAGACCGGCTACCTGCCCGACACCGCTACCGCCACAGCGGTGTTCCTCGCAGACCGGCTCGGCAAGCCGTTGCTGGTCGAGGGGCCCGCGGGCGTCGGCAAGACCGAACTCGCGCGTGCGGTCGCGCAGGCGACGGGCTCGGGTCTCGTACGCCTGCAGTGCTACGAAGGCGTCGACGAGGCCCGCGCCCTGTACGAGTGGAACCACGCCAAGCAGATCCTGCGCATCCAGGCCGGCCACGGCGACTGGGACCAGACCAAGACCGATGTGTTCAGTGAGGAATTCCTGCTGGCCCGCCCGTTGCTGACCGCGATCCGCCGCACCGAGCCCACGGTCCTGCTGATCGACGAGACCGACAAGGCGGACATCGAGATCGAGGGTCTGCTGTTGGAGGTGCTGTCCGACTTCGCGGTGACGGTGCCGGAACTGGGCACCATCACTGCCGAGCGCAAGCCGTTCGTCGTGCTGACCTCCAACGCCACCCGCGAGCTGTCCGAGGCGCTCAAGCGTCGGTGCCTGTTCCTGCACATCGACTTTCCCGATCCCGACCTCGAACGCCGCATCCTGCTGTCGCGCGTCCCCGAGTTGCCCGAGCACCTTGCCGAGGAGCTGGTGCGGATCATCGGCGTGCTGCGCGCTATGCAACTCAAGAAGCTGCCGTCCGTGGCCGAGACCATCGACTGGGCGCGCACGCTACTGGCGCTCGGTCTGGACACCATCAGCGACGCCACCATCGCCGCGACTCTCGGTGTGGTGCTCAAGCACCAGTCCGATCAGGTCAAGGCCGCCGGAGAGTTAAGGCTGAACTGATGGCACTGCGCCGAACCCGCCCGCCGCAACCGTTGGCGCCGCACGGCATACCCGGCCACCTCGTCGGGTTCGTCGAAGCACTACGCGGACAGGGGATTTCGGTAGGCCCATCGGAAACGGTCGACGCGGGCCGGGTGATGTCGGTGCTCGGCCTCGGGAACCGGGAGGTGCTGCGGGAGGGCATCGCCTGCGCGGTGCTGCGACGCCCGGATCACCGCGAGACCTACGACGCGATGTTCGATCTGTGGTTCCCCGCGGCGCTCGGCGCGAAGACGGTCATTCTCGACGACGACGACTCCGAGGACCGACCGCAGGGACTGCCGCCCGAGGATGTCGAGGCGATGCGCGCGGCGCTGCTCGACCTGCTCGCCGACAACGAAGACCTCGCGAACCTCGACGAACGACTGGCGGCGATGATCGCCCAGATCGTCGAGGCATACGGCCGCTACAACTCCAGCCGCGGCCCGTCGTATTCGTCGTATCAGGCACTCAAGTCGATGAATCTCGACGACCTCGAGGGCCGACTGCTGGCCGGGCTGCTCGCCCCGTATGGCGACGAACCGACGCCGACGCAGGAGCAAATCGCTAAAGCACTTGCCGCCCAACGCATCACACAGCTTCGCAAAATGGTGGAGGCGGAGACCAAGCGCCGCACCGCCGAACAGCTCGGCCGCGACCACGTGCAGATGTACGGTGTGCCGCAGCTGGCCGAGAACGTCGAGTTCCTGCGCGCCTCAGGCGAACAGCTGCGTCAGATGCGTCGGGTGGTGGTGCCGTTGGCGCGCACGTTGGCGACCAGACTGGCCGCCCGGCGACGGCGATCGCGGAGCGGCGAGATCGACCTGCGCAAGACCCTGCGCAAGTCGATGTCCACCGGCGGTGTGCCCATCGACTTGGTGCTCAAGAAGCCGCACCCCGCCCGGCCCGAGCTGGTGGTGCTGTGCGACGTGTCGGGCTCGGTGGCAGGCTTCAGCCACTTCACCCTGTTGTTGGTGCACGCGCTGCGTCAGCAGTTCTCCCGCGTTCGAGTCTTCGCCTTCATCGACACCACTGACGAGGTGACCGAACTCTTCGGGCCCGACTCCGACCTGGCCGTCGCCGTACAGCGCATCACCCGGGAGGCGGGGGTGTACACCCGCGACGGCCACTCCGACTACGGCCATGCCTTCGTGTCCTTCATGAACAACTGGCCCAACGTCCTCTCACCGCGCAGCTCGCTGCTGGTGCTCGGCGACGGGCGCAACAACTACCGCAATCCCGAGACCGATCTGCTGGCCCACATGGTCAACTCCAGCAGGCACGCGCACTGGCTCAACCCCGAGCCCAGGCACCTGTGGGGCAGTGGCGACTCGGCCGTGCCGCGGTATCAGGACGTCATCACCATGCACGAATGCCGGTCGGCCAAGCAGCTGGCCTCGGTGATCGATGCACTGCTGCCGGTCTGAGCTCGGCGCGAACGTGGGTTACCCGCACACTTTTCCGGCCGAAACCGTGGCACAAGCCCACACTCGGCGCGGGAAGTAAGCTGGCTAATCGTGGTTTCTCGACGCAAAGTGGGCGTGATGGGTGGGACGTTCGATCCCATTCACAACGGTCACCTGGTCGCGGCCAGCGAGGTCGCCGATCTCTTCGAACTCGACGAGGTGGTGTTCGTCCCGACCGGCCAGCCATGGCAGAAGCGCCAGCGCCCTGTCACCGCCGCCGAGGACCGCTATCTGATGACGGTGATCGCCACCGCGTCCAACCCCAGGTTCTCCGTCAGCCGCGTCGACATCGATCGGGGCGGGCCCACCTACACCAAGGACACCTTGCGGGATCTGCGTGCGCTCAACCCCGACGCCGACCTGTACTTCATCACCGGAGCCGACGCGCTGGCGTCGATTCTGTCCTGGCAGAACTGGGAGGAAATGTTCGCCATCGCCAAGTTCGTCGGTGTCAGCCGACCCGGTTACGAACTGGACGGCAAGCACATCGAGGCGGCCATGGCCGAACTGCCCGCCGAGGCACTCAGTCTCGTGGAGGTGCCTGCGCTGGCGATCTCGTCGACCGACTGCCGCAAGCGCGCCGAGGAGAACAGGCCCGTCTGGTACCTGGTGCCCGACGGTGTCGTCCAGTACGTGACGAAACGCCATCTGTACGAGGCCCACTCGTTGGCCAGTGAGGAGCCCACGCGATGAGCGCGTCCGACGAGGCGATCGACATGGCCACGGTGGCCGCGCGGGCGGCGGCATCCAAGCTCGCCGAAGAGGTCGTGGTGATCGACGTGTCCGGGCAGCTGGTCATCACGGACTGCTTCGTCATCGCGTCGGCGTCCAACGAGCGACAGGTCAATGCGATCGTCGACGAGGTCGAGGAGAAGATGCGCGTCGCCGGGTACAAGCCGGCCCGCCGGGAGGGCGCCCGCGAGGGGCGATGGACGTTGCTCGACTTCGTCGACATCGTGGTGCACATCCAGCATCAAGAGGAGCGCAACTTCTATGCGCTGGATCGGCTGTGGCGCGACTGCCCGGTCGTCGCGGTCGGATCTGGACGGCCGATGAGCCGCTTGCGCGAAGAGCGACGGATTCCGATGAGCCGCTTGCGCGAAGAGCGACGGATTCCGACTCGTGAGGGTCCGCCGCCTGGTCATGCTGCGCCACGGCCAGACCGAATACAACGCAGGCAGTCGCATGCAGGGGCAGCTGGACACCGATCTGACCGACCTCGGCCGGGACCAGGCCGTCGCTGCGGCCGAGGTGCTGGCCAAGCGGCAACCGTTGGTCATCGTGTCATCGGACCTGCGGCGGGCGCTGGACACCGCCGTGTGTCTTGGAGAGCGCTCCGGAATGCCGGTGGTGGTCGACACCCGGTTGCGGGAGACACATCTCGGCGACTGGCAGGGGAAGACGCACCTCGAGGTCGACGCCGTGGCGCCGGGTGCGCGGTTGGCATGGCGAGACAACGCCCGCTGGGCGCCGCACGGGGGCGAGAGCCGGGTGGACGTCGCCGCGCGCAGCATGCCGCTGGTGGCCGAACTGATCGCGGCGCAGACCGAGTGGGCGGTCGACGAACCGGAGCGTCCCGTCGTGCTGGTCGCACACGGTGGACTGATCGCCGCGTTGACCGCGGCGCTGCTGGGATTGCCGGTCGACAACTGGCCGATCCTGGGCGGGATGGGCAACTGCAGCTGGGTACAGCTGTCCGGGCATAGCGAAACAGACGCCGCCGCCGAGGACATCCGCTGGCGGCTGGACGTGTGGAACGCCTCGGCGCAGGTTGCCAACGATGTCCTCTGATTCGCCGACCAAGCCCACATTGCTGGTGTTCTGCGACTCGTTGTCCTACTACGGACCCACGGGCGGGCTGCCGGCCGATGATCCGCGGATCTGGCCCAATATCGTTTCCGCCCAACTGGGTTGGGACGTCGAGCTCATCGGGCGGATCGGCTGGACCTGTCGCGACATCTGGTGGGCGGCGATTCAGGATCCGCGGGCGTGGGCGGCGCTGCCACGAGCAGGCGCGGTGATCTTCGCGACGGGCGGCATGGACTCCCTGCCGTCGCCGTTGCCCACGGCGCTGCGCGAACTCATTCGGTATGTCCGTCCGTCGTGGCTTCGACGCTGGGCGCGCGACGGGTACGGGTGGCTGCAGCCGCGACTTTCACCGGTGTCCCGCGCCGCGTTACCGCCGCACCTGTCGGCCGAATATCTCGAGATGACCCGCGGTGCAATTGACTTCAATCGGCCGGGAATCCCGTTCGTGGCGTCCTTGCCGTCGGTGCACATTGCGCAGACCTACGGAAAGGCGCACCACGGGCGCGACGGCACGGTGAAGGCCATCACCGAATGGGCCGAGCAGCACGATATTCCGTTGGTCGACCTCATGGCCGCCGTTGGCGAAGAGGTGATGAGCGGCCGCGGCAATCCCGACGGTATCCACTGGAATTTCGAAGCACATCAGGCGGTGGCCGACCTGATGCTCAAGGCGCTCGCCGAGGCCGGCGTGTCATGCCCGTAACAGTGGTGACAGACTCGTCGTGCCGCATGCACTCAGACGAGCTGAAGCAGTGGAACATTCGCCAGGTGCCGCTGCACGTGCTCGTCGACGGCGTCGATCTGCGTGACGGAGTGGACGATGTGCCCTACGACGTTCACACCCGCCCGCGCGCGACGACGTCAGGAGCGGCGCCGGCAGCGCTGATCGAGACATACCAGCAGGCGCTTGCCGACAGCGGCGGTGACGGCGTTGTCGCAGTGCACATCTCGGCCGCGTTGTCGAGCACGTTCAGTAATGCGGTGCAGGCCGCCCGCGAGTTCGGCCCGTCGGTCCGCGTCGTGAATTCACGATCAGCCGCCATGGGTGTGGGTTTCATTGCGCGCGCTGCGTCGGAGGCAGCCTCGGCGGGAGCGGATCTGGATACCGTTGAAACCGCGGCACGCTCGGCGGTGCCGCGCACGCATGCCTTCATCGTCGTCCACCGGCTGGACAACCTGCGGCGCAGCGGACGGATCGGCGCCGCTGCGTCATGGCTGGGCACGGCGCTGTCGCTGAAGCCGCTGCTGTGTCTGGACGTGGATGGCCGGTTGGTGCTGGACCAGCGGATCCGCACGATCACCAAGGCGCACACGGCCATGGTCGACCGAGTCGCGGAGATCGTCGGTGAGCGCAGCGCCACCATCGCCGTGCACCACGTCGACAACCACGACGGCGCCGACGAATTGGGCGCCGCACTGACCACACGCCTGCCGCAGATCGAATCGCTCACCGTGGCCGACATGGGCCCGGTGCTGTCGATCCATCTCGGCGCCGGTGCCATCGGGGTAGTGGTCTTCGACGCCGAGGGCAGGAAGCCGTGACGCCGACCAAGCAGATGGCGCGCCCGCGGCGTCCGTCTGGTGGCCACCGACCTGGACTGGTCATTGGCAAGGGTGACGACGTCCGTGGTACCGGCGAGGCGTTGTTGATGGCCATGGCCGGCCGCCCTGCAGCACTGGAAGATCTCGACGGGCCGGGCAAGGCCAGACTCGCCGCACACTTCTGAACTAGAGCGCCACGCGGCCAGTGATCGGCGGCAGATCGGCCAGCGTGACGATGCCCGGTTCCGCGGCGACGACGGCGGGCACGGCATTGGTCACCGGCAGCGCGGTGTAGATCATGCCGAGACCCATGAACCCGGGCTCGGTCCAGTCCTTGGGCGGCAGGCAGTGCAGCACCGTGCGCATGTTGGGCAGGCCGAACACCTGGATGACGTGACCGTGTTCCAGTGGCTTGGGCGGGGTGACGTGACTTCCCATGATCCAGTTGAATCCGACGCTCACGACGTTCTTGTCGCCCACCCAGCCGCGGTGATAACCCAGGACGCCGGCGACGGTGCCCTCGGGGATCTGCATGAAGCCCAGATCGCTGTCGCCGGTGGCGGTCGTGAACGTCACGTCGAACGTCATCCTGTCGAGTTCGGCGCCGATGGCGTGCGCCATCATCGCGGCGGATTCGGCGAATACCTCGCTTTCGCGGCGCACATTCTCGGCCAGCCCGGGGGTGTCGGGATCCTGCGAAAAGCCCATCGCCGTCTGGGTTCCCGCCGACTCGTAGGTCGAGCAGTCCACCGATTCGGTGATGCGGATCTCCTCGACCCTCTCGCAGGCACCGCTGAGCACCATCCCCACCATGTTCGTCATCCCGGGATGAGCCCCGCTGCCGAAAATGGTGGAATTGCCCTTCTCGCAGGCCTTCCGGATGCGTTCGAGTATCCTCGGGCGACTGCTTCCCGCCCGTGATCCACGCGGCGCTCGAGCAGACGTTGACACCCGCCTCGAGTAGCCGTACCAGCTCATCGATGTTGGGCCACAACGGGTTGTAGCAGCACGCGTCGGGCCCCAGGGCGATGAGCGCGTCGATGTCGTTGGTGGCAGTCACGCCGGTGGGGTCGGGCCAGCCTGCCAGTTCTGCGGCGTCGACTCCCACCTTGTCCTCGCCGTGGGCGTAGACGCCCACCAGTTCCATGTCGTCACGGCCGA
>CAVTSZ010000043.1:0-156624 GCA_963737385.1 uncultured Actinomycetota bacterium
ACGTCTGCTACTACCCGTGCCTCGACGCCACGCGTGGGCGACCCTTCGGCTTGTACCTCCACGGCAACGAAGGCACCGAGGGGGCCGAGAACGGCGTCACCGCCATCACGACGGGACTGGGCTGGGTGAAAGCCGCGGAATACGTTGTGGTGATGGGCAAGCCGACCAAGGCCGACGTCGAGGCGTGCTGGAACCTTGGCGCGACCATCGCCGCGCAGCTGATGGAAGGGTGAGTCCCTTGACCTCCCGTCGGGCGGCGCCAGGGGAGTTCGTTGTCGCCACTCATGTCGTTTCACGGACCTTCTTCAACGCGGCATAGAGCTCGCGGTACTGCGGACAGAACGAGTCGTAGCGCTTGGCATTAGCATCGTTCGGCTCGACGGTGTGCGCGATGCGCACCATGGTCCTGGCGCCTTCTTCGATGCTGGCAAAGCGGCCGGCGCCATGCGCGGCCAAGATCGCGCAGCCGAGGGCGGGTGCATCCGTCACTTCCGTCAGGTCCAGAGGCCCGCCGATCGTGTCGGCATGGATCTGCAGCCAGAGCGGCGATTTGGTGGTGCCGCCCGCGACTACGATCCGCTTGGGCGTGAATGTGGCGCCGAAATTCTGCACGATGAGTTTTGTGCCGAGGCAGATGCCTTCGATGATCGCGCGATATAGGTGCGCCGGCGTGTGCTTGAGTGTCAGGCCCGTGATGGCGCCGCGCGACAGGGCATCGGTATATGGCGTGCGGTTGCCCTGAAAATGGTCCAGCACCAACAGTCCTTCGCTGCCCGGCTCGATCTTCGCGGCCTCCTCGTTCAGCGCGTCAAAGGTAGTGTTGGCCGCGAAGTGGCGCTTGAACCAGGCGATGATAGAGCCGGTCGAGGTCTGACCGCCTTCGATCACCGGCTTGTCGGGATAGACCGCATCCATATAGGTGCCCCAGATGCCTGGCCCGTGAACCGGGTTTGCCGTGATGCCGAGATGGAGGTGCGAAGAGCCGGTGATCAGCGCCATCTCGCCAGGCTCTGTCACACCTAGACCGATCACGCCGATGAACGCATCCGCGCCGCCTTGCACCACCGGAATGTCGGGCGTGAGGCCGAGATGATCGGCAGCGTCCCTGGTGAGTTGATCAATGACGTCGCCGGGTCGGATGATCGCCGGCGGCCACTTCTGCTCGAGGTCTGCGAGGTCCAGCTTGTCGAGCAGCGACAGCGGCAGGCCGCCGTCGCGGCTCTGGTAGTGCCAGCGCACCGACATGTTGTTGAGCGACGCCACCCAACGCCCGGTCAGGCGCCAGTTGATGTAGTCCTGGTATTCGCAGATATGCGCCGCGCGCTCGAACAGTTCCGGCTGGTTGCGCTTCATCCACAGCGATTTCGGGATCATCCACTCGGCGGACACCGGGCCGCGACCGTCGCTGTTGATGCGCAAAGCTGGATCGCCGCTGGCGGCGACATCGGCGGCTTCGGCCGCCGAGCGCACATCCATCCAGATCATCGCGGGGCGCAGCGGCTTTCCATCCGGGTCCGCCGCCACCACCGAACAGCAGGTGGTATCGACGCAGAGCGCGAGCACGTCCTTGACCCGGATGCCGGCGGCGTTTACCGCGCCACGCACCGCTTCGCCCATGCAGCGCCACCAATCCTCGGGGTTCTGCTCGGCCCAGCTCGGCTCCGGGAAATGCGTCTGGTAGGCGCTGGCGTGTGAGCCCTTCGGCCGTCCCTCCAGATCGAAGACGAACGCCCGGATGCTCTCCGTCCCGCCATCCACACCGATCAGATAGGCCATATCTCCCCTCGTTCTGCTCAGGCGTGACTGTGGCGGGTTTCATCCCGTCATAGCAAGACTGCCCGCAGAGGATGCTTCAAGCGCGTTTACGTGCGAACTTCCGCCAGAATCTGGTGGGCCCGCTCGAGCCGGTCCTCCTCCGCACCTTCCTGGCGATCTGCGACGCGGGCAGCTTCACCGCGTCTCGCCCGATATTGGCCGCTGGCACATGAACACGCGTTCGACGTCTACTACTACCCGTGCCTCGACGCCACGCGTGGGCGGCCCTTCGGCTTGTTCCTCCACGGCAACGAAGGCACCGAGGGTGCGGAGAACGGCGTCACGCAGTCGCCGCTCAGCTAATGGAGTGAGCGGCCGCAGGTCTCCGACTGCGGCGAAGTAGCGCTGCACCAGCACCCGCATCCCCTGTAGCGTGCAATCGACCGCGACGCTGATGGAGGAATGACGCATGCCGGGTATCGCCGAACTCGCTTTAGGCGCAGCGCCGATCGCCGGTGGGGCGTTGGTGGGCGCCGCCGCCGGCGGTTTCAAGGGCCCGGACGTGCGCGCCATGATCGCCAAGGACATGGACCTGCTCGACCGGATCCCGGACGATCAGCCCGAGCTGAAGGCCCGGCTCAAGGCGAGCATCGACGACCGCATCATTGACCTGGTCAAGGCGACCGAGAAGAGCCGGGCCGTGCGTGAGGCCGCAGTGTCCTACAGCGGCAATTGGCGCGACATCGTGGTGTTCCTCTGTGCGATCCTCTTCACGATCGTCTGGTGGAACGTCCCCCACAGCCGGTCCAACTGGCTGGTGATGTTCATCGCGATGATCATCTTGTCCGTGATCGTCGCCATCTACGCGGGCCGAGGTATTGCGCGTGCCATAAGCAGCTACCTACACAGAAACGACCCCGAACCTCAGTAGTGGTACGTGTCCGACGGCGCGGGGATGTGCGCCGGGTCGTCGACGTCATCGAACTCCGACACCTCGATGCCGTAGGCGCGGGCCAGGTCGAGGATCTTGTTCGCCCTGGCGATTCGTGGCAGATCCGAGCCGTTGCGAATCTCGCCGCCGTCGCGTTCGAACTCCGTGAAAAACTCCTTGGCCCAACCTGATTTCGTCCGGGGACGGTGACAGCCCTTCGTTCACCGTCGGGCACTGGTCGGGTGTCAGGCAGATCTTTCCGGTCATGCCGAACTCGGCGGAAACCGCGGTCGCCTCACTCAGCTTCAGGGCGCTGGAGCCGACGGTCGGCCCGTCGATCGCGCTGGGCAGATGCGCCGCCTTGGCGGCGATCGTGAACCGCGAACGCGCATAGGCCAGGGTCGTGGGGTTGTCTCCGAAGCCGGTGTCGCGGCGGAAGTCGCCGATGCCGAAGGCCAACCGGAAGGTGCCTTTGGTGGCGGCGATCTCGGTGATGCGCTCCAGGCCGCGCGCCGTCTCCACCAGCGCCACGATCGGCACGTTCGGCAGGCGCTTGGCGGTTTCGGTCACGTGGTCGACGGACTCCACCATCGCCAGCATCACCCCGCCGATCGACGTCTTGCCGAGGGCGTCGAGGTCGTCGGCCCACCATTGCGTGCCGAACCCGTTGACGCGGACCCAGTCGGTGTTGCCGTCGCCCAGCCACCGGATCACGTTGTCGCGTGCGGCCAGCTTGTCCTTCGGGGCGACCGCGTCCTCGATGTCGAGCACGACGATGTCGGCACGCGACGATGTCGCCGGCGCGAAACGGTCGTACTGCGCACCGTTGACCAACAGCCAACTGCGGGCGAGTACCGGGTCGATACGCGATCCGACGTCTCCGGGGTTCGTCTGGGCAGAGGTTTCCTGGTCGGCCATTCGCTAATGGTCGCGTACCGCCCCACGGTGGCGCCGTTCGGGGTGCAGGTCAGGGCAGTGCGGACTCGAACAGGTTCTGCAGCGCGATCCAGTGGCGTTCGGCGGCAGCCTCGTCATACGGCGGGTTATCGGGCACCGCGAACCCGTGGGCCGCCGGGTAGAACTCGACCGTATGCGTGACACCGGCGGCGGTCAGGGCCTTGTCAAGAGTTTCGGCCTGCTCGGTGGTGAAACCGCCGTCGTTCTCGGCGCCTGCCACGTACACCGTCGCCTTCATCTGGTCGGCGAGCAGGTGCGGACTGGACGCATCGTCGGTGACCAGACCGCCCCCATGGAAGGAACCCGCTGCCGCGACCCGATCCGGCTGGCGCCCGGCGACGATCACCGAGGCTCGTCCGCCCATGCAGTAGCCGCAGACGCCGAACTTGTCGCCCTTGACCTCCGGCCGCTGCGCCAGGAAGTCGAAGTAGGCGCCCGCGTCGATGGTGAGGTGGTCGGGCGTCAAGCTGCCGACCATGCCCATCAACCGCTTACGTTCGTCGGCGTCGGTGAAGGCCGTCGACATGTCGAACGGCTTCCAGTCGCCGTGCCGGTAATACACGTCCGGCAGCAGCACGACGTGGCCGAACCCGGCCAGCCTGGCGGCCATCTCCTGAAAGGTGTCCCGCACCCCGCCGGCGTCCACCCACATGACCACGGCCGACCACGGGCCGGTGCCGTTGGGAGTGTGCACGGTGACGGGGCAGGTGCCGTCGGGAGTCGTGACGGTCGCGGAGATGCTCGGCATGGCATCCGTTCTACTCCTGGCCTCTGGACGTAAGCTGACCGAGTGCCGGTCGTCACGCCATATGAGGATCTACTCCGCCTGGTACTGGAGCACGGGACCCCGAAAGCGGACCGTACGGGCACCGGCACCCGCAGCCTGTTCGGCCATCAGTTGCGATACGACCTGACGGCCGGATTCCCGCTCATCACCACCAAGAAGGTGCACACCAAGTCGATCGTCTTCGAGCTGCTCTGGTTCCTGCGCGGTGACTCCAACGTGCGCTGGCTGCAGGAGCATGGCGTGACGATCTGGGACGAATGGGCCTCTGACACAGGGGATTTAGGCCCGGTGTACGGAGTGCAGTGGCGATCCTGGCCGACACCGTCGGGGGAGCACATCGACCAGATCAGCGCGGCTGTGGAGTTGCTCAAGTCGGATCCGGACTCGCGGCGCAACATCGTCTCGGCCTGGAACGTCGGCGAGATCCCGCAGATGGCATTGCCGCCGTGCCATGCGTTCTTCCAGTTCTACGTCGCCGACGGGCGGTTGTCCTGCCAGCTGTATCAGCGCAGCGCCGACCTGTTCCTCGGCGTGCCGTTCAACATCGCCAGCTATGCGTTGCTCACCCACATGATGGCGGCGCAGGCCGGACTCGACGTGGGCGAGTTCATCTGGACCGGCGGTGACTGCCATATCTACGACAACCACGTCGAACAGGTCACCGAGCAGCTGAGCCGGCAGCCGCGACCATATCCGGAACTTGTTCTGGCGCCACGTGATTCGATCTTCGACTACACCTACGACGACATCGTCATCAAGAACTACGATCCGCACCCGGCGATCAAGGCGCCCGTGGCGGTATGACGACGGTTGGGCTGATCTGGGCCCAGTCGACATCCGGTGTGATCGGCCGTGCCGGCGGCATCCCGTGGCGGCTGCCCGAGGACCAGGCCAGGTTCAAGGAGCTCACCATGGGGCGCACCGTGGTGATGGGGCGGCTCACCTGGGAGTCGCTGCCGGCGAAGGTGCGGCCGCTGCCCGGCCGGAAAAATGTCGTACTGACCCGGCAAGCTGACTACATGGCCGACGGTGCGCACGTGGTTCCCCTGCTTCAAGACGCCCTCACCGACGCCATCACGTGGGTGATCGGCGGTGAGCAGATCTATGCGCTCGCGCTGCCGATCGCGACGCGATGCGAGGTCACCGAGGTGGAGATCGATCTGCCCCGCGACGACGGCGACGCGGTCGCGCCCATGCTGGATGAATCCTGGATAGGCACCGAAGGGGAGTGGTTGACCAGCGCCTCGGGGCTGCGCTACCGGTTCTTCAGCTACGTCCGCCCGTGAGCACGCTGACCGCGACGCAGGCCCGCCGGATCGCCGTCACGGCGCAGGGCTTCGCTGAACCGAAACCGAGCGGGGCGCTCACCCGCGCCCACCTGCGGCGGCTCATCACGCGGATCCAAGTGCTGCAACTGGATTCGGTGTCGGTCGCGGTGCGGGCGCACTACGCGCCGGTGTTCAGCCGACTCGGGAGCTATGACCGCGACGTGCTGGACCGCGCAGCCTGGGCTCACAGTGCGCGGTCGCCGCGGCTGCTCGTCGAGTACTGGGCGCACGAGGCCGCGCTGATGGCCGTCGACGACTGGCCGCTGCTGCGGTGGCGCATGCGCGAGTACACACACGGGCGGTGGCGCACCGAGGTCGTCAAGAAGCGTCAGCAGCTGGCTGATGACATCGTCGCCACTGTGGCGAAGCTCGGTCCGTTGACGGCCGGCCAGATCGAGGCGCACGTCGGTGAGGAACAACGCGGCAGGAAGGGGCCGTGGTGGGACCGCAGCGACACCAAGTGGGTGACGGAGGCGCTGTTCTCGGCGGGGGTGCTGACGACGGCGACCCGCGTCGGGTTCGCCCGCCACTACGACCTCACCGAGCGGGTGCTGCCGCCCGAGGTGGTCGCCCGTGAGGTCGACGACGACGAGGCCGTCCGGGAGCTGACGCTGCGGGCCGCCGGTGCGCTCGGCGTCGGGACGGAAGCCGACATCCGTGATTACTTCCGGCTCGCGGCGGGCCAGGTCAAGCCGGCCATCGCCAAGCTCGTCGCCGACGGCGAGCTGGAACGTGTCGAGGTCGACGGCTGGACGGCCCCGGCGTATCTGCGCGCGGGCCAGATCGTGCCGCGCCGTGATCGCGGGACGGCGCTGCTGTGTCCGTTCGACCCGCTGATCTTCTTCCGGCCGCGGGTGGAGCGGCTCTTCGGTTTCAGGTATCGCATCGAGATCTACGTGCCCGCCGCGAAACGTCAATTCGGTTACTACGTATGGCCTTTCCTGCTCGACGGCAGACTCGTCGGTCGCGTCGACCTGAAGGCCGAACGCACCCAGGGTGCGCTGAACATCGTCGGCGCGTTCGTCGAACCGGGCGAGCAGTCGTCACGGGTAGCGGCGGCGCTGGCGCCGGAGTTGCAGATGATGGCGTCGTGGCTGGGGTTGGAGAAGGTCACGGTCGGCAGGCGTGGCGACCTGGCTGCCGCGTTGGCAGACTATCTACCCTGATACCGCCCACGGGGAATTGACGATGCCCACGGAGGAACCGCGTAGTGGGTGGGCGCTTGGTCGTAAGTGTTTCCCGCAATCGCCGTTATCGGTGTCGGGTTTGCTCTACTTCAACGCCGATACGAGCCTGGCGAGGAGAGTTTCGCGACGACCCGGATAGTTCAGACCGGACGAGTAGTGCTCTTGGGCTACGAGGCGTTCCTCTTTGTGATGTGGTGCGTGTGGCTAATTGGCGGGCGTTGATGCCGCGTCGAATTCCGCCCCGCGCGGCTGTCAGCGCCCGCCGCAGCCATTGATGATGAGGTCTCGGATCTCGGCGAAGTGTTCTTCGACGGATCTGAAGTTGGCGCGAGTCTCGCGCCGAAGCTCCGAGATCTCGCTACGTACCGCCGTGAACTCATTGTGAACCTCCGCGAACTGCTCCCTGGTCTCCTGTTGGTGTCCCGCCACCTTCTCCCCAAGCCCGTTGATTGCCTCGCGAGTCGCATCGGCCTTGATTTCCAGAGCTGCGACACGTAGTTCGGGATCACCCGCTGAGGTCATGATGCCGATCGTAATGCTGTCTTCGTGCCATGTGTGCACCAATTCTGACCGTCGAGTGTGGGCTTGTGTCACGCCTCCGGGCGGAGAGCGTGACACAAGCCCACACTCGCGATCCCGTCAGTGTCAGACGCAGTCGGCGCACACCATTCGATCGCCCGCCTGCAGCGCGAGCCGGTTGTGGTGTTGCACCAGGAAGCAACTGGAGCAGGTGAATTCGTCGGCCTGCTTCGGCACTACTCGAACGGTGAGCTCCTCACCCGACAGGTCGATGTCGGGCAGGTCGATCGAATCGCCGGCATCTCCGTCGTCGACGTCGAGCACCGCTACGTCGGCCTGCCCGCGCCGGCGGGTAGCGAGATCCTCCAGCGATTCATCGCCGGTGTCGTCGGTGTTCTGGGCACGAGGTGCGTCGTAATCAGTCGGCATTGGCCGCACTCCCTCCAAGATCGGTGCTCGAATTAACGCCGAGCGAGGATCCCAACATTCCCTTGCGAGGCCACCGGTAAACGCAGCGCCGGGCATCAGCGCAAGAAGGCGCCCACGTTAGGGTGAGCCGTGGCCGAGACCGCGCCGCTGCGCGTACGACTGGTCGCCAGGACCGAGTTCCTGGCGCCGCCGGACGTGCCGTGGAGCACTGACGCCGAGGGCGGGCCCGCCCTGGTGGAGTTCGCCGGGCGGGCGTGTTATCAGAGCTGGTCGAAGCCCAATCCGCGAACCGCGACCAACGCCGCCTTTGTGCGGCACATCATCGATGTCGGCCATTTCTCGGTGCTCGAGCACGCGTCGGTGTCGTTCTACATCACCGGTATCTCGCGGTCCTGCACGCACGAGCTGATCCGGCACCGCCATTTCTCCTATTCGCAGCTGTCGCAGCGGTACGTTCCCGAACACGACTCGGAGGTTGTGCTGCCCCCGGGTATGGAGAACGATCCTGAACTTCAGGAGATCTTCGCCGCCGCCGCCGACGCCAGCCGCGCGACGTACACCGAGCTGCTCACCAGGCTCGAGGCAAAATTCATGGGCGATCAGCCCGGCGAAAGGCTGGGCGTTCTGCGACGTAAACAGGCCAGGCAGGCGGCCCGCGCCGTGCTGCCGAACGCTACGGAGACCCGCATCGTCGTGACCGGCAACTACCGCGCGTGGCGGCACTTCGTCGCGATGCGGGCCAGCGAGCATGCCGATGTGGAGATCCGCCGCCTGTCCATCGAGTGTCTACGGCAACTCATCGACGCCGCCCCTGCGGTGTTCTCCGACTTCGAGATCTCCATGCTGGCTGACGGCACGGAGGTGGCAACCAGCCCGCTAGCCACAGAAGCGTGAGGCCGAGCGGGTAATCTGGTTGTCCGTGAGCACCAGCGGATTCGACGTGACGGCCCAGTTGGGCACCGTGCTGACCGCGATGGCGACGCCGTTCAAGCCCGACGGCTCGCTGGACACCGACGCCGCGGCCCGGCTGGCGACCCATCTCGTGGACTCAGGCTGCGACGGCCTGGTGCTTTCGGGCACCACCGGTGAGTCGCCGACGACGACGGACGGCGAAAAGCTGACGCTACTGCGGGCGGTGCTGGAGGCGGTCGGGGACCGTGCACGCATCATCGCCGGCGCAGGGACCTACGACACTGCGCACAGCATCGAGCTCGCCCGGGCATGCGAGGGCGAAGGCGCGCACGGACTGCTGGTGGTGACGCCGTACTACTCGCGTCCGCCGCAGGCCGGGCTGGCGGCGCATTTCACCGCCGTCGCCGACGCGACACCGCTGCCGGTGATCCTGTACGACATCCCGCCGCGGTCCGTCGTGCCGATCGAATGGGACACCATGCGCACCCTGGCGCAGCACCCCAACATCGTCGCGGTCAAGGACGCCAAGGGGGACCTGCACGGCGGTGCCCAGATCATCGCCGAAACCGGCCTTGCATATTACTCGGGTGACGACGCCCTGAACCTGCCGTGGCTGGCGATGGGCGCTGTCGGCTTCATCAGTGTCTGGGGACATGTGGCCGCCAGCCAGCTTCGAGACATGTTGTCGGCGTTCAACTCCGGTGATGTCGCGACAGCACGCAAGATCAACGTCACGCTCGGCCCGTTGAGCGGCGCGCAGGCACGCCTCGGCGGTGTGACGCTGGCCAAGGAGGGCCTGAGACTGCAGGGCTTCGACGTCGGTAACCCCCGGCTGCCGCAGGTGCCGGCCACGCCGGACCAGATCGAGGCGCTGGCCGCGGATATGCGGGCTGCCACGGTGTTGCGCTAGTGAACGAAGAACTCACGCCGCCGGGGCCTTTGGCCCAAGGCGGTCTGCGGGTCACCGCGCTGGGTGGTGTCAGCGAGATCGGCCGCAACATGACCGTTTTCGAGCATCTGGGCCGGCTGCTGATTGTCGACTGCGGGGTGCTGTTCCCGACTCACGATGAACCGGGCGTCGACCTGATCCTTCCGGATCTGCGCCTCATCGAGGACCGCCTCGACGATGTGGAGGCGCTGGTGCTCACGCATGCGCACGAAGACCACATCGGCGCGATCCCGTTCCTGCTCAAGCTTCGCCCTGACATTCCTGTCGTCGGCTCGAAGTTCACGCTGGCGTTGGTGAAGGAGAAGTGTCGCGAATACCGCATCAAGCCGGTGTTCGAGGAGGTGGATGAGGGCCAGAGCTCGACGCACGGTGTGTTCGAATGTGAGTACTTCGCGGTCAACCACTCGATTCCCGGCTGCCTGGCCATCGCGATCCACACCGGTGCGGGCACGGTGCTGCACACCGGTGACATCAAGCTCGACCAGTCTCCGCCCGACGGCAAGCCCACCGACCTGCCGGGTATGTCGCGGCTCGGGGACGCCGGGGTGGACCTGTTCCTGTGCGACTCGACGAACTCCGAGATTCCCGGCGTGGGCCCCTCGGAGAGTGAGATCGGACCGACCATCCACCGGCTGATCCGCGGCGCACAAGGGCGTGTCATCGTGGCGTGCTTCGCATCCAATGTCGGTCGTGTGCAACAGATCATCGATGCATCTGTCGCGCTCGGCCGCAAGGTCTCGTTTGTCGGACGGTCGATGGTCCGCAACATGGGCATCGCGAAGGACCTCGGTTACCTGACGCTCGACGACGATGACGACATCATCGACATCGGCGCCGCGGAGATGATGGCTCCCGAGCGCGTGGTGCTCGTGACCACGGGAACCCAGGGCGAGACGATGGCGGCATTGTCGCGGATGTCGCGTGGTGAGCATCGCAGCATCACGCTGACGTCGGGCGACCTCATCATCATGTCGTCGTCGCAGATTCCGGGCAACGAGGAAGCGATCTTCGGCGTCTTGGATGCGCTGGCGAAGATCGGTGCACGCGTCGTCACCAATGCCCATGTCCGCGTGCATGTTACCGGGCACGCCTACGCCGGCGAATTGCTGTTCCTCTACAACGGTGTGCGGCCCCGCAATGTGATGCCGGTGCACGGAACCTGGCGGATGTTGCGGGCCAATGCAGCGCTGGCGGCGCGCACCGGCGTGCCCGAGGAGAACATCGTGCTCGCGGAAAATGGAGTCAGCGTCGATCTGGTGGCGGGGCGCGCATCGATCGCCGGCGCTGTGCCGACGGGCAAGATGTTCGTCGACGGCCTGATCACCGGAGATGTCGGCGAAACGGTGGTCGGCGAACGGCTCATGCTGTCTTCGGGTTTCATCGGGATGACGGTCGTCCTGCGAAGCGGTACCGGCAAGCTGGCGGCTCCGCCGCAGCTGCATTCGCGGGGCTTCTCGGAGGATCCGAAGTCGCTGGAGCCCGCCACTCGCAAAGTCGAGGAAGCACTGGAAGCCCTTGCCGCGGAACGGGTCACCGACGTCGCACGTATTGCGCAGGCGGTACGCCGTGCGGTCGGTAAATGGGTCGGCGAGACCTATCGCCGGCAGCCGATGATCGTGCCGACGGTCATCGAGATCTAGCCGACCCGATCGGGCGGTTCGTATTGCTCGATCGCGGCGCACCATGGGGCCGAAAGCGGTTTTGCGCCGCGGGGTTGTGCGTGATCAGCGCTTGTTGACCGACCCGGCGTCCACGGGCAACGTCACGCCGGTGATGTAGCGCGCTTCATCGGAGACCAGCCAGGCCACCGCGTTGGCGATGTCCTCGGGTTGCAGCACCTGAACCGGCAATGCGTTGCCCATCTCCTGGGGAGTCTTGTCGGCGATGCTGCCCAACCATCGACGGGTGGCCTCGTTGTTGATCATCGGGGTGTCCACCCCTGCCGGATGCACCGAGTTCACCCGAATGCTGTGCTGGGCAAGCAGATTGGCGTAGAGGCGGACCAGTCCGACGATACCGTGCTTGGCCGCGACGTACCCGATGGCGCCCGCGTCGTCGCTGCCGACGCCGATCAGGCCCGCCACCGAACTGGTGAGCACGATCGCCCCGCCGTCGCCCTGTTCGATGAGCGTCGGGATCGCCGCTTCGACGGTGTGGTGCACGCCCGTGAGATTGACGTCGATCACGTCACGCCAGCCGTCGGCACCCGATTGCATCGGCGCGATACCGGCGTTCGCGACCACGATGTCCAGGCGGCCGAGCTCGTCGAGTCCGGCCTGCAGTGCGTTCTTCAACGCCTCCTGATCGCGAACGTCGGCCTGCTGCGCAACGATTCGCGCGCCGGTGTCCTCGACAAGCTTGACCGTGAGCGCGAGATCGTCGGGCGTAGCCAGGGGATAGGGCACCGACGCGATCTGGTCACAGATGTCGACCGCGATGATGTGCGCGCCGTCGGAGGCCAGCCTGACCGCCTCCGCGCGGCCCTGACCGCGGGCGGCGCCGGTGATGAAAGCGACCTTGCCGGCGAGGGAAGCCATCAGCGCCTCGCTTCTTCGCGCAAGCGCTCATCAGGGACGCAGTGCTCCCTTCGAGGGGATCCCCGGCGACAACCGGCTGCAGCATCTTGATGTCGGGTGCGCCGTCGAGGTGCTCGCCGACCGTGCCGAACAGCGTCGCGACCGCGGGTGCCTTGCTGTGTGTCGTCAACGCATCCGCGTCCGCCCACTGCTCGACGAAAACGAACGTCCCATCGGCCTCGTGCAACGCGTACAGCTCACAGCCCGGTTCCTGGTGGACCGCCTCAATGGCGTTTTTACAAGCATCCCGGACGGTGTCGACCGACTCGGGTTTGGCAGTCATGGTTGCAACGACGACGACGGGCATGGGCGGTGAACTCCTCGGTGAGTGCGGGCCGGATTGTGAGCTCACCCTACTCAGCGAAACTAACTAAATTTCGGCTACCCGGCCGTCACGCCGGGTCGGGCCGACGACGACCGCCGCGATGACGTCACCGAGGGGCGACGATTGATACGTTTCTGTGACCCGTGTGGCTGATGGTGTTTCTGGGGCCTTTGCGACTAGTCTTACAGACATGCCTAGTAAGACCGCCGCTCGATCCGGCAGCCGTTCTAGCAGGTCAAAGACCAGTTCGCGAGCCGGTACTCGGACCACGCCACGGCGGAAGCCGGCGCCGCGTCGGAGTCCCTCGCCGATTTCGTCAGCAGGCACCACCGTGGGCCGCGGTGTGCGCGCGGGCTGGCTGATGCTGGCCAAGGGCGCGGGCTCGACCGCGCGCTCCGTCGGCAGGGCCCGCGAACTCGAGCCCGGACACCGCCGTGACGGCATCGCGCTGGTGCTGCTGGGCATCGCCGTAGTGATCGCCGCGAGTTCCTGGTTCGGCGCGGCCCGGCCCGTCGGGGCATGGATCGACACCTTCCTGCGGGTGCTCATCGGCTCCTCGGTCGTCTTGTTGCCGATCGCGCTCGCCGCGGTCGCCGTGCTGCTGATGCGCACCGAGCCCGACCCCGAGGCGCGGCCGCGGCTGATCCTCGGCGCGGCGATGATCGTGCTGCCCACGCTCGGGCTGTGTCATCTGTGGGCGGGGTCGCCTGCGGGTTCCGTCGCGCGGCAGCACGCCGCGGGCTTCATCGGCTTCGCGCTCGGCGGTCCGCTGTCAGACGGGCTGACGGTGTGGATCGCGGCGCCCCTGCTGTTCATCGGCGCGCTGTTCGGCCTGCTACTCGTCACGGGCACGACGATCCGCGAGGTGCCCGACACCGTCCGGACGATGTTCTCCGCGCGTGCCTTCCGCGGCGATCACTACGGCGGCGAGTACTACGACGACCAGAGGCCGGCCGTCGCCGCCGAGGCCGACGATTTCTCCGACGGTTACTACGACGACGGGTACCGCGAGGATGAGGACCAGGCGTGGCCCACGGGTACGCCGATGGAGAACTACCCGATCGTGGACGAGGCTCCGACCGTTCCGGAGCCGGCGGCGCGCGCCCGGAAGAAGAAGCCGGCCAAGCCGAAGATCGTCGTGGACCGCGTCGTCGAGGGTCCTTACACGCTGCCGCCACTGGAACTGCTTGCCGCGGGCGACCCGCCGAAGCGGCGCACTGCGGCCAACGACCGTATGTCGGAATCGATTACGGAGGTGCTTCAGCAGTTCAAGGTGGACGCCGCCGTGACCGGGTGCACCCGAGGCCCGACCGTCACGCGGTATGAGGTCGAGCTCGGACCCGGCGTCAAGGTCGAGAAGATCACTGCGCTTCAGAAGAACATCGCGTACGCGGTCGCGACGGAGAGCGTGCGGATGCTCGCGCCGATTCCCGGTAAGTCCGCCGTCGGCATCGAGGTGCCCAACGTCGACCGGGAGATGGTGCGGCTGGCCGACGTTCTCACCGACCCGTCGACACGCGGCGACCACCATCCGCTGGTGATCGCCCTGGGCAAAGACATTGAGGGCGAATACATCTCGTGCAACCTCGCGAAGATGCCTCACTTGCTGGTCGCGGGTTCGACCGGATCGGGCAAGTCCAGCTTCGTCAACTCGATGCTGATTTCGCTGCTGGCGCGGGCCACCCCGGAAGAGGTCAGGATGATCTTGATCGACCCGAAGATGGTGGAACTGACACCCTACGAAGGCATTCCGCACCTGATCACCCCGATCGTCACCCAGCCGAAGAAGGCGGCGGCCGCGCTGGCCTGGTTGGTCGAAGAGATGGAGCAGCGCTACCAGGACATGCAGGCAAGCCGCGTGCGCCACATCGACGACTTCAACAAGAAGGTGCGCTCGGGGGTGATCACCGCGCCGCTGGGCAGCCAGCGCGAGTACCGCCCCTACCCGTACATCGTGGCGATCGTCGACGAGCTCGCCGACCTGATGATGACCGCGCCACGCGATGTCGAAGATGCCATCGTGCGGATCACCCAGAAGGCTCGCGCCGCCGGTATCCACCTCGTGCTGGCCACCCAGCGGCCGTCGGTGGACGTCGTCACGGGCCTGATCAAGACCAACGTCCCATCCAGGCTGGCATTTGCCACCTCGTCGCTGACCGACAGCCGGGTCATCCTCGATCAGCAGGGCGCCGAGAAGCTGATCGGCATGGGCGACGCCCTGTTCATACCGATGGGCACCAACAAAGCGATCCGGTTGCAGGGCGCCTTCGTCAGCGACGAGGAGATCCACGCCGTCGTCAGCGCCTGCACGGACCAGGCCGAACCGGAGTACACCGAGGGCGTCACAGCGGCGAAGACCACCAGCGAGCGCACCGACGTCGACCCGGACATCGGCGACGATATGGACGTCTTCCTGCAGGCCGTCGAGCTCGTGGTGTCGAGCCAATTCGGCTCGACATCGATGTTGCAGCGCAAGCTGCGGGTCGGCTTCGCCAAGGCCGGCAGGTTGATGGACCTGATGGAGACCCGCAACATCGTGGGTCCGAGCGAGGGATCCAAGGCCCGTGAGGTGCTGGTCAAGCCCGACGAGTTGGCGGGGACGCTGATGTTGATTCGCGGTGACGGCGACGTCGGCGGGGACGACGCTGAGTAGCGATTTGTGTGCGTTTTGTTGCGCTGAGCGCTCCCGAACGCATACAAATCGCTAAAGCGTCAACAACATTCGGGTGTTGCCCAGGATGTTGGGTTTCACGTAGGACAGATCGAGGAACTCCGCCACACCCGTGTCGTACGAGCGGCACATCTCTTCGTAGACCTCTGCGGTCACAGGGGTGCCGTCGATCTCCTGGAAGCCGTGACGGCTGAAGAACTCGACTTCGAAGGTGAGCACGAAGATTCGTTCCAGGTGTAGTTCTCTGGCCACGTCGAGCAACCGGTCGACGATCGCGTGTCCGACGCCTTGGCCCCTGACCTTCGGGTGTACCGCCACGGTTCGCACTTCGCCGAGGTCAGACCACAGCACATGCAGGGCGCCGCAACCGATCAGTTCGTCGTCGATTTCGGCGACCCAGAACTCCTGGACCGCCTCGTAGAGCGTCACCAGGTTCTTCTCCAGGAGGATCTTGCCGGAATAGATATCCACCAGAGTCTTCATCGCGGGCACATCCGAGGTTCTGGCCCGCCGTAGGGCGACCCGTTCGGGATCTGCGCTCACACGTGGAGAGTATCGGTCTGAGCAACGGATATTCTGTTGCGGTGCCGGGCGAATCCACGACTGATCCAGTGGTGCCGCGTGCCCGGGTGGCGAACATCGCGAATGTGCTCACCGGTGTGCGCCTGGCGTTGGTGCCGGTGTTCCTGGTCGTGCTGTTCGTCGGCGATGGCCACGAAACATTCTGGCGGATAGCCGCATTCATCGTGTTCGCCGTCGCGGTGATCACGGACCGGTTCGACGGTGCGCTGGCGCGCAGCTACGGAATGGTCACCGAATTCGGGACGTTGATCGATCCGATCGCCGACAAAGCCCTCATCGGCGCCGCCTTGATAGGCCTGTCGATTCTCGGCGAGCTGCCCTGGTGGGTGACGGTGGTGATCATGGTGCGCGAGATCGGCATCACAGTCCTGCGTTTCGCGGTGCTGCGCCACGGCGTCATTCCGGCCAGTCGCGGCGGCAAGCTGAAGACACTCGTACAGGCCGTGGCGATCGGCCTGTTCGTGATGCCGTTGTCCGGCCCCTGGCTGACCGGCGCCTGGGTCGTGATGTGGGCGGCCGTGGTGTTGACGGTGGTCACAGGCGTGGACTACGTCGTGTCGGCGGTGCGGGATTCGCGCGCACGACCGACCGCCCACTGACGACGCCGGCGGTCCCACCTGCGGTTTCTGGTCCAATCCCACCGATCCGCCCGATCGGGGAACCACCCGGAAGCCCACAGCGTTGCCCTATTACGACGCTCGGCGACTCGGTTTGGTGAAGGAGAGCACGATGACGGCATTGCTGCGTGAAGTGATCGGCGACGTCCTGCGCCGTGCCCGCACCGAACAGGGCCGCACCCTGCGCGAGGTGTCGGATTCCGCCCGGGTCAGCCTCGGCTACCTCTCGGAGGTGGAGCGCGGACGCAAGGAGGCCTCGAGCGAGTTGCTCAACGCCATCTGCAGCGCGCTGGACGTACCCCTGTCGCGGGTGCTCTCCGATGCCGGAGACGACATGGCCCTTGCCGAGCACGCCGAATTCCAGCGCGAAAAGGCAGGCGCGACCAATATTGATGCCGCGACCAAGGTCGTCATCCCGCAGGTCGTGTCGATGGCGGTGGCCTGAGCCGGTTCTGGGTGTGGTGATGCGCGCCGACCCGATAGATTAGGCAGCACGGTAAGTCGGTTGCCGACGGGCCGAGACAACCACAGACACGAAGGCGGAGCGAACCCATGGCCAATCCGTTCACCAAGGCGTGGCGCTATCTGATGGCGCTGTTCAGCTCGAAGGTCGACGAATACGCCGACCCGAAGGTGCAGATTCAGCAGGCCATCGAAGAGGCGCAGCGGCAGCACCAGGGGCTGACGCAGCAGGCGGCCCAGGTCATCGGCAACCAGCGCCAGCTGGAGATGCGGCTGAACCGCCAGCTGGCCGACATCGAGAAGCTGCAGGTCAACGTCCGTCAGGCGCTCACCCTGGCCGACCAGGCGACCGCCGCTGGCGATGCCGCCAAGGCCACCGAGTACACCAATGCCGCGGAGGCGTTCGCCGCGCAGTTGGTGACCTCCGAGCAGAGCGTCGAGGACCTCAAGGGCCTGCACGATCAGGCGTTGCAGGCCGCCGGACAGGCCAAGAAGGCCGTCGAGCAGAACGCGATGATGCTGCAGCAGAAGATCGCCGAACGCACCAAGCTGCTCAGTCAGCTCGAGCAGGCCAAGATGCAGGAGCAGGTCAGCGCCTCGCTGCGGTCGATGAGCGAGCTCGCCGCGCCGGGCAACACGCCGAGCCTCGACGAGGTGCGCGACAAGATCGAACGGCGCTACGCCAACGCGATCGGCTCCGCCGAGCTGGCTCAGAACTCGGTGCAGGGCCGGATGATGGAGGTGCAGTCGGCCAGCGTCGAGATGGCCGGACACTCCCGGCTTGAGCAGATCCGCGCCTCCATGCGCGGTGAGCAGTTGCCCTCCGGCGGAAGTGCGGCCACCGCGCCTGCCACTCCCGCGACCAATCAGCAAGCGACTCCGGAAAATCCGCTGTCGCAGTAACTTCTCCTAGGATCGGCAGTGAATTCGCGAGCAGGTAGACCAGAGGCGTGGCGCTCATTGGCGCAGCGGGGCGTGGACACTGCGGCTGAGTGGTCCGATGCGTTGGCCGAAAGGCTCAATGCCGCAGCCGATCCGCGTGCCAAGTTGTTGCGCAAACGGCGCTGGGCGCTGCGCCTCGGCCTCTTTTTCACGGTCTCGACCGTGATCTGGATCGGCGTGACCGGCCTGCTGGCCTCGTGGGACACCCCGTTCTGGGCGCTGTTCATTCCGGCCCCCATCGCTGTCGGCGCCGCCTTTCTGGCCACGTTGTCGTTCCTGCGCTACCGCTGGTTGCGGGGTGAACCGTTGCCGCCGCAGCGATCACGGTCCGCTCGTCGCCTTCCGCCATGGGGATCGGCCGCACGCCAACCGATGGCCGCCTTGGCCGCCTCCGAACGCGGCCTGTTCTCGCTGTTAGGTGTCATGGAGCGGGGCCGGATGCTGCCCGCCGACGAACTCCGCGAGCTGACTGTTGCAGCCAACCAGACCGCTGCCACCATGACCGCCACCGCCAATGAGGTCGTGTCGATGGAACGGGCGATCACGTCCGCACCCCAGTCGCGGGCGCACTTGGCCCCCACCATCGAAGCGTTCACCACGCAGCTGGTTCAAGGCAGCCGTCAGTACAACGAAATGGTCACCGCGGCTGCGCAATTGGTATCGGCAGCCAACACCGGGTCGATGTCGAGCTCACCGATGACGCAGCAGCGCTACCGCAATGAGCTCTCCAACGCGACCGATCGCCTGGTCGGTTGGGCGCAGGCTTTCGACGAACTCGGGCATCTGCGCCGCGCCTAGCGGGCGTCATCGAGCGACCGCTTCGGCTCAACCAGCGGTCCTGCTCACACTCAACTGCTCTGCGACGAATTCCGAAGTCAACCGGTGCCACCGTGGACAGTCGTGGAGCAGATAGTGACCGGCGTTCGTCAGTCCCACCCATTGCGCATCGACACCACGATCACGAGCCCAGCGTGTCTGCCTCAGCGACGCCTGCGGATCGGTCCAGCGGTCTGCAGTGCCATGCAGGGTCAGAAGCCGGCAGCTGGTCGGTATGAGATCGGCATCGTCGTGGGGCCACCACGGTGCGAGCGCGACGAGACCGACGACATCGCTGGTTGCCGACAGATGTGCCGCGACGCGGGCGCCCATCGAGTGGCCGACCAACACCACGCGGTCGGCATCACGCCACATCGCCGCAAGCGCGGATTCCGCGTCGCGAAGCGCATCGCGCGCAGGACTGTTCCAGCCGCGTTTCCGGTACTGCACGCGTTGCACCTTCACCGAACTCCCCAGGCTGCGCTGAAGAGAATGGGCCAGCCAGATCATCCGCTGATTGGCCAGCTGCCACGTTCGCGAAGCCGACGCGTCCCTGGGTCTGCCGCCCGGTAGCACCAGGACACCGCCGTGCACGTCGTTACTCATGGCCACACCGGAGATTCGTTGCCATCGACCTCGCGGATGGGTCGCCGTCGGCGCTTCTGTTCGCGCTTTCTGTTCTGGGAGGGGATGGCGCGACCGCGCGGAGAAGGCGCCTCACGCATCGGTCCGCTAGACGTCGTGTGAGCTGGACGGTCCCGACCGTGGGCCGTAGCGCTCGATATACGCGTCGTGGATGTGCGCGTTCTTCTCGCGGGAGAGTTCGTCGACCAGGTTCGGGTCCAGGCCGTGCTTGCCGAGCATGTGGCGGCGCCAGACCTTGTTGAGCGCGTGCGAGAAGAACACGAACGGGATCAGGATCGGCAGCGTCATCGACAGGTGCACGTCCAGCGTCGTGGGGATCAACCAGAACGGGGCGAGCACCACCAACGCCGGAATGAACACGCGGACCATCATGCGGACCGTCGCGCCCTTGCCCGCCAGGTCGTGGCGGACCCAGTCGCGCATCGAATCGGGCAGGCGTCGGCCGTAGCAGTAACCGATGTATTCGAGAATGTTCGGCCGGGTGCGGGCGGTTTCGGTGCTCATCTGAACTTGATGCTAGCAAGCCTCGTTGATGGGTAGGACGGCCGCTGACCACGAGGAACAGGTGCCTCCTGACCGCCGCACCGCGCGCGGCACGCTACATCGTCGCGCGCAGCGAGGGGAACACCGTCGCCGCGATGCCGCGGACGGTCGCCTTGACGACGTCGAACTTGTCGAAGTAGTCCCGCCACAAGGTGATTCGGCCGGCGTGTACCTCGAAGACCCCGCAGACCCAGAACTGCACGCGAAGCGGCCCGAACACCACCGCGTCGGTGCGCTCGGTCAGCACGGCGTTGCCCTCGGCGGCGATGCGATGAATCTTCACCTCGAAGCCCATGCGGCCCTCGCCGCGTCTCATCAGGCCGATGATGCGTTCGCGGCCGCGGATCGTGGGAAACCCGACGTTCTGCCACTCGATGTGGTCTGCCAGCTGACGGTCGGCGGTGTCGAAGTCCTCGTCCTGCAGTGCGTAGAGAAAGGTCTCCACCGCACGGACGTTGTCGACGTCGGATTTCAGTCCGGAAGCCTGGTCGGTCATGGTCCTCACCCTATGGCGTGGCGCTGTGGCATGGTAGGCCCAATGCGCGTCGCGGTCGTTGCCGGACCCGATCCCGGGCACGCTTTTCCAGCCATTGCGCTGTGTCTTCGTTTTCTGGCCAACGGGGATTCACCGACGCTGTTTACCGGCTCAGAGTGGCTGGCTACGGCGAGGGACGTCGGTGTCGACGCCGTCGAACTCCTCGGTCTGGACGTGACCGAGGACGACGACGACGCCGATGCCGGAGCAAAGATCAATCAACGTGCTGCGCGGATGGCAGAGCTCAACGTGCCTGCGCTGGCGCGGTTGGCCCCTGACCTGGTGGTTTCGGATGTGATCACCGCAGCGGGCGGATTCGCCGCCGAACTGCTGGCGCTGCCCTGGGTCGAACTGAACCCCCATCCGCTGTACCGGCCGTCGAAAGGGCTGCCGCCGGTGGGCAGCGGGCTGGCGGCGGGCGTCGGCGTGCGCGGCCGGTTGCGTGACGCGGTGATGCGCGGGCTGTCCGCCCGGTCGTTTCGTCAAGGACTGCGTCAGAGGGCGGCCGCGCGCACCGCGATCGGTTTGCCCGCAACCGATCCCGGTCCGCGGCGACGCCTGATCGCCACGCTGCCCGCACTGGAGGTGCCGCGGCCCGACTGGCCTGCCGATGCCGTGGTGGTCGGCCCGCTGCACTTCGAGCCCACGTCGTCGCGGCTGGAGATTCCGCCAGGTAGCGGCCCGGTGGTGCTCGTGGCGCCGTCCACGGCGGCGACGGGCGCCCGCGGTCTGGACGAGGTGGCGTTGGAGACGCTGACGCCGGGGGAGGCGCTGCCGGACGGATCGCGGGTCGTGGTGTCACGGCTGAGCGGACCCGACGCACCGGTGCCACCGTGGGCGGTCGTTGGACTGGGGCGCCAGGACGAACTACTGGCGCACGCCGACGTGATGGTGTGCGGGGGTGGGCACGGCGTCGTGTCCAAAACTCTGCTGGCCGGCGTCCCACTGGTGACCGTGCCGGGCGGCGGTGACCAGTGGGAGATGGCCAATCGCGTTGTCCGGCAGGGTAGTGCGGAGCTCGTGCGTCCGTTGACGGCGGAGTCGTTGGCGCAGGCGGTGCGCAAGGTGTTGTCGTCACCCAGCTATCGGGAGGCGGCGCGGCGGGCCGGAGAGACCCTCGCCGGCGTCGAAGATCCGGTACGGGTGTGCCATGAAGCTGTCGGGTCGAAGGCGTAGGTTGGGCGCGTGCGGTTGACGGAATTCAACGATCTCGTCGAGGAGCAGTTCGGAAAGGTGCGGGCCACGTCGATGCTCGTCGACCACGTGCTGACCGATCTCGACGGGCGTACCGCCGTGCAAGCCATCGAGGACGGCGTGGATCCACGCGATGTCTGGCGTGCGCTGTGCGCGGATTTCGACGTCCCGCGCGACCAGTGGTGAGCTCAGCCGCGCTGGCCCAGTAGCTGCGCTGTCTCGCGGTGCAGCCTGCCGAAGTTGTAGTACGCCGCGCAGGCGCCCTCGGGGGACACCATGCACGTACCGATCGGCGTCTCCGGCGTGCAGGCGGTGCCGAACACCTTGCACTCCCACGGTTTGATTACACCCTTGAGTACCTCGCCGCACTGGCACGCCTTTGGGTCGGCCACCCGCACGCCAGGCATCTCGAACTTGCACTCCGCGTCGAATTCGGCGTAGTCGTGGTGAACCTTCAGCGCGCTCTGCGATATGAAACCCAGCCCACGCCATTCGAAGTGCGGCCGCAGTTCAAACGTCTCGGACATCAACTTCAGCGCCTGGGTATTACCCTCTGGCCGGACAATCCGGGTGTACTGATTCTCCACCTCACAGCGTCCCTCGCGGATCTGCTGCAACAGCATGTGCACCGAGGCCAGGATGTCCAGGGGTTCGAAACCAGCGACCACCATTGGCTTTCCGTACATCTCTGGAACGAACCGGTATGGCCGTATCCCCACCACTGTGGACACATGGCCGGGCCCGAGGAACCCCGACAGCCGCAGGTCGGGTGATTCCAGGATCGCCTTGATCGGCGGAACGATGGTGACGTGGTTGCAGAAGACGCTGAAGTTCTTCACCCCGAGTGCGCGCGCACGGACCAGCGTCACCGCGGTGGACGGTGCCGTCGTTTCGAAGCCGACTGCAAAGAAGACGACGTGGCGGTCGGGGTTGTCGACCGCGACCTTGAGCGCATCGAGGGGGGAGTACACGAATCGCACATCTGCGCCGCGTGCCTTCGCCTCGATGAGGTTGCCCTTGGAACCGGGCACCCGCATCATGTCGCCGAACGTCGTGAAGATGACGCCCGGCTGCTCGGCCAACCACATCGCATCGTCGACGCGGCCCATCGGGATGACGCAGACCGGGCACCCCGGTCCGTGCACCAGTTCCACGGTCTCCGGCAGGAGATGTTCGATGCCGTGGCGGTAAATGGTGTGCGTGTGACCACCACACACCTCCATGAACTTGAAATGGTCGCCGGTCGCGAGCTGGGTGATCGATTTGACCAAGGCACGCGCTGCGGCCGGGTCCCGGAATTCGTCGACGAACTTCATGCTCGCAACCTCTTCTATCTCACGCGATTTCGGACGAGTTGAATGCTTCGATCTCGTTGATGTAGTCGGCGCCCATCTTCTGCACCTGGTCCAGCGTCGTTGCGGCCTCGCGCTCGTCGATCTTGGCCATCGCGAAACCGACGTGCACCAGCACCCAGTCACCAACCTGCAGGTTGTCGTCGGCAAGCAGTCGCACGCTGATATTCCTGCGCACACCGTTGACGTCGACTTTGGCCAGAGACTGTTCGGCATCGACGATGTCGACCACCTGGCCGGGTATTCCCAGACACATCGTCAATCTCCTTTCAGCAGATCCGCGGTAGTGGGTCACCGACGAGCATGTCGACGATCCGACTGCCGCCGAAAGATGTTCGCAACGCGACGATTCCGTGTGGTTCGGGCACTATCTCGCCAACGACCACGGCATCTGCGCCCTGTGGATGCGCATGCAAGGCGGTGACGGCCGCCTCAGCTTCCTGGGCAGCGACGATCGCCACGAACTTGCCCTCGTTGGCGACGTACAACGGGTCGATGCCCAACATGTCGCACGCACCGAGGACCTGCGGCTGGATCGGAAGGGTTGCCTCGTCGAGGATCAGCGCGAACGGGGAGTCCTTGACGAGTTCGTTGGCCACCGTGCCGACGCCGCCGCGGGTCGCGTCGCGCATCCACCGCGTCGACGGAGCGGCCTCGAGCAGGATCTCCACCAGTTCGTGCACCGGTGCGGTGTCGGAGGCGATGTCGGCGTCGATGGCCAGGTCGCCGCGGGCAAGCATGACGGCCATCCCGTGCTCGCCGATCGTTCCTGACAGCACCACCTTGTCGCCCGGTCGAACCAGGTCGCGGCCGAGGTGCCTGCCCTCGGGGATCACGCCCACCCCAGCGGTGGAGATGTAGACACCGTCGGCGGCGCCCTTGCCGACGACCTTCGTATCGCCGGTGACGATCTGCACGCCGGCTTTGGCCGCGGCTTCGCTCATGTCGGCGACGATCTCGCGGAGTTCGGCGATCGGGAAACCTTCTTCGATCACGAACGCCGCCGACAGCCACTGTGGACGCGCGCCCGACACCGCGAGGTCGTTGATGGTGCCGTGCACCGCGACGTGGCCGATGGATCCGCCCGGAAAGCGCCGCGGCGAAACGACATACGAGTCGGTGGAAAACGCCAGCCGGTCACCGGACGGTGTCCTCAGTGCTGCTGCGTCCCCGAGTTGTTCGAGTTCGTCGTTGCGGAACGCCTCGACGAACACGGCGTCCACGAGCGCCGCCGATGACTTGCCGCCGGCGCCGTGCGCGAGTGTCACCACGTCATCGAGAAGACGTGGCCGTCGCTGCCGGAACTTGTCGATGCGTTCCAGCACACGGTCTTCGCGCTCAGCGGCGGACATTGCTTTGGTCATAGGGCGTGCGCTCCGTTACGTGGACGGGCCATGTGCTCCTGCGCTACTGACCACAGTTGATAGCCGAGCATGGCGTGGCTTTCCTGGATGCGATGAATGCTTTGGCTGTGCACGGTGAAGCAGAAGTCGAGGTCGTCGGCGGCCGCCATCCTGCCGCCGTCGTGACCGGAGAACCCGATGGTCAGCAGGCCCCGCTGCTTGGCCTCGGTGATCGCCGTCATCAGATCCTCCGAGTTGCCCGACGTCGACAACGCTATCGCGATGTCGCGGTCGCGGGCGTGGGCGATGATCTGGCGCTTGAAGATCAGTTCGAATCCGACATCGTTGCCGAGCGCTGTCACGACCGCGTTGTCGGCGGCCAGCGACCACGCTGCGACCGGACGGCCGCGGGCCGGCCGGCTGAACAGGGACGCCAGCGTCGCGGCGTCGGTGGAGCTGCCGCCGTTGCCGAATGTGTACAGCCGTCCGCCACGGCGGAATCGCTCGGCCATCTCGGTTCCCGCGGCGGTCAGGGCGTCGCGGTACTCGGCCAGCGACTCGCCCTGCAGGCGGGCGCTCTCGGCGGCCTTACCCCGTGCCGAGGCCGCCAGATCGTCGAGCAGGCCGGTGGCGTCGGTCTCCTCGGACTCGATGAACGGATACAGGAAGCCGGTGTTTTCGGACTCGTTCATCGGCTCACCCCCTTACCGATGTCATCCAGGCGGGTGATCGCCGCTCCCGCGTGCACCAGCACGAGGTCGTTGGGTGCGACGTCACCGAGCATCGTGACGTCCACCCACTCCTCGCCGGCCGCCGTGCGGACCAGCGCAGAACTGGTGGCGTCGGCCGGTTCGACCAGCACCTCGCCGAGTCGGCCTTCGTCGCTGCACGTCACACACACTTCGTCGGTGCACTCGTCGGCGTCGGGTTTGAGCAGACCGGAATGTTCGAAGCAGACGTGGGTCAGCTCCCACAGCAGGTGGTAAAGCAGCACGAATGTTCCGGTGGCCGGCACCATCGGGTCGTCGGAGTCGATCCAGAGAATGTGGTTCGCCGCGCCCGGCTGCGGCCGCGGACCGGAACCGATCCACAGCGTCAGTACCCCCCATGCCTGCGCCCGGCGCATCGCGTCGAGCACCGCGGGTTCGTCGGCGGACGCGACGGCGATCAGCAGATCGCCTGGCTGGCTCGCCACCCTCGCCTGCGCCACGGGATCCGGTTCGATCAGGGCAACGGACGGTAGCGCCCGCTTGCCCATGATCACGGGGTGCACGAACTCGACGGCGACATGGTGGGCGTGCGGCTCCCACTGCGGTGAGATGACCCACAGCGTGGCACCGTCGTGGAATCGGCGGGCCACGGCCAACGCGGCGGCTGCCAGATCAGCGGACAGTTCGGCGTCGATGTACGACCCACCCGGTTGCGTCGTGGTCGTCATGAGCGATCTCCCGTCAAACCACCAGTGTGCTCCGATCCCGCCGTAACGGAAACGCTTTCGGAGCAGGCATTGACCAGATCTAGCGTGGCCTGAGTTGCGGCTGCAAGAGCGGAACTCTCGGTCTCGTTGAGGGTTCCGCACACCCAGTCCCAGTGCGCGGAGACGGTGGTCCCGGGTGTCGGTGCGGGTGCCAGCGACAGGTCGCCCTTCTTCCATTGGACGGTCTCGGTCTGCGATTCGCCGAGGATGAGCCGGTCGTCGTCGAGTTGCAGCGGGGACGACGAGATCACCGCGTGTTCACCCGTGACCGATTCGACGGTTCCCCAGCGGATCCGGCAATCCTGCATGACGCGCAACGCGGTAGCCGCGTCCCGGCGCAGGAATCGCACCCAGGGATAGACGACGAAGACGTGAAAGCTGTGGTGTGCCAGTACCTCCGCGGTGGGGGGAACCGCATCGAGCAGACCGGAGACCTGGCCCTTGAACGCCGCCCGCAGCCGTTCGAGTAGCGCCGCAGGATCGACCTTGTACAGCGACGGGCCGCCGACCCAGTAGCTGTTGACCACGTCCTCATCAAGCGGATCGGAGGCACCGACGGCATCGGCGATCGCCGTCAGATAAGGCCATGCACCGTCGAATTCCTTTGCGTGTGAAGCAAGTCCGGATGTGCCTCCGCCATCCGTCGGCCCACAATAGCCGAGCTCATTCGGCGGGTAGGCGTACCGGCCGAACAACTCTTGACCCGTCGTGATGTCAGTCATCCGCAGTTACCCACCAGCAGCTGGCCCAATGCGATTCCACCGTCGTTGGGGGGCACACACCGATGTGTGATCACGTGGATTCCTCTGGCATGCAATCCCGTCAACGTCAGTTCGAGGAGCAGGGCATTCTGGAAGACCCCGCCTGACAAAGCGACCGTCTGCGACGTGCCACTCTCCTGACTGGCCTCCTCGACGATCAGGTCGGCGACCGCCCGATGGAACCGAGCACCGATCAGGCCTGCCGCTGCACCGGCACGTCGATCGCTAACCACGGCGTCGAGCACCGGGCCAGGGTCGATCAGCGCAGTCTCGGCCGACCGGTCAGTACCGAACGTGTAAACGTGTGAGTCGCAGTCGACGCCACGGGACAGGCCCTCCAACTCGATCGCCGCCTGCGCTTCGTAGGCCACCACCTGTCGCACGCCGGCAAGAGCCGAAACCGCGTCGAAAAGTCGGCCCATGCTGGACGTCGGCGCACAGCCGAAGCCGGTTTCGAGCTGGTGCGCCAGAGCTGTTCGTTCGTCGTTGGGACACGCGGCCACGGGGGGAAGGTCGGGATCCCACGCGATTCCGGCCGCCCAGAGATGTGCCAGCGCCATGCGGTACGGGCGCAGCACGCTGACGTCGCCACCTGCCAGCGGCACGTACTTCAGTTGCGCCAGCCGTTGGAAGCCCTTGTAGTTGGCGAGCATCACCTCGCCACCCCAGACGGCGCCGTCGGTGCCGTAACCCGTACCGTCGAAGGCGAAACCGAGGACCTCCGCAGTACCGTCAAGACCGTGTTCGGCCATGACCGCGGCGATGTGCGCGTGGTGGTGCTGGACCGTTCGGACTGGTCGGCCTTTGGCGTTGCGGTTCGCCCACGCTGTGGACCGGTACATCGGATGTGCGTCCGCGACAAGCACCTGCGGGGCGACCGCGGTCAGTTCCTGCAAGTGCCGCTGGGCCGAGTCGAACGCGGACAGTGTGGCCAGGTCGTCCATGTCACCGATGTGCTGGCTCAACCACGCATACTTTCCGTCCGCGACCGCCATGGTGCTCTTGAGGTCGGCGCCGACGGCCAACGTAGGGGGTACCGGCACCGGAAGCGCGATCGGCAACGGCGCGTAACCACGCGAGCGCCGGATCGGTAGTACGTCGCCGCCAACTACTCTGATGACGGAGTCGTCGCACGGGACCAGGATCGCCCGGTCGTGCATCAGCCAACCATCGGCCAGCCGCGAAAGCCGTTCCAGCGCATCGTCGTCAGCGAAGCAGATCGGCTCTCCGCCGAGGTTGCCCGATGTCATCACGAGTGCCGTGGGGCCGGGCTCGTCGCCGGGTAACCCGAAGAGCAGCGCGTGCAGTGGGGTGTAGGCGAGCATGACGCCGAGGTCTGGGTTATGCGGGGCCACCGCATCCGCCACCGCGGCGCCGTCCCGGCGTGGCATCAGCACGATCGGCCGCTGTGCACCGGACAGCAGGCGCGCGGACCCGTCGTCGATCTCGGCGATGGTGTGCGCAGTCGCCAGGTCGGCCACCATCACGGCGAACGGTTTGTCGCCGCGCCGCTTTCGCGTGCGCAGCTCTGCCACCGCACGATCGTTGGCGGCATCGCAGGCGAGGTGGTATCCGCCGATGCCCTTGACCGCGACGATGCCGCCGTCGCTCAGCACTCGCCGTGCCTGCCGCAGCGCATCCTCGGATTCGGTCGACTGGCCGTCGCTGTCTCGGTAGCGCAGTGTGGGCCCGCAACGCGGACAGCACACGGGTTGGGCGTGGAATCGCCGATCGGCGGGGTCGTTGTATTCGATGGCACAGTCTTGGCACATCGTGAAGGGCGCCATGGTTGTCGACGCTCGGTCGTAGGGCAGCGAAGCGATGATGGTGAACCGCGGGCCGCAATTGGTGCAGTTGACGAATGCGTGCCGGTGACGCCGGTTGGTCGGATCACGCTGTTCGGCGGCGCATTCGGCACAAGTGGCGACGTCGGGGGAGGCCAGCGTTCTGCCCCCGGCCGATCGCGACGTGTCCGCGATGGTGAAACCGGTGCCGCCGACAACCGCGATGTCTCGAGTCTCGATCGCTTCGATGACGGCCAGCGGCGGCGGTCGGTCGCGCAGGCGGGTGAGGAAGTCGTCGATTTGGCCGGCCTCGCCCTCCACCTCGATGACGGCACCGGAGCTGTCATTGCGCACGGATCCGGACAGGCCGAGTGCCGCCGCGCACGCGTAGACGAACGGCCGGAATCCCACGCCCTGGACGACGCCGCGCACGCAGACACGCAGCCTGCGCCTGCCGGTCATGGAAAAGCCTGAGGATCCTGGCTGGGGTCGGAGCCTCTGCCCATCATCTCCAGGCCGGCCATCGCCGCGTCGGCGCCCGCCTTGTCGGTCTTCTCGACGACGAACCCCATGTGGATGATCACCCAGTCGCCCGCGTCGAATGTCTCTTCGGGCAGCATCCCGATGTTCACCTTGCGGTTCTCGCCCGCGACATTGACCAGGGCCAGCTGATCGCCGTAGCCCTCCAGCATCCCGACGACCTGCCCTGGAATTCCCAGACACACGAGTCAGCCCTCCGCAGATGCCGTCGTGCGGGCGGCCAGGTCGACAAGCACGTCGTTGATCGCCGCGACGGCCGCAGGTACCGCCGCGGTTACCGGCTCCGACAGACCCATGCCCTCCTCGATGTTCTCGACTTCGCATCCGACGACGATCGTCTGGGGCGCAGTGCCGCCCAGCGCGCTGAGCGTGGCGAACACGGCAGCAGGGTCCATGCTGTGCGCTTCGAGACCCGCAGTGGGAGAGAGGGTTTGGTGATCAGCCTCGAAAACGTGAAGTGTTCCGGGTGCCCCGCGATTGGGCAGCGCATCGACGAGAACAAGTGCACGCCACTCCTCGAGCAGGTCGTAGGCGAGGTGCATACCCCTGATTCCATAATCCACCGGATGCACATCGGCACCAAGAGCTTGCCCGACGACATGGCGCATCACCTCGGGTCCGAAGCCGTCGTCTCCGAGGAAGATGTTGCCGATTCCGGCGACCAGGATGCGGGCTGTCATCTGGTTGATGAACTGGAGAACTACATGTTCCGCATCTTCATGTATCGCTGCACGTCGGGGATGGAGCGGAGCCCGACCAGCACCCCTCCCACTATGACCACCGCGACGACACCGGTTGCTACCCAACCAATTGCATCCATCATGAACTCCTATCTGGGCTGACTACTCTTGTATCGATCGGTTCGACTTCTTCCGGCGCGAAGTACAGATATCGGCCGTAGGAGTCGGGCATCTCGACGTCTGGATCGTCCTCGACGATGACGCCCACGTACTGCTGGCCGTCGACGTCCTCGTGCACGGATGTGACGCGGGCGCTCTTACCCGCGAAGAAGATGTCCTGCGCATCGGCGCGGCGACACGGCCGCAGGCGGACCCTGCTCCCCGCCGAAACCCGCACCCCGTTCACCAGTACGGCATCCAGGTCGGGACGCACAGCGGTGTCGGCCACCGGATCCCACCAATCGACACCCTCGGGGATCTCCGGGATCAGCCCCGCCGACCTCATCTGGTCGTCCAACTCGTCGAGTCTCGGGTCACCGTATTCGAGTCCCGGCGCGTGCGGGTTGCGCAGGATGCCGTGCAACTGCTGCATGGCCTCTGGTGACATCGAATCGCACCTGTCGATGATCGCCGCCGCCAGTGGGTCGGTGGCCCGGGCCTGTGCCTTCTCTTCATCGGTCATCGTCATCACGCGAAGTGTGAGGATCTCGTCGATCTCGGTGGAGTCGTAGAGAGCGCCCTCGCTCTGTTCGGCGATCTCCGGGTGGTCGTAGAGGATGATCGGCGAAATCAGCAGCAGGTCGCGTTCGCCCGGTCGTCCGGCGAGCACGGGGAAGCAGCGGTGCTGGATGAGGCGCGACACCGCGCCCGTCGCGGAGTCCGGCGGTTCGAGCAGTGAGATGAACTCTCCGCCAACGACTTCAGCGATGATGTGCGTGCCGATCAGCGAAGTGGCGATGGCCGCGTCCTTGTCCACTGCGGCCGCGCCTGCGTTGCGAACCGCCACGCTGACCAGGAAGAGGCCATCGGCGTCGCGCTCGGCGGCGACGGTCAGGTCAGCCCGGATCGCCGACCTGGTGCGGATCAGCCGGCCGCCGTCGACGTCCTCGACGCACACGCCCTCGGCGACCTCGACGGCCAAAGTGCGTGGCTGTGCGAGGTCGGTGAGATTGAACGGGCCGAACGGCAGTTCGCGCTCCACCGCCTCGTCCCACGTGACCCACGACTGCAGGCCGCTGGTCAATTCGTCGACGGGCTCGAACGTTCCGCCGCCGACATCGCGTTCGGCATGGCGGTGCTGCAACTGAAGGAAGCGGACGATAAGCGTCAGTTCGCTGTCGCCGTCGACAAGGAACTGCGCCGACAGGCTGTCGTCCTCGCCGATGCCCGCATCCGATGCGCCGGGTGGCCCGACCACCCCGAACTGCCAACGGGATTGGTTCTTGCTGGATGTCGCCCGGTAGGGATACAGCAGATACCCCTCGTAGAGCACCGCGTCGGCGATGGCCCGCGCTCGATCCCAGGTGGGTTTCATCGGACCTCCTCGGGCGCAGGGGTCGGCTGGGCGACTTGCGGCACCTCGGCGAGCAACGTCGTGACAGCATCCTCGAAGTCGAGCATGCCGCGGGACGACTTGTACGCGGCGAGCGCGGATACGGTGTCGTGCCCGAGTCGCACCCACCCGGCGTTGGGATAGTGGATCTGAACGAGGTCCTTCCACACCGCCACCGGCATCTCGTGCTGGGCTTCGCATTCCCAGGACACCTGACGAACCGAGAAGCCACGATCGCCTTGCACGAAAACCGTTCCACTGAAGAGGAACAACAGCGGAACGGCGCCGTCGCGCAAGCCGTGCAGATACTTCGACGCCGCGACTTCGAAGTCGTAGGTGCAATCCAGCGGCAACGAGATCTCGGTGCCGCCGCTGAAGCCTTGCACCATGGCGGTGCTGTGCTGCCACAGGAATGTGCGCTGAGTGTTGACCCACCGCTCGCGTGGCCCGAACAGGTCGACCATGCCTGCGGCCTCTTCATCGGAATAGGGCCGCCGCAGCGGTTCGATGCGGATCTGGCAGCGCAGCGCGATCGCTTGAATCGGCTCGTCGTCACCGGCCGTGATGCCGATGCGCGCGATCAGTCGTGGCGTGACCGAGAACTGTTCTGCGGCCACGTCCACGACGGTGAACGTCAGATTGCTCACGCCAGGCCGTTCATGTGCTGGCCACCTTGCTGCGCGCCTTGATCCGCTCGAAGAATTCGTCGACGAACTCGCGGACTTGGTAGCCACCGTCGAAGCCCCGCCACAACATTCGCAGTCTGCCCACGAACTCGTAACAGGCGTCGATGGGGACCAGATAGCACTCGGCGGGGGCGTTGAGTTCTGGATCCGCGTGATCTCGGTCGGGTACGCGTACCAGCAGGGCTTCGACATCGTCTGCGAGCATGCCCAATCGGCTGTCGGCGCCGCTGATGCTGCTCCAGGCGTCGAGGTCCAGTTCGGACTCGGTGGCGCCGGCCGGACCCGGATAGAAGGCCACGGTCTTGTCCATTTCGGAGTTGTGGAAGAAGAATGCCAACCCGACGGGGATCTGGAGCGCTTCCCAGGCGCGACGGTCCAACGTGAAGTCGGAGAAGGTGAGGTACCGATCCGGCACCGCCCGGTATCGGAGCTTGGCGTGCGGGTCGGTGAACAGCAGATAGCAGCCGCGGCACGTGCACATCAGTTGGCGCGCCGCGACATTGACAACATGCTGATGCTCGTCGGCGATCGGCTCGGCGCACATCTCGCAGCGTTCGCCGTCCTGCGGGGCGGGACGCTTGTTGGCCCGGATTCGTGCCAGCACGTCATACGCGCCTGCGCCTGCCATCACATCACCCCGGTCGCCTCGGCGAGCACCGCGACCGACAGGCACACCGTCGCGAATCAGGAGCGGGATCGGGTCGAGATGAGACGCGGTCTCGGCAGCGTCGTCCAGGCCTGCGCCGGCGTGCACCACGTCGAAATGTGCGTGGCAGCGCGGACAACGGAGGACCGCCTGGCCGATGGGCGCGCCCATCGGGCGGTGCAGGGCGGCGCCCGCCATCGAGTCGTGGCACCGACCGCACCGGTCGTGGTAGGCGAACAGGTCGTCGCCGATTCGGCACGCCAGGATCGGCACTCCCGCGACCAGGAATCCGCCTACCTCGCCCGGGCCGAGATCCCCGATGTCGGGAACCGGGTGCCAGGCGGCGCCGGCGCTTTCCCTGGTGTCCTTGGTGTGGACGCGGCTCATCAGCGAATCCACCGAGATCAGTCCCGACGTGCTTTCGGGTTCTGCGGCGACGACTTCGATCGATGTGATCTCGGGCGCGGCCGCGCGCACGGCGTCTTCGACGGCGAATTCGAGGGTGACCGCCGACGACGGGCAGCTCTTGCAGCTGCCCGCGAACTGCAGGCGAACCACCGGCCCGTCCTGACCGTCGACCACCTCGAGCAGCGTGACGTCGCCGCCGTGCGAACCCAGATACGGCCGGACACTGTCCAGGGCATCCTCGATCCTGCGCTCCACGCCGTGTGGGTGAAGTCCGTGCACCAGCATGAGACTGGCGACGAGTTCGTCGGCCGCGAACTGACCGACCAGTTCCGGGGCCGACTCGGCGGTGATGGAGACGATCCGCTCGAGCGCGGCCCCGTAGAGGTCGGTCAGCTCGGCGGCGAGTTGTTCGGTCCGCTCACGCACGACCGTTCCGCTGCCCGCGCTGGCGTCCAGCAGGGTCTGGATTCGATCACCTGCTGAACGCCATCGCGTTTCGTCGTCGGGCGCCTCCGGGCTTTGTCGTCCTGTCGAGGCCATGTATCACTCCCCAGTGACGGACTGGGTCGGTGAGTGCAGTTTCTCGAGCGTCTTGCCTTCGCCGAGGTACATGTGCACCCCGCACGGCAGACACGGATCGAAGCTGCGCACCGTACGCATGATGTCGATGCCCTTGAAGTTGTCCCGATCGTTCTCCTCGAAGATCGGTTGACCTTGAACCGCGTCCTCATACGGTCCCGGAGTTCCATAGCTGTCGCGTGGGTTGGCGTTCCACGGCGTCGGCGGATACGGATGGTAGTTCGCGATCTTGCCGTCCCGAATCACCATGTGGTGGCTGAGCACACCACGGACCGCCTCGGTGAAGCCGCAACCGATGGCCTCGTCCGGCACCGTGAACTTCTCCCACGTCTTGGTGCGGCCGGCACGGATCTCGATCAGCGCCTGCTCGGCGAAGTGCAGCGCGCACGCCGCTGCGTAGGCCTGGAAGTAGGTCCGCGCCCGGTTGCGTTCGAGGGTGTTGCTCCCGTGCTGGGGGATCTTCCACTCCAGCGAGACCGGGCCCTTCAGTGCGGTCTTGGGCAGGTTGATCTGGACGCTGCTGCCGGTGGCCTTCACGTAGCCGATGTCGACGAGGCCGGCGAGCGCGGTGCTCCACAACCGCGCCAGCGGACCGCCGCCGGTGTCGAGCGCCAGATGGTCCTTGCCGTCGAACCAGCGCGGCGACATGACCCAGCTGTACTTGTCGTCCATGTCGCGCTTCTGCGGTCTGGGATTGGTGTGCTGGTTCCACGGGTGACGCCGGTCGATGGGGTTGCCGAGCGGATCGTTCTTGACGAACATCTCCTGATCGGTCCAGTCGTCGTAATACGAACTGCCCAAAAGGATTCGGATGCCGAGATTGATGTCCACCAGCGAGTGGGTGACCAGCTTGCCGTCGACGACGACACCCGGGGTCACGAACATCGCGTTGCCCCACTTCTCCATGTCCTTGTAGGCGAAGTTGCAAACCTCTGGGTCCTGGAAGGAACCCCAGCAGCCCAGCAGGGTGCGGCGCAGGCCGACCTGTTCGTAACCGGGCAGCGCCTCGTAGAAGAAGTCGAAGAGATCGTCGTGCATCGGGACGACCTTCTTCATGAACTCGACGTAGCGCATCAGACGGGTCATGTAGTCGGTCATCAGCTGAATGGTGGCCACCGTGCCGACGCCACCGGGGTACAGCGTGGAGGGGTGAACGTGCCTGCCTTCCATCAGGCAGAACATCTCGCGCGTCCAGCGACTGACCACCAGGGCCTCACGGTAGAACTCGCCGGTGAACGGATTCAGCGCCCGCATGATGTCGGCGATCGTGCGGTAGCCGTGCGCGTCAGAGTTCGGGGCCAACGCGTTCTCGGCCTTGGCCAGCACTGAAGGATTGGTCTCGGAGACCATCTTCTCGCAGTAGTCGACGCCGACGAGGTTCTCTTGAAAGATGTTGTGGTCGAACATGTATTCCGCGGCCTCGCCGAGGTTGATGATCCACTCGGCGAGTTTGGGCGGCGCGACGCCGTAGGCCATGTTCTGGGTGTAGACCGAGCACGTGCAGTGGTTGTCACCGCAGATGCCGCAGATGCGGCTGGTGATGAAGTGTGCGTCGCGGGGATCCTTGCCCTTCATGAAGATCGAGTAGCCGCGGAAGATCGAGGACGTGCTGTGGCACTCGACGACCTCACGGTTCTCGAAGTCGATCTTGGTGTAGATGCCGAGGCTGCCGACGATGCGGGTGATCGGATCCCACGACATGTCGACGAGCGTGCTCGGGTCCTTCTTGGTGTGCTGGGGTCCGGGAACTGTGGTTGTCATTGAGTTCGCCTTTCTGTGCGATGCGCACCTACCAGGTGCGCTTCGCTCCTGTGGTCAGTTCCTTGCCCGAGTGCCGCCACTTCGGCTCTTTGTCGAGAGTGCGTCCGGTGACGTGGCGCAGATTGCGAATCACCGAGCCGTAGAGGCCGGAGGCCGTCGTGGAGAGCTTTCCGCCCGGAGGCTCGTCCATGAAGGGCATGAACTTGTCCGGGAAGCCCGGCATCGTGCATCCGATGCATATGCCGCCGACGTTCGGGCAGCCACCGACGCCATTGATCCAGCCGCGTTTCGGCACGTTGCACTTGACGACCGGTCCCCAGCAACCAAGTTTCACAATGCATTTCGGCGATCCGTACTCGGTCGCGAAATCGCCCTGTTCGTAGTAGCCGGCCCGGTCGCACCCCTCGTGCACGGTGTTGCCGAACAGCCATTGGGGCCGGAGCGCGTCGTCGAGCGGGATCATCGGCGCCTGACCGGTGGCCATGTAGAGCAGGTAGGTCAACGTCTCGGAGAGGTTGTCGCCCTGGATGGGGCAGCCCGGCACGCACACGATGGGAATGCTGGCCTTGCTCTTCCAGTCCCAGCCGAGGTAGTCCGGAACACCCATCGCGCCGGTCGGGTTGCCTGCCATCGCGTGGATGCCCCCGTACGTGGCGCACGTCCCGGCGGCCACGATCGCGGTCGCCTTCGGGGCTAGCCGGTCGAGCCATTCACTGGTGGTGATCGGCTGGTCGGTCGCCGGGTCGTTGCCGAACCCGCACCAATACCCCTCCTGGTGAAGGTTCTCGTTCGGGATCGACCCCTCGACGACCAGCACGAACGGTTCCAACTCGCCGCGGTCGGCCTTGAAGAACCATTCGAGGAAGTCGTCCGCGCCGCCCGCCGGTCCGCACTCGAAATCGATCAACGGCCAGTGCACTGCGATTTGAGGCAAACCGGGAAGTGCTCCGAGCGCGATCTCCTCGATGCTTGGTTGGGTGGCGCCTGTCAATGCCACGGAATCGCCGTCACAACTGAGACCGGCATTGATCCACAGAACGTGGATCAGAGTGTCTTCCGCTTTTTTGGCAGCTTCACTTAGCATGCTTGCGGCTTTCCGGGACCGGGCTGGGATCCCTGCGGCGCAGGAGTCGCCCTTCGGCCCACTTGCGCGTCGCTAAGTTTCGGTCTACTCCCGCTAAAGTGTGTTGTCAATCACATCTCAGCGACGGCCACAGGCAGTTCACTTGCGCGCGCGTCAATCCACTGGTACCAGACATCCATTCCATCCCCCTTGGTAGCCGAGACGGGGACGATCTCGACGTTCGGATTGACCGAACGCGCGTGCTGCGCGCAGAGATCGAGGTCGAAATCGACATAGGGCAGCAGGTCGACCTTGTTGATGAGCACCAGTCCGGCCGCGGCGAACATGTGTGGATATTTCAGTGGCTTGTCGGTTCCTTCGGTCACCGAGATGACGACGACCTTGCTGTGCTCGCCGAGGTCGAAGAGCGCGGGGCAGACCAGGTTCCCCACGTTCTCGATGAACAGCAAAGAATCGCTGTCGGGCTTCAGGGTGTGAAGAGCCCGTTCGATCATCCCGGCGTCAAGGTGGCAACCCGCGCCGGTGTTGACCTGCACCGCGCGCGCTCCGGCGGCGGCGATCCGGTCGGCGTCGAGCAGCGTCTCCTGATCACCTTCGATCACCGAAACCTGACGCTGCGAGCCGAGGCGGCGAATGGTGCGCTCGAGCAGGGTCGTCTTGCCCGCGCCCGGTGAACTCGTGATGTTGAATGCGAGGATCCCGCGCTCAGCCAGCCATTGCCGGTTCTGTTCGGCCAGCACGTCGTTCTTCGCGAGAACCTTCTGCTCCAGGGAGATGGTCTCGGTGTGTGGGTGTTCGTGATCGTGATCGTGGTCGTGATGGTGGGGATGGGTGTGGCCATGCGGATGCTCATGGCCGGGCAGCGTGATGGTGGCCCCGTCGTCGCCGCACCCGCAGGTTGCGCACATGTTCAACTCACTTCCATCGAGAGGATCTTCAAGTCACGGCCGGCGAGCACGTCGACATCGGCACTGCCGCACGGGCATAACAGGATCAGGTCGTTCAGCTCGAAGCCGGCGCCGCAAGTGCGGCATCGTGCCTCACCGGGACGCATGTCGACCTCGAGGCTGGCACCGTCGGCGACGGTGCCCTCGGTGGCGAGTTCGAAGCAGAACGTCATCGCATCGGGGACGACGGCGCACAGTGCGCCGACCTCCAGCTTGACGCTGTGCACCCGGCGGCCCGCGGCGTGTTCGCACACCGCGTCGACAACGCTCTGCGTGATCGCCATTTCGTGCACGGTGCGCCCCTCGCTGGGCCGGATGACCCCACGATAGGCCCGCGGAGACAAGCGGTCCAGTGTTCGGACTAAGCGGTCACTCCGGCGACCACGCGGCGCAGGAACTCGATCTGGTCGGCCCTGGCCTTGGGATCGTTGTAGATGTCGAAATGGCCGTACGGGTAGCGGAGCACTTCGCCGCGGGGTGCGCGCTCGCCCGCCTTGATTGCGGGCGCCGGCGGGGTGGTCGCGTCTTTGTCACACACACAAACCAGCAGCGGCATCATGAGTTGCGGTGCTTTCAGTGCTGGTCGATAAAGGGCAAGTCTGGGTGCAATCCGAGCACTCACTTCATTGCGCCGCAAGGAATTTGGTGGAATCAACGCTTCGAAGCCGGGTTTGGCCTCGGGGGCTGTCATCGCGGCGAAAGTGCCTGGATCTCCGACGGCCGGGATGAGGTACGGCGAACGTCTCAGCCACGCGCCGATCTGGTCTCGGAGTCCCGAATACGTCGCCAAGAGGGCGTTCTTCAGCGGCATGAGCGCCAAAGTGGGTATGCCGTCGGTGAACGGCGCCTGGGCGATGACCGCCGCGAGGTTTGGATCGGTGGCGGCCAGGGCGAGCACATGGCCACCGCTGAACGACGTGCCCCAGGCGACGATGCGCGCGGGGTCGACGCCGTCGAGTCGACGTGCGTATGCCACCCCTGCGCGGTAGTCGTCGATCTGGCGATTTATGTCGAGCAGTTGGCGGGGTTCGCCGGTCGAAGCGCCGAAGTGCCGGTAGTCGAACAGGATGACGGCGAATCCGGCGTCGCGGAACGCTTCCGCGTAAGGGGGCAACCCGTCGTCTCGGGTGCCGGAGAATCCATGCGCCATGACGACGCACGGCACGTCCCCGTCCGTCGGCTCAGGCCGGTAGAGGTATGCGGCGAGCTGCTCGCCTGCCGACGGAAGACGAAAATCCTCTGCGACGGCCATGACACGAATCTATCGCTGTGACAGGCATTTTGCGAGAATCTTGAGGTGGTCGGACGAACTCGGCGTGTCAACTTGAATCGAACAGGTGTTCGTCTACTGTGGGCGGCAGCGCGGGATGCTGGTCACACCGACTTGTCGGTGCCGACCTCTAGCGTCACGGCCAACCGATCGAAACACGATCACGCACGAGGATGGAGACCAACCCCATGGCGCAGGCCCCTGACCGCGAGAAAGCCCTCGAACTGGCGCTCGCACAGATTGAGAAGAACCACGGAAAAGGCTCGGTGATGCGGCTCGGCGACGAGGTCCGCCAGCCGATCTCCGTCATCCCCACCGGCTCGATCGCCCTGGATGTGGCGCTCGGAATCGGGGGGTTGCCGCGAGGCCGGGTCGTCGAGATCTATGGCCCGGAGTCCTCGGGTAAGACCACCGTCGCGCTGCACGCGGTCGCCAACGCCCAGGCCGCCGGCGGCATCGCCGCGTTCATCGACGCGGAGCACGCGCTGGACCCGGAGTACGCCAAGAAGCTCGGTGTGGATACCGACTCGCTGCTGGTGTCCCAGCCCGACACCGGTGAGCAGGCGCTGGAGATCGCCGACATGCTGATCCGCTCCGGCGCGCTGGACATCCTGGTCATCGACTCGGTGGCGGCGCTGGTGCCGCGGGCCGAGATCGAAGGCGAGATGGGGGATAGCCACGTCGGCCTGCAGGCCCGGCTGATGAGCCAGGCACTGCGCAAAATCACCGGCGCGCTGAGCAATTCGGGCACCACCGCGATCTTCATCAACCAGCTCCGCGAAAAAATCGGTGTCATGTTCGGAAGTCCAGAAACGACAACGGGCGGAAAGGCTTTGAAGTTCTACGCCTCAGTTCGCTTGGACGTCAGGCGGATTGAGACTCTCAAGGACGGCACCGACGCGGTCGGCAACCGCACCAGGGTCAAGGTCGTAAAGAACAAGTGCCTCGCTGAGGGCACCCGGATTTTCGATCCGGTCACCGGTACAACGCATCGCATTGAGGATGTTGTCGACGGGCGGAAGCAGATTCATGTCGTGGCCACTGCCAAGGACGGCACGCTGCATGCGCGGCCTGTGGTGTCCTGGTTCGACCAGGGCACGCAGGATGTGATCGGGTTGCGGGTCGCCGGTGGCGCAACCGTGTGGGCGACCCCCGACCACAAGGTGCTGACAGAATACGGCTGGCGTCAGGCCGGGGAACTCCGCAAGGGAGACCGGGTGGCGCAACCGCGTCGCTTCGACGGATTCGGTGACAGTGCACCGATCTCGGCGGATCATGCACGGCTGCTCGGCTATCTGATCGGGGACGGCTACGTCGGGGGTAAAACTCCGGTCAACTTCATCAATGTTCAGCAGTCGCTCATGGATGACGTGACACGGATCGCCGCGACGCTCGGTTGTGCTGCCCACCCACAGGGGCGGATGTCAATTGCGCTCGCTCATCGACCCGGTGAGCGCAACGGTGTACTCGAACTCTGCCGGCGGGCCGGTATACACGGCAAGCTCGCATGGGAGAAGACGATTCCGAGCTGGTTCTTCGAGCCGGATATCGCTCCCGACATTGTCGGCAATCTGCTCTTCGGCCTGCTCGAGAGCGACGGCTGGGTCAGCCGAGAACAGACCGGAGCGATTCGGGTCGGTTACACGACGACCTCTGAACAGCTCGCACACCAGATTCATTGGCTACTAATGCGATTCGGTATCGTGAGCACAGTTCGAGATTACGATCCGACTAAGCAGCGGCCAAGCATCATCAACGGTCGTCGGGTCCAGAGCAAGCGCCAAATATTCGAGGTCCGGGTCGCGGGCATGGAGAACGTCACGGCATTCGCGGAAGCAGTGCCCATGTGGGGGCCGCGTGGTACCGCCCTGACCCAGGCGATTCCAGAAGCCATGCAGGGTCGGCGACGTGGATCGCAGGCGACATATCTGGCCACGGAGATGACTGATGCCGTGCTGAATTACCTTGACGAGCGTGGCGTGACCGCGCACGAGGCCGCAGCCATGATCGGTGCGGGCGCCGGGAATCCTCGTGGTGGAATGAGGCAGGTCTTAGGTGCCAGCCGTTTGCGCCGGGATCGCGTGCAGGCGCTCGCGGACACCTTGGATGACAAGTTCCTGCACGATGTGCTGGCAGAAGAACTCCGGTACTCCGTAATCCGAGAGGTGCTGCCAACGCGGCGGGCACGGACGTTCGACCTCGAGGTCGAGGAACTGCACAACCTTGTCGCGGAAGGGGTTGTCGTGCACAACTGCTCGCCCCCCTTCAAACAGGCCGAGTTCGACATCCTGTACGGCAAGGGCATCAGCAAGGAAGGCTCGCTCATCGACATGGGTGTCGAGCAGGGCTTCGTCCGCAAGTCCGGATCCTGGTTCACCTACGAGGGTGAGCAGTTGGGCCAGGGCAAGGAGAACGCCCGCACCTTCCTGCTGGAGAACGCCGACATGGCCAACGAGATCGAGAAGAAGATCAAGGAAAAGCTCGGCATCGGTGCCGTGGTGACCGCTGAGTTGTCCGATGACGAAGTCCTGCCCGCCCCCGTCGACTTCTGAGGCGTCCCGCGAGGAGCAGGCGCGGGCCTTGTGTCTGCGTCTGCTCACCGCGCGCGCACGCACCCGTGCCGAGCTCGAGGGACAGCTGGCCAAACGCGGCTACCCCGACGACGTCAGCGCCAGGGTGCTCGATCGGCTGGCGCACGTCGGGCTGGTTGACGACGCGGACTTCGCCGAACAGTGGGTCCGCTCGCGGCGTGTGAACGCCGGAAAAGGCAAGCGCGCCTTGGCCGCCGAGCTGCGGAACAAGGGTGTCGACGACGAGGTGATCACCGAAACGTTGGCGGGGATCGACGCCGGCGCCGAGAGGCAGCGGGCCGAGCAGTTGGTCCGCGACAAGCTGCGACGCGAGAAACTCGGCGACGGCGATGACACCAAGGTGGCGCGTCGACTCGTCGGGATGCTCGCCCGCCGCGGCTACAGCCAGACGATGGCGTTCGACGTAGTCAAGGCCGAGTTGGCTGGCGAGTACGAACGGCGGCGCGTCTAGAAGTCACCCTGGCCATTCACTCGGGTGGTTGCGCTGAAAACGCAGACCGCGTAAGCATTTTTGCATGCAGCTCTCTGTGAAGCTGGCGCCAACCTTCGACTACGCCACCCTCGAGCAGTTCTGGCGAACGGCTGATGACCTCGGATTCCCGGCGGTGTGGAACTACGACCACTTCTATGGATTGGTCGATCCGACCACCCCGACGCTGGAAGGTTGGACGACCCTCGCAGCGATGGCGGTGGTGGTCCGACGGGCCCGGGTGGGCTGTCTGGTCAGCGGGGTGACCTATCGGAACCCGGCGGTGCTCGCCAAGATGGCCGTGACGGTCGATCACATATCCGGTGGGCGAATGGATTTCGGCATCGGTGCCGGATGGCACGAGGACGAGCATCGCGGTTATGGGATCGACTTCCCCGAACCGGGGGAGCGTGTCGCGATGGTGGACGAGGCGCTCACCGTCATCCGCCGGCTTTGGACCGAGGATTCAGTCGATTTCGCGGGCCGCTTCTACACGCTGGACGGTGCGCGCTGCGACCCCAAGCCGGTGCAACGACCGCATCCGCCGATTGTCGTCGGCGCGACGCAGCCGAAAATGCTACGCGTCACTGCACGTCACGCGGACGTGTGGAATATGCCCAGCACCGCACCGCACGAATGGGAGGTCGCCAACCGTCGCCTCGATGAGGCAAGCGCCGAACTGGGGCGCGATCCTTCATCGATTCGTCGATCTGTTCAGCTGTTCCTGCATCCAACCGAGCCGGACCAAGTCCGCGAGCAACTCGACAGCATCGCCGAGTACGCGGGTCTTGGTTGCGAGCATGTGGTGCTGTCCTTTTACCAACCGCCCGACGAAGCGCTCCTACGACATTGCGCCGACCTTGTCTAGCGGTTCATTCGCCCGCGTTTCCCTGTGCGGCGTCGTCGGCGCCTTTGTCGCCGTTCGGCTTCACATCGTCGTGCTGCTGGTCGTCAGCTGGCGAAACATCTTCGGCCGCTACCTTTTCCTCTGCGACGCCGGTGTCCGACGTGCCGGTCACATCGCCCTCGTCGGCCGCCGTTGACTTTGTCGCGTCGACATCGGCCGTGTCTGTCGAGGCGTTGCTTCTGATTTCGCCCTGGGCGCTGACCTTCGTCTCGTCGTCTGAGTCCACAGTGGATTCGATCGATCTGGAGGAGGACGCCGCCTTCGAATTCGCCGGCGTGTCGCTTTCGACCGTGCCCGTGTCGGCCGCGGTTACCTCTGCTTGCGCCGCGCGTACCGACCGCGCCCCTTCTGGATCGACGGCGCGGGTGGCAGTGAAGTGGGACACCGTCGACGTCACCAGCTCGCCGACGGCGACGGGTATCGCGGTCGCCACCGCCACGGCAGCATGCAGGACTTTGGCGATGAATCGAACCTGGAAGTCGACATACTGCGCCGCGAAACCTATGAGCTCACGGCCAGCGTCCAGTTCGATTTCTACAAATGTCCGCACAGCCCGGGACAGCGCGACGGGGAGGGGCGTTCCGTTGCCGAGGTCTTGGAGCAACGTGCCGGGAATCGCTGACCTGCCTGCCCACGAGTTGTGCACCGGTGACGATGAAGTCCACGAACAGGCCGACGTGGAAATTCACCTGCTCGACGGCCAGTGTCAGCGGTTGGAACGCGAGCGTCGTCGTCGTCGGCGTCGGCCACTGCTGGACCTGCGCAGTCAGCGCGACAGCCGGTTGCCTGATGGCGGCCTGTCTTTCCTGCGCCGGCGCCGGCACCGACACCAGCGCGCTGACTCCAGCCACTGCGATAGCGCACGAAATGGACGAACGAACGAAAGCATTCATCACAACTCCCCGGTGAGTGTGCCGACTCTATTGGCACGAACTAGCCGGGGGTTCGGTTCAAATGGTGCCGCCGGCACCTGCGCCGAACGCACCCTGAGTTACGGGCTCGTCCGCGTGCATCGGTGCAGGCCCGCGACTCGACCGGCGCATCCGCCCTTCCAGCCACGTCGCGAGATGCGACAGGGCGAAGTTGACGGTGATCATCAAGATCGCAATCACGATCAACGCCGGTAAGTAGTTGCCGTACGCCGAACCGACGGTCAAGCCCTGACGCACCACCTCGACGAAGGTGATCACGAAGCCGATCGAGGAGTCTTTGAGCACCACCACCAGCTGAGAAATCAGCACCGGCAGCATCGATGTGATCGCCTGCGGGAGCAGGATCGCGCGCATCGTCTGGCCCCATGTCATCCCCAGCGCCGACGCAGCCTCCGACTGTCCGCGCGGCAGCGCATTGACCCCGGCGCGGACGATCTCCGCGATCACGGCGCCGTTGTACAGCGTCAGACCGGTGATCACGCCCGCCAGCGCGAGGTGCTTTGACGGGAAGATATCCTCCTGCGCATACAGGAAGTACGCGAAGATCATCATGACCAGCACCGGCAAGGCGCGGAAGAACTCCACGATGACGGAGCACACCCACCGCACCGGAGCGACATGGGAGAGCCGACCCACGCCGAGCGCCATTCCGAGCGCCAGCGCCAGCACGATCGACACCGCGGCGGCGGTCAGCGTGCCCTCGATGCCAGGCCAGATGTATGTCTTCCACAGGTTGACCGTCAGGAACGGCTCCCACTTCTCCGCATCCAGCTGGTTCTTGGCGTCCAGCCGTCCGTACACGACCCAGAGCACCAACAAGGTGAGCACAACCGTGACGGCGGTGATCACCCGGTTGCGAATCCGCGCCCGAGGCCCGGGCACGTCGAACAGGACTGAGCCGCTCATGACGCTCTGTTCTTCGCGCAAGCGCTCATCGGTGTTGGCCGTTCTTCGCGCAAGCGCTCATCGGTGTTGTCCGTTCTTCGCGCAAGCGCTCATCACCGCGCCACCGCTAGTCGCTTGCCCAGCCACCCGAAGAACAGTCCCGTGGGCAGGGTCAGGATCACGAATCCGATTGCGAAGATCGTGCCGATCACAAGCAGCGCAGCTTCGTTCTCGATCATTCCCTTCATCAGCAGGGCCGCCTCGCCCACGCCGATCGCCGAGGAGATCGTGGTGTTCTTGATCAACGCGATCAACACCGAGCCGAGCGGGATGATCACCGAGCGAAACGCTTGCGGCAGCAGGACGATTCGCAGATTCTGTCCGAAAGTCAGTCCCAGCGACCGCGCCGCCTCGGCCTGACCCAGCGGCACGGTATTGACCCCCGAGCGGACCGTCTCACAGACGAATGACGCCGTGTAGACCGTCAACCCCAGCATCGCCAGTCGAAAGTTGCTGTCGTCGATCGACGTGAGCGAGTTCGGATCCGCGAGCGTGATGCCCAGCGTCTGCGCGATCCCGAACGAGCAGAACAGGATGATCAACGTCAGCGGGGTATTGCGCACCACGTTGACGTAGGCCGTCCCGAGCCAGTTGAGCATCGGCACCGGTGCCAGCCGCATCGCGGCCAGCACCGTGCCGAGGATCAGCGCGCCGATGGCGGAGAAAACGGCCAGCTGGATCGTGGTCCAGAAAGCCTCGAAGATCTGGCCCTGATATTTGGTGAAGATCTCCACGTGCGGGGTTGGCCCCTTAGGTCTGGTCGATCTTCGGAGGCTCCGGAGCCGGAATGCCTGCCGGACCGAGGTTCTTGTCCCACGCCGCCTTCCAGGCGCCGTCCGTCACCATCTTGGTGATCGCGTCGTTGATCTTGGTTTGCAATTCGGTGTCGTCCTTCTTCAGGCCGATGCCGTATCGCTCCTCGGAGAACGTCCCGCCGACGAGCTTGAACGCGCCGGGTGTCTGTGCGGCATAGCCCGCCAGAATCGTCTCGTCTGTGGTCACCGCATCGACCGCACCGTTCTTCAGTGCCTCGACGCACGCCGAATACGTGTCGTACTGCTGCAACTGCACACCGGGGTACTTGTCCTTGATGCGCTGCGCCGGAGTCGAACCCGACACGGAGCACAGCTTCTTGTTGTTCTGCAGCGACGCCTCTCCGGTGATGTCGGTGTTGTCCGCGTTCACCAGCAGGCTCTGCCCGGTGATCAGATACGGGCCGGCGAAGGAGACCTTCTCCTTACGGGCATCGGTGATCGAGTACGTCGCGACGATGAACTTGACCTGATCGTTCTGGATCAGCGTCTCGCGCTGGGCGGACGGCGCTTCCTTCCACTCGATCTTGTCCTCGGCGAACCCGAGTTGCTCCGCGACGTACTTCGCGACATCGACGTCGAAACCGCTCATCGTGCCGTCTGGGTTCTTCAGTCCCAGGCCGGGCTGATCGAACTTGGTCCCGATGACGATCGAGTCGTCACCGCCTCCTTCACCACCGCCACCGCACGCGGTGGCCGCCAGTGGCAGCGCGACGGCGAGCGCAAGCGCCCCCAAGACGCGCTTCGAAATAGATCGCATGTCTGTCCCTTTCGGTTAGTGCTGCAGGATCTTGCCGAGGAAGTCTTTCGCGCGGTCGGACTTCGGGTTGTTGAAGAACTCGGTGGGTGCGGCCGACTCGACGATCGCCCCGTCGGCCATGAAGACCACGCGATTGGCGGCGCCGCGCGCGAAACCCATCTCGTGGGTCACCACAATCATGGTCATTCCGTCCTTGGCCAGCGTGGTCATCACGTTGAGCACCTCGCTGATCATTTCGGGATCCAGCGCGCTGGTGGGCTCGTCGAACAGCATCACCTTCGGGTTCATCGCCAACGAGCGTGCGATCGCCACCCGTTGCTGCTGACCACCGGACAGCTGCGCCGGATACTTGTCCGCCTGATTGGCGATGCCGACCCGTTCCAGCAACGTCATCGCCGTCTCGCGGGCCTCGGCCTTGGATTTCTTGCGCACCTTCATCGGTGCCAGCGTCACGTTGTCCAGGATTGTCTTGTGCGCGAACAGGTTGAACGACTGGAACACCATGCCCACGTCGGACCGCAGTTGCGCCAGCTTCTTGCCCTCTTGGGGCAGCACCTCCCCGTCGATCGCGATCGTTCCGGAGTCGATGGGCTCCAGCCGATTGATCGCGCGGCACAACGTCGACTTGCCCGAACCCGAGGGCCCCAGCACGACGATCACCTGCCCGCGGTCCACCTTCAGGTTGATGTCCTTGAGCACATGCAGGCTGCCGAAGTGCTTGTTGACACCCTCCATCGACACCATCGGCACGCCTGTGGGAGTCGGATCGACCTCTTTCACATCGGACCCGGTGGGTTCCATGGGTGCAGACCTTACCCAGGGAACGCCCAGCATGCCCGGAACTCGTGAATCCGCTCAAATTGCCGCGCTGACCTGTCCGTACCATGGGGCCGTGACTTCTACGGTGACGCGAGAGGCGGGGGCTGTTGCCCCCACGCGCGAGCGCTCGTCGGAAGCCGACAGTGCTGTTCGCCAGCAGGTGCGCACCTATCAGGTCCGCACCTATGGCTGCCAGATGAATGTGCACGACTCCGAGCGGTTGGCGGGGTTGCTGGAGGCTGCCGGATACCGCAAAGCGGCCGATGGGGCGGACGCCGACGTCGTCGTGTTCAACACCTGCGCGGTGCGCGAAAACGCCGACAACAAGTTGTACGGAAATATCAGCCATCTGGCGCCGCGCAAGCAGGCCGACCCCGATATGCAGATCGCGGTCGGCGGCTGTCTGGCTCAGAAGGACCGTGACGCGGTGCTGCGGCGGGCCCCGTGGGTGGACGTCGTGTTCGGCACCCACAACATCGGGTCGCTGCCGACGCTGTTAGACCGTGCCCGCCACAACAAGACCGCCCAGGTGGAGATCGTCGAGGCCCTCGAGGAGTTCCCGTCCGCCCTGCCCGCGGCGCGCGAGTCCGCTTACGCCGCATGGGTGTCGGTCTCCGTCGGCTGCAATAACACCTGCACGTTCTGCATCGTGCCCGCGTTGCGCGGCAAGGAGGTCGACCGGCGACCCGGCGACGTGCTCGCCGAAGTCACCTCCCTCGTCGATCAGGGTGTGCTGGAGGTGACCCTCCTCGGCCAGAACGTCAACGCCTACGGGGTCTCCTTCGCCACGGACGAGCGCTTGCGGGAGGACCCGACGACATGGGCCGAACAGCCGCGCGACCGCGGCGCATTCGCCAAGCTGCTGCGGGCGTGCGGCCGCATCGACGGACTGGAACGCGTGCGCTTCACCTCACCGCATCCGGCCGAGTTCACCGACGACGTGATCGACGCGATGGCCGAGACACCGAACGTCTGCCCGACACTGCACATGCCCCTGCAATCGGGTTCCGACCGGATCCTGCGGGCGATGCGCCGGTCCTACCGTGCCGAGCGCTATCTCGGCATCATCGACCGCGTGCGCGCGGCCATTCCGCACGCCGCGATCACCACGGACCTCATCGTCGGATTCCCGGGTGAGACCGAAGAGGATTTCCAGGCCACTCTCGACGTGGTGGAGCGGGCGCGGTTCGCCAGCGCATTCACCTTCCAGTACTCCAAGCGGCCCGGCACACCCGCAGCCGATCTGGACGACCAGGTGTCCAAAGACATTGTGGCCGAACGCTATCAGCGGCTGATCGAACTACAGGAGCGGATCTCCCTGGAGGAGAACACCGCTCAAATCGGGCGCACAGTGGAGCTGCTGGTCGCCACCGGCGAGGGGCGCAAGGACGCCAGTACCGCGAGGATGTCCGGTCGGGCGCGCGACGGCCGGCTGGTGCACTTCGATCCGGGTGGCCGAGAGATCCGCCCCGGTGACATCGTCACCACGACGGTCACCGGCGCCGCACCGCATCATCTGATCGCGGACTCCGTCATCGACTTCCACCGGCGCACCCGCGCGGGTGACGCCCACGCCGCCGGGCAGCGCCCGCGCACGGGTGTCGGCCTCGGGATGCCCGGCATCGGCGCACCTGCCGAACCGCAGGTGTCGACTGGATGCGGCCGGTGACCACACCCGACAACGGCGAATTCGAGACGTTCAAGGGCGACATCGAGGCGGCCGAACGCCGTGTCGCGCGTGAAATCGACCCCGGCCCGCGCGCGTTGGTGATCGCTATCGGGGTGTTCGTGCTGCTGCTGTCATTTGTGTTGCCGCACACCGGCGACGCCAGGGGACTGGATGTGCTCACCGGTAGCGAGGCAGCGATCCGCGAGGGCATCACGTTGCCCTTACGCGTGTTCACCTGGCTCGCGCTGGTGTTCGGTGTCGGCTTCTCGATGCTCGCGCTGTTGACGCGTCGCTGGGCGCTGGCGTGGATCGCACTGGCCGGGTCGACGGTGACGTCGTTGCTCGGACTGCTGGCGGTGTGGTCGCGGCAGACCGCGCCCGATGCGTACCCCGGGCCGGGTATCGGGCTGATCGTCGCCTGGCTCGCGGTGATCGTGGTGACCTACCACTGGGCGCGCGCGGTGTGGGCACGTTCCGCCCTTCAGCTCGCCGCCGAGGAAGAACGCCGTCGTCACGTTGCCGAACAGCAGCGCAAGGGCCTGCTCGACAGTCTCGACGACGATGGCGGCGACGCCGACGACAAACCGGGAGGCTAGCGGCGCGTAAGTGCCTTAACGCCTGCCCAGCGCCTCGGCCGCCGCGTCGGCCCACTGGCGCCACTGCTCGGCGTTGGCGCGCGCTTCCGCGGCGTCCTTCTCCCGGCCCGCGGCCGCGGCCTTCTCGGCCTGCTTCTCGTATTGCTCTGCGCGAGCACGGAATTGGTCGGCGCGGGCCTGCGCCTCCGGGTCCACCCCGGCCGTCGGGGCGTCGCGCACCTTCTTTTCCACCGCCCGCAGTCGGCGTTCCAGGTCGGCGCTGCGCTCGCGCGGCACCTTGCCGATCGCATCCCATTTGTCGCCGATCGTCCGCAGCGCCGCCCTGGCCGCGTCGACATCGGAGGCGTCGATCTTCTCGGCCTCGGCAAGCAGTTTCTCTTTCGCGTCGGCGTTGGCCCGGAACTCGGAATCGCGTTCGGCGGTGACCGCGTTCCGCGCCGAGAAGAATGTGTCCTGGGCCGCCTTGAATCGCTGCCATAGTGCGTCGTCGACGTCCTTGGCCGCCCGTCCCGCCGCCTTCCACTCGTTCAGAAGGTCACGGAAGGCCGCGCCCGTCGGACCCCATTCGGTGGAGTCGGCCAGTCCCTCGGCGCGTTCACACAGCGCTTCCTTGGCCTGCCGGGCGCCTGCGCGCTCGCGGTCGAGGTCGGCGAAATGCGAACCACGCCTTCGGTTGAACGCCTCGCGCGCCGCGGAGTACCGCTTCCACAGCGCATCGTCGGTCTTGCGGTCCAGCCCGGTGATGGTTCGCCACTCCTCGAGGATCTCGCGCAGCCGGTCGCCCGCGACCTTCCAGTGCGTGGAGTTGGTGGCGAGTTCCTCGGCCTCGACAGCCAGCGCTTCCTTGCGCGCGGTCTGCGCGGCCCGCAGCTCTTCGCGCTTGGCCTTATCGGCCGCCGCCGTCTCGTCGGCGTGTTCGACGATGGTCGCCAGCCGTGCAGCGAGGGCGTCGATGTCGCCCAGCACATGGGCATCCGCCAAGGTTTCGGCGAGCGCGGCCGCCGCCGCCTTGATCTTGCGGGCGTCGCCGGTCCCGGACTCCAGGCGGCGCTCCATCAGTGCCACCTCGGTGTGCAGGTCATCGAAGCGCCGGCCGAAATGCGCGTACGCGGCCTCGGTGTCGCCGGCCTGCCAGGAGCCGATGTTCCGCTCGCCGGAAGCGGTGATCAGCCACACCGTGCCGTCGGGGTCCACGCGCCCGAACCGGTGCGGATCACTCGACGGCGGCGCCGCGACCGTCGGCGCAGGCCTGCCGGGGCGCGGGGCGGGACGCGGCGGTCCCGGCCGGGGAGAGGGTTTGGGCGAGGAGGGCTGCCCTCCTGGCTCGCTGATCGTCATATCCGTTCCTCGTACCCTCCACGCGGATACCCGCGCACCTGCCGCGCAACGCGGCGCCTGATAGCTCGCTTTCGCACGCTATTCAAACAGGTCGCCCCCCCGTGTGCGTACGGCTTTCGCGATGCGTCTGCTTACGCTCTTTTCGACGACGACGGAAGGACGCCGATGGCCAAGGCGGATATCGCCGCCCTGCTCGCCCTCGGCGCTGCTCTGTTCATCGCGATCGGTGACGTCATGCACCAACGTCAGGCGCAGGAGGTGACCGAAGAGCACCTCAGTCATGTCGCCGTGCTCCTCCGGTTGCTGCGCGACCGCCAGTGGTGGCTGGGCAGCATGGTCGCCGCCGTCGGATTCGCATTGCAGGCCGCCGCGCTGGGCCTCGGTTCGGTGCTGCTCGTGCAGGCGCTGCTGGTGACGTCTCTGCTGTTCGCACTGCCGATCAATGCGCAGCTGTCACATCGGCGGGTGACACGCTGGGAGTGGACGTGGGCGGCGCTGCTGGCCGCCGCGGTCGCCGTCATCGTGACCGTCGGCAATCCGACCGCGGGTCACTCCCGCGCGTCGTTCGAAACCTGGACGGCGGTGATCGTCGTGCTCGGGCCTGCGTTGGTGCTGTGCGTGATCGGCGCCAACGTCTGGAAGGGCCCGATCAGCGCGGTCCTGCTGGCCGTGGTGTCCGGCGCCCTGTGGGGCCTCTTCGCCGTGCTGACCAAGGGTGTGGTGGACCGCCTCGACGACGGCATCGTCGAACTGCTGCGCACGCCGGAGCTGTACGTGTGGGCGCTGGTGGCCGTCGCAGGCACCGCCTGGCAACAGTTCTCCTTCCGGGCGGGAACGCTGACGGCGTCGTTGCCGACGATGACGGTCACCGAACCGCTGGTCGCCTCCGTGCTCGGCGTCGTCGTTCTCGGTGAGGCGCTGCGGCCTGGCGACGCCGGCTGGTTCACACTCGTCGTCGCCGTGGCGGTGATGGTCGTCGCGACGGCCGCGCTGGCCCGTGGCGAGGCGGTCAGCGCGGGCGAACGTGCTGCGCCGCATTAGCGTGGTCTCGTGCTGAGCGCCATCGCGATCGTCCCATCGGCGCCCGTCATGGTGCCCGAACTGGCCTCCGGCGCCGCGATCGAACTGGTCGACCTGCGCGAGGCGGTGTTCGCCGCCGCGGCGTCGCTGCCCGCCCGGTGGATCGCCGTCGGAGTGGGGCGCACCGATTCCGTGGTGGGACCCGACCAGACGGGTACCTTCGCCGGCTACGGCGTCGACCTGCCGATCGCGTTGTCGCCGGGCTCGGGCGACGAACCGGCGGAACTGCCGTTGTGCGCGTTGGTCGCCGGCTGGCTGCGCGGTCAGGTCAATCCCGACGCGCGCGCCCAGGTGCGGGTCTACGCCGACGACCATGACGTCGACGCGGCGCTGCGGCGTGGCAGGCAGTTGCGTGCGGAGATCGACGAAGCGGCCGATCCGATCGGCGTGCTCATCGTCGCCGACGGTGCACACACGCTCACCCCGCCGGCTCCAGGGGGCTACGACCCGGACTTCGATCCCCGTGCAGGCCGCGCTCGACGATGCGCTCGCCGGGGGTGATGCCGCGGCACTCACCCGGCTGCCTGACACGATCGTCGGCCGGGTGGCCTATCAGGTGTTGGCCGGGCTGAGCGAAACGGGGCCACGGTCGGCGAAGGAGTTGTACCGCGGGGCGCCGTACGGCGTCGGCTACTTCGTCGGCGCCTGGCTTCCGGTGGGCTGGAGCGAAGCGACCGGGGTATCGATCCAGTGACGCGACCGATCGCGATCGTCGGCCCGACCGGTACGGGGAAGTCGGCGCTCGCGCTCGCGGTGGCTGAACAGGTCGGCGGGGAGATCGTGAACGCCGACGCGATGCAGCTCTACCGCGGCATGGACATCGGGACCGCGAAGTTGCCGGTCGACGAGCGGCGCGGCATCCCGCACCACCAGCTCGACGTCCTCGAGGTGACCGAGACCGCGAGCGTCGCCCGCTACCAGCAGGCCGCTGCAGACGACATCGAGGCCATCGCCCATCGCGGAGCGGTGCCGATCGTGGTCGGCGGTTCGATGATGTACATCCAGTCGCTGCTCGACGAGTGGACTTTCCCGGCGACGGACCCGGTAGTGCGGGCCAAATGGGAGCAGCGACTCGCCGAGGTCGGGGTCGCTGGATTGCACCAGGAGCTGGCGCGTGTCGACGCCGACGCCGCGGCGTCAATACTGGCGACGGACGGCCGGCGCATCGTGCGGGCGCTGGAGGTGGTCGAACTGACCGGCCAACCGTTCGCGGCGTCCTTCCCGGCCATCGGCGCACCCCGCTGGGACACCGCGATCGTCGGACTCGATTGGGAGACAACCCTTCTCGATGAGCGGCTCACCAGGCGGACCGACAAGATGTTCGCCGACGGCCTGGTGCACGAGGTGCACGCGCTTCTGGCCGTCGGCCTGCGTGATGGTGTGACGGCCTCCCGCGCGCTCGGGTATGCGCAGGTGATCGCCGACCTCGACGACGGCGGCGACGGTTCGGCGGCGCGCGCACCGACGTTCTACGGAACCCGCCGCTACGTGCGTCGGCAGCGGTCGTGGTTCCGCCGTGACCATCGGATCACCTGGCTCGACGGCGCCGCGACCGGCACGGTCGAGGAAACGCTGCGGGCATGGCGGCACGTATCCTGAACAGGTGAAGTTCGCCAAGGGGCACGGCACACAGAACGATTTCGTGCTGCTGCCCGACCCGGAGGGCAGGCTGACGTTGGCGCCTGCCGCGGTGGCCGCGCTCTGCGACCGCCGTCGGGGTCTGGGCGCCGACGGCGTACTGCGGGTGACCACGGCAGGAGCCGCGGAGGCGGCGGGCGTGTTCGAGCGCATTCCGGAGGGCGTGGCACCGGACGACTGGTACATGGACTACCGCAACGCCGACGGGTCGATCGCCCAGATGTGCGGCAACGGAGTCCGGGTGTTCGCCCACTACCTGCGGGCCTGCGGGCTGGAGAGCCGCGACGAGTTCGTCGTCGGGTCGTTGGCGGGACCGCGGCCGGTGGTGCTGCACGACTGGGACGCCACCAGCGCCGACGTCACCGTCGAGATGGGCAAGACCAACCAGCTGGGCACCGGCGAGGCGATCGTCGGCGGCCGACCGTTCGCAGGCCTGGCCATCGACGTGGGCAATCCGCATCTGGCGTGCGTGGATCCCGTCATGACGCTGGACGAGCTGGCGGCACTCGACGTCGCGGCGCCGGTGTCGTTCGACCGCACGCAGTTCCCCGACGGCGTCAACATCGAGGTGCTGACGGCGCCGGCGGGCGGCGCGGTGTCGATGCGGGTACACGAGCGCGGTGTCGGTGAGACGCGGTCGTGTGGCACCGGAACCGTCGCGGCCGCCGCCGCCGCTTTGGCATACGGCGGCGCGGCCACCGGCAGCCTGCGGGTGCGGATCCCCGGCGGAGAGGTCGCCGTCACGATCACCGATGCGAGCAGCTATCTTCGCGGCCCGTCGGTCCTGGTGGCCGAGGGCGAGCTTTCGGAGGAATGGTGGCGTGCTGCCCAGCGTTAAATCGCGTGCACGGAGCGCGATAGCCGTGCAACTCTGTATTCGCTTATGACATATCCCAATCAGCCACCCAGTGCAGGTGAACTCGAGCTCGAAGACCGCGCGGCGCTGCGCCGCGTGGCGGGTTTGTCGACCGAACTCTCCGACATCTCCGAGGTCGAGTACCGCCAGCTGCGGCTGGAACGCGTCGTGCTGGTGGGCGTGTGGACCGACGGCAGCGCCGCCGACGCCGACGCGAGCCTTGCCGAGCTCTCCGCGCTCGCCGAGACCGCGGGCTCCGAGGTGCTGGAGGGTTTGATCCAGCGCCGCGACAAGCCGGATCCGTCGACCTACATCGGGTCGGGTAAGGCGCAGGAACTGCGGGAAGTGGTGCTCGCCACCGGGGCGGACACCGTGATCTGCGACGGCGAACTCAGCCCGGCCCAGCTCACCGCGTTGGAGAAGGCGGTCAAGGTCAAGGTCATCGACCGCACCGCACTGATTCTCGACATCTTCGCCCAGCACGCGACCAGCCGCGAAGGCAAGGCGCAGGTCACGCTGGCGCAGATGGAGTACATGCTGCCCAGGCTGCGCGGTTGGGGCGAGTCGATGTCGCGACAGGGCGGCGGCGCGGGCGGCAGCGGCGGCGGTGTGGGTACCCGCGGACCTGGCGAGACGAAGATCGAGACCGACCGCCGGCGCATCCGTGAGCGAATGTCCAAGCTGCGCCGCGAGATAAAGGACATGAAGAAGATCCGCGACACCCAGCGCAGCCGTCGGCTGGCCAGCGACGTGGCGTCGATCGCGATCGTCGGCTACACCAACGCGGGCAAGTCCAGCCTGCTCAATGCGCTGACCGGTGCAGGTGTGCTGGTGGAGAACGCGCTGTTCGCAACCCTCGAACCGACAACGCGCCGTGGGGAATTCGCCGACGGCAGGCCGTTCGTCCTCACGGACACCGTCGGGTTCGTGCGACACCTGCCGACCCAGCTGGTGGAGGCGTTTCGGTCCACGCTGGAGGAGGTCGTCGATGCCGACCTGCTGGTGCACGTTGTGGACGGCTCCGACGTCAACCCGCTGGCACAGATCAACGCAGTGCGCCAGGTGGTCAACGAAGTAATCGCCAACCATGACAGCACGCCCGCACCAGAGCTATTGGTGGTCAACAAGATTGATGCGGCGGGCGACCTCGCGCTGGCTAAGCTACGGCGCGCACTGCCGGATGCGGTGTTCGTCTCCGCGCAAACCGGCGATGGCCTCGAGCGACTGCAACAGCGGATGGCCGAACTGATCGCGCCGACCGATACCGCGGTCGATGTGACGATCCCGTATGACCGCGGCGACCTGGTCAACAAGGTGCACGCCGACGGGCGGGTGGATGCCACCGAGCACACCGCTGACGGCACGAGGATCAAGGCGCGCGTGCCGATTCCGTTGGCCGCCAGTCTTCGCGAGTTCGCGACCTTTTAGAGTATTGGTCGCTACCATCTGCGGGTGGCGAACCTGGACCCGTTTCGCAGCCCGCAGATTCGAGCGAAGTTCATCGAGAAGTACGACGCAGTCGTCGCCAACTGGCCCGTTGATTGCGAAGAGCGTGATCTGGGAACCGAGTTCGGCACGACGCACGTCATCGTCAGTGGTCCGGAATCGGCGCCGCCGCTCGTACTGCTGCACGGTGCGGGCGCCACCGCGGTGATGTGGCGTCCCGTCATCGAGGCGCTGAGCGCGACATACCGCTGCTACTGCGTCGATACGATCATCGAGGGCAACAAGAGCATTGCCGCCAGGCGGAGCCTCGGAAAGACGAAACTCGTCGCATGGCTGCGCCAGGTGTTCGCGGCGCTCGACATCGAGCAGGCGAGGGTCGTTGGCCTTTCGTATGGCGGGTGGCTGGCCGCCAACCTGGCGGTGCAATCACCGGAAATCGTGAACCGCCTTGTGTTGCTGTGTCCTGCCGCGACGTTCGCACCGATCACCCTCGAGTTCTACCGGGGGGTGTTCTCGACCAACCTGCTGCGCTCACCCGAGCGGGCCCGTCGTTTCACGCAATGGTTGTCGAGCACACCGAATGTCGAATCGGATCCCACCGTGGATCTGATTGTGACGGCCCTGCTCTCAGGCAAAGCTCTGCAGACTGGGTTGACGCCACCGACGGTGCTTTCGGACGACACGCTGCGGCGAATAAGCGCGCCGACAACGGTCGTGATCGGGGATCGCGAAGTCATCTATCGCGGCGGACCGCGCGCCGCGCTTGACAGGGCGCAGAAGTTGATCCCCGACGTTCAGACGCATCTCATTGCAGGCGCCAACCACATGCTGACAATTGACTGTCCCAAGGAACTGGTCGGCGAGATGCTGAAAGCCCTTGCCTAAGAACGAGAAAGACGCGGCGACCTGATCGGCCGTCGCGTCTTTCCGTGTTGAGCTGCTTACTTCTGCTCGGCTTCCTGACGCTTCTCAGCGGTCTTGGCTGCGGCGCGGGCACCTTCGGCTTCCGCTTCCTTCTTCGCGGCATCGCGCTGAGCATCGGCCTTGTCCTGCTGGGCCTGACCCTCGCGGTACAGATCGTCACGTCCGGCGACCGCACCTGCGACCTCTTTGACCTTGCCCTTGACGCCTTCGACGACACCCTTGATTGCTTCCTCGGGGCCGCTGTTGTTCGACGACATGCAGGTTCCTCCTCAATTCGTTGGTGACCAGGGATTTCCCCGAACAGCGGCGCGGCAAACCATAGGTGTGACAGCTCACGTCACAGCGTCGAACACGTCCTCGGTGTGGCTGCTGAGCACCCGGTCGGCAAGCCGGGCCTTCAGCGCGTCGAGTTCGGCCTCCTGCTCAGGGGTGCGGTTCTCAGCGCGAGCCAGGTCGATGAACTCATCGGTGACGAAGCCGTCACGCAGCAGTACGGTCACGGCGCGATCGCCGACGGAGAGGACGAAGACGAAGTCCTCGAGCAACCGGCCGCGATCTGATCGCACCAGCGAGCGGTCCACGGTGTACCGGCCGTCGGATACAGCGCGGGTGACCGCTTCGAAACCGTCGCGTGCGCCTGGACCGCGAAAAGGCGTGTGCACCAACACGGATCGCCGCGGTATGGGCGCGTCAGCAGAAAGCAAGGGAAAGGTGCGGAGCATGGCCTTGAACGCCACGGCCACACCGGCGGGTGAGTGGGGCCCGTGGTAGCGGATCATGTCGTCGAAGGTGAACGCGATTGTCTGCCCGCGCTCTTCGACGGTCAGCGTCTCGGTCGCCATCGCGTGACTATGCCACGAAGTTCCTACGCCCAGCGTGAAAGCACGGCGAAAAAACAGCCGAAAAATCGCCATCAGTTCACCTGCGGTGGTCGAGGCGAGTGGTCGCCTGGTTCAGCCGCTGCGGGGTAGACACCGAAGCGCCCGAAACTCGCCGTACCGTGACGTGGACCTCTCGACCAACCATCCGGTTGGATGGGGTACGTTGGGCGGTAACAGCCCGTACCAGCCACGGAGGTAGAAGCCATGCGCGGTGTCGTCCATTACGAGCGCACGCTGTTCGAGCCCGAACACGACCTGTTTCGAGAGTCTTATCGCGCGTTCCTGCACCGACATGTCGCGCCGTACCACGAGCAGTGGGAGCAGGACAAGATCGTCGACCGCGGAGTGTGGCTGGAGGCCGGCAAGCAGGGCTTCCTCGGCATGGCCGTGCCGGAGGCCTATGGAGGTGGCGGTAACGGCGACTTCCGCTACAACACGATCGTCACCGAGGAGACGGTCGCGGGCCGCTACAGCGGCATCGGTTTCGGATTGCACAACGACGTCGTAGCGCCCTACCTGCTGCGTCTGACCAACGAGGAGCAGAAGCAGCGGTGGCTGCCGCAGTTCTGCACCGGAGAACTCATCACTGCGATCGCAATGACCGAACCGGGGACCGGCAGCGATCTGCAGAACATCAAGACCCGCGCGGTCAAAGAGGGCGACCACTACATCCTCAACGGAGCCAAGACGTTCATCACCAACGGCATCAACGCCGATCTGGTGATCGTGGTGGCGCAGACCGACCCTGAGAAGGGCGCGCTGGGATTCTCGCTGCTGGTCGTGGAGCGCGGCATGGAGGGCTTCGAGCGCGGCCGCAAACTCGACAAGATCGGTCTGGACGCCCAGGACACCGCAGAGTTGTCGTTCACCGACGTGAAGGTGCCCGTCGAGAATCTGCTCGGCGAGGAGGGACAGGGCTTCATCTACCTGATGCAGAACCTGCCGCAGGAACGGATCGGCATCGCGGTGATGGCCGCGGCGGCCATGGAGTCAACTCTCGAGTTGACGCTGCAATACGCCAAGGAGCGCAAAGCATTTGGGCGCCCGATCGGAAGCCAGCAGAACAGCCGCTTTCTCCTCGCGGAACTTGCGACCGAGGCGACGGTGGTGCGAATGATGGTTGACGAATTCATTCGCCTGCACCTGGACGAGAAACTCACCGCCGAGCAGGCCGCGATGGCGAAGTGGTATTCCACCGAGAAACAGGTGTATTTGATCGATCGATGCCTGCAGTTGCACGGTGGCTACGGCTATATGCGCGAGTATCCGGTCGCGCGCGCATATCTCGACTCTCGCGTGCAGACCATCTACGGCGGCACCACCGAGATCATGAAGGAGATCATCGGCCGCAGCATGGGCGTCTAGGCAACGCGTTTCGGCGTTCGAACGGCAAGATCCAAGGCTTTTGCGCTGCGCCGGGTATTTTCTTTCCCAGAATGAGTGTCTTCCTTGGTTATTGACGTCGACTGACGGACAGTTGACGGGCGGTGTACCTTTCAGGGAATTTGCGCCGACTGCGGGAGGGTGAATGACCGGGCAGAAAAGTCGGCGCCGCATGGTGATCCATCGAATGGTCATCTGTTTGCTGGCGGCGTCGGTGGCCCTTTTGCTGTCACCGATCGCAGCGGCACAGCCGGACGCCGATGCCAATGCCGCGATCACGGCGGCATGGGAGGCCAGCGGCGGCGACGGAGGCACGCTCGGACCCAAGAACGGCGACGTCTATCCCGCAGGTCAAGGGTTCGGACAGAACTTCGCCGGCGGCAAGATCTTCTTCACCCCCGAGACCGGAGCGCGCATCATGCAGGGGGCGATCCTCGAGAAGTATGAGTCGCTGGGCGGACCGGCCGACAGCGATCTTGGTTTTCCCACCATCGATGAGGGGCCAGGACGCGCCCCGGAGAGCCGCAACACCACGTTCAGCGCGACGGACAAGCCGGTGATCTTCTTCACGCCCGCTACCGGTGCCCGCGTCGTGCGTGGCCCGATCAACGCCGCCTGGGACAAGCTCGGCGGGTCTGCGGGCGTACTCGGTGTGCCCGCCGAGGACGAGGCCTACCGCGGTGACGTCATCACCCAGAAGTTCACCAACGGCGAGCTGTCGTTCAACACCAGGGACAAGAAGTTCACCACCGTGCCGCCCGATCTGGCGGCGCAGCTCTCAGGACTGCAATTCCCCGACGACCCGGCCGCGGCGATCAATGCGGCCCGGCGCGCCGCCGGGGGAGCGCTGGGTCCACTGGGGGCTGCACAGGGCCCGCCGTATCCGATCGGCAAGGACGGCCTCGGACAGAACTTCGCGGGCGGCAAGATCTTCTACACCCCTGCGACCGGCGCGAACGTCGTCACCGGACAGGTGCTGGCCAAATACGAGAGCGTCGGGGGGCCGGAGGGCGATCTCGGATTCCCCACCTCCAGCGAGGTCGACGGCGGGCTCGCGACCGCCAGTCGCATGACGAGCTTCGCGGCCGAGGACAAGCCGGTCATCTTCTGGACGCCCGACTACGGTGCGACGATCGTGCGCGGTGCGATGAGCGCGGCCTGGGACCGGCTGGACGGAGCGAAGGGACCACTGGGCGCGCCCACGGCCGACCAGACAGAGGCCGGCGACGTCATCACGCAACGATTCAGTGAGGGCGTGGTCTCGTGGGACCGTTCGAACAACACATTCACCACCGAGCCGCCGAATCTGGCCTCCGAGTTGTCCGGACTCGACGTGCCTGGGCAGAACGTGCCCGAGGCTCCGGGCGCCCCGCAATCCTCAGATTCCAACGGCGACAAATGGTTCAAGTTGAGTTGGTGGTGGCTGCTGGCCATCCTGCCCGTGGTCGCCCTGATCGGACTGGTGGCGTTCGCAACCATGCGGCGACGCGGCAGAGGCGAGGACCCCTTCGCTACGGATACCCCGTTCGCGATGGACGGCGCCAGATTCGGTGACGGCGGCGACGAACATGCGTTCGGCACTCCGGGCGCCCCCGAACGGACGCCACCAGATGACGACTACGCCACGGCGATGTTCAGCGACCGTTATGCCAGCGAGAGTTTGGGTGCACTGCCGCCGCGTCGCAGCGACGTCGCCTCCGTGGACGAGGACCCTTGGGGAGCGCGGCCGGCTGTCGACGACGAAGAGCCGCCCGCTCCGGTGGACGAGCCCGGGCTGGACGAGCCCGGGCTGGACGAGCCTGAGCTGGACGAGCCTGGACTGGACGAGCCTGGACTGGACCAGCCCGGGCTGGACGAGCCTGAGTTCGACAAGCCCGGGCTGGACGAGCCTGAGCTGGAAGAGCCCGGGCTGGACGAAGATACCGACGCGGTCGACACCGCGCCTACCCGCGTGCCCACCCTCGTGGTGGAGCGTGATCCGTTGATCGATACCGGTCGTCATGCCCGAATCGAGGTCGACGAACCGACACTACTGCGCACAGCATTTCTGTTGCCGCTGGAAGACCCGAACGAGGCGCCGGACGGTTACCCGATCAAGGCCAACACCAAGTTGGGCGTGTATTGGACGCCCGGGAGCGCGATGTATGACGACGCCGGTGCCGAAATCTGGTTCGCGACTGAGGAACTCGCTCGCCTCAACGGTTTCGTCGCCGACGGCGAACCGCGCTAGATCTTGCGGATGACCGTCACGACCTTGCCCAGCACCGCAGCCTCATTGCCGGGAATCGGGTCGAACGCCGGGTTGTGCGGCATCAGCCACACCTGACCGCGCGTGCGCTTGAACGTCTTCACCGTCGCCTCGCCGTCGATCATGGCCGCGACGATGTCACCGTTGTCGGCGACGTTCTGTTGACGAATGACCACCCAGTCGCCGTCGCAGATCGCGGCGTCGACCATCGATTCACCCACCACTTTGAGCAGGAACAGGGAACCTTCGCCGACCAGTTCGCGGGGCAGCGGGAAGACGTCCTCGACGGCCTCCTCGGCCAGAATCGGCCCGCCGGCGGCGATGCGGCCCAGCACCGGCACGAATGTCGGCTCCGGTAGGGCATCGGAGCCCGCCACCTCGGTGGTGGCGACCGCGGCCCGTTGATCATCGGCACCGCGCACGTCGACGGCGCGCGGCCGGTTGGGATCACGCCGCAGGTAGCCCTTGCGCTCCAGTGTTCGCAGCTGGTGGGCGACAGACGAGGTCGAGGTCAATCCGACCGCGTCGCCGATCTCCCTGATGCTCGGGGGATAACCGCGAGTGGAGACAGAGGCGCGGATCACGTCGAGGATGGTGCGCTGACGCTCGGTCAGACTCGTATCGAGCCCACGGCGTCCACCGGAGCTGTCAGCCTTGTCCGGGGTATCGCTGCTGGAGTCCATGGGGCCGAATGTAGCCCCCGTCCGCCGATTAATCAAACATGTGTTCGAGGCGTGTCGCGTCCCGGGCAGGCGCACAATCCGGGCCGCCCGTGATTGTCGGTGGGCTCGTTTATCGTTTGGCAACAGTTCGATCACACGTTCTAGTAATCGAACAAATGAGCGAGTACGTTCGAACACAAGAGCGAACGACCTCCGACCGGAAGGCAGGAAGATGACCATTCTCGATACGCGGGAAATTCAGGCGGCGCCCGTGGTCAGGCCGGGAATCCGGCCTGCCGACACCCGTCGGCGGCCCCGTTCGCGGCGGCCCGGCGGTGCGCCGATTCGGCACCGGGGCACCGGCGTCCTGGTTTCGCGGGCACCGCATCGGCGTCGGCCGATCACGCCGGTCACCACCGTTCTTCTGGCGCTGGTCGCCGCGGCCATCACGGTGTGGCTGGGGCTGGTGGCCCAGTTCGGAGGCGTCGTCGGTGAATCCGGCCCCGTGCCGGACCGTCTCGCGGTGGTCCAGGTCCAGACGGGCGAGACGCTGCAGCAGGTGGCCGGCCGAGTGGCACCTGACGCGCCGGTGAGCCAGGTCGTCGACCGGATCCGCGAGCTCAACCAACTCGATTCCGTGGCGGTGGACGCCGGCCAGACGCTGATCGCGCCCATCGGCTGACGGTCGCTGTGAGCGGTGAAAGATTAGACCGCACAACGGCATTCGAGGCCGCATCGGCCGCGCATGTGCCAATCAACACGATTCTGGGCTGGCGAGGTGCCGCGCAGGTACGCTCAAAGGCGTTCGAGTTGGTGGTTTGTTGGCGCGGCGAAGGAGCGGTGATGCACTGTCCGTTCTGTCGCCACCCCGATTCCAGAGTGGTCGATTCCCGGGAAACGGACGAGGGCCAGGCGATTCGGCGTCGCAGATCCTGTCCGGAGTGCGGTCGTCGCTTCACGACGGTCGAGACCGCGGTGCTCGCTGTGGTCAAGCGCAGCGGTGTCACTGAGCCGTTCAGTCGGGAGAAGGTCGTCAAGGGTGTGCGCCGCGCCTGCCAGGGCCGGCAGGTCGACGACGACGCCCTGAATCTGCTCGCCCAGCAGGTGGAGGATGCGGTCCGGGCGACAGGCTCGCCCGAAGTCCCCAGCAATGAGGTCGGGCTTGCCATCCTCGGCCCACTCCGAGAACTCGACGAGGTGGCCTACCTGCGGTTCGCCTCTGTCTACCGCGGATTCACGTCGGCCGAGGATTTCGAGCGCGAGATCCAGGCGCTTCGGGAGCACCGGAAGTCGCCGCAGCCCACCCCGGGCTGAGCGGACTCATCAGTCGATCTGCTTCGTCCCGTCGCTGACGACGCGGCCGGCCACGCGAACCCAGCCCTCAGGGCTCCACTCGGTGGAGATCATCGACCCCTTGCCCTGCACGATCTCCAGATCGCGGCTGAGGTAGTCGGTGATGCGTACCGCTGCCGCGCCGGTGGCCTCGTCCTCGGGAACGCCGAGGTGGCTGGCGAACATCCGCGAGCGGATCGTTCCGGCGGATTCGTCGAGCCAGGTCCACAGATAGTGCTCGACGTCGTCGGTGTAGTCGTCGGGATCGGCCGCCATGAGGTCGTCGACGGACGCGAGGTTGTAGATCGCGAAGTCCGGCGCCCACTCCGAGCGCGCCCTCACGGCCGTGAGTTCGTCGTCGTACGTGACCTGCACGACGCCCGCGGGCACTCGCAGCGTGTTGATGGGGTAGCCCTGGTCGCGCAGCCACCACGAGGCGCCGACGGTCGGATGTCCCGCGAAGGGCAGCTCGACGGCCGGGGTGAAGATGCGGGCGTGCGCCGTGCTGGCGCCGGCTTCTGGCATATCGATGAATATCGTTTCGCTGTAACCCAATTCGGTGGCTATCCGTTGACGATCCTCAGGTGCCACAGTGCTGTTGTCGACAACGCCGAGCGGATTTCCGTGGTTGCCGTCAGGGTCGGTGAAAACGCGCAACACCGTCACGTTTATGGCCATGAGCCGATGCTACTTCTTGCCGGGGCGGGGACGGCCGACGGTCAGGTGGCGCTGCGTTCGTCGGCACCCATCGCGTCGAGAACTGCCTCCCGCGTATCGCCCGGGCCGGAGATCGTGCCCTCGTTGATGCCGTCCCGCAGCAGTCCGCGTAGGTAGTCCTGGTCGTAGACGGCGGGTTCGGTGGAATCGATGAACCGCTCCACGACTTCGACGAAGCGCTCAGGATCGTCGTGAAACGGGAAATGCCCGGAGTCGTCGAAAACCTCGAGCTGCGAACCGGGCATCGCCGCATGCGCCATGCGGGCGTGGCTGACTGGTATCACCGAGTCGCCGCTGCCCCAAATCAATTGCACCGGAACGGATTGCGTCAAATAACATCGGTCGAGCATCGTCACCACCTGGCCGCGCCAGTCCACTACTGCCCGCAGTGTGCGAGCGAATGCCGACGACGCGGTCGGCTCCGGCAGGTCGGCGAGGATCCGGAGCACGTCGGGCAGGTCTCGGCCCAGCGGGGTGGATCCGAACAGCGCTCCGGCCACGCGCCCGACGACCTGCAAGGCGGGCAGGACCAACGGCAAACGGAGGAACGCCAACGCCTCGCTGCCCATCGGCAGCGACGCGATTCGCAGCGCGACGTTGACGTCCTTGGTCACGCCCCCGGCGCCCACCAGGATCAGCCGGTCGACCAGTTGAGGGAACTGGTAGCCGAATTGCATCGCCACGCCGCCGCCCAGCGAGTGCCCGACCACGGTGACCCGGTCGATGTCGAGCACGCTCAGCAGGTCTCGCATGCCATTGGCATAGGCGGCCACCGAATAGTCGGCACGGGGCTTATCGGACTTGCCGTGGCCCAGCAGATCTGGGGCGATGACGGTGAACCGCTGCGCCAGCTTGGATTGAACCGTGCTCCACGTGGTGGAGTTGTCGCCGATTCCGTGGATCAGCAGAATGGCCGGCCCGGAGCCCGCCACCCGAAACGCGCGCCGATATCCGTGGATGGTGCGGTACTCCAGCGTGGGGGTGAGTTCCCGCACGGTACGCAGGTTGGGCTTTCGCGCGGCCATTGCGACAACTTAGCTGGCCTTCCGAGCGGGCGCTATTTGGAGTCGTCTTCCTTGCCCTTGTCGGCCTGTTGCCGAAGGAATTGTTCGAACTCCGCTCCGAGTTCATCTCCGCTGGGCAAATCCTCATCGTTGGCCAGTAGCGACCGATTCTCCTGTGCGGAGACGAAGGCGTCGTACTGACGCTCCAGGGCAGCGACCACCTGAGCCACTTCAGTGCTGCCCTCGACCTGCTCGTTGACCTTCGCCTGCACTTCGGCACCGGCCGCGTCCAGGGCTTCCAAGGGGATCTGCAGCGAGCCGCTCTTGGCGACCTCGGCCAGAAGTACCTCGGCGGCGGCGGGGAAGTCGGTCTGGGCCAGATAGTGCGGCACGTGGACGGTGAACCCGAGGACTTCGTACCCGTGCTGCGACATCCGGAACTCCAGAAGATTCGACACGCTGCCAGGTACTTGCACCTCACCCACCCACGGTTGATGTTCGGCGATCAGTTCCTTGTCGTTGGCGTGCGCGGTCAGCGTGATCGGGCGGGTGTGCGGGACGGCCATCGGAATGGTGCCCAGGCCGATGACCCGCCGCACGCCCAGCCGCTCGGCCAGCAGCCGCACGGCAGTGACGAACCGCTCCCAACGCAGGTCCGGCTCCATGCCGGCGAGCAGTAGAAACGGTGTCCCGACACTGTCGTGCATCGCGTAGAGGTTGAGTTCGGGGTCTTCGTAGTGGGTGAAATGGTCCGTTTTGAACGTCATCAGCGGACGCCGCGACCGGTAATCCAGCAGTTCGTCGATGGCGAACGAGGCGACCAACTCGGTGTCCAGCGTGTTCTTGAGGTGCTGGGCAGCCAGCCGGATGGCGTGGCCGGCGTCGGAGAACCCTTCGAGTGCGTGAAGCATCACCGGGCCCCTGCCGTCCGCGGAGGTCAGTTGGGGCGCGGGGAACTCCAGCTCGTACATTCCGGTCTGATCCGGCTGGTAGCGCTGCTCGGGTACATCTCCGTGGTCAGCCATCGCCTCGCCTCCTCGACGGTGTCAAGGCGGTGATCGCCTTTCCATCGTGACAACCAGTGTCGCCCATGTGGCGTTCCCGTCGCGTCCGCACCCATGCGTTTGTTGGCAAGATCGGTGAGATGCGCGTGTCGGCGGCCATCCGGGGGGTCCTGACGACGGCCCTGCTCGCCACGGTGGCCGCGGCGTGCGGTGCCCCGGTGGAACAGCCCCGCGACCACGCCACGTCGGGCACACCAGCGGCAGACGGTTCGTCCGATGACGCGCCCGTGGTCTTACGACGACTGCGACTAGATGCGGAACTGGTTCAACGCCCTCAGCTTGTTCATCACATCCAGCGCGGCGACCTTGTAAGCCTCCGAGAACGTCGGGTAGTTGAACACGGCGTCGACGAGGTATTCGACGGTGCCGCCGCAGCCCATCACGGCCTGGCCGATGTGGACCATCTCGGTGGCGCTCGTGCCGAAGATGTGGGCGCCCAGAATCTTCAGGTCGTCGGTCGACACGAGCAGTTTGAGCATGCCGTAGGAGTCGCCGGCGATCTGACCACGGGCCAGTTCGCGGTAGCGCGACACCCCGACCTCGTAGGGAATCGCCTTCTTGGTCAGTTCCACTTCGGTGGCGCCGACGTAGGACACCTCCGGGATGGAGTAGATGCCGATCGGCTGAAGGTCGGTCATGCCCTTCGCCGGCTCGCCGAACGCGTGGTAGGCGGCCAGCCTGCCCTGGTCCATCGACGTCGCGGCCAGCGCCGGAAAGCCGATCACGTCGCCGACGGCGTAGATGTGGTCGACCTTGGTCGCGAAGTTGCTGTCGACGGTGATGCGGCCGCGAGGGTCGATCTCGAGGCCGGCATTGTGCAGATCGAGGTGTTCGGTCTGACCCTGCCTGCCCGCGGAGTACATCACCGTCTCGGCCGGGATCTGCTTGCCGCTGGCGAGCGTCGTGACCGTGCCCGCACCGCCCGACGTCGACGGCGGTCACCTCCTCGCCGAAGCGGAACGTCACCGCGAGGTCGCGCAGGTGGAACTTCAGTGCCTCGACGATCTCGGGGTCGCAGAAGTCCAGCATGTTGTCGCGCTTCTCCACGACGGTGACCTTGGTGCCCAGCGCGGCGAACATCGAGGCGTACTCGATGCCGATCACACCGGCGCCCACGACCACCATCGTCGCGGGCAGCGACTTCAGGTCGAGGATGCCGTCGGAGTCGAGCACCCGGTCGTCGTCGAATTCGACGCCGGCCGGGCGGGCCGGTTTGGTGCCGGTGGCGATCACGATGTATTCACCGCTGACCGTTGTGCGCTCGCCGCGGGTGGGTTCCTCGACCAGGATGGTGTGCGCGTCGACGAAGCGGCCGTGACCCTGGATGAGGTCGATGCGGTTGCGCATGAGTTGCGACCGGACGACGTCCTGCTCCTTGCCGATCACATGGCTGGTGCGCGCGAGCAGATCGGCGGGGGTGATCTTCTCCTTGACGCGGTAGCTCGTGCCGTACAGCTCGCGCTGGCTCATGCCGGTGAGGTAGACGACGGCCTCGCGCAGCGTCTTCGACGGGATGGTCCCGGTGTTCACGCAGACACCGCCGAGCATGCGGCCGCGTTCGATGACCGCCACCGTCTTGCCGAGCTTTGCCGCCGCGATCGCGGCCTTCTGGCCACCCGGACCCGAACCGATGACGACGAGGTCGTACTCCAGCATGGAACCCATGGCAAAAGGTCTACGCCGGTTGCGCGAATCTCGCACGCCGACCGGCGTCAATAACGCGTGAAATTAATCGTCCGTTCGGTATCTCGAGTCATCATGTGCGCGCCTGACCGGCGACCGGGCCCGCCGATGAGACGATGGCGCCGATGGTTAGCGCGCTGTCGTGGTGCCTGCGCGGATGCGTGGTGCTGACGGCCGCGGCGTTGCTGGCCGGATGCAGCCGGGTGACCGTCGGGACCATACGACCCGCGAGGGACGGCGGCGAAAGGCCTCCGGTTCCGGTCGCGGAACTGCTCATCGAACCCGACCGCTTCCCACCGCAATACCCGGCCGAGGTCCTCGAGGACGCTGCGGTGAGTCGCGTGCTGCAGGACATCGACGCAGTCCCCGCCGGCGCCGTGGTGACTCCGCGCGACTGCGGTCCCGCCGAGCCCGGGCAGGTCGACACCGCGGCCGTGGAGGGCATCGACAGCGCGACGGCCAGCAGCCTGATCGTCGTCGTGACACGGCCGGCCCCGCCGCTGAGCGAGAAGCTCGACCAACTCCGCGCGTGCCCGTCCTTCGAAGTCGGCCGCGGCGATGAAACGTCGACGGTGAGCGCGACCCTGCTCCCGGCACCGCCGGTTGACGCCGAAGACACCTTTGCCGTCGAACAGACCGTGACGACACCGGACTCCGAGCGCAGAACCCTCACGCTGGCAGCGCAGATAGGCGACACGCGGGTCAGCGCCACGTGGCTGCAGGACCCCGCGGTGGACGATCCGGACACCAGATCGCTCGACACGTTGTTCAGCGACGCCGTGGTGAAGCTTCGCCGCGACAGTTAGTCCATCCCCAACTGCGAATTCATCCCCACGACGGCACCGCGCGGCGTCTCGGCACCCGTAAATGTGAGTGCCCCCTACGACGGTGGGGGCATGACATCGCAATCACCCGATTTCCGTCTGAACCGGCCCGGCGTCCTGATCGCCGCCTTGCCCGCCGTCCTCGGCTTCGTGCCCGAGAAATCGCTCGTTCTGGTCACCGTCGATCGCGGCGAGATGGGATGCGTTATGCGCGTTGACCTTTCCGATGAACTGACCGGCTCCGTCGAGCACCTCGCTGATGTGGCCGCCACCGCCAGGCCGGACTCCGCGATTGCCGTCGTGGTCGACGACGAGGGCGCGAGCTGCCGGATGTGCAACGACGAATATCGTCACCTGGCCGCGACCCTGTCCGAGACGCTGGCCGAGCGGGGCATCGAACTGCTCGCCGCGCATGTCGTGGACCGGGTCGCCGCCGGTGGTCGGTGGCACTGTGCGGACGGCTGCGGCCGCGCAGGCACCGTCGAGGACCCGTCCGCGTCGCCGATGGCCGTGGCCGCCGTGCTGGACGGGCGCAGGCTCTACGCCCGGCGTGCGGAGTTGCAGGAGGTCATCGCCGTCGCGGACCCGGTCCGCAGCGCGGCTCTGGCCGCCGCAGTCGGCAACGTGGATGTCGACCGGTCGGATGCCGACGCGCGATGCGACGTCGAAACGGCGATCGCCGCGGCCGCGCGGGTGGCCGACGGGCAGCCCTTGTCCGATGACACCGCCGCACGGCTGGCGTGTGCGCTGACCGACCCGCTGGTGCGCGACACGCTCTACGCGTTGGCCGTGGGGGAGTACTCCGGACAGGCCGAGTCGCTATGGGCAGAACTGTCGCGGACACTTCCCGAGCCGTGGCGCGTGGAAGCGCTTGTGCTGCTGGCATTCTCGGCATATGCGCGCGGGGACGGTCCGCTGGCAGGGGTGTCGCTGGATGCGGCTCTTAGGTGTGACGCCACCCATCGCATGGCAGGCATGCTCGATACCGCCCTGCAATCGGGGATGCGGCCGGAGCAGATTCGCGAGCTGGCCACGACCGGATACCGGCTGGCCGACCGGCTGGGTGTCGCGCTGCCGCCCAGGCGCGCGTTCGGACGGCGCGCCGGATAGCCCAGCTTTCGGGACGTGGGTCCAGCCCTTCGGGCGTGGGCCCGGCGCGATTAGACCTTTTCGACCTTCACGGCATGCGCCATTTCGTGTGGTAGCTCCACTTGCTCGTGGCCCGGGATCACGATCATCACCCCGCCGTGGTCGTTGACCTCGACGGTCACCCTGGCGTTGGGCACCACGCCGGCGTCCTTGAGTCGCCCGATGAGCTCGACGTCACCTTGGACGTGTTCGGTCAGCTGTCGCACGACCACCGCGACAGGCATCCCGGCAGGCAACTCGGTCAGCCGCACCAGGTTGATCCGGTCGGCGCCCGAGGCGGTACCGGCGAGGCCGAGCTCGGACAGGCCGGGTATCGGATTACCGAAGGGGGAGGTGGTGGGGTTGTCGAGGACCCGCACCAGGCGGCGCTCGACGTCCTCGCTCATCACGTGTTCCCAGCGACACGCCTCGGCGTGCACTTCCTCCCACGGCAACCCGATCACGTCGACGAGTAGCCGCTCGGCGAGCCGGTGCTTGCGCATCACGGAGACGGCCAGACCGCGGCCCTTGTCGGTCAGCTCGAGGTGCCGGTCGCCGGCCACATGCAGCAAGCCGTCGCGTTCCATCCGGGAAACGGTCTGGCTGACGGTGGGTCCACTCTGGTCAAGACGCTCGGCGATGCGTGCACGCAGGGGTACCACGCCCTCTTCTTCGAGGTCGTAGATGGTCCGCAGGTACATCTCTGTGGTGTCGACCAGATCGTTCATTTCACAACCCTCCGTCGATCAGAGTCTACCGGCCGAGCGGCCTGAACAGCGGTGCTACGCCCGTCGACACTCGGCCCGGCCGTGTCGCAAGAGAATGCCCGCCGGCGGACCGGCGGGCATTCAGGGGGGCCGTTCTAGCTCGCGTAGGACCGCAACCGATCGGCGCGTTCTCCGTTGCGGAGCTTGACCATCACCTCGCGCTCGATCTGGCGGACCCGCTCGCGGGACAGACCGAACAGCTTGCCGATCTGGTCCAACGTGCGCGGCTGGCCGTCGTCGAGGCCGAAGCGCAGCCGGATCACCTGCTGCTCCCGCTCGTCGAGCGTGGCCAGCACGTGGCGGATGTCGGTGTGCAGCAGTTCGGAGATCACGGCGTTCTCGGCCGACATCGCCTCGGCGTCCTCGATGAAGTCGCCCAGGGGGGCTTCCTCGTCGCTGCCGACCGGCATGTCAAGGCTTACCGGGTCGCGGCTGTGCGAGAGAAGATCGGCGATCTTCTCGGCAGGGATGCCGGACTCTTCGGCCAACTCTTCGTCGGTGGCGTCGCGGCCGAGGTTCTGGTGCATCTCGCGCTTGATCCGCGCGAGCTTGTTGACCTGCTCAACCAGGTGGACCGGCAGCCGGATCGTGCGGCTCTGGTCGGCCATGCCGCGCGTGATCGCCTGACGAATCCACCACGTCGCGTAGGTCGAGAATTTGAATCCCTTGGTGTAGTCGAACTTTTCCATCGCGCGGATCAGACCGAGGTTGCCCTCCTGAATCAGGTCGAGCAACGGCATGCCGCGGCCGGTGTAGCGCTTCGCCAACGACACCACCAGTCGAAGGTTGGCCTCGAGGAGGTGACTGCGCGCGGCTTCACCGTCGCGCACCACAGCGGCAAGATCACGTTTGCGGTTCTCGCCCAACCGCTTCCGCGTGTCGAGCATGTGCTTCGCGTAAAGCCCTGCCTCGATGCGCTTTGCGAGTTCGACCTCGTCTGCCGCGTTGAGCAAGGCCGTTTTGCCAATGCCGTTCAAGTAAACGCGTACGAGGTCGGCGGCTGGACTCTGAGCGTCCAAGTCGCTGTCGACGCGGCTAATGGTGGCATTTGCCATGACGGCCTCCTGATCGGGTCGAACTGTCATGAGCTATAACGCCCATGTGCCAGTAAGAGTTCCCACCCGTCGGCCGATTCACACCTTCTGATCTGCGGTTATCCGCGCTCGACCTGAGAATGTGCTAAGAATTGCGCTAGAAATTCCTCAGCTTGGAACGTCGTCCGGCGACTCGCCTTCCTCCGATTGCCGCGACGAGCGTGCGCGATATTCCAGGGCGGGCCGTTCGGCCGTCGGAAAGAGCGGAATTCGGCGTCCCGACTCGTAGCGACGCGGCTCTTCGGCCCGAAGCGGCGGACGGTCGTTGGCGATGAGCACAGCGATCCACGGCAGCGGGATCGACGCCACCAGGATCGCCACCGAGATCAGTCCGTTCTCCCAGATGCCGTAAGCCACCGCCGCGAGGATCAGCGCGGGAATGCGCCAGAACATCAGCGTCAGGTACTTGCGAACTCGCTCGCGGTGCTGGACTTCGTAAGAGGGCGCGGCGCGGGTGATCAGGACGGGCCGGCCGTCGTCATCGAAACTCAGCTCTGGGCTTTGTTTCATATCTCCACTGTTCCACACTCGTCGTCCGCTGTACGTGTCGGTTTTCTTACGGGCAAAATGGATGGCATGCGAACCCAGACGATCGAACGCACCGACACCGACGAACGCGTCGACGACGGGACCGACAGCGACACCCCGAAGTTCTTTCACTACGTCAAGAAGAACAAGATCGCCGAGAGCGCGGTGATGGGTACGCACGTCGTCGCGTTGTGCGGCGAGGTGTTCCCGGTGACCAAAGCCGCCAAACCCGGCTCGCCGGTCTGCCCCGACTGCAAAAAGATCTACGAGAAGCTCAAGGCGTAGCGCCGTCGGCCTTCGTCCCCAGTCCCCTGCTTTCGCGTGGGCCCATGCGCGTGGGCCCGGTCCCCAGTTCGGGCGTGGGCCCAGCGGCAGCCACGGTGCCTTCTGCTGTTCGTCCGAGCGGCTCATCGCCTCCGTTGAGGGACTCGGCCTTGTCCTCGAGCCACGTTCGGAACCGCCTGGCGTGAGTGGTGGGCGCAGGCCACTCCTCCTCGACGGCTGCGTTGAGTTCGGCGCCCATCATGATCGCGAAGCCGAGAAAGAAGGCGAACAACAGGAACGCGATCGGTGTCGCCAGCGCGCCATACGTGTAGCCGGTGCTGGTGATCCACGTCAGGTAGACCCGAAGCCCGAGCGTCGCGAGCAAAAACACGACCGTCGCGAGCAGCGAGCCGAGGACCAGTCGCTGCGTCGGCAGGGGTTTGGGCAATGCCACCCGGTAGAGGATGGTCACCCCGACGAACAGCGTGAGGAACAGCAAGGGGTAGTAGCCGAAGGCCAGTACGTTGTCCCAGCTGTCGGGCAGATGCTCGGCGATCTTGGGCGGTCCGAGCGCGACGAACGGTGCCGCCGCAATCGCCGCGACCAGCCCACCACGTACAGGCCGAGCGCGTAGAACCGCTGCCGCACCGGATGGCGCAGCGGCGTCTGGTCGTGAGCCTCGACCACCGAGTCGACGAATGACGAGATGGCCGACGAGCCCGCCCACAGCGAGATCACGAAACCGATCGACACCACTTCGCCCCTGGCGCCCTTCACGATGTCCTGCACCGTCGGCTCGATGATCTCGTTGACGACGTTGGAGGAGAAGAAGCGGGACGCCGTGCTGATCAGCTGTTCCTGGATGGCAGGCAGGGTCTCCGGCCCGAACAGCGGCGCGACGTAGGCCAGACTGCCGAGCATCCCCAGCAGCAGTGGCGGTAGCGACAGCGCACACCAGAACGCGGCTTGCGCAGACTCCGAGAAAATCGAATCGTCCCAGCTCTTCGACAGTGTGCGCCGCACGAGATGCCGGATGTGGTGGCGCGAGGGTGGCACCGGTAGCGGCTGGGACTGGTCATTCATGACCAGTCCAGCATTCCTGACGACGGACGGTCCTGCGCAACCGGGCGGCGACCGTGTCGGCTGCTATACCTCCAGCGAGCTCACTTCGAGAACCGCGGCCAGCTCGGCCAGCTTGGCCTCGTGCTTGTTGGCGTGGTGCTGGCAGAACAGCAGTTCTGCTCCCGACGGCAGCTTTGCCCGTACGCGTGCCGCTGCCCCGCAGCGATCGCAGCGGTCAGCCTTGGTCAATTCCGGACTAATCAGCGTTGCGGTCATGGCACCTCCGTCGATTGCTCGAGTATGTCTACTGTCTCAGACGTTTTCGGTTCTGGCCTTGTTCCCCGGTGGTTTACCGGTGTGTCGTGTCTCACCGTTACACCAAGTTGCCGACGAGGCAGGCTGGCGGTATGCAACCGTTGCCGGCCGTGCTTGTCCACATTTGCACCGCCGATGAGTGGAAGTCGGCTCAGGCCGACGGCGAGCTTCGACCCGATTCGCTGGCCGCGAACGGGTTCGTGCATCTGTCCACGCCCGAGCAGGTACATCTGCCCGCGAACCGGCTCTACACCGGCCGCACCGACCTGTTGCTGCTGCGCATCGACCCCGCACGGCTGTCCTCTCCGGTTCGCTGGGAATCCGGTGTTGCCACCGATCCCGCAGCGATGGAGTTCCCACATCTGTACGGACCTTTGCCGGTCGCGGCTGTGATTAGCGTCACTTCTTTTCGGCCCGACGTGAACGGCTGGTTCGCCCCGGTAGTTCCCTAGGACGGCTCGGCGACGTACGCGTCGACCTCGATCTCGACCATCAGCTCCGGTGAGATCAGCCCCGACACTTCCACCATGGTGGCCACTGGCCGGATGTCGGAGAACACCTCCGCGTGTACCTTGCCGACCTCGCCCCACAGCGATATGTCGGTGACGAACATGCGGGTGCGCACCACGTCGGACATCGATGCGCCCACCTCTTGCAAGCGCAATATCGATGCGATCGCAAAGCATCCCGTGCCTGGGCGGCGATGTCGTCGCCGGCTCCGGTGGTTCCGGCCACTGCGACGTACGGCCCGGTTCGCACGGCACGCGAATATCCGACGATCGACTCGAACTCCGAGCCCGAGGACACCTTGCGGCGCTGCATCACTTCAACCTAATCACCGCTTTCGGCGCAGCAACAGGTTTACAGTCCCGCCGTTGACTGACAACCTAAACTGACCCCTCGTGGGAATTCTCTTTGGCTTCGCGCCGTGGATCGTCTATTGGGTTCTGGTCGGCAACGTCCCGTTCACCACCGCCGTGTTGGTTGCGCTGGCGATCGCTGTGGTGTCGTTCGTGATCGGACGGGTCAAGGGGGCGGCGGGCCGCACCCTCGAAATCGGTGCTGTCGGAATCTTCTTGGTACTGGCTGTGCTGACGTTCACGGTCAGCCAGTCGTTCTTGGAGCAGTGGATGCAGCCGCTGAGCAACGCCGGGATCTTTCTCGTCGCGCTCGCCAGCGTGCTGATCGGCAGGCCGTTCGTGCGCGAGTTCGCCGAAGTCGGCCAGCCGAAAGAGGTGATCGAGAGCGACCTGTTCAAGAAGATCACCAATCTTTTGACCTGGATCTGGGTGGCCGCGTTCGCCGGTATGACGGTGTCGTCGGCGATCCCGCCCATCGTCTACGGCGAGGCGACGATCCTGGACACCAAGACGCCGTTGTCGTTCGCCTGCTACTGGGTCGTTCCCTTCTCGCTGCTGGGACTCGCGGCGCTGGCATCGCGCCTGCTGCCCGAGCGGATGGCCCCGCCGGAGGAGGACATCGTGCGCAACACCACGTTCGTCGCGTTCGCCGAGGCGGAGATCGACCAGCTGATCTACCTCGCCACCGAACACGCCAACCGGGAGGTCGGGGCCGGCAAGGAGGCCTTCGACATCAGGATCGGCAGCAAGGGGGTTCCGCTCGTCGGTGACGAGACCCGCGAGTCGTGGCCCTCGACGTACAAGGTGCGCGAAAAGAAGCGTTAGGCGGGCGCCGCTTCCACGACCGACATCATCGGGGTCGCGGTGTCGACCACGCGGGTGAGGCGGAACCCGCATCGCGCCAACAGATTGGCGAACTCGGCGCGGGTGCGCTCCCGGCCGCCGACGGTCACCAGCATCTCCATGTCGAGCACGGCGCCCCAGTTCGCCGTCGCCCGCTCCGGCAGCACGACCTCGAGCAGCAGCAGTCGGCCATTCGGCGAGATTGCGGTGCGAACGTTGCGCAGGATCTTCTCGGCCATGTCGTCATCCCAGTCATGGATGATCGACTTCAGCACGTAGGCGTCGGCGCCGTCGGGGACCGAATCCATGAACGAGCCGCCCTCGATGGCGCATCGACTCGCGACGCCGGCCTCGTCGAGGACCGGCCCGGCGCCGGCGATTACCGACGGCAGGTCGAAAAGGATGCCGCGCGCCTGCGGTGTCGACCGCAGAATGGCGCTCAGCAGGCGGCCGTGGCCACCTCCGACATCGGCGATGAGCCGGAATCCGGAGAAGTCGTACGCCGGAATCACCAGATCGTTGGCCAGCGATGCCATGGTCGACATCGCGTCGTTGAAGATCGCCGCCTGTTCGGGCGCGCCATCGAGGTGGTCGAAATAGGACTTGCCGTAAAGCTTTTCCGGTGCCGGCCGACCTGTCTGCACCGAGTGCAGGAGTTCGCCCCACTCCGCCCAATGCTCGGGCGAACCGATGAACAGGACCATCGGCCGAAGGGAGTCCGGGGGCATCGGCGCGAAGAGCCTGGCCCATCGCGGTCAGCTCGAACCGGCCGTCTGCGCGGTGGCTGAACACCGACCGGCCCGCCAGCATGCGCATCAAGCGGAACACCGAATCCGGGTTGCCGCCGACCTTGGCGGCGACCTCCTCCGCGGTCTTGGGGCCGTGCGCGAGCTCGTCGGCGATGCCGAGCTTGGCCGCGGCGTAGAGCGCTTGGGCTACCCAGGCGCCCTGAACCGTTTCGAGCAGTGCCACGTTTCCCGGCACCATCGCGCGGGTGGCTTTCTGCAGCACTGTGCGGGCTGAATCGACGATGCGGACGATGCGGGCAGGCGGAACTTTCGCGGGCTTTTCAGGCACGGCGACAAACTTACCGATCGACCTTCGGTGGAGCTTGAGTGACCGCAGACACGGTTGAATCATCGAGTTTGAACCGTAGATGCGGTTGTCTTGGGCGATTGTGGTCGTTACGCTTCCGCCGTGCCGGACATCCGCATTCGCGAAGCCGCCGAACTGCTCGGCGTCAGTGACGACACCGTCCGGCGCTGGATCGACGACGGGGCGTTGTCCGCCCATCTCGATGCGTCGGGGCGCAAGGCGATCGATGGTGCCGCACTGGCCGCGTTCGCCAGGGCGAACGCAAGCGGGGCGCCCAAGGACCCGCTGAGCGTCGCCAGCTCGGCGCGCAACCGCTTCGCCGGGCTGGTGACGAAAGTCGTCACCGACAAGGTGATGGCTCAGGTGGAGATGCAGTGCGGGCCGTTCACCGTCGTGTCGCTGATGAGCGCCGACGCCGTGCGCGACCTGAAACTTGAACCAGGCAGCATCGCGGTCGCCGTCGTCAAGGCCACCACCGTGATCGTCGAAACCCCGGGAGGTCAATCGTGAAGAAGGTGAAGCTGTTTGCGGCCGCCGTGCTGGCGTTGGCCCTCACGGCGTGTGGCACGAGCGACGAATCATCGACCACCACATCTGGTGAGGGCAGCCCGGAGGGTGGTTCGCTCATGGTGTTCGCGGCGGCGTCGCTGAAGAAGTCGTTCACCGAGATCGGGGAACAGTTCAAGACCGACAACCCGGGCGTCTCGGTCGAGTTCAACTTCGCAGGATCATCAGATCTGGTCACCCAGTTGACCCAGGGCGCCCAAGCCGACGTGTTCGCCTCCGCTGACACCAAGAACATGGACAAAGCCGCTGCGGCCGACCTGCTGGACGGTGACCCGGTGAACTTTGCATCGAATACGCTCACGATCGCCGTCGCACCGGGAAACCCTAAGCAGATCACGTCATTTCAGGATCTGACCAAGCCCGGACTCAACGTCGTCGTATGTGCGCCGCAGGTGCCGTGCGGATCGGCGACACAGAAGGTCGAACAAGCCGCCGCGGTGAACCTCGCCCCCGTCAGTGAGGAATCCTCGGTCACCGACGTCCTGAACAAGGTGACGACGGGCGAGGCCGATGCGGGGCTGGTGTACGTGACCGATGTGAGGGCCGCGGGGGACAAGGTCGCCGCCGTGCCGTTCGCTGAAGCCGCGGGTGCGGTCAACACCTATCCGATCGCTGCGCTCAAGACGTCGAAGGACGTGGAGTTGGCGCGCAAGTTCATCGCGGCCGTCACAGGAGAAGCCGGCCAGAAGACCTTGACCGCAGCCGGTTTCGCCAAACCCTGACGTTCGCTTGGCCAGGTAATCGCGCAGGACCGGACTTCTGTCGGACGTGTCCGACGACGTGCCCCAGGAAACGGGGCACTGTTCGCACCGCCCCCGCAGGCGCGAAGAGCGCGCTAGCCCGTGCGCGGAAAACAGTGGCTGATTCTTGGTCATCGAAGGCCAAGGGAGGTGACACACATGGTCCAAAGAAGGGGCGACTAATACACCCTTAGTCACTTCTCACAAGGGAGGCGCCGTCTGCTGGTCGCTTCACTCAACGCAGTAATCGCGATAGTGGAGCGCTCGACGCGAGCCTCCGGTAGGGCAGTAGGGCCACCAGATCCAGGAATGCGGGTTTGCAACGCGCCATGGCGATATCTCGACCGGCAACGCTGTGCACGTCTACTGTCTCTTGACTGACCAAGAAACCTGGTGGTGTGACTAGTTACACGGCGGGCGCTTAGTCGAGGTAGTCGCGCAGTACCTGAGATCGGCTGGGGTGGCGCAACTTTGACATGGTCTTGGACTCGATCTGGCGGATGCGTTCGCGGGTCACGCCATAGACCTGACCGATCTCGTCGAGGGTGCGGGGCTGGCCGTCGGTGAGACCGAACCGCAGCCGCACGACGCCGGCCTCGCGCTCGGACAGCGTCTCGAGCACCGACTGCAGCTGGTCCTGCAGCAGCGTGAAAGAGACGGCGTCGACGGCCACCACGGCCTCGCTGTCTTCGATGAAATCGCCCAGCTGCGAGTCGCCTTCGTCGCCGATGGTCTGGTCCAGCGAGATCGGCTCACGCGCGTACTGCTGGATCTCCAGCACCTTCTCCGGCGTGATGTCCATTTCCTTGGCCAGCTCTTCGGGTGTGGGTTCGCGGCCCAGGTCCTGCAGCAGCTCGCGCTGGATGCGGCCGAGTTTGTTGATCACCTCGACCATGTGCACCGGGATGCGGATGGTGCGGGCCTGGTCGGCCATGGCGCGGGTGATGGCCTGCCGGATCCACCAGGTGGCGTAGGTGGAGAACTTGTAACCCTTTGTGTAGTCGAACTTTTCGACCGCGCGGATCAGACCGAGGTTGCCTTCCTGGATGAGGTCGAGAAAGGCCATGCCGCGGCCGGTGTAGCGCTTGGCCAGCGACACCACCAGACGCAGATTCGCTTCCAGCAGATGGTTTTTCGCGCGGTCGCCGTCGCGGCAGATCCACAGGTAGTCACGTCGCACAGCCGTAGTCAACTTCTCGCCCGACTGAGCGAACTCGGTCATCTTCTGGGTGGCGTACAGCCCCGCCTCGATGCGCTTGGCGAGCTCAACCTCTTCCTCGGCGTTGAGCAGTGCGACCTTGCCGATCTGCTTCAGGTACGCACGCACCGAGTCGGCGGACGCGGTCAGCTCGGCGTCCTTGCGGGCCTGCCGCAGCGCTTCGGATTCCTCTTCGTCCCAGACGAAGTCGCCCGAGGCCTTGTCCTTCTCGGACGGTTCGGCGATTTCGTCCTCGTCGGTCGCCGGCGCTGCCACGGCAACCTTGGCCGCCGGCTTCTTGGCGGCTTCCTCCCCGTCGGCGGGCTCTACCGCCGCGGGCTCGTCTTCCTCGACCTCGAGATCCGCCAGGTCGATGTCGGCCTCTTCGATGTCGCCTTCGGGCTCGGCCTCGAGCTCGTCGTCGGTCTCGACTTCTTCGCCGGCGACCGCTTTGGTGGTTTCCGGCTCGGGCGAGGTGCCCTTCTTGGCGCGACCGCGGGTGGCGGGCGCCGTGGCGTCGGACTTGACCTTGGCGGCGCGTTTGGCCGGCGCGGCCTTGGCGGGTGCGGTCTTGGCCGTCGCCTTGGCGGGCTTCACGGCGGTCGCCTTGGCGGCGGTGCTGGACGTGGCCTTGGTGGCCTTAGTGGGCTTCGTCGCCTTCGCAGTCGACTTGGCGGCCCGCTTCGCAGGCGCCGACCCGTTGGCGGATTTAGCCGCCGGAGCCTTCTTGGCAGGGGTCTTGGCGGCGGTGCGCTTCACCGGGTGATCGGTTGCCGGGCTTGCCTTTGTCGCTGCCACGTACACCCTTTCGTCTATCTGGTTTCCGGTGGGCACACGGATGCGCCATCGAAAAATGTCGGCTGTCGAGTATCGGCGGGTTTGATTCTCGCCGCTATCCGGGCTGCGGCCGCCGTCGACCATTGTAACGACAGTGTGTGCCTCTGCCGCGCTGAGCGGCAAATTCGAGGGGTTTCGGCGCGGTTACTTGCCAGTAGCCGTGACGTCGACGCCCGCGGCCATCGCGGCGCCGACGATGCCCGCGGTGTTCTGCAGCGCCGCAGCCACCACGGGCGTGCGGTTCTTCAACAGCGGGACCCATTTTTCGCCCTTGCGACTGATGCCGCCGCCTGCGATGAACAGGTCCGGCCAGATCGCGTTCTCGATCACTACCAGCACCTTCGTGACCTCTTCGGTCCAGCGCGCGTAGCTCCAGCCCTTGTTCTCCTTCACCGAGGACGCCGCGCGATGCTCGGCCTCCTTGCCGCCGACCTCGAGGTGGCCGAACTCGGTATTGGGCAGCAGTACACCGTTGTGGATCACCGCGGAGCCGATGCCGGTGCCGAAGGTCAGCAGCACGATGAGCCCGGTGTTGTCCCGGCCTGCGCCGAATTTCTCCTCGGCGAGTCCGGCGGCGTCGGCGTCGTTGAGCACCGTCACCGGCTGGCCGTCGAGACTGGCTCCGATGAACTCCTGGGCGTTGACCCCGATCCAGCCCTTGTCGACGTTGGCGGCCGTGCGCACGATCCCTTCGGTCACCACACCCGGGTAGGTGACTCCGAGCTTCTCGGTCCAGCCGAACTCGCGGACCACCGCGGCGACGGTCTTGGCGACCGCATCGGGGGTCGCGGGCTGCGGGGTGGCGAGCTTGAAGCGCTCGCCGATCAGCAGACCGGTGTCGAGGTCGACGATGCCGCCCTTGACGCCGCTTCCGCCGACGTCGACGCCGAAGCCGCGGCGCTGGCCCTCATCGGTCTTCGACGCAGCAGCGGGTGAATCGGTGGCAGTCATCGGCGCTCCTCTACTTCAGCCCGGCAGTGCGACGCGCAACACACCTTAGTGGCTCGACAAAACTCATGCGTGGCGGTCGGGCAACCGGTTAGCGACCGGGGCCACCCCGTATGCCGGGGACTGTGCTGCGATGGGCACGTGGCCGAAAACGACACCGATCCCGTTCTGCTGCGTTCGGTCGCCGAGCAGCTTGCCACCGAGGCGGCGACCTTCGTGCGTGCACGACGCGCGGAAGTCTTCGGTGAATCGCAGGACATCGCGCCGACGGTGCGCGCCAAGAGCACGCCGACCGACCCCGTCACCGTCGTCGACACCGAGACCGAGGCGCTGCTGCGCGACCGGCTGGCCGTCCTGCGCCCCGGGGAACCCGTCCTGGGCGAGGAGCAGGGCGGATCGCCGGACAGCCGCGACGGACGGCTCACGTGGGTGCTCGACCCCATCGACGGCACGGTGAACTTCGTCTACGGCATCGAGACGTACGCGGTGTCGGTCGCCGTACAGCGCGACGGCGCCTCGGTGGCGGGGGCTGTGGCCAACGTGCCCACCGGTGCGCTGTACTCCGCCGCGGTGGGCCATGGCGCGCACCTTCAGCGCGCAGGCGTGACCACGCCGCTGCGGTCCAGTGCCACCTCGGATCTGTCAATGTCGTTGGTGGGCACCGGGTTTTCCTACGCCGCCGACCAACGGGCACGCCAGGCCGAGGTCCTCACCGCGCTGATACCCGCCGTACGCGACATCCGGCGCTTCGGCTCGTGCGCACTCGATCTGTGCATGGTGGCCGCCGGGGGTCTGGACGCCTACTACGAGGACGCCGTGCATGTGTGGGACTGGGCTGCGGGCGCGCTGATCGCCGCCGAGGCCGGTGCGACGCTGCGGCTGCCACCCGCTGACGGCACCCCCGGGCTGATCATTGCCTCGGCGCCCGCCATCGCCGATGCACTGGGCACGGCCCTTCGCAGATCCGGAGCGCTCTGAGGCGCGTAAAACGTATACGTACCAATCGAATTCGCCCCTAGCAGGCGGCAGAGTGGATCTTCCCCAGCAGCGCCGGATCGGCCGCCTGCGTCGCATCCGGTCGCAGGCTGGCGAGCACGGCGTCGATGTCGTCGCCTCGACTCAGATCGGAGAACTCGGTGCCGATCGCCAGATCCACCGTGTCGTCGTTGCGCTCGTCCTGGAACAACTCGGTGCACGGCGCGACCAGCCAGACCGCGGCGGCGGCCGCGCGCCCGGACGGCCCGAACCGGATCTGTCCCTGGCACGTCAGCCGTGTCGTCGCGTACACGGGGTCGTTAGCGGCACTCGGCTCGGCGAAACCGAGGTCGCGCAGCGCACCGCCCACCTCGGCGGCCTGCCCGCCCTGCCCGCTGGCGTTGAGGACCCGGATCTTGGTGTCGCCGAGCTTCGCGGGGGTGACGTCGGTCATTTCGCTGCGGGTCACCTGCTCCCCGAGCGCTGTCGGCGGGGTGTTCGGGTCGGCCGGTGCCGGCGGCGGATTGCACGCGGCGGCCTCCTGGACGTCGGACGGGCGGTTCAGCGCGACGACCCAGACCATCAGCGTCACGACAGACAGGGAGACAAGCAGCAGAATCCCTGGCAAGTAATTGCGACGGCGGAAAGGGCGACCGTGCTTGTCGAACGCCGTACCATCTGTGATTTGCGCGACCACGAGAGCACTCTAAGGCCCGCATCGCTGCGGCCTTACTGTGGCGCTGACCAGGGTGTGACGTAAATCACAGTGCAACAGGTGTCAATACGGGCACGAATCGTTTGGTGGATGCGTTCGACGCTGGTACAAAGCACTGCTGCAAGGTCTGACGGAGGGGACACGAGATGGCTACCGATTACGACGCCCCGCGGCGCACCGAGAGCGACGACGTCTCGGAGGATTCGCTCGAGGAGCTGAAGGCGCGGCGTAACGAGGCCCAGTCGGCGGTTGTGGACGTCGACGAGTCAGAATCCGCCGAATCTTTCGAACTGCCGGGTGCCGATCTGTCCGGCGAGGAGTTGTCTGTGCGGGTCATCCCCAAGCAGGCCGACGAGTTCACGTGCTCGAGCTGCTTCCTGGTGCATCACCGCAGCCGCCTCGCCAGCGAGAAGAACGGCGTGATGATCTGCACGGACTGCGCGGCCTGACGGGCTCAACTACGCAGGGCCGACAGCACCTGCCCGGGGCGACGGCAGCTCACCAGCCAGTACGGCGTGGGATCGTCCGGATCGTCGAGGACCACGAGAACCATGGGGCCCACCCATGCCTTGTGGACGACGTACGCGGCCGGATCGAGTTGACGGCCCAGGGCCGCGGATTTGGCGCTGCGCGGTACCTCGGCCGAGCGGGAGATGACGCTGATGGGCAGGTGCGCATCGCCGACCCACAGTTCGGTCTCGCCGCTCCCGCCGACCACGCGTACCTGGGTGTTGCCCAACCACAGCAGCACGACGGCGGCGACCGGCAACAACACGGCGAACGGCAACCAGACGGGCAGTGCGGCCACGCCCCAGCTGACCTCGAGTGCGATCAGTGCGGCCAACCCCAGACCGGGCGGCCACCACCACCACGGCACCGTCAACCGTTCGCGGTAGCGCACGGTTTGTGACGTGGCGTGCGTGTCGGACACGCGGCCAAGAGTAATCTCGCCGTCGTGTCCACCACTCTGGCGGTCGTGCGCCTGGACCCCGATCTGCCGATGCCGAGCCGTGCCCATGACGGCGACGCCGGCGTCGATCTTCTCAGCGCGCTCGACATCGAACTCGCGCCGGGTCAGCGTTCGCTCGTGCCGACCGGTATCGCGGTCGCCATCCCGCACGGGATGGTGGGGCTGGTACACCCGCGCTCGGGTTTGGCTGCCCGCGTTGGGCTTTCGATCGTGAACAGCCCTGGCACGATCGATGCCGGCTACCGCGGTGAGGTCAAGGTGGCGCTGATCAACCTCGACCCGCAGGAACCGATTGTCGTGCACCGAGGAGATCGGATCGCACAGCTGTTGGTTCAGCGAGTCGAGCTGCCCGAACTGGTCGAGGTCACGTCGTTCGACGAGGCCGGCCTGGCAGACACTTCCCGTGGCGAGGGCGGCCACGGTTCCTCCGGCGGACATGCGAGTTTGTGAAAAATGGCATTCGGTAAGCGAAAAAGCGACGACAGCGGCGCCAGCAGCGCCAGCAGCGATGAGGACACCTCGGTGCCTGCAACCGACAGTGGCGAACTGGACGGCCCGTTCGACGTCGAGGACTTCGACGACCCGTCGGTGGCGACGGTGGGACGGCTCGACCTGGGCTCGGTACTGATCCCGCTGCCCGATGCCGGTCAGGTCCAGGTGGAGCTCACCCAGCAGGGCGTGCCCAGTGCGGTGTGGGTCGTCACGCCCAACGGGCGGTTCACCGTCGCCGCGTATGCCGCGCCCAAGACCGCCGGCCTGTGGCGGGAAGTCGCGTCTGAACTGGCCGACTCGCTGCGCAAGGACGCCACCCAGGTGCAGATCCAGGACGGTCTATGGGGCCGTGAGGTCGTCGGCGCGGCGCCCGGTGGACAGGGACAGGCAGGCGTCGTGCGGTTCATCGGCGTCGACGGCTATCGCTGGATGATCCGCTGTGTCGCCAACGGCCCGCAGGAGAACGCAGACGCCCTGGCCAAAGAGGCGCGAAACGCGTTGGCTGACACGGTGGTCCGCCGCGGAGAGACGCCGCTGCCGGTCCGCACCCCGCTGCCGGTCGAGCTGCCCGAGCCGATGGCCAACCAACTGCAGGCCGCCGCTGCACAGGCCGCGGCCCAGCAGGCCGGCCAACAACAACAGCCGCCACCGCCGCAGCCTGCTGCGCGCCGAAGTGAGCAGGGGTCGGCCATGCAGCAGTTGCGGACCATCACCGGCGGTTAGCGATTTCGGCGCGGTAGTCGACGCTCAGCGGCGGTTTGCGCGCCGAAATCACCGCCGCTAGGCCTCCAACAGCGCCCTCACGCACGCGGCGCCGAGCACCCCCGGGTCGACGCCCATCTCGTCGAGCGTGACCGTTCGCAAGGCCGCGCGTGGCGCCGCGGACACCCACTCCATGGCGACCTCCACGGGGTGCACAGCGTCGTCCGTCGCGGCTGCCAACCCCATGGGAACCGCCAGCCTCTCCAACTCGCTGCACGTGGGCGCGACGAAGGCGGCAGCCGCGTCCATGGCGTCGGGCAGAGCCGGCCACTGGCCGACCCAGGAGCGGGTCAACTCGTCGGCCAGCCACGGCGGGCTTCCCGCCCGCATCTGGGCGGTGGCCGAGGCCAGCCCGTCGCGTCGCAGCACACTCGCCGAGTGCCGCGCAGCTATCGCCGCCGGCGCGGTATCCGGCGCGCCCGTCCATGCGGGGAGCGCCGCGAGGACCGCGACCGCCTGCCCCGGATGAGCAATCGCCCACGCCGTGGCCACCGCCGCACCGATAGACACCCCGCCGACCGCGATCGGCGAGGTGCGCGCCGCATTGTCCAACGCTTCGCGATAGCCGTCGACGAGGTGTTCGGGTTCGGGTTTGGGCGTGACGACGACGGCGCCCACGTCGTGCAGCGCGGCGGAAAACGCCCGGTAGACGTAGTCGTCGTCGGATCCGGTGCCGGGCAGTAGCACCGTCGTGACGCCCTGCAGAATGACCGCCATCACACGATGGTGCCCTGCGCGTCAATCTGTTGGCGCGTCGACCCGCGCCCGACGTGGCAGATCGGACCCAACAGGTCTACCGTTGCGTTAGTTCGGGTAGATCAACGATCGATCTGCAGCAAGGTCAGGAGAGGCCATGGCTACGGCCGAGGGGTATCTGCGCCGGCTCACACGGCGGCTGACGGAGGACCCGGAGCAACTCGATGTCGAGGAGCTCAGTGACGAGGCCGCCAGCACCGGCGCCCAGAAGGCGATCGACTGTCAACGCGGTCAAGAAGTGACCATGGTCGGCACCCTGCGCAGCGTCGAATGCAACGGCAAAGGCTGCGCGGGCGGCGTCAAGGCAGAGCTCTTCGACGGCACCGACTCCGTGATGCTCGTCTGGCTCGGTCAGCGCCGCATCCCCGGCATCGAATCGGGTCGCACCCTCAAAGTGCACGGCCGGGTCGGCAAACTGGAGAACGGCACCAAGGCGATCTACAACCCCCACTACGAGATTCAAAAGTGAGCGACCCCGGAACCGAACCGGGGAAGCCGAACAGCAAAGCGCACGCCGTCCTCGAGCAAATGGGCGGCATTAGCGGCCTGATCTATTCGTCGCTGCCCGTGGTGGCGTTCGTCCCGGTGTCGCAATTGTTTGGGCTGACCCCGGCGATCGTCTCGGCACTGGGCATCGCGGCGGTCATTCTGGTGTGGCGACTGGTCCGCCGCGAGTCCACCCAGCCGGCGATCTCCGGCTTCATCGGTGTCGGCGTATGCGCGTTGATCGCGTACGTGATGGGGGAGTCGAAGGGCTACTTCCTGCTCGGCATCTGGTCGTCGTTGGTGTGGGCGGCCGTCTTCGCGCTGTCCGTGCTGATCCGCCGTCCCGTCGTCGGTTACGTCTGGGGCTGGGTCAACGACCATGACCGCGACTGGCGCACGGTACGCAAGGCGGTGCTGGCATTCGACATCGCGACGATGGTGTGGGTGCTCGTGTTCGCATCCCGGTTCGTCGTGCAGCACCACCTCTACGACGCCGATCAGACGGGCTGGTTGGGCGTGGCCCGCCTCGCGATGGGCTGGCCGCTGACCGCGGTGGCCGCGCTGGTGACCTATCTGGCCATCCGGGCCGCGCAACGCGCCATCCACGCGCATGACGCTGCGAAAGCCGTTGCGATCGCCGAAGACAAACAGAACGAGAATCCGGGCGTGGCGCAGCCGGATGCCCACTGAGGCGGCCGACCGACGTCGGCGTCCCGCCGACGACACCGACCGACCGCTCGTCGCGGTCGCCGTGCTGGCTTCCTTCGTCGCCTTCCTCGACGGCTCCGTGGTCAACCTGGCGTTGCCCGCGATCGGGCGCGAGTTCGGAGGCGGTCTGGCGCTGCAGCAGTGGGTGGTGGACGGCTACCTGCTCACGCTCGGGGCGCTGATCCTGATCGCAGGCGCCATCTCCGATCAGTTCGGCCGGCTCAAGGTGCTGCAGGTGGGCCTGGCGGTCTTCGCGGTGTCCTCGCTGTTGTGCGCGGTGGCGCCCACCGGCTGGGTACTCGTCGCCGCCCGCTGCGTACAGGGTGTCGGTGCGGCGTTCCTGGTGCCCAGTTCGCTCGCGATGATCAACGCCCGCTTCACCGGGACAGCCCAGGCACGTGCGATCGGCACCTGGACCGCGTGGACGGGAACGGCCTTTGTGGTCGGCCCCCTGCTCGGTGGGGTGTTGGTCGACGCGCTGAACTGGCGGTGGATCTTCGGGGTCAACATCGTGCCGCTGGCCATCACGCTGTATCTCACGACCAGGTTGTCTGCGGGCGAATTCGCAGCCGAGAATCGTTCGGGGAGTGTCGATGTCGTCGGCGCGGCATTGAACGCGGTCGGGCTCTCCGGCGCGGTGTACGCCCTGATCGAGGGTCAGCGGCTGGGCTTCTCGCATCCGGTGGTGGTGACCGCTCTGGTGATCGGTGTCGCGTGTTTGATCGCGTTCCCGCTGTGGGAGTGGCGCAGTCCCGACCCGATGATGCCGCTGCACATCTTCGCCGCCCGTAATTTCGCGGTCGGCAACCTGGCCACGGTGTTCCTCTACGCCGGGGTGTCACTCGGCATGCTCGTCGTGGGGCTGTTCCTGCAGGAGACGGCGGGGTTGTCGGCGACGGCGGCGGGTCTGGCCAGCCTGCCGGTCCCGGTGTTTTCGTTCTTCCTGGCCCGACGGTTCGGGACGTTGGCCGGCGTGCACGGCCCGCGTCTGTTCATGGCGACCGGCCCGCTGATCGCGGCGGTCGGCTACCTGCTGATGGCCCGGGTCGCCGAGCCGTTCGACTTCTGGACGCAGATGTTGCCCGGGCTGGTCGTGTTCGGCCTCGGGCTCTCCATCACCGTGTCGCCCCTCACCGCGGCGATCTTGGCCGCAGTCGACCCCGCGCAGAGCGGCATCGGATCGGCGGTCAACAATGCCGTGTCCCGGATCGCGGGTCTGATCGCGGTCGCGTTCGCAGGTGTGATCATCGCCCTGGGCGAGCGGAGCGACGGGAGTGGCGTGAGCGCAGTCGATTTCGCCGGCTTCCGGCAGGGCATGCTCGTCACGGCCGGACTGTTCGCGCTCGCCGGGGTGATCTCGGCGGTCGGCATCCGCAACGAGCAGTGCGACCTCGACCGCATCTCACCGGAGTCGACGGCACGGTGTCACGACAGGGCGACCCCGCCGCCGGCCTACGCCGGCGCTGACGTCAGCGCGCCTCGGGATTGAGGAGCAACGCCTGCAGTTGTTCCTCGACCTCGGCGACCGCCACGAACAGAAGCTCGTCGCCGCCTTCCAGCGGCTCGTCGCCCTCGGGCACGATCACCCGTGGGCCGCGCAGAATCGTCACCAGCGTGGCGTTGCGGGGCAGGTCGAGGCGTTTGACCGGCTTACCGCCCCAGGGGGTGTCGTCGGGCAGCGTGATCTCCACCAGGTTGGCCTGCCCCTTGCGGAACTCCATGAGCCGCACCAGATCGCCGACGGCGACGGCCTCCTCCACGAGTGAGGCCAACATGCGCGGTGTGGACACCGCCACGTCGACACCCCAGTTCTCGTCGAACAGCCACTCATTGCGCGGGTCATTCACGCGCGCGACCACGCGCGGCACCGCGAACTCGGTCTTGGCCAGCAGGCTGACGACCACGTTGACCTTGTCGTCGCCCGTCGCGGCGATCACCACGTCGAACTCTTCGAGCTTCACCGACTCCATCAGGGTCAGCTCACACGCGTCCCCGAGACGCCACTGCGCGGCGGGAATCGCGTCGACGTCGATGTGGTCGGGGTTGCGTTCGAGGAGCGTGACGTCGTGGTTGTCGACGAGCTCGCGGGCGATGGAACGGCCGACCGCGCCGGCCCCGGCGATGGCGACTCTCATTGTGCGTCGGCGTCCTCGCTGGGCGGCAGCGCCGCAATGGCCAATGCTTCGGCGATGTGCCCGGCGATCGCGGCCATGAACACCTGATCGCCGGCCTGGATAACGGTCTTGGCGTCGGGCAGCAGGCCCGCGCCGAACCGGATGAGGAACGCCACGCGGCCGCCGGTAGCCGCCTCCAGGGCGGTCATGCGATGGCCCACCCATTCTTCGTGCAGCGCCAACTCGGTGACGCCGACGTTGCCCGTCGGGTCGCGCCACTTGGTGGTCTCGGTTTCGCCAGTCAGCACGTTGAGCAGGCGGTCGGTCGTCCACGGCACGGTGGCCACCGTGGGGATGCCCAGCCGCTCGTAGACCGCGGCGCGTTTGGCGTCGTAGATTCGGGCGACCACGCGCTCGACGCTGAACGTCTCACGGGCCACCCGCGCCGAGATGATGTTGGAGTTGTCGCCCGACGACACGGCCGCGAACGCGCCTGCATCCTCGATACCCGCCCGCAACAGCACATCGCGGTCGAAGCCCATGCCGAGCACCCGCTCACCGGGAAAGTCGGGGGACAGACGGTGAAATGCGGTGCTGTCCCGGTCGATGACCGCGACGTCATGGCCGATGCGGGCCAGACTGTCCGACAGCGACGCGCCGACGCGGCCGCATCCCATCACCACTACTCGCACCTGAAGGCCTTTCCGTTCGAACCCGCGCACTCGGAACGCTACAACCATTCACCGCTGGGCTTACTCTTGGCACTCGTGTCCAAGCTTTCCACCGTCGCGCGGCGGCTGGTACTAGGCAAGCCGTTCCGCAGCGACAAGCTGTCGCACACCCTGCTGCCCAAGCGGATCGCCCTGCCGGTGTTCGCCTCCGACGCGCTGTCGTCGGTGGCCTACGCGCCGGAGGAGATCTTCCTGGTGCTGTCGGTGGCGGGGCTGGCCGCATACTCGATGGCGCCGTGGATCGGTCTCGCGGTCGCGCTGGTCATGCTCATCGTGATCGCGAGCTACCGGCAGAACGTGCACGCGTACCCGTCGGGCGGCGGCGACTACGAGGTGGTCACCACCAACCTGGGCCCGACCGCGGGGCTGACGGTGGCCAGCGCGCTGCTGGTGGACTACGTGCTGACCGTCGCGGTCTCGATGTCGTCGGCGATGTCGAACATCGGCTCGGCGGTGCCGTTCATCAACCAGCACAAGGTGTTGTTCGCCGTCATCGCGATCCTGGTCCTGGCGTCGATCAACCTGCGCGGCATTCGGGAATCCGGAACCGCGTTCGCGATTCCCACCTACGCGTTCATGATCGGCATGTACATCATGCTGGCGTGGGGGTTCTTTCAGATCTACGTCCTCGGCAACCGCTGCGCGCCGAATCGGCTGGCTTCGAGATGCATTCCGAGCACGGCGAAATCCTCGGTTTCGCGCTGGTGTTCCTTGTCGCGCGGGCATTCTCGTCGGGCAGTGCGGCGCTGACCGGCGTCGAGGCCATCAGCAACGGGGTGCCGGCGTTCCGGAAACCCAAGTCGCGCAACGCGGCAACGACGCTGCGCTGCTGGGCGTCATCGCGATCACGTCTGTTCATGGGCATCATCATGCTGGCCCGGGCGACCGGCGTGCAGATGGCCGAGCGGCCACACGAGCAGTTGGTCGGCGCCCCGCCCGACTACCACCAGAAGACGCTCATCGCGCAGCTCGCCGACGCGGTGTTCCACGACTTCACTCTCGGTCTCTACCTGATCGCCGGCGTCACGGCACTGATCCTGGTGCTCGCCGCGAACACCGCCTTCAACGGATTCCCCGTGCTGGGATCGATTCTGGCCCAGGACCGTTACCTGCCCCGACAGCTGCACACCCGCGGCGACCGGCTGGCGTTCTCCAACGGCATTCTGTTCCTGGCGTTCGCCGCGGTCGCGTTCGTCGTCGCGTTCCGCGCCGAGGTGACCGCGCTCATCCAGCTCTACATCGTCGGCGTGTTCGTGTCGTTCACGCTCAGCCAGATCGGCATGGTCCGGCACTGGACGCGGCTGCTGCGCACCGAGACCGAGCCGGTCGTGCGGGCCAAGATGAAGCGGTCCCGGGTGATCAACACCATCGGGTCTGACTGTGCACGGGAACCGTTCTGATCATCGTCGTGGTGACCAAGTTCCTCGCCGGCGCGTGGATCGCCATCCTCGCGATGGGCGCGCTGTTCGTGATCATGAAGTCGATACAGAAGCACTACGACACCGTCGCGCGCGAACTCGAGGAGCAGGCCGCCGCCGAGAAAGACGCGATGGTGCTGCCCAGCCGCAACCACGCGATCGTGCTGGTGTCCAAATTGCACCTGCCGACGATGCGGGCACTGGCCTATGCCAGGGCCACCCGCCCCGACGTGCTCGAAGCGATCACCGTCAGCGTCGACGACGCCGAGACGCGTGCGCTGGTGCACAAATGGGAGGACAGCGATACCAGCGTGCCGCTGAAGGTGATCGCGTCGCCGTATCGAGAAATCACCCGGCCGGTCCTCGAATACGTCAAGCGGGTCAGCAAGGAGTCGCCGCGCACGGTCGTCACGGTGTTCATCCCGGAATACGTCGTCGGCCACTGGTGGGAGCAGGTGCTGCACAACCAGAGCGCGCTGCGGCTCAAGGGCCGGCTCCTGTTCGAGCCGAACGTGATGGTGACATCGGTTCCGTGGCAATTGAGTTCGTCGGAGCGCATCAAGACGCTGGAGCCACAGTCGGCTCCCGGCGACGCACGCAGGGGTTTTCTGGATTGAGCGTCGACGGGGAGGTCGACGAGCCGCCGGACTGGCCGTCTGAACTCACTCTCACTGCCGGGCCGCCTGCAAACGGCGGCAGCTGTGTGGCGCGCCACGACGGGCGCGTGGTGTTCGTGCGTTACGCGCTACCGGGTGAGACGGTCCGCGTCCGTGTCGTCGGCGATCACGGATCGTATTGGCACGCCGACGTCATCGAGGTCATCGAGCCTTCCCCGGACCGCGTCGACTCGATCTGCCCGATCGCCGGCGTGGACGGCGCCGGCTGCTGCGACATGGCGTTCGCCGAACCGGAGGCCGTGCGGCGGATCAAGGGAGCGGTCGTCGCCAACCAGTTGATTCGGCTGGGCGGATACCAGTGGCGCAATGAGGACGACGCGGCGGCCGAGACGGTCGGAGACGTCGGGGACACCGGTTGGCGGACCCGGGTGCGGCTGGACACTTCGGCGCAGGGGCGTGCGGGCTTTCATCGCTATCACAGCGCGGAGTTGGTCACCGACCTCGAGTGCGCCCAGTTGCCGTCGGGCATGCTCGACGGCATTCACAGCTGGGTCTGGCCGTCCGGTGCCCACGTACACGTCGCGGTGGATGACGACGGCGAGCGGCACGTGGTGCAGTCCGGGCCGCGGACACGCGGCAAGACCACAACGCACGTGCTCGAGGGCCAGTACGAAGCGGTGCAGCGGGTCGGCGGGCGGGTCTGGCGGGTGCCGGTGACCGCCTTCTGGCAGGCGCACCGCGATGCGGCCCAGGTGTACAGCGAGCTGGTCGCCGACTGGGCTCAGCTGCGCGAGGGGATGACCGCATGGGATTTGTACGGTGGGGCAGGGGTTTTCGCGGCGGTGCTGGCGCAGGCCGTCGGTGAGACCGGCAAGGTCGTCACCGTTGACACCTCCCGCGGGGCGTCACGATCGGCGCGCGCGGCGCTGGCCGACCTGGGATGGGTGTCGGTGGTCACCGACTCCGTGCGCCGCGCCCTGGCCGCGCAGCGGCGGCGGCCCAACGTCGCGGTGCTGGACCCACCGCGAGCGGGAGCCGGCCGGGAGGTGATCGATCTGCTCGCCGCGGCCGATGTGCCCCGCGTGGTTCACATCGGCTGCGAGGCAGCCTCGTTCGCCCGCGACATCGGGCTGTACCGGGGTCACGGTTATGCGGTCGAGGACCTTCGTGTGTTCGACTCGTTTCCCTTGACGCACCATGTCGAGTGCGTCGCGGTCCTCACCCGCTGACACTTCACGCCCACATGTCCGTTTGGGCGGAAAATCGAGTGGATCGATCTCGGCGGTCAGTGCTAAGAGGCGAAGTACCGCTGCAGCCGTCGCTGCCGATGCCCGAACAACGCGCCGATACCCGCCGCGATGATCGGCGTCAGCAGGCGCAGCGGAGTCTTCAGCTCAAACGTGAGACGGTCGCGCACAACGGTTTTGGTGTCGCCGTCCGGGTCGACGGTGCGCTCGTGGCGCCAGCTGCGCATGCTGAGCATCGTCGACTGCTCGTCAAACCCTCGTCCCGGCCGCAACTCGGCGATCATCAGGTCGTCGTAGTCGAAGGGCAGCACTCCGAACAGTCGCATCCAGCAGCGACCGACCGGCGTGCCCACCGGCACGGTGTCGACGGTCAAATCCTTGGCGCCGCGCGGCATCGACATCGTCAACCACGGCCGCAGTTCGTCGTTGATGCCCTCCGGCGTCACCACACGTGCCCACACCCGCTCGACGGGTGCGTCGATGATGCTCTGCCGTTCGACGATCATTTCGGCTCGACGCTATCCGACCGGATCGGCCTACGGTGGGCTACCGCTGGTGCCAGCGATCCAGCAGCACCGGGATCTCCTCCAGCAGAAAGGCGTAGAAGTCGCGCATCTGCGTGAGTCGATGGTGGGCCAGGCTGCCGTCCGGGGTCGTTGCGATCCCTGCCTCGGCAGCCTTCAGCACTGCGGTCGTCACCTCGTTCTGATTGGTGTATTGGACAGCCCAGGCGTCGTCGCGCAGCCGGTAGTGATCCCGCCGGCTCCCCGGCGCGGGAACTCGCTCCACGAGGCCGACGGACGTAAGCATCTTCAGGGCTCCAGAGATCGCGCCTGTGCTGGCCCGCAGCCGGTCAGCGAGTTCACCCATCGTCATCGTCTGTTGCTCGGTGAACAGCAAAGAGGACAGGACCCGCGCGGTCATGCGCTGCAGACCGTGTGAGCTGAGCACGAGCGCGAGCTGCTCGGCCGTCTCCTGTGGATCCGAGTTCATCGCGATCTCCGGTACGGGTCTTCAAAGATTTCTGAAAAGTCAGTATAGTCAGCGACGGCGCTCCGGGAAGTCTGGTCGGAACTGGCATCCACGTATCCAGAGGAGACCGACCATGAAGACCGTTACCGCGGCGGGCGCGTCGGCGGAGATCACATCTGAGCTGATCCGTGTCCGCGGGCTGACCTTCACGTATCCGAAGTCGTCGCATCCGGCGGTGCGTGGCATGGACTTCTCCGTGGGACGCGGTGAGATATTCGGCTTCCTCGGCCCCAGCGGTGCGGGCAAGTCGACCACGCAGAAACTTCTCATCGGGCTGCTTCGTGGGCACGGCGGCGAAGCCACGGTGTGGGGCAAGGACCCGCTGGCGTGGGGACCGGATTATTACCAGCGCATCGGGGTCTCGTTCGAGCTGCCGAATCACTACCAGAAGCTCACCGGCCTGGAGAACCTGCGCTTCTTCGCTTCGCTGTACGACGGCGAGACAGCAGGACCCGATGGCGCTACTTGACGCGGTGGGTCTTGCCGACGACGCGAACACGCGAGTTGGCAAGTACTCCAAGGGAATGCAGATGCGTCTGACATTCGTCAGGGCGTTGACTCAACGACCCGGAGCTGCTCTTCCTCGACGAGCCCACGTCCGGGCTGGACCCGGTCAACGCGCGCAAAGTCAAGAACATCATCCTCGAGCTCAAAGCGCGCGGTCGGACCGTCTTCCTCACCACTCACGACATGGCGACCGCGGACGAGCTGTGTGATCGGGTGGCCTTCGTCGTGGACGGCCGGATCGTCGCCTTGAACACGCCCGCCGAGCTGAAGATCGCGCGGAGCGAGCGACTGGTGCGCGTCGAGTATCGGGGCGAGGGGGGCGGGTTGATGAGCGCCGATTTCCCGCTGGACGGCCTGGCCGACGACCCGTCGTTCCACTCGCTGATTCGTGCTCACCATGTCGAGACCATTCACAGCAAGGAAGCCAGCCTCGACGACGTCTTCGTCGAGACCACAGGGCGGCAGCTGTCATGACGCGGTTCGCAAGCGCGCTGAAGTTGGAGGTGACGCTGCAAGTCAGGCAGAAGTTCCTCCACGCGGCGGTCTTCTCGGGGCTCATCTGGCTGGCCGTCCTGCTGCCGTTGTCGCACTCCTTGCGGCCCGGTGGCCGAGCCGTATGTCCTGTTGGGCGACACCTGCATCATCGGGTTCTTCTTCATCGCGGGCACGGTCTTCTTCGAGAAGCAGGAACGCACCCTGGGTGCGGTCATCTCCACGCCACTGCGGTTCTGGGAGTATCTGTCCGCCAAACTGGCGGTGCTCGTGCTCGATTTCACTGTTCGTCGCTTTTGTGGTGCCGACGATCGCGCATGGATTCGCATATCGACCGATCCCGCTGATCGCCGGAGTGGTGCTCGGGACGTTGCTGATGCTGCTGGTCGGGTTCGTCTCGTCGCTTCCGTTCGCGTCGATCAGCGACTGGTTTCTGGCTGCGACGATTCCGCTGGCGGTTCTGACCGTGCCACCGGTTCTGTACTTTTCCGGCGTGTGGCCGAACCCGGTGCTCTACGTCGTCCCCACACAAGGGCCGATGCTGCTGCTGGGCGCGGCATTTGACCAGGTATCGCTGGCGCCGTGGCAGGTCGTGTATGCGGTGGCGTACCCCACGCTGTGGATAGTGATCTTGTGCCGGGTGGCCAAGACGATGTTCACCCGGCACGTCATCGCCAAGTCGGGTGGCATGTGATGTCGATTTTCACCGACCTTGAATGCCAAGGCGTTAGCGGCCTTTGGGCGAAACGACTTGCGCGGCACCTACCGTGATCCCCTTCTGGTGATGATCGTCGTCGCCCCGGTCATCTGGACAACCGGGGTGGCGACCCTCACGCCGCTGTTCACCGAGATGCTCGCTGGTCGCTATCAGTTCGACCTGGTGCCGTATTACCCGTTGATCCTCACCGCATTCCTCCTGTTGACGAGCATCATCATCGTCGGAGGGCTGGCGGCCTTTCTGGTGCTCGACGAGATCGACGCGGGCACCCTGACGGTGCTGCGGGTCACGCCTGTGCCGTTGTCGACGTTGTTCACGTACCGTGCGGCGACGGTGATGGCAATAACGACCGTCTATGTGATCGCGACGATGTCGTTCAGCGGGATTCTCGAGCCGGGATTGGTCCCGGCCCTGATGCCGATCGGGTTACTCGCCGGGTTGTCCGCCGTCGTGAGCATGCTGTTGATCCTGGCCATGGCGAACAACAAGATTCAGGGGCTGGCGGCCATCCGCGCGCTCGGAATGCTCATCGCGGGGCTGCCCTGCCTGCCGTGGTTCATCGACTCCGCTTGGAGTCTGGCCTTCGGTGTGCTTCCGCCTTTCTGGGCCGCCAAGGCATTCTGGGTCGCCTGCGACCACGGCACCTGGTGGCCGTACCTCGCTCGGCGGCGTCATATACAACCTCGCTGTCGCATGGCCACTGTTCCGTCGCTTCCTGGCCAAGCACACAACTTAGTCATCACTGGCGAACGCCTGCTAGGTTGGACAGTCGGTGCGCCGGGAAGTCTGGTCGGCAATTTCATGTCCATCGACCAGGGAGCGCAATCGTGAGTGAACCCGTCGAACAGACTGCAATTGGCCCGATGGTCATCATCGCCGCCGACCAATACGAAGCTTCGCCGTTGGTCCGCGATGCTGTGGGCGCGGCGGATATTGCCTCCCAGTGGGCGGTTCGCGGCATCGCTTGCACGGTTCGCGCCGGCCCGCCGAGCCTTCATGGCGATCACAGACCGGCGGATACGCGGCGGGTGGAACAACTTCTTGAGCCGAAAGCGCTACATCGACGATAAGTTGGCGAGTGCCGTGACGAAAGGCATTGACGCAGTTGTCATTCTGGGCGCCGGATTCGACACCCGCGCATATCGACTGCCCGAATTGGCCAGCATCCCGGTATGCGAAGTCGATCTGCCAGGCAACATCGCGCAGAAGGCGGCGGCGGTGCGGCGGTGTTTCGGCCAGATGCCGCCGCACGTCAGATTGTTGGCCGCCGATTTCGAGAGCGACAGTCTCGCGCAGCGCCTCGGCGAGGAGGGATTCGGTACCGATAAGCGCATCTTCTACATCTGGGAGGGAGTAACCCCGTATCTCACCGAGGCGGCCGTCCGCACGACGATGACACATTTGGCCGGTGCGGCGCCGGGCAGCAGGCTGGTATTCACCTTTATTCGCAAGGACTTTCTCGACGGCCAGGAAATGTACGGTGCGCAAGGGATCTATGAAGAGGCCGTGGTGAAACGTCGTCTCTGGCATTTCGGCTTGCGCCCTGACGAGGTCGCCGGATTCCTGGCCGAGTTAGGTTGGCGCGAGGTTGAGCAAGTCGGGCCCGAAGAGTACGCCGCCCGGTATCTCGAGCCTGCGGGCCGCAATGAGTGCGTGTCGGAGATCGAACGGGCCGTCTACGCCGAGCGTTGAGACGCCGCCTACGAGACGAGGTGCGAGACGAGTGCGTAGAGCGCCCAGCAGAAGAGTGCCGTCATAAGGACGATTTCGCGCCACGCGAGGCCGGGGTTGGCTTGTATCGCGTACGACATGACTTTCCTTGGCGGAGCAGAAGTTTCGGGTGCCCTGTCCTCGGACAACGGCCGACTGAAGCGGTGGAAGAAGATCTGGATGATCAGCATCCCGACAATCAGGCCCGTGATGAAGCTGAGTTCGTGCATGTCGGTGAGGAAAAGCAGGACGACGAGCACCATGATGATCGCGAGGGTGGCGCTGTCGTAGATGCTGATAATGCGGCCGTCTCGCTTGTAATAGGACGAGATCCGCTTGATTCGTGTCGGGTACGGCACAAGGAAGCCGACGGCGAACTTTGACCAGACCCTGGATGCAGAAGGCGATCAACAGGATCGTGAGTGCAATCGTCATGGATTCTCTTCCTAGGCCAGGACGAAGTAGCGCAGCCACAAATAGAGGGCGGAGAGCACGATCGACACCACCGTGATCAGTGCGCCTTTGCGGGTGAACTCCCAGAATGAGATGGGATAGTCTGCCCGCCGGGCGATTCCGAGCATGACGACATTGGCGCTCGCGCCGATCGCGGTCAGGTTGCCACCGAAGTCGGCACCCAGCGCCAGCGCCCACCACAGCACGTTCGGATCTGCGAGATCCGTGACGCTCGCGGCCAGCTCGCTGACGATCGGCGTCATCGTCGCCGTGAAAGGAATGTTGTCGATCACGCCGGACACCGGCGCGGAGATACCGAGGATCAGCATCGTCGTGACCAAGCCGTCCCCGCCGGTGATTTCGGTGGCCGACCGGGCCAGCTGTTCGACGACGCCGGTCTTCACCAGAGCGCCGACCATGACGAACAGCCCGGCGAAGAACAGCAGCGTCTCCCACTCGACACTGGCCAGATAGTCGCGTTGTTCGAGCCGCGAGATCAGGATCAAGACACCCGCGCCGAGCAGCGCGACCACGGAAGGCTCGATGTGCAGCAACGGAGTGCCCGATGAATGCGGCGAACACGGCGACCAGTACGGCTCCGCACTTGATGAGCAGTCGTCGGATCTTGAATCGCTTCACGCTCGTTCAGTGTCATCACATCGGCCACCCGTGCGGGGTCGACGTCGAAGGATCCGCGGAAGATGAACGGAATCAAGGCGACGAAAGCGACCATGACGATCAACACGATCGGGGTCATGTGGATCAGGAAGTCGTTGAACGACAGCCCCGCCCGGCTGGCGATGATGATGTTCGGGGGATCGCCGACGAGGGTCGACGCGCCGCCGATGTTCGAGGCGAGAACCTCGGCGATCAGAAACGGTACCGGGTTGATCTCGAGCCGCTCGCACACCAGCAGCGTCACCGGTGCGATCAGCAGGACCGTGGTGACGTTGTCCAGCAGGGCCGACGCGAACGCGGTGACGAGGACCAGCAGGATCATGATCCGCAGCGGAGAGCCGTTGGCGCGCTTGGCCGCCCAGATCGCGATGTACTCGAAGACGCCCGTCTGGCGCAGCACGCCGACGATGATCATCATCCCGAAGAGCAGGAAGATGACGTTCCAGTCGATTCCGGTCTCGTGGGAGAAGAACGCGTCGTCGGCATCGATGATCGGTGAGGGCCAGAATGATCCCCGCACCGCACAGCGCCACCAGCGTCTTGTTGATGCGGTCGCTGGCGATGAGGATGTAGGCGACCACGAAGACGGTGATCGCTATGGCTGCCATCGGGTCTAGTGCCTCAGTGCGGCGTCCAGCAACCGCGACGCAGTGATGACACCGTGCAACTTGCGGTCTTTCATGACGGCGATCAATGGACTCCTGAAACGGGCCATGATCGCGGCCACTTCGATGATCGTGTCGTCCGCATTGGCCGCCGGTACGTCGGTGAGGTGTTCCGGCAACACGTCGTGGACCTTCTTGTCGCCAAGCTTTTCGGCGGCCTTGTCGGCCCACGACTCGTTGATCACGCCGGCCAGGGACGGGTCGTCCTGGACGTAGGTCGGCACGATGAACCGCACCACTTGCGACGCGGGCAGCACCGCATACGGGTTTCCGGACGTATCGGTGACAAGGATTCCCGGCAGGCGGTGTTCGGCGAGGACTCGCGCAGCGTCCAGTGCGTTCGTGTCAACGGTTATCACCGGGAATTCCTCGGCCATGTCTTCGGCGTGCATATCAGCACCCTACGATCGTGTCGAACATCGTCTGCTCCCTTTATGTGGTGAGGTCGCGACGGGTATACCCGGCGACGCCCAGGGCGACCAGGATGGCGCCGATTGCGATGAAGCGCCGATCGCCACCCAGTCGGGCGGCGCGTTGGGCACAGGGGCAAGGTGGGCGAACGGCGACAGGCCCGTCACCCAATTCGGTGCGGATGAGCCTTGGGTGACGACGTTGAGGAGAAACCCGCCGACCACCGGGAGCGCACCGATGGGACCGACGGCGGACGGCAGCCAGCCGACTGCGAGGGTGGCAGCACCGACCGCGAGCCAGGCGATCGGCGCGGAGTTCAGCGCGCCGGCCAGTGCGTCGCCGATCGCAGAGCGGCGCTCCGGTGATCGCGGCGCCGGCCCAGATCGCGAGCCCGGCGAACACATGTAGCAACGCCACCCCGGCCGTAGTCGCCGTGATCTCATTGCACACCAAGCGAATTCGTGAGATGTCGTGTGGCGAACACCGGGCGTCCACCTGCGTGCCTCTCTCGTCGGCCACCAGGCGGCCAGCCGGGTCGCCGCGTAAAGGCCGGTCGGTATCGCAAGCAAACTGAACAGCGCGGCGGCGAACCCGTTCGCGGAATCGAGACCGGCGAACCCGGCAGCCGGCGGCCAGATCGGCGAATTGGTGATTGGCGTCGAAAAACTCAAGGATCGACGCGATCAGCGCGCCGAACAGCAGGAAGTAGGCGACGATGCCGACTGCCCACGCCATCATCGGTGGAACCGCGCGCCGTATCGCGAAACCGGTGACGGACCCCAGCAACCGGGTGCGGGGTGGACGGCTCGTCGCCACCGCGACCAAGCCGGCGCCCGCATCGCGATGGCGCGCCGTCACCAACCCGGCCGTCGCGAACGCGATCGGAAAGGCGAGCGAGCACCAGCAGCGGGACGACGCGGTTGTCGGCATACGGCGCGGCGCGCGCGGTCGAGGCCGAACGGGGTCGTCCAGCCCAGCCACGCCAGCGCCGGCGGCGCCGTCGGCAAGCATACGAAGAGCAGAGGCAGACGAACAGGAAGCCCACGGTGACGCCGACCGCGGCCGAGCGGGTGGCATCACTGTGCGGCGAGCAGGCCGGCGGTGGCGAAGGTAAGGGTGACGCCAAGGATGGCGGCGGCGTAGATGACCGCGCCGGTCGGATTCGGTACCGGCCGCAACGAGGCCTGCACCGACCGCGGTGCTGATCACCAGTGCCGACGCCGCGACGGCGACGAGGCAGCGCGCGATCACGTCAACCATGTGGAGTCGACCGGCGAGCAGCAGATCAAGACGGCCGGCGTCCTCTTCACCGCGGGTGATGCGGGTGGCTGCAAGCAGAATCCAGACACTTGCGAGCACGAGCACAGGGAGGCCGGTGCGCCAGACCGTAAACCCTCCGGCATCGTCGAGTGCCACCGGGGTGCCGAAAAGGATTCGGATGGCGGGGTTCTCGGCGAGTGCCTGCAGGCCAGAGGCGGCGAGTCCGCCTTGGAACATGGACTGGTACTGGACGGCGACGATCGCCGACATCCCGCCGCAGACGACGGCGACGATCAATGCGCCGCGGCGGATCTGACGCAGCGCGAGTCGGCCGACGGCCCGTCCGGGCGCCGAGGGTGACACCACGGCCACCTTCGGCGTTGGCAGCGCGGCGGCGGTCAACGGCGCAGACCTCGCCGTAGTAGTCGAGGAAGATCTCCTCGAGCGTCGGTTCCCGCATCGCGAGCGCTGTGATGTCCGCAGCGGCCAGTGCCCGCAGTGCGGGCGTCGGCGGTCCGGTCAGGCTGAAGCGCAGCGCGTGACCCGTTGACACGCTCGACATTCGAGACTCCGGCGATGCCTCGCAACGCGGGACCCACGTCGCGATAGGAAACTCGACCACCGTTCGGCGCAGCAGGCGCAGATCGGCGATGGTGTCGACCTCGACCAGCCGGCCGGCTCGCAGGATCGCCACCCGGTCGCACACCGCCTCGACCTCGGCGAGCTGGTGCGAACTGAGAAAGACGGTCTGACCGCGCTCTCTGGCTTCGGTGACGCAACGCCGAAACTCCCGCTCCATCAAGGGATCCAGGCCACTCGTCGGCTCATCGAGCACGAGAAGCGGCGCACGGGTGGCGAACGCCGCCACTATCGCCACCTTCTGCCGGTTGCCGGTGGAATACGTCTTGCCCGGTCTGTCGAGGTCGAGCTGGAAGCGCTTCACAAGCTCTGTGCGGTAATCGATGTCAATGCCGGTGCCGATGTTTCCTAGCAGCTCGAGAGTTTCGGCGCCGGTGAGCGCGGGCCACAGTGCGACGTCGGCAGGCACATATGCCAGGTGACGGTGTGCTCGACGGACGTCGCCGGCGGCGTCGCCGAAAATCGTTGCGCGTACCGGTGGTGGGACGAATCAGCCCGAGCAGCACGCGAATGGTGGTCGACTTGCCGGCCCCGTTGGGGCCGAGGAAGCCGAACACCTCGCCCGGAGGAACGGCCAGGCTGAGGTCGTCGACGGCGACGACACGGCCGAACCGTTTGGTCAACCTGTCGATGCGAATGGCGACTTCGGATGCGGTGCGCGCGGGCGCCGCCGGCGAAGCGGACACGATAGGCCTTTCAGGAGTCGGACGACTGACTGCCGACCAGACTTCCCGGCGCACCAAGTGGGAATCTACGCCACCGCGACGGTGGCCACACGCGATTAACGGGATGGGCGCGGGCCGCTTCACTAGGATCGACCAATGCCGACACCGATGCGACTCCTGACGCGCGGCTCGTGGTCGGAGTCGCAACGGTTTTCCGAGATCCTGCGCAAGGAGACCGTCGGCGGGGTGCTGCTACTGGCGGCCGCGGGCGCGGCGCTGGTGTGGGCGAACTCGCCGTGGTCGCAGACGTACCGCGCGATGTCGGAGTTCGAAATCGGGCCGGACGCACTGCATCTGCAACTCAGCATCTCGGCGTGGGCCGCCGACGGACTGCTGGCCATCTTCTTCTTCGTCGTCGGGCTCGAACTCAAGCGCGAGTTCGTGGCCGGGGATCTGCGTGATCCTCGCCGCGCAGCACTGCCGATCGCGGCCGCCGTCGGCGGCATGGTGGTGCCCGCAGCGATCTACATCGGGATCAACGTGCTCGCCGGCCATCCGGAGAACATCGACGGCTGGGCGGTGCCCATCGCCACCGACATCGCCTTCGCCCTGGCGGTGCTGGCCGTACTGTCCACCCACCTGCCGACCGCATTGCGTACTTTCCTGCTGACTCTTGCCGTCGTCGACGATCTGCTGGCGATCACCGTCATCGCGATCTTCTACACCGATCACCTGTCGCCGGCGCCACTCGCACTTGCCCTGATTCCGATCGGACTCTTCGCTCTGGCGGTGCAACGGGGAGTCCATCACTGGTGGCTGTTGCTGCCCCTGGCCGTGACGGCCTGGGCGCTGGTGCATGCCAGCGGGGTGCACGCCACCGTGGCCGGCGTCGTGCTGGGCTTCACGGTCCCGGTGCTCGGCCGACACGGCCATCCGACCGCTGAGCTGTTCGAACACGCGGTGAGACCGTTGTCCGCGGGCTTCGCCGTGCCGGTGTTCGCGTTCTTCGCCGCGGGAGTGACGGTCGGTGGCTGGTCCGGCCTCGGTGCCTCGCTGCTCCACCCGGTGACCGACGGCGTCATCGCCGGCCTGGTGATCGGCAAGCCCCTCGGGGTGTTTCTGACCGCGTTTCTGCTGGCCAGATTCACCCACGCCAGCCTCGACGAGGACCTCGCCTGGCGGGACGTTCTCGGTGTGTCGCTGCTCGCGGGCATCGGGTTCACCGTTTCGTTATTGATCGGTGAGCTGGCGTTCGGGCACGGCACCTCGGTGGGCGATGACGTCAAGATCGGCGTGCTCGTGGGGTCCGTTATCGCAGGTGTACTGGCTGCTGTCGTTTTGCTGAGCCGAAACGCAGCCTACCGGCGCATTTACGAGATTGAGACCGTCGACACAGATCACGACGGTGTGCCCGATATCTACGACGCTCGACACGACTGAGACGAATCTGCATGCGTAGACTGTCGGAATGCTTGAACAGATCCGCGGTCCCGCAGATCTGCAGCACCTGACACAGTCGCAGCTGAGCGATCTGGCGCGGGAAATCCGCGAATTCCTGATTCACAAGGTCGCTGCAACCGGCGGGCATCTCGGCCCCAATCTCGGCGTGGTCGAGCTGACCCTTGCCCTGCATCGGGTGTTCGACTCGCCGCACGATCCGATCATCTTCGACACCGGACATCAGTCCTATGTGCACAAGATGCTGACCGGTCGCGCCCACGACTTCGACACGCTGCGCAAGAAGGACGGCCTGTCGGGCTACCCCTCGCGCAGCGAGAGCGAGCACGACTGGGTGGAATCCAGCCACGCCAGCGCCGCGCTGTCGTACGCCGACGGATTGGCCAAGGCCTTCGAGTTGTCCGGGCACCGCAACCGCCACGTGGTCGCCGTTGTCGGCGACGGCGCGCTGACCGGCGGTATGTGCTGGGAGGCGCTGAACAACATCGCCGCGGCGCGGCGGCCGGTCGTGATCGTCGTCAACGACAACGGCCGCAGCTACGCGCCGACGATCGGCGGCTTCGCCGAGCACATGGCGGGGCTTCGCCTGCAGCCCGGCTACGAGAGGGTGCTCGAGGAGGGTCGTAAGGCCGTCCAGAAAGTGCCGATCATCGGCGAGATCTGCTACCAGTGCATGCACAGCATCAAGGCCGGTATCAAGGACGCGCTCTCGCCGCAGGTGATGTTCACCGACCTCGGTCTGAAGTACGTCGGCCCGATCGACGGCCACGACGAGCACGCGGTCGAGGCCGCGTTGCGCCACGCGCGGGCCTTCAACGCACCCGTGATCGTGCACGTCGTCACCCGCAAGGGCATGGGGTATGCGCCCGCCGAGAACGATGAAGCGGACCAGATGCATGCCTGCGGCGTCATCGATCCCGAGACCGGGCTGGCGACCTCGGTGCCGGGTCCCGGCTGGACATCGGCCTTTTCCGACGCGCTGATCGGCTATGCCGCCCGGCGTCGCGACGTGGTCGCCATCACCGCCGCGATGCCCGGCCCGACGGGTTTGACCAACTTCCGGCAGCGCTTCCCCGACCGGTTCTTCGACGTCGGCATCGCCGAGCAGCACGCGATGACATCGGCCGCCGGCCTCGCGATGGGCGGCATGCATCCGGTCGTGGCCATCTACTCGACGTTCCTCAATCGGGCGTTCGACCAGGTCATGATGGATGTCGCGCTCCACAAACTGCCCGTCACGATGGTGTTGGATCGCTCCGGCGTCACCGGTCCCGACGGCGCCAGCCACAACGGCATGTGGGACCTGTCGATGCTCGGCCATCGTGCCGGGCATGCGGGTGGCCGCGCCGCGCGACGGTACCCGTCTGCGTGAGGAACTCGGCGAAGCGCTCGACGTCAAAGACGGACCTACTGCCATTCGATTCCCGAAGGGCGATGTCGGCGAAGACATTCCGGCGATCGAACGCCGCCGCGGCGTGGATGTGCTGGCGGTCCCGGCCGACGGTCTGTCGGACGACGTGCTCGTGGTGGCGATCGGACCCTTCGCGGCGATGGCGCTCGCGGTCGCCGAGCGGTTGCGTAACCAGGGCATCGGTGTGACGGTCGTCGACCCGCGGTGGGTGCTTCCGGTGCCCGAGATCGTGGGGGAGTTGGCGGCCGCGCACAAGCTGGTCGTCACCATCGAAGACAACGGTGTGAACGGCGGCGTCGGGTCCGCGGTGTCGGCGGCGCTGCGCCGGGCCGAGATCGACGTGCCCTGCCGCGATGTCGGGTTGCCCCAGGAGTTCTTCGCGCAGGCGTCTCGCGGCGAGGTGCTCAACGACATCGGACTGACCGACCGCAATATCGCCCGTCAGATCACCGGATGGGTGGCCGCGCAGGGCGCCTCCGTTTCTCACGAGCGCGAAGTCAGCGAGCGCCTCGACTAATTCGCCGAGCAGACGCTAAGTGCTCCATTTTCGCGGCGTGTCGGGGACATTTACGTCTTCTCGCGCGGAGCAATAGCCTCGGGTCATGGATGCCGAACTGGAGCGATGGAAATCAGCAGGCCAGTATTTCGACTACCTGGGCTTCGACATCTTCTATCGGTTCGAGGGCTCTGGGCCGCACCTGCTGCTGATCCACGGCTATCCGTTCAACTCATGGGACTGGTCGCTGATCTGGCCCACGCTGGTCGAGCGGTTCACCGTCATCGCGCCCGACATGATCGGCATGGGGTTCTCCGACAAGCCCTTCGCGTACGAGTACTCGGTGCACGACCACGCGGACATGCACGAGGCGCTGCTCGACCACCTGAACGTCGACCAGCTGCCACATGCTCGCGCACGACCTCGGCGACTCGGTCGGCCAGGAACTGTTGGCCCGCAGCGAATTCGGTCAGCAATCGTATGGTTCGGTGCGCTATCAGTCGATCACTTGGCTCAACGGCGGCCTGTTCAACGAGGCCTACACGCCGCGCACCATGCAGAAGCTGATGTCGGGAACGCCGTTGGGGGACATCATGAGCCCGCTGCAGGGCAGCCCACTGTCGCGGCGGATAGTGGAGCCGACCATCAACGAGATGTTCGGCCCGAACACCAAGCCCTCACGCGAGCTGATGGGGCGGTTCCACCAGATCCTCGAATACAACGACGGCAAGCGGGTGCTGCACAAGGTCGGACGGTTCCTAAGCGATCGGTACACCCACCGCAACCGTTGGGTGCGCGCGATGCGCGAAACCACGGTGCCGATGCGACTGATCGACGGACCCATCGACCCCAATTCCGGTGCTCACATGGCGCGTCGGTATGCCGAGGTCATCCCCGATGCGGATGTGGTGATGCTGGCCGACGACGTCGGTCACTGGCCGCAGATCGAGGCACCCGAGGCAGTGCTGAAGCACTTCCTGGCCCACGTCGACCGCGTCACTGCGCAGCAGTAGCCGGTGCGCGGGATGTCTAGTCCGACAGGAGTTCCGGCCGCAGCAGCAGGCGGGGCACTGCGTCGGCGAGCCACTGCTCGTATTGATCCGGCGTCCAGCCCAGTTCTATGAGCGTCGAATAGACATAGGGCGACTGAAGGGTGAACATCACGTCCGCGGCTTCGTCAATGGTCACGCCCGGATTCAGTGCCGATCCTAAGTGCTTGATCCAGACCGGCGCGACGGCTCGCATATCGCGAAAGATTCGTTGACGCAGCTCTGGCAAGCCCTGACCTGTGGCGACGGACTGCTCCAGCACTCGCATCAACGGTGCCACCCGTTCGTGCAGCGCCCGCACGAAATGTGCGACGGTGGCGAAGTACGCGCGACGCTGTTCACGCGAAGGGTCGGTCAGCAACGGCAGCCGGTCGGCGAGCGGTACAGCCGTGTAGTCACCCACCACGGCAACATCGATCGCCCGGGATAACACCGCGGCCTTCGAGCCGAAAGTGCCGTACACGGATTGCGGTGAGACATCGGCCGCGGCAGCGATCTGGTCAATCGACGTTCCCGCGAAACCCTGGTCCATGAACAGTGTCGTGGCCGCTTCCACGATCCTGCGCTGACGCGCCTCCGCGTCGGCTTGCCGTCGACTGTTGTCGTATCTGCGCCGCGGAGTGGTTGACACGAGTCGGCCACCTTAATTATAGTCATCTATATTGAATATGTTGGTATCTAATCAAATGGTACTACAGGAGGTTGCCATGGCAACCAGTTCGCAGACCCATGTCCCGCCAGTGCCCTTGGTGAGGCTGGTTGAACGTCTCAGAAACAGCCTCTATCGCACGCACCAGAGACTGGCTCCCGCGCCCATTGCGATGGTGGAAATGATTCTGGCGGCATGGATGTCGCAGGCGCTTGAGGTGGCGGCGGAACTCGGCATCGCCGATGCGCTCGTCGCGGGCCCGCTGACGGCCGACGACTTGGCGCGCCGCGTCGGCGCGGACGCCGATGCGGTGCGAGCGGCTGATGCGGGCGCTGGTCAGCCGCGGCGTGTTCCGCCGACACCGCAACGGCAAATACGGACTCAATCGACTCGCGGAAACCCTGCGTGCCGACGCGCCGGCATCGATGGCCGGGGCGGCGCTGCTCTACGGATCGCCGCAGCATCGCGAACACTGGAGCACGCTGGCCGAGGCGGTCAGGTCGGGTAAATCGACCATTCCAGCGCTGCGCGGCAAGGACTTCTTCGAGTATCTGGATGAGGAGCCCCATTTGGCAAAGCTCTTCAACGATGCGATGACCAGCATTTCGACGCTATCCGAGCATGCCGTTGTCGCCGCCTACGATTTCGACGCCTGCCCGGTCGTCGTGGACGTCGGTGGTGGCCACGGGCGCTTGCTGGCCACGATTCTGGCTGCGGCGCCATCCAGCCGCGGTGTTCTCTATGACCTGCCGGACGTCGCTGCCGACGCGCCGTCGGTGATGACGAAATTCGGTGTAGCAGAAAGGGTTCGCATCGAGACCGGGTCGTTCTTCGAGAGCGTGCCAGCAGGCGGAAACGCGTATGTGCTCAAGCACATCATTCACGACTGGGCAGATGACGAGGCGGTGCAGATCCTCCGCAATCTTCGCGCGGTCAGCGACGCCGGCACCACCGTACTGTTGGTGGAGCTGGTCATTCCCGCGCACGATCGCGAGTTCGTCGGCAAGTTCGTCGATCTGGAGATGCTTATCGTTGGGGGCAGCCGAGAGCGTACCGCGGCGGAATACCGCACACTGCTCGAGCGCGCCGGCTTCAGGATGACGCGGGTGGTGCCGACAGCATCGCCATACAGTTTGGTCGAGGCGAAGCCGGCCTAATCGTCGGTGGCCTTCTCGACGTCATCGGCGCCGTGACGCTGCAGGCGCAGCCTTGGTGCGAGCAGACGCAAAATCACCCTTCGTTCGGCGTGTCGAGGTGATTTTGCGTTCCCCCTTGCACGCGGGGTGGGCCCCCAGCTTGCGAGGGGAGTGCCCCAGCTCGCCCTCTGACGTGAGCGCCTCGGTCAGCACCGGAACGGCGAGTTCGCGCTGCCACTGCCGCACCCGTGCCTCACGCAGGAACTCGTCGATCACCGCAGCGGTCTCATCAGCGGTCTGCAGCGGCTGCCAGTCCCAGCACAACCGGCGCACGATCTCCGGAGTGACGACGTTCTCCGTCGGCACCGAAATCCGTTGCGAGAGTTCGGTGATACCGGAACGTGCCGCTTCCAGCCGCACGGCGGCCTCGGGTTTGCGACGGGCCCACCGCGATGCGGGCGGAGGCCCGGTGGACGGATCCTGGGACGTCGGCGGGTCGTCGGTGACGCGGGCGCGGGCGAGCGCATCCAGCCACACCTGCGCCGTCCGGCGCTGCCGCGAGCCGCCGAACACCGGCAGGGCGGTGAGCTTCTCGACGGTGTCCGGGTCGGTGGTGGCGGCGTTGATGATCGCCGCATCGGGCAGGATGCGCCCAGGCGCAATGTCTCGGCGCGCAGCGATGTGGTCACGGGTGGTCCACAGTTCACGCACCGCGGCCAGGGCGCGGCCGTCACGGATCTTGTGGATGCCCGACGTGCGCCGCCACCGGTCTCGTCGGGTCGGCATGGCCTCATACGTACGCAGATGTTCGAATTCCTGTGCCGCCCAGTCGGATTTGCCCTGCTCTTCGAGCACCGCTGCGATGGCGTGGCGCAGGTCGAGCAGCACCTCGACGTCCAGTGCCGCATAGTTCAACCATTCGTCCGGCAGCGGCCGCTGCGACCAGTCCGCTGCGCCATGTCCCTTCATCAGCTGCAGGCCCAGTAGTCGCTGCACCATCGCGGCGAGGTTCACCTTGTCGTAGCCCGCGAGCCGGCCGGCCAGTTCGGTGTCGTACAGCTTCGTCGGCCGCATGCCGATCTCGGCCAGGCAGGGCAGGTCCTGATCGGCTGCGTGCAGTACCCACTCGTCGCCGGCCAGTACCTCCGCGACCGGGGCCAGCGTCGCGACCGGGTCACTGCCGTGATTGACGGGGTCGATCAACACCGTGCCCGCGCCGGCCCGCCGGATCTGCAGCAGGTAGGCGCGATTCGAGTAGCGGAAGCCCGACGCGCGTTCGGCGTCGACCGCGAAAGGGCCCTCGCCGGAATCCAAAAGTTCTGCAGCCCTTTTGATCTCGCTGACACTCACCGACAGCTGGGGCACACCGTCGTGGGGCGCCAGCAGCGGCGTGGCTTCTGGCTCGTTCTCCGGGCCCGACTCCTCGGGTTCGGCCATCGTCAAGCGCGGGGGCGTGAGCTCAGGTCGGTGACCCCTGACGGGGGCAGGCCGGCGGCGTGCTCGAGCACCTCGCAGAACGCCTCGACATGCGGGCCCAGCTCCAGCGTGGTCGCCGTCCACGACGCCCGCAGTTCCAGCTGATGCGCGCGTGGTGGACCGGAGATGTCGCCGTAGCGCACCGATGTGGTCGCGGTGACGGTGCCTCCCAGCGCCGTGACGTGCTCGGCCCGCGACTCCAGGGCGTCGACGAGCCAGCTCCACGCCACTTCCGGCAGCAGCTGATCCATGGCTTCGCTGGGGTCGAGGTCCGCCTGAATGTAGGCCACCAGCCGCATCGTGCCGTCCCACGCTTCGGCGCCCTCGGGGTCGTGCAGAAGGATCAGCCGTCCGAACGCATCGCCCTCCGACCGTTCGGGAACGATGTCGGTCTCGGGATGGCGGACCTCCGCGCCCAGCGCATAGCTGTACGGCGCCAGCCGCTGCGGCGGCCGGATGGGGCCGAGCTCGATTTCCGGACGCACGGTGGTGGCAGTCATCGCCGCCACCGCTTCGCGGAATTGAGCCGGTTCGGCGGTGGTCACGCCGTTTGACGCTAGACCATTTGGGCAGGTTAGTGCGCAGGCGCGCCGATTTCGGCGGCCGCCGTGACCCTGCGCGACGAGGCGTTATTTGCTATGTCGCAGCAGGTCGTCGCCGCCGTCGGGGATATCGCCCGGCCAAACCGCGACGGTCGGTCCGAGAAACCGCAGATCCGGGCCTATCCGGCAGTGGGCCGCTCTGACCCGTGGACCCCGCGCTGCAGTGCCGTCGCCCCTGGATCGCTGGCGAGGAGTTGGGGTCCTGCCGAGGGCACATGGCAGCATTGGGGCCGATGACAAACCGCCGTGACCTGCCCGACTCGCCATACCTCGCCGCCGCCCGTGGCCTGAAGCCGAGTCGCCTGCCCGTGTGGTTCATGCGTCAGGCCGGGCGCTCGCTGCCCGAGTACCGGGCGCTGCGGGCGAAGAACACGATGATGCAGGCGTGCTTCGACGCCGAGTTGATCACCGAGATCACGCTGCAGCCGGTGCGCAGGCACGGCGTGGACGCCGCCATCCTGTTCTCCGACATCGTGGTGCCACTGCGGGCCTCCGGCATCGAGCTGGACATCGTGCCCGACGTCGGCCCGGTGATCGAACACCCGGTGCGCAGCATCGCCGACGTCAATGCGATGAAACCCCTTGAACCGCAACAGGTCACCCCGGTCGCGGACGCCGTCACGCGGCTGGTGTCGGAGCTGGGCGAGGTGCCGCTGATCGGGTTCGCCGGTGCGCCGTTCACGCTGGCGTCGTACCTCGTGGAGGGCGGCCCGAGCCGCCATCACGAGCGCACCAAGGCGATGATGCTGGGTGAGCCCGAGACCTGGCACGCGCTGATGACGACGTTGACCGATGTGACGATCGCCTTCCTGCAGATACAGGTGGCGGCCGGGGTGGACGCGATCCAGGTGTTCGACTCGTGGGCCGGGACGCTGTCGCTGGCCGATTACCGCAGCTACGTGCTGCCGCACAGCGCGCGGGTGTTCTCGTCGCTGGCCGATGCCGGCGTGCCGATGACGCATTTCGGGGTGGGCACCGCCGAACTGCTCGGCGCCATGTCCGAGGCTGTGGCGGGGCGCGGGGCCCCGGCGGTCGTCGGGGTCGACTGGCGCACGTCGCTGACCGACGCCGCCGGACGCGTCGAGCCCGGCACCGCGCTGCAGGGCAACCTCGATCCGGTGGTGCTGTTGGCGGGGTGGCCGGTGGTGGAACCGGCGGCGCGCGCTGTCGTGGAGGACGGCCGCCGCGCCATCGACGCCGGCGCCGGTGGCCACGTGTTCAACCTGGGCCACGGCGTGCTGCCCGGCACCGATCCCGGGGTGATCACCGACCTGGTGGCGTTGGTGCATTCGTTGTGAGTACGGCGTATTGCATTGTCGGCGGCGGTATTTCGGGTTTGGTCGCCGCGTACCGGCTGCGGGTGTCCGCAGGCCCGGACGCGTCGATAACACTGTTCGACCCGGCTGACCGACTGGGCGGTGTGCTGCGCACCGAGCGCGTCGGCGGCCAGCTGATGGACGTCGGGGCGGAGGCGTTCGTCGCGCGGCGACCCGAGGTGCCGGCACTCCTCGCCGAGCTAGGGCTGGGTGGTCGGCAGATCGGCACGACCGGTGTGCGCCCGCTGCTCTACAGCCAGGGCCGGCTGAATCCGCTGCCCACGGACACCCTCCAGGGCATTCCCGCGCAACCGGCAGCACTGGCCGGGCTCGTCGACGACGCGACGATGGCGTACATGCTGGGCGAGCGCAGCCGTGCTTTCAGCTGGCGGCCGGGAGCCGATGCCGCGGTCGCCGACCTGGTCGGTGACCGGTTCGGCCAGCAGGTGGTGGCCCGCTCCGTGGATCCGCTGCTCGGCGGGGTGTACGCCGGATCGTCGGCCACCATCGGGGTGCGTTCGGCCGTCCCGGCACTGGCCGCGGCGCTGGACCGGGGCGCGCGCAATCTCACCGACGCGGTGCGCGACGCCCTGGCGAGTTCGGGGCCGCCGCCGGCCTCCGGGTCGGTGTTCGGTGCGGTCGAGGGCGGATATGCGGTGCTGGTCGACGAGCTCATCCGGCGGGCAGGCATCCGGTGGGTCCAGGTGGGGGTCGAGCGGGTCAACCGGTCGCCGAACGGCTGGGAAGTGGTTGACGACGAGGGCGCGCGCCACCACGCGGACGCGGCGGTGATGGCGGTTCCGGCGCCGAGGCTGCCGCGTCTCATCGGGGGCGTTGCCCCGCGCACGGCAGCCGCGGCACGGCGCATCGGCGTGGCCTCGACGGCACTGGTGGCACTGGCGTTGCCCGGCGGCACGCCGCTGCCCCAGCAATCAGGCGTCTTGGTGGCCACCGGAGAACGGTTGCGCGCCAAGGCGATAACGCTGTCGACGAGAAAGTGGGGACGTCGCGGCAACGTCGAGTTGGTGCGGCTTTCGTTCGGCCGGTTCGGCGACGACCTCGCGCGAAGCGCAGGTGATGAGGACCTGCTGGCTTGGTCGGCACAGGATCTGGCCACGGTGTTCGGGGTCGGTGTCGAGCCGGTGGACTGCCACGTGCAGCGCTGGATTGACGCGATGCCGCAGTACGGGCCAGGCCACGCCGATCTGGTCTCGGAGCTGCGAGCTGGCTTGCCGCCGATGCTGGCGGTCGCCGGCGGCTATCTCGACGGCATCGGCGTACCTGCCTGTGTCGCGGCGGCCACCAAGGCGGCGGCGTCGTTGGTGACGACGCGCGTGGCACGATAGGCCTATGGCCAAGCTCGACTACGAATCCCTCAACGCCACCATCCGCTACCTGATGTTTTCGGTGTTCGCGGTGCGGCCGGGAGCCTGGGGGACGAGCGTGACGCGGTAGTCGACGAGACCGCGACCTTCCTCAAACAGCAGGAAGACAACGGCGTCGTCGTCCGCGGGGTCTACGACGTCGCGGGCATGCGGGCCGACGCCGACTTCATGATGTGGACGCACGCGGAGAACGTCGAGGCACTGCAGGCCACCTACTCCGACTTCCGCCGCACCACCGCATTGGGCCGGGCCAGCACGCCGGTGTGGAGCAATGTGGCGCTGCACCGCCCCGCCGAGTTCAACAAGAGCCACATCCCGGCGTTTCTGGCCGGCGAGGAGCCCGGCAACTACATCTGCGTCTATCCGTTCGTCCGGTCGCTGGACTGGTATCTGCTGCCCGACGAGGAGCGCCGCCGCATGCTGGCCGAGCACGGTATGGCGGCGCGCGAGTTCAAGGACGTGCGGGCCAACACGGTGCCGGCGTTCGCGCTCGGCGACTACGAGTGGATCCTGGCCTTCGAGGCGCCGGAGTTGCATCGCATCGTCGACCTGATGCGCGAACTGCGCGCCACGGATGCGCGCCGCCACGTCCGCGAGGAGACGCCGTTCTTCACCGGCCCGCGGGTGAGCGTGGAAGAGTTGGTCACGAAGCTCCCGTAGCCGTGCCATCGAAACCCCGCGCGAGCAGACGGAAAAGTACCCGACACGCCGACAAAATGGTGCCATTCACGTCTGCTCGCGCAGAGGTTGTGCCGCCCGATAGCGTGTAGCTGTGTCAGAGCAGAAGACCGGACAGGATCTCCTGTTCGACGCGTTGAGGACCAAGGGCACGGCCTTCACCCACGCCGAGCGCCGCAAGTTCGGCCTGCTGGGGCTGCTGCCCACCGCGGAGAAGACGCTCGATCAGCAGGTGGACCACTGCTGGCGTGAGTTCTCCACTCGCCGTGAGGGACTCGACCGTCATATCTATCTGCGCGCGCTGCAGGATCGCAACGAGACGCTGTTCTACCGGGTGCTGCGCGAGCACATCGTCGAGACGATGCCGATCGTGTACACGCCGACTGTCGGTGAGGCCTGCCAGCGGTTCAGTGAGATCTACCGCAAACCCCGCGGACTCTTCGTGAGTTACCCCGACCGGGAGCATTTGCGTGAGGTGCTGCGCAACCGCCCTCGGGCAAGACGCGACGTCGACGTGATCGTGGTGACCGACGGGCAACGGATCCTGGGCCTCGGCGATCAGGGCATCGGCGGCATGGGGATCCCGATCGGCAAGCTCTCGTTGTACACGCTCATCGGCGGGATCAACCCGGCGCGCACGCTGCCGATCGTTCTCGACGTCGGCACCGACAACGTCGAACTGCTCGAGGATCCCCATTACCTCGGCTGGCGCCACCGGCGCATCGACGACGACGAGTACTTCGCGTTCGTCGACGAGTTCGTCGCCGCCGTGCACGAGGAACTGCCGGATGTGCTGCTGCAGTGGGAGGACTTCGCCACCGCGCACGCGCTGCCGATCCTCGAGCGCTACCGCGACAAGCTGCTCACCTTCAACGACGACATCCAGGGGACCGCAGCCGTCACGCTCGGCGCGTTGCACGGCGCGTCGAAGGTCGCCGGACGCCCGTTGTCGCAGCAGCAGGTCGTGATGCTCGGAGCGGGGTCGGCCGGTATCGGCGTGCTCGACATGGTCCACCGCGAAATGGTGGCGCAAGGCTTGTCCGAACAGGATGCGGCGGAACGCATCTGGGTCGTCGACATCGTCGGACTGCTCACCGACGATCGCACGGACCTCTCCGAGGGGCAGCGCAAGTTCGCCCAGCCGGCCGACCGCGTCGCCGGTTGGGGGCTTTCCGGGCCCGCCCAGCTGGCCGACGTCGTGCACAACGTCGATGTCGGCGTCCTGCTGGGATTGTCCACGGCGGCAGGCGCCTTCACCGAGCAGATCGTGCGTGAGCTCGCTGCCAAGACCGACCGGCCGATCATCTTCCCGCTGTCCAACCCGACCAGCCGGGCCGAGGCGCATCCGGCCGAACTGGACGAATGGACCGACGGGCGAGCGCTGATCGCCACGGGCTCACCGTTCGCGCCGCTGCACCGTGACGGGGTGGAACGGCCTGTCGCCCAATGCAACAACGTGTACATCTTCCCGGCGATGGGACTCGCCGTCACGGCCGCTCAAGCCACCCGGGTCACCGACGAGATGATGCGGGTCGCGGCCGCCACGCTCGGTGACGCGTCACCAGCGCTCACGGATCCGGCGAAGCCGCTGCTGCCTGCGTGGTCCGATGTGCCCGATGTCGCGGTGAGCATTGCCCACGCCGTCGGCATGCAGGCGGTCGCGGACGGGGTCGCGCCCAATCGCAGCGACGACGAGATGGCCGCCCGCATCGCGGAGGTGCGCTGGGAACCCGAATACCCGTCGGCTTGAGTCGGCGTCACATCCCGCCGAAATAAGGTTCCGGTACGCACCTTGGCCCATATATGTGCAACAACCCGTATCTCGACTGAAAATTCATTCATGATGGGTCGATGAGGACGATGGCACGGGTGCTGGTGGTGGCAGCGTTTGCAGCGGTCGTGACAGCAAGCGCGATCGGCGGTCCGTCGGCGTCCGGCCAGTCGAACGGCTTTCAGTGTCCGCCACAGAACGGCCAAGTGGTCGAGATCAACGTCGGCGACATCGACTGCGTCACTGCGTCGGACTTCGCTGCCCAATACGACCTCAATGGTGACAAGTATCAGCAGATCGGGCCGTTCACGTGTTACTCGGGAAACGCCATGACGGCGCCGTTGCTGTTCCAGTGCGTCGCCGACACCGCCGACGCAGCCGAGTTCGCCGTCTACCCCGAATAGCTGCTACTCGGCGGGCACCAGTCGCAGCGAGATCGAGTTGATGCAGTAGCGCTGGTCGGTCGGCGTCGGGTAGCCCTCGCCCTCGAAGACGTGGCCGAGGTGGCTGTGGCAGTTGGCGCACACCACCTCGACACGGTGCATTCCCATGGTGTCGTCAGAGCGCAGGATCACGGCGTCGGAGTTCGCCGGATCGAAGAAGGACGGCCAGCCGCAGTGGGATTCGAACTTCTCGCTGCTGCGGAACAGTTCGGTCCCACACGCCCGGCACTCGTAGACACCCTCGGTCTGTCGTGTCGGTGTATTCACCGATGCCGGGCCGCTCGGTGCCGGCCTCGCGAAGCACGTGGAACTCCTCCGGCGTGAGTTTCTGGCGCCACTCGTCGTCGGTCAGTTGCAGCTTGGGCTCCGGGGTAGTCATGGCTCCACGCTAGCGCTGTTCAGCAAGGCGTACCCGCTCCTCGGCGTAGGCGAATGCCGCAGCTTCGTCATTGAGTTCGAACTCGCACAGGCCGGTGCATCGCCCGTCGCGGGCCTCGAACACGTAGATCCGCGTCCACTCGTACCGCTCACCGTCGCGGCCCACTGCCTCGCGCTCGTTGCGGCAGACACACCACGTTGGCCGACAACCAGCATTCGGTCGCGTTCCATAACCGCGAGGAGGTGACCATGGTGTTCAGTTCCTCAAGGGCGGCGCGGAGTTCGCTGGCCGAGCCATCTGGGAAAGGCGACCGTCGACCGGTTCACGACGCGCATCTCGGGGTCGGTGAGCTCACCGAACGCCCGGTCGAAATCGTTGTCGTTCGCCGCGATCAACCACTCCGCCCCGACCTCCACGCCCTCGGCGACCGCAGCGCCTTCCCCGGCACCATAGCGTCGCGCGAGCTCACGGTAGGCGCCCTCGAAGTCGTCTTCGTCGAATCGCGCTTGATAGCCGATGCGTCCGTCGTCGCCGATCTCATGGAGCACCAGATAAGTCGTCTCGAACCCGGACTCATTCGACCAGCGAGTCCAGCCCAGCACCAGGCGCTCACCCCGCACCGCGAGTATGCGTCCCTCGAATTGCGTGTACTGCTCGAAGACGCGCTCACTGGCCGTGTGCAAATCGGGGAGCGGGTTGCCGGCCAACCGGCGCCGATCGTCAAACACCAGCGGTTCCGAGTAGCACGCGGCTGTGCCGTCGGTATCGTGTGCCCGCATCGCTCGCAAGACGGCCTCCGAGGTCCGGCTGGCTCGGTTGCTGACGGCGAGTCGGCTGGCGGTCGCCTGCATGCGTTCTTCGGCGTAGGCGAATGCCGCCTCCTCGTCGTCGACCTCGAACTCGCAAGACGCAACGCCTCGGCCATCGCGGACCTCGAACACATATAGGCGTGTCCACGCGTACTGCTCGCCATCGCGCCCGACTGCCGTGCGCTCGTTGCGGCTGACGCAGCAGTTCGGAGACAGCCAGCGCATCGCCGAGTGCCACGCCTGCGTCGAGGCGACCCATGTGTTCAGCTCTTCGAGGCTGGCCCGAAGCTCTGCGGCCGAACGGTCAGGAAACGCTGAACTCGAACGGATTTCGAAGCGCATGTCCGGGTCGGTGAGTTCGCCGAACACGCGGTCGAGATCACCACGATTCAAGGCGGTCATCCACTCGGTCAGGGCTGTGCCGGCCTCGGCGAACGCGGCCCCTTCACCGGCGTAGTAGCGCCGGTCGAGCTCGCGGTAGGCACCCTCGAAGTCGTTCTCATCGAAGCGGCCGTAGTAACTGATGCGCCCATCGCCGTCGATCTCGGTCACGTGCAAGTAGGTGGTCTCGTAACCGGCTTCGTTCGACCAACGACTCCTGGCCAGTTGAAGAGTGTCACCGCGTACCGCGAGCGTGTGCCCCTCGAATTGCGAGTACTGCTCGAAGATTCGCTCTACGGCCGTCCGCACCTCATCGGGCGGATCCCCGCCCACAGCCCACCGATCGTCGTAGACGAATGCGTCCGCGAAGAGAGCGGCAGCGCCGTCGGCATTGTGCGCCCGCATCGCCCGCCCCACTGCGTTCCACACTCGGCTGGCCAGGTTGATGACCGCCAGCCGGCCGGCGGTGGCGCGCACCTGCTCCTCGGCATAGGCGAACGCCGCTTCCTCGTGCTCGAGCTCGAACTCGCAGGCCGACGCGATTCGGCCATCGAGAACCTCGCTTACGAGGAGCCGGTCCCATGCGTAGAGTTCGCCGTCTCGGCCGCGGGCTTCCCGCACCTGGCGGCCGATGATCACGGTCGGCGAGAGCCAACACGTGGCTGTGTTCCACAACCGCACCGAGTCCATCGTCGCGAACAGATCGCTCGGTGCCGGCTTGATATTCCGAGGCCGAGCGATCGGGAAAGCCCGAGCGTGAGCGGTTCTCGAAGTAAACGCCGGGAGCGGTGAGATCGCCGAAGAGCAGGTCGAGATCCCCCCGGTTCGCAGCGATCATATAGTCGGTCGTAACGGCTCCCGCCTCGGCGAACGCTGCGCCCTCTCCCGCGAAATAGCGATTTTCGAGCTCGCGGTAGGCGCCGACGAAGTCGTCTTCGTCGAAGGCCGCGTGATAGGCGATCCGGCCGTCGCCACCGAGTTCCATCACTTGCAAGTAAGTCGTTTCGTTCCCAGCGTCGTCGGACCATCGAGTCCGCGCGAGTTGCAGGCGCTCACCGCGAACAGCCAATGTCTGTGCCTCGAACCGGCTGTACTGCTCGCCAATTCGTTCCACCGCAGCCCGTAGCTCGGCACGGGTGGTGACCGGATCTCCACTCAACCGCCGACGGTCGTCATAAGTGAACTGGTCCGAATAGGCCGCGACGACGGCATCGATGTCTCGGTCCTGGCTCGCCCCAACGGCCCGGTACCCCACCTCTGTTGCACGGTTGGTCACGGCCAGTCGGCTGGCGGTTGCCCGCACCCGTTCCTCGGCGTACGCGAATGCCGATTCCTCGTCGTCGAGCTCGAACTGACACACCGAAGCGAGTCGTCCGTCGCGGACCTCGCCCACGTACAGCCGCGTCCATGCGTACCGCTCGCCGTCTTGCCCCTCGGCTTCCCGCTGCTGGCGGACGACGCTGCAGGTGGGCGATAGCCAGCACACGGCCGAATTCCACGTCCGAGTGTGGGCGACCATCGCGTTGAGCTCTTCAAGGCTGGTGCGAAACTCGGCTGCCGAGCGGTCCCCGAAAACCGATTTCGACCGGTTCTCGAAACGGGCATTTGGCGCGAGAAGGTCGCCGAACAGACGGTCCAGATCGCCCTGATTAATCGCAATCATGACGTCGGTGCCGATCGCACCGGCTTCGGCGAACGCCGCACCCTCGTCCGGCGTAGTAGCGCCGTTCGAGTTCGCGGTAGGCGCCCTCGAAGTCGTCCTCGTCGAAGCGGCCCTCGTAGACGATCAGCCCGTCGTCGCCGATCTCGAACACGTGCAGGTGGGTCGTCTCGTTACCGGCGTCATCGGACCAGCGGCTCGACGAGCAGACTGATGCGCTCACCGCGTACGGCAAGAGTGCGCCATTCAAAGCGGTTGTACTGCGCAAGGATTCGCTCGACCGCGACTCGCAACTCGGCTAGCCCGTGAATGGGATCACCGCTGAGCCGTCGACGATCGTCGTATTCATACCCTTCCGAGATGTGAACGAATGCAGCATCGATGTCGTTGGCACGTAGCGCGTTGGCCATGGCGTGCACCGACTCGCTTGACCGGTTCGTGACGGCCAGCCTGCTGGGGGTCGCCCTCACCCGCTCCTCGGCGTAGGCGAACGCCGCGTCCTCGTCGTCGATCTCGAACTCGCATAGCGAAACGAGTCGCCCGTGGCGGTATTCGCCGACGTAGATCCGCGTCCATTCGTACCGCTCGCCGTCCAATCCAACGGCGTCACGTTCCATGCGGGCAACGATCCACGTGGGCGAGACGCAGCAGACGGCCGAATTCCACGTCCGCACCGACGTGACCATCTCGCCGAGTTCATCGAGGCTGACGCGAAGGTCAGCTGCCGAGCGATCCGGAAAGGCCGAGCGTGACCGCGATTCGATCCGCAGATCGGGGGCACTGAGTTGGTTCAACATCCGGTCGAAATCGCCCTCGATCAACGCGATCACCCAGTTCGCCGACGCCGCAACGGACTCGGCGAACTCAGCCCCTTCGCCGGCCAAGTAGCGCCTCTCGAGCTCGCGGTACGCGCCTTCGAAGTCGTCCTCGTCGAAGCGGCCCTCGTAGATCTGCAGTCCGTCGTCGCCGATCTCGACCACGTGTAGGTACGACGTCTCGTTCCCGGCGACATCCGACCAACGGCTCCAGTTCAGATTGAGGCGCTCGCCCCGCACCGCCAGAACGCGATGCTCGAAGTGGCTGTACTGCTCCAGGATTCGCGCAAAAGCAGCTCGGAACTCGTCCTGTCCGCTGATGGGGTCGCCGGTGAGTCGTCGACGATCGTCGTACACAAGACGATCCGACATGCACCGCATGATGCTGTCGACGTCGTGTGCCTGCATTGCCGTGTTGAGTGCGAGCACTAATTCGCAGGACCGGTTCGTGACGGCGAGTCGACTGTTGGTCTGCCCGTATCCGCTCTTCGGCATAGGCGAACGCCGGCGTCCTCATCGTCAAGGTCAAACTGACGCACCGCAGCGACCCGACCGTTGCGGACCTCGCTGACGTAAATCGTCGTCCAGCCGTAGCGTTCGCCCTCCTGGCCAATCGCCTCACGCTCAAGGCGACTGACGCAGCAACTCGTCGACATCCAGCAGATGGCCGAACTCCATGTTCGCGACGAGGAGACCATCGAGGACAGTTCCTCGACGCTGGCACGAAATTCGTCGACCGAGCGATCAGGGAAGACCGAACGTGATCGATTCTCGAATTGCATTCCGGGCGTGGTGAGATCGCCGAACAACTTGTCGAAATCGCCTTCGTTGTAGGCGATGGTGTAGTCGGTTATCAAGGCGCCAGCTTCGGCGAACGCCGCGCCTTCGCCGGCGTAGTAGCGTCGCTCGAGCTCACGGTAGGCGCGCGTCGAAGTCGTCCGCGTCGAATCGGGCGTCATAGGTGAACCGCCCGTCATCGCCGACTTCGCGCACGTGTAGATAGCCCGTTTCGTTCCCTGCGTCGTCGGACCAGCGGCTCCTGGCGAGGTGCAGGCATGTGCCGCGCACAGCCAAAGTGCGCCAATCGAATTGGCTGTACTGGTCGAAGATGCGTTGCGCTGGCTGCCCGCAGCTCGGCCATGCCGCTGATAGGGTCACCGGTGAGTCGTCGCCGATCGTCGAACACAAACGTGTTCGCATAGCAGCCGACTGCACCGTCGACGTCGCCAGCTACGGCTCGCACGCCGAGGGCGTCTGCAGTTTGGCTTGCGCGGTTCGTGAGGGCGAGCCGGCTGGCGGTTGCCCGCACCCGCTCTTCGGCGTAGGCGAATGCGGCCTCCTCGTCATCGATCTCAAACTGGCATATCGATTGGAGTCGCCCGCCGCGGACCTCGCTCACGTGCAACGTGAGCCACTCGTACCGCTCGCCGTCGCGCCCAACCGCTTCCCGGTGCTGCCGCACGACGACCCAGGCCGGCGACAGCCAAGATACGACCGCATGCCAAGTCCGCGACGAGGCGACCATCGCGTCGAGCTCTTCGACGCTTTCGCGAAACTGAGCGGCCGAACGGTCCGGAAAGACTGAGCGCGATCGGTTCTCGAAGCGCACTTCGGGAGAAGTGAGCTCGCCGAATATCCAGTCAAAGTCGGAGCGGTTGAAACCGATCACCCAGTCGGTCGCCGTCGCACCCGCTTCGGCGAACGCTGCGCCTTCTCCGGCGTAGTAGCGCCGGTCGAGTTCGCGGTAGGCGCTCTCGAAGTCGTCCTCTTCGAAGCGGGAGTCATAGCTGATGCGCCCGTCGTCGTCGATCTCGCAAACGTGGAGATACGTCGCCTCGTTTTCGGCGTCGTCTGACCATCGACTCCAGTGCAGTTCCAGCCGCTCACCTCGAACGGCCAGGGTGCGCCACTCGACGTGCGGGTACTGCTGAATGATGCGCCCGACGGCTCGCCGCAATGCCGCATGGTCGTCGATCGGGTCGCCCCTCAGTTGTCGCCGATCGTCGTATTCGAATCGATCCGCGTACAGAGCCGCGACGGCGTCGGCGTCGCGAGCCCGAATTGCCCGCATGCCGACGTCGATACACTCGCTCGCCCGATTTCTGATCAGGAGTCGGCTTGTTGTCGCCTGCACCCGCTCCTCGGCGTAGGCGAACGCGGCTTCCTCGTCGTCGACATCGAACAGGCAGGCCGACTCGATCCGCCCGTTGCGGATCTCGTTGACGAGGATGTGAGTCCACCTATACCGCTCGCCGTCCAGCCCGACGGCTTCGCGTTCGTAGCGACTGACGTCCAGGGTCGGCGAGAGCCAGCACACCGCCGACTCCCACGATCGGGCCCAGGCGACCATCGCGTGCAGATTCTCGACGCTGGCGCGGAACTCGGCGGCGGAGCGATCGCCGAAAGGTGATCGCGATCGGTTGCGAAGGCAGAAGTCGGCGCTGGTGAGCTCGCCGAACAGCCGGTCGAGATTGCGCTCGTTCAGCGCGATCATAAATTCGGTCGCCGTTTCGCCTGCTTCGGCGAACTCCGCGCCCTCGCCTTCGCGGTAACGCCTTTCGAGCTCCCGGAAGGCACTCTCGAAGGCGTCCTCGTCGAAGCGGGCCTCGTACTCGAACCGGCCGTCTTCTCCGGTCTGGACCACATGCAGGTACGTCGTCTCGAATCCGGCGCTGTTCGACCAGCGACTCAACCCGAGGTGCAGATGCTCGCCGCGCACCGCCAGCGTGCGTGTTTCGAAATCGGTGTACTGTTCGAGGATTCGCGAGATGGCGGACCGAAGCGTGGCACGGTCGTGGATCGGGTCACCGCTGATGCTCCGCCGATCGTCGTAAACCATTCCGTCCGAGCAGCATTCGAGCGCGCCGTCGACGTCGTGGTCGCGCATCGCCGCCCAGAACGCCTGTGCCGTTCGGGTGGCCTGGTTGGTGAGCCCAAGCCGACTCGTCGTCGCCCGCACCCGCTCCTCGGCGTACGCGAACGCCGCCATCCTCGTCGTCGAGGTCAAACTCGCACATCGACGCGACACGCCCGTCGCGGACCTCGAAGACGACGAGGAACAACCACTTGTATTGTTCGCCGTCTTCTCCGACGAGCCTCCCGCTCACAGCGGGCTACGCCGTAATTCGGAGACACCCAGCATATGGCCGAACACCACCCTCGCACCGAGACCACCATGGCCTCGAGTTCTTCCAAGGTGGTGCGATATTCACGTGGCGAGCGATCCGGGAAAGCCGAGCGCGACCGATTCACGATGCGGAAGTCGGGGGCGGTGATTTCGTCGAACAAGGTGTCGAAGTCGGCCCGGTTCAAGGCCAGCGTCAACTTGGTGACCGTGGCACCCGCTTCGGCGAATGCCGCGCCCTCTCCGGCGTAATAACGCTTTTCGAGTTCGCGATAGGCGCTCTTCGAAGTCGTCCTCGTCGAAGCGGCCCTCGATAGATGAACCGCCCGTCGTGGCCGATTTCACTGAGCACGACAGACACGTTGTCTCGAACCCGGCGTCGTTGTACGAGCGAGCTCCACGCAGGTGCAGATTCTCACCTCGAACGGCCAGCGTGCGCGCTTCAAATTGCGTGTACTGCGCGAAGAGGCGCTCGATAAGCCGCCCGCAACTCCGCTCGGCTGCCACCGGGTCGCCGCTGACACGCCGACGATCGTCATATACAAGTTGATCCGAGCAGCAGTCGGGTGCGCCGTCGACATCGTGGGCCCGCATCGCGTTCCATACGTCTCGATGCGGTCTGCGTGGCTCGGTTGGTGACGGCGAGCCTGCTCGCGGTCGCCCGCATGCGCTCTTCTGCGTAGGCGAATGCGGCATCCTCGTCCTCAGGGTCGAAAAGGCAAGAGGATACGAACCGCCCTTCGCGAACAGCGCTCACGGTGAGCCAAGTCCATGCGTACGTCTCGCCGTCGCGCCCGACGGCTTCGCGCTCGAGACGGGAAACGAACCAGTTGGGCGACAGCGAGCACAGCGCCGACGGCCACGTCCGCGTCGACACAACCATGGCATTCAGGTCGCCGAAGCTCGTGGCGGGATCGCTGACCGAGGGATCCGGAAAAGCCGTGCGCGACCGGTTCTCGCTGATGCGCGCCGGGAGCCATGAGCTCGTCGAACGCCCGGTCCAAGTCGCCTCGGTTCAACGCGATAAACCATTCCATCCCCACGGAGCCCGCTTCGGCGAACGCCACGCCCTCTCCCGCGAGATAGCGTCGCTCGAATTCGCGGTAAGCGCCTTCGAAGTCGTCCTCGTCGAAGCGGCCGTGATAGGTGAGCCGCCCGTCATCGCCGGTCTCGTTCACGTAGAAGGTGGTCGTCTCGTTTCCGTCGTCGTCTGACCAACGAGTCCAGAGAAGGTGCGAACGCTGACCGCGCACCGCCAGCACACGAATATCAAATCTCGTGTATTGCGAGAAGATGCGCTCGATCGCCGCTCGCATCGCGTCAGGGCCGACGACGGGATCGCCGCTGAGTCGTCGACGATCGTCATACACATATCCGTCCGAGAACCAGCGAAGTGTGCCGTCAACGTCGTGCGCGTGCAGCGCACTGAGGAACGCGGGCAGGTACTCGCAGGACTGGTTGGTGACCGCCAGGCGCGAGGATGCCTGGTCGCGCTCGGCAGTGAGCTGGAGGTGTTGTCACCGGGGGAGGCGCGGGCTCAGCGACCCGCCGTATCGCATTCGCCACCTCCTTCGCTGCGTACAACCGTTCGGCGTCATCGCGGGCACCGTTGGCGCCCTTGGTATCTCCGCCGGCGGTGAGCACTCGACTCAACGCGAGGCAGGCGTCGGCGTGGTCGATCACCAGGTCGGTTCCCGCAGCTACCGTGACGGCGTCCCGCGCCATCGCGGCGGCCTCGGTGTGCTGGCCGCGAGCCGCCAGGATTTCGGCCCGCACCGCGCGCCAGGCGATCGCCGTCTTCAGGTTGCGGCCCGCGAGGCGCTCGCTGACGGTCGCGTGTTCATCGGCTTCGTCGACCCGACCCTGGGCGAGGACCGACCGCGCCAGAAGAGCGGCGGCCTGACCGGCGTCGGCTCCGACGCCCAGGGCCTCCAACCCCTCCAACGCGGTCCTGAAATGTGGTTCGGCGGCCACAGGGTCGCCCTCCATCGATTCGATGATTCCCGCGAACAGCTCGGTCTCCATCAGCCCGTGCCGCAGGCCGAGATCGGCGACGACCTGGCGGGCGTCGGCCAGCATCGTCCGGGCCTTGTCCGGCCGGCCCCGAAGCAGTTCCAGCACCGCGAGACAGCGCAGCGACGTCGCCTCGAGCGAGGGTGCGGCCGTCGTCATCCGCTGCATCCGAACCACGTCGAGACACCGGCCGCCGGCCTTCGGCACAGGGCTCGGCCCCCAGAGCGCCGCTCCCGGCGCCGCACCCAGCGCCGCGGTGATCTGTCGGTGGTCGCCGCTGTGTCGCGCCGCGATGAGCGCCTCGAAGAGGTCGGCTTCGCAGTCACCGATCCGGCCGAGTCGTGACCTGGCGCCCGCCCGCACCCGGTGGGCCTTCGCCAACCCCGCCGGATCGTTGCGCCGACCGAACTCGTCGATCGCGCCCTGAAGCCGGGCTTCTACCTCCAGCAAGCGCTCTGGGTCGGTGTAGATGACGAACTGGCACCTGTAGCAGGTCGCCCAGGGTGCCAAGGTCTCGTCGGCGATGCGGTCGAGGTCATCGACGAGCGGTGCACCCGCGGCGACGTCCCCTGCCGACAGGAACGCCTCGCACCCGATCAGCAGAAGTTCGGCGTGCACCGCGCCGTCGGCGGCTGCCAAGGCTGCGCCGCGAGCCGCCTGGGCGCCGGCGGAAAGAAGTTCGTCGCGGTCGAGGGCGCGGCGGGCCGACGCGGCGTAGTGGCGCGCCGCCCGCAGCGCGAGATCGCCCGTCTGCTCGTCCAACGTGCCGAGTTCGACGCGGTAGGTGTGCGCCGCTTCCAGATGCCGCGCGATCATCTCGTCGGAGTCGAACGCCACGCTGGGCCCGCCTGTAGAAACCCATTCGGCCAGTCGCTCATGAAGATCCGCGCGGTCCGACTTCAACAGCCTGCGGTAGGCGACGTCGCGGATCAGCACGTGGTGAAAGCGCCAGACCGGCTCGTCACCGACATAGGCTCCGCTCGGTTGGGTCAGCTCGAGACGGCGAAGTCGCTTGAGCGACAACGCTACTCCGGCCGCGGCGTTGCCTGCCAGCGCGCGCACGGCGCCCAGTGAGAAGTCGCTACCGACCACCGAGGCGATCTCCAGGACGCGCCGATCGGTGGCGTCGAGCCGTTCCAGTCGCGACGCCAGAAGCGCGTGGATGGTCGGTGGGATCGCGATCGCGTCGACGTCGATCGTGAGTCGCCAACCGGCCAGTTCCTCGACGAGGACTCCGTCGTGGGCGAGCATCCCGATCAGCTCCCGCACGAAGAGGGGATTGCCGCCGGTGGTCGACGGGAGACGGCGCAACAGTTCATCGGGCAGCCGGGCGGCGCCCAGCACCTTGGCGGCGAGTTCGGCTGTCGCCCTTGGGTCGAGGCCGCTGAGGTGCACCGCCTCGGACACCCACCGGCTGACGGTGACGAGGTCGGGGCGGAGCTCGCGAAGCTCGGGCCGTGCGAGGGCCAGCACCAGCACGGGCACCTCGGCCGCCCACTCCACCAGATGTTCCACGAAGTCGAGCAGCAGGGTGTCGGCCCATTGGATGTCGTCGAGGACAAGGACGACGGGCCCGTCTGTCGCCAGCACCTCGATGAACCGGCGCAGCGCCCAGAAGTTCTCCTCGACCGATCCCGCGATACCGGTCGCCAGGCCGTTGAGGTCGCGCAGCAGCCGGTCGCGCTCGGGAACGCTTGCGGGAATGTCGGTTTCGAGATCGGTTGCCCGCAGCACCTCGACGAGTGGAGCCAGCGCGACCGTCCCTTCGGGGTCGCACCTGGCGTCGACGACGCGCGCCTCGGACTGAGCGCCGGTGAACTCCGCGGCCAACCGGCTCTTGCCGACACCGGGGTCGCCGATGACGGTGACCAGCCGGGCTGCCCGCGCCGTCACCGCGTCGTCCATAGTGGCCTGCAGTCGGCGGACTTCGTCGGACCGGCCGACGAAGGGCGCTGCGTCGGCGGTGCTCGATTGGCGTCCGAGCCACTGGTAGACGGTCACGGGCGCGGTTCGACCCTTGACCTGTACTTGGCCCAGGGACTCGTATCGGAATTGGCCGCGGGTGGCGCGCCATGTCTCCTCGCCGACCACGACGTGACCGCGCGGGCACTCGGCCTCAAGACGTGCCCCGACGTTCAGCGCGTCGCCGACGAGGTCGGCGTCGCCCGCCCCGACCACAACCTCGCCGGTGTTCACTGCCACGCGCAGATCCAGCTCAACCCCATGGGTTTCGGCGACCTGGGTGGCGAGGTCGACGAAGCGCTCTTGAAGCTCGACCGCGGCGTCGACGGCGTGCGCAGCGTCGTCGGGTCCGATCTCGGGTACACCCCAGACGGCCATGAACCCGTCGCCGATGTACTTCGTCACCCCCGCCCGATGGCGGTGCGCGGTCTTTCGCAGCAGACCGTGGTAGCGGCCGATGACCTCGCGTGCCGTCTCGGCGTCGACGCGCTCCTCGAAGCTCGTCGAACCGGCCAGGTCGGCGAACAGGACGGTCACCGTCTTGCGCACGGGACCCGCCGCGGGGACGTCGGGCGGCTGCGCTGACCTGACCGTCGAGCGGCGCGCCGCACGCCCGGCAGAACCGGGCGGTCGCGCGTGCCTCCACTCCGCAGGTCTCGCAGGTTCGTGCGAACGAGGCGCCGCAGCTCTCGCAGAACCGCGCGTCCTCTTCGTTCGCCGTGCCGCAGGAGGCGCAGGTGCGGCGCTGCTCGGCCATCGTCAGTCGGGCCTTAACGACAAGCCGTCGTGGTCCTCGATGGCGAGTTCGGCGTGTTTGACCATCGTGCGGACCAGCTCCAGCTGACGGTCGTTGGCGATGTCGATGCGGCCGGCGGCCATCACCGGGTAGACGAAGCACCACGTCGTGGTGAGTCGGTAGTCGCGCAGCAATTGATCTCGCGGGTAATCGATTCCGTGGTCTGCAAGGCGCTCCGCATACCGCTCGATCAGCCGGTGCTCGCAGTTGCGGCGGGTCTCGGTGGTGAGGCTCTGGCTCAGGAAGTAGCCCACATCGTAGGCCCCACGGCCCTTCCCGCCGATCTGCCAGTCCAAGGCTCGCACGGGCTGATCCTCGGGGCCGACGGCGAAGAACAGTTGGTCGAGCCTGAGATCGCCGTGGATGTAGGTGTGGGGCGGGCGGGCGAATTCCTCGATGAACCACGGCATGAGCGAGGGAAGCCGGTCGCCGAAGTCGCGCAGTGCCGGCGACAATTCCGGGCCGAGGCGCTCGACGAATTTGGGCCACGCGGCCGCGTAGTTGCTTGCGATGACTTGAGGGAACGGCGGCGTGTCGTACGCCGTCAGCCACGGCAGAGACGCGAGGCGCTCACTGTCCCACCAGTAGGCGTGGTGGCGGGCGATGGCGTCGATCACGGTCTCGGCGTCGGCTTCGGTGCACCCGACGATCTGGTCGGCATTACGAAGCCGGCCCAGATCCTCCAGCACGAGAACGAAGTCGTGGGTCTCCGCGTCGAAGGCGGCGTGGTACGGACGCGCGGGCTGCAGCGGGTTGCCGAGGCCGATCTGCTCGTAGAAGCGGACTTCTCGCATGTAGAAATCCGCAGCTTCGCACAGTTGCGTCCTGGCGGTGATGTCCAGGGTCGGGAGCTTGACGATCACGGTCGAAGGCACGCCCGGTCCGCCGTCGAGATGGGCCCGGAACAACCGGCCCAGCAATCCGACACCGATCGCGATCTGTTCGAGCCGGCATTCGCGCACGTCGGCGCCGAGAACTTCGCTGAGCCACGCTGGGGTCACGCACTCGGGATCGACGGGAATGAACGGCACCTGCGTCGCCTCCCCCCACCCTCTGCGAGCGGTCTAATCGTACGAGATCGGGGCGCTATCAGTACCGATACTGCGCTCGCGCTCGATGCTAGAGCCTTGCGTTGTCAACTAATTGCCGGAATCGTCATTTTCCCACGCAGGCCTGCCTGCGGCGCGTCTACGCGGTTGCCGGCTGCTTCGCCACGTCCTTCATCCACAGCGGATCGATGCCGTCGTCGAGACGGTTCTCGGATTTGGCGTCGAGATAGCGGAAGTACAGCACGCACGAACACCACGATCAGCATCAGGCACCAGCCGTAGGTGAACTTCATGTACTCCAGGAAACGGCCGGTGGACGGCCAGTGTCCGAGAAGCCATTTGTCTGACGCTCATGAACCCGTAGATCGCCACCCACGCCGGCCAGTTGCGGATCACGGAATTCCGCAGCACCACCGTCATCAGGAACGGGAACAACATCATCGAGTAGTAGCCCTGGCCCAGCGACAGCACCAGGAACGACGTGATCAGCAGCACGCCTGAGGAAGTCAGCATCCAGAACAGCGGATCGCGGGTCCGGTAGTACTTGTAGAGCAGCCACAGAGACAGCACAGCGAGGACGGCAAAGGTCAACTGGAGCAATAGAATCAGCCACGTCGGCAGGCCGTAGTAAAGACCGTTGCCTGCGATCGAGCTGTTGAAGTAGTCGCGGGTGGTGGCGATGTAACGCAGCGTCTCGGTGACAAAGTTCATCGGATCCTTCACCCGGAACCTCGCCACGGGGCTGAACACCGCCGCCAGATTGAACACCAGTGGTACTGCAAAGGCGGCAACCAGCGCGCGCCATTGGCGATTGAGCAGCGGTAACAACAACAACGGCGCCAACAGTGGTTTGACGACGAGCGTCAGACCGATCGCGACGCCCGCCCACCACTGGTGGGAGACCTTTCCGTCGAGGAGCCACCGGAAGAACAGGACCTCGAGGAGCAGGATGCAGCCGTTGATGTTGCCGAATACCAGTGTGTTGATCACGCTTTCGCTGACGAACATCGCGGCAAGCAGGGCGGGCAGCGCCACGGAGTTGAGCCCGTATCCGAAAAGGCGCGCCAGCAGGTAGGCGGCAAGCACGATCGCGATCGTGTTGAACGTGATGAACCAGTACCGCGAGGCGTCGACCGGCAGGTAGCCGAACGGCGCCATCAGCAGCGTGCCGCCCGGCGGGTACAGATAGTGCGGGTCGACGTAATTGAAGTGCTCGTTGTAGATGTCCCAGCCCATTTTGAGGTTGACGACGGCGCGGTAGACGGGCCCGTAGTCGTCGGTGACGTAGCCGTTGGTGGCCAGGACGAAGCTGCGGTGGATGACGAACAGAATCGCCAGCGGCCACAGGATCAGCCGCAGCACCGTGGCCGTGGTCGGCGGGGAGGTGCGGGGCCGGAAGGCGGCCATGACAAGATCGCGCACCAGCGCACCGTACCCGACCCCGCGGGGGCGAGGTCTCAGGCCGGGCAGAACGTGTCGGTGTCGGGCAGGTTACCGCTGTCGAGGTAGCCGATCACCGGCGGCAGTGCGCAGGGGGAGTAAACCGAAGCACCGTGGCCGATGCCCTGCCACATCACGCGCCTGTTGGCCGAACCCGCGTTGATGACCGTGGCCGCGACTGCGGCGACGCCTTCATTGCCGACGATCGGGTCGTTCTGCGTGCCGAGCAGCAGCACGGGAGTCTTCAGATTCTGCGGCTCCTGCGGTGGGGAACCGCTGGGCCAGTTCAGGCACTGCACCAATTCCAGCGCCCCCACCTGACCGAACTGCGGGTACAACTTCTCCCACGCCACGACGAGCTCGCGGACCCGGTCGGGGGTGGGCCGGTTCAGCGAGTCGCTGCAACTGTTGACGAACTGGCCGTCGGTGCCGCGCAGCGTCTCGGCTTCATTGATGAGGGTGCTCAGCGCGTCCCAGTCCCCGGAGCGGGCGTCGGCGATCGCCGACGCCAGCCTGTTGGTGGCGGCGACGCGATCACCGCGGGGATACGCCAGCGCCGTGGAGATCGCGTCGGCGACGGTGGCAACCGAGCGTGAACTCGTCGCGTCGTATCCGCGCACCTGGTTCAACACCGCGTCGACGGCTCCCTTGGGGTCGGGACCCAACGGGCAATTGATGGCCACGCACTGAGCGGCCCACGCGTCCAGGGCCGCTTGTTCGCCTTTGACGCGCTGTTCCATCGCGGCTTGGGCGGCGATGCCGAGCGGCAGCGGGGAGTCGAGCACCAGGCGTGCCACCTTGTTCGGATGGCTGCCCGCATAGGCCAGCGCCACCTGGGCGCCGTTGCCGACACCCAAAAGGGCCAGTGTCGGTACATCCCAGGTGCTGCGCAGCCGTTCGATGTCCTCGGCGGCGTGCGAATTGTCGTAGGCCGAGTCGCCGGGAGCGATGGTGTCGGTGCAGCTGGTCGTCGCGGCCTGGGTGATCTCGCCCAGATTGGCGACGGGGTCGTCGCCGGCCTGGAACTGCGCCTGATCGAGCATTGCCTGGCGGTCGAACAGATCGCGGCAGTCCAGGGCGCCCGACATGCCGATGCCGCGGCGGTCCACCGCCACGATCGGCCGCACCTTCAAAACGTCGGAGCCGGAACGCATCAGCCAGATCGGCAGCTGCGTCGACGTCGGCAGGTCCGATCCGGTGGTCATGACCAGCGGTCCGGCGTCGTCCGGTGTGTCCGTCGACGTCGCGCGAACCACGCCGATGCTGATGGACCCGGTCGCACCCTTGATGGGGTCGAGATCGGCGTCGTAGGTGGCGCAGTCGAGGGTCACTCCGGGGATGGGCTCGACGGCGGCCTCGGTGAACACCCGCGACGTGCAGTCACGCCATGACAGGTCGTTCTTCGGCGCCTCGATCGGTGGCGGGCCTTGCGGCGGCGGGGGCGGTGGTGGCTGGCCCTGCGGCTGTGCTCCGGAGTCGGTGGCGAAGCGCGGATTGGCCGCCAGCCCGGGCGCGCAACCGGCCAGCAAAACCGACAGGACGACAGTCGAGGTAGTCAAAACCCGGACCATACGACGCCGCTGCATGCCGACCACAGTACTGATTCCCGTGCACAATCCTTCTCGTGCACGCGTTCGTCGGGCCTCAACCAGCCCGGACGTAGCGGGTGTAGAGGTAGCCCTGGTCGTCGGACAAAAGGTGCGCGGGCCGCATTCCGGTGTGCACCTCGCCCGCCCCGGCGGCGATGCGCCGGCCCAGGCCACCGACCAGGATCGGCGCCACCGTCAGGCAGAGCTCGTCGAGCAGGTCGTCTTCGATGAGTTGGCTCAACAACAGTGGGCCACCTTCGGTGAGCACGCGAAACAGCCTGCGTTCGGCGAAAAGCTTCAGCGCCGTGGCGCCGTCGACAGCGCTGGTGTCCGGTCCCGAGGCGTTGAGCACTTCGGCCACCGCTCCCAGTCGCTGCCGGGTCTCCTCGAACGAGTCGGCGCACGTCAGGATCAACGGCGAAACCTCGGTCCGGGTGAAGAAGAGTGCGTCGGGGTCGAGGTCGCCGGACCGCGTGACGACGGCGATCGGCGGCACTTCGGCCTGCCCGCGACGCTGCCGGGCATGCCGTTGTGCCAGGGGCACCTGCGCGCCGGAGTAGTTCTCGACGCGCACCGTGGCCGCGCCGACGAGGATCACGTCGGCGCTGTGACGCATGAGCGCGAACATGCTGCGGTCACCGGCACCGGCGAGACCGCCGGCCTTGCCCGCAGCCGTGGCGCCACCGTCGAGGCTGGCGATCATGTTGGCGCGGACCCAGCAGGTCTGCAGGTCGTCGGGGTAGGTGTAGAAGTCGGAAAGGCGGCCGTCGTCGATCGAATCGGTCGGGCCCAGGACGGTGAACTGCACCCCGGCGGCGGTATCGGCCATGACCAACAATTGCAGCACGCCGTTAAGGTGCCTGCATGGGTGGGTCCAGCGGCGTCGGACATCTGGTCGACCGGCACCCCGAGGTCACGCCGGAGCGATTGATCGCCCAACTGACTCCGCCGCCGACCTTCGCCGACGTCAGCTTCGACACCTACATCCCCGATCCCGCCGAGGCGTCGCAGTCCGCAGCCGTGCAGTCCTGCGTTCAGTTCTGCGCCGAGGCGGCCGAGCGACGGGCCGGCAAGAAGAAGCTGTTCGGCCGCCGTGAGGTGCTCCCGGGGGTCGGTATCTATCTCGACGGCGGATTCGGCGTCGGCAAGACCCACCTGTTGGCGTCGTCGTACTACCGCCTGCCGGAACCGAAGGCATTCGCGACGTTCGGCGAGTTGACCCAATTGGCAAGCGTTTTCGGTTTCATCGAATGCATCGACCTGCTGGCCGACTACGTCGTGGTGTGCATCGACGAGTTCGAGCTCGACGACCCGGGCAACACCACGCTGATCTCGCGGCTGCTGTCACAACTCGTCGAACGCGGGGTGTCGGTGGCGGCCACGTCGAACACACTGCCCGAGCAGCTCGGCGAGGGCCGATTCGCCGCCCAGGACTTCCTTCGCGAAATCAACACGCTCGCAGCGATTTTCACGACAGTCCGGATCGACGGACCCGACTACCGGCACCGCGACCTCCCTGACGCCCCCGAACCGTTGAGCGACGACGACGTGGCGGGCCGCGCCGCGCAGACCCCCGGTGCGACGCTGGATGACTTCGATGCGCTGTGTGCGCACCTGGCCACCATGCACCCGTCGCGCTATCTGACGCTGATCGAGGGCGTGGCCGCGGTGTTCATCACCGGTGTGCATCCGATCGACGACCAGAACGTGGCGCTGAGGCTGGTGTCGCTGACCGACCGGCTCTATGACGCGGGCATCCCCGTGGTGGCGTCCGGCGCGAAGATGGACACCATCTTCAGCGACGACATGCTGGCGGGCGGGTTCCGCAAGAAGTACCTGCGAGCGACGTCGCGCCTGCTGGCTTTGACGGCGGCTTGGTAGCGCCGAACGTGGGTTACCCGCACGCTTTTTCCGCTTGAGGCGTGCATCAATCCCACACTCGATCGCTCTAGACCGGGCGCACCATCACGTAGTCGTTCTCGACGCCCGCGCCGAGCCGAAAGGTTTTGGTGCCGCTGATCACAAAGCCGTGCTTGGCGTAGAAGCGTTGCGCGCGTTCGTTCTGCTGGTTGACGCCCAGCCAGACGGCTGCGGCGCCGAGTTCTGTGGCGCTGTTCAGCACAGCGGTCATGAGTGCCGCTGAGACGCCGGCGCCGTGGCTGTCGGGCAGCACGTACATCTTCGAGAGTTCCAGCGCCGGGCGCACAGTGACGGCGCGCTGGACATCGTCGTCATCGGGCACACCGCGAATCAGTATGACGTAGCCGACCATTCGGCCACCGTCGCGGGCTGCGAGCACCACGCGATCGGGGTCGGCGACGTAGTCGCGGAATCGCGGCTCGGACAGGTTCTCGTCGATGAACGCGGCGATATTCTCCGCGGTCACCGAAGGCGGACACGCCAGCGGAAACGTGCGTGCGGCGACGTCGGCGAGTTCGGGAAGATCGGCGACGACGGCCGCGGCTATCTCAATTCCTGTCAATTTCCAATACTCAGGACACGTTCCACTGCGCCAGGTGCTGACCGGTGATCTTGTCGAGTAGTACGACATTCGCAATGAGGTCGCGATAAGCAGTCCCACCAGACCCCGCCGCTGACCGTCGATCCGGCAGGGGCGTTGTTCAGCGCGTACTGCAGCGCGTCGGGTGCGTCGGTGTTCCGCGGTTCGTAGGAATCGCCGGTCGCGGTGACCCCGCGAAACTGGTACGTAATGGACTGGGCATACGGCGTGGGCACCTGGATCGGGTGCACGGTGACCTGGGCGCGCCAGACCTCGTACCGGGGTGCCCGCGGCGGATAGCCGAAGCCCGGCGGGATCGGCGAGGGGGCCAGATTGTTGACGGTGATGTCGGCGACCAGGCCCTTGAACTTCACCTGCAACGTTTCACCGAGGCGGCCGATCGGCGACGGCGCGGCATGAGCGGGCACGGCCGTGAGGCCGGTGACGGCCGCCATCGCGGCGATCAGGAGCACGAACCAGCGACGCATGCACGCATGATTTCACAAACTGAAACGTGTTATAGCCGCTTCGCGGTCAGGACGCCCAGGCGCTGACGTTCTTCTCCCGCGGACCGCGATTCCCCCGCGGACCGCGATTCATCCCCGTCACGCGGCCTCGAGGTCGAGCAGCGTCGCCTTGGCCGCTGGTCCGCCGGCGTACTGGCCCGTCGACCCGTCGGACCGGACGACGCGGTGGCAGGGGATCACGACCGGCAGCGGATTGCGGGCGCAGGCCGTGCCGACCGCCCGGACCGCCTTGGGGCTGCCCACCGCAGCGGCGACGGTCGCATAGCTCTCGCGGTCGCCGTAGCCGATGTCGCGCAGATGCTCGATGACGCTACGGCGAAAGCCGTCGGTCAGCCGCAGGTCGACCGGAACGTCAAAGGTGGTGCGGCGCTTCGCGAAATACTCGTCGAGCTGCCGCGCGACCACATCCAACCGCAGCGGTGAGCGCAGGATGCGCGGGCTGACCGCGTCAGCGAGACGGCCCAGCACAGTGTCGTGACCCTCGACGTCGTAGGCGACGCGAACCAGGCCGATGGGGGTGGCGGCCAGCAGCAGCGTGCCGACCGGAGTGTCGATCGTGCGGTAGGCGACGTCGAGCACCCCGTCGGCGTCGGCGGCGTGTTCCAGCCGCGTGTGCAGCTTGCCCATCGTCTCGTCGTCGGCGTGCAGTTTATCGAAGATGTTGGCAGTCATGGTGTTTGGTCCTTCTGGTAGATCTTGCGCAGGGACTTGATGCCGTCGGCGGCAGCGCGCCGTGCGGCGTCGGGGGAGTTGTCGAGCAGTTCGGCGATCTCGGCGAACGGCAGGCCGGCGATGTGGTGGTAAGCCACGGCCTGGCGTTGCTTGGTGGGCAGTCGTTGCAGTGCCGCCCACAGGTCGGGGTCGCGGGCGGCCGGGTCGGCGTGCGGCGATGGACGGTCGGGCATGGTGTCGGTGGGCACGGGCCGACGGGTGCGCGCGCGGCCGACGTCAAGCGCGCGGCGATGCGCGATGGTGACCAGCCACGCCTCGACGTTGGCGTCGTCGGGCAAGTTCGGGTAGGCCCGCAGCGCGGACAGGAAGGTCTCCGACCACGCGTCCTCGGCGTCGATGGGCCCGACGACGGCGCGGCACACCCGCAGCACGGTCGCGCCGTGCTCGGTGACCACCTCTTCGAACGGGCGCACCTTCACATTCTGAAGACGCCGCGGCGGTGTGCGATGTGAGATCAGCTTTTGGTGAACGGCTCGAGCGCGGCCGTGAGGTCGCGTTCGAAACGATCCCGGTCGACGCCGAGGCGGTGCAGAGGGCCGTCCTCCTCCTCGGTTTCCAGCAGGGCGAGGACGATGTGCTCGGTGCCAACGTAGTTGTGGCCCAGGCGAAGTGCCTGCCGAAACGTCAACTCGAGCACCTTCTTGGCGGCTCCGTCGAACGGCGTCAAGGGCGGCAGCTCACCCTCGGTCAGTGGCGGCAGCGTGACGGTCTTCGCGACGACATCGGCGTTCACACCCTGGCCTGCGAGCAGCTTGACCGCGAGCCCGTCGGGGTCGTCGAACATCGCCAGTAGCAGGTGGTCAGGGCTGATCTCGGCATTGCCGGCCGCCTGCGCCTTGTTCTGGGCGCCGACGACGGCGTTGCGCGCGCGGGGGGTGAACCGGCCGAAGCCGGCATTGGGATCGAGGGCGTCGGCGTCGCTGGGCGTCTTGGGGACGAACCGTTTCTGCGCGGCCTGCTTGGTGACGCCCATGCATTTGCCGATCTCCGTCCACGATGCCCCGGAGTGCCGGGCCTGGTCGACGAAATGGCCGATGAGGTGATCGGCGACCTCGCCGAGGGATTCGGCGGCCAGGACGGCGTCGGTGAGCTGCTCGAGCGGTTCGTCGTGCACCTTCTTGATGACGTCGATGAGGTCGTCGAGGCGGACGGGGTTGGCGATCTTCGCGGGCTCGGTCATGCGTCAACCCTAGGTTGACGCATGAGCGTGCGTCAACCAGTGGTTGACGCACGCGGGTATCCGCGCCTGACGGTGCGATCCAGGATGCCGAGAGTCGCGCGCAGCGCAAGCTCGGAGACGATCGGGAAGATGTTGGCGTCCCGCCAGTGCTGGTCGATGTCGGACCAGTCGTAGAACGAGGTGACCAGCGTGCCCTCGTCGGCGGGTTCGAGCCGGTAGCCGTACACATGGCCAATGTCCGGCTTGATCTGGCCGAAGATCGTCCAGGCGATCAGCTTGTCCTGCTCGAACTCAGTGATTGAGACGGTGACGTCGTACTTGCCCAGCGGAAAGTCGTTGAGCGATTCGCGGTCCATGTACACGACGAAGCTGTCGCCGACCGCCCGGACAGGATCGCCCTCGGCGTCCTGCAGCATGCCCGTGGCGTCGATCGCGACCTGGCCCTGCGGGTCACACAGCACGGCGAAGATGTCGGCGGCGGGCGCGGGGATCGTGCGTGGCACTTCGATGCGTTCGGTCATGGGGCAGATCGTGTCAGGATGTGATCTGCGTCGAGCCCGGTTTTCGGTTTTCGTGAGCGGGTAAGCGACGAACCAATGGTTAACTACGTCGACACCTCGACCACGCAGCCGCTGTTGCTGCGGCGGGCGACCGGGTTCATCCACGACAACGCACATCGCGACATCACGTTGAGTGACATCGCGACGTCCGTCAACGTCACGCCGCGCTCGGTTCAGTACACGTTTCGGCGCTACCTGAGCACGACTCCACTGGAGTATCTGCGGCGCGTGCGGCTCAACCGCGCTCACCGTGAGCTTCAGGCTGCGGACCCGTCGGTCGACACGGTGATGGCGATCGCCGGCCGGTGGGGGTTCAGCCATGCCGGACGGTTCAGCAGCGTCTACAAGCAAACGTTCGGAAGGTCACCGAGTCATACGCTGCGCGGCTAGGACGGCGCCGCGCGTCTAGACCGGGAAGAAGCCGGCCCGGGTGAAGATGCCGGGCTGCCAACCCTGAGTTCCCAGACACAGCATCGGGCGCCCGTCGGGATGCTGGGCTGCCGCTTGGGGTTTGGGGCACGGTGCGCCGGTTTCCTGGACGCCGAACAACTCGTAGGCCGCAACCCAGAAGCCGGTGTACTGAGGCGGCCACTGGTTGACGATCCACCGGCACTGCAGAACTTCGCCACCGGGGCCGCGGCCGAACGTGAACCGGTCCAGGTTGGTGCAGGGCGCGGTGAGATTGGCCTCGTAATTCATGCCGGGCACGTCGGTGGCGGTAATGCCCTCCGGTGTCGGGATACATCAGGTCGTCGGCTGCGGCGACGGGAGCCGCGCTGATGGCGGCGCCGGCGATCGCAACGGAGGCGAAGAGTTCGCGAATCATGTCCCACCCCTAGGTCGTCATGACCGGTTGGCCTTCGGAGAGCCTAATAGGTGGCTCGTGGTGCACGAGTGGTTTCCCGGCGATGACGGATGCGTCAGGAACGGCTCACGCGTACCGCGAGCGGCACGTCCACCCGCTCATGCTGGCCGGCCAAGTAGAAGGAGTACACGTGGCGCCCGCCGCCGGGGTCGATCGGCAACACCATCGACGAGAAACACATGAACATCGACGGTGCGTCGACGCTGAACTCCGTCGAATGCGCGGGGGACTGGCGGTGACCGAGGGGGCCCTCCGCGTCGATGTGCAGCGCGAACCGCTGGCCCACATCTTCGGGATCCATGTCATGGAGCACCACGGCGCAACATCGGAATCCGGTCGAGTTGGGCGGGACGGTGGTGGTCTTCCAGAACCCGCCCTCCACGTTGAGCATGTCGCTCACCACATCAACGTGGTTGGCAAAGAAGACCGCGGTCAGCCGCATGCCCTGAATTTACCTGCTTTGCGGCAGGGATTCGGCGCCGCTAGGTATTCGATAAAAGACGCTCTGAACAGCGCATACGGCTGCTGGTCGCGATTCGTGGGAATTGGAGCAGTCCATTGCCGCACTTCAGTGCTCCTGGGATTTTGGCCTGCCACCCCGCCTACGCCGTTAGCTGGGTGGCAGGCCGAAGCGGCTATACCCCGTCAAGGGCTTGCGCAAACACATTAGTTATTCGTCACAACCGAAAGCGGCCGGAGAACACCGACCCCCACGGCATCAGCAGGGAGGGTGTCAGCGGGGCATCGAATGCCGACCGTCCGAGCGGAAATGCCGGATTGGTGCCGACACCAGCTGGGTGTCCCACAATGCGCCCGTCAACATCGCGACAAACAGCCCGAACAAGCCCGCGGTCGCGAACAACGCTTCATTAGCCATGCACTACGCGTACCCACGGCCGCGACGTACGACACCCAGTTAACAGACCGTTCTCGAAGCCGTTGCTCCCGATGTAAGGGCGTCTGACTCATCGCGCCGTCGCGCCACGCCGAGAGTTTGGTGCGAAGTCCCCGACCCCTGCACGGGGGCTTCGCCGGACCGGTCGCCGGTGCCGAGTGTGCGAATCGCATACCAAGCGGCGGGCCAGGTTACATAGATGCCCAATTAATGCAGGTCTAATCCTCTGGGCAATCTGGGAGTCGATCGCCGCCGACATAAAGGCCTCAAGCCCGCAGCACATGCGCCACCGGCCCGCCACGTGAGCGTGGTGGCGGGCCGACGTCGGGTGCGGCCATGCCTGATGGTTGACCTGGGAGATGCGTCTCTTAAAACCCTCCTGCAAGTCCTAGGAGACCTTCCAGGCCGCCACCTCCGAGATTGCCGAGGTCGCCGAGGTTGCGCGAGATTGCCGAGGTCGGCGAGGCTTCCCAAATCGCCGACGCCTCCCAAATCGCCGATGCCCCCAAGGGTTTCGATCAGGGGCAAGACCGACTGCACGTCGTCCAGACCGCCGGGCACGAACGGGATATCTCCATCGTCAGCGCTCGCCGCACCCGCCCCGAGTCCGACCGCGGCCAAGCTCAGCGCGCCTGTGAATGCGCCTGCCACCGCAATTCGCTTCAAATTCGTTGTCCTCATCGTCATCTCTCCTGTTGCAGCTCGGTGTCTTCTGACACTTGTAGCGGTACGAGTCTTGGGCGGGGACCTTGGAAGTTTCTAAAGGCCACGAGCACGCGCGCCGTCTGAACAGGGAAATATGCCCGCAAGCGGCTATGGACCGCGGGCGCCCGTCGCGTCTAGCGCGGGTGAAAGTTCGTCACCGCCGGTGTCGTGCCCGTACAGCTTGCCGGTGGCGTCAGGTCATTGGAGGACGCGAAGCCGACTACACCCAAGGCCACCATGACAGCGGCTCCGGCAACGATGTATTTCATGCTCATGACAACCCGATCTGTTCCTCAAGGAGGTGGACCCAACGGGAGCTGGGTTTCCTGACGACTAGAAGCGTCGGATTGCAGGCTTGGAACTTCCTTAACGAACGTCGGAAGGGACGAGCACGGGTCAGTGCGCTCCAGCGGTCGGGTGTTAGATTTCAGTCACCACCGAGTCAGCGGGGACAGAAGCCATGCAGACGGCCCAGAACACGATTTTGGTGACGGGTGGCGGGTCGGGGATCGGGCGTGGCCTGGCTGAGTCGTTTCAGCGTCTGGGCAACCAGGTGATCATCGCTGGCCGCCGTCGCGAGCAGCTGGAGAGCGTGGCAGCGGCCAACCCCGGAATGCAATGGCTGACCTTGGATCAGAGCGATGCGGCAGACATCGAGCGTTTCGCCACGGAGGCGACACAACGCCACCCGGAACTCAACGTTCTGATCAACAACGCGGGCATCCAACACAGCGAGGACCTCATCGCTGGCCGTGTCGCCGAAGCGGAGGCCATGATCATCACGAACCTACTTGGTCCCATACGCCTCACTGCTGCGTTGCTGCCGCGCCTGCTCGCTCAGCCCCGTTCAGCCGTTCTGAACGTCACCTCGGCGTTGGCCTTCCTGCCCAAGGCGCAGGTGCCAACCTATTGCGCCACCAAGGCCGCGCTGCACTCCTACACCGAATCGCTGCGGTTTCAACTGCGGAACACGGCGGTTCAGGTGATCGAGATCATGCCGCCGGGGGTCCAGACTGGCCTGCGCGACGAGCGAGTCAACGAACCCGACGCTATGCCCCTCGATGAATACATCGCCGAGACCATGGCGCTGCTGACCGAGGAGCCCGAGGCGACCGAGATTGTCGTGGACGCCACGAAACCGCTCCGGTTCGCCGAACGCGACGGCGTGTACGAGCAGCGCTATGCCGACTTCAACACGTCACGCTCGCCCTGAAAGGCGTCGGCGCGACATCTCCGGTCACGTTGGATTGGGCGCGGACCTGACTGTTGGCAATGTCGAACGCGGTCAGCGCGGCGCTTACCGACTGACCCCTTCGCAATGGAGTGACGAAAGGCGGCAACGATGGCGCTGACCGAACTGCTGATCCGGGGCTCGAGCGTGGCCGTCGTCGTCTTCGTGGTGTCGAGCACGCTGAGTGTTGGCCTGAGCCTGACCGTCGGCCAGATCCTGGCCCCGCTCAAGAACGCCCGGCTGGTCGTGCTGTCCCTCGCGGCGAACTTCGTCCTGGCGCCCCTGGCAGCGCTCGGGCTCTGGCGGGTGCTCGATCTCGACGAGCCGCTGGGGATCGGCCTGCTGCTGTGTGGGCTCGCGGCGGGCGCGCCGTTTCTGATCAAGCTCGCGGAGTTCGCCAAGGCCGATCTGGCCTTCGCTGTGGGCCTGATGGTGCTGCTGATGGTCGTCACGGTGGGCTACCTGCCCCTCGCTCTGCCGTTCTTCCTCGAGGGAATCACGGTCAACCCGGTGAAGATCGCGCGGTCGCTCGTCGTGCTGATGCTCATCCCGCTGGCCGTGGGGCTCCTGGTCCGGGCTCGCAGCCCGGGCGCGGCAGGCCGCATCCGACCGACGGTCGGGTGGATCTCCAACATCAGCATGATCCTCGTAGTGGTGTTGACCATGGCTGGTCACTTCAAGAGTGTCCTGTCGGTATTCGGTACCTTCGGCGTCCTGGCCGCCGTCGTGTACACGGTGGTCTGCGCGGGGATCGGGTGGCTCCTCGGAGGACCCGGAACGAGCACCCGGGGGGTGTTGGCTCTGGGGACGGCGCAGAGAAACGCCGCCGCTGCATTCGTGGTCGCCGGGCAGAACTTCGATGACGCGAAGGTCATCGTGATGATCACCGTCGTCTTGATTGTCGATTTCCTGATGCTGCTGCCGTTCGCTCGCATCCTCGCGAGGGGCCGCTAGATACGGGCCCCAGTGGGAAAGCACGGCCAAGCGGTTTCGCCGGCTCGCGAAACGGGGGGTGCAAGAACCGGCGAAACCTTGACGCCGCGTTGGTCGACCAACGAGCACGCCCATTGCAGCGGATGCCCAGCCCATCCTCAGTCAAACGCACGTCTGGAATGGAAACGGCCCTGTTCGGACAGTTTTCGAGCAATCAGGGCGGGGTATTTCGGTGTGAGCAGCGTCACATTCATTGCGCTCTAGGAAGAAGCAGACATGACCAGCGCAGATAAGCAGGAGACACCGACGTCCCAGAAAGTGGACGGCGGACCCGGCACGCATAACACCGGATCAGACGAACCTATCGACACAGCGGAACGCCCGGCCGGGACCGTTGACGAAGACGCAAACCCCCCCATCAGCGATCCAGACGATGACACAGGCGACGGTGGTGTCGGCAACACGCCTGGCGATTGACGGGCCAGCGATCGACGAACGCTGTTCCAATACACAGAGTCGGCCCGCCTCTTCGTAATGGCGGGCCGAACCTTTGGATCAGACGTCGAACCGTGATTGCGGCACGGCGATGCACAGAAGAACCCCGGCACCCAATCTCGTCGCCGGGGTGCTCTGGAAAGAGCGGGGCGTTATGCCTTTCTAGTCTGACGATTTGTCGGTCGAATCGTCCTCGTCTTCGTCTTTCGAATCGTCCTCGTCGGAGTCATCCCCGTCTTTCGAGTCGTCCCCATCGGACTCATCAAGCTTGTCCGCATGTTTCGTCAATAGAGCAGCTAGTTCGCGGGCTTCTCCAACTTCCAACACGTCCTCGGATACGCGCTCGTCGCTGTCGTCGAAACGCTCGAGGCTAATCGCATTGTCCTTCGTACCGACATCCCATCTGCTGCCCTTTTTACGAACCATTTCGGATGCTGCCTTCCCGACGAGCGACTTGGATACTGTCGTGTACCCACAACCGCTGTGTCGAATCGGCGCACGTCGCTGCAGCAGAGCGCCCTGATCCGCCCGCGGGTCATCGCGGTGCGAGCGGTCGAACTCGTCCGCGGCGGCAGCCAAAATTGCCCGCCCGAGTTTCCGCGCGCGGTGTCGATGACCGCAGGTAGCTCGCGAAACCACCAGCCGTAAACCCCCATGGATTGCGAAAGGCCCGCGCGGCCGCGGTGGAGCGACAAGCAGCGGCGAGTCATCGTCCTCTGACCCAGAATTGGTTCGTCAGGTGTACGGCGAGATCGTCGCGCTGTTCTGATCTCTGCGACGGCGAGCCCGCAGATAAGGTTGCATCGACGGCAAGCTGTAAACCGTTCCAGCAGGATTGTTTTGTAGCCGCGGCGCCACAGTTTCGCCAACGCCAGCGACCGATCGCGGTACAGGTTGACGGAACGGTCCACGAACAGTTCGGCCCGCCACCCGTGGGAATATAGGACGGCGGGCCCCGTCGCCCGGGCGTTCCCGAGGGGTTCGGGCTACGACCCGGCTACAACGTCCTGGTCCTCGACTCCGGCTCGGTGCTCTCGGCCTACGGCGACGTACAACTCGCCACATCGACTGACTTCTATTTCGGAAGTGACTCGGTCGCTTTGCGGGCAACGTTCCGCTTCGGCGCCAAGATCGCCCACACCGACCGCGTCATCAAACTCACCGTCGCCGAACCCGGCAGTTAGGCCGAGGTGCGTCGCCGATGTGCTGGCATGCCTAGCCGCGCCACGTCTGGGGTGGCCGCCATGATGCGGGCGACCGGGCCTCCGCTGCCTATCACGCCGATGGTTTCCCCTCCCGCCACCCGGTCGAAGTACCGCGCGGGGTTCTTCCGCAGACCGCTCACCGAAATGGTCGCGTCTGGTGGGGCATGGGGGCAGGCAGACTCAGGCACTATCAAGGCCGCAAGCTTGCCCCGACGAATGACCTCTAGCGTGCTCCCTGCCGATACCTCGTCCAAGTATTCGCGCAGATGGCCTCTCAGCTGCCCCAGGCAAATTTGCTGCACCATGAACATGCAGGCTAGCCAGGAAAAGACGTTTTCGCAGCAATTCAATCATTTCGGTCGGGACCCCAGGCGGCCATCCCCTCCACCCCCCGCGAACGGTCCCACGGCAGGCTTAGCGTGAGACTGACAATGGTGAGCGCGTCCAGCTTTTTGAGAGGAGCGGCTAGTGGGATCTGCTGGTGATCGGCTGCGCGCTGATCTGGATAGGGCGCTGGCGCATGCTGCGAAGGCGGCGGGTCAGCCGTTGGAGTACAGCGAGATTGAGCAGGCGTGACCGCGCCCATCGAAAGTCCCCGGGTGTGCTCACCGGAATTCCCCACCTGATGGCTGGGTCAGTGTATCGGTTGGCGGGTGCCGGTGGTGGCTCGGCGGAGGGTGTCTGCGGCGGCGTGGTGGTCGCGTAGGCGGTAGGACTCGCCGTCGAGGTTGATGACCACGGATCGGTGCAGCAGCCTGTCGAGCATGGCGGCTGCGACGGTGGTGTCCCCGAGGATGTCGCCCCAGGTGCCGACGCCGCGGTTGGTGGTGATGACGATTGAGGTCTTCAAATAGCGTTGGGAGACAACCTGAAACAGCGCTGAGGCCGCCTCGGCAGGTAGCGGCAGATAGCCCAGTTCGTCGATGACCAGCAGGGTGGGACCGGCGAATAGGAATTATGTCCCAGGCCATCGACCTTCGCAGCGATGTCATGACTCGCAGGCGATACCGTCCTGGTCGCGGTCACCGTCATCCCAGTAAGCATCGTCGCCCTCGGGAATGTCGTAGCGGCCGGTAGGGCGACATCATGAAACCGCATGTCAGGCAGCCACCCCAGGGTGAGTGGCCGTTTTTTGCCAAGAGCACTCGGAAACACAACATGTTGCACACAACACCCCGACCAAACCCGGCGAGTAAGTGATCGTGGCGGGGTGGAGATCCGCACCGACGCTGGCCCGTCGAGCCCCGCGCAGTGCGTATTGATCGGCGGCCCGTACACCGTCGCGTCACAGGTGCGGCAGGTCCAGGTAGTGTGCCCGCCGCCGTGGCCGAGGCAAGCTTGATGACCTAGCAGCACCTCACCACGGCCGAGACGGTGACCATTGGGGCATCGCGTCGGCGGATGGGTGATTCACTTCCCAGCAGTGGTCTGTACCAGCTCGCCTAGCACTTGTGCTACCGCCTACGAATTGTTGTGGTGCTTTTGCGCTTCTTCACGCGCGCCTTCCGGCGTCCCATCGCCTCACGCTGATTACCGGTGCCGTGCTCAGTCCGATCTTCCGAGTTCCATATTTCTGCCAATGTTTGGTCGAACTGGGAGCCCTTCGTGTGTCCTCCCTCCACCGCTCCGCCGTCGAGTCTCCGGTTGCGTAGCCTTCCGATTGCTCGTCCGACGAGTATCCAGGCCGCGACCACCGCGACGAAGATCACGGCTCCCCAGAAAAGCGCGGAGATAGGCAAGTCGAAGTCGTGAATTCCCAATCGAGCTGCATAGATTTCCATTGCCCCACCTCCGCAATAGACTGCCAGTGTAGCCAGGTCAGAGGACGTTTTGGCGCCGTTCGCGATGGATGGTCCGTTGCCGCAGCCGCATCACGCCGCTATCGCGGGTCAGCTCGTCAAGATCCTCGGCACGTTGTCTGCGGGCCGCACCGGGGCGGGGGCCGGCTAGCGGCGGTCAGGTCGATGGGGTTGCGAGCCACCGCCGATAAAGACGGCCCCGACCACCCGTAGTGGATGGCCGGGGCCAAGGGGAGCAGTCGAGCCTTTGGGTGGCGTCGGTGGCGCTGCCGACGTCGGGGGGCGGCGTGCCTCTTGTGCGGGATGAGTGCCCCAATGATGATTCTCGATGCCCAGCTATGGGTAGCCGCTTTAGTAGCGCGGCACGGATCCCCCAACCCGTTCCCGTGCGCAGACGTGGTCGGCAGCCCGGCGTATGGCTGTCGGCCACGGTCTGACTTCGACAGAGGAGGAATGCCAGGTGATCAAGCACGTTCTTACGATGAAAGAAATTGTCGCAGCCAGCGGAGTTGCAATTAGCTTGGTTGGCCTCGGCGGGTTCGCGGGCGTCGCCGCTGCTGAACCACTTGTCGATACGGGGACGTACGACGAGCAGATGGATGTTGAACAGGAGGACTGCTGGGGCGAGGTTTCCTCACCGCCGGCCGTATTTGAGATCGGAGACCCCGAGTCTGCGGGTTGCGGCCACACACGCACGGCCGAGTAGCTCCGTCGGTATCACCGACACCCCCGGCATAGAGTCGGCCCGCCACCAAGCAGGATGACGGGCCGACTCTCTGTTTTTAGAGGTCTAGCGGCTCTAGCCTCGGTGTTGCTCGGCCCACCGATCAACCTCGTTGGCTGTCTCGATCAGCGCAGCCGCCAGCTCGCGGGCCTGCGTGCTTGTGAGGGCGTCGTCGCCGAGGTAGACGTGCGGCGGCTCGTGCACGAGGCCGTCGTCGATGCGCCCATCGGCGTACTGGACTGCGGTGGCTTGGACGGTGGTGAACTTGACCCCGTCGGTGTTGCGCAGTTCGCCGAACACGATTCGGTACGGCAGTGGAGCGTCGTCCTGCCAGTCATCGACGCATTCGGCGCCGGCAGGGATTGGCACATCGGGGATGGTCCATCGAGAGGAAACGAAATGACGCGCACCGCGCACGCGCCGTACAGCGGTCGGCCCGCCACAGTGGAGAGCAGTGGCGGTCCACGGTCTCGGATGTGAGTTAGGCGGGTCCGTCCGGTGACCGATCCAGCTTATTGGCGGCATAAGTAGTTGCGCGGCGATCTGGCGAAGGCCCGGTGGAAACCGGGCTCTCGGAATTGCCGTAATACTGACCGATGAGAGATATTGTGCAGGAGCAGAAACAAGTAGTGATCACGTTGTTCTTAGGCAAAAACGAGTAGGGCTCTACTCGTGGCTTGGGGGCGTGCTCGCCATTACCGTCTCGGTAGTGGCGTCATCAGCGGCGGCACCGGACATGACCAGAACCAAGGGGAGGAACAATGCTCAAGAAGTTGATAGTCACCGTGATCGCCGCAGGAGCCCTCTCTGTTCCGCTTGCTGGCGCGGCATGGGCTGACCCACCGGATGAGCCAGGTTCGCACGGTGTGGGCGCCGGCGGTATCCCTCGGGAGCTTTAGCTCATGGGGACCGCGCTTGTCGTGGTTGGCGTTTCGCTGGTGGTCATTCTGGTGATCGCAGCGGCTGCGCTGGCGTGGCGCAAACGGGTCCAGCGTCGACGTGATGAGACCCCGTGGGAGCGATACTGGCACGACGTCTCGCATCTCCGGCGCAGATCCCGGACCCGACGGGTCAGAGGTGACGGCGCTGTCGATAGCGTCTGGGCGGCCGGCTTCCTGCCCGTTAACTTTCTTCACCTGGGTGACGGCGGCGGCGACGACAGCGGCGACAGCGGCGCGCGGCGGCGGCGGTGGCTGTGGCGGCGGTGGCTGTGGCGGCGGGGGAGATTGACGCAGCGCGGGGCGCGCCCGCAGGTCTCGCCGCGATCCGATAAGCGTTTACTGTTGACCAGCGCAAGAGTTCGGCTAATCAGTCACCTATGCAGTGACCTGGACCCTCGCCAGAGCGCCGCGATCAGACCTCAGGGCAGCCGCCCGGGGCTGAAGGGTGTAGCAGTCGTACATTCTTTGGCAGAAAAGCGGCCCCGCCAACCAAGCAGGATGACGGGGCGACGCCTTTGGTGGTTGTGGGTTACTTGGTGTCGTAGTTGGCGATCTGTTCGACCTCGGCTGCCCCGACGAGCAGCGCGGCGAGTTCTTGGGCCTGCGCGCTGGTGAGGGCGTCGTCGCCGAGATAGACGTGCGGCGGCTCGTGGACGCCGCCGTCGTCGATCCGCCCATCGCGAACTGGACTGCGGTGGGCTGAACACTTACACGGTCGATGTCCACGCCGTCGATACCGCGGAGTTCGCCGAGTAACACCCGGTATGGGAACGGGACGTCGTTCTGCCAGGTGTCGGGGTGACCGCCAGCCGGCGCAGAACCGGAGGAGCGTGCTTCGTGTGAGAGGGCGAATGTCCTTGTTAATCCTTCGCTGGTCGGTTGCAAAGGATGATTGCTTCCCGCCGCAGCTACCCGCATGGTCGACATGATCGTCAAGTTAGATCGCTGGTCTACGCACCTTCGTGCAAGTATGGCAACTGGCTGATTGGGTGATTTGGCAAATCGCGATCATCAATGCTGTAAGTTTGCTGTGTTGGCCTTAGCCAGGACCTTACAGATCCGTTCGCGGAGGGCGGGCAAATAGGTACGAGATGGGAGTGACAGTGGACATTCGCAGGATTGTGGTCGGCTCGGCGCTGGCCGCTGGAGTTGGTGTGGCGGGGATGATCGGAGCGGGCACGGCCAGTGCGGCGCCGGGTATCTCCTACGACGGCGGCCCCGGTGACCCCGTAGGAATCGGCGACAACTCGGCCACCGGTGCGCAGGCCAATGCGTCCAACGACAACCGGGCGTTGGCGATCAGCGTGTTCCGGCCTGCCACGGCTACGGCGGATGGTCAAAACAGGACTGGGAACACGGTGTTCGCACTCGACGGCACGGCAGGGTTCCTCAAAACCAACACATACCCGTATACCGACGACCATGACAATCAGGTGGTGGCAATTAACGGGACCGCGCTGGCACACGGTGAGGGGACCAACATGGTCGCCATCGGCAGCAACGTGTCTAACAAGCTCACTACCACCTACGTGGATGGCACCAAGGGCTACACGTACGGTACGTGGTTGAATCCGCTATTAGGGGTTCGCAACACCGTGGTAGTGGTATGCGGACAACTGCTCAAAAACGGTTCTTCCGACGTATTTAATGTGAACAACTACGATGCGTCCCGAAACGGCACCTGCTAGGAGCCTGACTGCCCCGGCGCGTGCCCCAGAACCGTCACCCCGAAGTGCCCGCTCCGCGGGGTGCAGTTTCACTGCACCGAGCACTTGGCCGTGTCGTGCGTCGACCAGGTCAACGATCTGATCATCACGCCGTCATGGGACAGGGACGGCCAGTCGTCGGCGGTGGCGCCGGCAGGCACCGGGACGTCGGGCGTGTTGCTCATGGCTATTTCCTAACCGGACGGATACGACGTCAGGGTGCAGCACGGTGCGAACGCTCTACCCGCACCCAATTGCGCTGCGATGGCGTCGAATTGAAGCCAACGCCGCCTCCATTAGTGAAACCACTGACAACCTTTACCGCGAGATACTGCAAGCCACAGAGGTCCTGCTGGCCTACCTTGCGAACGTTGCCCTTGCCCTCGCCCGTGAGCACAGCCTTCCCGTCGGCGCTGTCACGACTATTCGCGAGAACCTTGGCAGAGGCCATGGCCCAGGACTTGGAGACTGGGTCGCCGTACTAGATGAAATCTCGGGACGTCGCTTCAGTCCGCTTGACCAGCTCATAGGCTTGAACGACTTCCGTGAGTTCCTCGGAAAAGACGGCGTAAGCCAAGCGTTGCGCGCCTTGAGAAACCGACGTAACGACGAGTCTCACGTCAGAGGAGTGGACGCCCTAGACTTGCCCGCCGCCACTGAAGAAGCTCGCAACGAACTCATTACGCTGCTTACCGCAGCCGACTTCATTGTCGACCTGCCCCTCATCCTCGCCGAGTCCGACGAATGGGACGAGCTGTCGGACGAAGGCAGGGTGGTGTATCGACAGCTCAGTGGGGACCATGCCGTCGTGCCCGTGCAAGTCATGCGGTCACCTAGGCGCGTAGAGCGTCATAGCCTCTATTTGCTCGATGCCCAACGACGACTGCATTTGCTGCGCCCTTTCCTGATCGCCATGCAGTGCCCGATATGTCGAAACCCATCAACATTCCACATCGGCCGGCTGACGTCATCGGGCATTGAGGTCAAGAGCCTGGAAGACGGACACACCACGACCCGGCCCGACCTAAACGACGCGCTCATCCGAGCAAGCCTGATCGGGAATCGTTGAGCCGCGCCGCCAACTGTCTGTTGTGACGCGCTAGATGGTCACCGACATGGGAGGAAACCGCGAATCACGCGGACAACGGCTCGTCATCGGCGAGGTAGCGGTACACCGTGGCGCGGGAAACGCCGAGCATCTTGGCGATGTCGGTGGCGGCGATACCCTTGTCCCGGAGATTGCGCGCTTTCGCCGCAGCGGCGTCGTCGACCTTTCGTGGGCGTCCGCCCTTGCGCCCGTTGGCGGCGGCAGCGGCCAGCCCAGCGCGGGTCCTCTCGATCATGGTGTCGCGCTCTAGCTGAGCGAAGCAATCCACGGGACCCGGACTTCCCGTGGCAGGCCTGGCATGTCTTCTCTCCCTTGGCGTTGTTGTCGACGATGTACACGAGTCGGTAGTGGGCTTGGACGCCACAGGTGAGACACGTCGTTAGCCACCACACGGTCGGGGCCATGAACGGTTCCGCCGGCTTGAGACCGCCCTCACCCAAGATCGTTTCGATACAGACGCACCAGGCAGGCTTGGTGCGGGTGGTGAAGGCTGCTGGTTTCCCACACCCTTCGGTCGAGCACTCCTGGGTCTTCATCTACGCAGCAGGCTCCCCTGAGAATCGGCCGACACGGCCCGAAGCGTCCCATGTCTAACCGACATGTTTCAGTGCATCGAGAGCTTTGGCATGTGCGCGCCGTGTCGTTTGCCGTCCTGCAGACCCTGGCCGAGCGACCTCGGTGAGTTCACACTGATCCCCGATGACTGCGATGGTCCTTTGTGTCAGGCCTCCCAACGCCCACGGCGCTGCGTCCGCCGATGTGTGGACCCGGGTGCCGTCGTTCGAAGCCGGAGCCGCGGCGCTCCGCGAGCACTGCGAGGACCCGGGTTGCGCGGGCAACCACATGGTTGCGTACGCCGACGACCACGGCGAGACGCACGTCATCGGATCGCCGAAGCCGCCACCGCCGCCGCTGAGCGAGGAGCTGGAGCGGCTGTACCCGCGTCCCGGCGACTTCGCGCCCGAGCTGTGGGACGTGCCCGCCGAACTGAACCAGCCGCTGGAGAAGCCGGTCGCCAGCTCCCCGCTCCCGGAGCAGATCGATCGCGGCCACGCCGTCGAGGTGGCGAGGCAGATCTACCCCACGCCGCTGTGCCACCCGGCCCTGCCAGACCCCCCAGAACTCGGCCCCACGTCGCCCCTGCCGGACGAAACGGGTGTGGCCGGTACGCCGCCAACACCCCCGCCACCCTCGGGATGCACAGGCGCACAGACGGATTGCCATTACACGCACGACGGCACGGTGAGCGATCCACCGGAGCGGCTGTGTGACGTGGACGGCTGCGAGCGGAAACATCTGGCACTGGGCTTTTGCAACATCCACTACCGACGCCGCTGGGACGACCTGCCGCCGCTGCCGATCTCACTGCCGTACCGGACGTGCGAGGTCGACGGCTGTGCGCGCGTCCATGTGGCGAAGGGCAAGTGTCAACGGCATTACGACGCCGCCAAGAACCACCGGAACGGAGCACCATGTTCCTCGCCACCGCCGCCCGCCAAGCCCGCGAGCACGCCGACACCTGCACCGAACGCGGCTGCCATGCTGCCGCCCTCGCATTGGAAAGTGCGGTGGACGCAGCAGCCCGTGAGCAGCTGGCCGAGATGGCCCCCGAGCCCGACACGACGGGCATACCGCCGCCGTCCAAACCCTGGCCGAGCGGCCGTACTGAGCGCGATGATGATTCGCGATGCGCGCGTTCCTGATCTGTCTGAGGCCACATATCACCAGCGGCAACCACACTGGCTCCGTCTGGATCGAGTGGGCACTGTGGCGCGGGGCGTGCGCCAAGCACGTCGACCAAAGTGGAGTTGATACACGCCATGCATCGCCGAAGAGTTCGGCGAAGACTTCACTCGGCAGGGTGCCGGGGGAGAGAGAGAAGGCTCATGACAATCATCAGCACGGTGGTGGTTACTGCCAATCAGGGCGCGGACCCGGTGGAGTTGCTGCAGCATCTCGGCAAGGGCCTGACCAGACTCAAGTCCTACGAGGGCGTGCAGGAGGCAACGCTCTCAGCAATCGCGGTGGGCGGCGCGGCGACCAACTCCATGGTCGTGATGGCGACCTGCGAGGACTGGACCACCTACGGAAAGATCCAGCAGGAGCTCAACACCGACTCGGAGATGATCCAGCTCCTGCTAGAGGGCGGCAAGATGGCCACCTGGCAGACCTTCACCAGCCAGACGATCGACTTCGACCTGCTGCCCAGCTAGATGATCAGGGGTGGGCGCGCGGGCTGTGCGCGCCCACCGTCCCGCGCGGTCCTTTCGGATGTGACGAGCCGGCTCTACGCTGAGCGGACCACCGACGTCGCGGCCAATGCGGTACCCGGAACGGGGAGTTGAGGATCGGACGCGAGACTCACGCCGCGACCGACGTGGTAGGTCCGCTGCGGGGCACCCAATGGGATCGAATATCCGCTGGTCGAATCCGACCGCGGATTGTCCTGCCCACATCGGAGTCCGAAATGACCTCTGCCGTAACCGGAATGCTCGCGCGCCTGGAGCGCAGCGCCGTCGAATGCCGCCGCGATCTGGAGCAGCGATTGTCCGCCGCGACCGCCGCCGGGCGCGAGAAGCTCACTCCCTCAGAGAACCGCGACTGGCACGCGTTGAAGGATCTGGAGTCCCGGATCGAGTTCCAGCGCGAGGAGCTGGCCCGCTGCGGCACCCTTCCGACCGGCGGCGTGAACCGCGCGCTCAACAGCGGTGCCCGGGTGGCCCCATTGGGCTTCGATGTCGAGGATTTGCGCCGGGCGCACGACCGGCTGATGACAGGCGAGACGGTACGGCTGGAGGCGCGTGCCCTCGGCTACGCCAGCGCCCAGTCGCTGCTACCCGCCGAATTGGCCCCGTGGGTGACCGGCATTCAACACGAGGGCCGGATTCTGGACGCGCTACCGGCGTACAGCGTCGAATTGCCGTCGGTCGAAATCATTCAGGTGAACTCCGTCACCGGACAGGCCGCCATCGTCCCGGAGGCCGGGATCAAGCCGGAAATCGTCCCGGTCGCCACGCCGTTGACCGTCACCGCGCAGAAGATCGCCGCGCACATGGCGCTGTCCCAGGAGGCGCTGGCGGACTTCGATGCGTTCGCGAACTTCTGCCGGATCGAACTGCAGAGCCAGGTAATCCAGACCGAGAACCACGAATTGCTCTACGGCACCGGCGGACCCACCGGGATCTTCGGATTCTTCACCGCCACCGGCCGTCTGCAGTTCGACGCCACCGGGGCCGACCAGTCCATCGACGCCATCGAACAGGCCATTGCCGAGATGCGCGTAGGGCCGAGCTTGGCTACACCCAACCTCTGCGTGTTGCATCCGTCCGCGTGGTCGGCGATGCGCCGGGTGAAGGACACGCTCGGCCGGTATCTGCTTGCCAGCGATCCGTCCGAGGGCGAGGCCGACTCCATCTGGGGCATCCCGGTTACCTGCACAACCCAGTGCCACACGACTGACGCGCTGCTCGTGGACACGCAAAAGTACGGCAGGGCGATCATCCGCGAGCCGCTGAACATGCGGATCGGGTGGGCCAACGACGACCTGATCAGGAACCTCCTGCGCTCGGTGTCGGAGGAGCGTTTGAATAACGCCATCGAACGCCCGAGCGCCGTGATGCACGTCCAGAACATGCCGATCCCGACCGAGGTCAGGACCGCCGAGGGCGAGGCCGAGGACGAGCCGCCGACGAGCAAGCGGACGACCAAGAAATGAGATTCCCGGCAGGCCGACGTGCCGAGACGCCTGCCGGTGAGGCGTCGCGCGTGTCGTGACCCGCGACGCCGAGAGGACCACCGGCCCCGCTCCGGTTCCTTCCGGCCGGGCCGGTGGTCCTCACCCGAGGACCGAGAACACATGAGGACGAACGCGGACCACCAGACCGCCGACGCATCAGCATTCCGATGGCGGTTCAGCCCAGGACGCCACGGAGCTAGAACATCCGCCTCGGTGGTGTCCTCGGCAGCGAGCTTGTCCGCAGCGATGTACGGCATTGACGCACGGCTTGCCCGATCTGCACGCCGCGACCGTCACGCTGCGCCACTCCGTTTCAGCTGGTCGCAAGACACCGCTCGACCCGCTCCTCGGCTTACACTTCCGCAATGTTCTCGGAGACGCGCTATGCGCTGAACGGGGACTTGCACGTCGCCTATCGCGCTTCCGCTGAGGGTGAGCGAGACATAGTGTTCGTCTCTCATCCGTTCACAAACTGTGAGGTCTTTCCCGAACTGCCGTCTACCCAAGGCTGGTTTGAGGCGATGACGTCGCTTGGTCGACTCATCTTCTTCGACCAGCCGGGCACGGGGGTGTCCGATCCCGCAACGCCGACCTTGGAGCTATGGGCCGACAGCATCACCGCGGTGCTTGACGATCTCGGAAGCGGCGAAGCGGTCCTCGTCGCGATCGACGGCGCGTTCCCGCAAGCGGCGCTGTTCGCGGCAACACATCCATCCCGCACGACCGCGCTGGTGGTGCTCGAGGGCTACGCGGATCCGCTTGCTGAACGCACCGAAGGAGTGGACCGCGAGGAAACCCTCGCTGCCTATCTCGCCATGAGGGGCACGGGGGAGTTCGCGCACCTTACGAATCCGGACATGCCGTGGAACGAGGAAATTCGGGCAGCCTGGGCACGGCACGAACGTCTGGCGGCTAGCCCAGGATACATCGCCCGCAATATGGCCCTGCAGCTCAGTGAATTGAACGTGCGACCTTTGCTTCCGGCAATCCGCGTGCCCACCCTCGTCGTTCAGCACGCCGACGACCTGGTGATCCCGCCCGAGTGGGGCAAGTACGTCGCTGATCACATAGCGGGTGCGAAATACGTTGAGCTGCCGGGGCGCAACCTGCATCACTTCGTGGAACCTTGGCGGGATTCCTTTGACGAAGTCGCTGAGTTCCTCATCGGCCACCGTGCCGAGGTGGCCGATGATCGGGTTTTGGCCACGGTGTTGTTCACCGACATCGTGGACTCGACGCGCCGAGCCGCCGAGATGGGTGACCGTGACTGGCGCGCGTTGCTTGATGCGCACGACGCCGTCGTGCGGTCCCAGCTCGCACGTTTCCGGGGCCGCGAGGTGAATACATCCGGTGATGGCTTCCTGGCGATGTTCGACGGTCCGCAGCGAGCGATCCGCTGCGCCATGGCGATTCGCGACGCGGTGCAATCGCTCGGCATTCAGGTGCGCGCCGGGTTGCACACCGGGGAGTGCGAGGTTCGCGGCGATGACATCGGCGGGATCGCCGTGCACATCGGTGCACGGGTGAGCGCCCTGGCAGGGGCGAACGACGTGCTCGTGTCGAGCACGCTGCGCGACCTTGTGATCGGGTCGGGATTGGAGTTCGAGGATCGCGGCGCTCACCAGCTCAAGGGCGTGCCCGGCGAGTGGCATCTCTTCGCCGTCGCCTCTCCGTAGCGGTGCCGCGAAACTGATTGCGCCTGCCGTGAGCACTTTGTGCACCCGGTGGCGCTTGGGGCTCGGCGTTGCAAACTCCGACAGGAGGACAGGAGGACAGGGGAAATAGAGCGCTCTCTGACCCGCGAAGGGAATGGGGGGCGAAAATCTACAGCGCACGCGACGGGCGCATCGGCCGTAGCGCTTGGTTTCCCTCCCTGGATACGCGGTGTACCGCGCCGCCGACACCCGCCCAGCAAAACCCGCAGGTCACGGGTGTCGCGCGGTGCGAATACGGGTAGAATACAGCCCGAATACACGCCCGTGATGACGTTTGCTGTGTACGAAAGCGACTCTACCGCAATGGAACTCACGAACAGCCTGAACGACCGCCGTCGGGTGGATGGGCAGACCCAGCGCAACCGGGATGCCGAAGTGGCAAGGATGCGCCGGGCTGGCGTGTCGTATCGGGCGATTGCAAGCGGCTTGGACATGAGTTTGGGTGCGGTGCAGAAGTCGCTGCGCCGGGCGCAGAAGCTCGCCGACGCCATGGCTGGCGGGGAGCCGGGCGACGTGGTCGCGATGGTCTGCGACGACGAGTTGAAGTGCGCAGACGTGCAGACGCCAGAAGATGTCGAGCGGCTCAGTGAACTGGAGCGCTGGCGGCTGCGGCATCTAGACACGCCGATGGGGCGGGCCGAGCGGGAGCGGCCATGGCCGACGACTCCGGCACCGGCGCAGAGGACTGATGGACCCGTTGTGCACGTTGAGTGCACGCCGCCGGACCAACGCTTCAGAAATGGCCTCTGAACTGCGGTAATGCTGGTGCGCGATACTGGGATTGAACCAGTGACCTCTTCCGTGTCAGGGAAGCGCTCTCCCGCTGAGCTAATCGCGCCGGTTACATCGTTGAGGTGGAGACGGGAATCGAACCCGTGTGCACGGCTTTGCAGGCCGTTGCCTCACCACTCGGCCACTCCACCGCTGGGCTTGATGCCACTGCACCCTTCGAGCGGATGACGGGATTCGAACCCGCGACCCTCACCTTGGCAAGGTGATGCGCTACCAACTGCGCTACATCCGCGCGCCACGAACGGCGTTGCCGTGCGTTGCGAAGGACGACGATAGTCCACCAAAGTGTAGCCGCACAAATCCCAACGTTTGCCGCCGCGTCGCAGTCCGGTTCGATGTCAGAAGAGCGCGTACGCCTCGCGCGAGATCGTGAAGCCGGCACCCGATTCGGCGTCGCGACACGTGATGCCCGACTTTCCGCTTTCGCCGCTCATCTGCCCTGCGGTGATCGACTCGCCGTAAGGCAACGGGTCGGCGTCCGACGCCTTCGGTGCTGTCTTTGTCGCCGACGCCTTCGCCTGACTGGCGACCGATGTGGCGCTCGACGGCGCTGGAAACCTGGGAGGCGCCGCCGGCGGCGAGTGCGATCAGTGCGGCCAAACCGGCAATAAGGGTCACGCACCGTTGGACAAGATGAGCCACGGCGTGACGGTAGCCCGGCTACCCGGGACGGGCCGATAATCGTGCGAAGTGCGGGAGCGCTCGCTCGGAAACGAATTCGGGTCGAACGCCGCTATCGTGCTAGTCTTCGACGTCGTTCGACCCTTCGGTCGAGCTCCCCGGTCTCGTAGCTCAGGGGGAGAGCGTCC
>CAVTSZ010000044.1:0-51028 GCA_963737385.1 uncultured Actinomycetota bacterium
TACCGGCGGATCCCACACGGCTGCAACAAGATTGCTATGAGGCGTACAACATCCAGGTTGCGGGTCTGGAGCAGCGGTTGCGCGCGCTGAACTACCCGAAGGTGGTGCTCGGCGTCTCGGGTGGGTTGGACTCGACGCACGCGTTGATCGTCGCCGCGCGCGCGATGGATCGGGAAGGCCGACCCCGCAGCGACATTCTCGCGTTCACGCTGCCGGGCTTCGCGACCGGCGAACGAACGAAGAACAACGCCATTCGGCTTGCGGACACCCTCGGTGTCACCTTCGAGGAGATCGACATCAAATCGACCGCGGAACTGATGCTCAAGGAGATGGAGCATCCGTTCGCGCGCGGCGAGAAGGTCTACGACGTCACGTTCGAGAACGTGCAGGCGGGTCTTCGCACCGACTACCTGTTCCGGCTGGCGAACCAGCGCGGCGGAATCGTGCTCGGCACAGGCGATCTCTCCGAACTGGCGCTCGGCTGGTCCACGTACGGTGTCGGCGATCAGATGTCGCACTACAACGTCAACGGCGGGGTACCCAAGACGTTGATCCAGCACCTGATTCGGTGGGTCATCTCGTCAGAGGAGTTCGACGACGCAGTCAACGAGGTGCTGCAGTCGGTGCTCGACACCGAGATCACGCCCGAACTCGTGCCCACCGGTGAGGACGAGGAGATCCAGAGCAGCGAGGCCAAGGTCGGACCGTATGTGCTGCAGGATTTTTCACTGTTCCAGGTGCTGCGGTACGGCTTCAGGCCGTCGAAGGTCGCCTTCCTGGCATGGCACGCATGGAGCGACCCCGACCACGGAGACTGGCCGGCGGGCTTTCCCGAGAACAAGCGGCCGACGTACTCGCTCAAGGAGATTCGCCACTGGCTGCAGATCTTCGCGCAACGGTACTACTCGTTCGCGCAGTTCAAGCGGTCGGCGATGCCCAACGGGCCGAAGGTGTCGCACGGCGGATCGTTGTCACCCCGCGGCGACTGGCGGGCGCCGTCGGATATGTCGGCGCGCATCTGGCTCGACGAGATCGAACGCGAAATTCCCGAGGACTGACGCGGACCCAGCGCCTAAACGCGCCCGACTCCGGGAACGAAGCGGCCGACCCCGGCCAGATAGTCGCGATATGCGTCACCGTGCTTGGCCAGCAGGTAAGGCTCCTCCACGGAGCGGACCTGGAGCTCGATCGTGACGATGAGGAGCACGAATCCGGCGATGGCCACGAGGTTGGGTGTCAACAGAGCGATTCCAAGGCCGAAGGTCATCATCGCGGTGAAGATCGGGTTGCGCACCCAACCGAAGACACCGCTGCGGACCAGCGTCGTGGTCTCGCTCGGATCGACACCGATCCGCCATGAGTCACCCATGTCGAGCTGGGCGTAGACCGTCGCGGCGATACCGAGCACCGCGATCGCGGCGCCTGCGGCCTGGATCCACAGTGCGTGCAAGACGCCGAGCGGCGCCACGATGCCGAGCAGCTGCAGGATCGGCGCGAAAACCGCCACCCCCATCGCCACGACGAATCCGACGCCGGCCGACCACTCGATCGAACCCGGGCGACCGGTGATGCCGCGAAACCCGGTGGATCCGGTGCGACGGTGCTGTTCCCAACTGCGCCAACCGAATCCGAGAGCGGCGAACACCGCGAAAAGCACGAGCGCGATGACGGGCATGCCGGCTCCTTCCTGAAAGTTCATGAGCAGCACGGATCTCCGCGCCAGGCGTTGACACCTTCTCGGACTGCGATCGCGGCGATGCCGAGCGCGGCGACCGGATCGGCCCACGACCAGCCCAGCGTGCTGTTGAGCACCAGGCCCGCAAGCAGGATCGCGGACAGGTAGGTGCACAGCAGCGTCTGTTTCGAGTCGGCGACGGCCGACACTGAGCCGAGTTCTCGGCCCGCGCGGCGTTGGGCCAACGACAGCACCGGCATGATCGCGAGGCTGAACGTAGCCAGCACGATGCCGACGGTCGACGGGTGCGCTTCACCGGCCCCGGCCAGCGCACGCACTGCGTCGACGGTGACGTAGGCGGCGAGCGCGAAGAACGAGAACGCGATGAAGCGCAGGGCCGCCTTCTCCCTGGTCTCGGGATCCTTGGCCGAGAACTGCCACGCGACAGCGGCCGCCGACGAGATCTCAACGACCGAGTCGAGTCCGAAGCCGATCAGCGCCGACGACGACACCCTGGTGCCCTCGGCGAAAGCGACCACCGCCTCGACCACGTTGTAGGCGATGGTCGCGGTCACCAGCAGGCGAATGCGGCGGGCGAGGAGTGCGCGCCGTGCCACCGACTGCGTCGTCATCAGCAGCAGTCCTCGGTTTCCGCGGCGGGGCAGCACGCCGGGTCGACGTCGAGCACCAGCCCGACCAGGTCGTCGAGGGCGTGCGCGATCCGCTCGTCGGCCAGTTCATACCGGCTGCGCCGACCCTCTGCCTGGGCGACCACCAAACCGCAGCCGCGCAGGCATGCGAGGTGATTGGACAGGATCTGGCGGGACACCCCGATCTTGTCGGCCAGGTCGGAGGGATAGCCCGGCCCGTCGCGCAGCGTCAACAGGATCTCGGCGCGGGTCGGGTCGGACAGCGCGTATCCGAACCGCGAGAGCGCGTCGCTGTGAATGACCGTCTGCATGACGCAGACAGTACATCAGATTCTGTATTCATAAAAGGCTGAACTATCTGGACGGCGAGTTGGGCGTGCATCGGTCGCGGTGAGCGCTACCGAGGCACGCCGAAATCGACTCAGAGGCGACCGTCGATCCGGAGGTCCTGGTGCACCCACTCCGGCGAGCGTCGCTCCTTGAACGCACGAAAGCCCTCGAACGCCTCGGGTGAGGAGTAGCTGGCCTGCATGCCGATGCGGTCGAACAGGCCCAGGTAGTTGTCGAGGCTGGACTTCACCAGGCTTCTGGCCGCCGGAGCGGTCCGGCAGCACTGACCCAGCACCTCGTGCGCCGCGTCGAGCAACTCCTCATGCGGGACGACCCGCGCGACCATGCCCCACTCCTGGGCCTCGTGTGCGGTCAGCGTGCGCCCGGTGAACATCAGGTCGCGAGTGCGGACCGGGCCGATCAGGCGCGCCAGCATTTGGCTGTAGTAGGTGTCGGCGATGCCGCGGAGCAGTTCGGGCACCCGGAACGTCGCCCGGTCACTCACCACGGCCATGTCGCTGCACAACGCGATCTGCAGGCCGCCGCCCTGACACAACCCGTTGACCGCCGATACCACCGGCTTGACGGACTGGCGCAGCGTCTCGAACGGCGTCACGTCCATTCCCAGCGCCGAGCCGAAGGTCAGCCAGTTGTCGCTGCCGTCGCCGCCGCCCATGTCACCGCCGGGCGCGAACACGTCGCCGGTGCCGGTGATCAGCAGACCCGCGAGATCGGGGTCGGCGTCGACGTGTCGGACCGCGTACCGGATGCCGAAGTACATCGCGGGCGTCATCGCGTTGCGCGCCTCGGGCCGGTCCAGGGTGCAGACGCCGAACGGTCCTTCCCGGGTGAACCGCAGGTACGGGGTGCCGAGCCAGTCGCCGTCGGGTGGACGCGGTGTGCTGGTCGTTGTCGGCCCGGTAGTTGTCATAGATGACCCTCGATTGCCTTTCGGTTGGACACTGCATCGTCGATGGCTTCCGCATACGGTGCGCAGTCGCCGGCCCCGGGTACCAGGGTCGACAGCGCGCCGGCCGCGCACGCACGTCGCAGCGCGACCTCATGGCCGTCCCGCCACGCTGCGGCGAGCACGCCGGCGAAGACGTCGCCTGCACCGGTGGTGTCGACGGGCACCACCCGCGGGGCAGGCACGTCGAAGCGTTCGTCGTCGCCGAGGTAGCTCGCGCCGCGCCTGCCCCGCGTGATCACGAGATGCGGTACGGGCCAGTGCCATTCACGTGCCTCCGCCTCGTTGACCACGACGACGTCGGCGAGTTCGGACAGGGCCAGCAGCTCGTGCGGTTTGGCACCGGCGGGAGACGCATTGACGACGACGGTCGCGCCTGCGGCCCGCGCGACTCGTGCCGCGGCGATGGCGGTGGCGATCGGGATCTCCAGTTGCAAGAGCACCAAATCACTGCCGGCGATGACGGCGCGGATGTCGGCCGAGTTCACGCTCAACTGTGCGTTCGCACCCGGCGCGACGACGATGTTGTTCTCCGCCGCGGCATCCACGACGACGACCGCTGTGCCGCTGGGCCCGGCCAGGGTGACCACGCCATCGAGCCCGACGTCGTTGGCGTGCAGGTGAGCACGCAGTTGCTCGGCGGCGGAGTCGCTGCCCAGCGCGGCGACGAGCTGCACCGACGCTCCCGCGCGGGCTGCTGCCACCGCCTGATTGCCGCCCTTGCCACCCGGCGATGACACGAGCGAGGACGCCAGAACGGTTTGGCCGGGGCGAGGCAACGCGTCCACGGTGAACGTGAGATCGGCGTTGACACTGCCCACTACGCAGACCCGCGCGGCCATAACTGTCAAAGCTAGCCCAGCCCTGCTACCTGACACGTGTCGAACGCGCGAGAGAGGTTCGATACGCTGGCTCAATGAGTGTGCAAGCCCCTACGCTGCCCGACTTGCGCTCGCAGGTCCACGACGCCGCCCGACGGGCCCGCGTCGCGGCACGCACACTGGCGACGCTGAGCACCGAAACCAAGAACCGCGCGCTGCATGCGGCGGCCGACGCCGTGCTCGCCCGCGTGCACGAGATCCTGGCCGCCAACGAGCAGGACCTCGAAGCGGCCCGGGCCGCCGGAACCCCGAACGCCATGCTCGACAGGCTGGCGCTGAACTCCCAGCGCGTCGACGGCATCGCAGCCGGACTGCGCCAGGTCGCCGGCCTGCCCGACCCGATCGGCGAAGTGCTGCGTGGCCGCACGCTGCCCAACGGGCTGCAACTGCGTCAACAGCGGGTTCCGCTCGGTGTCGTCGGCATCGTCTACGAAGGCCGACCCAACGTCACGGTCGACGCTTTCGGTCTGACACTCAAGTCCGGCAACGCAGTGCTCCTGCGTGGCAGCTCGTCGGCGGCCCAGTCGAACGCGGCGCTCGTCACCACACTGCGCGCAGCGATGGCCGGCGAGGGACTCGAACCCGATGCCGTGCAGCTGCTTCCCAGCGCGGACCGCGCCAGCGTGACACATCTGATCCAGGCCCGAGGTCTGGTCGACGTCGTCATCCCGCGCGGGGGAGCAGGCCTGATCGACGCGGTGGTGCGCGACGCGACGGTGCCGACCATCGAGACCGGTGTCGGCAATTGCCATGTCTACGTTCATGAAGCGGCCGATCTCGGTGTGGCCGAACGTATCGTGCTCAACGCCAAGACGCGGCGGCCGAGCGTATGCAATGCGGCCGAGTCGCTGCTGATCGACGCCGCGATCGCCGACAGCGCCCTGCCCCGGCTGAGGCAGGCCCTCCAGAAGGCGGGCGTCACGGTGCACGAGAACCCGTCCGAGGACGAATTGCGTGCCGAGTTCCTGTCGATGGACATCGCGGTGGCGGTGGTCGACGATCTCGACGCCGCGATCGCCCACGTCAACGAATACGGCACCGGACACACCGAAGCCATCGTGACGACCGATCTTGCTGCTGCACAACGGTTCACCGAACGGGTGGACGCGGCGGCGGTGATGGTGAACGCATCCACCGCGTTCACCGACGGCGAGCAGTTCGGCTTCGGCGCCGAAATCGGCATCTCGACCCAGAAACTGCACGCCAGGGGCCCGATGGGCCTGCCAGAACTGACGTCGACCAAGTGGATCGTGTGGGGCGACGGCCACACCCGTCCGGCTTAACACAGGAGATAACGAGTGAGCGTCCCCGCACGCCCGGCACCGTTGTTCGCCGACATCGACGATGTCGCCCGACGGTTGTCGGAGACCGGCTACCTGCCCGACACCGCTACCGCCACAGCGGTGTTCCTCGCAGACCGGCTCGGCAAGCCGTTGCTGGTCGAGGGGCCCGCGGGCGTCGGCAAGACCGAACTCGCGCGTGCGGTCGCGCAGGCGACGGGCTCGGGTCTCGTACGCCTGCAGTGCTACGAGGGCGTCGACGAGGCCCGCGCCCTGTACGAGTGGAACCACGCCAAGCAGATCCTGCGCATCCAGGCCGGCCACGGCGACTGGGACCAGACCAAGACCGATGTGTTCAGTGAGGAATTCCTGCTGACCCGCCCGTTGCTGACCGCGATCCGCCGCACCGAGCCCACGGTCCTGCTGATCGACGAGACCGACAAGGCGGACATCGAGATCGAGGGTCTGCTGTTGGAGGTGCTGTCCGACTTCGCGGTGACGGTGCCGGAACTGGGCACCATCACTGCCGAGCGCAAGCCGTTCGTCGTGCTGACCTCCAACGCCACCCGCGAGCTGTCCGAGGCGCTCAAGCGTCGGTGCCTGTTCCTGCACATCGACTTTCCCGATCCCGACCTCGAACGCCGCATCCTGCTGTCGCGCGTCCCCGAGTTGCCCGAGCACCTTGCCGAGGAGCTGGTGCGGATCATCGGCGTGCTGCGCGCTATGCAACTCAAGAAGCTGCCGTCCGTGGCCGAGACCATCGACTGGGCGCGCACGCTACTGGCGCTCGGTCTGGACACCATCAGCGACGCCACCATCGCCGCGACTCTCGGTGTGGTGCTCAAGCACCAGTCCGATCAGGTCAAGGCCGCCGGAGAGTTAAGGCTGAACTGATGGCACTGCGCCGAACCCGCCCGCCGCAACCGTTGGCGCCGCACGGCATACCCGGCCACCTCGTCGGGTTCGTCGAAGCGCTACGCGGACAGGGGATTTCGGTAGGCCCGTCGGAAACGGTCGACGCGGGCCGGGTGATGTCGGTGCTCGGCCTCGGGAACCGGGAGGTGCTGCGGGAGGGCATCGCCTGCGCGGTGCTGCGACGCCCGGATCACCGCGAGACCTACGACGCGATGTTCGATCTGTGGTTCCCCGCGGCGCTCGGCGCGAAGACGGTCATTCTCGACGACGACGACTCCGAGGACCGACCGCAGGGATTGCCGCCCGAGGATGTCGAGGCGATGCGCGCGGCGCTGCTCGACCTGCTCGCCGACAACGAAGACCTCGCGAACCTCGACGAACGACTGGCGGCGATGATCGCCCAGATCGTCGAGGCATACGGCCGCTACAACTCCAGCCGCGGCCCGTCGTATTCGTCGTATCAGGCACTCAAGTCGATGAATCTCGACGACCTCGAGGGCCGACTGCTGGCCGGGCTGCTCGCCCCGTATGGCGACGAACCGACGCCGACGCAGGAGCAGATCGCTAAAGCACTTGCCGCCCAACGCATCACACAGCTTCGCAAAATGGTGGAGGCGGAGACCAAGCGCCGCACCGCCGAACAGCTCGGCCGCGACCACGTGCAGATGTACGGTGTGCCGCAGCTGGCCGAGAACGTCGAGTTCCTGCGCGCCTCAGGCGAACAGCTGCGTCAGATGCGTCGGGTGGTGGTGCCGTTGGCGCGCACGTTGGCGACCAGACTGGCCGCCCGGCGACGGCGATCGCGGAGCGGCGAGATCGACCTGCGCAAGACCCTGCGCAAGTCGATGTCCACCGGCGGTGTGCCCATCGACTTGGTGCTCAAGAAGCCGCACCCCGCCCGGCCCGAGCTGGTGGTGCTGTGCGACGTGTCGGGCTCGGTGGCAGGCTTCAGCCACTTCACCCTGTTGTTGGTGCACGCGCTGCGTCAGCAGTTCTCCCGCGTTCGAGTCTTCGCCTTCATCGACACCACTGACGAGGTGACCGAACTCTTCGGGCCCGACTCCGACCTGGCCGTCGCCGTACAGCGCATCACCCGGGAGGCGGGGGTGTACACCCGCGACGGCCACTCCGACTACGGCCATGCCTTCGTGTCCTTCATGAACAACTGGCCCAACGTCCTCTCACCGCGCAGCTCGCTGCTGGTGCTCGGCGACGGGCGCAACAACTACCGCAATCCCGAGACCGATCTGCTGGCCCACATGGTCAACTCCAGCAGGCACGCGCACTGGCTCAACCCCGAGCCCAGGCACCTGTGGGGCAGTGGCGACTCGGCCGTGCCGCGGTATCAGGACGTCATCACCATGCACGAATGCCGGTCGGCCAAGCAGCTGGCCTCGGTGATCGATGCACTGCTGCCGGTCTGAGCTCGGCGCGAACGTGGGTTACCCGCACACTTTTCCGGCCGAGACCGTGGCACAAGCCCACACTCGGCGCGGGAAGTAAGCTGGCTAATCGTGGTTTCTCGACGCAAAGTGGGCGTGATGGGTGGGACGTTCGATCCCATTCACAACGGTCACCTGGTCGCGGCCAGCGAGGTCGCCGATCTCTTCGAACTCGACGAGGTGGTGTTCGTCCCGACCGGCCAGCCATGGCAGAAGCGCCAGCGCCCTGTCACCGCCGCCGAGGACCGCTATCTGATGACGGTGATCGCCACCGCGTCCAACCCCAGGTTCTCCGTCAGCCGCGTCGACATCGATCGGGGCGGGCCCACCTACACCAAGGACACCTTGCGGGATCTGCGTGCGCTCAACCCCGACGCGGACCTGTACTTCATCACCGGAGCCGACGCGCTGGCGTCGATTCTGTCCTGGCAGAACTGGGAGGAAATGTTCGCCATCGCCAAGTTCGTCGGTGTCAGCCGACCCGGTTACGAACTGGACGGCAAGCACATCGAGGCGGCCATGGCCGAACTGCCCGCCGAGGCACTCAGTCTCGTGGAGGTGCCTGCGCTGGCGATCTCGTCGACCGACTGCCGCAAGCGCGCCGAGGAGAACAGGCCCGTCTGGTACCTGGTGCCCGACGGTGTCGTCCAGTACGTGACCAAACGCCATCTGTACGAGGCCCACTCGTTGGCCAGTGAGGAGCCCACGCGATGAGCGCGTCCGACGAGGCGATCGGCATGGCCACGGTGGCCGCGCGGGCGGCGGCATCCAAGCTCGCCGAAGAGGTCGTGGTGATCGACGTGTCGGGGCAGCTGGTCATCACGGACTGCTTCGTCATCGCGTCGGCGTCCAACGAGCGACAGGTCAATGCGATCGTCGACGAGGTCGAGGAGAAGATGCGCGTCGCCGGGTACAAGCCGGCCCGCCGGGAGGGCGCCCGCGAGGGGCGATGGACGTTGCTCGACTTCGTCGACATCGTGGTGCACATCCAGCATCAAGAGGAGCGCAACTTCTATGCGCTGGATCGGCTGTGGCGCGACTGCCCGGTCGTCGCGGTCGATCTGGATTCCGATGAGCCGCTTGCGCGAAGAGCGACGGATTCCGATGAGCCGCTTGCGCGAAGAGCGACGGATTCCGATGAGCCGCTTGCGCGAAGAGCGACGGATTCCGACTCGTGAGGGTCCGCCGCCTGGTCATGCTGCGCCACGGCCAGACCGAATACAACGCAGGCAGTCGCATGCAGGGGCAGCTGGACACCGATCTGTCCGACCTCGGCCGGGACCAGGCCGTCGCTGCGGCCGAGGTGCTGGCCAAGCGGCAACCGTTGGTCATCGTGTCGTCGGACCTGCGGCGGGCGCTGGACACCGCCGTGTGTCTTGGAGAGCGCTCCGGAATGCCGGTGGTGGTCGACACCCGGTTGCGGGAGACACATCTCGGCGACTGGCAGGGAAAGACGCACCTCGAGGTCGACGCCGTGGCGCCGGGTGCGCGGTTGGCGTGGCGAGATAACGCCCGCTGGGCGCCGCACGGGGGCGAGAGCCGGGTGGACGTCGCCGCGCGCAGCATGCCGCTGGTGGCCGAACTGATCGCGGCGCAGACCGAGTGGGCGGTCGACGAACCGGAGCGTCCCGTCGTGCTGGTCGCACACGGTGGACTGATCGCCGCGTTGACCGCGGCGCTGCTGGGATTGCCGGTCGACAACTGGCCGATCCTGGGCGGGATGGGCAACTGCAGCTGGGTACAGCTGTCCGGGCATAGCGAAACAGACGCCGCCGCCGAGGACATCCGCTGGCGGCTGGACGTGTGGAACGCCTCGGCGCAGGTTGCCAACGATGTCCTCTGATTCGCCGACCAAGCCCACATTGCTGGTGTTCTGCGACTCGTTGTCCTACTACGGACCCACGGGCGGGCTGCCGGCCGACGATCCGCGGATCTGGCCCAATATCGTTTCCGCCCAACTGGGTTGGGACGTCGAGCTCATCGGGCGGATCGGCTGGACCTGTCGCGACATCTGGTGGGCGGCGATTCAGGATCCGCGGGCGTGGGCGGCGCTGCCACGAGCAGGCGCGGTGATCTTCGCGACGGGCGGCATGGACTCCCTGCCGTCGCCGTTGCCCACGGCGCTGCGCGAACTCATTCGGTATGTCCGTCCGTCGTGGCTTCGGCGCTGGGCGCGCGACGGGTACGGGTGGCTGCAGCCGCGACTTTCACCGGTTTCCCGCGCCGCGTTACCGCCGCACCTGTCGGCCGAATATCTCGAGATGACCCGCGGTGCAATTGACTTCAATCGGCCGGGAATCCCGTTCGTGGCGTCCTTGCCGTCGGTGCACATTGCGCAGACCTACGGAAAGGCGCACCACGGGCGCGACGGCACGGTGAAGGCCATCACCGAATGGGCCGAGCAGCACGACATTCCGTTGGTCGACCTCATGGCCGCCGTTGGCGAAGAGGTGATGAGCGGCCGCGGCAATCCCGACGGTATCCACTGGAATTTCGAAGCACATCAGGCGGTGGCCGACCTGATGCTCAAGGCGCTCGCCGAGGCCGGCGTGTCATGCCCGTAACAGTGGTGACAGACTCGTCGTGCCGCATGCACTCAGACGAACTGAAGCAGTGGAACATTCGCCAGGTGCCGCTGCACGTGCTCGTCGACGGCGTCGATCTGCGTGACGGAGTGGACGATGTGCCCTACGACGTTCACACCCGCCCGCGCGCGACGACGTCAGGAGCGGCGCCGGCAGCGCTGATCGAGACATACCAGCAGGCGCTTGCCGACAGCGGCGGTGACGGCGTTGTCGCAGTGCACATCTCGGCCGCGTTGTCGAGCACGTTCAGTAATGCGGTGCAGGCCGCCCGCGAGTTCGGCCCGTCGGTCCGCGTCGTGAATTCACGATCAGCCGCCATGGGTGTGGGTTTCATTGCGCGCGCTGCGTCGGAGGCAGCCTCGGCGGGAGCGGATCTGGATACCGTTGAAACCGCGGCACGCTCGGCGGTGCCGCGCACGCATGCCTTCATCGTCGTCCACCGGCTGGACAACCTGCGGCGCAGCGGACGGATCGGCGCCGCTGCGTCATGGCTGGGCACGGCGCTGTCGCTGAAGCCGCTGCTGTGTCTGGACGTGGATGGCCGGTTGGTGCTGGACCAGCGGATCCGCACGATCACCAAGGCGCACACGGCCATGGTCGACCGAGTCGCGGAGATCGTCGGTGAGCGCAGCGCCACCATCGCCGTGCACCACGTCGACAACCACGACGGCGCCGACGAATTGGGCGCCGCACTGACCACACGCCTGCCGCAGATCGAATCGCTCACCGTGGCCGACATGGGCCCGGTGCTGTCGATCCATCTCGGCGCCGGTGCCATCGGGGTAGTGGTTTTCGACGCCGAGGGCAGGAAGCCGTGACGCCGACCAAGCTGATGGCGCGCCCGCGGCGTCCGTCTGGTGGCCACCGACCTGGACTGGTCATTTGGCAAGGGTGACGACATCCGTGGTACCGGCGAGGCGTTGTTGATGGCCATGGCCGGCCGCCCTGCAGCACTGGAAGATCTCGACGGGCCGGGCAAGGCCAGACTCGCCGCACACTTCTGAACTAGAGCGCCACGCGGCCGGTGACCGGCGGCAGATCGGCCAGCGTGACGATGCCCGGTTCCGCGGCGACGACGGCGGGCACGGCATTGGTCACCGGCAGCGCGGTGTAGATCATGCCGAGACCCATGAACCCGGGCTCGGTCCAGTCCTTGGGCGGCAGGCAGTGCAGCACCGTGCGCATGTTGGGCAGGCCGAACACCTGGATGACGTGACCGTGTTCCAGAGGCTTGGGCGGGGTGACGTGGCTTCCCATGATCCAGTTGAACCCCACGCTCACGACGTTCTTGTCGCCCACCCAGCCGCGGTGATAACCCAGGACGCCGGCGACGGTGCCCTCGGGGATCCGCATGAAGCCCAGATCGCTGTCGCCGGTGGCGGTCGTGAACGTCACGTCGAACGTCATCCTGTCGAGTTCGGCGCCGATGGCGTGCGCCATCATCGCGGCGGATTCGGCGAATACCTCGCTTTCGCGGCGCACATTCTCGGCCAGCCCGGGGGTGTCGGGATCCTGCGAAAAGCCCATCGCCGTCTGGGTTCCCGCCGACTCGTAGGTCGAGCAGTCCACCGATTCGGTGATGCGGATCTCCTCGACCCTCTCGCAGGCACCGCTGAGCACCATCCCCACCATGTTCGTCATCCCGGGATGAGCCCCGCTGCCGAAAATGGTGGAATTGCCCTTCTCGCAGGCCTTCCGGATGCGTTCCAGATCCTCGGGCGACTGCTTCCCGCCGGTGATCCACGCGGCGCTCGAGCAGACGTTGACACCCGCCTCGAGTAGCCGTACCAGCTCATCGATGTTGGGCCACAACGGGTTGTAGCAGCACGCGTCGGGCCCCAGGGCGATGAGCGCGTCGATGTCGTTGGTGGCAGTCACGCCGGTGGGGTCGGGCCAGCCGGCCAGTTCCGCGGCGTCGACTCCCACCTTGTCCTCGCCGTGGGCGTAGACGCCCACCAGTTCCATGTCGTCACGGCCGATGATCGCGTGCAGAGACCGTCGGCCGATATTGCCGGTGGTCCACTGGATGACGCGAAGGGGATGCTCGAGGGTCGTCATTGGAAGCAACCTACATGTGCGTGCCGCCGTCGACACGCACCTCTGTCCCAGTGACGAAATAGGCATCCGATGAGGCGAGCATTGCCACCACAGCGGCGACGGCGTCCGGCTTGGCGAACATCCCGCCGCCGTCTACCGGCAGGCTCGGCATGATCTTGCCGAAAAGCGAGTAGTCGGCATCGGCAGGCAGTCCGGGGCCGATGCTCTGTTTGGATTCGCCGATGCCATCGGTCATCCCAGAGGAGATGGAGCCAGGCTGAACCGAGTTGAACCGGATCCTTTCCTTGGCGAACTCCAGTGCAAGCGCGTGAGTCATCGCCTGGATACCACCCTTGGACGCCGCATATGCGGACATGTAGGGGTGGGCGAAGGCCGCGGACGTGGAGCTGAAATTGACCACGGCCGGGTCGGTGCCGTTGCGCAACGCGGGTATGGCCTCCCGCGTCATCAGGAAGGTGCCGACGAGATTGATCCGCAGCACCTGTTCGAAGTCGGCGAGCGTGGTCTCGAGGAAATGCACCGACCGCAATATTCCCGCGGCGTTGACAAGGGCGTCGAGACCGCCCAGGGCCTCGACGGCGCGGGGCACGCCCTGCTTGACGGACTGCTCGCTGGCGATGTCGAGGACCAGCGTCGTCAGCCGGTCGCGGTTCAGCTCGGCCTTGGCGACGGTGTCCTTTAATCCGGACTCGCTGATGTCTGCCGCGACCACTCGGCCGCCTTCGTCCAGGATGCGCAGGACGGTTGCTTGCCCGATCCCGGAGCCGCCGCCGGTGATCAGGACTCGACGGTCGGTGTACCGCTGAAGAGGTGCCATAGGCAGATACTGCTGGGTCGGACCAGAATTGTCAGCCATCTGACTGTCCTCCCTTCGGATGAATGAATACGCCCTCGGCCTCGACGGTGACGCCATCAGAACCGGCGATGTGGCCGACGGCGAACGTTTTCGCGCCCTCGATGCGCTCGACATGCGCCTGCGCGCGCATCGGCTGTCCCAGGGGTGTGCCGCGGAGGTAGCGCAGTGTCAGAGTGCCGGTGTAGGCGGGCTTGCCCGGCTGGTGGGCGGTGGCGCCGAGGACGTGGTCGAGAATCATCGCGCACACCCCGCCATGGACATGACCTGGCGGTCCCTCGTAGGCGGCGCCAAGAACGAAGTCGGTATGCACCGCACCGTCCGCGCCGTGCTGAATGACCAGGGGAGGGGCGACGGGATTGCGAAGTCCGATGACAACGTTGCCCCACGCGATCGACTGACCGTCCGATCCGGTCTGCACACCGAATGATCCCGGTAACAGTGAATCGCTCAATTGCGCTGTCGCCGAATCGATCTTTTCTGTCGCCGCGGCAATGGCCGCCGCATTCACCTCGGTCCGGATGGTGGCGTCGATCAGACGGCGCACAGAGCCGGTCAGCCATTCGTGAGCGCTGGTCATCGCCTGCCTTAAGTCGCGGTGCATGTAACTTTCGTCGCTGCTGATGGCGCGCCGCAATAAGGTCTCCCGGTCAGTGGTGAGCCTGTCCACCGCTGTGACCTGTGTTGTTAGTCTGAAATGGTGAAAGGCGGCGATCAGCAGGGCAAGCCGAATCTTGCGGCGACCAGCTGGGCGCTCATGGGCATGCTCTCGTACGAGTACGAGCTTTCGGGCTACGACATCCGCAAATGGATCGACTGGAGCATGAGGTTCTTTTACGGGAGCCCTGCCTACAGCCAGATCTACTCAGAACTCAAGAAGCTCGAGCAACTCGGCTTCGTGACGTCGCGCGTCGAAAACGGTGCTGGCACGCGCAATCGCAGGTTGTACAAGATCACCGAAACCGGCTTGGACGCTGTCACGCGGTGGGCGAACGAGGCGCCGCTCGACCCTCCCGTGCTCAAGCACAGTCCACTGCTGCGGGTGACGTTCGGGCACCTCACCAACCCCGCCCGGCTCAAAGAGATTCTGCAAGAGCATCTAGCCTACGCCGACGAGATGCACCGCAGCGCGGCCAAAGACGCCAAATGGGCGGGCGCCGATCCGGCTTGGGCGTATGCGCGCGTCGCACTGAACTGGGCCGAGCGGTATTACGCCAATGAACGCGAGCTGACTCTGAAGATGATCAAGGAGCTCGACGAGGCGGAGGCCGAGTTCCCGCGGGTCGGCGACGGCGAGCGGACGCAAGTTCCCTGGCCTGCACCGGAATACTGGTACGAGATCGAGAAGAAGGCCGACGCCGACGACGCCTGACTACGTCGCTGCCGCGTCGCTGGCGGCAATGTAGCCGTACACCAGGCCCTGCGCGATCGTCGCCCCCGCACCGGGATAGGTGGTTCCGAACGCGTTCGCTGCGGTGTTGCCGATCGCATACAGCCCCGCGATGGCAGTGCCGTCTTCGCGCAGCACCCGGGCACGCTCGTCGGCACGAAGGCCGCCACAGGTACCAAGATCACTGAGCGTCATGCGGACGGCGTAGAACGGACCCTTGTCGAGCGGGCGCAGATTCGGGTTGGGCGCGATGGTGGGGTCGCCGTAGTAGCGGTCGTACGCGCTTTCCCCGCGACCGAAGTCGGAATCATCGCCCGCGCGGGCCATCTCGTTGTATCGCGACACCGTGGCCACGAACTGTGATTCGTCGATCCCCATCATTCGGGCGAGTTCAGCCAGATCTCCGGATTGGTGGGCGATTCCTGCGTCGTACCACGTCTGCGGAAGTGTCATGCGCGGAAAGCGATCCGCGGCAAAGACATAACTGTTGCGGTACTGCTGGTCGAACACGATCCACATGGACTCGATCGGGTTGCCGTTGCGCTCCCGCGCGAGCACAAACTGTCCGAATGACATGTAATCGCTGGCCTCGTTGGTGAACCGCTGACCCGTCTGGTCGACGATCAGCGAGCCCGGCAGTGATCGTTCGGCGAGCATGACCAGCGGGTCCGCCCCCGGCAGCGGTGCCACCGCCGGGAACCACCACGCCTGGTCCATGAGGTCGATTCCGGCGCCGACATCCTGGGCGATTCGGATCGCGTCGCCGGTGTTCGTTTCGGCGCCAAGACTTGCGTTCTCGCCGAGCGACTCGGATTGGAACTTCCACCGCATATCCATGTTGTGGTCGAACCCACCGGCCGCCAACACAACTCCGCGTCGCGCGTCGATCCTCACCTCACGTCCGTCGTGGGCGACGACGGCCCCGGTGACCCGGCCCCCTTCGGCGATCAGCCGCACTAGTGCGGTCTGCGTCCACACGCCGATGCCGGCGCGCAGCACACCGGCGAACAGGCCGGCGGCCAAAGCCTGCCCGCCTGCGGTGTAGCGCCGGCCGAGCATCAGTCCACCGACACCCTGGGCGAGTCGTTTGACGATGAGCGGTAGCCCTTTTCGCGGTACCCGCGCCATCAAGTTCATCCAGCGATAGTCCGCACCGGTGGTCGGCATCGGGATGGTCGGCTCCATCAACCCGGGACGCAGCCGCGACCGGTATGGGCCGAGCACCGACGTGTTGAACGGCTTGCACTCACAGGTCCGCCCGGCCGCGCTTCCCCCGGGATGTTCCGGGTGGTAATCGGAGTAGTCCCGCGCCCACGTGAACCGCATCGGTGTCGTCCTTCGGAGCATCTCCACCGTCTCTGGAAGGTGAGCGACGAATTCCGCGGACCGTTGCGGGTCCGCGGTGCCGTCGACCACCGTGTCCAGATAGGTGCGCGCGTTCGATGCTGTGTCGCCGGCGCCGTTCTCCTCGAGCACGGGGCTTGCAGGAAACCACAGTGCTCCGCCGGACCTCGCGGTCGAGCCGCCCACGTACTCCGATTTCTCGACGATCAGCACGGTCAATCCACGCTCGGCGGCCGCCAGTGCGGCTGACATACCCGTGCCCGAACCGACGACGAGCAGATCGACGGTGGTATCGGCCAGTGGCAGACCGGCGGGGATGGTGGCCTGTTGAGCAGTCGTCACGGCTTTGACAGTAGGGTGCGCGAATCGCGGTTGCGGCGGGTTTCCCTCCCAGCGGGACGATCGGGTCCACAAGCCGCATCCCGGGAGTAAAACGAGGTCATGACCTTGCAGTCAGAGAGCTCAGAAACCGACGCGATTCGGCAGATCGAAGCCGCAGCAGCGCCGACCAGATTCGCCCGCGGCTGGCACTGCCTCGGGCTGACTAGAGAGTTCGGCGACGGTGAACCGCACGCGGTGCACGCCTTCGGCGAGAAGCTGGTGGTGTTCCGCAGCGGCGACGGCAAAATCAACGTGCTCGACGGCTACTGCCGCCACATGGGCGGGGACCTCAGCCAGGGGCAGGTGAAGGGCGACGAGATCGCCTGTCCGTTCCACGACTGGCGGTGGGGCGGCGACGGCCGATGCAAAAAGGTGCCCTACAGCAAGCGGACACCTCGGCTGGCCCGCACCGCGACGTGGACCACCCTCGAACAGGACGGAATGCTGTTCGTGTGGAACGACCCCGAGCGCAACCCCCCGCCGCCGGAGGTCGCCATCCCTCGAATCGACGGCGCGACGAGTGACGACTGGACCGATTGGCATTGGTACACCACCGTCGTCAACACCAACTGCCGCGAGATCATCGACAACGTCGTCGACATGGCGCACTTCTTCTACATCCACGGATCGCTGCCAACGCATTTCAAGAACATCTTCGAAGGCCATGTCGCCACGCAGTACATGAACGGCGAGGGCCGCGAGGACATGGGCGAACCCGGTGAGACGAAGCTGCTCGGAACCACATCGGTGGCATCGTATTTCGGGCCATCGTTCATGATCGATGACCTGACGTATCACTACGACGACGCCGACCACAACACCATCCTGATCAACTGCCACTATCCAATCGACGCGACTTCCTTTGTGTTGCAGTACGGCATCATCGTGAAGAAGTCAGAGACGCTGCCGGACGATGCGGCGCTACAGACTGCGATCGGCCTCGGCGATTACGTCAAGATGGGGTTCGAGCAGGATGTCGAGATCTGGAAGAACAAGGCGCGCATCGACAATCCGCTGCTCTGTGAGGAGGACGGACCGGTCTACCAGCTGCGCCGGTGGTATGAGCAGTTCTACGTCGACGTCGCCAACGTCGAGCCGGACATGGTGGACCGATTCGAATACGAGCTCGACACCACCAGCCCGCACGAGGAGTGGATGAAGGTCGTCGAGGAGAACATCAGCGCTCAAGCGGCGAGGTCCGGAACCGTCTGATGGCCGTCCGGCCCGACAACCGACTTGCCGACTCCCCGATGGTGCCGGTCGCCTGCCGCCGCTGCGGAGCCTGCGTATCCGCGCGGAAGAGCAGCTGGAATCAGACCAGTGTGCAGTGGACGGCCGAGGCACAGGCCTCCTGCCTGGAGCGCCGCGACGCGCAGCACCTGGCCGCGCACTCGGAGCGCGGCCTGTTCCTGGGCTGCTCAGCGCTGACGGACTCGATCGTCGACGCGGTCCGCAACGGCGATCTGCCGGTGGTCGATGAATCAGTGCGGGTGACGACGTAACCGTGCGCTGAGCCCTGTCGTCGTGTGCGTCGAGGGTCAGGCGTGCGCGCCGCCGTCGACGCGGATCTCGGTGCCGGTGATGAACGCTCCGTCGTCGGAGGCGACCATTGCTACCACGGCCGCGACAGCACTGGGGTCGCCGAGGATCTCGCTCTCTCTGCCATGTAGCAGCGGAGTCTGCTTGGTCCAGAGGCCGAGGTCGTATCCCTCGGGCATATTGTCGAGGGTGCTGTTCGCCAATGCTGTCGACACTCCACCGGGCTGGATGTTGACTGCGCGAAGCCCCTGCTTCGAGTACTCCAGCGCCAGCGAGTGGGTGAGCGCCATGATGCCGCCTTTGCTCGCGGCGTATGCGGCCATGTACGGATGCGCGAAAGTCGCTGCGGTGGAGGTGAAGTTGACCACCACGCCACGTCTGGAGTCGATGAGCGCGGGAAGCGAAGCCCGTGTCATCAGGAACGTGCCCGTCAGGTTGATCGCCAGAGTGGTGTTCCAGTCGTGGAGCGTGTGTTCGTGAGTGTGAGCACAGAGCTGGATGGCCGCGACGTTGACGAGCACGTCCAGGCCGTCGAGAGTGTTGATTGCGGCCGCGACCTCGTTGCCGACGGCGACTTCATCGGACACATCCAGCGCGGTAGTCGTCAACCGCTTGGCCGTACCCGCGTCCTCCGCTGCGGCTGCCGTTGCCGCCAACCCACCTTCCGACACGTCGAAGGCGACGACGGTGCCCCCCTCCTCGAGCAGACGAGCGACGGTGGCCTGCCCGATCCCCGAGCCAGCACCGGTGATGATGATTCGGCGGTCGTCGAACCTCTGCATTGCACTCGTTCCCTTCAAGCCGGATGAAGTACGTTGATATCGCCAAGTGTGATCTGGACATCGAAGTGGCGGTGGATGATTCGCCATCCGTCGGCTGTTCGAAGATGCCGGTCGCGGTAGACCCCAATCGCTTCGTAGGGGGTGAGATCAGCACGCTCGTCGGCCCCGATATGCAGTACGCGGGCCTTGGTTGAGGACCGTGCCTCATCGCCGTCGATGGCAACCTGATAGTTGCCAAGGAGATGCTGCGACGGCCCGCACCCGTCCAGGAAGCTGCGGATGGATTCGATGATCGCTGCCCGCCCGGTGAGTGTGGCGGCGTAGATGCCCAGGGCTTGCGGATGAAATACGTCGTTGAGGCCCAACCAGTCTCGGGCGTCGAGACAGGTCGCATAAGCGTTGAGCACGTCGATGATCGCTTGGCGATCAATGCATTCGCAGGTCATCCGCTCTTGCTTTCAGGCCAGCTGGAATGCACTCAGAGGAGCATCGTCTGGATATGCCGCCGGCCCACCGAGGTCGTAGGCCGCGTTGAGCGCGCCGATGAAGACCGGATCATGCATCGGCTCGCCGGGAACGTCGAGCTTGACGCCTTTGCGGCTCAGGTCGTCGACCATCATGTCGATGGCCTTCTCGGCGGTGAGGTCATCGGAGCCGTCCATGTTCTTCTTCAGCTCGTCGAAGTCGGAGAACACCTCGGCTGACCAGTGCACCAGGAACCGCAACTCGTCGGTGTGGTGCCGGGCGATCACCTGCTCGCCGTTCTTGAGCAGCCACTGGTCGCGATCTGTCGGGTCGCCGGTGAACACCGTGTCGAACCCCAGCCCAGCCGGGACCTGTAAGTCGAGCGGGCCGTTGGCCTCGCCGCGGTGCACCATCATCTCGTTCTGCACAACGACACCGCGGTTGTTGATTGGGGGAAGCACGCGCTTCGGCGCCTTCAGCGGGCCGTCGGGCCAGTACGTGAAGCCACTGCCTTCGTCCAGCGAGAACCACGTGATCACTTGAGCCATCTTGATGAGGTAGTCGGTGAACAAACCGGACTTGCCCATCACACTGCACAGCCACGTCGGCGCGTTCTCGTGGCGGACGCCGCGGAAGCTCGGGGAGTCGAGGTGGCCGGGGTCGCGATTTGCGCACGGACCGTTGATGTTGAACAGCATCAACTCCGGCTTCGCGTACTGGGCGCCCCAGTAGCTCTTCGCCATGTTCAAGAACTGCTCGTTGTAAAAGCAGTCGTGCAATTCGGGGTAGAGCACAGCGCCGTAATTGGCCAGGTACCCGCGGAAAGTGGGAGTCAGAAAAAGATCGAGCGACGGCTCGAAGCCCTCGGGGAACATGCCGCTCATCGTCGCCATCAGCTCCTCGGCGGAAGCGAAATGCTGGGCGATGATCAGCTTCCACGGCCCCGCGGTGCGGACGATATCGAGCAACCGCTCCTTCTGTTCGGCCGTGTAGACATTGTCGATCTCCCGCGGCGGCGCGGCGGGCCGCAGCACATCGGAAAGCTGCATTCGCCGCTCGTCCGTGAGCATGTCATCGTCTCCTTACTGACACTGGTGGCTCGATTGTCGGCCGCCCCGGTCCGTCGGCGGGCCAAGGTGTCCGGTGATCGGGAACTAGAACTTCACTGGGTTGCAAAACTTCGCCCGCAGCAGGGCGCACACCTCAGCGATGGCCAACCGGCCGCGGGCGGTCGCGTCGGATCGCATCAAAAACCCGTGATAGATGCCGGGATATCGAGTGAGATTGACCTGAACCCGCGCATCACGCAGACGGGTTGCGTACCGCTCACCCCAATCGCGGATCGGGTCGCATTCGGCGGTCACCACGATCGCCTGCGGTAGACCCGACAAATCCGGCGCGTGGGCGGGGATCCGGTATGGGCCGGGCTCGGTGCCGGCTCCGGTGTCGGCGAGATCGTGCATGTAGCGAATGTCGTCGAGGGTGAGCATCGGCGCATCGGGCATCTCGGTGATCGACTCTGCAGCCATATCGCGGTCGACGCCGGGGTAAAGCAACACCTGGGCGTAGATGGGTGGCCCGGCGTGATCGCGGCAGGCCAGGGCGACCGCGGCCGCCAACGAACCGCCCGCACTGTCCCCGACGACGGCCAGCCGCGCCGGGTCCACGCCCAACCGGTCGGCGTAATCGGCGACCCACGTGGTCGCGTCGTATGCGTCGTCGAACTGTGCGGGCGGCGGGTTCTCCGGCGCGAGTCGGTAGTCGACGGCGACCACGGTGGCGTCCGCACCGGCCGCCAGGGCACGGGCGAGCGCTTCGAAGGAGCGATTTGAGCCCATGACCATGCCGCCCCCGTGGAAATACACCAGTACGGGTTGTCCGATCTGCAGGTGTGGTCGATAGATCCGCAACGGAATTGGGCCGCGCCGTCCCGGTATGTTGCAGTCTTCGATAGCCGCCATGTTGGGCATCGTGTCGGGTGGGGGCGCTGCCTCGACGGCCTGGCGTACGGTGGCCAGTCCGCGTTGCCGCATCGGCCCGATGATTCCGAACGACGCGACGCGTGCGGCGGCGTCGGGATCCAGGGGCGGAACTGCCATTAACCGCGTGCCGGGTCGAACCGCGGCTTTGTCCGTAGTTGCGGGGCGCGTTGTGTGGTAAGCACATTCGCCCGCTCTGCCATCGCCGAACCGACATAGTCAGGCTGGGTGAGCAGGTAGAACCGCCCTTCGGCGGCTTGGTCGAACACCGCTTCGGCGGCCGCGAGCGGATCCATTGCGTCGGCCTTGATGTCGAGCATGGCGCCGCGCTGCGACTCGGCGGCGGCCACATCGCCGGTGTCGACACCACCGGCGGACTCAAAGATGTTGGACACCACGGCCCCCGGCAGGACCGCTTGGACGTGAATGTGGTTATGGCCGGCCAGTTCGACCTCGAGGCGTAGGCATTCGGTGAGCGCCAGTACCGCGTGCTTACTCATGATGTAAGGCGCCTGCAAGGGCACTGAGGCCACGCCGCCGATCGACGAGAGATTCCACACCCATGCTGGTTCGCCCATGGCGATCATCGGTGGTAGGAAGCCGCGCACGCCGTGGAAAACCCCGCTGATGTTGATGTCGACCAGTCGATTCCAGTTCTCGACCGGGATGTCCCAGAGATACCCGAATTGCTCGACGCCCGCGTTGTTGACAACAAGCCGGACTGGACCGATGTCGCGGTAGGTACGCTCGGCGAGGGCTTGTATGGCATCGGCGTCGCGTACATCGCATTCCACGGCCGACGCCACACCTCCGGCCGCGACGAGCTCGTCCCGTAGTTGTGCCACCGCCTCGATGTCGACGTCGGCAAGCACCACCGTCATTCCGAGGTGGCTGGCGTGGCGCGCCAGGCCGGCACCGATGCCGGCGCCCGCACCGGTGATGACGGCGACGCCGCCGCCGAACGTGTCGCGAGCGGACATGCCGGCTACGAGCCCGCCGCTGCGGCCGCGTTGCCGTACTCGATGAAGGGCACCGAATCATCGGCATCGAGAATGACTTTCATCGACGTGAACACCAGGCCATGGTCGGCACGCCGTATGCCGACGTCGACGACACCGCTCGATACGGCAAACGGCACCGCGTTGGTGATCTGGTTGACGAACAGGTAGAAGCGGACGTTGGTCACCGCGCCGTCGACTCCGGTCCGGAAGATGTTCGTCGCGTGGTGACGCAATGGATAGGGGTTCTCGTTGCGGTGCTGGCTCAGCCACGCCAGCGTTTCGGCGCCGCCGTGTAGTTCGGCGGCCAGCAGCTCCTCAAAGGGGCAGGCGCCGGATTCGGATCGGCTGACATAGTCCATCTCGTCGCCGACGCGGAGCGCCAGCTCGTCGAAATGCCCCTGGTCGTAGTGGTACCAGAAGCCGGCGATGAACTCCTGGACGTCGGACAGCGTGATGGCGTCGCTCATGACAGCGAGTCAACTGTCGCCACTTGCACTACGGCGCGGAGGCGTCCGCTGAGTGGAACGGTTTTTTCGACCCGAATTGGGTGCGCAGATCGCGTTTCAGCAGCTTGCCGCTGGGGTTCTTCGGCAGACTGTCGACGGAGAAGACCTGCTTGGGAGTCTTGTACCCGGCAAGGTGGGCGCGGCAGTGCGTGATCAATTCATCCTCGTCGACCGTGCCGCCGTTCCGGATCACCACGGCCGCCACCACGGCCTCGACCCATACAGGGTGCGGAATGCCGAACACCGCGACTTCCTGTACGCCCGGGTGTCGGTACAGAACTTCTTCGACCTCTCGGCTGGCGACGTTCTCGCCGCCCGTCTTGATCATGTCCTTCTTGCGGTCGACCACGTGGAGCAGCCCGAATTCGTCGTAGTAACCGAGGTCGCCGGAGTGGAACCATCCACCGCGCAAGGCTTCCGCCGTGCCTACCGGGTCATCGAGGTAGCCCAACATGAGATGCGGGCCGCGGTGGGCAATCTCGCCTACCGTTCCTGGCCGTACGGGGTGGTCGGTGTCATCGACGATGGCGGTTTCGACGTTGATCGCGGGTCTGCCGGCCGCGCCGGCGTGGTCGCGCTGGTCGTCGGGCCCCATCGCGCTGGCCAGCGGCGCCATCTCCGTCTGCCCGTAGAAATTCCAGAGGGCAAGATTCGGCAGCCGGTCGCGGATCTCGTGCAGCACTTCCGTCGGCATTGCCGATGCGCCGTAGTACCCCTTGCGGAGGCTGCTCAAGTCGACCTGGTCGAAAATGGGCGACCGCAATAGTGCGATCCAGACTGTCGGTGGGGCAAAGTAATTGGTCACCGCATGGGCTTCTATGCCGCGCAGGACCAACTCCGGATCGGGTCGCGGAACGATGATGCTGGTCGCACCGAGGTAGACGTCGGTGGCCAGAAAGTTGTCCAGTTGTGCGCAGTGATACAGCGGCATCGAATGGATTTCGACGTCGTCGGATTCCATTGACCCCGCGACGATCGAACTGACGTAATTCGCCATCAGGCTGCGGCTGGAGTGCATCACGCCTTTTGGCCGGGACTCCGTGCCGCTGGTGTACATCAGGCGCAGCAGCTGATCGTCGTCGATCTCGAGGTCCGGCGCGGGAGTCGTGGTGGTCAGCCAGAGCGCGAAGTCGTCCCATCCTGCAGGCGCGCGCTGCTCGCCGGTGGTCAACACCACCTTCGTCGTGACTGTGCCGCCTCGGGTCATCGCCTGTGCGGCGACCGGAATGAGGTCATGCTCGACGATCACACCGCGGACCTGGCTGTGGCCGAGGATGTAGGCGATCTCCTCGGCTGTGAGCATGAAATTTATCGGCACGAGAACGACGGCGGCGCGAGCTGTGGCGAATGCCAGCACGGCGTACTGCCAGCAGTTGCGGGCCAGCAGCGCTATCCGGTCTCCGGGGGCAAAACCGTTGTCCCGCAACGCCACCGCGGCCCGGTCGACCAGTTCATCGAATTCAGCGAACGTCAACTTGACTGCGCCGTCGACAACCGCGGTCTTGTCGGGGCAACGGTGGGCCGACCGGCGGGGGATGTCGCCCAGTGAATGGCTACGGACCTGCATATCGTCGTCCTCAGTCTTTCGGCACCAGCGCAAGGTCGCGGCCGATGATCTCGCGCATGATCTCCGACGTACCGCCGTATACCCGCGTCACCCGAGCGTCGATCGCCGAGCGGGCAATCGGATACTCGCGCATGTAGCCGTAGCCGCCGAACAGTTGTTGGCAGGAGTCAAGGCAGCGGAACTCCATCTCCGTTGCCCAAAGCTTGGCCTTCGCGGCGTCGGCGGGCGACAGCCGACCCGCGTTGAGCTCGATTACGCACCGGTCGATGAACGCCTCGGCGACCGATACCTCGGTGGTCACGTCGGCCAGCATGAAGCGGGTGTTCTGCAGCGCGCCGATCGGTTTCCCGAACGCGGTGCGCTCGCGCACATGGTCGACGGTCCAACGCAACGCTGCGCGGGCGCGCGCCAAGCTGCCAACGGCGATCTGCATACGTTCCTGCGGAAGATTTTTCATCATGTCGGCGAATCCCCGGCCGACCTCACCCAACACATTGCTCTTGGGGACCATCGCGTCGGTGAACACCAGCTCCGAGGTGTCCTGGCAATGCAGTCCCAGCTTGTCCAGGTTGCGGCCGCGCGCGAAACCGGGCATACCGCGCTCGAGCACCAGCAGGGTCAGGCCACGGTGGCGGTCGGGCGAGGTGCGCACCGCTGCGATGACCAAGTCTGCGTTCTGCCCGTTGGTGATGAACGTCTTGGCGCCGTTGACGACGAAGTGGTCGCCGGCGTCGACGGCGGATGTGCGGATGGCGGCGACGTCGGATCCGGCGCCGGGCTCGGTCATGGCGATGGCCGCGATCAGATCACCGCTCACGAAGCCGGGTAGCCACCGGTCCTGCTGCTCGGGGCTGGCCAGTTCTGCCAGGTACGGCAGACAGATGTCGTTGTGGACGGCGAAACTCAGTCCAACCGCACCGCAGTCGGCATCCATGAACGCTTCGATCAGGATCTGGTTGTAGCGGAAGTCACGGGTGCCGACTCCGCCGAAGCGTTCGTCGGCGGCGAAGCCGAGCAGCCCGACGGCACCGGCCTTGGCGAACAACTCACGGGGAATGATGCCGTCGAGTTCCCATCCGGCGATGTGGGGTGCGACCTCCTTGGCCGCGAAATCACCTGCCAGTTCGGCGAAGGCGCGGTGGTCAGCGTCGTAGTGGACCCGTTGCATCGCCGAAGCGTAGGCAGCCCCGAGGCATCGGCACCGAGACGTGTCCCGCTCAGTAGACAGTCGCCTCGCTGTCGCTGGCCAACGCCTCGATACTCGACTGTCGTGACGACTGATGCCGAAACGACGACGGCTTTCAACGACGTTGATCCGCATGAACTGCGGGCCAATTTGCGCCAGGCCGACCCCGGCGTGCTCGTCGCGGTGTTGGCTCAGCTCACTGGCGACGCAACGGTGATCGATCGGTTCGGGCCGGCGATCTCCCACGTTCCCGACCCACCCGAACGCGCGGGTGTCACCGACCCCGACACAGGGGAAGCGCTCGTGTCGGCTGTGGTCGAGGCGCTCGAACGGCCGCGGTCCGACGGTGCGCTGGCCGCCGATGACCCCTGGCTCTTCAGGCGGCTGCTGCCGGTTGCATTGGGCTCTGAGGTCGACGAAGAGTTTGTCCCGCTGTTGCTCGAACAGGGCGGCTTCCAGCTGTCGCAACCGACGCTGCCGCGCACGACGCCGGTTCCCGAAACGTTGACCGTGGCAATCATCGGTGCGGGGCTGGCCGGGATGATCACTGCACTTGCGGCTGCCGATGCGGGAGTCGCGTTCGAGGTCTACGACCGCAACGACGAGGTCGGGGGCACCTGGCTGACCACCACATACCCCGGGATCGGCGTCGACACACCATCGGCGTACTACTCGCTGTCGCGCGATGTGAATCCGGAGTGGACGAGCTACTACCCGCAGGGCGGGGAGTATCACGCCTACCTCGTGTCGCTGGCCGACAAGTACGGTTTGCGCGATCACACCCGGTTCCGCACTGAGGTCGAGGCGCTGTGGTGGGACGACGACCGTCTGGAATGGCAGATCAACTCGGTGGACGCCGAAGGCAATCGCGATGTCAGCTACGCGCGTGTGGTCGTCACCGCCGCTGGCTATCTCAACCGGCCGCGCTGGCCTGATGTGCCGGGTCGGGAAACGTTCGCTGGCACCAGCATTCACTCGGCCCAGTGGGACTCCGTACTGGACCTCACTGGTAAGCGGATTGCCGTCATCGGTGCCGGTTGCACCGCGGTGCAGATCATCGACACGTGCGTCGACGAGGTCGAACACCTCACGGTGTTCCAGCGTCAGCCGCACTGGGTGGCCCCCCGCAAGAGGTTGACCGATGACGTTCCGGAGTTCCGTCGCTATCTGGGGCGTCACGTGCCCTACTACGCGAAGTGGAATCGGTTGAAGTCGTACTGGGGCACAGCGGACAACAACTACCCGGTGATCCTGCAGGATCCGGAATGGGCCGCGGACCACCTGTCCATCTCGGCGGCCAACGACGTGTTGCTGCAGATGTGCCTGGACTACATCGACCGGACCTTCGGTGCAGGTAGTGAACTGGCGAAGAAGGTCACGCCCGACTTCGCGCCTTACGGCAAGCGCATCATCCGTGACCCCGGGGGCTACTACGCGGCACTGACCCGTGATCACGTCGACGTGGAGGCGAGTGAGCCGGCGGTCGTCAACGCAAGCGGCATTGTCACCGCGGATGGTCGGCAGATCGACCTCGACGTGATCATCTATGCCACCGGGTACCACCTGGATTTCTTGTCCACGATCGACATTCGCGGTAGGGGTGGGCAGAAGCTCGCCGACGTGTGGGGCGACAGTCCGCGCGCCTACCGCGGTGGCACCGTACCCGGATTCCCCAACCTGTTCATCAACTCGGCACCGAACTACAGCCCCGGTCACGGTGCGGGCGCCAACTTCTCGATGGAGGTTATGGCACATTACGTCGTCGAGTGCCTGCAACTGATGGCGCTGCGCGGCGCCAAGACCATGGAAGTCACACCGCATGCCCACGACGAATACGTGAGCGGCATTGACCAGGCGATGGCCCGCACGGTGTGGTGTCATACGCCGAATGCGCATACCTACTACCGATCCGGGTCGGGGCGAGTGGTGGTGGCGACGCCGTACCGGCTGGTCGACCTCTGGCATGAGCACCGGGCGCCGATCGAAGGCCACTTCGAGCTCTCGTGAGGCAGTTGCTCAGCGGGAAGACGGCTTTGGTCACGGGCAGCAGCCGGGGGATCGGCCGGGCGATCGCGCAACGGCTGGCCGCGGAGGGTGCGACCGTGGTGGTGACGGCGCGCTCACACGAGCCGTCGCCGTCCGTGCGTTGGGGATCGTCCGCCGCCCTCCCCGGCACCATCGGTGAAACCATCGAGCTGATCGAGTCAGCGGGGGGCAAGGCGATTGGTATCGCGGCCGACCTCGAGAGTCCCGACAAGCGCGACGACCTCGTGCAACGGGTGCTCGACACCACGGGTCGCCTCGACATCCTGGTCAACAATGCGGGTTTCGCCGACTATTCGATGGTCGAGGACATGTCGCTCGACACCTTCGAACGCACTGTGGAGCACTACGTGCGCGTACCGTTCGTGCTCACCAAGGCGGCGGTGCCGCATATGCGCAAGCAAGGAGCGGGCTGGATCGTCAACATCGGGTCGGTGACTGGAGTGGCGCCGATGCGGCCGTACCGCGAATACAACAAGACCTCCGGGGACGTGGTCTACGCGTCGATGAAGGCGGCATTGCATCGGTTCACGCAGGGCATCGCGGCCGAATTGCTCGATGCCAACATCGCGGTCAATTGCGTGGGGCCTTCCACGGCGGTGCGCACACCTGGTGCGTCACAGCTGATCCCGGAGAGCTTTCCGACTGAACCGGTGGAGTATCTGGCTGAGACGGTGCTGGCGATGTGCCACCGTCCAGCCGCTGAACGCACCGGCCTGGTCGCATTCAGCCTGCACTACCCGTGGTCCGTGCAGCTACCGGTGCACAGCCTGGACGGCGCCACGGTGCTTCCTCCGCTGGAACCGCCCGCGACGGCCAACCCGAATATTCTGCCCGGCGGTATCTAGGTCGACCACGACGCGCCAACATCGCAGAAGCTGTGACAGACCCGATCGCGGACGATGACCTCAGGGCATTCGGGGTCGAACCACCGATCGACGTAGGCCCAGTGGATCGGGTGCATCAGATAAGGACCCACGAGGCCCTCGACATCCGTGAATTCCTGTTCGAAGACATGCGTCCACGGTGATGCGCCGATCGCGCTTTCGACACGGCTGAGCTGCCATGAGGTGATGGTGCGAACGTAGCGTGGCAGCAGTCGCAGGTCGGCTTCGAACCTCTCGACCTCGGTGTCATCGGTATCAGGGGCCACCCGCAGGAGCAGCGTCCGAAAGACGGTGGCCCGCTTGCTTGTCTCGGTTTCGCAGGCGACACCACGGTATTCAGCGCCGTCGATGTGGGTGATTGCCGGAGTCGCGAGTGCCGTGGCGAATCGCCCGGCGACCGTCGCCCAGTCGTCGGAACTCCGAAATCGCACATTCATGAGGATGTCGCCACCGTTGCGGACGCCGGGCAACGTTCGCTCGATGAGAACACGTTGGGCTTCTGAGGCTTCAGCGGTGGCCCGTAGCTCCGCGACGAGGGCAGGCGCATCCGTGTTCGGCGCCAGATGAATCAGCCGGGTGACGCTAAACATCGCAGAGCGTGTCGATGTCGTTCGGCGCGGCCGCAACGCTGCGGGTCCGCTCGGAGACGAGCCCGCCGACACCGTCCCACCATTGCCCGATGCTGGCGTCGGGCCTGCCCTTCCACGTCATTTCCCACCATGCCTTCGCGTCCGGAAGCGTCCAGGTGATCGTGACGGTATTGCTCTGGTCGGCAAACCAGATCGGCGGACTGACGAGTATGTCCCGCAACGACATTCCACGTTCACGGGCACCGGGGGCGTACTCGGCGAGATAGCAGTCGATGAAGTCCTTGGCGCAGCCCGGTCGAGTCACCACCCGGTCGACGACGTAGACGTCAGCCACGAGACGTCCCGACGAAGAGCGCGGCCAAGTGTCCGCACACTTCCTTGCGCGCTTCCTGAGCAAGGTCCAGCATGGGCATCGTCATGAATCCGTGGATGCTGCCGTGGTAGTTGAGGCGAGTCGTTGTGACTCCAGCGCGCTCCAGCGCATCGCCGAACGCAAATCCCTCGTCCCGCAGAGGATCGTGGCCGGCGGTGACGACGACCGCCGGCGCCAACCCGCGCAGGTCGGCGTTCAGCGGTGCGGCATAAGGATGTTCACGGTCGGCGCGGGAGGGCACGTACTGGTCCCAGTACCACTGCAAGGCATTACGTGGGTTGTAGAAACCCTCGCCGTACTTCAGGTATGACTCCGTGTCGAAGGTCGGAGAGATCATCGGATAGAGCAGCAGTTGGGCCGCAAGCGTAGGTGCTCCGAGATCGCGGGCCATCAACGCCGCGGCAGCCGCGAGATTGCCGCCCGCGCTGTCACCGCCGACGACGATCCGGCTTGCATCGCCGCCGAGCGCATCGGCGTTGCGGGCCGCCCACTGGGCTACCGCGAAAACATCCTCGGCGGCTGCCGGCCACGGGTGTTCTGGCGCGAGCCGGTAAGCCACCGAAACGATCACGGCAGGAATCAGATTCGTAAATGCACGGCAAAGGCCGTCATGACTGTCCAGGTCGCAGAACACAAAGCCGCCGCCGTGGGCGTACACCAGGGTCGGCACCGGACCCGGCATCGCCGCCGGCCGGTATATCCGCACGGCGATGCCACCTCCCGGCCCTCGCACGGACGTGTCACGAACCTCGCCGACCTCTTCGGGAGCCGTCGGCGCGACGAAGCGGGACCGGATCGTCGCGCGGGCCTGTGGGCCGGTCATCGTGTGCACGGGCGGGAATCCCGAGTCGAGCGCGTCGATGATTCCCGCGATCTGGGGATCCAGGTTCATGCGTATTGCAGCTCGCGGACCGGCCGTACCGCGCTGCGCAGTGGTCGTGCCTGCTGCAGGGTCGGCGCCACCCGGCGCGGTCCGTCCTCGATGTCGCGCCAGATACCCATCGCCGTCATGCGCACGGGTGCGGCCAGGCGCTGGTCGAACGCCATCCGGCTCATGGGGCCACACACCGACACCGCCGCGACGGCTTCCCCCGGAGCACCGATCGGCGCTGCGACACAACCGAATCCGGGCACCGACTCCTCGCGATCGAAAGCGACACCACGGGCCGCAACATTGGCCAGTTCGGCGCTCAGCTGTGTCGGCGTACTGATCGAATACCTGGTCTTTCGCGTGCCCAGATCGATGACGTCGGCCTGATCACTGTCTTCTCGGTAGGCCAGCATCGCCTTGCCGACCGCCGCGCAATGCGCGGGCTGGCGGCCGCCCACCCGGGTGGGTATCGCCGCCATCATCTGGTCGCCGATCTTCTCCAGGTAGACCACGTCGGAGCCGTCGAGGATCGCCAGATGCACCACCAGCCCCGTCGCACGGTGCAGATCATGCAGCAGGGGCATCGCGGCGCGGTGTAGCCGGTCCTGGTGCACGGCCAGTGAGCCGAGTTCGACGAGCCGCATCCCCAGCTCGTAATCGCGTCCATTGCGGCGCAGCCAGCGCAACGCAACCAACCGCTCGAGCATCCGGTGCGCCGATGACCGGGGCAGGCCCGTGCGGCGCACGATCTGAGCCAGGTTCAGTCGTCCCGGTCCGTCGAAGGCGTCTAACACCAGCGACACCCGATCGATGACGGCACTCGGGGTTTCGACGGGGGTGGTCATGACGCCTCCTCGCGGCTATATGACTAATAGGAATATGCCTATTTGTAGCATACTGATGTGGCGGCTGTCACGTTCTTCCGGGAATCGGCAGCGTGCGGCGGTGCGCCGAGATCGACCGAATGGCGCGATTCACTCGCGCTTCTCCGCCAGAACGTGAGATTGGGTGGACGAACGAGGGGAGCGTCAGCCCTTGGCTGCAGCGCGGCCGGCGCGACGGCCGTAAAAGCTGCCGTCACCCAGCGAGATTCCGCTGGCGTAGCCCCAGGCGGCGACACCCGCGGTGCAGCGACCCGCGGCATACAGGCCGGGAATCGGCGCGCCGCTGACGTGCAGCACCTCTGAGTCCAGCGTGGTCTGCAGCCCGCCGAGTGTGAAACCGGCGCAGCTGGCCCGTAGATCGATCGCGCCGACGGGTGTGCCGATGGGCTTCAGCCATTCGGCCTTCTTGTGCAGCAACGGATCCTCGCCGCGTGCTGCGTTGTCGTTGTAGACACTGACCGTGGCTTGCAGTGTGCCGGTGGGTAGGCCGATCTCGGCTTCGAGGTCGGCAACCGACTCGCACACCCACGTGGCCGGACGCTTGAGGAATGGTGTCGGCGACGTCGCGGCCATCGCCTCGTCCTGCGCGTCGCCGTCGATGATCAGATACGCGGTGTCGTCTTGGTGGTACAGCGTGAGCTGTCCGATCCGGCCCGAGTACATGTCCTCGGGTACATAGCGCTGTCCGCGCCCGTTGACGAGGATCCCGCGGACCGTCTGCTGCGGGTCGATCAGGAATGCCACCTCGGTGGCGTCCATGTGTGCCAGGTCGGCGCCGAGCGCCTGGGCCATCCGGATCGCTTGTCCGTCATGCTGTTCGATCGATGCGGCGGGACGCCCCACGAGCCGAGGCGCGTACTGCGTGAGCATCGCGTCGTTGTACGCGAAGCTGCCCGCGGCTAGGACAACGCCACGTTTCGCCCGGATCGCAACGGACTTTCCGTACTGACGGGCCACCAGTCCGGCGACGCGGCCGTCGGATGCCACGATCAACGACGAGGCATGGACGTCGTACACCGCCCGCACTCCCAACGAGGTGGCGGTATCGACGAGCGGCTTCATCAGCATGTAGCCGGCGCTGGCTTCGCCCGCGCTTCTTGTTGGACATCTGCGGAATGTGCCCGCGCGGAGCGGGTTTGGCGATGGTGTTGAACGGGAAAGCGTTCTCGCCGCCGGTGAACATCAGCCCCTCGTCGCCGGGCGGCTCCCAGCCCGGCTCACCCCAGAACACCGGCTTGAAGGGGACGCCGCATTGCACCAGCCAGTCGAAATGGTCAACGCTGCCTGCGCAGTAGTCGCCAATGCGGTTCGCGTCGGCGCCGGGTCCCATCGCCACGTTCAGGAATGCGGCCATGTTGTCGACGGAATCGTCGAAACCGCAGGCTTGTTGGATTCCGGTGCCGCCACCGAGGTAGATGAACCCGCCCGCCATGGCGGCCGCGCCGCCCCACCCTCCGGTGCGTTCGAGGACGAGGACGTCGGCACCGACCGAGGCGGCCTCGACCGCCGCGGCCGCCCCGGCGATGCCGTACCCCGCGATCACGACATCGGCTTCGAAATCCCAACTCTCGATCTGCTCATACGGATTTGGGGTAGACGTCGGTATCCATCGGCTAGATCCGCATCGCCGCAGGCGGTTCGCCCATCCACTGGTGGCCCCAGTAGCTGTCGGCGGTGATTTCCTCTGCGGTGTAATACCTTTCGTCGACTCGCATGCCGTCAGTGCCGAACTCGATGTCCCAGTCGCCGGGCGCGCGGACGTAAAAGGACACCATCTTGTCGTTGGTGTGGCGGCCTAGCGTCGAGGAGAGCTGGAATCCTTCCGAGTTGACGCGGTCCAGCGCCTGCCCGACGGCGTCGAGGCTGTCGACTTCCACCATGACGTGGACGACACCGGGCTTGTCCTGGTTCATCGCCGGGCAGATGGCCAGGCTGTGGTGCCGCTCGTTGATACCGAGGAATCGCACACGTATCGGACCGAATTCGGGCGGCGCAGGCACCCGGAAAGCTCCGCGCGAGCGGAAACCCAGGACGCCGGTGTAGAAGTCGAACAGACCATTCGCATCCATCGCAGGCATCACCACGTGGCCGAGCCCCTGGTCGCCCGTGACGAACCGCGCGCCGAACGGGGTGATCACCGGACTGTGGTCGAGCACCGCGCCGTGGAAAACCTCCAGCGTCGTATCCGCAGGATCGGAGAAGGTGATCACTTCCTCGACCCGGCGCTCGTCGGCCTCGGCCGCGGACAGCTCCTTGAACACGACACCGGCGGCGTCCAGGTTGGCTTTGACTTCCTCCAGCGCGGCGTGGTCACGCACTTCCCAGCCGACCGTCAGAACCCGGTCGACGTCGCCGGGTACGACGATGATGCGCGCCGCCCGCTCATCCATCCGCAGGTACAGGGCTGACGGATCGGGGCCGTTGCCTTCGGCGAATCCCAGGACGCCGAAAGCGAACTGACGCCATCGGTCGATATCGCTGGCCGCAACGGTGATGTAGCCGAGGCTTTTGAGAAGGCTCATCTGTCAGATCAGCGCCCGCAGCGGACCCTCGGGGTCAACACCGAACGAACTCAGTGCCGACGCGTGATAAGGCGTGCCGGGAATGTGGATCGCGTGGGCCAGGCCGGCGTGTGCGTCGCGCCAGAACCGCTGCAGCGGTTTGTCCATCCGCAACGCGTTGCCTCCGGATCGGGCGAAGATCTGGTCGACCGCGGCGACCGCGCGCCACGCCGCGCGCACCTGCGTCCGGCGCCCGGCGGCACGGTCCTCGAATGACACCTCCGCACCGGAGTCGACGATGTCGTAGATCCGGTCGACGTTGGCCAGCAGTTCCTGGCGGGCGGCGTTGATATCGGCGGCGGCCTCGCCGATGGCGTACATGACGTACGGGTCGTCCTTGACTGCCCCGTAGGCGCCGACGCGGTCACGTTGGTAATCCAGGTGGGCGGCGAGTGCGCCTTCGGCGATACCGACCACCGCGGATGTGATGCCCAGCGGGAACATCGTCGACCACGGCATCAGGTACAGCGTCGACGTCATCCCGGCCTTGCGCTGGGCGGTGCCGTCCATCACCTCGGTGGCGTCCATCGTCCGGTAGTCGGGGATGAAGGCGTCGCGCACGATGACGTCCTTGGATCCGGTGCCACGCAGGCCGACCACGTTCCAGGAATCCTCGACGATCTCGTAGTCCTTGCGCGGCAGGATCATGTGCAGCATCTGCGGCGGCATCAGTGGTTTGCCGTCGGCGTCGCCAAGCATCGCGCCGAGGATGATCCACTCGCATTGGTCGGTGCCTGAGCTGAATTGCCAGCGCCCGTTGAAGATGTAGCCGCCGTCGACCGGCTTGGCCACGCCTTGCGGTGCATAGGGGGACGCGACCCAGGTGTCGACGTCGGAGCCCCAGATTTCCTCAGCCACCCGAGGATCGGCGTAGGCCAGCTGGTAGGGGTGCACGCCGACGACGCCGTTGACCCATCCCGCAGCGGGATCCAGCGACGCCGTCGCCATCACGGTCTCGGCGAACTCGCGCGGATGGACCTCGTAGCCGCTGTACTTGGTCGGCTGAAGCAGCCGGATGTTGCCCGCCGCCTTCATGGCCTTGGTTGTCTGGTCAGTGAGCTGGCCGATCTTCTCGGCCTCGGCGCCCTGCTCGCGCAGTTGGCCGGCCATCTCCATCACCCGGTCGATTACCCGCTCGGTCATGTGTCGTCCTTACTCTGTGGGCTTGATTCATGGTGTACCGCAGATCGTCGTCGTGCCGCAGCCAATCCCGATCAGCGGAACGATCGGCTTTCAAAATTCGATGTGCACCGTGTCTGATGCGGGTCTGGACTGGCAGGCCAAGATGAGGCCGGCCTGACGATCCTCGGGTTCGAGCACATCATTGAGCGCCATGTCGACTACACCGAAAACGACGCTGCACACGCATGCGCCGCACCGCCCTTCGCGGCACGCGTAGGGCACGTCGATGCCCGCCGCCACCATCACGTCGACGAGTGTGGACTGCGGCGGCCAGTCGATGCGATGCAGTTGTCCGTCGAGATCCACGTCAGCTATGGCCATGCGGGTCAGTGTTGGGCCCCGGCGCCCGGTGCGGACGGTGGCGGCCCGATATCCGGGAGACGGGATGTCGAGGGTCCGGTCACCGGGAAACCGCCCGGTTCGACGCGCGCAACGACTTACCGTGTGGTCGTGAGCAACGAGGCAGACGTGGACGTCGTCGTCGTGGGCGCAGGGTTCGCCGGAATCTATGCCTTGCACAAATTGCGCTCTCTGGGATTGACGACCCGGCTATTCGAGGCTGCGCCAGAGGTCGGCGGCACCTGGTACTTCAACCGATATCCCGGTGCGCGCTGCGATGTGGAGAGCGTCGACTACTGCTATTCGTTCTCCGACGAGCTGCAACAGCAATGGTCGTGGAGCGAGAAGTATGCGACACAGGCCGAGATCCTGCGGTACCTGAACTGGGTCGTCGACGAACTCGACCTGCGCGACGGAATCACCTTCAATACCCGCGTCACGTCGGCAGTCCTCGACGAGCAGGCATTGCACTGGGCGGTGACCACCGACACCGGCGAAACGGTGATCGCACGGTTCTGCGTGATGGCGACGGGACCGCTGTCGGCGGCGCTGACACCTGACTTCCCGGGCCTGGCCACGTTCGCAGGCGAGGTGTACCACACCGCGCACTGGCCGGAGGAGGCCGTCGACTTCAGGGGCAAGCGCGTCGCGGTGATCGGCACCGGATCGTCCGGCATCCAGTCGATACCGATCATCGCCGAGGCGGCGGACTCGCTTGTCGTCTTCCAGCGGACCCCGAATTACAGTGTGCCTGCGGGCAATCGGGCACTGACCGACGAAGACGTCGCCGACTACAAGGCTGGTTACGACGAGCGACGGCGGTTGTCGTGGCGCAGCGGCGGCGGCTCGCCGCACATCGCGCATCCCAAGCTGACGATGGAGGCCACCGCCGAGGAGCGCAGGGCTGCCTTCGAAAAGCGCTGGGAGCTCGGCGGCGTGTTGTTCTCCAAGACATTCAGCGACCAGTTGACCGACATGGATGCCAACGACGAGGCCCGCAGGTTCTACGAGGAAAAGGTCCGCGCCGTCATCGATGATCCCGAAGTAGCCGATCTGCTGATTCCGACCGACCACCCGATCGGCACCAAACGAATCTGTACCGACACCAACTACTTTCAGACTTTCAACCGATCGTACGTCGAACTTGTCAGCGTGCGCAGGACACCTATCGAGTCCATCGACACCACGGGTATCAACACCTCCGACGCACGTTTCGATATCGATGCGATTGTGCTCGCCACCGGGTTCGACGCGATGACGGGAGCCTTGGCCAAGATTGACATCGTCGGGCGCGACGGGCAGAGGTTGCGCGACGACTGGGCCGACGGACCGCGCACATATCTCGGATTGTGTGTCGACGATTTCCCGAATCTGTTTCTGGTGTCCGGCCCCGGTGCCCCCGCCGTGCTGGCCAATATGGTGCTGCATGCAGAAGCCCACGTGAATTGGATCGCCGATGCCATCACCTATCTCGACGACCACGGTCACACCGCCATCGAGGCGACGGCCGACGCCGTCGAGAACTGGAACGCCGAACTGAACCGTCGGGCGGACGCGTCGCTGTTCACGAGGGCGAACTCCTGGTATCTGGGGGCGAATGTGCCTGGTAAGCCACGCGTTTTCATGCTCTTCATCGGTGGGTTCGCTGCCTACCTCGACATCTGCAACGAGGTCGTCAACGCGGGCTACAAGGGGTTCACCCTCTTGAAGGCACCGTGATGTCGGGACTTCACGACAAGGTGGTCGTCGTGACCGGTGCCGCCAGGGGAACCGGACGCGTGCACTGCCAACGGTTCGCCGATGAAGGTGCGGATGTGATCGCTCTGGATGCCGCCGAGGTCGCCGACGAATTGCACGGCACCGCAACACAGGTGCGCGATCGAGGTCGGCGATGCGTGGCCGCGATGGCCGACGTGCGCGACGCCGACGCGATGTGCACGGCGATCGACGCCGCCGTCGGCGAATTGGGCCGGCTCGATGTCGTCGTCGCCAACGCCGGTGTGCACACCGCAGGTGCACTGACATGGGAGCTCAGCGACGAAACCTGGCAGAACACGCTGGGCATCAACCTGACCGGGGTGTTCCACACCGTGAAATCGGCGGTGCCACACATCGGCGAGAGCGGGGGATCGGTGGTGATCATCAGCTCCACCAGCGGATTACGCGGTACCGCCAACACCGCCCACTACACCGCCAGCAAGCATGCGCTGGTCGGCCTTGCCCGGGCGCTGGCCAACGAACTGGGTCCGCAGCGAATTCGGGTCAACACCGTTCATCCGGGGGCGGTAGGCACCGCGATGGTGCTCAACGAGGCGACGTTTCGACGTCTCTGTCCAGACGTGCCGAACCCGACGGCAGCCGACGCCGCCGAAGTCCTCAAGGCGCGCAACCTGTTACCGGTGGGATGGGTCGAGCCCGTCGACATCGCCAACGCCGTGGTGTTCCTCGCTTCCGAAGAAGGCCGCTACATCACCGGAACCCAAATCGTGGTCGACGCCGGCTTGACGCAGAAGGTATGACCATGGGCCGACTGCAGGGCAAGGTCGCCTTGATCACCGGGGCGGCGAGGGGCATCGGGCGGGCGCAGGCGGTGCGGTTCGCGCAGGAGGGCGCCGACATCATCGCGCTCGACATCTGCGGTCCGGTCGAGACCGTCGTCGTGCCGCACGCCACGCGGGCCGATCTCGACGAGACGGTCAGGCTGGTGTCCGAGGCGGGCGGCCGGATCGTCGCTGAGGTTGTCGACGTCCGCGACACCGCCGCCGTGCAGGGAGCGACCGACCGCGGTGTCGAACAGCTCGGCGGACTCGACGTCGTCTGCGCCACAGCGGGGATCACGTCGCGCGCGATGGCCACCGAACTCACCGAGATCGCCTGGCAGACAATGCTGGATATCAACCTGACCGGTGTCTGGCGGACCTGTCGCGCCACGGCTCCGCATCTCATCGAGCGCGGATCGGGGTCGATGATCCTGATCAGCTCCATCGCGGGCCTGCGGGGTTTGGTTGGCGTGGCGCACTATACCTCCGCCAAACATGGTGTCGTCGGACTCATGCGTACCCTCGCCAATGAGCTCGCACCACATAACATCCGGGTCAACACCGTGCATCCGACCAACGTGGACACGCCGATGATCCAGAACGACCATGTCCGCAGCGCGTTCAGGCCGGATCTCGAGCACGTCAGCCGCGAGGAGTTCGCCGAGGCGGCGTGTTCGATGAACATGTTGCCGATCCCATGGGTCGAAGCCGTCGACGTCGCCAACGCGTGCCTCTTCCTCGCCTCAGATGAGGCCCGTTTCATCACCGCCGTCTCACTGCCGGTTGATGCCGGGAGCACCCAGCGCTGAGAGCTCAGCGGGTCAAGAATCCGAGCACCGTGCTTTCGAACGCATCCTTGGCTTCGATCATCGCCCAGTGCCCACAGTTGGGAAACACATGCAGTTCGGCGTTGGGGATCGTGCGCATCGGGACCAGCGCCATGTCAAGGGGGCTGACCCGGTCATCGCGGCCCCAAGTCAGCAATGTCGGCGCCGCAACCTTGTGCATCATCGCCCACGGCATCGGAGCATCTGAAGCCCGCATCGCGGTCATCATCGCGGCGAAGGCGGCCTTGCCATACATGCGGCGCGCGCTTTCCAGCGTGGGTGGGTCGGTGGCCAGCGCCCAGCGTTCTTCGATCAACTCGTCGGTCACCAATGACGGGTCGTACACCATCGAGTTCAGCCAGTCGACAAGTCTCTGACGGGTGGGCTGCTCGGTGAACTCCTGAAGCAGCCGGATGCCTTCGCTTGGCCCGGGGCTGAAGACATTCGTGCCGATCCCGCCAATGGTCACCAGCCGACCGATCCGGGCCGGGTTTTGGATGGCGAAGTTTATGCCTACGCCGCCTCCCATCGAGTTCCCGACGATGTCGACCTGATCCACCTCTAGTTCGTCCAGGAACGAGGCCACCGCGCCCTGCGCGGTGAGCATCGGGTGGCCGCCGAAGTCGTCGCTGACCCCGAAACCGGGAAACTCGAGCACCAGGCAACGGAACTGTGCGGCGAAGGTGGGCAGAACGCCACGGAAGTTGCGCCAGCCGGTCACACCGGGACCCGAGCCGTGCAGGAACAACAGTGGGCGTCCTGCACCGGTGTCGTAATAACGCAGGACGCCCGCGGGGGTACGAGTCTCGCGCAGGTCACTTTCGATCGTGGACGTCATCGAGCCTCCGTCGTCGCAGCTTGGGAGCCAGCCTGCCACGCGCGCCGGGCGGTCCGGGGCGGCTTCCCGTTGACCGGGCCACGTGACGCCGGTTCGGCGGCCGGACTTTAATGCCGGTATGAGCGGCACAGGAATTCGCGCTTTCACGTTCACCCCGGACGACGGCGTGCCGCCGGCCGTTGCGCCGTTCGCCCATGCCACCGCGGCCGGGCCGACGCTGTACGTCACAGGTCAGATGCCCACCGACATCACCGGGTCCCTGGTCGGACCGGACGTCGCCACCCAGACCGATCAGGTCCTGCACAACCTGCGGCGCGTCACCGAATTGTGCGGCGGGACGGTGGGCGATGTCGTGCAGGTCCGCGCCTACCTCCTCGACTGGGACGACTACGAAGCCTTCAACGCGGCCTACGCGGCGTGGTTCTCCGATCGCCTGCCCACGCGTACCTGTGTCGGCGTCACGGGTCTGGCGGCCGGGGCCCGCGTCGAAATCGACTGGGTCTGCTGGCGAAGCGGCGGGTGGGGGACGACAATCGATCTATAAGGCCCGCTGGGCCGGAGGCCTGCGGCGGGTTTATCCGTCGAGGAGAACACCATGAGCGCCCTCTACACACTCACCATCGCCGGGGCAGCTGCGCTGAGCGTGATCTGGCTGGCAACAAGCAACATCTGCGTCATCAAGCAATTCGAACGGGGCGTGGTATTTCGATTCGGCCGTGTCCAGAGCCGCGTCCGGCCACCCGGTCTGACGTGGCTCATTCCCATCGCGGATCGCCTGCACAAGGTGAATATGCAGATCATCACGTTGCCCGTGCCCGCCCAGGACGGCATCACCCGCGATAACGTGACAGTGCGGGTTGACGCCGTCATCTACTTCAAGGTGGAGGACCCCGTGCGCGCGGCGGTCGATGTGCAGGACTATATGTCGGCCATCGGCCAGGTGGCGCAGACATCGCTGCGATCCATCATCGGCAAGAGCAATCTGGACGATCTGCTTTCCAACCGCGAGCGGCTCAACCAGGGCCTTGAGCTGCTGATCGACAGCCCCGCCTTGGGCTGGGGCATCCACATCGACCGCGTCGAGATAAAGGACGTCGTGCTGCCCGACTCGATGAAACGGTCGATCGCACGACAGGCCGAGGCTGAGCGCGAGCGCCGGGCCCGCGTCATCACCGCCGACGGCGAACTGCAGGCGTCGGAGAAACTCGCGCAGGCGGCCGAGGTGATGTCCGAGGAGCCCGCGGCGCTGCAATTGCGCCTCCTGCAGACCGTCGTGGAGGTGGCTGCCGAGAAGAACTCCACCCTGGTGCTGCCGTTCCCGGTCGAGTTGCTGCGGTTCTTGGAGAAGGCGACACCAACGGGCGCCGAGCGCACCGGCGAAACACCGGAACTCAGCGCACCAAAGGTCCCCGATGACGCCCGCGGCCTTTCGCTCGAACCGCCGTCTGGACAACGTTCCGGCCAAAAAACGTAGCGCCGGCAAACTTTGTGGGGATTCGAACCTTTCGGTCGCGCCAACCGTGTCAGTAGTGCGTACTGCGAACACAACCGCATGGGGGTCGATATGCGCGCGCATACTCGTTCGTCCGTCGTTGCTGGACTTTGCGTCGCGGGGACTCTTGCTGCCGCGGTCCTGGTGTCTCCGCCACAAGTCCAGCCGCCGCCGACGGTGGCGCACAGGGTCCAGTTGGCTGCGGCGCCCGCGCTCGGGGCGATCCCACTGGCTTTCATCCGCAATCAGTTCCAGTACTGCAGCCTGATCTGCCCGTATGCCGTGCAGGGCGCGATCACCGTACCGATCGCCGCGGTGCAGGTGCCGACGACGTTCCTGGGCTCGCTCGCGTCGACGGGCTCGCCGCTCAGGGCGATCGGCGCTGCCGCCGCATCGGTGACCGGCCCGGCGAACGCCGCGGTAACGCCGCTGATCAACAACGACGTGTTCTTGGTGGTGCCGAAGGCATTTCATGCGCTTGATGTCGCCGTCGTCGAAGCAATCAATGTCGGTGCGGCGGTACTCACGCCGGGTCAGTTCCTCCAGGTGGTCCAGAATGGGCGCACCAATATTCTCGGCGCCCTGAATCAGCCAGTGGGCCCGCCGACGACCCCGACGGGCGCCATGAACATATTGCAGGTCGTGGCTGTCGAGGCGATCAACGTCGCGACGGCCGTGGCGTTCCAGGCGGGTGAACTGCTGCTGGCCGGCATCGTCCAAACCGCCGACGCCGCGGCACAGGAACTGGCGCGATCCGGGGACCCGGCAGCAGCGCTGGCAGCCGGTGTGGAGCAGGCGAGAAGAACCGTCAATGAGGCGAGCGATCTCGTGGTCACCGCGGTCGACACCGCGCTGACCAACATCCGCACGTCACTCAATGATCCATTCCCGTCGACGGCGAAAAAGACGACGGTCGCGAATATCGACGACCCGGCGGAAAACGGCGCCCGCGCTACATCGCGCCGCACGGACGGACCATCCGAAAGCCGGAGCGCTGCGACGGATTCCGATACCGATACGAACCGAACTTCGGTGAACGACGTCGAGGCCAAAGCGGACACTGCCGGCGCACCGGACGATGCCGCGTCAGCCGACGGCCGGGACGCGAAGGGCGACGGGGAGTCCGGCTCTGACGCCGACCGCCCGGATCACTCAGCGGCGGGCTCATCCACGGTGGCGGGTCGATCGGTGGGCTGCTGCTCCAATGACGAAGCGACGCCGAGCGCCAAGAAGAACAGGATGAACAGCGGTCCGCCCAGATAGAAGTTCATGGGCCCGCCAGGGGAGATGAAGCTTCCCGGCGGCCCGATGATCGTGATCGTTTCGATCAGTTGCTCGACCGCGAACACCGCGGCGACGATCGCGAGCCACCGCGGGAACCGGCCCGCATTGGCCGCCGACAGGATCGGCACGGCCACCATGATGTCCGCGATCGTCAGCATCGGACCCCACATGGTCACGACGTCGGTGACGGTCCGCGCGGTCGCCGAGCCGAGTTGGTCGGGATGCAGCGCCAGCCCCGCGGTGAACCACGTTGCGATCCCCACCTGCACGAGCAGGACCGCCGACCCGATGGTGAACACGTAAGCGGACGGTCCCGCCAACCGATCACGGGCGAATCCGAGCAACACCACCAACGCGAGCGACCCGAAAGCCAACAACAGCGCTTGCGCCCGCATCGCGGCGGAGTGCTCGTTGACGTGCGAGACGATGTCGTATCCCGGTTTGTCGATGCCGGGAAGTGTCGGAACCATAACCAGCGCAATGGTGTACAGCGCCGCGAACGCGATACCGGCGATCATCGGCGCACGACGATCCATGTTGCACTCCCTGTGCCGCGGCGACGCGTAGGCGCGGGCGCCCGCAAACAATCGTAGACAACTGGGTTATCCACAACCGTCATTTCATCCCCAGCACGCCCCGGCGTGTCACCGGGCCGGGCCACAACAGTCCGAATACGGGCCTAGCTTTCAGTGCATGCGAACGGAATTGCCGGCCGAGCGTCTCCAACGCCGTCTCGGCGCAGAGAGCGAGCCCGACACCGACCAGGACGGGAACGGCCAACCGGACACGCAGTTGTCCCGTTGGCTGCCCGACTCCGGTTCGGGCGGGGCGTCGAGTTGGATGGCGGCCGTGCGGGCCGATCCCGGGCGGGCCGGTGTCATCGCGTTGGGAGTCGTCGGTGTCATCGCGGTGCTGGCGACGCTGTTCACGCTGGCGCGCGACGAAACGCCGCCGGTTGTCTCGGCCAAATTGCCGCCGGTACAGATGGTTTCGTCAGCCAGTCCGACACCGCAGGCCGCCGCGCCCCAGCCCGGCGAACCCGTTGTGGTGAGCGTGGTCGGCCTTGTCCACAAACCGGGGCTGGTCACGTTGGATCCGGGAGCGCGGATCGCCGACGCGCTCGCCGGCGCAGGCGGGCCACTCGACGGGGCAGACCTGCTCGGACTGAATATGGCCAGACGCGTCGCCGACGGTGAACAGATCGTCGTCGGAATCGCTCCTGCGCCCGGCCAGCCGGCCGCCATGGGCAGCTCTGTCGGCCCGGAGACGGGTGCGGCCACCTCGATGACGGCCACCGCGCCCACAGCCGGAAACGCCGCAGCACCAGAGGGTTTAGTCAACCTCAACAGTGCAACAGCAGAGCAACTGGACGCCCTTCCCGGCATCGGTCCGGTGACCGCGGCCTCGATTCTGGCGTGGCGTGACGCCAACGGGAGTTTCAGCAACGTCGACCAACTCGGTGACGTCGACGGCATCGGACCCGCGCGGCTGGAGAAGCTGCGCGACCTCGTCAATGTGTGACCTCTGTGGACGCCGGCGCCACGCGAATCGACCTGCGTCTGGTGCCGGCGGCACTGACCGGTTGGGCAGTGACGGCGGCCGGAATCCTCTGGCAGGTATCCGGATTGGCCGTCGCACTGGCAGTGGCGCTGGTAACCACCGCGGCGGCAGCGTGGTGGAGCCGTGGTCGCGGTGGGCAGGGTGCCGGTGATCGGGCCATCGGCGCGGGCGTGGTCGCTGTCGCGGTGGTCGGGACGGCGTTCGCGATGGCGATCGGACTACGGGTCGACGCCCTGCGGCAACATCCGATCACCGAGTGGTACGGCACGATCGCCACCGTCATCGTCGCGCCGAGTGAGAGCCCGCGCGCGCTGGGCGGAAACCGAACCATGTTCCGCGGGTCGCTGAGCGACGTCGACGGACACGAGATGACCGGGGGTGTGGTCGTTTTCGCGTCGGCCGCCTCCTTCGTCGACCTGTCCTCGGGCCGGCCTGTCGCCTTCCGCGCCCGAGTCGGTCGCCCGACGCGGCACGACCTCACGGTCGCGGTGCTGTCGGCGACGGGCGAGCCGACGTGGGGCGAAGCGGCGTCGGTGCAGCGGGCCGCCCAGGGAATCCGGACAGAGTTCGCCGATGCGGCGCGGGGTGCGTTGCCTGCCGACCAGGCGGCGATGCTGCCAGCACTGGTCCTCGGCGACACGTCGACTCTGTCGCAGCAGACGACCACTGAGTTCAGGGCATCGGGGTTGACTCACTTGACGGCGGTGTCCGGCGCCAACGTCACCATCGTGTGCGGCGCGGTGCTCTTGAGCGCCGGACTGGTCGGCCCGAGGGTGGCCGTCGTGCTCGCCGCGTTCGCGCTGCTCGCGTTCGTGGTCGTCGTCCAGCCGTCGGCCAGCGTGCTGCGCGCCGCGGTCATGGGCGGAATCACCCTGTTGGCGGTCGCGTCTCACCGTCGTCGCCAAGCGATCCCCGCGCTGTCGGCCACGGTCCTCGCGTTGATGATCGCGTCGCCGGAACTGGCCGTCGACCTCGGTTTCGCATTGTCGGTGTCGGCCACAGCGGCGTTGGTCGTCATCGCCCCGGTCTGGTCGCGGCGACTGGTCGGCCGTGGCTGGCCCAAGCCGCTGGCCGACGCGGTGTGTGTCGCGGTTGCCGCGCAACTGGTCACGGCTCCACTGGTTGCGGGGATATCGGGCACCTTGAGCGTCGTGTCTGTGGCGGCCAACCTGGCCGTCGCCGCGGTGATCCCGCCCATCACCGTCGTGGGCACCCTGGCCGCGGCGCTGTGCCAGCTCTGGCCCTCGGGCGCCGAACTGCTGATCCGGTTCACCGGACCTGAACTGTGGTGGTTGGTGCGTGTTGCACGGTGGGCCGCGGCCGTCCCCGGGGCGTCGCTTTCGGTGCCCTCCGGGCTGCTGGGCGTCGTCACCGTCGCGGCCGCCTGCCTGGCGGTTGTGGTGTCGTGGCGCTGGCGGTGGGTACGCATCGGCATGGCCGCAGCGCTCGTGTGCGTGCTGGCGTGGACGGTGTCGGGTCTGTCGGGCGGTCATGACACGATCGGGGGGTGAGCGAGGACGGTTCGCGCCTGCACCTGGTGCTCGGAGACGAAGAGCTGCTGGTTGAACGGGCCATCACCGGGGTGCTGCGCGCCGCGCGCAAGCAGGCGGGCACCGACGACGTCCCGGTGAACCGGCTGCGCGCCGGTGAGGTCAGCACCAGCGAGCTCGCCGAACTGCTCAGCCCGTCGTTGTTCGCCGATGAACGATTGGTGGTGCTGGAGTCCGCGGCCGAAGCCGGCAAGGACGCGGTCACGCTCATCGCCGCCGCCGCGGCGGATCTGCCGGAAGGGACCGTGCTGATCGTGGTGCACTCAGGTGGCGGGCGCGCAAAGGTCCTCGCTGAACAACTCAAAAGTCTTGGGGCGCAAGTTCATCCGTGTGCCCGTATCGCCAAGTTCGCCGAACGCGCCGACTTCGTCCGGAACGAGTTCCGAGCGCTGAAGGTCAAGGTCAACGACGACACGGTCACCGCGCTCCTCGACGGGGTCGGCTCCGACATCCGTGAACTGGCCTCAGCGTGCTCGCAATTGGTCGCCGACACCGACGGACAGGTCAACGCCGCAGCAATCCGTCGTTACCACTCCGGCAAGGCCGAGGTGAAGGGGTTCGACATCGCCGACAAGGCGGTCGTCGGCGACGTCGCAGGCGCCGCTGAGGCGCTGCGCTGGGCGATGATGAGCGGTGAACCCCATGTCGTATTGGCCGACGCGTTGGCCGAGGCGGTGCATACCATCGCCAGGGTGGCGCCGCTGTCCGGGGACCCGTACCGGCTGGCCTCCGACCTTGGCATGCCCCCGTGGCGGGTACAGAAGGCCCAGAAACAGGCGCGACGCTGGTCGCGCGCGTCGGTCGCGGAGGCGATGCGGCTGGTCGCAGCGCTGAACGCGGACGTCAAGGGAGCCGCAGCCGACGCCGACTATGCGCTGGAGTCGACGGTGCGGAAGGTCGCCGAACTGGCGGCGGACTGACCGATCAGAGCTTGTTGAGCGCCGAGGCGAGCGCCGACTTTCGGTTAGCCGCCTGGTTCTTGTGGATGACGCCCTTGCTGGCTGCCTTGTCGAGCTTGCGGCTGGTCGAGACCAGCAGCTCGCCGGCCTTCTCCTTGTCCCCGGCCTCGACGGCCTCCCGGAATCCGCGGACCGCCGTGTGAAGCGACGACTTCACCGACTTGTTGCGCAGTCTGCGGCGCTCGTTGGTCTTGATGCGCTTTTCCTGCGACTTGATGTTGGCCACGCGGTTATTCCTTCGTAAATCCGGGTTGGTTTGCTAAAGACTGTGTGGGCGCCCGACCTGCGGGCAGCGAGGGTTCAGATTACCAGCGCATTGGGTAAATGCCCAAAGTGAGCGTGCTGGCCTGCCGAAACGCCATAGTTGGTGCAGCATGTCAATGGTGAGTCTTCGAACCCTGCCTGCCGACACCACTCGGTCGTCGCGCTCCCGCCCGCCAAAGCCCGTCCGCCATGACGGTGTTTTCGATGGCTACAACAGCCTGGGTAGCTATTCGAAGGCCTTTGACGAGATGTTCGATGCCGAGGGCAACGTGCGCGGTCCCTACAAGGGCATATTCGCCGAACTTGGTCCGTCCGACGCCTCCGAACTGGCGGCCCGGGCCGAGGCTCTGGGGCGTGCCTTCATCGATCAGGGAATCACGTTCTCCCTGTCCGGTCAGGAGCGGCCGTTTCCCCTCGATCTCGTACCACGGGTGATCTCCGCAGCGGAGTGGTCTCGGCTCGAGAAGGGCATCATCCAGCGGGTGAAGGCGCTCGAGCTCTACCTCGCCGACATCTACGGCGAACAGGAGATCCTGCGAGACGGGGTCATCCCGCGCCGGCTGGTCACCTCGTGCGAGCACTTCCACCGCGAGGCGGTGGGCATCGCCCCGCCCAACGGCGTCCGCATTCACGTGGCGGGCATTGACCTGGTCCGCGACGCGCAGGGCACCTTCCGGGTGCTGGAGGACAACCTGCGCTCCCCGTCGGGTGTCTCATACGTGATGGAGAACCGGCGCACGATGGCGCGCGTCTTCCCCAATCTGTTCGCTACCCACCGGGTGCGGGCCGTCGGCGACTACTCGTCTCATCTGCTGCGGGCGCTGCGCAACGCGGCCGCCTCCAACGAGGTCGACCCGACCGTCGTGGTGTTGACGCCCGGTGTCTACAACTCGGCGTACTTCGAGCATTCACTGCTCGCCCGTCAGATGGGCGTCGAACTCGTCGAGGGCCGCGATCTGTTCTGCCGCGACAACACCGTGTATATGCGCACCACCGAGGGCGAGCGCCAGGTCGACGTCATCTACCGGCGCATCGACGACGATTTCCTCGACCCGATGCAGTTCAATCCCCATTCGGTGCTGGGCGTCGCCGGTCTACTCAACGCCGCGCGCGCGGGCAACGTCGTCATCTCCAGCGCGATCGGCAATGGCGTCGGCGACGACAAGCTGGTCTACACGTACGTCCCGACCATCATCGAGTACTACCTCGGCGAGAAGCCGCTGTTGGCCAACGTCGACACCTACCGGTGCTGGCTCGACGAGGAGCGCGAGGAAGTCCTCGATCGGGTGGACGAACTGGTCATCAAGCCCGTCGAGGGCTCCGGCGGCTACGGCATCGTGTTCGGCCCCGACGCCTCCGAGAAGGAACTCGCCACGATCAGCAGGAAGATCCGAAGCGACCCGCGCGGCTGGATCGCCCAGCCGGTGGTTCAGCTGTCCACCGTCCCGACGCAGATCGACGACAGTCTGGCGCCACGACACGTCGACCTGCGCCCGTTCGCCGTCAACGACGGCGACAACGTCTGGGTGCTGCCGGGCGGATTGACCCGGGTCGCGCTGCCCGAAGGGTCGCTGGTGGTCAACTCCAGCCAGGGTGGCGGATCCAAGGACACCTGGGTGCTGGCCTCGCGCGCCTCGGTGGCCGACCGCGAGCTCGCCGCGGCCGAGGTGGTCCGTTCGCTACCCAAGGCGCCCAAGGCATCCAAGGCGGCGAAGAACGAAAACGGTTCCGACAGTTCGCAACAGCAGCAACAACAGCAATCGCAGCCCCTTCGACCGAACAACGGTTCGCGACAAAGCCAGCAACAGCAGCAACAGCAACAGACGCGGATGGACTTGCGATGAGCGCTCGCGCGAAGAGGAGCGAATAATGTTGGCCCGCAACGCCGAATCGCTGTACTGGATCGGCCGCTACGTCGAACGTGCCGACGACACCGCGCGCATCCTCGATGTGACGGTCCACCAGCTTCTGGAGGACTCCAGCGTCGATCCGGACCAGGCGTCGCGGACCCTGCTGCGCGTACTGGGCATCGAATCGCCCGAGGAGTCACTGGACGTATGGTCGTTGACCGACATCGTCGCCTACAGCCGTGATACCCAGGGCGCCTGCTCGATCGTCGAGGCGATTTCAGCCGCGCGCGAGAATGCCCGCGGCGCACGCGAAGTCACCTCGACCGAGATCTGGGAGTGCCTCAACACCACCTACAACGCGCTGGCCGAACGTGAACGTGCGGCGAAACGTCTTGGGCCGCACGAGTTCCTGTCGTTCGTCGAGGGTCGTGCGGCGATGTTCGCCGGGCTGGCGGACTCGACGCTGAGCCGTGACGACGGCTACCGGTTCATGGTGCTGGGCCGGGCGATCGAACGGGTCGACATGACCGTGCGACTGCTGCTGTCCCGCGTCGGCGACAGCGCGTCCTCGCCGGCGTGGGTGACGGTGCTGCGCTCGGCGGGCGCGCACGATACCTACCTACGCACCTACCGGGGTGTGCTGGACGCCGGCCGAGTAGTCGAGTTCATGCTGCTCGACCGGCTTTTCCCGCGATCTATCATGTACTCACTTCGGCTGGCCGAGCACAGCCTCGACGAACTGCGTCACCGCGCCCTCAATCGCGTCGGTGCGACGGCGGAGACACAGCGACTGCTCGGCCGTGCCCGTAGCGAGTTGGAGTTTCTGCGTCCGGGCGTGCTACTCGAGTCGCTCGAAGAGCGCCTCGCCCGTTTACAGAAGACGTGCGCTGATGTCGGAGACGCATTGGCGCTGGAGTACTTTCACTCCGCACCCTGGGTCGCGTGGACCGACGCGGGCCGCAACGGCTCTCTGGTCATCGAAGAGGGTGAAATCTGATGTGGCGGCTGCGCGTAGTGCACTCGACGGGCTACGCATACAAATCGCCGGTGACCGCGTCGTTCAACGAGGCACGGTTGACGCCGCGGTCGGACTCCCGGCAGAACGTCATCCTCAACCGCGTCGAAACCGTCCCTGCGACACGGTCATACCGTTACGTCGACTACTGGGGCACCGCGGTGACGGCGTTCGATCTGCACGCTCCGCATACCGAACTGGAGGTGACGTCGTCGTCGGTGGTGGAGACCGACCACGGCGAGATGCCTGAAGACGACATCAGCTGGGACGACTTGGCCTCGGCTGCGGTGATCGACCGGTTCGACGAGATGCTCGGCCCCACGCACTTCACGCCCGCCAGCAAGCGGATCCATCGGGTGGGACAGCGCATCGCCAAGTACCACGACCCGCATGAAGCCGTCACCGCGGCGGCCAACTGGGTGCACAGCGAACTCGAATACGTACCCGGCACCACCGGCGTCCACTCGTCCGGGCTGGACGCTCATCGCGAGGGTAAGGGCGTGTGCCAGGACTTCGCGCACCTGACGCTGATCCTGTTGCGCTGCATGGGTATTCCTGCGCGCTATGTTTCGGGTTACCTGCATCCCAATAAGAAGGCCAAGATCGACGAGACCATCGACGGGCAGAGCCACGCGTGGGTGCAGGCGTGGACGGGTGGCTGGTGGAACTACGACCCCACCAACGACGCCGACATCAACGAGCAGTACATCAGCGTCGGCGTCGGCCGCGACTACGCCGATGTCAGTCCCCTCAAAGGCATCTACTCCGGTGAGGGGTCAACCGACCTCGACGTCGTCGTGGAGATCACCCGACTGGCCTAGCGCGCCGAGCCCGCGAACGTTCCTTAGCGGTCGAAAATCTGGCGAAAATTCGTGCTTAAGGAACGTTCGGCGGCAATCGAGAGGCGAGTCAGGCGCCGAGCGTGCGCTGGATGTCGCCCTTCATCGCGGCGAGCTGCGAACCCCAGTAGCCCCAGCCGTGCGTGCCGTTGGCCGGGAAGTTGAAGGCGCCGTTGCTTCCGCCGGCGGCTTGGTAGACCTTCTGGAAGTTCTTGTTGCTGTCCAGGGTGATGCTCTCGAGGACCTGGCCGGGAAGACCGGTATCACCCAACTCACCGGGCCGGCCGTTGCCGCAGTACACCCAGATTCGGGTGCCGTTGCTCACCAGCCGGTTGACGTTGACGGTCGGATCGTTGCGCTGCCAGGCCGGCCCGCCGCCCGGCCCCCACATCGCGGTGGCGTCGAAGCCGCCCGCGTCGCGCATCGAGATCCCGACCAGGGCCGGCCAGACGCCATCGGAGAGATTCAAGAACCCCGACAGAGACCCGGCATAGGAGAACTGTC
>CAVTSZ010000045.1:0-49601 GCA_963737385.1 uncultured Actinomycetota bacterium
GCAGGTGCAGGATTCGAACCTGCGTAGGCGTTAGCCGACGGATTTACAGTCCGCTCCCATTGGCCGCTCGGGCAACCTGCCTTGTGCTGCACCCCCGGATACCCGGTTTGGTGCGCATCGCAGGATACAACGAGGATGTACCCAAGATAACAAACCGAGCCAACCACCGAGGAGGAGCGAGTCCAATGGCGGATTCATCGTTCGACGTCGTCAGCAAGGTCGATCGTCAAGAGGTCGACAACGCGCTGAACCAGGCTGCCAAGGAGCTGTCCACCCGGTTCGACTTCCGCGGCACCGACACCTCCATCGCCTGGCAGGGCGAGGAGACGGTCGTTATCACCTCCTCGACCGAGGAGCGCATCAAGGCGGCCGTCGACGTCTTCAAGGAAAAGCTCATCCGACGCGACATCTCGATGAAGGCCTTCGACGCCGGCGAGCCGCAGGCCTCGGGCAAGACCTACAAGGTCAGCGGCCAGATCAAGCAGGGCATCAGCAGCGAGGACGCCAAGAAGATCACCAAGATCATCCGCGACGAGGGCCCCAAGGGCGTCAAGTCCCAGATCCAGGGCGAGGAGATCCGGGTTTCGTCGAAGAAGCGCGACGATCTGCAGGCCGTCATCGCCCTGCTCAAGGGTTCCGACCTCGACGTCGCGCTGCAGTTCGTCAACTACCGCTGACGCTCTAACCGATTGACACCAATTCGTCGACCGAGTCCACGGGAAGATCGCCGTCGACGACTGCCGTCACAGCCAGCTTGTTCAGGTTGATCGAACCCTTGTGGTTGTCCAGAAAGGCGGTGTCGGCGGCATCGCGTCCCGTGGCGATGCGCACCAGCGTCTGCCGCGGCGCCAGCAGGGTGCCGTCGACGACGCGCCACTGTCCCTCGACGTACGCCTCGGCAACGGCGTGGAAGTCCATCGGGTACAGCCCCGGCGCGTACACCGAAACGACGCGAGCCGGCACGTTGACGGCTCGGAGCAGCGCCACCACCAGGTGGGCGTAATCGCGGCACACGCCGGCACCTGCGAGCAGTGTGTCCACCGCTCCGTCGATCGGGTCGCTGGATCCCGGCACATAGTTCAGCCGCGTGCCCACCCACGAGGACACCTTCTCCAACAGCGTCGTCGAATCGACATAGTTGCTGAATTCCGTTGCGGCGAAGCCGAAGAACTTGTCGGCCTCTGCGTAGCGGCTGGGGCGCAGGTACATGGACTGGTCGTACTCGGTGACGGGAGCGGGGTCCGTCCTTCCGGTGATCGTCGCTGCGTAGTCGACCTGCAGAATCCCGCCCTCGACGGTCATTTTGTGGATCCGATTGCCGTGCGTCCCACTTATCTCCAGTGGCTGCAAAGGTTTTCCGTCCAACACGAAGGACAACGACTCCGACACATGGGCATTGGGATGCGGCGCGACCGCGATCTGGAACTCCAGTTCAGACGGCGCCGTGATCTCGACTTCGAGCTCTGCGCCCACGTGTCGCTTCATGGTGCTGATGATGCACCTTTCGATAGGTATTCGCGAGCCGTGCGGCGGCGCCGGCTCAGACATAGGGGTAGGACCTACCCGCATTTGTCGCCGGCTAACCGGACGGGACAGCTCAACGGGGCGATCGCGTCGCAGTTCGCCAACTGCCGGTGGAACCACAGCCCACAGTCCTACCCTGATCCGCATGGCACCTGCGCAACGCGAACCCAAAGTCGTCGTCCTCGGTGGAGGCTCCTGGGGCACCACCGTGGCCTCCATCTGTGCCCGGCGCGGGCCGACGCTGCAGTGGGTGCGCTCGGAGGAGACCGCCAACGACATCAACGAGAAGCACCGCAACAGCAAGTACCTCGGCGACGAGGTCGAGCTGTCACCGACCCTGCAGGCCACCACCGACTTCTCAGAGGCTGCGGACACTGCCGACGTCATCGTGATGGGCGTACCGTCGCACGGCTTCCGCGGCGTGCTCGAACAACTGGCCAAGGAACTAAGGCCGTGGGTGCCGGTGGTGTCACTGGTGAAGGGCCTCGAGCAGGGCACCAACTATCGGATGAGCCAGGTCGTCGATGAGGTGCTGCCCGGCCATCCGGCGGGCATTCTGGCCGGACCCAACATCGCCCGCGAGGTTGCCGACGGATATGCCGCCGCGGCAGTACTCGCCATGCCCGACCAACACTTGGCCGCAAACTTGGCGAACCTGTTCCGCACCAAGCGCTTCCGCACGTACACCACCGACGACGTCGTCGGTGTCGAAATGGCCGGCGCACTGAAGAACGTGTACGCGATCGCGGTCGGCATGGGCTATTCGCTTGGTATCGGCGAGAATACGCGCGCCATGGTGATCGCCCGCGCTCTGCGGGAGATGTCGAAGCTCGGAGAGGCGATGGGTGGCCATCGCGACACCTTCGCGGGTCTGGCAGGCATGGGCGACCTGATCGTCACATGCACCAGCCAGCGCAGCCGCAATCGTCACGTCGGTGAACAACTGGGCTCCGGCAAGTCGATCGAGGAGATCATCGCCTCCATGAATCAAGTCGCCGAGGGCGTCAGGGCCGCGAGCGTGATCATGGAGTTCGCCGAGAAGTACGGCCTCGCAATGCCGATCGCCCGCGAGGTCGACGGCGTCATCAACCACGGGTCCACCGTCGAACAGGCCTACCAAGGCCTGGCCGCCGAGAAGCCTGGCCACGAGGTGCACGGCTCAGGTTTCTAAGCCCGAGCCAGGCCAGCCGGCAACTGCCTCTGTTGCTCAGTTGAAGAACGGGTTGGTGCCTTCGGGTCGTTCCAGCAGCGGGTCGCGGCCTTCGTTGATGATGAAGCTCCCTGCGGGGCTAAGCACGAACCCGGACTGGTTGCGGCTGTCCGAACACGTCGTCACCGAGCCGTCGCTGCCGCAGCTGACCGTCTGATAGCTGATGCGCGAGCCTGCCGGAAGTGGCTTGATGTCAGGCACCGAGCCGAACACGTCGCCGGCCGCGGTGGCGAACGCCGGTGCACCCGGGCCGCCGCTGACGAGGTTGGCACCCTCCGGCGCGGCGGGGATGGGACCACTGCAGCCATAGCCGCCGTTGCGCTGCAGCACGCAGGTCAGGCCGTCGGGCGTCTTGAAGGCGTACCACTGGTTGTCCATCACCGCGAACTCGGACAGCTTCACCGGTGCCATCGCATTCACGTTGGGAGGAGGAGGTGGTGGCGGCGGTTCCGGCGGCTGGGCCGTGGCAAGCCCCGGCATGCCGATCAGGACCGCCCCCGCAGACCCCACGACGCCGACCAGCATTCTGTTCAGCACGGTCCACACCCTAGATGGTGCGGTTATGACTCGCAGCATGCCCTTCACATCGACCTCCGGCAGGAAGGTGTTACGTGCTAGTACTGGCCGGGCCCGCGGCCGGCCATCGCCTCGAGACGGGCGATGCGGTCGGCGATCGGCGGGTGCGTCGAGAAGAGCTTGCCGATCTTCTCCCCCGAGCGGAACGGGTTGGCGATCATCAGGTGCGCCTGATCGGCCAGCTGCGGCTCGGGCGGCAGCGGCGCCTGCTCCACGCCGGCGCTGATCTTGCGCAGCGCGCTCGCCAACGACAGCGGATCACCCGTCAACTCCGCGCCGGACTGGTCGGCCTGGTACTCGCGCGACCGCGACACCGCCATCCGGATCACCATGGCGGCGATCGGGCCGAGGAACGAAACCAGCAGAATCGCAAAGGGATTGGCGCCGCCTTCGCGATTTCCGCCGAACATGCCCGCGAAGAACGCCAGATTGGCCAGCGCGGTGATCACCGACGCCATCGCCCCAGCCACACACGAAATGAGAATGTCACGGTTGTACACGTGACTGAGCTCGTGGCCCAGCACCGCGCGCAATTCCCGCTCGTTGAGGATTCCCAGGATGCCCGTCGTGCAACACACCGCGGCGTTGCGGGGGTTACGACCCGTCGCGAACGCGTTCGGTGCCGCGGTGTCGCTGATGTACAGCCGCGGCATCGGTTGACGCGCCGTGGTCGCCAACTCGCGCACGATCTTGTACATCACCGGCGCCTGCATCTCGTTCACCGGCTGCGCGTGCATCGCCTTGAGCGCCAACTTGTCGCTGTTGAAGTACACGTAAACGTTCATGCCGACGGCGAACAGAACCGCCAGGAACATGATGTTCCGGCCGAACAAAGCGCCGACGAACACGATCAAGGCCGAGAACCCCGCGAGCAGCACGAACGTCTTGGCCGTGTTGGCGTGCGGATGCCAGGTCATCGTGGCTTCCTCCTACCTGAACCGAGACGATTCACCGCTGATCTAACGCCTATACGGCCTCGGCAAGTTCCTCATCTCGTCAGCCGTGACGATTCGCCGTGTAGTCCGCCAGCGTCGCCAACGCGTTGCGCCCCGGGCCTTCGGGCAGATTTGCCAGCTCCTCGAGCGCCTGCGCGGCGTACTGGGCCACCGTCTCCTTGGCCCGCACCATGCCCTGCGAGGCACGCAGCAGGCGCAAGGCCTCCGCCACGTCGTCGTCGTTATCGACCGGACCGGCCAGCAGCTGCCGCAGCCGCTCCGCGTCGGGGCCGGTGTCGCGCAGGGCGTAGAGCACCGGCAACGTGTGCACACCCTCGCGAAGATCGGTGCCGGGCAGCTTGCCGGATTCGTCTGGATCGCTGTCGATGTCGATGATGTCGTCGGAGATCTGGAACGCCGTGCCGACGATGCCGCCGAGTCGGCTCAACCGCTCGATCTGCTCCTCGTCGGCGCCGGAGAACGTCGCCCCGAACCGGCCGGAGGCCGCGATCAGGCAGGCGGTCTTCTCGTAGACAACCTTCAGGTAGTGCTCGACCGAGTCGACGTGATCGGCTGCGCCGCGCGTTTCGCGCATCTGCCCCGTCACCAGCTGGGCGAAGGTGTCGGCGATGACGCGCACCGCGTCCGGGCCCAGCCGGGAGACAAGCCGCGAGGCCGTTGCGAACAGGTAGTCGCCGGCCAGGATCGCGATGTTGTTGCTCCACCGCGCATTGGCGCTCGGCGCACCGCGTCGGACCTGGGCCTCATCCATCACGTCGTCGTGATACAGCGTCGCCAGGTGCACCAACTCGATGACGGCCCCGCCGACCGTGACCTGCCACGCGTCCGGTTCGGGCCCCAGCCGCGCTGCCAGCACCGTGAACAGTGGACGGAACCGTTTGCCGCCGGCCTGGAACAGGTGCTGAACCGCCTCGGACATCAGCTCGTCGGCTTTGCCCAGCTCAGTGGCCATCAGATCTTCGATGCGGGCCACGCCCTCGCGAACGTCCTGCGCAAACACGGGGTCCCCGAAATCCACCCCTGCCACCACGCTCGCTGGTGTCCTCACCCTGCCAACATACTGGGAGCTATGGACACGCGAGCCGACGTGGTGGTCGTCGGGGCCGGACCCGCCGGTTCGGCAGCGGCCGCGTGGGCGTGTCGCGCCGGTCGCGACGTGCTGGTGATCGACTCCGCGCAGTTCCCTCGCGACAAGGCGTGCGGCGACGGCCTGACCCCGCGCGCGATTCTGGAGATGGAGCGACTGGGGCTGGGTTCGTGGCTGGACGGCCGCGTGCGGCACCGCGGGTTGCGGATGTCGGGGTTCGGCGCCGACGTCGAGATCGAGTGGCCGGGCCCATCGTTCCCCGGGACCAGTAGCGCAGTGCCCCGCACGGAACTCGACGACCGTATTCGCATGGTCGCCGTCGACGACGGCGCGAAGATGATGTTGGGCGCGAAAGCCGTTGATGTGCGGCATGATTCGTCGGGACGCGTGTCGACGGTGCGTCTGGACTCCGGCGCCGAGATCGGGTGCGGCGAGTTGATCGTCGCCGACGGTGCGCGCTCGACGTCTGGGCCGCGTGCTGGGCGGCAGTGGCACAAGGAGACGGTCTACGGCGTGGCGATCCGCGGGTACATCGCCACGCCGCGCGCAAACGAACCGTGGATCACGTCGCACCTGGAGTTGCGCTCACCGGATCGCGAGGTGCTGCCCGGTTACGGCTGGATCTTCCCGCTGGGCAACGGTGAGGTGAACATCGGCGTGGGTGCGCTGGCGACGTCCAAGCGGCCTGCCGAGGCCGCGCTGCGGCCGTTGATGTCGTATTACACGTCACTGAGACGTGAGGAATGGGGCTTCGACGGTGAACCGCGCGCCGGGTTATCGGCGCTGCTGCCGATGGGCGGCGCTGTGTCCGGGGTGGCCGGGCTGAACTGGATGCTGATCGGCGACGCCGCAGCGTGCGTCAACCCGCTCAACGGCGAGGGCATCGACTACGGGTTGGAGACCGGCAGGCTCGCCGCTGAACTGTTGGGCTCCGGCGATCTTTCGTCGGCATGGCCCGCCGTGCTGTCGGCGCACTACGCGCGCGGGTTCTCCGTCGCACGGCGGTTGGCGCTGCTGCTGACGATCCCGCGGTTCCTGCCGGCGACGGGGCCGCTGGCGATGCGGTCGGCGTTCCTGATGAAGGTCGCGGTGCGGGTGATGGGGAACTTCGTCACCGACGAGGACGCCGACTGGGTCGCGCGCGTTTGGCGGACTGCAGGTGTGGCGTCGCGGCGGATCGACGAACGTCCGCCGTTCAGCTAGCCGCTCGGACGAGCAGGCATGTGGATTGTTGCCCGGCTACGCGCGAATTTTTCGCTCAGAGGTGGGCATGAGGACTAGTTGTCGTCGTCACCCTGCATGCGTCTCGCGAATTTCGGCCGCGATGCGAGTGTCCTTCGGCCCCTTGGCATTCTCTGCCGAGGCGCCGGTGAGCCACAGCGCGATGAGCACGTCGCCGGCAGTGATGAACAGGCCCCACCAATAGGCCCACTTGACGGTCGGATCGGGCTGCGTCGCGAAGAACATGATCAGGAAGATCGGGCCGACGATGCCGAAGACGAACATCATCGCCTGAAACATGAGGTAACGCTTGAACGTGGCCATTTCGGGGAAGAATATCGCGCGTGACCGATGTCTTCCGCGCGCCGATGCGGTCCCGCCGCGACGACGTCGACCTTCAATCGACGATCGATCGCGCACTGGTAAGGGGACTCGTCGGATTCGGTGACGCGGGACCGGGCGAACGCCGGGCCCGTCGAATCGCGCGGTTCGCCGACGTCGACGACGGCTCGTTCGTGTGGACCCGCGACGCCGACGGTCTCTACTGGCTCGGGCGTATCGACGGACCGCTCTTCTTCGACGACGATGGCGTCGCCGTCGACCTCGTTCACGTGCGCCCGTGCCGGTGGATCGCCCAACCGATACTCGAACAAGACGTGCCCGCTGCCGTCCTCAACACCTTCGCCCGGGGCGGCCGCAACTTTCAGCAGACGCACGATGCGGGCGTGGGGCCGGAGACGCAATGCGCGTGGGACGCGAAAGTCGCTGAGTCAAGCTAACTGTAAGCCCAGCTAGACGACCTATTCTCAAACACTTTGCGGGATTACTCTGGAGCACTGAGGCGTTCGACAAAGCATCGGCGGAAGGAATCCACGATGCGCATGACCATCAGATCGGCACTCGCCGCGATGGCTATTGCGGCAGCCGCTCTGGGCTCCGCCGCCACGGCGACCGCCGCTCCCACCGGGCCGTGCGAGAACGTCACCTATGTGGGTGTCTGCGAGCCGTTGCGCGAGCAGCCACGTCCGCCGTCACAACAAGGCATGGGCGAAGTAGTCATCCCAGGCACGGGCAGCAGCATTCAGACCGTCGGCTAGCCGACAGATTTCGCGAACCCGCTCACGTCGCGGATGGTGGCGTCAAACACCTCCGGCATCACGTGCGCCAGGATCAGGTCGCCGCCATGACACGTCCCGGCGACCATCCGGCCCACCGCGGGAACGCCGGCATGGACGAGCCGTCGGTAGTACTGCAGCCCCTCGTCGCGCAGCGGGTCCAGTTCGTTCACCGAGATGACATGGGGCGGCAAGCCCGCCAGTTCTTCATCGGTCGCCACCGCCGCCCAGCAGGTCGCGTCGTCGGCATGGCTGTTGGTCGGGTCGTAGAGCGAGCCGAGCAGTGCCAACTGCTTGCACCTGACGAAGTACTCGTCGTTCTCGGTGAGCGAGGGCAGGTCCTCACACACTTCGAGCCACCGGTTCGAGATATACGGGCACAAAGCGTAAAAGCCGGCGATCTCGTGCAGCCAGCCTTCCCGCTTCGCCTTGTGCGCCACGGTGAGCGTGAGGTTGCCGCCACCGGACTCGCCGGACACGATCAGGCGGGTGATGCCGAGTTCGGCACGGTTGGCGGCCGCCCATCGCACTCCCGCCGCGCAATCATTCAAACCCGCAGGGAATGGGTGCGGGCCGAGCTTGCCGCCGGAGTTGCGGAATTCCACGCCGACGACGACAACACCTGTCGCAGCGAGGTATTCGCGTAGTTTGACGTATCCGGTGTCGGCCGCGCTGCCGGTCGCCATGCCGCCCCCGTGCAAGTGCACCACGCCCGGCAGCGCACCGTCGACGTCGTCGGGCCGGCTGATGTAAAGGGTGATGTCGTTGCCGTCGGCACCGGTGATCGTGGTGGTCGTGGTGGTGACACCGGTGATCTCGGGTGCGGCTTTCGCGAACACCTCGAAGATCGCGCCCATGCGTTCCTCGGTCGCCGCGACGAAGGCCAACCGGTCCTCCAACGGCGAGTCGACGGTCAGCGGTATCTCCGGTTGCCTTCCGGCGAGCCCGAATTCAGCGAACGCCTTGACCATTCGCGGGTCGGAGCGGGGATCGGTGCCGAGTGTGGATTCGGGATCGGCGTGACGTCCGTAAGCCATGGCGCGACCGTACAAGGTTGCGGCGGCGCTCAACCCCTATTCGGGAACACGGCTCATGTCGGCCATCGCGTGTCGAGAATGTCGAGCGCGTGCGGGAGGCCCGCGCGGTAGCGCCGTCGGTCGACGGCCTTGAACGGCACCCACCACGGCGCCTGGAACAACTCGACGATCTTGACCATCTCCCCGTTGTAACCCGACGCCAGCAGCACACCGTTGGCGGCGTAGCGTCCGCCCTCATTGGCACCCTCCATCGTCGTGACGTTCTGGTCCGTCTTGATCCATTCGCCGGCCAGAAACAGGTTGTCGATTCCGGTGACCGCGGCGGGCCGGCGGTTCCACGACCCCGGATCCTGAATGAACAACGGTTCGTCGTTGCGGACGTTCGGCGTGCCTGAGTCGATGATCGAGGGGTCGAGGAACCACGAGTGCAGCATTTGGTCGTCGATGACCGTGTCGGTGTCGTTGAGGTGCGCCTTGATCTGCGCCCATGCCTCGTCGGCGATCTCGTCGGGTGTGCAGTCCCTCGCACTCTTGCGGTTGAAGTTGCCCGGCGTGGACCAGTCCGAAATGATCGCCGACATGCAGTCTTTGACGGTGCCGTCGCCGTAGGTGGTCAGGCTCCTCTTCCAGAACTGCTCCTCGCTGATCGACGTGAGCGCCCAGGCCGAGTCGACGTAGTTGACGTGTCCTTTGGTGACGTCGACGCGCTTCTTGAGGTAAAACATGAGCCCGTTCATCCACTCCGTGCGAAGCAGAGCGATGTTCGCCAACTGGGGATCGGCCTCGATCACGTCGTCGGTGAGCACCGCCGCCAACTTTTCGCACGGCACGGCTGACACGTACCAGTCTGCGACGACCTGTTGGGGCATACCGTTGGTGTCGGTCACCGTCGCAGACTGAATGTGCTTGCCGTTCGCAGTAAGACGCGACAGGGCCGGACCGACGTGGAACGTGACGCCCTGATCCCGCAAGTGCTCAACCCACGGGTCGAGCCACTGTGAGCTCGTCGGCCCGTTGAGCACGCGGTCAAAGCCTTTCCCGTCGCGGTCATTGCCGAATAGGAGAATCGACCACACGGATGCCTCGCCCACCAGACCGATCGAATGTGCGCTGGCGTCACGGGATTTGGATGCGGCGAGATTGCGAATGATGCCATCGGCCAGATAGCGGTTGTACTCGGCGGACCTCTTGTTCGCGCCGATATAGTCCTCCCACGTCATGTTCTCCCACTGGCCGAGCTTGCGCTCGTTGCTGCTGGTGACGTAGACGGCCAGTTTCTGCGCCGCGTACGCGGCCTCCCAGAGCGGTAGCCGGAACAGCGTCTCGAAGACCGTCGTCACCGATTCGATGAACGCCTTGGGCGTGATCGGATTCGGCAACGTCGGCAACGGAAACGGCAGCGGCACAGTCAGGTCGGAGCGTCCCATTCCGGAATGCAGATACGACGTCGCCCGAGTCAGGTTCTGCCAGGTGCCGTTCGCGTTGCCCGGGAATGGGATTCGTCGCATCGTGTCGGTGACATTGCGGTAGAAGCCGGGAAAGAAGCGGAATCCGTGCTCGGCGGGTAGTGGCGTCGCACCTGAATTCGGTACCGGTATCGACCTGGCCTTACCACCGAGCGCCTTGCGTTCGTAAACGGTCACGCTGTAGCCGCGGTCGACCAGTTCATGCGCGGCCGTCAGCCCTGCGATCCCGGCGCCGAACACCGCGACCGTTTTGCCGGGTGCGGCGCGGGCGGTCGGGGGCAGGGCCGTCAACGCGGCTGCGGCGGCCGTCCCCGCGAGGAACGATCGGCGAGTCAGACGATTGCGCTCGGCCTCACCCGTCATGGCAACAAGTTAATGGTGATTCTCATCACATCGGTGGCGACACGCCGAAGTCAGAGCCTCGGCATCGGGCGCGAAGTTGGTGCTGTTTTACCGCAACGGCTTGGTCGCGGCGTGCAGCGCGACGATGCCGCCCGACAGGTTGCGCCACCGCACCGCCGACCAGCCCGAGTCGGCGATCTGACGCGCGAGGTCCGGCTGGTCCGGCCACGCGCGGATCGACTCCGCGAGGTAGACGTAGGCGTCGGGGTTCGACGACACCGCACTCGCCATCCGCGGCAGCGCCTGCATCAGGTATTCCTTGTAGACCGTGGCGAACAAGCCGTTCGTAGGCGTCGAGAACTCGCACACCACCAGCCGCCCGCCCGGCCGCGTCACGCGGGCCATCTCTCGCAGACCGGCCGTGTGATCGACGATGTTGCGCAGCCCGAAGCTGATCGTCACCGCGTCGAACACTCCGTCGTCGAACGGCAGCCGCGTCGCGTCCGCGCCGACCTTCGGGACGTCGCGCCGGGCGCCCGCCGCGAGCATGCCGACCGAGAAGTCCGCGGCCACACACCACGCGCCCGACGCCGCGAGCTCGACCGTCGACACCGCGGTGCCCGCCGCGAGGTCGAGCACCCTGTCCCCGGGCCCGATGCGCAGCGCCGAGCGCGTCGCCCGCCGCCAGAACCGGTCCTGGCCCAGCGACAGCACGGTGTTCGTCAGGTCGTAGCGGCGCGCCACGGCGTCGAACATCGACGCGACCTCGTGGGGGTCCTTATCCAGCGTCGCGCGGCTCACGGAGCCGACGCTACCTGGGAACATGCTTGGGACGGGAATGGGTGGCGGCCTAGTGGGCATTCAGGAGACATGACGGAAAAGGTTTGGTTCATCACCGGGACATCACGTGGCTTCGGCAGGGAGTGGGCGGTCGCGGCCCTCGAACGCGGCGACAAGGTCGCTGCCACCGCCCGCGACACCGCGACATTCGACGACCTGGCGCAGAAGTACGGCGACGCGCTGCTGCCGATTCGCCTGGACGTCACCGACCACGACGCGGACTTCGCCGCCGTGAAGCAGGCGCATGAGCACTTCGGGCGGCTGGACATCGTCGTCAACAACGCCGGCTACGGCCACTTCGGCTTCATCGAGGAGTTGACCGAGCAGGAGGCACGCGCCCAGATCGAGACCAACGTGTTCGGGGCGCTGTGGATCACCCAGGCCGCGCTGCCGTACCTACGGGCGCAGCGCAGCGGCCACATCATCCAGGTGTCGTCGATCGGCGGGATCACCGCGTTCCAGAACGTCGGCATCTATCACGCGTCGAAGTGGGCTTTGGAGGGCTTCTCGCAGGCGCTGGCGCAGGAGGTCGCGCCGTTCGGGATCCACGTCACGCTCATCGAACCCGGCGGCTTCGACACCGACTGGGCGGGCTCCTCGTCGAAGCGGTCGACGCCGCTGCCCGATTACAAAGAGGTGCACGAGGAGGCCGACCGCCTGCGCAGCCAACGGGTCTCCGCGCCGGGCGATCCAAAGGCGTCAGCGGAGGCGGTCCTGAAGATCGTCGACGCCGAGAACCCGCCGCTGCGAGTCTTTTTCGGTGAGCTACCGCTGCAGCTGGCCAAGGCCGACTACGAGAGCCGGCTCGAGACGTGGGAAGAGTGGCAGCCGGTCTCGGTGCTGGCGCAGGGCTGAGTTTCTTTGCGCGAGCAGACGCAAAGTTGCCCTTTATTGGCGGCGTGTCGTCGGGACTTTTGCGTCTGCTCGCGCTGAAAAGTCAGGCGGCCTTGAGGCGGCGGAGGCCGATGACCTCGTCGTAGTGGCCGAGCAGCTCGTCGCAGATCGCCGGCCACGTCCGGCTCAACACGCTGCGGCGTGCCGCCACCGAGTAGCGCTGCCGTTCGGCGATCAAGTGGTCTACGGATTCGGGAAGCTTGGCCTGGAATTCGTCGACCGACAGCAGCAGCCCGGTGCGGTACGGCGCGACGAGGTCGCGAGGCCCACCCATGTTCGGGGCGATCACCGGCAGACCGGACGCCATCGCCTCCTGCACCGTCTGGCAGAAGGTCTCGTGTTCGCCGGGATGAACGAAGATGTCCATGCTCGCGTATGCCGCGGCGAGTTCCTCGCCGTAGAGCGCCCCCGTGAAAACCGCAGACGGCAGCTGGTTTTCGAGCTTTTGGCGGTCAATGCCGTCACCGACGACCACCACCTGGAGGTCGGTGCGTCCAGATAGCGCCGCCAGCCGTTCGACGTGCTTCTCCGGCGCCAGCCGGCCCACGAAGCCGACGATCGGCTTGCCTTCCGGCGACCACGCGGCGCGCAGACGTGCATCTCGTGCCGACGGCGCGAAGCCCGTGATGTCGACACCGCGCGTCCACTTGTGCACCCGCGGGATGCCATGGGCTGTCAGGTTTTCCATCGCAGCGGTCGACGGTGCCAGCGTGCGGTCGGCGCGACTGTGCAGGTGTCGCGTCCACGCCCATGCCGTCCTGGCGGCAAAGCCTACGCCGTAACTTTCGGCGAAACCCGCTATGTCGGTTTGGAATACGGCAACCGTCGGCACACCCAGGTGGCGCGCGGCGTGCAGCCCGCCGTAGCCGAGCAGCGCCGGAGATGCCAGATGGACGACGTCGGGGTCGAACCCGCGCAGCACCCTCACCATCCGTGGCCGTGGCACGCCCAGCGGCAGTGAGGTGACCTTTGGGAACATCCGCGACGGCACCCGGTGAACACGGATACCTTCGTGCACCTTGTCAGCGGGTTGCTCACCTGCCGGGGTGTCGGGCGCAATGATGAGGGCCTCATGACCTGTGCGGCGGAGATGCTCGATCACCCGAAGCACGGAGTTGGTGACGCCGTTGACATTCGGGAGGAATGACTCTGCAACGATTGCAACGCGCACGACAAGATCGTCCCATCAGCGGCTGTCGACAAGGTTGCCTAGAGGGATATGACACGCAAAAACCTCGTGCCGATGAACTGATGCTCCGCGTTCTCGTATCAAGTATGGTGCGCACAGAGAAGGGCGGTTGGCATGCGGATATCCCGGGCAGCGTTGGTGCTGGTGATCAGCCTGGTGCTGGCCGTCGCAGGCTGCAGCAAGCAGATAACCGGCACCGCGCAACCCGATCCCAATCAGCCCCCGCTGGCGTTGAGTGAAGACGGCTTCGGCATCGCCGCGGGATTCGAGGACGCACCGACCCGCATCGAGATCTTCACCGAGCCGCAGTGCTCGCACTGTGCGGAACTGCAGGCCGATTTCGGCGATCAGCTCGCTTACTACATCGGCATCGGCGCGCTGACGGTCATCTACCGCCCGTTGACCTTCCTGGACGACGGCTCCGAGGGGTATTCCGCTCACGTGAGCAACGCGATGTTCCTTGTCGCCGAGGGCGGTGCGACGGGAACGCAGTTCCAGCGCTTCATTCAGGAGCTGTATGGCCATCAGGAACGGACCAAGGGCGGGCCCGGGCCCAGCGACGACGAAATGGCCGACATGGCGAAGGCAGCGGGTATGCCGGACGAGGTCGCCGACCGAATTGCCGGCGGCGGGTCTGCGGTCGATGTCACGGAAATGGAGGACGCCAACTTCGGGTACCTCTATGACGTCGACATGTTGGAGACCGGCACACCAACGGTTTACGACCCGGCAAACGACCAGAAGCTCGACATCTTCGACAACGGGTGGTTGTCGAAGTTGATGCAGTCCTGACGCGTCTTTCCGCGGCGAGATCGACGAAATGGCGAGATCTACTCGACTTTTTGCGCCGGAACGTGAGTTTGGGCGCGACGGCGCTCCAGCACGGCGACGCCGAACAGCGCTGCCCCGGCGATCAGCCAGCCGACCACGGCGATCGAACCGGCCGGGATGATCGCCAACGACGCGTTGCGGTCCTGAACCCGCACCAGATCCGGGTTGTTCGTGTCGTATTCGACGTAGATGCGCATGCCCGTCTCCAGTTCGGACGGGTACAGCACACCCAGTTCGGGTCGATAGGTCACGCGGTCGGGTGTGACGAACTCGATGGTCGACCGTCGCGGACCGGCGCTGAGCACCTCGGCGGCCGCCACGCCCATGTGGCGCTCGATCTGCCGGTCGTTTCGCCAGGCACCCATCACCATCAGCACCGACTGCAGTGTCACCAGACACGCGGCGAGCACGATGCCGATGCGGATGCGCCGAAAGATGCGCTGTGAGCGCGTCTCGGCCGGGTCCGGGGAGAGCCGCGGAATCAACTTGCGCCCCAGCTTGATTGGCAGCTTCACCGCCGTCCCGATCGCTGCGCTCACAGTGCGGCCTTGATCGACGCGTGCAGTGCCCGCAGCGACGACCGGTCGGCCTTCACCTCCAGCACCCGCATCCCGTCGAACGGCTCGTTGAGCGCGGCCGCCAGCTCGTCGGCCTCGATCTGGCGGCTCTCGACGTGATAGGCCCGGCACAGCGCGCCGACGTCGACATCGTGGGGCGTGCCGAAGATCCGCGACGACACGTCGGAGAACCGCGGGTCGCCCTGCTCGAGCAGTTCGAAGATGCCGCCACCATTGTCGTTGGACACCACGATGGTCAGGTTGCGCGGTGTCGGCTCGGTCGGCCCGATCAGCAGTCCGGAGCTGTCGTGAACGAACGTCAGGTCGCCGATCAGCGCGATGGTGCGCCCGTCGTGGGCCAGCGCCGCGCCGATCGCCGTCGACACCGTCCCGTCGATACCCGCGACACCGCGGTTGGACCGCACCTTGATGCCCGTGGGCGTTCAGGCCGACCAGCGCCGCGTCGCGCACCGGGTTGGACGCGCCGAGCACCAGCTGATCGCCCGGACGGACCGCGTCGGCCACCGCGGCCGCGACATGCAGCCCGGTTTTCAGCGGATGAGCGGCGAGCTGGTCGCGCACCGCGTCGACCGCATGCTGGTTGACCTCGGCGCAGCGCTTCAACCAGGCCGGATTCGGCTCGCCGGTGGTCACGGCACGGGTGCCGGTGGCCTGCGAGTTCCCCGAGACGTCGGGCCAGCGCGGGCCCGTGGTGAGGGCGAACACCGGGACGGCCGGATCGGCCAGCAGCGTCGACACCGGCCGGTGCAGCGTCGGGCGGCCGAGCATGATGACCTGCTGCGGGCGGACCAGCCGCAGCGCGAACGGGTGCAGCGGGTTGTCCGCGGGCGGCGCGGTCGGCTCGGCGACGGTCGGCAGCCCGGCCAGGTTGGGATGCGCACCCGCGCCGTGCCCCGCGATGACGACGGTGTCGGGCGTCAGGTCGATGTCGAGCGGTTGGTCGAACGTGACCGGCGGCGTGTGCGTCCACGGCTTGCCGCCGGGACGGCCCTCGGGGAAATAGCGGGCGCCGGGGCCCACGTTGTCTTGGACGTCGGGCACCAGCGGCTCGCGCAGCGGGATGTCGAACTGCACCGGGCCCGCATTGGCCGACCGAGATCCGGTGGCGGCCACCAACACTCGGCAGGTCGCCGAGCGCCACTGTGCGTTGAGCGAGTCCATCCGATCGGGCGCTTCCTCGGACAAGCCGAGGCTGATGTTGGCGCGCACCTGCGTGCCGAAGTAACCCAGCTGCTCGAACGTCTGATTGGCGCCGGTGCCCAGCAACTCATAGGGCCGGTTGGCGCTCAGCACGATCAGCGGCACTCGCGCGTAGTTGGCCTCCACTACGGCCGGGCCGAGGTTGGCCACCGCGGTGCCCGACGTCATCGCCACACACACCGGCGCGCGCTCGGCGACCGCGAGCCCGATCGCCAGGAAGCCGGCGGTGCGTTCGTCGATGCGCACATGCAGTCGGATCCGGCCGGCCCGGTCGGCGTCCTGCAACGCGAATGCCAGCGGAGCGTTTCGCGAACCCGGGCATAGCACCACGTCGCGCACGCCGCCGCGAATCAGCTCGTCGACAACCACGCGGGCCTGCGCAGTCGATGGGTTCACCACTACAGACTATCGGCGAAGAATTTCAGCGCCGCGGCGTTGACCTCCTGCGGCTTCTCGATGAACCCGAGGTGGCCGGCGTCGGGAATCTCCAGGTAGTAGGCGTTGCGGATGGCCGTGGCGACCTCGCGGCCCAGGTGCGGCGGCAGCACGACGTCGTGGGCGAACCCCATCACCAGCGTGGGCGACGTGATACTTCGGTAAGCGGACAGGCGGTTGGCCGTGGGGCCGACGTCGGTCTGGCAGCGTAGGCCGGGTGTCGACTTGGTGGGCCACATCGTGAACATCTCGGTCCAGTCGCGAACCAACCTGTCGTCGTTCAGCGTCGTCGGTGAGAAGCTCTCCAGCAGACGGATTTTCGCGTCGTATGCGACCGGCAGCGTGACGCCGGAGTCATAGAGTTCGCGTTCGGCGTCGCGGAAGAAGTCACGGGCACGATCGTGGCGGCCGCGGGTGGCCATCAGCACCGCGGCGCGGACCAGGTCCGGGCGCGCCACCATCAGTTCCTGCGCGATGTAGGAGCCCATCGACACCGCGACGATGCGCACGGGCGCGGCGGCGATCTTCTCGATCAGCGCGGCGGTGTCGGCGACCATGGTCTCCACGGTGAAGCCGTCGGCGTTCTCGGTGGCGCCGATGCCGCGGTTGTCGAAGGTGATGCAGCGGTACCCGGCCCGCTGGAACTCGGGCACTTGGTACAGGTGCCAGGTGCGGCCTGCGCCACCCCGGCCTGCGATGAACAGCACGGGGTCGCCGCTGCCGCGGTCGTCGTAGGCCAAACTCACGCCGCCGACGCTACTTCACGGCGATTTCGGCGCGTTGACGGATGCTCAGCGGGCGTACGCGCGCCGAGATCGCAGGGGTGGGGAACGTATAGACGGTTCTCGACGTCCATTCGGTGTGCTCGACGAATATCTGCGCCGCCACGACGGCGTAATTACGCTAGCCCAGGCCCGACGAGCGGGATTGAGTCTCAAGGCCGTACATCGACGCGTGGCCTCCGGTCATTGGCGCCGGCTCGCACGCGGGGTGTATTTCGTCAACGATCGCCCGTTCACCGACGCCGCACGTGTCCGCGCAACGGTCTGGGGCTACGGCAACCGCGCCACCGCAAGCGGTCTCACGGCGGCGTGGTGGCATGACCTCACGAAATTCGCACCCGACATCGTCGAAGTGACGGTGCCCCGAAACAGCCACGGCCGTCGCCGCGACGGTTGCCGAGTGCGACGGCGTGACCTCGGCCCTTCGGACGTCGTCGAGCTACGAGGTGTCTGCGTGACGACGTTGGCCCTGACGGTCGTCGAAGCCGCTATACAGCGGCGTGGTGGCGTGACGTTGATGGACTCTGCACTACAGCGACATGTTGATCTGCGCGAGCTATGGCGTGCTCATCTCCGAAACAAGGGCCGTCACGGTTCACCGCGAGCGCGGCGACTATTGCAGGCCGCCTCCGACGGCGCCCACTCGGAGGCGGAGCGGCTGCTGGTAAAGCTCCTACGCGCGGCTGGCATCACGGGATGGAAGGCGAATTACCCTGCTGGCCCGTACAAGATCGACGTCGCCTTTCCAGAGCTGAAGATCGCTCTCGAGACCGATGGCTGGGCATTCCACAGCGACCCAGAAGCGTTCCGGCGGGACCGCCAGCGCCAGAACTACTTGATACTGCAGGGCTGGCAGGTACTTCGGTTCACCTGGCTGGACCTCGTCGAGTACCCCGAACGCGTCATTTCCGCCATCCGCTCAGCGATTTCGGCGCGCGTACGGACTGTGAGCGGGCGTTAGCGCGCCGCAACTCGCGCACGCGGTTGATGGCGGCGTCCCACAGCAGCCTCACCGACGGCAGCAACTGGCCCTGCTTGACGGTCTCCATGCTCAGCTGCGCCGTGGCCGCCGCCTTGGTCGCCGCAGACGCCTTGGACATGTGGCCGGAGTCGTAGGGCGGCTGGGGGTCGTACTCGATCGCGAGCTGCACCGCCTTGGCCTTGGCGTCGCCGCAGATCTGGCCGAACAGCCATATCGCGAGGTCGATGCCTGCCGACACACCCGCCGCGGTGACGATCTTGTCCTCGTGCACGATCCGCTGATCGCCGACGGCCTCGACGCCGAACGGCTTGAGCATCGGCAGCACCATCCAGTGCGACGTGGCGCGGCGGCCGTCCAGCAGGCCGGCGGCGGCGAGGATCACCGAACCCGAGCACACCGATGTGGTCCAGGTCGATGTCTCGTGGACCTTGCGCACCCAGTCCAGCACCTTCTCATCGCGGGCGTGCTCGAACGTCGCCATGCCTCCTGGCACCAGAACAATGTCCGGGGAAGGGGTTTCGTCGAACGAATGAGTGGCGCCGATGAGCAGCACACCCGAGTCGGCGGCGATCGGGCCGGGCTCATGCCACACGAACCGCACCTCGGCGTCGGGCAGGTTTCGCAGCACCTCGTAGGGGCCGATGAAGTCCAGCGCGGTGAACCCGGGGTACACCATGATCGCGATCTGCATTGCCTTCTCCTTTGGTTAGGCGAACGTCTTGCGGTACTGGTCGGGCGAGATGCCCAGTCGTCGAACGAAATTGCGGCGCAGGGTCTCGGCACTACCGAAGCCGCAGCGCGCCGCGATCACCGTGACGGTGTCGTCGGTCTCCTCCAGCTGACGACGGGCGGCTTCGGTGCGGATCCGCTCGACGTAGGCGCCCGGCGCCTCCCCGACCTCGTCGGTGAACACCCGCGTGAAGTGGCGTGGGCTCATCGACGCACGGCGGGCGAGATCGGGAATGCTGTGCGCTCCACCGGGTTCGGAATCGATGGCCTCCTGCACGTCGCGGATCGGCGCCCGCTTGGCGCGTGGCATCCACACCGGCGCGGCGAACTGCGTCTGGCCACCCGGGCGCCGCAGATACATCACCAGCCAGCGAGCGACCGTCTGCGCGACATCGGTGCCGTAGTCGTCCTCGACGAGCGAGAGCGCCAGGTCGATCCCTGCGGTGACACCTGCGGCCGTCCAGACCTTCTCCGAACTGTGCACGAAGATCGGCTCGGGATCGACGGTGATCGACGGGAATTCGAGAGCCATCTGCCCGGCGAACGCCCAGTGCGTGGTCGCGACGCAGCCGTCGATCAGTCCCGCCTGCGCAGCGAGGAATGCGCCGGTGCACACGCTGACGACGCGGCGGGTCTGCTCGGCGGCGATCTGCACCCATCCGACGGTGTCCGGGTCGCGCCGCGCGTCGTCGACCCCGATGCCGCCGGGCAGCACCAGGGTGTCGATCGGCTCACGCGGGTCGGGAAACCTCTGGGCGACCAATGCGAGGCCGGTGAGAGTGGTGGCCGGTTCGCCGTTGCGGGTCACGACGCGCACGGAGTAGCCCTCGTCGCTGCGGCCGTGGCTGGCCAGACAGATGGTGGCGCCGGTGAACACCTCGAACGGGCCGACCAGGTCAAGAGCCTGGACGCCCGGATAGCCGAGGATCACCACCGATCGCACCTACCCAGTGTTGGCGCCTGCGCGCATGGCGTCTAGGCCATGACCCCCACAAATTAGGACACGCTGTCAGAGCTTCCTCAGCCGGTAGCACTCCGCGATACGCGTGATCCACCACTGCCGGCGCTCGGGCTCGGCGGCCAGCGCCTCCAGTCGCGCCGGGTCCGGTATCACCGACGCGACGAGCAGGTACCCGTCGACGGGCGTCGCGGTCTCGGTGATGTCGTCCACGAACAGTCCGCCGGTGCCCAGGCCGCAGGCGTGCCGCAGTTCGGGCAGCGCGGCCGCCGCGAGCAGTCCGCGCCCGATGCCCACCGCCGAATCCAGCGCACTCGAGATCACGATCGGAATGTCGATCTGAGAGGCGATGTCGAGCAGCTTGGCCACACCACCCAGCGGCGCGACCTTGAGCACCGCGATATCCGCGGCGCCCTCGCGCACGACGCGCAGGGGGTCGTCGGCCTTGCGGATGCTTTCGTCGGCGGCGATCGGCACGTCGACCCGGTGCCGCAACTCGGCCAGTTCGGGCACCGTCGCGCACGGCTGCTCGACGTACTCGAGGGGGCCGTCGGCGGTCAACGCGGTCGCCGCCGCGGCGGCTTCGTCGACACTCCAGCCGCCGTTGGCGTCGACACGCACCGTCGGCACCAGGGCACGAACGGCGTTGACGCGCGCCACGTCGTCGGCCAGGGACTGACCCGGTTCGGCCACCTTCACCTTCGCGGTGCGCGCGCCGGGAAACCGGGCCAGCACCTCGGGCACCTGGACCGCAGCAACGGCGGGCACGGTCGCGTTGATCGGGATGCGGTCTCTGCGAGTCGCGGGAGCCGGCTCGTACGCGGCTTCGACCGCCGACGCCAGCCAGTGCGCCGCCTCGGGCGGCCCGTACTCGAGGAATGCACCGAACTCGCCCCAGCCCGCGGGTCCCTCGATCAGCGCGACCTCACGAACGGTGATGCCGCGGAACCGAACTCGCATCGGCAGCGAGACGACGTGCAGGCGGTCCAGCAGATCGTCGAGCGACGGGGTCACAACGCTCATACTGCCCGCTCACCACCGACCTAGAGTGGCGTTCATGCCCGCGCGACCCACACCCGACAAACCGAGACCAGGCCAGGAATCGGTGTGGGACTATCCGCGGCCGCCTCGCCTGGAGGAGTTCACCGGGTCGATCACCGTCGAACTCGGTGGTCAGACGATCGCGTCGACGACCCGCGCGTGGCGGGTGCTCGAGACCAGCCACCCACCCACCTACTACCTACCGGCAGCGTGCTTCGGCGAGGGCTGCCTGCGACCGGCGTCCGGGTCGTCGTGGTGCGAGTGGAAGGGGCAGGCGGCCTACTACGACCTCGTGACACCGTCTGCGGTCGCGCCGCGGGCGGCATGGACGTATCCGAATCCGACCGCCGGATTCACGGCGATCGCGGGTGCCATCGCCGTGATGGCCGCCCAGGTCGACCGGTGCACCGTCAACGGCGAACAGGTCGTTCCGCAGCCGGGCGGTTTCTACGGCGGATGGGTGACCAGCTGGATCGCCGGGCCGATCAAGGGCGTCCCCGGTTCGATGGGCTGGTGAAGGTTTAGACACACGCTCCAGCGGCTAAATTTAAGTTACTTAACTATTCGATGGCCACCGAGGGAGCCGTACCGTGCAGACCCGAACGCTGATTCCAACCGGAATCGCCGTGGCCGCGACGGCGATACTCGGTGGCCTGGCGAGCCGCCCGGCACAGTCAGCGTGGTACGAGAACCTGAAGAAGCCGCCGTATCAGCCTCCGCGCCAGGCGTTTCCGATCGTATGGCCGATCCTGTATGCGGATATCGTTGTGACATCCGCGGCCACGCTGGACGAACTCCAGCGGCGGGGCCAACAGCGAGAACGCCGTGCGTACATCGCCGCGTTGGTGTCCAACCTGGTTCTCAACGGCAGCTGGTCGTGGTTGTTCTTCAACCAGCGGCGGCTTGGAACGTCGGCGATCGCCGCGGCCGCGTTGACGGCCAGCAGCGTGGACCTGACCAGGCGGTCGATGGCAGTGCGGGGCGTCAAGGCCGCTCCGCTGGCCGCGTATCCGGCCTGGTGCGCATTCGCCACCGCCCTGTCCACCCACATCTGGGCGCTCAACCGCTGAGGAGAACGCATGCGAATCGTTAAGATTCCGGGCCAGATCGTCGAATCAGCGTTGTCGATCGCGGGCATCCGAATCGGCACCGAGGAGCCGCACTACCTACGACAACCGCTGACCAAGGACGTCGACCTCCGCCGCTACGGGCCCCGCATCGCGGCCGAGACGACCGTCGCCGATAACGAGGACCGCGCCCGCAGCATCGGCTTCCGCCGCTTGGCAAGCTACATCTTCGGAGCCAACCACCGCGACGAGACGATATCGATGACGGCGCCCGTCGGCCAGCAGTCCGACCACGATGAGATCGCGATGACCGCGCCCGTCGCGCAATCCCGGAATGCCGGCGACCGGTGGACGATTCGGTTCTTCATGCCGTCGAAGTGGACGATGGAGACACTGCCCCAACCCGATGACGACCATGTCCGGCTCGTCACCGTCCCCGGTGAAACGGTCGCCGTGCTGCGATTCAGTGGCGATCGCGGCGCTGATGCCGTCGCACAGCGCACGGACCAGTTGCGAAAGACTCTGCGCGAGAACGCCGTCGAACCCACAGGCGAGCCGGTCGCGTGGTTTTACGACCCGCCGTGGACCTTGCCGTTCCGGCGTCGAAACGAGATCGCCATTCCGGTGGCCGCTGCGCACTAGGACGGGCGTCGCTGATTCGAGTGAGGTGGGTCGGCACTGCCTACGCCGCTTTGCTCAGTGGCCACATGCGTAACGAGTTCGGGTCCGATCAGACCGTGGTGTGGTCGCGATCCTCCGAGTACTCCTTGCGCAGATCCTTCTTGAGGATCTTGCCGGTGGGGTTGCGGGGTAACTCGTCCTTGACGTCCACGGACTTGGGGCACTTGTAGGCCGCCAGGCGTTCACGGCAGAAGGCGATGAGTTCCTTCTCGTCAGCCTCACCCTCAAGTTGGACAACGGCTTTCACGACCTCGCCCCACTTGTCATCGGGTATACCGATGATCGCGACGTCGACCACGGCGGGGTGCTCGGCCAGCACCCGTTCGACCTCGATCGAGTAGATGTTCTCGCCGCCGGAGATGATCATGTCCTTGAGGCGGTCCTCGACGAAGATGTAGCCGCCGTCGTCGACACGGCCGATGTCACCCGTGCGGAACCAGCCGTCATCGGTGATCGCCTCCTCGGTCGCCTCGGGATTGTTGTGATAGCCCTTCATCAATTGTGGTGAGCGGAACCATAATTCGCCCTGCTGCCCGGTCGGCACTTCCTCGAGCGTGTCGGGGTCGACCACGCGTACCTCCGCGTCGGGAACCAACGTGCCCGCACTGGAGAGGCGCTCCTCTTTCCCGGGATCACGGTGGGCTTCGGGAAGCAGGTGGCTGATGACGCCGCAGAGCTCGGTCAGTCCGTATGCCTGCATGAAATCGGTGTTCGGCCACGCCTCGAGCGCCTTGCGCAGCAGCGGAAGCGGCATCGGCGACGCGCCGTACGCGAAAGTCTTCAGCGCTCCGAACAGCTTGACGGCATCCTCGCCGGAGTCCAGTACCTTGGCCAGCACCGCAGGCACCAAGAAGGTTCTGTTGGCGCCCTTGAGGATTGCGCCGGCCAGTGACATGCCGTCGACCTCGCGGGTCATCACGCTGGGAAACCCGTCGTGAATGCCGAACTGCACGTAGGACGACCCACCGACGTGGAACAGCGGCATCGACACCATGTTCTTGTCGCCCTCGTCGAACTCGAAGCCCTCGTGCGCGTTGACGGTGTGGGCGATGATGTTGGCCTGCGTGAGCTTCACGCCCTTGGGTCGGCCCGTGGTGCCCGACGAGTACATGATGATCGCGACATCGTCTGGCTCGACATCATCTCCTCGCCCGGTCGGCGTCGCCGCGGCCAGCATCGCCTCGTACTCGTCACCGTCCTCACCCTCCGGCGTGACCTCGATGACGTTCTCGACGTGGGTGAGCTTGTCGCGGATCTTGTCCACGTTCTCCCGCAACTCCTTGCCGACTAGCAGCACCTTGGCGCCGGAGTCGTTGAGCACGTAGTCGAGCTCCTCGGCGGCCAGCCGGAAGTTGATGATCGCGGTCGCGGCGCCCAACGATGCGGCGGCCAGCGTCAGCTCGACGCACGCGGGGTGGTTCTTGTCGAGGGACGCCACCACGTCGCCGCGTGTCACGCCGCGTTCCTTCAGCGCCCCCGCCAGCCGGCGCACACGGTCGTTCCACTCCGCCCACGTCCAGGATCGTTCGAAGTACGTCATCGCCTCGCCGTCGGGCGTGGTTTCGGCCCAGTGGGCGATGCGGTCGTCGAGAAAGCGCGGATCAGCCAGGTCAGACATGATCCGAGACTGCCAGACAGACAGGCAGCGGCACCCGCGTTTCGGCCAAACCGGCAGGCCATGGCCAACATCGTCAGCACCCGCGTGAGCCCAGCCGTCGAAGTAGCAACGCCCGCGCACCGAGCAGGCCACAAAAAATTAGTAGATGAATTCTTCGGACCATGTCGATTTCTGGGGGTTGCCATTCGACGTAGTTGCGAGGGGCACCTAAACAAGAATGGACGAGCCCCTTCACCACAAGTCAGAAGGAGACAGAACAATGGCGCGCTACATGCTGATCATGCGGTCCACCCCCGAGGCCGAGGCGGCGATGGAAGAACTGAACATCGACTTCAGCGAGATCATCGAGTCGATGGGCCGCTTCAACGAGGAGCTCATCAAGGCCGGCGTGATGCTGGCCGGCGAGGGCCTGACGGGACCCGAGGAGGGCTTCGTCGTCGATTTCAACGCCGACCCGCCGGTGGTCACCGACGGTCCCTACACCGAGGCCAAGGAACTGTTCAACGGGTTCTGGATCCTCGACGTGTCGTCGAAGGAAGAGGCCAAGCAGTGGGCGCAGAAGATCCCGCTGGGCAAGGGCGTCAAGGTCGAGGTGCGCCGGGTGTCCGAATCCGAGGAGTTTCCCCAGGACAACCCGTGGATCCAGAAGGAGATCCAGTGGAAGGCCGACCTGGCCGAGAAGATCGCGGCACAGGCGCGAGCCGACGCTGACAGGCTCGTGGGCCGCTGAGTCATTTCGCCGAAACGGAATTCCGGCAGAGAAACCTCGAGAGAGGACCTGCTGGAATACCGTTTCGGCGTTTCGGGGGAGGTTCCCTAGGTATCCGCTTCAGCGGATAACAAGGGCAAGCCCTTGTGGTTCTGGAACACGTTCTAGTCTTAGGGCCATGACGGACGATCTGCTGCGCCATCCCCTGCATTCCGGCCACCTCACGGTGGGCGCTCTTAAGCGGAACAAGGACAAGCCGGTCCTGTTCCTCGGGGACACGACGCTCACCGGGGGGCAGCTGGCCGAGCGCATCAGCCAGTACATTCAGGCGTTCGAGGCGCTGGGCGCCGGGTCGGGCGTGACGACCGGCCTGCTGGCACTCAACCGGCCCGAGGTGCTGATGATCCTCGGCGCCGGCCAGACGCAGGGCTACCGCCGCACGGCACTACACCCTCTCGGCTCCCTCGACGACCACGCGTACGTGCTCAACGATGCCGGCGTCACGTCGCTCATCATCGACCCGAACCCGATGTTCGTCGAACGGGCCAAGGGATTGTTGGAGAAGGTCCCCGGACTCAAGCAGGTGCTGACGATCGGGCCCGTCCCCGAGGAACTGGCGGACGTCGCGGTCGATCTCACGGCCGAGGCCGCGAAGTACACGCCGAAGCCGTTGACCGCCGCCAATCTGGCGCCCGACCACATCGGCGGCATGGCCTACACCGGCGGGACGACCGGCAAGCCCAAGGGCGTGATCGGCACCGTGCAGTCCATCACCTCGATGACGACGATTCAGCTCGCCGAGTGGGAGTGGCCGGAGAACCCCCGGTTCCTGATGTGCACACCGCTGTCGCACGCGGGCGCGGCGTTCTTCGTGCCGACCATCATCAAGGGCGGCGAGTTGATCGTGCTCACCAAGTTCGACCCCGCCGAGGTGCTGAAAACCATTGAGGAGCAGAAGATCACGGCGACCATGCTGGTGCCGTCGATGATCTATGCGCTGATGGACCACCCCGACTCGCACACGCGCGACCTGTCGTCGCTGGAGACCGTGTACTACGGCGCCTCGGCGATGAACCCGGTGCGACTGTCCGAGGCGATCCGTCGGTTCGGCCCGATCTTCGCGCAGTACTACGGCCAGTCCGAGGCGCCGATGGTCATCACCTACCTCCCCAAGGGCGACCATGACGAGAAGCGGCTGACATCGTGCGGGCGGCCGACTGTTTTCGCGCGGACCGCGCTCCTGGACGGCGACGGAAATCAGGTGGCGCAGGGCGAGGTCGGCGAGATCTGCGTGTCCGGTCCGCTGGTGTCGGGCGGCTACTGGAACAAGCCGGAGGCGACGGCCGAGACCTTCCGCGACGGCTGGATGCACACCGGCGACCTGGCCCGCGAGGACGAGGACGGCTTCTGGTACATCGTCGACCGGACCAAGGACATGATCGTCACCGGCGGATTCAATGTGTTTCCGCGCGAGGTGGAAGACGTTGTCGCAGAGCATCCTTCGGTCGCCCAGGTCTGCGTGATCGGCACACCGGACGAGAAGTGGGGCGAGGCGGTGACGGCGGTGGTCGTGCTGCGGCCCGACGCGCCGACCGACGAAGCGTCCGTGGCGACCATGACCGAGGAGATCCAGTCCGCCGTCAAGGACCGCAAGGGCTCGGTGCAGTCGCCCAAGCAGGTGATCATCGTCGACTCGGTGCCGGTGACCGCGCTGGGCAAGCCCGACAAGAAGGCGGTGCGCGCACAGTTCTGGGAGGGCGCCGACCGCGCCGTCGGCTGATTCTTCCTCGGCGAGCAGACGCAAAGTTGCCCTATTTGTCGGCGTGTCGGGTGATTTTGCGTCTGCTCGCGAGAAAAGGTGAACCGCCGATGAACGGTGACGGTTGGGTGCGGGGCGATTACCTCGGCCTCGACATGCCGGCCCATACCGACGCGCTGCGTGACGGCGGTCCGCGGTTCCTGACCGAGGCGTTCCGGGCCACCGGCGCATTGGCATCCGACGGCACGGTCCGCGCCATCACCGAACTCAAGGAGTTCCGCGGCGGCAGCACCGGGCGCAAGGCGCTGCTGTCGGTCGTCTATGACGGCGCCGACCTGCCGACCGATCTCTTCGTCAAGTTCTCCCGCGATTTCGACGATGCGGGCCGGGACCGCGGGCGCACGCAGATGGAGTTCGAGGTCCGCTTCGCTCTGCTGTCCCGAACGCCGGGGTTTCCGATTGCGGTGCCGAACTGCCTGTTCGCCGACTACCACGGACCGTCGGAGACCGGGCTGTTGATCACCGATCGAATTCCCTACGGAGACAGGGGCATCGACCCGCACTACGACAAGTGCATGGACTACACGATGCCTGACCCGGTCGGACACTATCGGGCTCTGATCGGTGCCCTCGGCCGGCTCGCGGGCACGCACAAAGGTGGTCGTCTGCCCGCAGAACTCGTCGAGCACTTCCCTGTTGACATGGAGAGGCTGTCGGTCGGTGAGACCGTCCCCTACACCGCCGACCAGCTCCGGCGGCGCGTCGACCGACTTGCCGAGTTTGCGACCGCCCAGCCCGGCCTCCTGCCCGCCAACCTCCGTTCCGATGCGTTCATCACCCGGCTGCGGCAAGAAGTGGTCCGGTTTCCCGACCATGAGCAGGCCATCTGGCGTTGGCTGGCCGACGATTCCGACCATGTGGCGCTGTGTCACTGGAACGCCAACGTGGACAACGCGTGGTTCTGGCGCTCCGACGGCCACCTTGAATGCGGCCTCATGGACTGGGGCTGCGTCGGCCAGATGAACGTGGCCATGGCGATCTGGGGTGCCATGTGCAGCGCGGAGACCGAGATGTGGGACCAGCACCTCGACACGCTGCTCGACGTGTTCCTCACCGAGTTCGCTTCGGCGGGGGGCCCTGCGCTCGAGGCGGCGGCGGTGAAGCGTCATCTGATGCTGTACGTCGCGATCATGGGCTTGGCCTGGCTGCTGGACGTGCCCTCCTACCTACTGAAACTGCTTCCCGAGCGCGTGGCCGACCGGTTCGACCCGCGGATCGCCGACGACGAACAGGCCCGCAGTCGTCTGCTGATGATGACGAACTTCCTGAACCTCTGGGAGACAAACGATTTCGTCGGCGCGCTCGACGCGCTGACGGTGACGCGCTAAATCACCAGATCGGCCTTGTGCCGGACACGTTCGATGCGCTCGGCGTTCGGGTCGTCGACGGCGCGCACCCAGGCCTGCGCCTGCTCGGGTGACTTGCCGAACTCGATGTGGCGTGCGGTGAGCCGGCGTCGTCGCTCGTCGGGCGCAACGTCGATGAACCACACCTCGTCCAGCATGCGCCGCACCTCGGGCCACGGTTCGTCGTCGTCGAGTAGATAGTTTCCCTCGGTGACGATCAGCCGCGCATCCGGCACGACAGGGATGCTTCCCGCGACGGGCTGCTCGATCTCACGGTTGAACGCCGGCGCGTAGACGATCTCGGTAGAGCTTCGAACACGCTGCAGCAGAGCGAGATACCCGTAGACGTCGAAGGTGTCGATCGCGCCCTTGCGGTCCAGCCGTCCCAGCCGCGCCAGCTCTACGTCGGCGAGGTGAAAGCCGTCCATGGGAAGTCGAACGGCGTCATCAAATGTTGACGCGACCAGGGAGGCCATGGCTGTCTTCCCCGCGCCGGGCGGTCCGGTGATGCCGAGGACGACACGGTGCCCTCGATCGAGCAGCGCGTCGAGTCGGCTAGCCCAGGAGTTCATCGATCTCGGCGGCGAACCGAGCGATGCGTTCTTGTTCGCTGGGGATGCCGCGACTGTCGTCGGCGGCCCGTTGCCAGCCCAGCCGCCACATCCGCGCGACGGCGCGGTCACCGATGCCCGCGTAGGGGTTCGCGACCGTCTTCGGGAAGGCTTTGCGGCCTTCCCGGTACGCGGTCACGAGCCGGTGAGTCATCACCGTTTACTTTCCTGCGCGAGCAGACGCAAAGGGCACCATTTCCGCGGCGTGTCGGGGACTTTTGCGTCTGCTCGGCAGAATGGGGTGCGTGCCGGCCACCGATATCCAGCAGACCGTCGACGCGGTGTGGCGGATGGAAGCCGCCAAGATCGTCGCGACACTGACGCGTGCGGTCGGCGACGTCGGGTTCGCCGAGGACCTGGCGCAGGAGGCGCTCGTCGACGCGTTGACCCAATGGCCGGATACCGGCGTGCCGCGCAACGCCGGCGCCTGGCTGACCACCGTGGCCAAGCGCAAGGCGATCGACCAGTGGCGGCGCCAGGAGAACCTCGACACCAAGTACGCCGTGCTGGCACACGAACTCGAAACGCAAGTCCGTGCTTTTCCAGAGTGGTGGGACCCCGACCGCATCGACGACGACGTGCTGCGCCTGGTGTTCATCTCGGCGCACCCGGTGCTGTCGCGGGAAGGTCAGATCACGCTGACGCTGCGCGTCGTCGGCGGCCTGACGACCGAGGAGATCGCCCGAGCCTTCCTGACGTCGAAGGCGACGATCGCCGCGCGGATCACCCGGGCGAAGAAATCGCTCTCGGACGCCGACGTCCCGTTCGAGGTACCCGACCGCTCGGAGTATCCGCAGCGGCTGTCCGCCGTGCTCAGTGTGATCTACCTGATCTACAACGAGGGCTACTCGGCGTCGTTCGGCCAGCGCTGGATCCGCGACGAGCTGTGCAGCGAGGCGCTGCGGCTGGGCCGGGTGCTCGCGGCGCTGGTACCCGGCGAACCGGAAGTGCACGGGCTGGTGTCGCTGATGGAGTTCCAGTCGTCACGATTCGCCGCCCGCACCGACCGCGACGGCAGACCGATCCTGTTGGAGGCCCAGAACCGCACCAAGTGGGACCGCGCACAGATCCAGCGAGGGGTCGACTCGCTGCAGCACTCTGCTGAGGCGTTGCAGCGCAAGGGCACTGGATGGGGGCCGTATGCGCTTCAGGCCGCGATCGCCGAATGCCATGCCACCGCACCCACCGCGGAAGACACCGACTGGAAGCACATCGTGATGCTCTACGACGGGCTGATCCAGATCGCACCCTCCCCCGTCGTCCGACTCAACCGGGCGGTCGCGGTGGCGATGGCCGAGGGGCCCGCCGCTGGGTTGGAGATCGTCGACGGGTTGACGGGCCTCGACGGCTCGTACCTGTTGCCCAGCGTGCGCGGCGAGCTGCTGGCGCGACTGGGCCGCGACCACGAGGCCGCCGACGAATTCGACCGCGCCGCGCAGATGACCGACAACGAACGCGAACGGGAAGTGTTGGCCGACAAGGCCGCTCGGGCGCGGGCTTAGGCCCCGGGCACCCCTGTCCTTGCGGCGACCGACGTCGACGAACCGGTGTCGAAGACCTCGATGGCCACGTCGGCGTCGCGGTATCCGCCAAGGTGATGCAGTCCCGCTGTCGCGGCGATGACGTCGGTCGCGTAGTCGCCGGGCATCGGATACTCGGCGACGGGGTACCGCCAGTGCGCGGCGACGACCGTCGTCCCCGGCCGCAACAGGGGTACCTCGCGATCCAGGGTGTCGCGCAGCACCTCGGGATACAGGTAATAGCAGAGCTCAGACAGCACCACCAGGTCGAACGGCCCCTTCGGCCAGGGGTCATCGAGTGAACCGCGCAGCAGCGTCACATTGCGGCGTTGGCCGGCGGCGACGAGACGCCGGTGTGTCGCATCCAGGGCCGCACCCGCCACATCCGTACAGGTGACGTGGTCACACCTGGTGAGGAGCTGCTCGGTGAGTACACCGACCGAACAGCCGGGTTCGAACGCGTGCCGGTAGCGCCGATAGGGCAACAGCGCCAACGTGATCGCGTACTTGCGCTGCTCGTACCACCGGCCTCCGAGCTGCCAAGGGTCAGCCGACTCGGAGTACATCCGGTCGAAGTAGCGGGTTGAGAGCCGAGTGGTCAACAGAACACCACCTCCTTGAGGGCCAACAATCTTTGCAGCACGAACGGCGGCAGCAGCGGCTCAGTGCCGGAGCCGGCCACCTCCACCTGCGTGCGGTAGCACTGCGCGGCCGCCATCTTCCGGTCGACGGCATGCCCGTCTACCGGCAAAGCGCGGAGCCGATCCCACGGCACCGCGGTGTCGCCGGGAGTCGCCCAGTGCCACATCCAAATCGGATACTCCAGCAACACCGCGCCGCTGCGCTGGGCCGCGACCGCCGCCGCACGACCGACGGCCTCGTGATCGGGATGCCCGTCGCCTCGCCACGTCGCGGCGATCCACGGTGTGCCGGGCCGGGCCGCGAGCATCTCGGTGAGAAGGTCCGCCAGCCGATCTTCGTGGCCGCCCAAATCCCCGTCCGGCATCCCCAGGCAGATCGGCGCGGGAACGCCCAGCACCCGCACGGCGTCGTGCAATTCCGCGCGGCGCGCGCGTTCCAGATGACGACGATCCAGACCGGGATGCGAGGCCCCGCCGTCGCTGGCCACGACCACCTGCACGCGCACACCAGAGTGGGCGAGTGTGGCGAGCGCAGCACCGAATCCCAGGGTCTCGTCGTCCGGATGTGCCGCCACGACAACGATTTCGCTGCAGCCCGTGACGTCGAGTTCCGGCGCGTGTGCCAACGCATCCAGCCAAACCTGCGTGGGCGTTCCGCCAACCGTCAATGGCCGGGCGGCGAATCGGGTGCCGTTACCCACAGGGGCGAGCGTCATCGGGTCGCTCCGGCCAGCAGGCCCAGCCGCTCGAGATCCCGCTCGGCGTGGCTCTGTCGCACGTACATCGTCAGATCGGCCACTCGCTTGGCGTGCTGGGCGTCCTGACACAGCGGCGCCGGACCTAGAGCGCGCGCCGTGCGCGTGATGGTCTCCTCGACGGCGTTCTCCACCACCGCCCGAGTGCGCCGAGCGATCAGTTCAGCCATCCCCTTGCGGTTCAACGGATCTGCGTCGACATCGGCGGCCGCCGACGACAACATCGCCTCGGCCGCCGCCTGCGCGGCGTCCACCGCTCCGAGGTGAGCCAGCGTGTGCGCGTCGACGGAGTCCTCGGCGGCGCGCCTGTACAGCGGAGCCGCCACCGCCCGCGATCCGCCCAGCCAGCACGCCGCGACACCGATCGCGCCGTGCCAGAACCCGGGCCGAGACAGGTAATCCCCCGGGCCGCCTACGGGAACGGCGGGAGTGCTGCTGAATTGGACTGAGCGGGTGTCTGATTCGGCCATTCCCGGGTTGCGCCACGTACTCGGCAGCGCCCGCACACCGGAATCGCTGAGGTCCACAGCGAACAGACCCCGCCCGCCGGAGTCCAGTCGCGCTGTCACCAGTGCGTGCGTGCACAACCCGGCGCCCGAGCACCACACCTTGGTGCCGTCCAGTGAGATCGCCTTCCCGTCGTGCCGCGCGCTGAGCACAGCATCGCGGGACTCGGCCGCCCATACCCCCCACAGCCGACCGGGTTTCGGATCGATTCCACCGAGTTCGGCCACGATCGCGATCGCGTCGGTGTGCGCCTCGGCCAGGCGGGCGGCGACGAGGTCGACCTCGGCAAGTTCGGCGAGGTGGCGCCACCGACGCATCGTGTCGCCGCTGCCGGGCAGCGGCACATCCAATGCGCCCGAGTCGAGCCATCGCCCGATCAACCCGCTGGTCATGTTTTCGCGTCGGCCTTCCGTCTGCGCGCCGGTCCCGAAAGCCCGCGCAGATAATGGGCGAATCCGCCGGGCGCACGCCCCACCTGGCGAGCCGAGGTGGCCACCGAAAGCTTTGCGTCACGGTGGATTCGCATGTGAGCGGACTCGAAGCGTCGCACCAGGTCTACGTCCTCACCGGAGGCACGAGCTTCGAATCCGCCGACACTCCAGTAGGCGTCCGCCCGGAATCCCATGTTGGCGCCGTGAATGTGCTTGTGGCCCGGGCCTTTCGAGTTGTACGCGGCCAGGTAGCGGCGGGCGACCTCGACGGGAAGCCGCCGCAGGGGTATGCGCACCGTGCCCAGCACCATGTCCGCGCCGGATGCGATCATCTGCAACAGCCACCGACTGCCGACGAGGCTGTCGGCGTCGGTGGTGGCGAACCACATGCGGGCGGGCTCGACACCGGCACACACCGACCGCGCGTACTCGAATCCGGCCGCCCGGGCCGCGCCGACATTGCCCGCATCGACCGAGACGAAATGCACGTTCGGGCCGAACCGCCCGGCGAGGCGCTCGCTGCCGTCGTCGCAGGAATCGAGGACGACGACGATCAGCACGGGCACCGGCAGGTGCATCGACGCCGCTGTCAGCGCGGCCAGGCTACGCGGCAAATGGTCGGTCTCGTTGTGCGCGGGCACCACCACGACAGCCTGCTCCAGCTCCTGCATGCCTGTTAATTAGCCGTTTTAGCCGTTGTTCACACCTGGCAGCATGGTGCTGGTGAATCAGTTCGAGAAGGTTCAAGCCGTTCTGTTCGATTACTCCGGCACGCTCTTCCGTCTGGAAGAGGACGACAGCTGGTTTCACGGCATCGAGATCGAGGACCGCCAGATCGAGGGCCACGTGCAGGCCGAGCTCATGCGCAGGATGACCGCGCCCACCGGTCAGCACGTCAACATGACCCAGGCGGCGCACCACGCGTGGACCAACCGCGACCTCGCCCCCCACCTGCACCGGGAGGCCTACCTGCACGTATTGCGCGAGTCCGGGGTGGGCCACCACCAGGCTGAGTCGCTGTACGGCCTGATGATCGACCCGTTGAACTGGACGCCGTACCCCGACACCGCCGACGTGTTGAAGGGTTTGCACCGGCGGGGCATCAAGACCGCCGTCGTCTCCAACATCGCGTTCGATGTGCGGCCGGCCTTCGCGACCCTCGGCGCCGCGGAGTTCGTCGACGAGTTCGTGCTGTCCTTCGAGGTCGGCGCCGTCAAGCCCGACCCGGCGATCTTCGAGACCGCGCTGGCGCGCCTCGGGGTGGACGCGGCGCACGCGGTCATGGTGGGCGACAGCGACGAGGCCGACGGCGGCGCCCGCGCGATCGGCTGCGGGTTCGCGCTCGTCGACCCGCTGCCCACCACCGAGCGCACCGACGGCCTGCGAAGTGCGCTAACCGAATACGGCGTCGAGGTCTGATCGGTAACGTCCCGGCCATGGCGGACGGGGTCGCGCCACCGCGGTGGCTCAAGCACGTCAACAAGCTGCTCATGGTGCTGCTGCGGCTCGGGGTGCCGATCTCGCGGCACGAGGCGCCGGTGGTGCTGACGGTGCCGGGACGCAAGACGGGCAAGCCGCGCTCGACGCCGGTCACGCCGATGCACGTCGACGGCAAGCGCTATGTCGTGAACGGCTATCCCGGTGCGGACTGGGTGCGCAACGTCCGCGCCGCCCGTCAGGTCACGCTGACCCAGGGCCGGCGCTCGGAGCAAGTGCGGATGGTCGAGCTCGCGGCCGACGACGCCCGCCCGGTCCTGCGGGAGTTCCCGGGCCAGGTGGCCACCGGCGTCGACCTGATGAAGCGTGCGGGCGTGTTGACCACCGGCTCCGCCGACGAATTGGAAGGGCTAGCGGGTCATCTGCCGGTGTTTCGCATCGACCCCGTCGCGTAGCGTCGACGGCATGTCCGACAGCGCGCGTATCCGGCCGCCGTGGTGGCTGAAGTACGTCAACAAGATGATGATCGGCGTGCAGAAGCTCGGGTTCGGGTTCGGCGGCAAAGGCCCGCTGATCCTGACGGTCCCCGGGCGCAAATCGGGCAAAATGCGCTCGACACCCATCACGCCGATGATCGTGGACGGGAAGCGATACGTGCTCGGAGGTCTGCCGGGCAGTGACTGGGCGGCCAACGCACGCGCCGCAGGCGAGGTCGAGTTGCGGCAGGGACGAAGCACCGAACGGGTCCGAATGGTGGAGCTGCCACCCGATGAGGCGCGGCCGCTGCTGCGGCTGTTCCCCGTTGAGGTGCCATCCGGCGTGGGCTTCATAAAGAACGCCGGTTTGATCACGGGCCCGAATCCCGACGAATACGAAGCGCTCGCCGGACGCTGCCCCGTGTTTCGCCTCGATTTGCTGCGCTGAACCGTACGCGTGCGGAATCTGGTTATCCAGCAACTTAATTGGGTGCGGCCGAAGTAGGACGGCTTCAGCCGGCCGTAGGTCATAACGCGTAGACGGCCGCCGAAAGTGAAGTAGTCGGCTACGCAGGTCATCGCGCCGCCACGCTACCTACGCTCCTCCGTGACACGGATTGATGGACCCCAAGGGTCCGTTCGGCAGAGGAGCAGCAATGGGATCTTCCCGATGCACGGAGCGCGTCACGACGGTCGCCGCGGCCATTTGTATAGGTGCGGCGCTGACTGGACCGATGATCGCGTTTGCCGATCCAGAGTCGGACAGTCCTTCCAGGCAGTCGGACTCGTCCAACGATGCGAATTCCGCTTCTCGCTCCCGACCTTCGTCGGGCTCGCCCGGCTCCCGACCTTCGTCGAGCTTGTTCGGCTCACGCGATTCCACCTCGTCGGAATCGACCGGGAGCGGGGGGAGTTCTCGCAACACGACAACTTCCGGCGGCTCGAATGACTCGTCCGACCCGGCCGACAGCGATCGTCCCGGTTCCAGTTTCGGGAATGGTCGATCCGGAAATTCCGGCGGCGCGAATGACTCCTCTGACCCATCCGACAGCGGTCGTCCCGGTTCCAGTTTCGGCAATGGCCGATCGGGCTCGCTCGGCTCACCCGATACCGACCCATCGGGGTCGCCCGAGAGCGAGGGGGGGTCTGAGACCACGCCAAACTCCGGCGGGACGAATGAACCGTCCGAAAGTGATCGTCCCAGTTCCCGTTTCGGTGATGGTCGATCCGGCTCGGTCGACTCACCCGGTGTCGACCCATCGGGATCGCCCGAGAGCGAGGGGAGTTCTGGCAACACGACAACTACCGGCGGCACGGCGAGTGAACCCTCCGAAGATGGTCCCAGAACCCGTTTCGGTAATGGTCGTCTCAATCCCCGCTTCGGCTCGCGGGCACCGGGGGCGGCCGACGATCCGCAGCCAGGACAGTCCGGCCCCGGCACGGTCGACCAGTACAGTCCACCCTCCGGCACGGCCGGCACACCAGGACAGTCCACCCCCGGCAGGGGGGACGTCGACCCCGGCGAAGGCGACCCCGGCACGTCGACCCCGGCGAAGGCGACCCCGGCGAAGGCGACCCCGGCGCCTGCACCGAAGGCTCGTGCGAACCCGGCCCGTCTGAACCCGGCCCGTCTGAACCCGGCCCGTCTGAACCCGGCCCGTCTGAACCCGGCCCGTCTGAACCCGGCCCCGGCCCGTGTGAGAGCGGATGTCCACCACCAACACCGCCTTGCGAAACCGTCGGGCGAGGTTGCGACGTTCCCGGAGGTACTAGCGACCGGGAATTTCCCAAAGTGGATGTCGACGTACCGAAGCGGACCCCCCTCGACAGGCCGGACCCACCGAAGTTCGAACCGCCGAAGTTCGAACCACCGGAGACCCCGCCGGCCGTCACGCCCGAACCGGCGCCGGTGACCATCGCGACACCCCCGGTAACTGAGGTGCCGGCCATTGTCGAAGCCCCGGCTTCGGTGCCCGTAGCGATCATCGAAGTTCCCGCAGCGCCGCCACCGGTCGTAGTTCCCGCGGCGCAGCCGGAGGTCGTGCCACAAGCCGCGACCATCAATCTCACCAGCCGCGTCGGTACCGGCACCGTGGCACTGACATTGATTCTCATCGTCCTGATATCGGGCGTCTGGTTTTACGCAAATCGTCTGGGATCACATCTAACAAATCGGAGGAACAATCATGTATAAGGTAATCGCCCTAGTCATCGCCATGGTCTTCTGTGCCTTCACCGGCATGTCCACCGCGGCCGCCCAGTCCGGAGTCACCGCATCCGCGACTATCAACGGACACAACGTGAATGGGTCCGACGCGGGTGATCCGGTACAACTTCGGCCCGGTCAACCGGCCGATGTTGCGATCGAGGTGACCAACGACGGCAGTAGGCCCGTCGAAGTCACACAGGTCGAGCTCGCCGGACGCGTGCTGGGTCTGAACTTCTTCACCTACGCCACCACTGTGGATTTCACTGTGCAACCGGGAAACCGCGACACCCTCCACTACCAGCTCGACCTCACCGGGCTGAGCGGCCAGGCGACGGGCCTGATGGGTGGCCAGCTGACCGTCAAAGGCGCGTTAGGTGAGCAGATTGCGACGATGCCCATCGTGACCGATGTGCGCGGTTCGGTGTTGTCGGTCTACGGCCTGTTCGGCATTGCCCTGTTCGTGCTTACCGTACTGGCGCTCATCGACGCCGCAGTCGGCATTGCCAGGCATCGCCTTTCGGCCAATCGCTGGGGGCGCGGGCTGCGGCTGCTCGTCCCAGGCATCGGAGTTGGCCTGGTGTTGATGTTCTCCGCGTCGGTCGCGCGGTTGTGGGTTGCCGACACCGCGCAGTGGCTTCTCCTCGCAGGCGTCACGGCCGCCGTCTTCTTCGCGATCGGATACCTCGCTCCGGTGCCCGGCGATGACGACGACGAGGACATCGACGTCGACCTGTTGACCGACATCGACATGTTGACCGACGCCGAAATGTTGACCGACGCCGACGTGTTGACCGACGCCGACGAGGACATCGACGTGCTGGCCGATGGCCAGACCGGGAAGCATCGCGCAGAGGAGCTCGCGAAATGACATCGATCGAGGACCGCATCCGTGCCGCGCTGCCTGGCTTCGACATCGGCGAGCAGATCGGTCGCGGCGGCTGCGGTGTGGTGCTGTCGGGGATCCACCGCCAGCTGCACCGCCAGGTAGCGATCAAAAAGATCCCACCGCAGTTCGCCGAGGACCCCGCGGTTAGGCGCCGATTCATCGCCGAAGCCCGGCTGATGGCCGCGATCGACCATCCGCATGTCGTTCCGGTGTACGACTACATCGAGTACGAGGATCTTTGCCTGCTGGTGATGGAGTACCTGCCCGGCGGAACGGTCGCGAGCCGGTTTTCACAGGACGGCTTCAACGCCAGCTCGGCGATTGCCGTGGCGCTGGCTTGCGCTGCAGGACTGGACGCCGCGCACAGCCACGGGGTCCTGCACCGCGACATCAAGCCCGCGAATCTGTTGTTCTCCGCCAACGGTTCGGTCAAGCTCGCCGATTTCGGCATCGCGAGGATCGTCGGCGGAAACGACACGCTCGTCACCCGCGCTGGCGAGGTCGTCGGCACCCCGTCGTACATGGCGCCGGAACAGGCTCGTGGACAAGAGGTGTCGCCGGCGACCGACGTCTACCAACTTGCGACGATGCTGTACCAGCTGTTGTCAGGGGTGTTGCCGTTCCCAGCCGGCGGCGACAGCATGGCGGTGCTGTTCATGCATGCGTTCGAGCAGCCGAGGCCGCTCACCGAGGTCGCGCCCGTCGTTCCCAAGTCGATCGCCGACGTGGTCATGCGCGGCCTTGCCACCGATCCCACCGAACGCTTCGATTCGGCGGAGTCGTTCGGCGTAGCCCTGGCCGGGCCCGCCGCCGATGCCTGGGGCACGGACTGGCTTGTCCCTGTTGGCATTCCCGTCATCGGTGCCGACACGATCATCGCAGCAGCGACCGGAACCGGTCGCCAACCGAATAGCTCGATGACCGCGATGACCGAGATGTACGGGGGTTCCGTCCCCAGCCCAACGGAGCGCGTGCGACCCGCAGAACGCGCAGAGCGTCCGCGGATTGAGCTTGCCGACGTGGGTCGCGACGACGTCGTTCCGGTCCAGCAGGTGGTCAAGTTTCGGTCCCCGCGTGTGCCGGTCGTGGTGGCCGCCGTGCTTGCCTTATCGGCGGTCGCGGTCGCGTTGATCGGGCTGGGCGCACCGCCGCGCGGCGGAGATCTTCAGCCCGGCATGGTTACGGTGGCCGGTGTCGATCCCACGAGCGGGGGCGAGGTGCGGGCCGACTGGTCGAAGCCGATCCCGGTGACGGTTGCCGGGGTCCAGGCGGGCACCGCCGCCCTCGCACTGGACGTTGCCGGCGCGACGATCGGTCGTCACGAGGCGCCGATCACTCCTAGCGACCTTGGGGCGGTGGCCGCGGTGCCTGCTCCTTTCAACCAGTATGTGCTCGCCGGTCGCACCACCGCGGTCCTGACCGTGCGCGGCGACGGAACTCCGCCTGCCACATACCGATTCGGCATGACCAGCATGCAACCGGCAACGACCACGGCTCTCAGTGCCGGTTTGACGGTTCTGGCGCTGTTCGGCGCCGCATACACGGAGTCCTACCTCCGTGCGCTTCGACGCGGGCGCAATCGGTTCTCAGCGAGCATCGGCCTTCCGCTCAGCGCGGCCGCCCTGGCGGTGGCGATCGTCGGCGCGGCGTGGGTCCTGATGGGACGGGAACCGACGGTGGCCACACTCATCGGTTCGGCGGCGCTTGCCGCCACCGCAGGGATCGCCGCGGCGATCGGCGCGATGCGTGTCGGCCGAACCGAAAAATACCGCCGCACCCGTCGCGCACTCGAACAGGCGGTGGCCATGAAACTCCATGCGGGAGAACGATGGTCGCTAGTCCGCCGCTGATCGAAATCCGGGAGTGGGGCCGGCCGGCTCGCCGCAGGCTGTTGAGCCAGCCGCTCACGGTTGGCCGTGACTGCCCCGGCGAGGTGCTGGCCGACGCCGGGGTGTCAGGCGAGCATCTGCGGCTGGTCCCGAGCCCGACCGCGCTCTCGGCGATCGACCTTGGAAGCCGCAACGGAACCTTGATCAACGGCACCGCCCTGACCGGCCGTGCTGCGCTCGCGCCCGGTGATGTTCTGCGCCTGGGACGGTCGGAGATCATCGTGCTGCACCCTCCGGCCGTCAAGCGCAACGGGGATGACCTGGAACACGATTCGACTCGACTCGGGCTCACGGCGGCCGCCGTTCCGCCGCCTCCACCGCCGCTGCCAGCCAAGCGCTCGCGGTTCATGACGCTGGCCGAGCGGGTCCTCGGCATCGATCCCACCGGTGAGCGCGACCTGTTCCGCGCATACAACGAGCTGCCGACGAGGGTGCCGTTGCGTATCTGGCAGTCAGTGCGCGTCGTCAGCATCGCGGCGTACCTGACCGTGATTGCCCTGCTGTTCGTGCGTCCGGCGGCCGGCCTGTTCGTGCTGTTCCAGGTGGTCGTGCCACTCCTTCCGATCCTGTTCTTCGTCGCACCGGGACTGTGGCGCAACGTCTGTCCGATGGCGGCGAGCAACCAGATGCCCCGGGTGCTGGGCGTCGGCGGAAGCCGAGCGGTACCGGAATGGCTGCGCAAGCGCGGATATCTGATCGCCGTCGCCGGGTTCCTCGGCATCGCCGGCGCCCGGCTGGCCGGGCTGGATCACAATGGCGCCGCGATGGGCGCCGTTCTCGTCGCCGTCATCGTCACGGCCGTCGCGGGTGGCCTTGTCTTCAAAGGCAAGAGCGGCTGGTGCAGCAGCATCTGCCCCTTGTTGCCACTTCAACGTGTCTACGGGCAAACGCCTTTCGTCACTGTGCCCAACAGCCACTGCACAAGCTGCGTGGGCTGTGCGAAGAACTGCTACGACTTCAAGCCTCGCGCCGCCTGGCAGGCTGATATGGCCGACCCCGACAAAGGATGGAACGGACCACGCAGGCTGTTCGTCGCCGCCCTGCCCGGTTTCGTCATCGGGTTCTTCGTCCTCAAGGACCACGCGAATGGCGTGATGACACAGCAGTACGCGTTGCTTGCGCTCGCGATGCTCATCAGCATCGGCTCGTTTTTCGCGATCGAAGCCATGTCACCGCTCAGTGCGTCGATGCTGACGGTGGGTTACGGGGCGCTGGCGCTCAACGCGTTCTACTGGTTTGCCGGCCCCGCGCTCGCCGACGCGGTTACGGAGATCACCGGCGTCGACACCGGGTGGCTGCGGTGGCCGATCTCCGTCACGGTCGCGGCACTCACGCTGCTGTGGATCGCCCGGACCCGGGTCAGCGAGCTGCAGTTCGCGCTGACCACCGGGGCACGGGCTGAACCCGTCCTCCTCGGAATGCCTAAGCGGCAGAACACCTCTGCCCCCGAGCACACGGTGCACGTACGCTTCGAGCGCGATGGCGAATCCAGCGCCGCCGATGTAGGCATGAGTGTGCTCGACGTCGCCGAGAAAGGTGGGCACCCGATCGAGGCGGGTTGCCGGATGGGCGTGTGCGGGGCGGATCCCGTCGCCATCCTCGACGGCATGTCGTGCCTGTCTGCGCCCGAAAGCGACGAACTGAACACGCTACGGCGGCTGGGCCTCGGCAAATCGACCCGGATGGCCTGCTGCGCCCGAATCAAGAGCGGCACGGTCACTGTCTCGATGACGCCGGAGCCCGGTAACGGCAACGGCGCGACACCGACCCGTTACAACCACTCCATCGTGAGCGTGGTGGTGCTCGGCAACGGCATCGCCGGAGTCACCGCCGCCGACTTCATTCGGCGCGGACACCCCGACTGTGAGATCCACATCGTCGGGCGTGAATCCCACGCGCTGTACAACCGAATGGGTATCTCCCGGTTGGTGTACGGCCGCTCCGCGATGCAAGGCCTGTACCTTCTGCCCGAGCAATGGTACGACGAGCACGGGGTCAACGCGTGGCTCAACACAGTGGCCACGCGGATCGATCTCCGTTGGCGGCGTGTGCAGCTCAGCACCGGGGAAGCCCTCCCCTTCGACCGGCTGATCCTCGCGATGGGCTCGAGCGCTGCCGTCCCCCCCATCGGGGGGCTGAACAGGCCGGGCAGTTTCGCGCTGAGGGAGGCCGGCGACGCGATGCAGATCCGTGCCTACGTCCAGCAGCGCGACTGCCGTCGGGCCGTGGTGGCAGGTGGCGGGTTGCTCGGCCTCGAGGCCGCCTACTCGCTGCACCGGCTGGGACTGAATGTGACTGTGCTCGAACGGCAAAACCGGCTGCTGAGCCGCCAGATCGACCCACGCTGTTCGGAGTTGGTCGAGACGCACTTCGAAAGGGCGGGCATCGAGATCCTGCGGCGGGCCGAAACCTCGCACATCATCGGGGCCCCTGCGGTTACCGGGGCCGTTCTCAAGGACGGCCGCACCGTGCAGTGCGAAATGTTCCTCTCGGCAACAGGCATCCGCCCGAACGTCAAGCTGGCGCGCGACGCTGGGGTTCCGGTCAACAAAGGTGTCCTCGTAGACGATCGGATGCAGACCAGGGTTCCGGGTGTTTTCGCCGCGGGCGACATCGCGGAGCACCGGGGCCAAGTCCGCGGATTGTGGCCGGTCGCGACCGAACAAGCCCAGGCAGCCGCCGTCAATGCGCTCGGCGGCGATATGGTGCTGACCTCCGAGACACCGGCGACAGTCTTGAAGGGTGTTGATCTTCAACTGTTTTCGATCGGTACCACGGAGCCAAGGCCGTCCGATGAGGTGATAGTCATCGATCGACCCGCCGTGACATCCTATCGGCGGCTGGTGCTTTCAGAGGGCCGGGCGGTCGGCGCAACGGTGCTCGGCCACCATCCCAGCGACGTCGCGGCCGCGCAGAAAGCGGTACGCAACCGAATCATCGTTGACGCAGCGCAGCGGGCGGCGCTGCGGGCCGGCGACTGGAGCGTACTGGCCGACTGAACGGGCTAACGCGGATCCGCGCTGCGGTACGTCAGAATCCGCGCACCGACCCGCAGAGTCCAGCCCGGCTCGAGTTCGGTTGGGGTCGTACCGATCTGGGTCCAGGTCTCGGCGCCGGGGGCAGCGATGAAGGTGCCGCCGGGGGTGGACGCGTCGCACACGAAGACCGAGCCACCGTCGATCGTGACGTAGGCATGCACGCGCGAAACATGCTGGTCGTCGTGCACCACGATGGGCGAGGCATGTGCGTTTCGCACCGCATCGTCGCCGAGAGGGTCGCGGCCGATGACATACGGGCGGTCCAACGGAAAGATGGCGCCCTCCCCCGACTCCAGGACGCCGGCGACGGGTGCGAGAGTCCCTGTCTCCGATGAGGTGGCCCGGCGTTGGACTGGGGGGACGGTTTCCGTAGGAGGGGCCGCCGGCCGTTCGGTGATCGGTCGACCGGGTGCCGCCCGGTGGAAGATGGTTGCGCCCTCGCCGACGCTGAGTCCAGCCGATGGCTGCGTTGCAGAGGCTGACGGTTCGAGCACAAACCCCCCGCCGGGCACGACACCAGCCTGCAGATCGGAGTGTTTGAGGGCCACCAGACCGGGTCGACCCCCGATCGTCACCCTGCGCGCCGACGGGGGCAGCACCTCGTCCACCCACGTCAACGCGCGGGCCCCGGACAACTCGCGCACACCGTCCGCGGTGTCGATTTGCGCGATGACATTGCCGCGCAAAAGCACAAGCACGCCGTTCGCCGTGGGCGCCAGAACACCGAACGGTGCGACGGAGGCCGAATCCGTGCCGAACGCCAGGACGGCAAGCCGTTCAGCGATAGCACCGCCAGGTTGCTCCGTATTGGCGACTGATTCGACCGCCGTAATCAACGAACCCGTGGACAGCGACGTATCGGCTATGTACATCACAACGTCCCCTGCGCGCACGACCAATCCATCGCCCGGCGCGATGCCCACGGTGTACGGATCTCGGTCCACACGCCACCCCTCGTGTCAATCATGATCATAGTTGTCGGGTGATTGACGGCGAAACGGCCGAAGGCGAATACAGTCAAGCCGTGACCGACAACCCTTTTGACTCGTCGGTGTGGCAACCGGTCGACGGATTCGAGCTGACCGACATCACCTATCACCGTCATGTGGTCGACGGGAAACCTCAGCCGACGGTGCGGGTGGCATTCGACCGGCCCGAGGTTCGCAACGCGTTCCGCCCGCACAGCGTCGACGAGCTCTACCGCGTGCTCGACCATGCCCGGATGTGGCCCGAGGTCGGCGTCGTCCTGCTGACCGGCAACGGGCCCAGCCCGAAGGACGGCGGGTGGGCGTTCTGCTCCGGCGGTGACCAGCGCATCCGCGGTCGCAGCGGCTATCAGTACGCAGCGGGTGAGACGGCCGAGTCGGTCGATCCGGCGCGTGCGGGGCGGCTGCACATCCTCGAGGTGCAACGGCTGATCCGGTTCATGCCGAAGGTCGTCATCTGTCTGGTCAATGGTTGGGCGGCCGGCGGCGGCCACAGCCTGCACGTGACGTGCGACCTGACGTTGGCCAGCCGCGAGCACGCCCGCTTCAAGCAGACCGATGCCGATGTCGGCAGCTTCGACGGCGGATACGGCAGCGCGTACCTCGCCAAGCAGGTCGGCCAGAAGTTCGCCCGCGAGATCTTCTTCCTCGGCAGGCCCTACACCGCAGAGCAGATGTACGCGATGGGCGCGGTCAACGAGGTGGTCGACCACGCGGACCTCGAAAAGGTCGGGATCGAATGGGCCGAAGCCATCAACGGCAAGTCACCCCAGGCGATCCGCATGCTCAAGTACGCGTTCAACCTGACCGACGACGGCCTGATGGGCCAACAGCTGTTCGCCGGTGAGGCAACGCGGTTGGCGTACATGACCGATGAGGCCGTCGAGGGCCGCGACGCGTTCCTCGAGAAGCGCGACCCCGACTGGAGCCGATTCCCGCGCTACTTCTAGTGCGATTTGTGTGCGTTTTGGTGCGCTGACCGCTCCTAAACGCACACAAATCGCTACGGCTTGAACGTCGTCTGTCCGTGTGGTGACTTGGCGAAGGCGATGACCTTCGTCGGCTCGACCCGGTACACGTGTGCGCGCCCGCCTTCGGGGTCGAACACCTCGTCGTCGGCGTCGTAATCCCAGTCGTCGCCGTACTTGTCGCGGTAGGCATCGGCCAGGTCGGTCAGCGCGTGCAATCCCATGACGCGTTCGGCCTGGCCTTCGACAACCACGTCGAGCCCGTCGTTCCAGGTGTTGGTGCCGGTGGTGACGGCGACGGCGTTGCCGCTCTCGAGGTTGCGGGTCTTCTGCTCGTCGGAGCCGGTGCAGAACACGAAGCTGTCGTCGACCCAGACGCCGACCAAGGGCGTGACGTGCGGTCGGCCGTCACCGCGGACCGTGGTGAGCCAGTACAGCTCCGCCTTGGCCAGCACATTCCTCACGGTGCCGCCGTCCAGCGGCTCCTCCGCGTCACCGAACCGTTCGTCTAGTGTCCCCTTCATCGTCATAGGGATATTGACCATAGGACGACTGCCTATTCATCGCGGGCGACCTGTCGAAATGGGACCCACCTAGACTCGCGAGCTGTGAGCAAGAATCCGCTGCGCCGGCTCGCCGACCAGGTTGTGCTGGCGAGCATGCGACCGCCGCTGGCCCCGCAACTGTTGCTGTACCGGCCCGACCGCGGCGAGGTCGACCTCAAGGGCAAGCGGATCCTGCTGACCGGGGCGTCGTCGGGTATCGGCGAGGCGGCAGCCGAGAAGTTCGCCCGCCGCGGCGCCACCGTGGTGGTCGCCGCCCGTCGCCAGCACCTGCTGGATGCACTGGTCGACCGGATCACCGGGGCCGGCGGCACCGCCGTTGCCTACGCCGGCGACCTGTCCGATCTGGACGCCGTCGATGCACTCGTCGCCAAGGTCGAGGCAGAACTCGGCGGCATCGACATCCTGATCAACAACGCCGGGCGGTCCATCCGCAGGCCGCTGGCCGAGTCCCTCGACCGCTGGCACGACGTCGAGCGGACCATGACCCTGAACTACTACTCACCGCTGCGGCTGATCCGGGGCCTGGCGCCGGGTATGCGCGAGCGCGGCGACGGCCACATCATCAACGTGTCGACGTGGGGCGTGCTCAGCGAATCGACTCCGTTGTTCGCGGTCTACAACGCGTCGAAGGCGGCGCTCACCGCGGTCAGTCGGATCATCGAAACCGAATGGGGCTCGGACGGGGTGCACTCGACGACGCTGTTCTACCCTCTGGTCCTCACGCCGATGATCGCACCGACGCGGGCCTACGACGGACTACCGGGCTTGAGGGCCGACGAGGCCGCCGACTGGATGATCACGGCGGCGCGCTTGCGGCCGGTGCGCATCGCGCCACGCATGGCCGTCACCGCCCAGGCCGTCAACACGATCGCACCCGGTGCGGTCAACGCGATGATGAAGCGGCAACGGCTGCAACCCAACAGCTGACCATGCCCAAGCCCGAGATCGCGACCATCGCCGACATCGTCCGCGTGCACGCGCAGCGCCGTCCGGACGCAGCGGCACTCGTCGTCGGCGACCGGACCATCAGCTTCGCCGAGCTTGACGCGCGGTCCAGCCGGGCCGCCCAGGCGTTCCGGGCGGCCGGAGTCGGATTCGGCGACACGGTCGCCTACATCGAGAAGAACGGCGCCGAGTTCTTCGACGTCGTGTGTGGCCTCGCCAAGTTGGGCGCCGTTGGCGTGCCGGTGAACTGGCGGCTCGCGCCGCCGGAGATGCTGCACATCATCGAGGACGCGCAGGCGCGCATCGTCGTGGTGGGCTCCGAGTTCTTCGGTCACCTCGAGGCGGTCGAGGATCGGTTGACGAGTGTCGAGCACATCGTGGCGATCGGTGCGCACGACCGCTGGGAGGCGTTCGAGGACTGGCTGGCCGGCCATCCCGACGAAGACCCCGGTGTCACAACGGGTTCCGACGATGTCGCCCTTCTGATGTACACGTCGGGGACCACCGGCCTGCCCAAGGGTGTCATGCTGACCAACGGCAACTACCTCTGCAAGGCCACCGGGATCGCCGGCGAGTGGCGGTTCACCGAAGACAGCGTGAGCCTGGCCGTGATGCCGCTGTTCCACATGGCCGGATCCGGATGGGTTTTCGTCGGCCTTTACGAGGGTGCCACCACCGTCGTGCTGCGCGACGTCGATCCGGTCGCGATTCTGGATTCGGTGGTGCGACACCGGATCACCAACATGCTGCTCGTCCCCGCGGTGATCCAGATGATGCTGGGCACACCGGGTGTCGAGAACGCGGACTTCTCCAGCGTGCGGGCCATCGTGTACGGCGCTTCGCCCATCACCGACGACGTGCTGGTGAGGGGTCTCGAACGGTTCGGATGCGAATTCCTCCAGGTGTACGGGCTGACCGAAACCACCGGCTCCATAACGCAACTCGACGACCACGACCCGGCGGGCCGCCCGGAGCTGCTGCGGTCATGCGGGAAGCCCTATCCGTGGGTCGAACTGCGCATCGTCGACGACGACGGCCGCGAGGTTCCCGTCGGCGCGGTCGGCGAGGTGTGGACCCGGTCGGCGCAGAACATGCGCGGATACTGGAACAATCCCGGCGCCACGGCCGCGACCGTCACCGAAGACGGCTGGCTGAAGACCGGCGACGCCGGCTACGTCGACCGCGAGGGCTACATGTACCTGCACGACCGGAAGAAGGACATGATCGTCTCCGGCGGTGAGAACGTGTACCCCACCGAGGTCGAGAACGTGCTGATGACCCATCCCGCCGTCGACGACGTCGCAGTCATCGGCGTACCGGACGAAAAGTGGGGCGAAGCGGTGAAGGCCGTCGTCGTCGCGGCCACGGGCACCGCACCGACCGAGGCCGAACTCATCGCCTATGCGCGCGAGCGACTCGCCGGTTTCAAGCTGCCCAAGTCCGTCGATTTCGCCGAGGTGCTGCCCCGCAATCCCAGCGGCAAGCTGCTGAAGCGGACGCTGCGCGATCCGTACTGGGCCGGTGTCGGCCGCCGAATCGGCTGATCGGCGGGCCCGTTGCATGCTGAGATGGGCCATGCCAATTGAAGACATCGCCAGCGTCGCCGACATCGTGCGGGTGCACGGCGCCGAGCAGGCGACGTCGCCGCGCTTGTGGTCGGCGAGCGCACGATCACCTATCGCGAGCTCGACGACCGCTCGAGTCGGGCCGCCAACACCTTCCGGTCGGCCGGGGTGGGGTTCGGTGACCGAGTCGCGTTCATCGACAAGAACGGCGCCGAATTCTTCGAAGTGACTTTCGGATTGGCCAAGCTCGGGGCCGTCATCGTGCCCGTGAACTGGCGACTGGCCCCGCCCGAGATGAAGCAGATCATCGACGACGCAGCCGCGGTGATTGTCGTGGTGGGCCTGAGTTCTTCGGCCACATCGAAGAAATCGCCGACGAACTCGCGAAGGTGCACACGATCATTGCTGTCGGGTCCCACGACCGCTGGGCGGCGTTCGACGAGTGGATTGCCGGCCTGTCCGACGACGATCCCGGCGTCACCACCGGACCGGAGGACATCGCCCTGCAGCTCTACACCTCGGGCACCACCGGCCTGCCCAAGGGCGTGATGCTGACGAACCGCAACTTCTTCGGCCTGGCGGCGGGCGTTGCCCCGGAGTGGCGATTCGACGCCGACAGCATGAACCTCGCCGTGATGCCGATGTTCCACATCGCCGGCTCCGGCTGGGCGATGTGCGGGCTGTATTGCGGCTGCACCAATGTCGTGCTGCGCGACTTCGACCCGGCCGCCATTCTCGAGGCGATACCGCGACACCGGGTCACCAATATCCTGCTGGTGCCGGCGGCCATTCAGTTCTTGCTGATGACACCTGGAGTGGAGAAGACCGACTTCTCCAGCGTGCGCGCACTGGTCTACGGCGCCTCGCCGATCACCGACGACGTTCTCATCAAGGGCCTTGAACGATTCGGTTGTGAATTCATCGGTGTTTACGGTCTGACCGAAACCAATGGTGCTATAACGCAACTCAAGGGCGTCGACCACGATCCGGACAAACGGCCGCAGCTGCTGCGGTCCTGCGGCAAGCCGCACCCGTGGGTGGAGGTGCGCATCGTCGGCGATGACGGCGAGGACGTTCCGACCGGCGCCGTCGGCGAGCTGTGGACCCGCTCGGCGCAGAACATGGCCGGCTACTGGAACAACCCCGATGCGACGGCCGCGACGATCACGTCGGACGGCTGGCTGAAATCCGGCGACGCCGGCTACCTCGACGACGACGGTTACATCTATCTGTACGACCGGGTGAAGGACATGATCGTCTCGGGTGGCGAGAACATCTACCCGGCGGAGGTCGAGAACGTCCTGATGTCGCACGAGGACGTCGGCGACGTCGCGGTCATCGGCGTACCCCACGAAACGTGGGGCGAAGCGGTGAAAGCCGTCGTCGTCCACGGCCGGGACCTCCCCGAGCCGGAGGACTGATCACGTTCGCCCGAAAGGGCTGGCTGGCTACAAGCTGCCCAAGTCCATTGACTTCGCCGAGGCTGCCCCGCAATCCCAGCGGCAAGCTGCTCAAACGACAGCTGCGCGAGCCGTACTGGGCAGGTGTCGAGCGCCGAATCGGCTGACCGGCCGTGATAGACACATTCCTATGGAGATCCTGGCCAGCCGCATGCTCATCCGGCCGGCTGACTACCAACGCTCGCTGACGTTCTACCGCGACCAGATCGGGCTGGCGATCGCCCGGGACTACGGCGCGGGAACGGTGTTCTACGCGGGCCAGTCGCTGATCGAACTCGCAGGCCACGGCACCCAAGCGCGGGCAGCACCATGTCGGCTTCGGTCCGCGACGTGTACGCCACCGAGAAGGAACTGACCGGCCGCGGCGTACCCATCGGCCGTGAAGCCCGGCAGGAGCCGTGGGGCCTGCATGAGATGCACGTCACCGATCCCGACGGCGTGCTACTGATCTTCGTGCAGGTCCCCGAGAACCATCCGC
>CAVTSZ010000046.1:0-21111 GCA_963737385.1 uncultured Actinomycetota bacterium
TCCGATCTGGACGCCGTCGATGCACTCGTCGCCAAGGTCGAGACAGAACTCGGCGGCATCGACATCCTGATCAACAACGCCGGGCGGTCCATCCGCAGGCCGCTGGCCGAGTCCCTCGACCGCTGGCACGACGTCGAGCGGACCATGACCCTGAACTACTACTCACCGCTGCGGCTGATCCGGGGCCTGGCGCCGGGTATGCGCGAGCGCGGCGACGGCCACATCATCAACGTGTCGACGTGGGGCGTGCTCAGCGAATCGACTCCGTTGTTCGCGGTCTACAACGCGTCGAAGGCGGCGCTCACCGCGGTTAGTCGGATCATCGAAACCGAATGGGGCTCGGACGGGGTGCACTCGACGACGCTGTTCTACCCTCTGGTCCTCACACCGATGATCGCACCGACGCGGGCCTACGACGGACTACCGGGCTTGAGGGCCGACGAGGCCGCCGACTGGATGATCACAGCGGCGCGCTTGCGGCCGGTGGCATCGCGCCACGCATGGCCGTCACCGCCCAGGCCGTCAACACGATCGCACCCGGTGCGGTCAACGCGATGATGAAGCGGCAACGGCTGCAACCCAACAGCTACCATGCTCAAGCCCGAGATCGCGACCATCGCCGACATCGTCCGCGTGCACGCGCAGCGCCGTCCGGACGCGGCGGCACTCGTCGTCGGCGACCGGACCATCAGCTTCGCCGAGCTTGACGCGCGGTCCAGCCGGGCCGCCCAGGCGTTCCGGGCGGCCGGAGTCGGATTCGGCGACACGGTCGCCTACATCGAGAAGAACGGCGCCGAGTTCTTGGACGTCGTGTGTGGCCTCGCCAAGTTGGGCGCCGTTGGCGTGCCGGTGAACTGGCGGCTCGCGCCGCCGGAGATGCTGCACATCCTCGAGGACGCGCAGGCGCGCATCGTCGTGGTGGGCTCCGAGTTCTTCGGTCACCTCGAGGCGGTCGAGGATCGGTTGACGAGTGTCGAGCACATCGTGGCGATCGGTGCGCACGACCGCTGGGAGGCGTTCGCGGACTGGCTGGCCGGCCACCCCGACGAAGACCCCGGTGTCACAACGGGTTCCGACGATGTCGCCCTTCTGATGTACACGTCGGGGACCACCGGCCTGCCCAAGGGTGTCATGCTGACCAACGGCAACTACCTCTGCAAGGCCACCGGGATCGCCGGCGAGTGGCGGTTCACCGAAGACAGCGTGAGCCTGGCCGTGATGCCGCTGTTCCACATGGCCGGATCCGGATGGGTTTTCGTCGGTCTTTACGAGGGTGCCACCACCGTCGTGCTGCGCGACGTCGATCCGGTCGCGATTCTGGATTCGGTAGTGCGACACCGGATCACCAACATGCTGCTCGTCCCCGCGGTAATCCAGACGATGCTGGGCACACCGGGTGTCGAGAACGCGGACTTCTCCAGCGTGCGGGCCATCGTGTACGGCGCTTCGCCCATCACCGACGACGTGTTGATGAGGGGTCTCCAGCGCTTCGGATGCGAATTCCTCCAGGTGTACGGGCTGACCGAAACCACCGGCTCCATAACGCAACTCGACGACCACGACCCGGCGGGCCGCCCGGAGTTGCTGCGGTCATGCGGGAAGCCCTATCCGTGGGTCGAACTGCGCATCGTCGACGACGACGGCCGCGAGGTTCCCGTCGGCGCGGTCGGCGAGGTGTGGACCCGGTCGGCGCAGAACATGCGCGGATACTGGAACAATTCCGGCGCCACGGCCGCGACGGTCACCGAAGACGGCTGGCTGAAGACCGGCGACGCCGGCTTCGTCGACGGCGAGGGCTACCTGTACCTGCACGACCGGAAGAAGGACATGATCGTCTCCGGCGGTGAGAACGTGTACCCCACCGAGGTCGAGAACGTGCTGATGACCCATCCCGCCGTCGACGACGTCGCAGTTATCGGCGTACCGGACGAAAAGTGGGGCGAAGCGGTGAAGGCCATCGTCGTCGCGGCCACGGGCACCGCACCAACCGAGGCCGAACTCATCGCGTATGGGCGCGAGCGACTCGCCGGTTTCAAGCTGCCCAAGTCCGTCGACTTCGCCGAGGTGCTGCCCCGTAATCCCAGCGGCAAGCTGCTGAAGCGGACGCTGCGGGATCCGTACTGGGCCGCTGTCGGCCGCCGAATCGGCTGATCGGCGGGCCCGTCGCATGTTGAGATAGGGCATGCCCACTGAAGACATCGCCAGCGTCGCCGACATCGTGCGGGTGCACGGCGTCGAACGGGCCGACGTCGCCGCGCTTGTGGTGGGCGAGCGCACCATCACTTATGGCGAACTCCACAGCCGCTCGAGCCAGGTCGCCAACGCCCTTCGGGCGGCGGGCGTGGGGTTTGGCGACCGGGTCGCGCTCGTCGAGAAGAACGGCGCCGAATTCTTTGAACTCACATACGGTTTGACCAAGCTCGGCGCGGTGATCGTGCCGGTGAACTGGCGGCTGTCGGCACCGGAGATGCTGCAGATCATCGAGGACGCCGGCGCGGCGATTGTCGTGGTGGGCTCGGAGTTCTTCGGCCATATCGAGGCCATCGAGGACCGGCTCACGAAGGTCCACACGATCGTCGCGGTCGGGAGTCACGGCCGCTGGGCCGCGTTCGATGATTGGATCGGCGGTCAGCCCACCGATGATCCCGGCGTCACCACCGGCCCGGACGACGTCGCCCTGCAGCTTTACACGTCGGGCACCACCGGCCTGCCCAAGGGCGTGATGCTGAAGAACAGCAACTTCTTCAGCTTGATGTCCACCATGGCTCAAGAGTGGCGATTCACCGCTGACAGTGTGAGTCTCGCCGTGATGCCCATGTTCCACATCGCCGGCTCAGGGTGGGCGATGGTCGGTCTGTACTGCGGCTGCACCAACGTCGTGCTGCGCGACGTCGACCCGGTGGCCATCCTCGATGCGATACCGCGACACCGGATCACCAATATCCTGCTGGTTCCCGCGGTGATTCAGTTCGTGCTGATGACGCCCGGCGTCGAGAAGACCGACTTCTCCAGCCTGCGCACACTCGTCTACGGCGCCTCACCGATCAGCGACGACGTACTCATCAAGGGCCTCGAGCGGCTCGGGTGCGAGTTCGTCGGGGTGTACGGCCTGACCGAAACCACCGGTGCCATAACGCAACTCAAGGGCGTCGACCATGATCCGGTAAACCGGCCGCAGCTGCTGCGGTCGTGCGGCAAACCGCACCCGTGGGTGGAGGTGCGCATCATCGGCGATGACGGCGAGGACGTTCCGATCGGCACGGTAGGAGAGCTGTGGACCCGTTCGTTGCAGAACATGCTCGGCTACTGGAACAACCCCGATGCGACGGCCAGGACACTCACGCCCGACGGCTGGCTGAAGTCTGGGGACGCGGGCTATCTCGACGACGAGGGCTACATCTACCTGTTCGACAGGGTGAAGGACATGATCGTCTCGGGCGGCGAGAACATCTACCCGGCGGAGGTCGAGAACGTCCTGATGACACATGAGGACGTCGGTGACGTCGCCGTCATCGGCGTGCCCGACGAGGTGTGGGGCGAAGCGGTCAAGGCTGTCGTCGTGCCAGCGGCCGGGGCCTCCCCCACTCCGGAGGACCTGATCGCGTTCGCCCGCGGGCGGTTGGCCGGCTTCAAACTGCCCAAGTCGGTCGATTTCGCCGAGGTGCTGCCGCGTAACCCCAGCGGAAAACTCCTCAAACGGCAGTTACGCGAGCCGTACTGGGAAGGTGTCGAGCGCCGGATCGGCTGACCGGCCGTGATAGACACGTTCGTATGGAGATCCTGGCCAGTCGCATGCTCATCCGGCCGGCTGACTACCAACGCTCGCTGACGTTCTACCGCGACGAGATCGGGCTGGCGATCGCCCGGGACTACGGCGCGGGCACGGTGTTCTACGCGGGCCAGTCGCTGATCGAACTCGCCGGCCACGGCACCCCGAGTGCGGGCGGCACGATGTGGCTTCAGGTCCGCGACGTGTATGCCACCGAGAAGGAACTGACCGGCCGCGGCGTATCCATCGATCGTGAGGCCCGCCAGGAGCCGTGGGGTCTGCACGAGATGCACGTCACCGATCCCGACGGCGTGCTACTGATCTTCGTGCAGGTCCCCGAGAACCATCCGCTGCGCCGAGATAGCCGGCGATGAGCGCTCGCACGAAGAGCATCGTCGGAGCTAACCCCATGCGAAGAGATTTCGTCGAGTTTGTGGCTCACCAGGGAATTCTTAGCCCTACGATCGAAACCAGCCGTGCCTGACCGAAAGAATCTGCGCCGTGACCCTTGAGCTCTTCCTGCTGATCATCGTGGTGATCACCGCGCTCGCCTTCGACTTCACGAACGGCTTCCACGACACCGGCAACGCCATGGCCACGTCGATCGCCAGCGGGGCCCTCAAGCCGAAGGTCGCCGTCACGATGTCGGCGGTGCTGAACCTCGTGGGCGCGTTCCTGTCGACCGCGGTCGCCGCCGCGATCGCAAAGGGTCTCATCGACCCTGGTCTCGTCACGCTGGAGCTGGTGTTCGCCGGCTTGGTCGGCGGCATTGTCTGGAACCTGCTCACCTGGCTGTTCGGTCTGCCGTCCAGCTCGTCGCACGCGCTGATCGGCGGCATCGTCGGCGCGATGCTCGCCGCGGTCGGTGGGCACGGCGTCATCTGGGCCGGCCTGGTGTCCAAGGTGCTTGTTCCGGCCGTGATGGCCCCGGTCATCGCAATGCTCGTCGCGGGCGTCGGCACCTGGCTGGTGTACCGGTTGGTGCGCGGTGTCCCGGAGAAGCGCACGGAGACCGGTTTCCGCTACGGCCAGGTCGGGTCCGCGGCGCTGATCTCGCTGGCCCACGGCACCAACGACGCACAGAAGACGATGGGCGTCATCTTCCTGGCCCTGATCGCCTACGGCTCCGCCACCAAATCCGATCCAATGCCGCCGTTCTGGGTCATCGTTTCCTGCGCAGTGGCCATCGCGTTGGGCACTTACCTCGGCGGCTGGCGAATCATCCGCACACTGGGCAAGGGGCTCGTCGAGATCAGGCCACCGCAAGGCATGGCCGCCGACTCCTCGTCGGCCGCGATCATCTTGCTGTCCAGCCACTTCGGTTATTCGCTGTCGACCACCCACGTCGCCACCGGCTCGATCCTGGGCAGCGGGATCGGCAAGCGCGGCGCCGAGGTGCGCTGGGGCGTGGCCGGCCGGATGGCCTCTGCCTGGTTGATCACCCTGCCGGCGGCTGGTCTCGTCGGCGCGATCACGTACTCAGTCGTGCACCTCATCGGCGGGTTCGTCGGCGCCACAATCGGATTCCTGCTCCTGGCCGGTGTGTCGTTCGCGATCTGGCTGCAGTCGCGCAAGGTGCCGATCGACCACAACAACGTCAACAACGAGTGGGATGGCATCGCGACGGCGGGCACCAACAACCAGGAGCCGTCCGCTGGAAATGCGCAGCCCAAGACGCCCGAAACCGTCTAGCGCAAGACACGAGAGGCCGAAACCAGTGAGCCAGTGGTTCAACTACACCGCCGCATTGAAGATCCTCGTCTTCGGGCTGTTGATCGGAGCCGCGCTGCCGGCGTTGTTCGCGGTCGGCGTGCGGCTGAATGCCGAGGGCGCCGGGGCCACGGACCATGGCGGCGCCGTCGCCCAGAAGAACCGTATGCTGTCCGCGCTGAGCTGGGTGCTGTTCGGGCTGGTGCTGCTGGCGGTCATCATCGGTGTGCTGTTCATCGCGCGGGACTTCATCGGCCATCAGACCGGCCTTTATCTCCTGGGCGCCAATCCCAAGTAATGTCGCGGGCGACTGTGAACAATTTTCTCGCCAAGGTCGTGGCATGGATCACCGACGGCTATCCCGAGGGGGTGCCCGGCCCTGACCGGGTTCCACTGCTGGCTCTTCTCAAGCGGCGGCTCACCGACGACGAGGTCAAGGAAGTCGCGAGGGAGTTGATGGGCCGCGGCGAGTTCGACAGCGCCGACATCGGCGTGCTGATCACTCAGATCATCGACGAGTTGCCCAGTTTCGACGATGTCGAGCGGGTGCGAGCCCGCTTGGCGGCCAAGGGCTGGCCGCTCGACGACCCCCGCGACAACGAGGAGACCGAATAGCCGTCCTGCGCACCGTCGCCGTCCCCTCTGGTGCTACGGCGCTTTCGGTGCTACCCGTGGTGGAGGAAGCGCTCGCCGGGCGCGCGTCGATATTGCCGGTGCCGATGGGCGACGAACGCGAAACTTTCCTGATTACAACATCATTGCGTGCCGGTTCCGAGATCGACGACGATGTGGCCGTCGTGGTGTCGACATCCGGTACGACAGGAGAACCGAAGGGGGCACTGCTGACGAGGGCCGCTTTGACCGCCAGTGCGGAGGCAACGCATGTCAGGCTGGGCGGAGTCGGCCAGTGGCTGCTTGCGCTGCCTGCCCACCATGTCGCCGGTCTCCAGGTGCTGGTGCGCAGCGTTATCGCCGGAGTTACCCCTGTGGCGATCTCCGCGGGTTTCTCGGCGGCGGAGCTGATTTCGGCTGTCGATTCCCTGGGTTCGGGGCGACGGTACGTCTCGTTGGTGGCCGCGCAGCTTGACAAGTCCTTGGGCGACCCGGCAGCCTCTGCCGCGTTGGCGTCGATGGACGCCGTGCTGATCGGCGGTGGACCGATGCCACCCGGTGTCGCCGAAAGGGCTTCGGCGGCAGGTGTTCCAGTGGTGCGGACGTACGGAATGAGTGAGACCGCGGGTGGCTGCGTGTATGACGGGCTGCCGCTCGACGGGGTGCGGATGCGTATAGAAGACGGACGGGTGGTGCTCGGCGGAGCAACTCTGGCCAAGGGGTACCGCAAGCCCATCGACCCCGATCCCTTCTTCGAGCCCGGCTGGTTTCGCACCGATGATGTTGGTTCCGTTGATGACTCAGGGGTGCTGACGGTTCTCGGGCGGGTGGACGATGCGATCAGCACTGGCGGGCTGACCGTGTTGCCGCAACTGGTGGAGGCAGCGGTGGCGTCGCACGTCGGGGTGGCCGAATGTGCGGTGTTCGGCGTTGCCGACGAGCGCCTGGGACAGCGGGTCGTCGCGGTGATCGTCGTGGCGCCGGGGAGGACGACGCCCACGCTGGACGACATCCGCACCCACGTCGCAGCGACTCTGGACACCACCGCGGCGCCGAGGGAGATCCACATCGTCGACGAGATTCCGCACCGAGGCATCGGAAAGGTGGACCGGCGGGCGCTGGCGGCCCGCTTCGGCGGCTAGTGCTGCCGGTGCTGACCTCTATGACCGCTCGTCGACTTTCACCGTCACGGGCGGGTGCGGCTGTGTTCGCGGGGGGTTGTCGGGGTTCTGGACGACGTCGGTCACTGCCGGAGTGTGGCGTTGAATCGCGTCGCGCAAATGAACACCAGGCCTGCATGATGTAGCCATGCGCCACGAAGTCACCACCGTCGACGACCTCCGTGCGATCGTCGGGAAACCCCACGTGCACATCGCCAACAAGGTGAAGGACCGGCTGTCCCCCGTCCAGCGGGACTGGCTGGCGCACTCGCCGCTGGGCTTCGTGGCGACCACCGATGCATCGGGCCGCGTCGACGTATCGCCGAAGGGCGACCCTCCGGGCTTCGTCCACGTCATCGACGACACCACGATCGCCATTCCGGAGCGACCGGGCAACAAGCGCGTCGACGGCTACCTCAACGTGTTGCAACGCCCCAATATCGGCACGCTCTTCCTGATTCCCGGCCGCGGCGACACGTTGCGCATCAACGGCTCGGCACGGATTCTTTCTGACGCCGACTATTTCGACGCCATGGTGGTGCAGGGCAAGCGGCCGATCCTCGCGCTGGAGGTCGACATCGAAGAGGTGTTCTTCCACTGCGCCAAGGCTTTCATGCGCTCGGACACATGGGATCCGTCGACGTGGAACCCGACGGCCCTGCCGAGCGTCGCGCAGCTCGCCAAGGCTATTCGGACCGACTGGACTCAGGCCCAGCTCGAGGAGTACTACAGCGAGGACAACTACCGCAAGCAGCTGTACTGATTTGTGTGCAGTTGGTTGCGCTGGCCGCAACCAACTGCACAGAACCGCATCAGATCTGGTTGACGCCGCCGTCGACGGGGATGTCGGCGCCGGTGGTGAAGCTGCTCAGGTCCGAGGCCAGGAACAGCACGGCGTTGGCGACCTCATCCGGAGTGCCGTAGCGGCCCATCGGGACGATGCTGCGTTGATACGCCTCGAATTCCGCCTCGGCGTTCGGACCGGGGAACACCATCCGCGCGACGGTGTCGATACCAGGTGTGTCCGTGGCGCCCGGGCTCACGGAGTTGACACGAATCTTGCGGTCTCGCAACTCACTTGCCCAGGTCCGCGCGAACGACCGGATCCCGGCTTTGATCGCCGCGTACACGCCGAGGGCGTCTGAGCCGCGCGCCGCCACAGTCGACGCGTTCAGGATCACCGAGCCGCCGTCGTTGAGCAGTGGCAGGGCCTTCTGCACGGTGAACACCACGCCCTTGAAGTCGACGCCGAGCTGGTAGTCCAGTTGTTCGTCGGTGATCTCGCCGATTCGCGCCGCTTCCAGAATCGCGGCGTTGGCGAACACCACATCGATGTGCCGTCCGCTGTCAGCGACCGCGGAGTACAGCCGGTCGAGGTCTTCTTCCTTGCTCACGTCGCCCTGGACACCGGTGGCGTTGTCGCCGAGTTCCTTGACCGCCGTCTCGAGTTCGGCCTGCCTGCGGCCGGTGATGAAGACGAATGCGCCCTCTTCGACGAATCGCTTCGCGGTGGCCAGGCCGATGCCGGTCGTGCCGCCGGTGATGACCGCCGTCTTGCCCTCGAGTAGTGCCATTGTCGTGCCTTTCGCTAGTTCTGGACCATTCGGTCAAAAACTACGACGCATCGGCCACCGGATCTATTCCTCAGGGGTCAGCGGGTGGGGAGGAGAGCGATCATCTCTTCGGCCGCGGTCTTGAGCGCAGCCGGCTTCACACCGCCCTCGTGCAGGGCCTCGACGCCGCGCATGAACGACAGGACAGTGCCTGCCAGCGCATGCGGGTTGACCTTTCCGTCGATGGTTCCCTCCCGCTGCGCTTCTGTGATGGTGTCGGCGAGTTCGTTCCGCCATATCGTGTACGCGCGCTCGACCTTGCGTTCCACCTCGTCGTCGGTGGAGCCGAGTTCCGCGGCGGTCCTGGCCATCATGCAGCCGCGCCTGGCCTTGTCGGTGGCGGCGGCTTTCGCCTGCCAGCGGATGTGGCGGGTCAGCCGCTCGTAGGCGTTGTACTCGGCGTCGTGAAGTTGTGCGTGGACGCCGTCGAGGGCAGTTGTGATGTAGTCGTCGAGCGCCCGCATGAACAGCGCATGCTTGTCGCCGAACGCGCCGTAGAGACTGCCCTTGCCCAGGCCGGTGGCGGCCGTTAGGTCCTCCACCGAGGTGGCGCCGTAGCCGCGTGACCAGAACTCGTCGCGGGCAGCCGCGATCACGTCGGATTCGTCGAACGTGCGCGGGCGGGGCATGCGGCCATCGTACGCCGTTATGGACCGAACGGTCCGTAACTGCGGGTCGGCGGGCTAAGGCTTGATGGCGGCGCGCAGCTTGCCCGCGGGTGCCGGCGTCAGCGCCGACGCGATGGCGTCCAACTCGACCGGGTCGGCGACCAGCGTGCGCCACGGATACGCCTCGAGCGTGCGCTCCAGGAACTTCACGGCGCGAGTGAGATGGCGCGGTTCGTAATTGTGCACGCCGGTGATGGTGAGACACTGCCGCACCATGGTTTCCGGGCTCACCTCGATGCGCGGGCCCGGCAGCACTGAACCCGCCAGGGCCAGCACACCGCCGACGCACAGCCGGCCGTAAGCCGAGCCGATCGCCGCCGACGAGCCGGAGAAGTCGATCGCGGCGTCCACCGAGCCGCCACCGTCCGGTGTACCGCCGAACCGGCCGACGACCTCCAGCCGTTCCGCATCGATGTCGGTCACCCGCACCCGCGCGCCCGCCTCGGCCAGGGCCGCGCAGGCGGTCAGCCCGAGCATGCCTGCACCGATCACGAGGACCCGACGACCCGCGACGGTACCCGCGGCCTCCATTGCCGCCATCACCGTCGCGGTCGCGCACGCCGCCGGTGCGGCGACCGCATCGGGCATGGAGTCGGGCACCTTCGCCAGCGCGGTGCCGGCAGGCAGCACAACGTGTTCCGCGTACGCACCCGACAGCGGCCAGTCACCGTCGAAGCGTTCGTGGCCGATCTTGCGCAGCGACGCGCACTTCGCGGTCAACCCGGACCGGCAGCGGGCGCACCGGCCGCACGACACACTGACCGACCAGACGATGCGGTCCCCCACCGTGATCCCCTTGGCGCCTCCGGCGAGGACGATGCCGACGGCCTCATGCCCCAGCACCGACGGGCACGGCGCGCGGCGGCGGCGCGTCACGGTATGCAGATCGCTTCCGCACACTGTGGCCAGCCGCACGCGGACGAGCGTGTCCCCATCGCCGAGTTCGGGCAGTGCGACGTTCTGCACGTCGACTCCGCTGCCCGTCCACACCGCGACACGGGTCACACGAGCCGGGACCGTATCCATCCGGACAGCCTCTCGATGGCGTACACGACAACGAAGATGACGAGAACGATCGCGCCCGTGACGTCGAAGTTGACTGTGCGGATCGAGTCGAACTGCAGGAACCCGATTCCGCCCGCGCCGACGATGCCCAGAATCAGGACCAGGCCGTCGTCGCTCACAGTGGTATCAGCATGTCGAGGACGGCCAGCGCGATTGCGTGATTCTGGTCTCGCACAGCCACACCCTGCGGCGTGCTACACACCACCAGGTACCCGCGGGAGAAACGCAGGATGAACAACTGTTGGCCAGTTGGTGTAAACGAAGGCCTGGGTAAGGTCGACGGCGTGACAACGACCGCGGAACCCAGCGTGCTCAAGCACCAGATGGTGCGCCCTCAGCTGGACCGGATGACGTTCACCACCACGGTGAGGGCGCACTAGTCATCGTGTCGGTCGGTCGTAGGGAAGCGACGGCCGTGGCCGTCGGTGTCGTTCTCGTCGTCGCCGCCTTCGTGGTGCCACATCTGGACCTCGGGATTGTCACGCCGCTGATCAACGCGACACCCGATCGTTTCCACGACTTCGCCGGTACCGCACCGATCTTCGGGTGGTGGGACAACCATGTCGGATGGGGCACCGTCCCGGCCGTCGTGATCGGCGCCGCGGCGGTGCTGTGGGGCCAGGCGGTGGCGCAGCGCCTGCCGTGGCGTTGGGTGCCCTGGGTCGTCTGGGCGACGGCATGTGCGTGGGCGTTCTCGCTCGCGATGGTCGACGGCTGGGAGCGTGGCTTCACGGGTCGCCTCACCGCCCGACACGAGTACCTGCGCCAGGTGCCCACCGTCACCGACATCCCGGAGGCGGTGCGCACATTCGCCGGCAGAATCCTCGACTACCAACCGGACTCGTGGATCACGCACGTTTCGGGCCATCCGCCGGGGGCGCTGCTGACGTTCGTGTGGCTGGACCGCATCGGGTTGAGCGGCGGCGCATGGGCCGCCCTGCTGTGCCTTCTGGTCGGTTCCAGCGCCGCGGCCGCGATTGTGGTGGCGGTGCGCGCACTGGTCGACGAGGACACCGCGCGAATGGCGGCACCGTTCGTCGCGGTCGCGCCGACCGCCATCTGGATCGCGGTGTCTGCGGACGGCTATTTCGCGGGGGTGGCGGCATGGGGTATCGCGTTGCTGGCGTTGGCGGTTCGGCGCACCGCGCGCTGGCCGGTGCTGGCTGCCGCCGGCTCGGGTCTGCTGCTGGGTTGGGGCATCTTCCTGAACTACGGCCTGGGGCTGATGGCGTTGCCCGCGTTAGCGGTGTTGTTCGCCGCCGTGGACTGGCGCACGGCATTGCAGGCGTTGGTTCCCGCGGCGCTCGCGGCGCTGGCGGTGGTCGCGGTGTTCGCCGTCGCAGGGTTCTGGTGGTTCGACGGCTACACCCTTGTCCAGGAACGTTATTGGCAGGGCATCGCCAACGACCGCCCGTTCCAGTACTGGTCGTGGGCGAACTTCGCGTCGGTAGTGTGTGCGATCGGACTCGGCAGCGTCGCGGGCATCGGCCGGGCCTTCGACCGGGCGGCGATCAGGCTCCGACCGGGCCTGCACCTGGTGGTGTTCGGCGCGCTGGCCGCGCTCGTGTTGGCGGACCTCTCGATGCTGAGCAAGGCCGAAACGGAACGCATCTGGCTGCCGTTCACGATCTGGCTGACCGCTGCGGCGGCGCTGCTACCGCCGCGGTCACAACGGTGGTGGCTGGCCGTCAACGTCGTCGGCGCGCTCCTGTTGAACCACCTGATCCTGACGAATTGGTAACGGAAGCGGCCCAAGCGCACACCATAGCTACGTGACACGCGACTCTGGAGTCATGGCCGACGGTGACGACGCCGATCCGCCGCCGTCCGACTCCGGCGGATATGGGTTCCCCATGCGGCTGTGGCGTGGGTTGGACCAGCACCCGCCGCCGGGACTGCAACGGGCGACGCGTTGGCGCAGTCCGCTGCGCGGCCTGTGGTTGACATCCGTCCTGGGGTCGGTGTTGTTGATCGTCCTCCCGGTCGTGACCATCACCGGACTGTTGTCCTATGTCGCGTACGGACCACAGTTCGGCCAGGCCATCCCGGGCGACGTCGGCTGGCTCACGTTGCCGACGTTCGACTGGCCGACCGACCCGTCGTGGCTCTACCGGCTCAACCAGGGTCTCCACGTCGGGCTCGGTCTGATCCTCATCCCGATCGTGCTCGCCAAACTGTGGTCGGTGATCCCGCGACTGTTCACATGGCCGCCGTCGCGGTCGATCGCGCAGGTGCTCGAACGACTTTCGCTACTGATGCTCGTCGGCGGAATCCTGTTCGAGATCATCACCGGCGTCCTGAACATCCAGTACGACTACATCTTCGGCTTCAGCTTCTACACCGCCCACTACTACGGCGCCTGGGTCTTCATCGCAGGGTTCGTGATCCACATCGCCGTCAAACTGCCCCACATGTGGGCGGGGCTGCGGTCGATGTCGATACGAAACGTATTGCGCACCAACCGGGAAGGCACCCGGCCCGAGCCGTACGAACCCGACGGACTGGTCGCTGCCGAGCCCGGGCCCGCGACGATCAGCCGCCGTGGTGCCCTCGCTCTGGTCGGTGGTGGCGCCCTGTTCATGGCGGTGATCACCGCGGGCCAGACCATCGGGGGGTTCACCCGCCAGGCGGCGCTGCTGCTACCGCGCGGACTCAGCCGCGGCACCGGGCCGAACGACTTCGCTGTCAACCGGACAGCCGCCGCGGCCCAAATCACCCCCGACCTCACCGGCGAGCGATGGCGCCTCACACTGACCGGCGGACCCAGACCGATAGTGCTCGACCGCACGATGCTGAACGCGATGGCCCAGCACACCGCCCGACTTCCGATCGCCTGCGTTGAGGGTTGGTCGACAACCGAGACGTGGAGCGGCGTGCCGCTGCGGGAGCTGGCTCGGTTGGCGGGCGTGCCCGAGCCGAAATCCGCATTCGTGCGATCGGTGGAGCGCCGCGGTGCGTTCAATCGCGCCACCCTGCAGGCCAACCAGGTGACGCACCCGGATTCGCTTCTCGCGCTTCGGGTCAACGACGCCGACCTGTCGCCGGATCACGGCTTCCCGGCGCGGATCATCGTTCCGGCGTTGCCCGGCGTGCACAACACCAAATGGGTAGGTTCCATCGATTTCAGGTCCAAGTAATATGGCATTGAACGGTTTTCGCCGGATCTACGGTTCCCATCCGCTGCACCTACTCACGCTGGTCGCGGGTTTCGCGCTGTTCGGCTACGTGATTGCCAGCGTCAAACCCACGGCGTTGTGGAATCCGAACACGTGGTGGCAGTCGATCGCGGTGTGGTTCGCCGCCGCGATCATCGCCCACGACCTCGTGTTGTTCCCGATCTACGCGCTGGCAGACCGGTTGCTGCTCGCCACCGGTGCCCGACGTCGGCCGGCGTCGCGGGTACCCGTCCTCAACTACGTCCGGGTGCCTGCCCTGGGGGCGGGGCTGTCCCTTCTCGTTTTCCTGCCCGGCATCATCAAGCAAGGCGCGCCGACTTTCAGGGCCGCCACCGGCCTGACTCAGGACGTATTTCTGGGGAGGTGGCTGCTGCTCACCGCGGCGATGTTCGCCATCAGCGCGGTCATCTACGCAATTCGGCTGATGGCGGTCGATCGCGCCGCGCCGAATCATGTCGAGGAAAGGACCCGCAGCAGTGACGAACTGGCTGGTTGACACCGTCGCACTGGTCGCGGTCGCTGCACTTGTCGCGGGCTGTGGCGCAGACAAACCGCCCCCGCAGGCATCCACGGCCCCACCCACGGCAGTACCACCTGCCGAGCCGGCGCCCGCGGGTGTCCCGACCGTGCCGCCCGCGGGCAAGGTGGTGCCGGTTCCCAACGGCCCCGAGGGCATAGTGATCGGGACGTCGGGAATCGCGGCGATCGCCGTTCGCGATCCGGCCGCGATCGTGCTCGTGGACGCCTCCACAGGCGCCATGCGCAGGACCGTCCCCACCGACGGGGCGGCTCGACACCTGAGTCTCGCGGGGCCGGACGGCCCGATTCTGGTGCCGCTGGAGACGTCTGACGAACTCGCCGAACTGAACCTCGCCGACGGCAGCGTGGTGTCGATGACGACCGGCGTCGGCCGTCAGCCCCACGATGCGGTGCGCACGGCCGACGGCACGATCGTCGTCACCAATGAGCGCGGGGGCGGCGTGGTGTTCGTGCGCGACGGAACGGTGGTGGCATCGCTCCCGGCCGGCCCGCCGCAGCCCGGCGGCATTGCGGTGGTCGGCAAGTACGCCGCCGTCGCCGACGTGCAGGGAAACGGAGTATGGGTCTATGACGGGTCGAGTCGTCGGGAAGTGGCGCGAAAGCTGCTCGGCACCAAGCTGACCCACGCTGTGGGGCTGTCCGACGATCTCGCCGCGTTCGCGGACACCGACGGGGGCGCAGTACTGATTCAGCGCGTTGGTCCGGATATCACCGACGTCGCCAGTATCGAGGCGCCCGGCAAACCGTACGGACTCGCCTACGACGCCGAACGCCGCCGGCTCTATGTCACGCTGACTGCCACCAATCAACTCCAGGTAGCCGATCTGGCCGACCCTGCCGCTCCGCGGATCATCGGTGTCGTTCCGACCGTGCAGCAGCCCAATTCCGTTGCCGTGGATCCGCGTTCGGGGGCGGTGTTGGTCACGGGGAGCAATCCGGACGGGAAGCTGCAGATCGTCACGCCGGATCTTCTGCCGAGGGCTTAAGGCTGCGCACTACGCCAGGGTAAGCCTGGCCAGCACGCGCCGGCCGATCGGATGGATGGCCGCAAGCCCGAGCCCGGCGTCCGCTGCCAGCTCGGCCGCGCAGTCGATGCCGACGGAGGCCCAACGAAACCACGGACCGACCGTTCGCGACGACTCGAGCCTGACCCAGCCCGTGTGGATACCCGTTGCCACCGGCTCGAATTCGGCGACACAACTACCGCCGCGGCGCAGTAGTTCCGCCGCGCGCCTCAGCACCCGCAGCGGGTCGCCGCCCAGCCCGACGTTTCCGTCGGCGAGCAGCACCGTCTGCCATCGGCCGGTAGCCGGCAGCGTTTCGAACACATCCCGCCGAAGCACCGGCGCGCCGCTGCGCCGTGCCAACCCGACAGCTGTCGCGGACTGGTCGACACCGAGTGCGGGCACGCCGCGACGGACCAGCTCGATCACCAATCGGCCTGGGCCGCAACCCAGATCGATGGTCGGGCCGCTGCACAGATCCACCACGGCGCCGTCGAACCGGTCGTCGGCGTGCTGTCCGCCGAGCCACCGTCGCACGGGCAGGTTGCGGACTTCGCCGTCGGCATATCGGACCCAACAGCGTTCGCCGTGGAGGGCGCGGTCGTAGAGGTTTCCCAGCATGTCAGATCCCCGCGGCCCGGGTGGCGCGCACGAACCGACTGCCGGGCGCGCAGAGGCGTCGGACGGCGTCCACATCGTCGATCGTGTCCACGTCCGCTAACTCCGCCACCAGGGTCACGTCTATACCCGTGTCGCGCAGGGCAGCAAGCGTTACAGCACCGGTGTCCGAGCGGGACGTCGGAATCGTGCGAAGGATGTCGGCCATGGCGGCATCGGCCATCCCGAACAACCACCATCCCCCATCGTGTGCGAGGCCGAACACGGCGTCGGCGTTCACCAGTGCCTGGGCGCATTCGGTGAGCAGGTCGCCGGTTACCTGGGGGGTGTCCGATGCGATCAGCAGTATCGGGCGTGCGCCATCCGTCGCCGCGGTATCCACAGTCGCATTGGCCAGCCGCTCGGCGAAGTCGGCTCCGCGCTGCTCGACCAAGGTGAAAGCTGATAGCCGCGATCGGATTTCGGCGCTGCAGCTGGCCTGGTCCAGGTCGCCCGTCAGTGCCACCACCCTTGCCTGCACCGGCGTCGCGACGACGGCGTCGAGCGTGTCCAGCAGTGTCGCGGCTGCGATATCGGCGGCCGCCTGTTCGCCGACCGTTGCGGCCAACCGCGTCTTCGCCAGGCCGGGAACCGGTGCCTTCGTTACCACCAACAAGGTCACGGGTATCACGAGATCGCCCGCCAAAAGTCCAGCCCTGCAATCACACTGCCGCGCAGGGACCCACTGACCTTCGACTTCCCGCCGGTCCGCGGCCCGTAGTCGACGTCGCGCTCGACCACCGTCCAGCCCGCCTGCGCGGCGCGCACCATCAGCTCCACGGGGTAGCCCGTCCTGCGGTCGGTCACGCCCAGCTCTAGCAGGGCGTCGCGGCGGGCGACCCGCATCGGCGCGATGTCATGCACGGGCAGGCCGTAGCGGGTGCGCAGCCGCCAGCACACCGCCGCGGTTCCCAGCCGCGCATGCCACGGCCACCGCAGACCCTCGACTGCGCGGCGCCGCCCGATCGCCATGTCGGCGCCGTCGAGGTCGCCGACCAGTGCAGGGAGGTCCCGTGGGTCAAGGGACCCGTCGCCGTCGAGGACGGCGACGATCGGCGTCGCCGCCGCGACCACTCCGGCGTGCACCGCCGAGCCGTAGCCGGGCCGGGTTTCGGTGACCACCTCCGCGCCGTGGCGACGCGCCACCTCGGCGGTGTCGTCGCTGCTGTTGTTGTCGACCACCAACGCTCTGTACCCGTCCGGCATCGCCGCCAGCACACCCGGCAGTGAGGCCGCCTCATTGAGGCACGGCAGCACCACCGTGACGGGACAGTCGGGCATGATCCGAGGCTAACCACCCCGACAAGCCCCCAACCGGGTCTTTCGTGACGAAACCATGACGTCAGCGCAGGTCGTGGCCGTATGCGGCTAACCTCGGGGGGTGACGCGGGTACTCATCGCCGACGACGACACCGTCGTCCGCGACGTCGTGCGCCGCTATCTGGAGCGCGACGGCCTGGAAGTCTCGCTCGCGCACGACGGCACCGAAGCACTGCGACTTCTCGGCTCGCAGCGCATCGACGTCGCGGTCCTCGACGTGATGATGCCCGGCCCGGACGGCCTGACACTGTGCCGCAGCCTGCGACAGCGCGGCGACTACGCGATTCCGGTGATCCTGCTGACCGCCCTCGGCGAGGAGGACGACCGGATCGCGGGCCTGGAGGCCGGCGCCGACGACTACCTGACCAAGCCGTTCAGCCCGCGCGAACTGGCGCTGCGCGTGCGGTCGGTGCTGCGCCGCGCGCCCGCGCCGACGGGTCCGCTGGCCCTGGACATCACTGTCGGCGATCTGACCGTGTCGACCGCGTCGCGGGCGGTGACCGTTGCCGGACAACCTGTTTCGCTGACCAACCGCGAATTCGACCTGCTGTTGTTCTTCCTGACGCACGCCGACACCGTGTTCTCCCGCGAGGAACTGCTGAAGCAGGTGTGGCGCTGGGACTTCGGGGACCTGTCCACCGTGACTGTGCACGTCAAGCGGCTGCGGTCCAAGCTCGGCGATGAGCATCGGGTGCAGACGGTCTGGGGCCGCGGCTACCTCTGGAGTGGCGGCGATGAGCACCCGCGCGAAGAGCAGAAGACTAGTGCCGACTGACCTGTGGGAGATCGCCGGGTGGGCACTGGCCTGTTCGGTGCCCGTGGTGCTCGCCGGGGCGATCATCATCCGATTGGCCCGGTCATGGTCGCTAGCGGTCAGCATGGTGGCGCTGGTGCTCATCCCTGTGTTGGCGACGTTCACCGGCGTGATCGGTGCCAGTGGCTTCATGATCACCGAGACGTTCGAGAAGACGGCCATCGTGCTGGTGATCGTGTCGGTGGTGACGATTCCCGCAGCGGTGATGCTGGCGAATTACCAGGCGCGGCGCACCGTGTGGGAACAGGAGATCCGCGACTCCGAGCGCGCCGCCGAGCAGTCGCGTCGCCAACTGGTGGCGTTCGTCAGCCACGATCTGCGCACGCCGTTGGCCGGGATCCGTGCGGTGTCGGAGGCGATCGCGGACGGCGTGGTACCCGACGCTGAGGTACGCGTCCACGCCAAGACGATCGAGCACGAATCGATTCGTCTCTCCGAGATGGTCGACGACCTGTTCGAGATGTCGAAGATCAATGCGGGCGCGGTGCTACCCGCTTTCGACAAGGTGGCGCTGGACGAGGTCGTCGACGACGTGTTGGCCGCGCACCGGATCGCCGCTGAGCGCGCGGGCGTGCACCTGAAGGCCGAGTTGCCGTCGAAGCCGGTGCGGGTGCTGGGGAGTGACCGGGCGCTGGTGCGCGTGTTGTCGAACCTGGTGGCCAACGCGATCGCGCACACCCCCGAGGGCGGTCGGGTCTCGCTGGCGCTCGGCGCCGACGAGAACGGCGCGTGGGCCCGTGTGGATGACACCGGCGTCGGCATCTCCGAAGCGGACCTGCCGCGGGTGTTCGATGTCGCCTATCGCGGCTCCAACAACCGTGTGCCGCGGGCGGATTCGTCGCTACCCAGCGGATCGGGGCTGGGCCTGGCGATCGCGGCGGGTCTGGTTCAGGCGCATCGCGGCACGCTGTCGGCACACAACCTGGACACCGGCGCGCGCTTCGAGGTGCGGTTGCCGCTCGCCGCCGACGATTAGCGCTTCGCCGAGACTGCACCAGGGCTGTCGCCCGGAATCACGACCATGGTGCAGATTTCGGCAAACGGGTCGGGAATTCGGCGACTAGGCGCCGCGGGTGTCGCTCACCGCGAGTACCGGCCAGGAACCGGGCACACCTTTCAATTCGTGCTCGCCGCGGTCGGTGAAGGCGAGTCGCGACCCGAGCACCAGCGGCGGGATCACACCCGACACAAGCACCTCGCCTGGTCCGGCGAGCGCCATGATGCGGGCCGCGACGTGGACGGCGATGCCGTGGACATCACCGTCGCCTTTCTCGACCTCGCCGGTGTGCAGTCCGACACGGATCTTCAGTCCCAGCTCCTCCACTGCCATCGCTGAGCGCACGGGCACATTCGATCGCCCGCGCCGGACCGTCGAACGTCGCGAGCGCACCGTCGCCGGTGAACTTCACGACCTCGCCACGCCAGCTCGTCACATGTTGCTCGATCAGGTGATCATGGGCGGCAAGGGCTTTCGTCCACGCTTCGTCGCCCAGCGCAGCCGCACGTTCGGTCGATCCGACGATGTCGGTGAATAGCACTGTCGACAAAACACGGTTCGAGGGCTTGGCACTGCGAGCACCGGTGAGAAACGACTCGATCTCGTCGACGACGGAATCCGTATCGCCAGCGAACCACGCGCTGTCCATCCCGTCGAACTCGACATACTTCGCGTTCGGTATTCGCTCGGCGACATCGCGAGCATGGCCGTGGATCACGTCTTGGTCGCCGCGCCGCCCCAATACAAGAGTGGGCGCCTGAACACTGCCCAGCACCGGGCGAACGTCCGTCCGTATCCATAGGCCGAACATCGCCTGGAAGAACCCTGGCCCGCCGCCGATCCGCTCACCGCGATTCCACCAGCGGCGTCTTGCGGGGTCATCGGCCCAACTCGGTGCCCACGCATCGATCACGGTGCCGGTCCGGATGGCCGTGGCGAAGTTGTTCATGTACTCGGCGTGCAAACGTTCGGGGAGGCCGCACGGATGATCGGGGGCGCGCATGAATCGCGCGTAAGGGCTCCACAGAATCAGCGATCGCACCCGATCGGGGTGACTCGCAGCCAACAACAGTGCAGGCAGCGCGGCGCCGACGATTGCGAAGATCGAAGCGCTTTCGTTTCGGTCGCATCGAGGACGGCCAGAAGTCCGTCCCTCCAGGCCTGAATCGCCGGTAGGTTCTCAATACCGATGCGGTCGGAGCTACCCGCGCCAAGGAGGTCGGTCGGGATGAGGCGGCTGAAAGATGCCAGCCGCCGCATGTGGCCGGCGACGGTCGGCTCATCCCATAACAGGTCGATCGGAAAGTTCGTGGGCGGGACGAACATCAGCGCGGGGCCGTGGTCGCCGACGACCTGATATGCGAGGTATCGGTCACCGTCGCGCGCGTAAAGGGTCTCCGGAATGCCCCCCATGGCGAGAAGCATGCCACCTGACCGGCGATTTATCCCCAACTATTGTATTTGAGTGATCGTTCTACTATCGTCGCTAACCATGGTCACCAAGAGTCCCGACAAAGCACGGCGAAAGTTCAAGTTCGAGCGGCAGATGGGTCGCGCACTGATGAACCCGGTGGTTGCGGCGCTGAACCGCGTCGGGATCCGCCCGTCGCTCGTTGTCGAACTCGAGACCGTCGGGCGCAAATCGGGCGAGCCGCGGCGGGTGCCACTGGCCGGCCGTACCGACGGCAACGACCTATGGGTCATCTCGCAACACGGCCGCCGCGCCGGCTGGGCGTACAACATCGCCGCCAACCCGAATGTGCGCGTGCGGATGAACAACGAATGGCGCACCGGCAACGCCACTTTCGAACCCGACGACGACGTGCGTGCTCGCGCCCGAAGCTTCGGGGGCAACAGTAAGCTCAGCCAGTCCGCGACCGCGTTGACGATGCGCGCCATGGAGAGCGACCCGATCTCGGTGCGGATCACCTTCGACTAGCTCGCGTCCGTCAGAATGGGCGCGTGCGCATCCGCATCGAAGGTTCGCAGCTTCCCGGCCGTGATTG
>CAVTSZ010000047.1:0-49056 GCA_963737385.1 uncultured Actinomycetota bacterium
GCCTTATTGTTACCTTATCTTGTCCTTATTTTCCTTAGAAACTGGTGTACGGTGAGTCCCGAGCGCATGCACTGCAGCGACGGAAGGAACCCGACATGGATCACGAACCTGCACGGATCGTCCTGGTCACCGGCGGATCGAGGGGCGTCGGCGCGGAGGTCGCGCAGCAACTCGCCAGCCCCGACACCCACGTCGTCGTCAACTACCGCGAGAAAGCCGAGCGCGCGGAATCCATTGCCCAGGCCATCCGCAGCGCAGGCGGGCACGCCTCGACGCTGCGCGCCGACATCTCCGAACGAGGCCGAGTCCTCGGCGATGATCGACACCATCGCGGCCCGCTTCGGGCGACTGGACACCTTGATCCTGAACGCGTCAGTCGGCTTCGAATTGAGCGCCGACCTCGGGTGCGCGAAGCGCCTCAACCGCGATGCCCAGCGGCGCCTTGCGCGCAGGGCTGTGCCGCTGATGCCGACGGGCGGACGCATCGTCTTCGTCACCAGCCACGCGGCCCACTTCTTCCCCCACAAGGCTGTTCCGAAGGGTCAGACGGCCGACGCCGCGAGCAGATGGGCGGGCGAAACCACGCTGTATGCGATGCGTTCGGAATTCCGTCGCGCCGGTGTGCATCTCACCGTCGTCTCCGGCGACATGATCGACGCGACGTTCGCCGGGGCGATCGTCAACGCGACCACCACCCCGAACCCGTCCGGCATCGTCTACGTCGGCGGGGCCGACTCGCTCATGATCGCCTAACGCCATCCGCCTAGCGAGCTGTCCCTCCGCGAGCAGACGCAAAGTGACCCCGACACGCCGAAAAAAGGGCAACTTTGCGTCTGTCCCCAGCTTGCGCGGGGGCCCACGCGCTAAGAAGTGATGCCGAGAACCCTCAGCGCGTTCTCCTTGTAGATGAGCGGCACCACCGCCGGGTCGATGTCCAGATCGTCGAAATCGCGGCGCCAGCGGTCCAACTGGATGTACGGATAGTCCGTCCCGAAAAGCACTTTCGTGCGCAATTGCCGACACGCGGCGCGAACGAGTTGTGGCGGGAAGTACTTCGGCGACCACCCCGACAGGTCGATGTAGACGTTTGATTTGTGCGTGGCGATCGCGATCTGCGAGTCCACCCACGGCACCGCGGGGTGCGCCATGACGATCGTCAGCTCGGGGAAGTCGGCGGCCACATCGTCGAGCAGCATCGGGTCGGAGTACCGCAGTTTGATGCGGTGCCCGCCGGGCAGTCCGGCGCCCATCCCCGTCTGCCCGGTGTGGAACAGCGCAGGCACACCGGCCTCGGTGATCGCCTCGTAGATCGGGTAGAACCGGCGGTCGTTCGGCTCGAAGGCCTGCATGCTCGGGTGGAACTTGAATCCCTTGACGCCGTAGTCGCGAACGAGTTCGTGGACACGGTGCACCGCGCGGCGTTCATGCCACGGGTCGACGCTGCCGAACGGGATCAACACATCGTTGTTGCGCACCGCGCCGGCGATGAGGTCCTCGATCGAGTTGCCCACGTGCCGCATTCCCGTGCGCGCGTCGATGGTGAAGACGACCGCCGCGGTGTTGTGCCGCCGGTACTCGTCGGCCAGCGCATCGACGCTCGACAGCGCGCCGGGCCCACGCTTGAAGTACTGACCCACCGCGTCGACCAGTTCGTCGTCGTAGGCCTTGTGGCCGTGGCCGTCCACCTCCACGTGCGTGTGGATGTCGATGGCGGCTACGCGGTCGAAATCGATGCCGTATTCGTACTTTTCGCCGGGCATGAATCAATCACTGTAGTCGCTTGCCGGCAAGCTGCCGAAGATCACTGGACTTGATCTTCGCGCTACCAGTAAGCGCGATCTCGTCATCGCGGAAGAAGAGCACATGACGCGGCACCTTGTAACTCGCCAAACGCTGCGCCAAGAACGCCCGGACGTCCTCGACTTCAAGCGTCGCACCGTCGTGCGGCACAACGCACGAGACGACGACTTCACCCAGAGTCTCATGCGGTACACCGACGGTCTGCGCCACCTTGACGCTCGAATGCTGGATAAGCGCCTCGTCAATTTCGCGGGGTGAGACGTTCGCACCGCCCGTCTTGATGACGTCGGTGAGCCTGCCCTCCCAGTACAGACGGCCCTCGTCGTCGAGGTATCCGCTGTCACCTGTGCAGAGGAAGCCGTCCGCGTCGAGGGTCTCGTCAAGCGGCGTGCCGATGTAGCCCAGCATGAGTGTCGGACCCTTTACGCAGATCTCCCCGCGCTCGCCGCGGTCGACGATGGCTCCGGTGAGGGGATCGACGATCTTGAGGGTGACGCCCGGCAGGGGTACGCCGCTGCTCTCGGCGTGGACTTCCGGCGGGGTGTTGGCCGGGTAATTCGTGGTGATCGTGAAGGTTTCCGTGTTGCCGTAGGCATGGCCAGGTTCGAACCATTTGGTCGACACCGTCGGGTGGCGCGCCACGGGGGTCTTGAAGTCGACGAACCGCATGCTGCTCAGGTCCACCTCAGCCCAGTTGGGTGCGGCCTCGAGCTGCGCCCATTGGTGCGGCCAGGCGAACGGGAAGTTCACTCGCTCCGTGTCCATAAGAGCGAGCGCCTCGTCGGCGACGAAGGTCGGTTGCAGCACCAGTGTGCCGCCCGCAGCGAGCGTCGAGCCGAGCGACATGGCGAAATTGCCGGACCAGAAGAAGCCGTTCGCGGACCAGCAGCGCACATCGTCCTCCGGCCCGAACTGATACAAGCGCCGGAATCGCCACATCTGGATGCTGACGCCTCGGTGCGCGCTCAAGATGCCTTTGGGCTTGCTGGTCGAACCCGACGAGAAGAACAGCACTCCTGCGTCGCTGGGGTGGACCGCCGCGCCCGTCGCCTCGACAAGGTCGCGGGGTTCGTCAGCCCCGCAGGTCAAGAACTCGTCCCACCGCTGGATGCCTGGCGAAGGTTCCCCGACCGTGACGAGCCGACGCAGGTACGGGTACTTAACCGATTGCAGCGCACCGGGTTCCGAAGCGGCGATCTTCGGTTCGAGCTCCGTCAGAATGCCCGCGAAGTCCTTGTGCAACACGGCGCGCTCGAATAGCAGCACCGACACACCCGAGGACTGCAGGAGATAGTCCAGCTCGGGGCTCGTCGAGAACGTACTGATCGTGGCGGCCACACCACCGGCGATCGAGATGCCGAACACCGCCGCGATCCACTCCGGCCGGTTCGTCATCATCACACCGACGCGGCCACCCTTGCCCACGCCGCATGCGCGAAGCGCCCGCGCCACATCGACCGCTCTATCCCACAACTCCGCATACGTCCAGCGCGTGACGCCATCAGCGGCCGGAAAGGCGAGCGCCTCGCGCTCGCCGTACATCGCCGTCACTTCACGCAGGAACCCCGGCAGTGTGAGCGCCCCGAGTCCGGGCTCGTCCGCAAGCGGCGGTCCGGAAGCTATCGAAAGCGATTGTTGCAGCTTCGGAAGCCGTCTCAGCGACCACAGCTACACCAACGGAAGTTCGACCTCGGCCGTGCAGCTCACCAGCACGGTGCCGTCCTGGTTCGTGAGGCGCAGCTTGACCTGAACGAGCGGCACACCCCAGGTGGACTCTGTCTGCTTGTCGACGATCTCGGCGTCGAAGTACGTGACGTCGCCCTCGAACGCGGGTCCCCGGAAGTCGGCCTTGGTGTGGCGCACCAGACCGTCGTTACCGGCCCAGTAGGCGAGGTAGTCGGTACACCACGCGCCCATCGTCGCGCCGTAGCCGTATGCACGTGCCATACCCACTTCACTTGCCCGGTCCGCATCGATGTGACCGCGGGACGGCCCCACGTACAGCCCGTCGCGCTTGCGCGGATCGATCTTCGCATCCTCCTCGTCGAAGGCGAAGTCCTTGCCCCACCCTGGGTCCTGGTACACCCATGGATCCTCGATGCCCGGCGGTGCCACCCAGCGGAAGGTGCCCCAGATGTTGAACAGGAACGCCCGGTACTCGGTGGTGAAGCTGGCGATGGTGTGCGGGCCGATCACCCTGCGCGGCAACGTGTCTCCGACCTTGACTTCGTCGAAACGCGGCGAGACACCGTTGCGATTGGATTCCAGCCACTCGCGGCGCAGCCGGTCGACCTCTTCCAGCTCGGGTTGCGTCCAGCGTTTGATGTCCCCGAGCTGGTCTTCGAACATGCCGCGTTTCGTGGCTTCTTCGTACAGATAGCGGATGGCGGTCGAACGCTCGCGCGCCACCAGGGCGCCGTGCTGATTGGTGTGGACGGTGTCCCCACGCGAAAACATCGTCGGCCCGGCGAATTTCGTATCCGCCACCTTGTAGTCGTGGAATCGGCGCTCCTGGAACAACTGGTCCCCGGGCCGAACCGGGCAGCCGTAGAACCACCACTCCTCGCCACCGAAGATCAAGTGGCTGTTCGGAATGTGCCCAACGCACGCGGGCGCGGCACCGTGCCCGTAATCCAGTGCCACCGCGATGGACTGAGGCGCGATGAGGCCGCCGAACTTGGAGTCGCGGGCGAACTCCTGGTCCCAGTGCAGCGGGTTGGGATAGTCCATCGCCATCACCCAGCGGCGAATGTCGGACGAACTGCACGGCTCCCACAATTGCCCGCCGCCGATCGGCTTGCCGACACGATGGTCGACGTCGGACAGGTCGAGTTCGACACTCGGTGGCTTCACAGACTTCGCAGCCATGTATTCCTCCGGTCAGCGATTGACGTCGACGACGATGCGCCCGCGCACTTTGCCGTCCATGAGTCGACCGGCGGCGTCCACCACGTCGGCAAGAGCGATCTCTTCGGCGATCGAATCAAGCACTGCCGGATCCAGGTCGTTGGAGAGGCGCTCCCAGGCGGCCAGCCGCGGCTGCTTGGGCGCCATCACGCTGTCGATGCCCAGCAGGGAAACACCGCGCAGGATGAACGGGGCGACGCTGGCCGGAAAATCCATGCCCTGGGCGAGTCCGCAGGCGGCAACCGTTCCGCGATAGCGGGTTTGGGCGCACGCGTTCGCCAGGGTGTGGCTGCCGACGGCGTCGACAACTCCCGCCCAACGTTCCTTCTGCATGGGCTTGCCCTTTTCGGCGAACTCCGCGCGATCCAAGACGGTGCCGGCGCCGAGTCGTTGGAGGTACTCAGACTCCGACGACTTCCCGGTGACGGCGGCGACCTTGAACCCGGCCTTGGCCAGGAGCGCGATCGCGATGCTGCCGACGCCGCCGGTGGCACCGGTGACCAGGACTTCACCCTGATCGGGCCGCACCCCGTTGGCGAGCAGGGCGTCGACACAGAGGCTCGCTGTATAGCCCGCGGTGCCAATCGACATCGCCTGCTTGGCGGTGAAGCTCGACGGCAGAGGCACAAGCCAGTCACCGTTGAGGCGGGCGCGCTGCGCGTAGCCGCCCCAATGGGTTTCACCCACTCCCCAACCGTTGAGCACGACGCGGTCGCCCTTCTGCCAATCCGCGTGTGTGCTTTCGGTGACGACTCCCGCAAGGTCGATGCCGGGCACCATCGGAAACTTGCGCACGACAGGCGATTTGCCGGTGACGGCGAGGCCGTCCTTGAAGTTCAGCGTCGAGTACTCCACGTCGATGCTGACGTCGCCGTCGGGGAGTTGCGCCTCCTCCAGGCTGGTGACACCAACCGTCTGGCCGTTGTCGTCCTTGTCGATCAGTATTGCCGAAAACACGTGTTGCACATTCCTTTCAATGGTGATTTCGGCGCGCTAACGCTCGCTCAGCGTCCGTAACCGCGGCGAAATTGTCCTACGGGGCGCGTACCCGAGGGTGCCCTTGATCTCCAGGTACTCGTCGAAGCCGTACTCACTCCATTCGCGGCCGTTACCGCTGCGCTTGTAGCCACCGAACGGCGTGTTCAGGTCGAAGGCGTGGTTGATGGCGATCTGGCCGGCGCGGATCCGACGTGCCACCGCACGCGCCGCCTCCAGGTCGGCCGCCGCGACATAGCCGGCGAGCCCGTATTCGGTGTCGTTGGCGATCTCGACGGCGTGGTCGACATCGTCGTACTCGATCATGCACAGCACCGGCCCGAAGATCTCTTCGCGCGCGATCGTCATGTCGTTGGTGACGTCGGCGAACACCGTCGGCTTGACGTAATAGCCGGTGTCCAACCCGTCGGGCCGCCCGGGCCCGCCGGCGACGACCGTCGCGCCCTCGTCGATGCCCTTCTGGAGCAATCCCTGGATCTTGTCGAACTGCGCCTTGGAGGCCACCGGTCCGATGGCCGAGGAGTCGTTCAGGTCGCCGACCGTCACCTGCTCGGCGGCGGCCCGCGCCGCGGCGAGCGCTTCGTCCTTGCGGGACTTCGGGATCAGCATGCGCGACGGCGCGTTACAGCTCTGACCCGAGTTCGGCATCATCGCGGCCACGCCTGCCGCGACGTTCGCGGCGAAAGCGTCGTCGTCGAGCACGATGTTCGGGCTCTTGCCGCCGAGTTCCTGGGTCACCCGCTTCACCGTCGCCGCAGCGTTCTTGGCGACGTCGATGCCCGCACGGGTGGAGCCGGTGAAGGACACCATGTCGACATCGGGGTGACTCGACAGCGCGACGCCCACACCCGCACCGTCGCCGTAGACGAGGTTGTACACGCCCGCCGGAACACCGGCAGCATCCATGACCTCGGTGAAGATCTGCGCGGAGTACGGCGCGACCTCGGACGGCTTCAGCACCATCGTGCAGCCGGTCGCCAGCGCCGGGAACACCTTGCAGGCGATCTGGTTGATCGGCCAGTTCCACGGGGTGATCAGGCCGCACACGCCGATCGGCTCCTTGAGAATCAGCGCCGCACCGCGAGGCACCTCGAAGGAGAAGTTCTTCAGCGCGTCGATGGCACTGTTCAGCTGACCGAGGCCGAGGTAGACCTGGACCCCGGAACCCAGCGACGGCGGCGCGCCCATCTCCTCCGACACCGCCTCGCCCAGGTCGGCCGGACCGCTTCTGGTATTCGGCCTGAATCGCCTGCAGCAGGTCCAGGCGCTCTTCGCGGCTGCTCACCGACCAGGTCGCGAAGGCCTTCCTGGCCGCCTTGACCGCCTTGTCGACGTCGGCCGCCGCGCCGATCGCGATCTTGCCGGACACCTGCTCTGTCGTCGGGTTGTCGACGTCCAGGGTCTTCGGCTCGACCGGATCGACCCACTCGCCATCGATGTAGAACTTCAGATATTCACGCATGTCTCTAACCCTTCCCTACTGAGTGCCTTCTGCATACCAGGTTCGGAATCTGTCGTACTTCGGCATCTCCTCGGAGTTCGCCGTCGGGTCGATGCAGACGTGCACGACGGCGGTCTTGCCGCTTGCATACGCCCGCTCGATCGCCGGGCCGATCTCGTCCTCCTTCTCGACGTATTCGCCGTGGCAGCCGAAGCCCTCGGCGATCTTGTCGAAGCGCACATCCTTGCTCCAGTGCACGCCGGGCTGCGGCGACGGCTGCTCGAACGTGCGCTTGTAGACGCCCACCTCCAGGCCCCACTGATGGTCGACGCCGACGACGCACACCAGCGGCAGACCCTCTCGCACTGCGGTCTCCAGCTCGGCGATGTGGAAGAGGAACGCCGAGTCGCTGGTCAGCAGCATGACCGGCCGCTTGCGGCCCTCGGCGATCGAGGCGCCGACGGCATAGGGCAGCCCGGTACCGAGGTGGCCGAAGTTCTGGTTCCAGATCACGTCGCGCGGCTTGGTCTGCGAGTAGGTCCACTGGAAGATGACGGTCGCGCCACCGTCGCGCACCATGATGCCGTCCTTGGCGAACTCGTCGAACGCCTTGGTCGCCTCGACCACGTAGCGCGCCGGGTGCACCGGGGTGCGTCCACTTGGAGCCTCGTCGGCCACCCGCGCCAGCTCGGCGGCGTCGGCCTTGACCAGAGTTTCGAGGTTGGGCGACTGGGCGCGCGGGGTGTCCCGCAGCGCCTCGACCAGCTGCGGCACGACGCCGCGCAGATCGCCGACCAGCGGTACGTCGAACCGCCGGTTGACGCCGATGGCGGTCGGGTCCTGCTCGACGTACACCCATTTGCGGTTCGCATCGTTGCCGGCCCAATGCTGAGTCCGGCCGTAGTGCATCGGCTCACCGAGTTCGGTACCCAGCGCGACGCACAGGTCGGATTCCTCGACTGCCTCGTTTGCGGCCGGGGAGAACAAGTATGGGAACGTCCGGTCCTGCAGTCCCGGGATGAACGACGTGCCGCCGGACGTCTGGATCACCGGGCAGGCCATCAGCTCGGCGAGTTCCTTGACCTCCGCCTGGGTGCGCGACGTGTGAACGCCGTGGCCCACCAGCAGGATCGGGCTCTTGGCTTCGCGGATCAGCTTCGCGGCCTCTGCGACCTCTCGAGCACCCGCACCCTGGTTGACCAGGCGGTAGACGCTGGGCTCTGCAGCCTCTTCAACGTTGAGCTCCTCCAGGATCACATGGGACGGAAACTCGATGTAGGACGGACCGGGTGTGCCGGACATCGACCGGCGAATGGCCTCGTGCACGATCTCGTCGGTCTGGTCGGCGTACTCGATGGAGCTGCTGTACTTGACCGACGGCGTGAAAAGACCCTCCTGCTGGACGAACTGGATGCGACCGCGACGCACACGTCGTTCGGTGATGCGGGCTCGCTGGCCGCCGAGGAAGATCACCGGCGAGTTCTCCACCAACGCGCACATCATCGCGCCGGCGATGTTGGCCACACCCGGTCCCAGAGTGCCGATGCACAGGCCCGGCTTCCCGGTCATCCGCGACGCCGCCTCGGCCATGAACCCGGCGCTCAACTCGTGATGGGGTGCCACCACGGACCACCCGCGTGCGTCGGCTTCGGTGAACATGTGCACGAAGTTGGGGTCCGGAATGCCGAACAGCGTGTTGACGCCCTCGGCCTCGAAGAGGTCGAGAATGCGTTTGTAGACGGGTACTCCCATGTGAAACTCCTTGATTTCCTTATAGATAACGTTGAGCCAGGTGTTTGCGGTGAGCTGCGGGCGAGCCGAACAGTGAACGGTTGAGAGCGGCGCGTTTGAGGTACACGTGGATGCCGCTCTCCCACGTGTAGCCGATGCCGCCGTGCAACTGCATGGCCTTGCCTGCGATGTCGACGGCTGAGCCACAGGCGTGCGCCTTGGCCATTGCGGCGGCCACATCGGCATCCGGTCGCTGCTCGGCGACGGCTTGCACTGCCGCGCTGACCAGTTGGCGGGACACGGAGATGCTGACGAGCATGTCGGCGCAGGCGTGCTTGACGGCCTGGAACGAGCCGATGGGCCTGCCGAACTGCTGGCGCACCTTTGCGTAGCCGACGGTCGCGGAAAGCATTGCCTCCGACAGGCCGAGGCTGTCGCAGGCGATGGCGACCGCCGCGCGATCGTGCAGTCGGCGCACCGCCGCCCCAGCATCTCCGTCGAACTGCAGCGCCTCCGAGGCCTCGCCTTCGGCCGTCGTCACGGTCGCCAGCCGGCGCGTTTCGTCCACCACGGGTCGAGGGGTGACGGTCGCGTCCACCCGGACGACGCCGCCGCCGGCGACCACCAGAATCCCGTCGGCGCCCTCGGCGTCGGGCACGAAGTCCATCGATTCGAGCGCAACGGCCAACCGGAGTGCGCCGGACGCCACATCGGTCAGAAGGCGGTCACGAGTGTCACTGGGCTGCAGCGCTTTCAGAACGCCGACGGCAAGCACGGCGCTACCCAGATAGTTGGTGGCGCTGGCGGCGCGGCCCATCTCCTCGCAGACCACCGCCGTTTCGGCGAACGTCGCGCCGGCACCCCCGAATTCGTCCGGCACTTCGAGCCCGACCCACCCGGCGTCGACGAGCACCGGCCAGTCCACTGCGCGGTCCTTGGCGAGCAGATCGCCCGCCACAGAGCGCAGCTCGTCGTGGAACTCGGAGAACTCGTGTGCCATCAGACGGCGCTCGGTTCCCGCGGCAGGCCCAGCCCGCGCTCGCCGATGATGGTGCGCTGGATCTCGCTGGCCCCGCCGGGGATCGTCCACTCCCACGAGCCGATGAAGTCGAGCAGCCAGGCGCCCGACTCCCAGCCACTGGACATGGGCTTGGCCACCTCGGTGTGCGCGGCCAGTCCCCCGATCTCCGCGCCGAAATCCGTCATCCGCTGCAGCAGTTCGCTGTAGTACAGCTTGACGATGGAGGCGTCTGCGGGTCCTGAGGTACCGGCCGCTTCATCTTCGGCGGACTCGACCACCTTTCGGCACAGCCCGCGAAGGCCGGTGATCTCGGTTTCGAACTGCGCCAGGCGGTCGGCCACGATCGGATCCTCGACCGGGCTGCTCTGCAGCAGCCATTTGAAGCCGGCATTGCCGAGACGTTCGGCGAGCTCCAGCATCGTCATGCCGCGCTCGGCGCCCAGCGTCGCCTGCGCGACCTGCCATCCCGCGTTCTCGGCGCCGACGAGGTTGGCGGCCGGGATCCTGACGTCGTTGAGGAACACCTCGCAGAAGTGCGAATCCCCGATGGCATTGCGGATCGGCCGCACGTCGACTCCGGGTGTGGTCATGTCCATCAGGAAGTACGAAATGCCCTTGCGCTTGGGGGCGTCGGGATCGGTGCGGGCCAACAGCAGGCACCAGTCGGCATGCATACCGCCACTGGCCCACAGCTTCTGGCCGTTGACGACGTAGTGGTCGCCCTCGCGTCGCGCCGAGGTGCGCAGGCTGGCCAGATCGGATCCGGCCTCCGGCTCGGAGAAGCCCTGCACCCAGATCTCGCCGTCGAGGATCGCGGGAAGATGGCGGCGGCGCTGTTCTTCGGTGCCCGCCACCAGCAGGGTCGACGCGGCATGGTGGATGCCGACGAACGCGAGCACCAGCCGCGGCGCATCGTGGGCGGCCAACTCCTGGTAGAGCACCACCTGTTCGGCGACCGACATTCCGCCGCCCCACTCACGCGGCCAATGGGGAACGGCGTAGCCCGCGCTGTGCAGCGTGGCGAACCACGCCTTCTGGAAGGCCACGAATTCCTCGTCGGTGGCGCCGGTTTGAGTCTGGCGCCAGTCGCTCGGAATGTTGTCGACGCACCAGGCGCGCACCTCCTGCCGAAACTGAGCTTGTGCAGGAGAATCCGCCGCATTCTGCTGCATATCTTCAGTTTCGCCGCTCATGACGCCGCGGCCCGCAGCCGGTCCATCGCGTGCGCGACGGCGACGCCGTCGTCGAACGAGGGAGTGATCTGGGTGCCGGTCCGCAGCGCCTCCGCCACCTGAGTGAAGAACGCCGAAAGGGCCGGCGGCGGAGCCTTCCTCGGCGGCGCGGCGAATTCGACGGTCTCGGGCTCCTCGCCTGCGCGCCGCACGACGAGCCGCGTGTCGCCGGCCAGTTCGATGGACCCGGCACTGCCCATCAGGGTGACGCGCGGGGTGGCCGGGACGGCCGCGGCGAATGCGGTGTCGTGCACTGCGGTGCAGCCGTTCTCCATCACGAACCAGGCCGAGTATGCGTCCTCGGCCGTCGCGGTGCGTGGCGCTCCGGTTTCGTCCGGATGCTCGGGTTCCTCGATCCGGGTGAGGCCGCCGCAGTCGGCCACCTCGCTGCCGAACAGCCAGCGGGTGAAGTCGATCAGGTGAGAGCCGTAGGCGCCGATCCACCCGCCGCCGAGCTCACGGTCGTTGATCCAGCCGTATTTGCGCCCGCGCAGCCCGCTGCCGAAGAAGGTCCAACTCAGATGTACGGGCGCGCCGATCGTCCCGGCGTCGGTCAGCTCCTTGAGCCTGGACCAGGCGTCGTTGAATCGGAACTCGAAGTTCAGGAAGTGCAGGACGCCGGCGTCGCGGGCGCGATCACGCATCGTCTCCGCCTCGTCGGCATTGCGGCCGAACGGCTTGTCGCACAACACCGCATGTCCATGGTCGATCGCGGCCGTCACGTGGTCGAGGTGCATGAACGGCGGTGAGTGCACGGAGACCAGGTCGACGTCGGACGCGATCGCCTTCTGCACCGCGGAGTCGTCGCGCGGGCTGACGACCTCGACGTCGAAACCCAGCGTCTCGTAGGCCGGCGCGGCGGCGTGCTTGCCGAACCCGGTGCCGATGACCGCGACCCTCATGCGAACAGTCCCGTCAGGCCGGTCCGGCCGACCCGTCGGGTCAGTTCGTCACGCGTCGCCGACAGGCCCAGCGGCAACCGTCGCAGCGGCTGGCTGTAGCGCGACAGCCACGACAGCGTGGTCTCGTCGCAGAACCCGACCGCACCGTGCAATTGATGGCACACCCGAAAGACGATCTCCGCCGCCTCGATCGCCGACATCCTCAGCGCAAGAGCGTCATTCAGAGCCTCCGGCTTGCCCGGCGCCGATGCTCCACAGCGCATACTTGGCGAGAATGTCCACACCGCTTCGCTCGACCTCGGCGTCCGTCAACTGGAACTGCACACCCTGGAACGACGACAGCGACTGCCCGAACTGCTTGCGCAGGCTCACGTGCGCAATGGTCAGTTCGATCGCGCGGTCGAGCATTCCGAGCAGCGTCCAGCACGGCAACACCAGACCGAGCGCGACGTCAGCAGCGCCCGCGTCGTCGATCGCGGCGAGTTGGAGTTCGGCCACGAACGCCGGACCGGTCGCGCCCTGGCCGGTGACCTTGCTGCGGGCACCGTCCATGGTCACTGCAGCCCAACGGGTTTCGAGGCCGACCACCGCGCCGGACGGGCGGTTGTCGGAGACCACGATCAGACCGTCGACGTCGAGGTCGGTGGGACTGGCCAGCCGTTCGGCGACCGGGTAGGGCACCGCCCAGTAGCCGGCGCTGCGGCACAGCGCTGCGGCGGCTTCGAGACCGTCGGCGTCCGTACGGGGATCGAGTTCCCACGCACCGAGTTCGGCGAGGATCGGTCCGGCCAGCGACTCCCGGATGTCGGGTTTGGCCTCGGCATCTTGCACCAGCTGGTCCCCGCCGGCTGACGCGAACGCCCGAAGTGCCTGACGGCCATACTCTTTGGCGTCCTCGGACAGGTCGAGAATCATCTCGCTCATTTCGCGGCCGCCAGCAGCGCGCGGGACAGCAGGATGCGCTGCATCTCGATGCTGCCGGACGACACGGTGGAGGCCTGCGAGTACTTCCAGTGGTCGTCGACCTCGCCGAGGAACCACTTCGCGCGCGAAATAGCCTCGGCGTCCGTCTCGCGCGGCACTTCTGCCGCGATCTCCATCAGCACCTCGGCACTGTCCTGGTCCAGCTTGGTGACGGCGATCCGATAGGCGGCCGCGTCGCCCGGCTGGATGCGTCCGCTGCTCTGCAGCGACACCACCCGGTACGCCATCAGGCGCGCTCGACGGCAGTGCGTCAGCATCCGCACCCACCGTCCGCGCAGCTCCGCGGGAAGGTCGTCCCAGCGCTCCCCGAGAACGGTGGGCGCCGCCGCGAGCAGGCGCTCGCACCGGGCATACCGGGCGATGCCGACCCGCTCGAAGGACATCACGTCCTGCACTATCGACCAGCCCGCATCGACGGTTCCGAGCACGTCGGCCTCGGTGACCCGCAGTTCGTCGAAGAACACCTCGTTGAGGTGGTGCGGGCCCATCATGCACCGGATCGGCCGCACCTGGATCGCCGGATCATCCATCGGCACAAGGAAGATCGTCAGGCCCTGTTGTTTCTTCTCGCCCTTCGACGTGCGCGCCAGCAGGAAGCACCACTGCGCCATGGTCGCGTACGAGGTCCAGATCTTCTGACCGCTGACCCGCCAGCCGTCACCGTCGCGGCGTGCGGTGGTTCTCAGCGACGCGAGGTCGGAGCCGGCCTCAGGTTCGGAGAACCCCTGGCACCAGATGACCTCGCCGCGCGCGATCGGCGGCAGGTGTTTGCGCTGCTGGTCCTCGGTGCCGTGCCGCATGATGATCGGCCCGACCCAGTTCACCCCCATGTACTGGGCGCCGCGCGGTTCGTGGTGCGCCCACATCTCCTCGCGGACCACCGTCTGCTCCCACACCGACGCTGCGCCGCCGCCGAACTCCTCGGGCCAGGACAGGCACAGCAGGTTGCGCTCGGCCAGCAGGCGGCAGAACGCCTGCGCGGTCTCGAGGTCGGCCGGGTTGTCGGTGAATGCGCCCAGAAAGTGTTCGGGCACATTGTTGTTCACCAACTCGCGCAGCTCACCGCGCAGCGTGTCGGCTTTCTGCCCCATCTCGAAGTCCATGACCTATCCCGATCCCGTCGCTTCCAGGTCGGTGAGTCCGAGCTCGCCGAGCACGTCATCGGTGTCTTCGCCCAACAGCGGAGCCGGGCCCGCGACCCGGCCGGGAGTGCGCGAAAACCAGGTCGGCACACCGGGAAACCGCACCGGACCGTGCACGCGTGTCGACCGTCTCGAACAGGCCGACGGCGTTGAGATGCGCGTTGTCGAACAACGCGTCGGGCGTGTTGAGCGGCGCCGCCGGGATCTCGAGCTGACCGAACAGCGCGAGCCACTCCTCGGTGGTGCGCTCCTTCAATGGTCTCGGCCAACAGTCCGTAGACGGCGTCGATGTCGTTGGCGCGCAGTTCGAGTGTCGCGTACTTGTCGTTGTTCCATGCCGGCTGCACAGCGTTGATGAAGGCGTTCCAGTGTTTGTCGTTGTAGATCAGCGCGGCGATGTATCCGTCGCTGGTGCGATACGGTCGGCGATTCGGCGCCACCGTCCGCGGATATACCGCCGGCCCCAACGGGGGGTCGAACATGGCGCCGTTGGCATGTTCGACAAGCATGAACGATGCCATGGTCTCGAACATCGCGACCTCGACCTCCTGGCCCTCCCCCGTGCGCTCGCGGTGGAACAGGGCCATCGTCGTCGCATACACAGCGGTCAGCCCGGCGACCTTGTCGGCAATGATGGTGCCGACGTAGTCGGCCTCACCCGTCAGTTGTTGCTGCACCGCAGGCAATCCGCACTCGGCCTGAATGGTGTCGTCATAGGCGGGGCGGTCCCGGTCGGGCCCGCGGTGGCCGTATCCGTAACAGTTCGTATAGACGATCGTCGGATTGATCGCGGCGACGTCGTCGTAGCCGAAACCCAGCTTGGCGATCGCCTTGGACCGCATCGAGTGGACGAAGACGTCGGCTCGTTCGATAAGCGCACGCAGAGCCGTCTTGCCCGCGTCGGTCTGCAGGTCCAGCACCACGCTGCGCTTACCCCGGTTGACGTTGACGAAGACACCGCTCATCCCCGGCTCCGGGCCGACCGAGATGTATCGGGTGTTATCACCTTGCGGGGGCTCGACTTTGATGACTTCGGCGCCCATGTCGGCCATGATCTGCGTGCAGTACGGCCCCATCACCATCGCGGTGAGGTCGACGACCCGCACGCCTTTCAGCGGTCCTTGGCTAACCACTGACGGCTCCTTGGGCTGCCATGCCGAAGCTGTAGCGGATGTGGTCGCCGTGGCCGTCGGGCACCACGGGAAAAACCAGCGGCTCGCGATGTCGTCGCGGATCGCCGTCGATGTGATCGCCGACGTCGGCGATCGTCCACGACGGCCGGTACACGCCCGGGCGTCTCCGCGACGACGGCGGTGGCCACCCGGCCCGCAAGCGCGATCAGTATTTCACCGTTAATCGAACAGGATTCGTGCGCCAGCCAGGCGACCGCCGGCGCCACCAGGTCGGAGCCCATCGGCGGATAGGCCGACGTGTCGATGCCCTCGGCCATTCTGGTGACGGCGGCGGGGACGATGACGTTGCTCTTCACCCCGTCGGCGGCACCTTCCATCGCCGCGACGTTGGACAGCCCGATCACGCCCGCCTTGGCGACCGCGTAGTTGGCGACACCGTGGTTGCCGTAGAGCCCACCGATCGACGACGTCAACACGATGCGTCCGTAACCCGCGTCGCACATCACCGGGAACGCCGGCCGCACAACGTGAAACGCTCCGCGCAGGTGCACGTCGAGGACGGCCTCGAAGTCGTCGTAGGTCATCTCCTTCAGCGATGCGCGACGGACGATTCCGGCGTTGTGGATGAGGATGTCGACGCGGCCGTAGTGCTCGAGCGCCGTGTCGATGATCGCCTTGCCGCCGGCCGGGGTGGCCACCGAGTCGGTGCTGGCGACCGCGTCACCGCCGGCCGCGGCGATCTCGCGCACCACGTCGTCGGCGGGTGTGGCGTCGGCGGCACCGCCGCTCAGGCTTCCGCCGGGATCGTTGACGACGACCTTGGCTCCCTGCGAGGCGAGCAAGAGGGCGTACGAGCGGCCCAGTCCCCTGCCGCCGCCGGTGACGACCGCGACCCGGCCGTCGAATCTCAGGTCAGACATCTAGCGTCCCTACGCGATTTGTGTGCGAAGAAGAGCGCTCACCGCTCCTAAACGCACACAAATCGCTAGCTTTCGAGGACCAGGCCATCGAGGTCGCCCTTGTCGCGCCACTCCTTGAGCAGGTCGTCGAACACGTAGAAACCGGCCATGAAGTAATCCCCGAGGAACGACCGGACACCTTCACCGAACCCGCTGCCCTCGTTGTTGTAATAGCCTGGAGTGCAGGAGAGATCGAACGCCGAAGTGTCGACGGCCAATTCCTTGATGGTGCTGCCCCAGCCTTCTTGGCCCTCCTTGCTCGGCTCGACGGTCGTCGCCTTTCGCTTCACCGCCTCGGAGATGATGTAGGCGATGTGTTTGGCCTGCTGCTCGAACATCGCGGTGGTATTGGCGGACACGCCACCCTGGATGAATCCCGTATGGAACTGGTTCGGAAATCCACGGCTGGTCATCCCGTGCAGTGTCTTGTAGCCATCCCGCCAGTGGTCGAACAGTGAGAGCCCGTCACGGCCTTCGATGGCCTCCATCGCATACCGGCGGCTGATCTCGGTCGAGATCTCGAAGCCGCTCGCGAAGATGACGCAGTCGACCTCGTACTCGACGCCGTCGGCGACGATGCCCTTCTCGGTGAGCCTCTCCACGCCTTTGGATTCCGCCACATCGACAAGGGTGACGTTGGGGCGATTGAACGTCGGCAGATATTCGTCACTGCTGCACGGCCGTTTACACAGGAAGTGGTAATACGGCTTGAGCGCCTCTGCGGTCTGCGGGTCGTCGACGATGGCTTCGACGCGCCGCCGCAACCGCTCCATGACCTTGAACTGTTCTTCTTCGCGCATCGCCATGATCTGCTCGAGGCCCAGCGACGTCGGATCCTCTGACGCGGCGACCCGCGCGGTCAGGTTGCGGCCAAGCTCAGTCCAGAAGTCGCAGACCTGATCCACTGCATCGAAGATCACTCCGTCGCCGAACGGTGACCAGCGGTGGAAGTTGAGCTTGCGCTCCTCCTGCCAGCCAGGCTGCAATGAAGCTGCCCACTGTGGATTCGTCGGCTCGTTGGCGCGCATGTCCACCGACGACGGAGTTCGCTGAAAAACGTACAGATGCTGAGCGTCTCGACCGAGATGCGGAACCAGCTGCACGCCTGTTGCGCCCGTTCCGACGAGCGCGACGCGCTTGTCCGCCAACTTGTGCAGCCCACCGTTTGCGTCGCCGCCGGTGTAGTCATAGTCCCAACGTGCCGAGTGAAAGATGTGCCCCTTGTAATCCCTGATGCCTGGGATGCCGGGCAGTTTGGGCCGGTTGTATGAGCCCTGCGTCATGACCACAAAGCGTGCCCTGATGTCGTCGCCACGGTTGGTTGTCAGCCGCCAGCGCTTGATGGCCTCGTCCCACCGCACCGTGCGAACCTGCGTGGAGAAGATGGCACCGTCGTAGAGCCCGAAATGCTTGCCGATCCGCTTGCAGTGCTCGAAGATCTCGGCTCCGTCGGCGAACTTCTTCGAAGGTAGGAAGTCGAGCTCTTCGAGCAGCGGGATGTAGCAGTACGCATCGTTGTCGCATTGGATTCCGGGGAATCGGTTCCAGTACCAGACACCACCGAAGTCGCCACCCATCTCGATGACGTGCACGTCGTCGACGCCCGCCTTCTTGAGGTATGCGCCCGCCAACAGGCCCGCGATTCCACCGCCGAGAACCGCCACCTCGACGTCCTCGTTGATCGGAGTGCGAGGCGTAACCGGCGTATGCGGATCGACCTCTGCGAACTCCGCGAAGTCGTCCTTGAGTTCCAGGTACTGCGTCGCCCCCTCGGGGCGCAAGCGCTTGTCCCGTTCCTGCGAGTACTTCTCCCGCAGCGCATCGATGTCGATGTCGTCGGGCGTCTGGGTCGGCCCGCAGGTGTTCTCGGTGGTGGTCAAGGTCTGTGTTCTCCTACAGTTCGCGGGGTTCGCCGGTGCCCATGTACTTGGACAGCTGGGTGTGGAGGTTGACGGTGCTGCGCTCGCGGTACGGGTTGGGCTTGGTGCCCGGGAAGCCCGCAGACTTCATGCCCTGCTGCACGGCGGCCATGTTGGAGAAGTCCTGCGGCAGCACCGACAGCCAGTTCGGGTCACCGACCGGTGTCAGCTGCCACTCCGTCTGTGGCTCTTTGCCTTTGGGATACAGCTCGTAGGTCGCCACCTCGAAGATGCACTTGTTCGGGTCGTAGCTCGGGTGCGGCCGGGCGCTGTAGCACAGCGCGCTGGTCAGGCCCTGGCCGACCTGGAAGTTCGGGAAGATCTGCCAGGCGGTGCCGCTCTGGCCGAGGATGTCGGCCGGGATCGTCGGCCAGATCACGCCGCGCGCCTCGTCGTCCCGGCGGGCCGAGGCCAGCCAGTGCTGCAGCACCTGGTCTGCGGGCGTGCCCTCGGGCAGTTCGTCGACGAGCCGCTTGGCGGCATTCACCAGCGTCTTGGTGGTGGTCGCGTTGGTCTCTTCCATCGTGTAGATCTGCATCTCGGCGGTCGAGATGCGCGGATCGCCGGTGCCGAGGCGGATCTTGGACTTCGTCTCGTCCATGCCCTTCGGGCGCGTCGTAGCCGATGTTGCTGTGCTTGCCCTGCGCCTTGGCCCAGCCCTTGAACTCGCCGAACTTGTTGAACTCGGGGTGGGTGGTGAACACGTGGTAGGTCTCGTTGAAGGCCTCCATCGCGACTTTCCAGTTGCAGTCGAAGTACAGCCACTTGCGCCACTTGTAGCGCATGTTCTCCAGACCGAACGGATCGAGGATCTTCGCCGCGGGAAAGAGGTAGTCCGCCAAGGGTTCACAGTCGGGATCCATGTTGATGAACAGCCAGCCGCCCCAGGTGTCGACCTGGACCGGGGCGAGATGGGTGTTCTGCGGGGTCAGCACACCCTTCCAGTCGTCCTGCTCCCGAATGTGGGTGCAGGCGCCGTCCAATCCGTATGTCCAGCCGTGGAATCCGCAGACGAACGACTTCTTCGCCTTGCCGCAGGCGTTCTTGGCGCCCTCGGGGGTGTCGATCAGACGGCGGCCGCGGTGCATGCACACGTTGTGGTGTGCTGCAAATCGGACTCGTTCGGCTCCTGTGCGCACGACGATGATGGAGTCGTCGAGGATGTCGTAGGTGAGGTAGCTGCCGACCTCGGGGATCTCCTCGACCCGGCCGACCTGTTGCCACACCTTGCGCCACAGCTTGTCGCGCTCGGCGCGGGCATACTCCTCGGAGATGTATGCGTCGACGCCGATGGTCATCGGCTCCGAGAGTTCCTCGGGTGCTTGCACTTCGGGCTTGTTGTCGATATCGGTCATCCGTTTCCTCCTTCGAACCGGCTGATGGCACTGCGGAAGGATTCATCCTTGAGGAACAGCGAGGTGTTGTCGGCGCCCAGGTGACTCCACTTGAGGTTCAGGCCGCCGTCGACGAGCAGGGTCTGGCCGGTGATGTAGCTCGACAGGTCGGAGAGGAAGAACAGGATGGCGCCGGCCTGCTCCTCGGGCCGGCCGCGGCGTCCCATCGCGATCGCCTGACGGTCCCTATCCGGGTCGTCGTCGACATAGGTGCGCGACGCCGCCGTCTCGGTGACGCCGGGCGCGACCGCGTTCACGCGGATGTTGTCGAGCGCCAACTCCACCGCCATGGTTCGGGTCATCGCCGCAATCGCCGACTTCGCGGTGCCGTAGGCGATGTGGAACGGCGCGGTGTTCATGCCGCTGATGGACGAGATCGACACGATCGACCCCGCGCTGCCCTGCGACCGGATCTCCGCGGCCACCCCCTGGCTCATGAAGAACGCCGTCTCGAGGTTCGCGGTGAAGAGTTCGCGCCAGTCGTCGCGTGTCACCCGGGTCGAGGGCATCCACGTCGACGGCGCCGCACCGCCCGCGATGTTCACGAGGCCGTAGAGGTCACCGTCGGTGCGCCGCACCTGATCGAGCACCGCCGCCACCCCATCGTCGGTCGACGCGTCGGCGGCGACGGGCACGACCGACAGGCCGCCCTCGGCCAGCGGCGCGACGTGCTCGTCGAGATTCTCCTTGGACCGGCTCACCGCGACGACGGTGGCGCCCGCCTCGGCCGCCATCCGCGTGATGGTGGTGCCGATGCCGCCGCCGCCCGCGCCCGACACCACGACGATGCGGCCGTCCAGCCTCAAAAGATCGTCCATGGCGCTAATTGTCCGGACAACATACGGTGCTCTGCATATTGCAGAACACTATTCCGCAGCGGTGATCACCTCGTCAAGGCCGAGCAGCCCGATTTCCCAGACTATTGTCTGGACTAAACGAGCTTGATAGCGTCCGAGGTCATGACTACGTCAGTCGACGACGCCCGGTACACCGCGCCCAACCCCACCGCCGCCGAGGGCTGGCGGTTGGACCGCCTCACCGCACCGAGCAGACTGTTCGGCGCGAACGGTCTGCGTACCGGTCCCGACGGACGTGTCTACATCGCACAGGTGACCGGCAGCCAGATCAGCGCGCTGAATCTGGCGACCGGCCGGGTGGACACCGTGAGCGCCAAGGGTGGCGACATCATCGCGCCCGACGACGTCGCCTTCGATGCGGGCGGCAACCTCTACGCGACCGAGGTGATGGACGGCCGGGTGAGCGTGCGCGAGGCCGGCGGCCGGACCCGCGTACTGCGTGACGACCTGCCCTGCGCGAACGGCATCACCGTGCACCAGGACCGGCTGTTCGTCAACGAATGCCGCGACGGCGGACGGCTGATGGAACTGGATCGCGGTACCGGCGCCCAGCGAATCCTGCTGGAGGATCTGCCGTCGCCGAACGCGATGGAGGTCGGGCCGGACGGCCTGCTGTACTACCCGCTGATGACGGCCAACGAGATCTGGCGCATCAGTCCCGAGGGCGGTGAGCCGCAGCGTGTCGCAGGAGACCTGGGCGTACCCGACGCGGTGAAGTTCGATCCGCGAGGGCTACATCGTCTCCACGCAGGTGGCGAGCGGCCAGGTGCTGCGCATCGATCCGCGCAGCGGCGAGAAGACCCTGCTGGCTCAGCTCAATCCGGGGCTGGACAACCTGACGTTGGTCGGCGACCGGTTGTTCGTATCCAACTTCACCGGCGAGATCACCGAGATTCTCCCGCGCGGTCGAGACGCGAACGGTGCTGGCCGGCGGATTGAACTGGCCGCTTGATCTCGCGGTCGCAGATGACGGCAACCTTTACGTCGCCGACGGGACCTACTTCTATGTCGTCGACGCGGACGGGTCGCTACGGACCGTCGGAATGCTCTTCACGCCAGGGTATCCCGGCTTCCTGCGCGGGTTGGCTCCCGCAGGCCAGGGCGCCTTCGTGGTCGCCACCTCTGGCGGCCAGATTGCCCGCTACCGTCCCGGTGACGGCGAAACCGACTACCTCGCCGACGGATTCGACCAGCTCTACGGCGTCGCGATCGGACCCGATGACACCATCGTCTTCGCCGAACTCGGCACCGGACGGGTGCACGCGCTGCGGTCGGGCAACGCCGAGGTGTTGGCATCGGGACTGCAGGACCCGGTCGGCGTCGCGTTCGACTCGGGGGGCCGGCCACTGGTCGCCGAATCCGGAGCAGGGCGGGTGGTACGACTCGCCGGGTCGACGGAAACCGTGGTCGACGGCCTGCAACGACCACAGGGCATCCTGGTCGCAGACGGAACTCTCTACATCGTCGACGCCGGCGCCAAAGAGGTCGTCGCGTTCGACCTGGCCAGCGGTGACCGCCACACCATCGCCACGGGGCTACCAGTGGGCCCCCCACCGGGAGTGGAACCAAAGCCGCTCAAGGGAATGCCACCGTTCTCTGGACCACAGGGACCGTTCGCCGGAATCGCCATCGGACCCGACGGGACCCTGTACGTCTCGGCCGACGGTGACGGCAGCGTTCTGGCACTGCGACGCACATGACAGTTACGCCGGCCGACCACCGGTACCTGCAGGTCGCGCGCACCCTGCGCAAGGAGATCGTCGACGGGGTGTATCCCGTCGGCTCCCAGTTGCCGACCGAACAACAACTGTGCGAGCGGTTCGAGGTCAGCCGCTACACCGTTCGCGAGGCATTGCGCCGGCTTCGTGACGACAACCTCATCGCGTCTCGCCCGCGTGCCGGAACGCTGGTAGTACCGCGTCCGGAGGCGAACAGCTATGCCCAGGACGTGATGTCGATCAACGATCTGCTCGCGTTCGCATCGGGTGCGCAGCTCACGATCGAGTCCAACGCGATGGTGGTGGTCGACGACCATCTCGCTGAGCGGACCGGGCTGAAGGTCGGAACGGAATGGCTCGCAGTCAGGGGCCACCGGGCGGACAGCGCCGCGGCACCGATCTGCACGACGGAGTACTACATCAACCGCGCGTTCGCGGCGGTCGGCCGTCTGCTGCAACGGCATTCGGGTCCGATCTTTCCGCTCATCGAGGACCTGTTCGGGGTCAGCATCGTCGAGGTGCACCAGGAGATCTCTGCCATCGCGGTGTCACGTGAACTGGCGGATGCGCTACAGGTCGAGATGGGAACCGCCGCACTGGAGATGCAGCGCACGTACAAGACGTCCGACGGTGAGGTCGCACAGGTCACCGTCAACACCCACCCCTCGTCGCGGTACCGGCATTCGATGACCATGCGGCGGGTCAAGGGTCAGGCCGCACAGTGAGAGTCGACGAGCAGCGCACGGCCGACGCCTATCGTCGCGGACTGTGGGTGAGCGAGACGCTCGCCGACTCGCTGCGCGACGCAGCCCGCGCCACGCCCGACCGAACATTGTTGGTGGACGGCGATGTTCGACTGCACTGCAAAGGCCTGCATGACAAGGCCACCGCGCTGGCGCAGACCCTGATGGAGCGAATGCCCGCAGGTAGTGTGGTGTCCTTCATGTTGCCGAACTGGCACGAGGCCGCCGTCATCTACCTCGGCGCGACGCTGGCAGGCATGGTGGTGAACCCCATCCTGCCGTCCCTGCGGGATCGCGAGCTTGCGTTCATCCTGGCCGACGCCGACAGTCGGGCGATCTTCGTGCCCTCGACCTTCGGCAACCATGACTACGCCGCCATGCTGGACCGGGTGACCGCCGGAATGGCCACGCCGCCGGAGGTCGTGGTCGTGCGTGGCGAGATGGGCAGCCACACCCCTTACCCGTCGTTGTTCGGCGCGCAGACCGCAGCGGTGCTGCCGGTGCTGAATCCCGACACCGTGCGCATGATCCTCTACACGTCCGGCACGACGGGACGGCCGAAGGGTGTTCTGCACACGCACAATTCGATCCATGCGCTGATTCGTCAGATCGGCGAGCACTGGCTGGTGTCCGACGGCGACACGTTCCTCGTCCCGTCGCCGATCGCACACATCGGCGGATCGATCTACGCCTTCGAATGCCCCTTGCTGCTCGGCACTACGGCGGTGCTGATGGAGCGCTGGGACCCTGACAGAGCGGTGTCGCTGATGCAGGCGGAACGCAGCACCCACATGGCGGGGGCGACGCCGTTCCTCGACGGACTGCTCAGCGCCGCCGAGCGGGCGGAAACCCGGTTGCCGGACCTGAAGGTGTTCATCTGCGGCGGTGCATCCGTGCCGCCGTCGCTGATCCGCAGGGCGCAAGGGTATTTCGAGAAGGCCGCCGTGTCACGGGTGTACGGCTCGACCGAAGTGCCGGTCACGACGGTGGGTTCGCTGCACGACATCGAGCATGCGGCGGACACCGACGGCCGCGCAGGCATCGCCGACATCAAACTGGTCGACGGCGAGATCTGTGCACGCGGTCCGCAGATGCTCGTCGGTTACCTGCATCCCGAGGACGAGACGGCGTCCTTCGACGACGAGGGCTACTTCCGCACAGGCGATCTCGGCCGCTGGGAGGACGGCGGTCATCTCGTGGTTACCGGCCGCGCCAAGGACATCATCATCCGCAATGGCGAGAACATCTCCCCCAAGGAAGTGGAAGACGTTCTGATCGGACATCCGGGGATCGCGGAGATCGCAGTCGTCGGTGTGCCCGATGAGCGTACGGGCGAACGAGCGTGCGCCGTCATCGTGGCGTCCGAGCAGTCCGCACCCGGGCTCGCCGACCTGCATGAGATGTTGGTCAGCGAGGGCATGGCCAAATTCAAAATCCCTGAGCAGATTGTCATCTGGGACGCACTGCCGAAGAACGACGCGGGCAAGATCTTGAAACATCGGATCCGAGCGACACTGACAGAAGTGGGTGGCTGAAATGCAGGTAGCGATCGTGACGGGTGCGAGCAGCGGTATCGGGTTCGGATGCGCGACCAAGCTCGCGGAGGCCGGCATGGCCGTCGTCGGAACGGGGCGCGACGAGAACAGGCTCGCCGATCTGGAGAAGGCGATCGGCGACCCGGATCGGGTGGCCACCATCGCCGCCGACCTGACGGCGGACGACGGACCGCAAAGGATCGTCGACCTGGCCGTCGAACGATGGGGACAAATCGACTTCCTGGTCAACAACGCCGGTGTGGGCAGCCCCAAGCCGCTGCACGAAACCGACGACGAATCACTGGACTATTTCCTGGGTTTGATGCTGCGGGCTCCGTTCCGGCTGGCACGCGACGTCATCCCACACATGAAGTCAGGGTCGGCGATCATCAACGTGACCTCGACGTTCGCCGTCGTCGGCGGTCTGCGCGGCGGAGCGTACTCAGCGGCCAAGGGCGGGCTGGCGGCGCTGACCAAGCACATCGCCTGCCAGTACGGGCCGCAGGGAATTCGTTGCAACGCAGTGGCCCCCGGCGTCACGCTGACACCAATGGTGGCAACGCGCCTGGAGGATGAGCGCTTCCGCAAGATCAACACCGAGATGACGCCGTACCCGCGACTGGGCAAAGTGGAAGACATCGCCAGCACGGTCGCGTTCCTGTGCTCCGAGGGCGCCAGCTTCATCAACGGACAGCAGATCGTCGTCGACGGCGGCTGGACGTCCACCAAGTATCTGTCGGATTTCGCGTTGAATTCGGAATGGGTGGCTCGTTGAACCTGTTCTCCCTGCTCGATCAGGCCGCCGACCGTTACGGCGCTCGCGGCGCGGTGTTCTGCGGTGAGCGCCAACTGCATACGTGGGCCGAGTTGCGTGATCGTGCGCTGCGGCTGGCGACGACCCTCGGGGCAACAGGAACTCGCATCGCGGTCGCCAGTGAGAACCGCCCGGAGATCGTCGAGCTGATGTTCGCCACCTGGGCCGCCGAGGGCGTGGTGGTTCCGATCAACTACAAGCTGCATCCGCGCGAGATGGTGCAGATCCTCGATGACGCCGGCGTCTCGCAGGTCTTCGCGTCACCGAAGATCGGCGCAGAGCTGGCACCCCTCACCGACGTGCCCATCGAAACCGTTGACTCCGAGGCGTATTCGAGCCGGCTGGTGAGTGCCCCGGTGGAACCGCCGCGCACCACCGATCCGTCGACGCTGGCCTGGCTGTTCTACACCAGCGGCACCACCGGCCGCTCGAAGGGCGCGATGCTCACCCACCGCAACCTGATGGCGATGACGGTTGCCCACCTCGCGGATTTCGATGCGCCCGACCAGGACTGCAGCCTGGTGCACGGCGCACCGATGTCGCACGGCTCGGGTCTCTACATCCCGCCCTACGTGTTACGTGGTGCGCGGCAGGTGATTCCGGAGTCGGCGGCGTTCGAGCCGGACGAGTTCCTGGATCTCTGCGAGCACCATCCAGGCTGCAGTGCGTTCCTCGCGCCCACCATGGTGCAGCGGCTCGTGCAGACCGGACGCCCACGCCCACACAACCTGCGGACGGTCGTGTACGGCGGGGGTCCGATGTACGTGGACAGCCTGAAGAAGGCGATGGCCGCGTTCGGCCCGATCTTCGTCCAGCTTTACGGGCAGGGCGAGGCGCCGATGACGATCACCGGCCTGCGCCGGGCCGACCACATCGACGCCGACGACGCGATCCTGGGATCTGTCGGATACGCGCGGTCAGGGGTGGATGTCGCGGTGCTGCGCGATGACGGCACACCGGCTGTGGCCGGCGAGATCGGTGAGATCGTGTGCCGGGGCGACGTGGTGATGTCGGGCTACTGGCGCAATCCCGAGGCCACCGCCGCGACGCTGCAGGACGGGTGGTTGCGCACCGGCGACATGGGGTCGTTCGACGACCGGGGCTACCTCACGCTGCGCGACCGCTCCAAGGACGTCGTAATCAGCGGCGGCAGCAACATCTATCCGCGCGAAGTCGAAGAGATCCTGCTCGAGCACCCCGGCGTCGAAGAGGCAGGCGTGGTCGGGGCGCCGGACGACGAGTGGGGCGAGGTCGTGGTGGCGTTCATCGTCGGCTCGGCGTCGGCCGCCGAACTGGATGCGCACCTGCTCGAGCGCATCGCCCGCTTCAAACGACCCAAGCGATACGAGTTCATCGACGAGTTGCCGAAGAACAGCTACGGCAAAGTGCTCAAGCGCGCGCTGCGAGAGCGGCTCACCAAATAGCGCAGCTGGGCCCACACCGCGAGTAGACGCAAAAGTGCCCGACACGCCGCAGTTTCGGGACTCTTTGCGTCTGCTCGCCACAGAGAATAGCGGTCCGTAGCATGGCGGCATGCGCGTCGTCATCGCCGGTGGACACGGCCAGATTGCCCTGAGACTCGAACGGCTGCTTGCACAGCGCGGCGACTCGGTCGCGGGCTTCATCCGAAACCCGGCGCACGCCGCGGACCTCGAAGCGGCGGGTGCCGAGCCTCTGGTGGTCGACCTCGAGGACGCATCGGTCGACGACGTCGCGAAACATCTGGCGGGAGCCGACGCGGTGGTGTTCGCCGCGGGGGCGGGACCCGGCAGCGGCGCGGCGCGCAAGGAGACGGTCGACCGCGACGCGGCGATCCTGCTCGCGGATGCGGCCGAGGCCGCGCAGGTGCGTCGCTACGTGATGATCTCGGCGATGGGAGCCGATGTAGAGGCGCCGGATGACGCAGGCGATCCGGTCTTCGTGGCGTACCTGCGCGCGAAAGGTGCTGCGGACGATAACATCCGGCGCGGAGCGCACTCGACTCGACCATCGTTCGTCCGGGTCATGCTCACCAACGATCCGGGGACGGGGCAGGTGACGATCGCCGAGGAGACCGGCCGCGGCGACATCCCCCGCGAAGATGTGGCTGCGGTCCTCCTCGCGGTACTCGATGCGCCCGGCACTGTCGGTCGGACTTTCGAGGTCATCTCGGGCGACACTCCGATCGCGGAAGCGGTCACCACATAAGGCCGCGAATGACCTCCGCCTGCGGAATGTCCTCCACCGCGATCAATCCTGCAGGTGCTCGACAGATCCAGTCGATCGCGTTGACGACGCGGGCCGCGGTGGAGACGCATCCCGCCTCCGTGACGTCGAGCGCAGGGTCCGAGACGTGCGTGTTGAGTTCGACGCGTGGGTCCCCCTCGACCACCACGCGGTGGACACCCGTCTTGCCGTCAGGCGGATACTCCCAGTCGGGCGCCGAGACCGGGGTGAGGCGCGTGATGTGTTCCATGGTGATCACCGGAACCCCGTCGCGCACCCCTTCGACCGCGAATTTGACCGCGGCCATCTGGCCGGGTTCCACCGTGCACATCTTGCATTCGATCCGCTTGTCGGCATACCACGGCTCGATGCGCTGCCGAACCTCGTCGAGTTCCACGCCGAGTTGGTCGGCCAGATTGCGGACCGGCCCACCCCACATCGTGGTGAGAACGCCAGGCAGGAAGAGCATGGGAGGATCCGCCTCGGCGGTCATGCCGAACCCCATTGAAACGCCGGTGAACTCGTAGTCGTCGTAGTTGGCGTAGTCGAAGATCTCCTGGACCAGGATCGACGTGGCGCGGGTGACGAGGCTCAGCGCGCTGTGCACCTCGGTATCGCCCGAGTAGCCGGGATCGATGCCGTTGACGTACAGCGACGCGTTGCCTGCCTGGCAGGCCTTCTCGAGCGGTTCCCGCAGCCAGTCGTCCGCCTGGCGTGGCGTCACCAACCAGACCATCGACGTGGCCGCCACGTTGATGCCCGCGGCGAGGAACTTCGACATCTGTTCGAGCGCTTCCATCGGCCGTGTCTCACCCTGCGCGGTGTAAACGACGCAATCGGGCTTCAGTGCGATCAGCGCATCGACATCGTCGGTCGCGACGATGCCCGTCGGTTCGGTTAGCCCGCACAGTTCGGCCGCGTCCCGCCCGATCTTGTTCGGGCTGGCGGCGTGCAGACCGACCAACTCCAGATCCGGGCGTCCGATGATGGCGCGCAACGAATGCTGGCCGACGTTGCCGGTGGAGAACTGGACCACTCTTCGCATTTCTGTCCTCGCTCAGTAGTCGGGAATGGGCAGCGGCGAGTTGTTGGAGTCGATGCCGCCGTCCACGTGGAAGGTCGCGTTCGTCGCGTAGCAATCCTTGGTCGATAGATAGACACAGAGCCGTCCGAGGTCCTCGACGTCGCCGAGGCGGTGAAGGGGCGTCGACTCCTCCATCTTCTCCCTCGAACCGGGCATCATGTCCAAACTACCCTGCAGCCCGTCGGTCGCGAACGAGCCCAGCGCGATGGCGTTGACCCGGATCTTCGGCGCAAGCTCCTGCGCCATCGCACGGGTGAGCGCCTCGAGGCCGCCCTTGGCGACGCAGTACGCGGTCAACGCACGAATACCGAAACGCGCTGAGCCCGAAGAGATGTTGACGATCGAGCCGTGCCCGGCCTCGATCATGTGCGGCGCAACCAGCTGACTCATGATGAACGCCGATGTCACACACCAGTCGAACGTGTGCTTGAAGTCTTCGTCGGTGATGTCCAGAAACCGCGCATAGGTCGAGCCGCCGACGTTGTTGATAAGAATGTCGATGCGGCCGAAACGATCCATCGCCTCACCGACAACGCGCTCACCATCCGGACGGCGGATGGCGTCGGCGACGACTGCGTGCCCCTTGCCGCCGGCCTTCTCGATGCCCTCGATCGTTGCGACGATGTCGGATTCCGTACGCGCGGTGCCGACGACGGTCGCTCCGGCCTCGGCGAGGACCCTCGCGATGCCTTGACCCACGCCTTTCCCGGCCCCGGTGACGATGGCCACCTGCCCGTCCAGATTGAACTGCTCCAACGCCATGCCAACCCTCCATCTCAATTGACTGCAGTCAATCACAATCAACGGGCCAAGACCAGAACCGGCGAGAACTTGGCCGCAGGCGCTATCGTCGGAGCATGGCAGTGGTGGACAAACCCTCAGCGCGCGAGGCTAAACGGCTACAGACGCGAGAGCGACTGATGGGTGCCGCCATCGCCGAGTTCAAGCGATCGGGTATAGCCGAGGCCGATGTCAGTGCGATCGTCGCCGCGGCCGGAGTGGCCCACGGCACCTTCTTCTTCCACTTTCCGACCAAGCAGCATGTGTTGCTGGAACTGGAAAAACGCGAAGAGGAGAGGATCGCCAAACAGCTCGGCAAGTACGCAGATTCGAAGCGCGACCTGTCATCGATACTGAACGAGGCGGTCCGCCTCGTAGTCGGCCTGGAGCGTCGCCTCGGCGCCATCCTGTTCAAGGACTTTCTCGCACTGCACTTTTCACAGACACGTCCCACCGACGAGAGCAAGGAACATCCGGTCATCGTGAGGGTGGCTCAGGAGATCGAGCGCGCGCAGCAGCGTGGGCACGTTGATCCGGACGTGAAGTCCGTGAACAGCGCGGTGTTCTTTCTTCTCGGCCTCTACGCCCTACTGACCACCACACACGACTGGCCTACGCAGAGTGAGATCCTCGACGACTACGTGACCAGGACCTTGCGCGGTATTGAAGCACGCTGACTGATTGACTATAGTCAGTGTCCGCCGCGGCCGTCCAGGCTGATCGGCCGGTAGGAGGGGCCTTGACACTGCACGCGAGAGCCACCGGCAGCGGCCTGGACGAGCACATGGAGCAGTCGCGCCTCGCCCAACGGCAGGCCGACAAATGGCTGATCTCGGGCAGCTTCCTCATCGGCACCGCCGCACTCGGAATCTTCGGACTGCCGCTGTTCCTTCGGGGCGTCTGGCTGCAGCGCAAGGCGCAGCGCGAGGGGCTCTCGGTGCGGCCGATGCTGGTCACGCTGCTGGGCTATCTGGTGATCATCGACGCCGCCATCAATATCTTCGGCTGGGCCCTCGACCTCGTCGCCAACCACACGATTCTCGCCCGAGTGTTGTTGAACGGCTGGGGCGCAATGTTCGACGCCGGCTACTTCTGGCACTACAACGAATTGTGGCTCGGCGGCGCCTCCGGTCCCGGCGAGAAGGCGTTGGAAGTCGGCCTGATCCTCACCGTATTCACCATGCGTATCGCCGCGGCGATCGGCTTTCTTCAGATGAAGCGCTGGGGCCAGCAGTGGATGATCGTCACGTGCTGGATGGGCGTGCTGATCTGGTGCGTCTACGTGTTCAACATGACGATGTTCGCCGATGTCCGCTATGCCGGTGTGATCTTCCCCGTCGTCGGCTGGTGGATCTACGACATCTTCTACATCACCCCGTTCCTCGCGATCCCATACCTGCACACGGTCAACCGCGAGATCTTCACCGACTGATTCCTGTCAATGACTCCACTCATTGACTTGAATCAGTAATTGCGTTACAAAGAGCGAACCATGACGCCTCAGGTCAAGCCGTCAGCGCGCGAAGCACGCCGACTGCAGACGCGGGAACGCATACTCGGCGCGGCCATCGCCGAGTTCAAGCGTTCGGGTATGACCGGCGCCGAGGTCAGCGCGATCGTGGCGGCCGCAGGCGTGGCGCACGGAACGTTCTTCTTCCATTTCCCCAGCAAGGAGCACGTGCTTCTGGAATTGGAGTCCCGCGAAGAGGCGCGTATCGCGGCCGAGTTCGCCCGCTTCCTGGTCAGCCCGCATGACATGGTCTCCGCGCTGACGGAGGTCGTCGACCTGGTGACGAATCTCGATCAACGGTTCGGGCCGGTGCTCTTCAAAGAAATACTCGCCCTGCACTTCTCGCCGACCCGGCCCCACAAGGACGAGTGGACAGACCATCCCGTCATCGTCCTGCTGGTCCGCGAAATCGAGCGGGCGCGAGGCGACGGTGAGGTGCATCCGGAGGTCGACGCGTTCTACAGCGCGACATTCTTCCTTCTCGGCATCTACGGAGTGCTGACCTCTACGGACAGCGCCGGCACCCGCGACACCATGCTGGCGAAGTTGATCACCACCGCGGTACGCGGTTTGGAGGTCCGATGACTTCAACAGAGGCAACAAGCCGAAACAAGGAGGTCTGAGATGGACTGGATCTGGGAGATCCTTCGCTACGTCGCCGCTTGGGGCGGCACCGGCCTGGTCATCTGGTTCTGGTACTGGATGTTCTCGACTCTCGGCACGTTCTGAGTGTCGATGTCCGAGCTCTCCGACGAACACGCGATGGCGATCGAGCGCAGTTGCGCAGTGACCGCCGTCGCGTTGAGCGGTCAGCGTCGCGCGGGCGTCCGGCTTGTGACCGGCACCCACCGCGACTTCGGCCTGAGCTCGGCTCTGGACTTCGTGCATGTTCCGTATCCGTCCTTCAGAAACGATTGGACGCGCAGGACCCTGACATGCGGTGTTGCACTGCAGTGTTCGCCATCGAAGGACCGCATCGTCGAGTATCGGCTCAATGAGCTGTCTGCACGCGAACTCAGTGCGCTGATGCTTGTCGAGGGCGGTGCGGCGATCGGCTGGATCGCAACGACCTGGCCGGGGCTGCTGCCAGAGGTGCGACGGTTCCTACCCGACCTCGAGATGCTTCCCGGCGATACCGATGCCAAGGAGATGCTCAACCGCGCTGTCGAACTCGCGCGCACGGGTCAGACGTTGGCGGTTCACCCGCTACTCGGCAGACTGCCGCTGGCGTACACGATGCCGCAGGGACTGTCCGACAAGCTGCGACGCAGCTTCGGCCGAATGCCCTGGACCACAACGCAGAAGCGCCTCCCCCGGCCGTACTCGGTACCCGTGGGCGGCGACGGCGGTGTGCGAAATCCGAATCTTCCGCCACCGAGTCGGCCTCAGGACAACGATCTCGACATCATCCCGGACCACCGACCCGGCATCCCGTATCCGGAGTGGAACGAGTGGACGAAGAGTTTCATGCCGGATCACGTAGCGGTCCTCGAGCGCCCACACATCAGCCGCACTCGTCAACCGGCGCCGACATCGGCCGACCTCCGGAAATGGTTCTCCGAACACACCCATCGCGCGATGAAGAGCGGCCTCGAAGACGGCTCGGATCTCGACGTCGAGCAGTACGTCAGGCACTACATCGACCTGACGACCGGAGAGGCGATCGAGCCGCGCATCTTCCGGGAACTACTGCCCAGCAGCCGCGATGTCACCACGGCAGTGCTGCTCGACGGGAGTTCGTCGTTGGGTGTGCACGGCGGCCGGATCTTCAAACTGGAGTTGGCCTGTGCCGACGCGCTGTCCCAGGCGATGACCCTCGCGCGCGAACGCCACGGCATCTTCATGTTCACCGGCAACACCCGGCACCGGGTCGAAGTCAATTGCCTCAAGGACTTCCAGGACAGGCGGTTCGTGCCGCCGAGCCGCGTCGGCCTGGCCACTGGTGGATACACCAGGCTCGGTGCACCACTGCGCCACTTGACGAGTCGGCTTCTGGCGCAGCCGTCAGAGCGGCGCCTTCTGATCGTGATAGGCGACGGCCTGATCTCCGACGAGGGCTACGAGGGTCGATACGCGTGGGCCGACGCGGCGCACGCCGTCGAGGAGGCCCGCGACGCAGGAGTGTCGATGTACTACGTCGGCGTGGGACCGACCCGGGTCGATCCGCTTCCGGAGGTCTTCGGACCGCGCCGTTCCCAACGTATCCGGCGCATCGAGGACCTTCCGCGGGTATTGGCCCACGTCCATCGCGAGCTTGTCGCCGCATGAGTAACAACCAGCTGAGGGAAAGATGACCACCGACACCTATTACTCGAACGGCAACGAAGTTCAGTTGTTCGAGCAGGCGTATCACCAGCGCCTACCCGTGATGCTCACCGGACCGACGGGGTGCGGCAAGACACGACTGGTGGAGCACATGGGGGTGCTTCTGCGCCGGCCAGTGGTGACGATCAGCTGCCACGACGACCTCACCAGCTCCGATCTGGTCGGACGTTTCATGGTGACCGGCGGCGACGTCGTATGGACGGACGGCCCGCTCACCCGGGCTGTCAAAGCCGGCGCCATCTGCTATCTGGACGAGGTCGTGGAGGCCCGTCACGACTCGCTGGCGATCCTGCACTCGCTGACCGACCATCGCCGCGCGTTGTATCTCGACCGCGCAGGCGAGGTCGTCCAGGCGCCGGAGGCCTTCATGCTCGTCTGTTCGTACAACCCTGCCTACCGCAGCTCGCTGAAAGAGCTCAAACCGTCGTTCCGCCAACGCTTCGTCACGCTTCCGATGAGGTACCTACCTGCCGATCGAGAGGCCGAGGTCGTCGTCGCCGAAGCGGGCATCGACCTGCCCGCCGCCAAGCGGCTGGTCCAGTGCGCCACCGCGATCCGGACCGCGGACGAGGCATTTCACTTCGAGCCGCCGTCGACCCGCGTGCTTGTGACCGCAGCGCAGCTGATCGCCGCCGGTGCAACCGAACTGGACGCTGCCGAAGCGTGCATCCTTGCGCCGCTGTCCACCGACGGTGCGATCACCGACGGCCTACGTGAAGTAGCGGTGGCCAGTCTGGCGACCCACGACAGCCCGAGCACACCCCGATAGGAAGGAGTCAGCTGCCATGGACCAAAAAGAGGTAAAGCGCAAGCGGGCGCTCATCATTCTGCAAATTGTCATCTACGGCTATCTGGCGTTGATGTTCGGAATTCAGCTCTACATGTCCTTCGCCCGAGGCTGGTGGGAGTTGTGAACCTCCCCCTGCTCAACCGATTTTCGGGCAACAAGACGCCCGCGCCGGTCGACGGCTCGGTCAGCCTCGAGGACCATCACGAAGAGTCTCGGCTGGCTCAGCGGCGGGCCGACAAGTGGATGATCGTCGGCGCGGCGTTGATGGGTATGTGGGCGCCCGGCCTCATCGGCTTCCCGATCTTCATGCGCGGGGTCTGGCTGCAGCGCCAGGCATTGCGGGCCGGCCTGTCGGTTCGGCCCATGATCGTCACCCTGATCGGTTATCTGGTCCTCATCGACGGCGCACTCAACAGCCTCGGATGGGCACTCGATCTGGTCGCCAACCACACCCTGATCAACCGGGTACTGATGGTCGGCTGGGGCAACATGTTCGATGCGGGTTACTTCTGGCACTACAACGAACTGTGGGTCGGCGGTGCTGCGGGACCGGGCGAGAAGGGCTATGTGGCGGGCCTGATCCTGACCGTCTTCGCCATGCGGTGCGCCGCGGCGATCGGCTTCCTGCAGATGAAGCGCTGGGGCCACCAGTGGATGATCATCACCTGCTGGATGGGCGTGGTGATCTGGTGCGCGTACGTCTTCAACATGACGATGTTCGCCGACGTCCGTTACGCCGGTGTGGTGTTTCCGGTCATCGGGTGGTGGCTCTACGACATCTTCTACATCACCCCGTTCCTCGCCATCCCCTATCTGCACACGGTCAACCGCGAAATCTTCACCGACTGACCAGGTTTAAGGAGCAATGCTGTGACGACCACACCTGAATCAACAGAGGAAGCGAAGGCCGACGATCTTCCGCCGGGGACGACGCCGTTCTACGCCAACATGCACAAGTGGATCAAACGCGCGGTGCTCGTGTGCCTGGTCGCGCTGGTCATCGAGGGGGCGTTCACGCTGCCGTTCATGGCGGTGTACTACGGCTACCCGACCCTGAGCCTCACCGAGATCTGCAGCGAGCTGCTCAAGGTGCGCTATTCCGACGACACGTTGGAGTGCAAGGTGCCCTACCCGGCGTTGGGGCCGCCCGAAGGCGCCGAGGGCAAGGACACCGCCCAGGACCAGTGGGGCATCCAGCCGGTGCCGAAGTATCACCGGCTCGGCTTCCGCGAACTGGTGCGAATCCATGAGGAGCGCGAAGCACGTCAAGCCACCGAGCAGCAGGGTGCGCCGTCTCCATGACGATGAAATCACCCGAGGAACATGCGGAGAACCTCGACCTTCGGCACGAGGATTTCAACGACAACGACTTTCTGTACGACGTCTATGACGTGATGCGACGAAACACGCCGTTCTCGCATACCGACACACCGTTTCTCAGTGCCACACCTGGTGGCGCCTGGGTGGCGAATCGGTATGAGGAGTGCTACAAGATCCTGCAGGACTGGGAGCACTTCTCGAGCAACCCGACTCCCGAGGGGGCCGAACAGCTCGCGGGCGATCTCGTGATCACGCTCGACCCGCCCAGACAGCAGAAGTTCCGCAAGGTCCTCAACCCGTACTTCTCACCGGCTCGGATGAAGGCGCTTCGGCCCCAGATCCGCGTCGAGACGGACCTGCTGATCGACGGCTTCATCGAGGACGGGAAGGGCGATCTCGCACAGGTTGCGTGGCGACAGCCGGGCGTCGTGTTCTTCAAGTACCTACTCGGCATGCCCATCGATGATGTCCCCCTGTGCATCGAGTTGACTGACACCGCGCTCAACGGTGTGACCGAGGAATCGCGCATGGCCGCCTGGGGCGGGCTGTATCAGCATCTCCACGACGCCGTGACGGCGCGCACCAGCGAGGCTGGGCGGGACGACATGATCGACGTGTTGCTCTCCGCCGAGATAGACGGTGAGAAGTTGCCGTTTGCCGACGTCGTCGCGAACGCGATGCTTCTGGTGCAGGCCGGCCTCGAAACGACGGCGAGCGCGATGTCCTTCGCATTCCACTATGTCGCAACATATCCCGAGGAACGTGACCGGCTCATCGTCGAGCCCGAGATCATGCCGAAGGCGGTCGAGGAGTTCATCAGGTTCGCTGGATCGATCCACGGCATACCCCGGACGGTTGCGAAGGATGTCGAGTTGAGCGGACACAGCTTCTGCCCCGGTGAATCGGTGATCGTCAACTACGCCTCGGCGAACCGTGATGCCGCAGAGTTCCCCGATCCGGATCGCTGTGTCCTCGATCGCCAAGCGAATCGGCACCTCGGATTCGGGGCCGGCGTCCATCGGTGCCTAGGGTCCAATCTGGCGCGACTGGAGTTCGCCGTCGGACTCGAGCAGGTCTTGTCGCGGATGCCGGACTGCGCGCTCGCATCCAGCAATGGCGCGGTGTTCCACGGGAACTCCGTGACGCGGGGGTTCCGGCAGATTCCCGTTGTGTTCACGCCCGGGGAGCGCTCCACCGCATGACTTTTCGAATTGTTCAGTGGACAACCGGCAACGTCGGGAAGAAGTCGATTCACGCGATCGCCGCCAATTCGTTGCTGGAACTCGTGGGTTGCTACGCGTGGTCACCGGACAAGGTCGGCCGCGACGCCGGCGAGTTGTGCGGGATCGAGCCACTCGGTGTCCTGGCCACAGACGACGTCGACGCACTGATCGCGCTGAAGCCGGACTGCGTGGTCTACAACCCGATGTTCGCGAATGTCGACGAGTTGGTGCGGATTCTGGGCGCCGGCATCAACGTGGTGACGACCTCGGAGTTCATCACCGGTCACCGACTCGGAGCGGGTCGCGACCGCATCGCGGAGGCTTGCGAACTCGGCGGTTCGACGATATTCGGCAGCGGGCTCAATCCGGGCTTCATGCAACTGTTCGCGATCATCACCGCCGGAATGTCCGACCGGGTGGACCGGGTCTCCATCGTGGAGTCCTTCGACACCACCATCTACAACTCTCCGGACACCGAGAAGATCATGGGTTTCGGCTATCCGATCGACCAGCCCGACCTGCGCGAAATCACGGAGCGAGGCTCGGGAATCTTTCGAGAGGCGGTGCTTCTCCTCGGCGATGCCCTCGGCGTGGAGCTGGACGAAATCCGTTGTGAGGCTGAGTACGCGCAGACGACCGAAGACCTCGACCTGCCCGGGGGCTGGCATATCGCCAAGGGCTGCGTTGCGGGAATCGATGTCCGCTGGAAGGGGTACCTCGGCGGTCGCGATGTCGTCGAGGTGCGTGGGGTGTGGACCAAGGGACAGTCATTGGAGCCCACCTGGTCGATGGGTTTCGGATACGACGTCACGGTCGAGGGTCGCCCGACGATCAAGACCACGCTGAGCTTCGAGCCTCCACCGGACTTCGTGGGAGAGACCATCGAGGACTACGTCCTGTTGGGACTCACCATCACCGCCGTGCCTGCGATCACCGCGATACCGGCTGTCGTCGCGGCCCCTTCGGGCATCGTCACCTACAACGACCTTCCGCTGCTACTTCCCCGAGGTGTGCTCAATGTCTGAGAAAACGTATCGAGTCATCCAGTGGATGACCGGCGATGTCGGCCAGGTCGGCGTTCGGCATTTCGCCGACAACCCGGTCTTCGATCTCGTCGGCGTGCTGGTGCACAGCAAGGAGAAGGTCGGCAAGGACGCCGGTGACATCGCAGGCATCCCACCGGTCGGCGTCGCCGCGACCGACGACATCGAAGCGATCGTCGCCATGGACGCCGACTGCGTGTTCTACACCCCGATCATCATGGACACCGACACCGTCTGCCGGCTGCTGCGTTCGGGCAAGAACGTCGTGACCACAAGCGGATTCTTCCATCCCTCACCCGATTTCGCCGCCGACGGCGACAAGATCCGTGCCGCGTGCGAGGAGGGTGGGACGTCCTTCCACGCCGGCGGCATCCACCCGGGCTATGCGGGCGACATCTTGCCGCTCACGCTGGCCCGCGTGATGAGCAAGATCGACCAGATCCGCGTCTACGAAGTCGTGAACGTCCTCACCGATGCGCCGCTGGACCACATCGACTGGATGGGCTTCGGCAAGGACAAGGACAAATTCCTCTCGGAGCCAACGATTCTGGGTCTCGGCGTACCGTTCTTCGCGCAGTCGATGTACATGATCGCCGACGGCCTCGGCGTGACCATCGACGAGGTGACCGTCGCGGATGTGAAGGCCGCCGTCGCCACGGAGGACATTCCGCACGAATTGGGAGCGATACCCCGGGGCACGGTCGCCGCGCAGCACCACGAATGGACGGCCTGGGTGGGCGGCAGACCGCTCATCGTCTTCCACGCGATCTATCTGACGAGCTCCCCGGAAAAGATCGAGCCGGCGTGGGATTGGGGTAAGACGCGTTACCGCATCGTCTTCGAGGGAGATCCGCCGACCGAACTCACGCTCGAGGGTGTCGAGAAGCCGGATGGATCGATGGCGCACCCGGGATACGACTGGACCGCGATGGGTGCCATCAATGCGATTCCCGACGTCTGCGACGCGCCACCTGGCTGGGTCACCCATCTGGATCTCGGTCTGATTCGACCACGTGGGCTGGTGCGCACATGACGGAAGAGACCCGGGTGCAACGGCTACACCACGTCACGTTCGCCGTCGCCCCCGAACACCTTGATGCTGCCACACAATTTTTCACTGAGCTGGGTTTCGCAATGAATGCCGGCGAGCTGCCCGAGGCCGGATTGCACATCCGCCTGGACTGGGAGCGAGGAATAGAGCTGATCACCCCGATTTCGGGATCGACCGCTTCGGCGGCCGCGTCGGTAAATGAGTTCCTCAACAGCCACGGCGACGGCGTCTACACCGTGGTACTGCAGGTGCCGCGCGCATCGGCGGCCGAGTCCGTGGCCGAACGGTACGGCTCGAATACGCGCTATCGGTTCGATATCTCGGGAGACGGCACATACTGCAACGAAATCGAGCTCTCGGTACTCGGTCTGCCGCTCACATTCATGTCGACGAACATCCCATGACCGTCGACACGGCCAAGCCCAGCGTGTTCGATGCGGGCCTGCCCACCCTCAGTTACGACGTCACCGATACGCCGCAGGAGATCTATCCACAGTTCCGGGCGGCGCAGGCGATCGCACCGATAGCACTGGGACCCATTGGGCCCGAAGTGCTCTCGTACGAGCTCGCCAGGACCGTGCTTCGTGACCCCCGGTTCGTCGTCCCCAAGGGGATACACCTCTCCGCACACGGCATCACGTCTGGTCCGCTGTGGGACAGGGTGACCCGCAGCATCTTGAACATGGAAGGCGATGAACACCGTCGGCTGCGCGGCTTGGTGTCGAGGGCGTTCACCCCTCGAGCGACGTCGCGCATGCACGACACCATTCACACAGTGGTCAACGAACTCATCGATCGTGTTGCGGATTCGGGCGGCTGCGAATTCGTCGCCGACATCGCGCGGCCCTACCCCATCCCGGTCATCTGCGCGCTCCTCGGCGCGCCTCGTGAGGACTGGCAACAGTTCTCCCGATGGGCCGACGACATCTTCAAGATCGTCAGCTTCGACTGCGACCTCGCCGAGGAAGAGCCCGTCGTCCTCAAAGCGTGGGGCGAGTTCGACGACTACATCGACGACATGGTCGCGCACCGACGGGAGAGCCTGAGCGACGACCTGCTCTCCGAGCTCATCCGCATCGAGGACGCCGGCGACCGCCTCGACGCCGGCGAGTTGCGGATGCTGGCGTTCAGCATCCTGGTGGCCGGAACCGACACCACCCGTAGCCAACTCGCTGCGTCCATGCAGGTGCTCTGCGATCACCCCGAGCAGTGGGCGCGGCTGCGAGACCAGCCAGACCTGGCGATGCGGGCCGTCGAAGAGACGATGCGCCATTCGCCCTCCATGTGCAGCACCGTGCGCAGCGTCGTCGAGGACGTCACGGTCGGCGACTACACCTTCCCCGCGGGTGCCTTCATCCTCGTGAACACCTATGCGGCCAATCGTGACAACGCCATCTACGACGACCCGGCCCGCTTCGACATCACTCGCGATGACCCTCCTCCGATCCTGACGTTCGGCGGCGGGGTGCACTACTGCCTCGGCGCCAACCTCGCGAGGCTGGAACTCGCCGAAGCACTCAAAATCCTCACGCAGCGCCTCCCGAACCCCCGCCGCACCGAATCAGTGCCGTGGAAGCCGCTGCTCGGCCTGAGCGGACCGACCAGCCTGCAAATAGAGTTCGACTGATGTCGTACAAGATCGACCCGGACGTGCTGCACAAGGTCGCCAAGCAGGTCGTCGGCCTGCCGCTGGAGAACGGCGAGCTGATCACGCGAGCCATCCAAGCGCTCGCCGACGAATACCCCGATCTCATCGATCCCACGCCCGGGCGGTGGGTGGGCAGCAAGGCCGGCGGCATCCTCGGCAAGGTCCGGTTTCTCTACTTCAGCCCGCGCGAGTACATCGTCATCTTCGGCTCTCCCTCTGGTACGCAAGGCTTTTCGGGTCGCTACAAGCACGTGCAGATCCACAAGTTCCTGATCGCCGGTCAAATCGACTCGTACGACCTGGAATCCGACGACACCACCGCCATGACACTGCTGCCCGGCGAGCACACGTGCCTGGACAAGGGCCACGCCAGGGGGCTCACGATTCACCCCGGCTCGTGGCACATCGAGTACGGCCGCGGCGCAGTGGCCACCACACTGCCGTTCGCGATGGTGGACACACTGCTGGTGTCGTTGGAACTCGAGTCGGTCCGCCGGTCGACGGTCGAGTTCACCAAGCTGGTCCGAAGGCGATTTCGCCGCTGACTTGATCAGCGCGAGCAGACGCAAAGTGCGCCCGACACGCCGCAGATTTGCGGCACTTTGCGTCTGCTCGCGCTGACTTAGGCGAGGGGCGAACACCGACTTGAAGCGGTTCAAGCGACTCCCGGATATCGCCCTTGAGCGCACTTGCGACAAGCATGCCGATCGGGCCGAACAACGCGGGTCCGCCGAGGTGCACGTCGAACGTGACCGTCGACCCCACTCGGTCCTTTTGCACGGTTTGACCTTGCCGATGAGTTTGACCTTCACACCCCGCCCGTCGCCGTCGAGCGTCATCGCCTCCGGCGGCTTGTAGTGGACGATCGTCCACCTGATCCGGTTGGGCATGCCCTTGACTTCGACGATCGACTCGATGACCGTGCCCTTCTCCAGGGTTTCGGGCAGCTTGCTACGCCAGACGCGGTGAATGCTGAGCCACTCCTTGTAGCGCGACAGGTCGGACGCGCACTCCCACGCCTTCTCCGGCGGCAACGGGACGTCGACGGAGACAGAGAGTTTGGCCATACGTACTAAGGTGCGGGTGGGGCCGTCGGGGGTTGCTGCTGCGGCGGGCTCCCCGGCGGCGGCTGAGGTGGCGGAACCTGACCCGACTGCTGCGTCGGAGGCACCTGGCCGGTTTGGTTGGCGTTGCTTTTGTCCACGGCCTTCCTGGCCGCGTCCTGCACCTTGTCGACGTGCTGGGTGTACTTGCCCTGCGTCTTCTTATCGACGATGTCACCGGCCTTGTCGATCGCGGTGTCCACCTTGTCGGCGTTCTTGGCCAGCAGACTCTTGATCTTGTCTAGGAATGCCATGTGCCCACCCTACCGCTGCCTCCACAGCCGTCGGCGTTCTCCGAGAATCGCCCCTTGCACCCACCAGATCACCTCGATCACGGCGGCCCCGACCAGGCCGATACCTAACGCCATTGACGTGATCGTCACATTGGACACATCCAACATGAACGCCTCTCGCGCCAGCGGAATAGAGAAGATGACCAGGTACGCCAGCGCCGGACACCGCGACCAGCGCCGACCCGCCACCACTCGTAGGGCCGGGCCACCACCGCGAGCACCCACACTCCTGTCACCAGCAATGTGATCAGCGCCGCGGTCGACGCCTGAGTCTGCTCGGTCAGCGTGGCCTCACGACCCTGATAGGCCACGAGGTAGGAGGTGAACGTAGCGATCCCGACCACGAGTCCCGACGGCAGCGCCGCCGTCATCACCCGCCGCACGAAGCCCGTATGTGCCCGCTCGTTGTTGGGCGCCAGTGACAGGACGAATGCCGGAATGCCGATGGTGAACCACGCGGCGATCGTGACGTGGATGGGCTGGAACGGGAAAAGCAGCGGATCGGAGCCGAACAGCTTGGACGACAATCCCGCCAGGCCGACGAGTATCGCCAGCAGCACCGAGTAAACCGTCTTGGTGAGAAACAGGTTCGAAACCCGCTCGATGTTCCCGATCACCCGGCGACCCTCGCCGACGACGTACGGCAGTGTCGCGAACTTGTTGTCCAGCAAGCACGATCTGCGCCACCGCCCGCGACGCCGAACTGCCTGAGCCCATCGCCACACCGATGTCGGCGTCCTTGAGCGCCAAGACGTCGTTGACCCCGTCGCCCGTCATCGCCACCGTATGACCGCGAGACTGCAGGGCATGCACCATGGCCCGCTTCTGGTCGGGCCGCACCCGGCCGAACGTCGTGTATTCCTCAAGAGCGTCGGCCAGTTCGTCGGGCGCATCGGGTAGCCGACGCGCGTCCATGGTCTCGCCTTCCAAGCCCAGCGACCCGGCGACGGCGCCCACCGACACAGCATTGTCACCCGAGATCACCTTGATCGAAACCTTCTGTGAGGCAAAGTAATCAAGAGTGTCGCGAGCGTCGGGGCGGATGCGCTGTTCAAGTACCACCAGGGCGGCGGGCGTGACGCGGCCGGGCGCGTCGGGGTGGTCGACGGACAGGTCACAGGAGCCGAGTAGCAGCACCCGCAGACCCTGCGCGCCGATCTGCTCGGCCTGCTCCGCGACCGGGGATCCGCGCTCAAGCAGCACATCGGGGGCACCGATCACCCAGTTGCCGTGCTCGCCGTAGGACGCGCCACTCCATTTGGTCGCCGACTTGAACGGCGCGACCGCCGTGGCGGTCCAGTCGGGCGGCATCTTGTAGGCCTCCGCGATGGCGGCCATGCTGGCGTTCGGCCGGGTGTCGTCGGCCGCGAGCTGGGCCAGGATGTCGGCGACACCACGTTCATCGAGCCTCTTGAGATCCGATACCCGCATACCGTTTTCGGTCAGAGTGCCCGTCTTGTCGGCGCACACCACGTCGACGCGCGCCAGGCCCTCGATCGCGGGCAGTTCGTTGACCAGACATTGTCTGCGGCCAAGCCGGACGACCCCGACCGCGAACGCGATCGACGTCATCAGGACCAGACCCTCAGGCACCATCGGCACCAACGCTCCGACCATCCGCAGCACTGACTCCCGCCAACCCGCGTCGGTGGTGAACAGCTGGGTGTAGATGATCAAGATGCCGGCGGGGATCAGCAGGTACGTGATGAACTGCAGGATCTTGTTGATGCCGCTGCGCAACTCGGAGTTCACCAGCGTGAACTTGCTGGCCTCTTCGGCGAGCTTGGCTGCATAGGCTTCTCGGCCGACCTTGGTGGCGCGGTACGCGCCGGTGCCTGCGACGACGAAGCTGCCCGACATCACGGGATCGCCGAGATCCTTCGCGATCGGATCGGCCTCACCGGTGAGCAGCGACTCGTCTACCTCGAGGTTGGCGTCCTCCAGAACCTCGCCGTCGACGACGATCTGGTCGCCTGGTCCCAGTTCGATGATGTCGTCGAGCACGATCTCGCTGGGCAGCACCGCCTTCACGCCGGACTGCCTGCGCACCAAGGGTTTCGCCTGCCCGACGATGGCCAGCTTGTCGAGCGTCTGCTTCGCCCGCAACTCCTGGATGATGCCGATCGCGCTGTTGGCGATGATCAGCAGACCGAACGCGCCGTTGATGACCGAGCCCGTGGACAGCACGATGACGAGCAGCACGCTGAGGATCGCGTTGATGCGGGTGAAGACGTTGGCCCGCACGATGTCGGACACGCTTCGCGCCGCGCGGGTCGGCACATCGTTGGTCTTGCCTTCGGAGACACGCTGGGCGACTTCGGCGTCCGTCAGCCCCGTGGAGACGATTGTGGTCAACTGTGCACTCTTCTCTTCACGCAAGCGCTCATCGGAAGAACGACCCCTTCTTGAACGTGTCGTAATACTCGAGCGTCAGCTTGTCGCCTTCGAACGTGGCCTTGGAAACCGTTCCAGGCGGCGCGTTTTCGGTTACGAACCAGAAGGCGAACTCATTGCCGTCCCAGTGTTCCAGTGGCACATTCAACTTCGTGCCCAACGCGAGCTGCAGCTTGCCGTCCTTCTCCGTGACACGCGCGGGACCCCAGTAGTCGTTGTTGTACGCGCCGACGTAGGAAGCCAGCGGGGCGGCGGGCGCGGGCTTGGCGACGGGCTGGCTGCCGACCAGCGAGCCCACCGGTTCGTTCATCGGTTCGAAGATGTCTGTGTAGAGCTTGTACCAGTCCTCACGCACCTCGCCGAACTGAACCAAGTCGGCGAACTCGGCGGTCAGCGTTTCCGGGACGCCGATCGGGGTGGCATTTGTGAGCGCGACGATCGCCACGTCGGCGGACGGCAGAATGAGAAAGTTGGTGCCCGAACCGAGTTCGAATGCCCCGGAATGACTGAGCTCCATCCGCGCCGCCGATGTCGAGCCCACGTTGAACCCGTAGCCGTAGAAGCCCGACCGCATGGCGGGTTCGCTCGCCGGGCTCGACACGATCTGCGGGGTGACCGCAGGCAACAGCGCTTTGGCATCAACGACCTGCTTCCCGTCGTAGCTGCCGTTGGCCAACACCATCGCCAGCCATCGGGTCATGTCGTTGACCGACGAGCTGGCACCGCCGGCGGGTGATTCCGCATCCGCCTCGCGGACATACCGTGGCTCGTAGCCACCGTCGACATGGATATGGCCGATCGCCCGGTTGGCCCGCGCTTCGTAATCGGCGAACCGGAAACTGGTCGAAGCCATTCCCAGCGGCCGGAAGATCACCTCGTCGGCGAGCGCCTCCCAAGGCTGACCCGCACTCACCGCAACCGCCTCGGCGCCCGCCGTGAACCCGAAGTTGGTGTAGGCATACGAGATTCGAAACGGGTCGAGCGGCAGTTGACGGAGCCGCTCGAGCACGTAGCGACGGTCATAGCCGAGATCCTCGAGCATGTCCCCGGCGTGGTCGGGCAGTCCGGAGCGGTGCGACAGCATGTCGCCGACATTGACCATCTGCGTGACCGCAGGATCGGACAGGGCGAACCACGGAAGCTTGGAAACGATCGGGGTGTCCCAGCCGATCGCGTTCACGCCGACCTGGTGCGCCGCCACGGTTGATGACAAGGGTTTGGACAACGATGCCAGCTGAAACACCGTGTCTCCGTCGACTTTTTCGCCCGTCTTGACATCCTTGACGCCGAATCCCTTGGAGTATATTGCCTTTCCACCGTGTACTACGGACACCGCCATTCCGGGGATGCCGGACTTGTTCATCAGGTCCTCGGCGAGGCCGTCGAGTTTGGCGACGGCGTTCTCGACCGCGTTCTCGGGCAACGCCATCGCGGGCACCAGCGGCGGGGGAACGTCCGACTGTGCCGGCGTGGACGGCGGCGCCGGTTCGGCCGGCTGTTGCGCAGTGCAGCCGAGCAGGAGCGTGAGCAATCCCACGACGGCCACTCTGGCCAGTACGTTCATGACGTGCACCGTATCCCGTCGCCTGCACGGTCGTAGCGGTTGAAACGCGGGTGGCTAAAGGTGCCACCACGGGTCGATCGCCGACGCCGTCTCGGGCAGCACCCGCTGTCCCGGCTTAGGCACGGCGACCTGGAGGCTCTCCGATTCGGCGGCTTTGACGAGCCGCTCGATCGGTTGGGCCCACGGATGCGGTGCGAGGCGGAACGTCGCCCAGTGGATCGGCACCAGCAGCCCCGCGTCGGTGACGTCACGGTGCGCACGAACCGCGTCCTCGGGATTCATGTGAATATCGGGCCAGCCGGGGTGATACGCCCCCACCGGCATCAGAGTGAGGTCGAACGGTCCGTGGTCGGCACCGATGTCGGCGAAGCTCTTGCTGTATCCGGTGTCACCGCCGAAGAAGGCGCGGTGACTCGGCCCGATCAGCGCCCACGACGACCACAGGGTCACATTGCGCGTCAGGAACCGTCCGGAGAAGTGGCGGGCGGGTGTGCACACCAAGGTGAGTTCGCCGAGTTGGGCGCTCTCGTTCCAGTCGAGTTCGACGATCCGATCGGCGGGGATGTGCCAGGTCCGCAGGTGCGCGCCGATGCCGAGGGGCACGAAGAACTTGGCCCGCTGGGTGCGCGCCAACTGTTTGATGGTGTCGATATCCAGGTGGTCGTAATGGTCGTGGCTGATGATCACCGCATCGATCGCGGGCAGTGCTTCCAGCGGAGCGGGTACCGGATGCAGCCGCCGGGGACCCACCGCACGGGAGGGTGAGCAGCGGTCGCTCCAGACGGGGTCGGCCAGCACGCGGTAACCGTCGATCTCGATCACCGCCGACGAGTGGCCGTACCAGGTGACGGCGAGGTCGGCCACGGCCAGGCTCGGGTCGGGGACGACCATCGGGACGGGTTCGGAGGGATGCTGGCTGGAGCTGCCGCCGACGACCTCGCGGACCAGCAGGAACTGCTCCTGACGGGTCAGGCTGAACGGGCTCGCCGGTTCAAGGTTGACGAACTCGCCGTCGCGGTAGTTCGGAGAGCCCTTGGCGATGCCGTCGATCTCCACCGGCGACGCGCCCAGGGCCGAGGGCGTGCCTTGCAGCGCGCGCAACGCCCAGCCGCCGGCCAGCAGCGAGGCCGTTCCGAAGCCGATGCGCAGGGCAGCCCCGATCATCAGGCCCCCTGGAACCTCGGTGGGCGCTTCTCGATGCGCGCCACCTGGGCCTCGATGACGTCCTGACTGGCCCAGGCCCGGTCGAACAGGCTCTGGTGATCGGGCCACGGATCCTCGTAGGCGCCGTCGTCGTTGAGCACCCGCTTCGCGTGTTGCAGGGCCAGCGGCGCGAAGCCCGCGATCTCTGAGGCCCATGCCTGTGCGTCGGCCAGCGTTCCGATCCGGTTGGCCATACCGGTCTGCAGGGCGACGTCGGCCGTGAGCCGTTCGGCGCCGAACAGCATGCCCCGCGCCCGGCCGGCTCCCACCAACGACGTCAACCGACGGATGCTCCAGTTATCCAGCGCCAGGCCGTATTTCGCGACGGGAAACTGGAAGTACGCCTCCGGTGCCACGACGCGCAGATCGCAGATCATCGCGAGGATGACACCCGCGCCGATGGTGGGGCCGTTGATCGCGCCGATGACCGGGACGGGCGCCTTGTCGATGGCCAAGTTCAGTGCCTTGGCCTTGTCGGGCAGCTCCTCGGCCACCCCCGCGGCGTCGGTCAGGTCGGCGCCCGCGCTGAACACCGCGCCCTGGCCGGTCAGGACGATGGCCCGGATGTCTTCGGCCGAGGCCTTCTCGACGGTCTCGCGCAGACTGTCGACGAGTTCACCGTTCAGGGCATTGCGGCGCTCGGCGCGCTGCATTTCCAGGGTCATCACGTGGCCGTCGCGGGTCACACCAATCATGGCTCCACCCTATTAGCCTCTTGTGGTGTGAGCCGGATCGGCGCCATCGCCCTGCGCGACACCGTGCTCGACGACGGGTCTTTCCGCAGCTGGGACACCACGCCACTGGCCGTCGACGGCAGCGCCGAGTACCGGCGCGAACTGGCCGCGGCGGCCGCCAAGACCGGCCTGGACGAGTCGGTGCTGACCGGCGAGGGCGCGGTGTTGGGCCGCCGCGTGGCCTTCGTGGCCTGCGAGTTCGACTTTCTGGCGGGCTCGATCGGCGTGGCCGCGGCCGAGCGGATCACCGCCGCAGTGGAGCGAGCGACGGCCGAGGGGCTGCCGCTGGTGGCCTCGCCGAGTTCGGGCGGCACCCGCATGCAGGAGGGCACCGTCGCGTTCCTGCAGATGGTCAAGATCGCGGCGGCCGTCGAACTGCACAAGCGGGCGCACCTGCCGTACCTGGTGTATCTGCGCCATCCGACCACGGGCGGGGTGTTCGCCTCGTGGGGTTCGCTGGGCCATGTCACCGCCGCCGAACCGGGCGCGCTCATAGGATTCCTCGGCCCGCGTGTGTACGAGCACCTCTACGGCGAGCCGTTCCCTGCCGACGTCCAGACTGCCGAGAACCTGGAGCGCCACGGCGTCATCGACGGCGTGGTCCCGCTCGAGGCGTTACGCTCGACGCTCGATCGCACGCTGAAGGTCGTCGCCGACCCGCCCGATGTTCCGCCGCCGTTGCCCGACGCGGCGCCGGTGCCCGACGTACCCGCGTGGGAGTCGGTGGAGGCGTCTCGCCGGCCGGACCGCCCCGGCGTGGGATATCTGTTGCGGCACGGCACATCCGAACGGGTGCTGCTGTCGGGGACGGGCCGCGGTGAGGACGCCACCACGCTGCTGGCGCTGGCCAGGTTCGGTGGCCAACCGGCGGTGGTGCTCGGACAGCAGCGGGTGATCGGCGGCCCTGGTTCAATCCCGGGTCACTCCGCTCCTGCCCTCCGCGTCGGCCCAGCGGCGTTGCGGGTGGCGCGCCGGGGCATGGCGTTGGCCGCAGGCCTCAAGCTGCCACTGGTGCTCGTCATCGACACTGCCGGACCCGCCCTCACCGTCGAGGCCGAACAGGACGGCCTGGCCGGTGAGATCGCCCGCTGCCTGGCCGATCTCGTGACGCTGGACACGCCGACGGTGTCAGTGTTGCTCGGTCAGGGCAGCGGTGGACCGGCACTGGCGATGGTGCCCGCCGACCGGGTGTTGGCCGCGCTGCACGGCTGGCTGGCCCCACTGCCGCCAGAAGGGGCGAGCGCCATCGTGTTCCGCGACGTCGATCACGCCCCGGAACTGGCTGCGGCGCAGGGTATTCGATCGGCCGATCTGCTTCGCAGCGGCATCGTCGACGCCGTCGTGCCCGAACGGCCGGATGCGGCCGACGAACCACTGGCCTTCACGCTGCGGTTGTCGGCGACCATCGCCACCGAATTGCACACGCTGAGTGGGGTTCCCGACGCCGAGCGGTTGAGTGCGCGACTGGCACGGTACCGGCGGATCGGATTGACCTGAAAAAGCGAGCGGCCACTCACGACGGCAGCGCAACGCGAGCGCGTCCATTACGCGGGCGCTA
>CAVTSZ010000048.1:0-81408 GCA_963737385.1 uncultured Actinomycetota bacterium
CTGCAGTGCGGTTGTACACGCATCGCAACACTGTGCTCAAGCGGATCGCGCGTGCGACAGAACTGCTCGGCTACCCGCCCGGCGAGCGGCGACTCGCCGTCGAGTTGGCCCTCGAGTTACGGCGGCACCTCCAGCCACCAGCTATCTGAACGGTGAATCCTGCTGGCCGCCAGCGGGTATCGCGACTGGCGGGCGGGGCCGCTCCGGTGGTTTGAACAGCTCTTGCTATTCGGCGCCTTGCGTTCGTCAGATGTGTTTAGCTCGGTAGCGGTAGCCGTCGGGCCGCGTCCCTGGCTCTGGTGGAAGGAGCTAACTCATGTTGCTCTCAGGTCGTAGCGTGCGCCGTGTGAGTGTTGGACTGATCGGGAGCGGGGCACTAGCCGGTGCAACGCTAGCTGGGGCGGCCGCTTTGGCGTTCGCTCAACCCCCGCCCGCCCCGCCGCCGCCGGGTTGCACGGCGGCGGAGCTGGCCCATGTGTCAGGGATTGTCGGGACGGCGATGGGGGATTATCTGTTCACTCACCCGGATGTCAACAACTTCTTCACCAGCCTTCGTGGGCTGCCAAACGAAGAACTCCGTGGCCGCGTCCAGACTTATATGGACGCCAACCCCCAGGTCCAATCCGAGATCAGGGGGATTCGCCAACCTCTGACCGATCTGAGGAACCGATGCGACGCCCCAACGCCGACTGATTCACCCGCTGCGCCGCTGAGCCCGCCCTGACCCGTACAGCCGCGACCGGTTCAGACAAGACCGCGGACAGTGACGGAGAAGGCAAGGTCGGCAAGCCGTGAGACCGGGAATGCGGCGTTTCGCGCGCAGACCGCTTGCCAAGCGTTACGAGGTTGGTAATCCCCGATTTTCGCCATGTCGGCGTCATATGCTTTGACAGCAAGACGAGGGTGTATTCCTGACAGTAGGTGGAGCAGTGATCACCGATGAGGAGAGGACCCATCATGAGTGATCGGACGCGGACATGGACCGCCGCCGCGGCGACTGTCTTGGCGATCGCAGCCATCCCCGGCGCTATCGTCATTATTCCGGCCCCCGGGATCGCCAACGCGGACGTGTGTGTCAGCGGTGGCCGGCGTGTTTCGGTCAGCGGCTGCGCCAACGTCGCCGACGCGCTCGCGCCTTACGTTCCGCCGCCTGAGTACTACGCTCCAATGCCCGACGATCCGCCGCCGCCGCCGAACGTCACCGGGTGTGTCGGCTACAACGGCCGCTGGGTCAACGCCAGTGGGTGCAACTGAGCCGGTTCTCGCTGGACGGGTCCGATCGCATCGACACCGACCGTGTCCTCGCACCCGAATCGGTGGAAGTTCGACCCAGAACCGGCCACCGCTTAGGCGATTTGTATGTGCGACGTTTAGTATCAGTAACCACGCGGAACCCTTAACCGGGAAAGCGTGGAAGTTAGGGCACACTGACACAGGCGTGCAAGTACCCGCTGTGGATACTTGCAGCGACTTTTCGGGCGGCCCGATCAGGACTGGCAGCCCCACTGGACAGGAGATCGAGGAGCACCTGTGACGTACACGATTGCCGAACCCTGCGTCGACATCAAAGACAAAGCGTGTATCGAGGAATGCCCAGTCGATTGCATCTACGAGGGCGCCCGCATGCTGTACATCCACCCCGATGAGTGCGTGGACTGCGGTGCATGCGAGCCGGTCTGCCCGGTGGAGGCCATCTACTACGAAGACGATGTGCCCGATCAGTGGAGCGGATACACGCAGATCAACGCCGACTTCTTCAGTGAGCTGGGGTCACCCGGCGGCGCGTCGAAGGTCGGGATGACCGAAAACGACCCGCAGTCCGTCAAGGACCTCGCGCCTCAAGGCGAGGGCTCGTAACGGCCCGCGCCGAGCTCCGTAGGCGCGTTTCTGCGTCATTGCCGGTGTTCCCCTGGGACACCCTGGCCGACGTCACCGCGCTTGCCCGTGCGCACCCCGACGGCATCGTCGACCTGTCGGTCGGCACACCCGTGGACGATGTGGCTCCGGTCATCCGACACGCGCTGGCTGCCGCAAGTTCCGCGCCGGGCTACCCGACGACCGCGGGCACTCCTGCGCTGCGCGCTTCCGCAGTGGCGGCGCTGCAGCGCCGGTACGGCATCACCGGGCTGCCCGACGACGCCGTGCTGCCGGTGATCGGCACCAAGGAGCTCATCGCGTGGCTGCCGACGCTGCTCGGCCTCGCCCCCGACGACCTGGTCGTCGTTCCGGAACTGGCGTATCCGACGTACGAAGTCGGCACCCGGTTGGCGGGAACACCGTTCGTGCGTGCCGATTCACTGACCCAGCTCGGCCCGCAGTCACCCGCGCTGGTGTTCTTGAACTCGCCGAGCAATCCCACCGGCAAGGTGTTGGGTGTCGACCACCTGCGCAAGGTGGTCGGCTGGGCACGCGATCGTGGCGTGCTCGTCGCCTCCGACGAGTGTTATCTCGGGTTGGGCTGGGACGCCGCGCCGCTCTCGGTGCTGCATCCGTCGGTGTGCGACGGCGACCACACAGGGCTGTTGGCCATTCACTCGCTGTCGAAGACGTCGTCGCTCGCCGGCTATCGCGCCGGCTTCGTCGCCGGCGACCCGGCGGTGGTCGCCGAGCTGCTGGCCGTGCGCAAGCACGCAGGCATGATGGTGCCGACACCGGTGCAGGCCGCGATGGTCGCCGCGCTCGACGACGATGACCATGAACGCGAACAACGCGAGCGGTACGAGCGGCGCAGGGCCCTGCTCATGCCCGCACTGCAGGCTGCCGGGCTCGCCGTCGATCATTCCGAAGCGGGTCTCTATATCTGGGCCACCCGCGGCGAGCCATGCCGCGACACCCTCGCCTGGCTGGCGCAATGCGGGATCCTGGTCGCGCCCGGCGAGTTCTACGGCCCGCGCGGGGCGCAGCACGTCAGAGTCGCCTTGACCGCGACCGACGAGCGGATAGCCGCTGCTGTGCAACGACTTACGGAATAACCGCCTGGGCCCCCGCGCATGGGCCCACGCGTAAGCAGGGGACTGGGGACAGACGCAAAAGTCCGCGACACGCCCAAGTTTCGGGTGAGTTTACGTTCCCCTACCTGCGGTGTGGGCCCAGCTCGCGCAACAGACCCATCGACATCGCGGTCGTCACCGCTGCGGTGCGGTCCGACACGCCGAGCTTGTTGAACGTCCGCAGCAGATGGGTTTTCACGGTGGCCTCGCTGATGTGCAGTTCGCGTCCGATCTCGGCGTTGGTCTTGCCGGTGGCAACCAGGCCGAGCACCTCGACCTCCCGTGTCGACAACGCCACCGAAACGGGTTGTCGCACAAAACGAACCAGCCGATCGGCGACGGTCGGCGCCAACACCGTCTTCCCGCGCGCCGCGTCACGAACGGCTTCGGCGAGTTCGGAGCGGGAGGCGTCCTTCAGCAGATACCCCGCCGCGCCCGCTTCGACGGCGCGCAGAATGTCGGTGTCGGACTCGTAGGTGGTGACGACGACGATGCGTGTCCCCGGCAGCAGAGCGAGGATCCGCTCGGTCGCCGTCACACCGTCCACATCCGGCATCCGCAGATCCATGAGAATGACATCGGGCTGCAGGGATTCGGCCATGACGATCGCCTCGGCGCCCGAACCCGCCTCGCCGACGACGGTGAGGTCGGCTTCGGCGTCGATCATGCCGCGCAGCCCCTCACGGACCACCGGATGGTCGTCGACCAGCAGCACTTTCGTGGAAGAGGCGGTCACGAAGGCACCTCGACCGTCAGCGTCGTCCCGCCACCCGTGGCCGTCGAGACGGTCATCGCGCCACCCACCTGCGCGACCCGGGTGCGCATCCCGCGCAGTCCGAATCCTTCGTCCTGTCCGGTTTTCAGCCCAATGCCGTTGTCCGTCACCGCAAGCCGGACTCCGGTATCCGACGGCGACAGTTCCACCGTGACCGCGCTGGCGTGCGCGTGCTTACGGATGTTCGCGAATGCCTCCTGCGCGGCACGCAACAGCACCACATCGGTGGCCATGCTCGGGGGAGGCAGGTCGTCGGCGATGCGCAGGGTCACGGTGGCTTCGGTCTCGGCCGCGAGTCGGTCGCACTGCCGCTGGACTGCGGCAGGCAGCGACTCTTCGAGGGGGCTCGGAGTCAGTTCGGCCACCATCGCCCGCGCTTCGGCGAGGTTCTCCCGGGCGGTCGCCTGGATGAGTTCGACGTGTCGTTTGGCTGCCGCGGTGTCGGTTTCCAGCTCCGGCTCGACGGCCTGGGCCAGCGTGACGATGCTGGTGAACCCCTGTGCGAGCGTGTCGTGGATCTCCCGCGCCAGCCGTTCGCGCTCGGCGGCGGTGCCTGCCTCACGGGACAGGCGAGCGCTCTCGGCGCGGGTGGCCGCCAGCTCCGCGACCAGCACCGCCAGCTGTCGGCGTTGCCCCATCGAAGTGCTGATCACGGTGCCGATCACCGGCACCGCGATCACACCGATGAGGGTGATGGCAACGGCCATAGGCAGATTCGGAGATCGGATGCCCTGACTGAGCAGCAGCAGCGTCAACGGGACGACGGTGACGATAGTCGTCACCACCAGCGCAGTCCGCAGGGGGAGAGTCGAGAACACCACTGGGTAGATCGCAGGCACTGCTGCGACGGCGACTGGCGACGCGATCAGCGCAGCCACCCACAACCCGATGACGGCGCCGACGAACGCGACTGTGCGCCAGTCGCGTTCGGGCAGGCGGGTCACGTGTCGGCCGAAGACCAGCACGACCGCCGCCATCGCCGACAGTGCGATGGCGGCGCCGATCACATTGCCGGGATAGCGATGGTCCAGCAGAACCACGGCGACGATGGCCGCGACGGCCAGACCGACAACGTAGGCCTCCCACAGCCAGTTCCACTCGCCCCCGCGCGGCCAGCCTTCGGGGGCGTCGTGGTTCATGCGGCGATGTCCCCTAGCTCCGCTGGGGGCCCAAACCCTGCGTCGGTACCCAGTTGCCGTGGAAACCGTGCGGCACGCGGGCCGGAAGGTGCACCGTCGCGACCGTTTCCATGCGTCTGCCCGTCGAGCAGCACCAAGTCACTGCGGTCAGTGGACCGGTCGTAGACGAAGCCCATCGCCACACCGTCGTCTTCGGCAGCGTCCGCGCTGGACGGGACGAAGACGAACTCGCCGGGTTCGCGGCCGGGCCCGAACGCGTGGGGCTGGGTGCGGCGCGTGGTGAGGTCGTGCTTGAGGATCGCGTCGGGCGCAGAGAATCCCGTCGCTTCTCCCGAGATCCCGACCGAGTATCCGTAACGGTGCCGGCGGCCGACCAGTCGCTCGTCGACGCGGGGGAACTCCTGCCCCGTGTCGTCGATGCGCTCCTCGGCGACCTTGCCCGTGGTGAGGTCGACGGTCCACCGGTCCAGCGTCGGGTTGCCGGGCACGAGGGAATGGCCCGCGGTGAACACCGACGGATGCCGCACGACGTCCAACACCACCTCATCGCCGTCGTCGTAGGCGTTGAGCGGGTGGAACACGTAGCACGCGTTCACCTCGAACCAACGGATCTCGGCCGCGGTGCCCTCGCGCGGCATGACGCCGACGCGGGCCTGCCGTTCCGGGGCCCAGCGGTATGGCATCCCGGACGGCGACGACCCCCCGCGCGCCGACCCGCGCATCGCGGCGCGCAGGAAGAAGTCCGGTGCGGCGTGCCGTTCGGCGAACCGGGTCAACAGTGTCGCGACGGTCTTGGCCGGCCTGCTGTGCAGATTCGAGCCGAAGTCCAACGCCACCGGAAGGTCGTAGAGCACGACGTACTTCTCGGTCAGCGAGAAGTCGTGCATCATCGTCTGCGCCTTGCAGGCGGATGTCGACCGTGCGCCGTACTTTCCCGTCGACGCCGGTCACCGTGTACTGCACGATGTTTCCGCGCATCGGGTTGTACGAGACCGCGTGCAGTTCACCGGTCACCGGGTCCCGCTTGGGGTGGGCGGTGTATCCGCCGAACAGCGTGCCGCAGAAGTCGGACGGCCCAACGGTTTCCAGTTCGTCGGTCAGCTCGTACGGACGCGCGCCGGCCTCGACGATGGCCAGTGTCCTGCCACCCTGTCCGATGATGTTGGTGTTCGCCGCGAAGTCGAAGCCGCCGTTGGTCGGACCCCCGCGCCAGGTCTCGCCCAGCTTGCGCGCGACGTCCGCAGAGCGCACCCACCGGTTGCGGTACCAGTGCGCCTTGCCGTCGCGCATCCGAAGACCATGGGCCATTCCCGAGCCGAGGAACCAGTGGTAGCGGGCGGGATCGGGGTCGCCGATCGGGTTCGGGCCGATACGCAGGTAGCGCCCGTCGAGATACTCGGGAATCGCGCCGGTGACGTCGAGATCCAGGGCCGTGATCTCCTCGCGCACCGGAGCGAAGTTGCCGTTCAGATACGGGTTCTCCGTCTCGCGGACGGGGGCTGCAGTCGTCATGAGGCAATCGTGCGCCTTCAGACGCGGTTCGCGCGACGCCTTGACGGATGAACTTCGTGTCCGTCGATCGGTTGACACCCGGCCCCGCGAACGTTCCTTACCGGTCGAAAAAACGCCGAAAATTCGACCGGTAAGGAACGTTCGCGGCGGGGTTGGCACCGGCTACTGTTCGGTGGCCCGCAATCCCAGCGCAAGCACCAGCCGCACGTCGGGGTCGTCCAGCGTGGTGGACACCAACTTCTCGATGCGCCGCACCCGGTACCGCACCGTGTTCGGGTGCACGTGCAGACGCTGCGCGACGGCGGCGACGTCGCCGAAGCCGTCGAGATAGGCCCGGAGTGTCTCGGCCAGGATCGGATCCTCCGCGCGCAATAGCCGCACCCGGGGGTCGACCAGTCTGGGCCGTTGGGCCACCTGCGACACGATCTCATCCAGCAGCACGGTGGTGTGCGCCTCGTCCAGCGACGTGATCTGTCCGATCGCACCGGGGTGGCGCGCCGCGCTGTCGAACACGCGGTCCACCTCGGCGCGCGCCGCGGCGACGCCTGCCAGTCCGGCGAGCGGGGCTGCGACGACGGCGCGAAGGGTCAGTCCGAGTTCGCGATGCATTGCGGCCACGACTCCACGCACCCAAGACATCACCGACGACGGTGCACCGATCTTGGGCAGCAAGACGTATCCGCGATCACCGACCGACACCGCTTGGGCGTCAGCTCGAAAGGCGCTGGCGCTCAACGCGATGACACCGGTGGGCAACGACACAGCGGCTCCCTGGAATCCGACGAGCGCAGCCCGGCCATCGGCGGTGATCCCCAGTTCGCGCGCGATCGTAGCGATGTCGACGTCATCCCCGGCGAGCCCTAGCAGTTCCTGCACCTGCACCGCGTGCGTCGACGGCGTCGATGCAAGCCGCGCCATGATTCGGGCCGCCAGCACCGCTCCGCCGCGCAGAATGTCCTCGGCGTCGTCGGCCAGCGGCGCGGAGCCCTGCTGCAGCCAGATCGTGCCCGCGAACGCCGGCGGACGACGCGTATCCGTCGCAGGCAGGTGGATACCGACCGCAAGGCGCGGGCGCAGACCCAACTCGGGACGCTCGGCGACACGCACGGCATCGCCACCGGCGCGCAACGCGTCAAAGATGCCCCACTGACCGATCCACTCCAGATGTTCGGGAGGCCCAGCGCGGCCGAGGATCGTCAACCGGCGCAGTTCGTCGGCTTCGTCGCTGGACGCCGAGTACGCGAGCACGTGCGACTGCTCGTCCTCGATGCTGATCATCCCGCGGGTGCGGTCGGCAATCGACTGGGCGAGCCCGAACAGGTCGGTGCTGGAGTCGTGGTGCGGGTCGCCGCGGTCCCCATGGTGCTCGAAGGCGTGGTTGACGAGTCGGTAGAGCGATTCCCAACGCGCCTGCGGCTCGACGGCCACGACCGCCGTGCCGAGCGCGACAGCCCGCCGGACCGCCGCATCCGAGGGATCCTTGACGAACACGGCCGCGGGTACGCGCCCGGTTCCGGCGAACTGCTGTTCCAGCCAGCGCACCGCATCCGCGTCGGCCACGCCCAGCAGGAAGAAGAGGTCCGCGGAACCGGGACCGACCGCCAGGCCCAGCCGCACGTCGTCGGCGTCGACCAGGGCCACCGAGCGCACCGGCATATCCAGGCCGCGCGGCGCTTCGACCAGCGTCACCATCGTGCGGTCCAGAGCCAGCAACAGCTGGCCGAGCCCGAGGCCCGGAGTCGGTGCCGCCATCAGACCCTCCTTTATCCGATCCGACTATAAGCCGGATCACTCTTTGTCTGATCGGCCATCGGTTCGAACCGGCGAGAACGGGGATCCTTACTGCATGGACGCCATTACCGACGTGCCCCTGCCGACCAACGAACCGATCCACGACTATGCCCCGGGCTCGGGTGAACGCTCCCGGCTCGCCGATGCGCTCAGCGCGCTCGCCGCCGATCCGCTCGACCTACCCCACGTCATCGGCGGCACCCACCGCATGGGCGCCGGGACGCGCACCGACGTGGTCCAGCCACATCGCCACGCCGCGCGGCTGGGCACCTTCACCAACGCCGAACATGCCGATGCGACCGCCGCCATCGACGCCGCGATCGCCGCCAAGGCGGGCTGGGAGGCCACCCCGTTCGACGAGCGCGCAGCGGTGTTCCTGCGCGCCGCCGACCTGCTCGCCGGACCGTGGCGGGAGAAGATTGCGGCCGCAACCATGCTCGGCCAGTCCAAGACCGCCTATCAGGCCGAGATCGACACGCCGTGTGAGCTGATCGACTTCTGGCGGTTCAATGTCGCATTCGCCCGTCAGATCCTGGCCCAGCAGCCGGTCAGCGCGCGCGGCGTGTGGAACAGAACCGACTACCGGCCGCTGGAGGGATTCGTCTACGCCATCACGCCGTTCAACTTCACCGCGATCGCAGGAAACCTGCCGACTGCGCCCGCGTTGATGGGCAACACCGTGCTGTGGAAGCCGTCACCCACCCAGACCTTCGCGGCATACCTGACGATGCAACTGCTGGAGGCCGCCGGCCTGCCGCCCGGCGTGATCAACCTGCTCACCGGCGATGGCATCGCGGTTTCCGATGTAGCACTTGCCGATCCACGGCTGGCGGGCATCCACTTCACCGGCTCGACGGCGACGTTCCAGCACCTGTGGCGTGAGGTCGGCGCGAATATCGACCGCTACCACACCTACCCACGGCTGGTGGGGGAGACCGGCGGTAAGGACTTCGTCGTCGCGCACAGCTCGGCGCGGCCCGACGTGCTGCGCACCGCGCTGATCCGCGGCGCGTTCGATTTCCAGGGGCAGAAGTGCTCGGCGGCGTCGCGGGCGTTCATCCCGCGCTCGGTGTGGCAGCAGATGGGCGACGACTTCCTGTCGGCCACCGAGGCTTTGCAGTACGGCGATGTCACCGATCTGTCCAACTACGGCGGCGCGGTGATCGACGACCGGTCGTTCGCCAAGAACGTCAAGGCCATCGAACGGGCTAAGAGCGCCGCCGGCGTCACCATCGCGGTCGGCGGCGAATACGACGACAGCGAAGGCTATTTCGTCCGGCCGACGGTGCTGCTGTCCGACGACCCGACCGACGAGTCGTTCCGCAACGAGTACTTCGGCCCGATCCTGTCGGTACACGTGTATCCGGATGACGACTACGATCGCATCCTCGACGTCATCGACGGCGGCTCGCGCTACGCGCTGACCGGAGCGGTGATCGCCGACGACCGTTCGGCCGTGCTGGCGGCCGAGCAGCGGCTGCGGCATGCGGCGGGCAACTTCTACGTCAACGACAAGCCCACCGGCGCCGTCGTGGGCCAGCAACCGTTCGGCGGCTCGCGCGCCTCGGGCACCAACGACAAGGCGGGTTCGGCGTTGAATCTGCTGCGCTGGACGTCGGCACGGTCGATCAAGGAGACGTTCGTCCCGCCGACCGACCACAACTACCCCCACATGGAGGCGTGACGATGGGCGTCTTCGAACGCGTCGCGCGCCCGGCGATCATGGCCGTCAGCCGGTCGGATGGGCTGCGCCGCGCCGCAGAGGGGCTGCCGGTCACCCGGCACGTCGTGCATCGCTTCGTGCCCGGTGAGACGGTGGCCGACGCACTGGACTCCGTTGGGCAGTTGCGGAATTCGGACCGTCTGGTGTCGATCGACTACCTCGGCGAGGACGTGACCGACGCCGATGCCGCGAACGCCACCGTCGACGCGTACCTGGGGTTGCTCGACGCGCTCGACGGCCGCCACGAGCCTGCCGCGACGGTGCGACCGCTCGAGGTGTCGTTGAAGCTGTCGGCGCTCGGACAGGCGTTGCCGCGCGACGGCGAGAAGATCGCGCTTGGAAAACGCCCACACCATCTGTGAGCGGGCGAAGCGCGCCGGCGCGTGGGTGACCGTCGACGCCGAAGATCACACGACCACCGACTCGACGCTGTCCATCGTGCGCGACCTGCGGACCGAGTTTCATTGGCTGGGCACGGTTTTGCAGGCGTACCTCAAGCGGACCCAGTCCGACTGCGAGGAGTTCGCCGCCTCCGGTGCGCGCATCCGACTGTGCAAGGGCGCCTACGATGAGCCTGCGTCGGTGGCGTTTCGGGAGCGCGAGGACGTCACCGATTCCTACCTGCGGTGCCTGCGGGTGCTGATGGCAGGCGACGGCTATCCGATGGTCGCATCACACGATCCCGAGATCATCGCGGCGGTACCGGAAATGGTCCGCGAGAGCGGCAGGGGCGTGGACGATTTCGAGTATCAGATGCTGTACGGAATCCGAGATGCCGAGCAGCGCAGGCTGGCCGACGAGGGCAACCACGTTCGCGTGTATGTGCCGTTCGGCACGCAGTGGTACGGGTACTTCGTGCGCCGACTGGCCGAGCGGCCCGCCAACCTGAAGTTCTTCCTGCGTGCGTTGGCCGAGCGCAGGCACAAGTAGCGCAGGCCAGGCTTGATCGCGTTGTCGAGCTGGCGGGGGCGCAATTCGTTGGTTGGTCAACAAGGTCGTCCCTACACCGAACGTGCGCGTGCTGCGAAATATTGGTCAGATTTTCGCAGTGGCCGCACGTTCGGGGCGACACACTAGCTGCGCAGGCCGATCGTCAACGCAGTCGGTTGTCGGGCTTGGCTTCGAACTCCTCGGGCGTACCGCAGCGCAGCAATGCCCACGCGAACGCCACGTCCGCGCCCGCGCAGTCACGTCGAGTTCGACGATCTCGAACTCCGCGCCCTGCCGCTGCCATTCGAAGAACGGCGACCAGCATCCCGGCCGTCGCGCTTGCGCAGACCCTGGTAGGGCGGCGCACGTCGAACATCACGATATCTGAATCATGTTCCGCCAGAACGGAATAAAGATCGCCGACGTGCACTGCCGTTGCCCAGTGGTTGATCAGTTTGCGGATGGCCGCTTCGTCAGTCATCGGATCGAAACCCCTTGCGATCGCCGGTGCCCTGGGACGACACGAGGACGTAGCCGGCGCTGGCGAACAGGATCGGCATCATCGCCATCATTCCGAATGCCAGTCCGGATATCGAGGTCATCGTGTCACCCCTTTCTCGTCGGTTCTCTCGGTTAGTTACTTCAACGAGGTAGACCGTTACGCGGTTCAAATTCATCGCAGGCGGCGGGGGAGCGGGTCGTCCGGTCGACGGCTTTCGGCTAGCGCTCGGACAGCAGCAACAGCGCAAACGCCGCGATCGACTGGGCGTCGGTGATCTCGCCGTCGCGCATCATCCGTTCCACCTCGGCGCGGCTGAACCATTCGCTGTGCATGTCCTGTTCCTCATGCTCGCGCTCGTGCTCGCCTTCCGAGATACCCGTGGCCAGGAACACCCAGCCACGCTGGCTGCTCATGCCAGGCGCGACGTCGAGCTGACCGAGCAGCGTCATGGCGTCCGCGCGCAGCCCGGTCTCCTCGCGCAGTTCACGGGCGGCCAGCTCGGCCGGTTCGAGCTGCTCCAGGTTCGGCGCCGTGCCCTGGGGGAACTCCCAGCGACGCAGGCCCAACGGGTAGCGGTACTGCTCGACCAGGTGGAATCGGTCGCCGTCGCGCGCGATCACCAGCGCGTACGTCGGCTTGTCGATGACCGCGTAGATGCCGCTGCTGCCGTCAGCGCGTCGGATGTCGTCTTCGCGCAGCGCCAACCAGCTGTTCCGGTAGATCTCCCGCGTAGCGACCGTCTGAATCCAGTCCACGCGCCCAGTATCCTCACGGGCGTGCTGTTGGCCTCGTTGAACCCCGCGACCGTGGTGGCCGGTGCTGACATCGGCGACGCGGTGCGCATCGACGGAGCGGTGCTGAGCCGCAGCGATCTGGTCGGCGCCGCGACGTCCGTCGCCGAGCGTGTGGCGGGCGCACAACGCGTCGCGGTGTTGGCGACCCCGACCGCCGCCACTGTGCTGGCGGTGACGGGCTGCCTGATCGCCGGTGTGCCCGTCGTTCCGGTGCCCGCCGACGTCGGAGCCGCCGAACGCAGACACATCCTCACCGACTCCGGTGCCCAGGCGTGGCTGGGGGAGAAGCCGTCGGACACCGAGGGGCTTGCTCACATCCCCGTGCGGTTGCACGCACGGTCATGGCACCGCTACGCCGAGCCGCCGACCGAGGCGACGGCGCTGGTCGTTTACACCTCCGGCACCACCGGCCCGCCCAAGGGTGTGGTCCTGAGCAGGCGCGCGGTCGCCGCCGACATCGACGCACTTGCCGAGGCCTGGCAGTGGACGCCCGAGGACACCCTGGTGCACGGCCTGCCCCTCTATCACGTGCACGGTCTGGTGCTCGGTCTGCTCGGGTCGCTGCGCATCGGAAATCGGTTCGTGCACACCGGAAAACCGAAGCCTGAGCTCTATGCGGCGGCCGGTGGGTCGTTGTACTTCGGCGTTCCGACGGTGTGGTCACGGGTCGTCGACGACGGCGCCGCGGCATCGGCGTTGACCTCTGCGCGCCTGCTGGTGTCCGGCAGTGCCCCACTACCCGTGCCGGTGTTCGACCGGCTGGCCGAACTGACCGGCCACCGGCCGATCGAACGGTACGGCTCCACGGAGTCGCTGATCACGATCAGCACGCGTGCCGACGGGGAGCGTCGTCCCGGCTGGGTGGGCCTGCCGGTGAACGGCATCGAGACCCGACTCGCCGACGAGACCGGTGCCGAGGTGGCACATGACGGCGAAACCATTGGGCAGCTTCATGTCCGGGGCCCGACGATGTTCGATGGATACCTCAACCGTCCGGATGCCACGGCCGAGGCGGTCGACGCCGACGGGTGGTACCGCACCGGCGACGTCGCGGTCATAGACGCCGACGGCATGCACCGCATCGTCGGTCGCGAGTCGGTCGACCTGATCAAGACGGGTGGCTTCCGGGTCGGCGCCGGCGAGATCGAAACAGCGCTGCTGGGCCACCCGGGCGTGAATGAGGTGGCGGTCGTCGGCCTCCCGGACGACGATCTGGGACAGCGCATTGTGGCCTTCGTCGTCGGCGACGGCGATCCGGATGCGCTGATCGCGTTTGTTGCTCAGGAGCTTTCGGTGCACAAGCGACCGCGGGAGGTGCGACTGGTGGACAGCCTGCCGCGCAACGCGATGGGCAAGATCCTCAAAAAGGAGTTGGCACAATGCGCCGACGACGAACGCAAGTGAGGATCGCAGCGAGGAACGAGCGAGGACCGGTGGGCCCACGCCCGCAGGGCAGGGGACAAGCGGGAGTCGAGAAATGAGTCTGACGTTCGACGAGATCTGCATCGACGCGCACGATGCGACCTCGCTGGGTGGCTGGTGGTCGGCGGTGTTGGGCTGGCCGCAGGACGTGGACGACGACGGCGACGTCGTGTTGCACGCGCCGCCCGGCGCAGGTCCCAACTGGATATTCCTCGCGGTCCCTGACGATAAGGTCGTCAAGAACCGCATCCACCTCGATTTCCGGCCCGACGATCAGCAGGCCGAGGTGGACCGCGTGATCGGTCTGGGCGCACGCCACGTCGACATCGGGCAACGTGGCGACGAGAGCTGGGTCGTCCTGGCCGATCCGGAGGGCAACGAATTCTGCATCCTCGCCGCGCACGATTGACCAGACTTCTGACCCCACATCCGCGTGGGCCCACGCGCAAGCAGGGGACGTGCGTGTCTGCACCTCGACACGCCGCAAATCACAGCATTTTGCGCACGGTCGCCGCGGCACTTCTGCTGTCGCTCGCCGCGTGTGGGTCGCCTGAACCGGCGCCGCAGCCCGGCCCAGCGGCCGACGTGTCGCCATTTCGAATCGGTCCGGCAGCCACCGACACGGTCGGCGGGTGGTTGCCCGACGGGCAGACGCTCACGCCGTTCGATGTGTCCCATCCGATCATCGACTGGCTGGATCCCGAACTGCTGAAAGCGATTCAGGACGCTGCCCGAAAGGCGGCCACGGAGGGCATCGACATCCAGATCACCTCGGGTTGGCGATCGAAGGGATTTCAGCAGCGGCTTCTCGATGACGCCGTCGGCGTCTACGGCAGCGTCGAGGCGGCGAGGCAGTTCGTCGCGTCGCCCGACGTGTCGAAACACGTCGAGGGCAAGGCCGTGGACATCGCCCCCGTCGAGGCCGACCGGTGGCTCATCGCGAACGGTTCCAAGTTCGGCCTGTGCCAGATCTACGCCAACGAGCTGTGGCACTTCGAGTTGGCGGTCGACAGCCAGGGCCGTTGCCCGCCGCTGAAACCCAATGCCGCGGGCTGATCGACATGCGCGCTCACCGCCCCGCGAGCGCGCGCAAAATGCCCGCGAATGTCGGCGTGTCGGTGAACAGACCCGCACGCTCGCGGAAACTGGTTAGTTGGTGTGCAGAGCCTCGTTGAGCGTGATGCCGCTGCCGTCGCGCTTGACGACCTCGACCGCGCCTGAGACCGAATTGCGCCGGAACAGAAGGTTGTTCGCGCCCGACAGCTCACGCGCCTTGATGGTCTGACCGTCAGCGGTCTGCACCTTGGTGCCCGCGGTGACGTAGAGACCGGCCTCGACGACGCAGTCGTCGCCGAGTGAGATGCCCAGCCCGGCGTTGGCGCCGAGCAGGCAGCGCTTGCCCACCGAGATGACCTGGGTGCCACCGCCGGACAGCGTTCCCATGATCGATGCGCCGCCGCCGACGTCGGAGCCGTCGTCGACGACCACGCCCGCCGAGATACGGCCTTCCACCATCGAGCTGCCCAGGGTTCCGGCGTTGAAGTTGACGAAACCCTCGTGCATGACCGTCGTACCCGCGGCCAGATGTGCGCCGAGGCGCACCCGGTCAGCGTCGGCCACGCGCACTCCTGACGGCAGGACGTAGTCGACCATGCGCGGGAACTTGTCGACGCCGTACACGGTCACCGGTCGGCGTCGGCGCAGCCGGGCCCTCACATTCTCGAAGCCTTCGACCGCGCACGGCCCGTGGTTCGTCCACACCACATTGGTCAGGAGGCCGAAGAAGCCCTCGGCGTTCAGCCCGTGCGGCACCACCAGCCGGTGCGACAGCAGGTGCAGCCTCAGGTACGCGTCATAGGCGTCGGTCGCCTTGTCGTCGAGCGACGAGATGACCGTGCGGACCGCCACCGTCTCGACGTCGCGGTCCTCGTCGCGGCCGGTCAGCACAGCCAGTTCCTCGGGGATCTCGGCCACCGACAGCCGCGTGGTGCCCGACGGCCCGTCGGGGCCCAGCTCCGGCGCCGGGAACCACGTGTCGAGGACGGATCCGTCGGCGGCGATGGTCGCCAGTCCGATGCCTGCAGCAGAAGTCACGCCGCTCAGACTAACGTCAGCAGCGTGGGCCTTGACTTGCACAGCGACCCGATCGCGCTGACCGCGGCGCTGGTGGACATCCCCAGCGAGTCGCGCCACGAGGAACGCATCGCCGACGAAATCGAAGCCGCGCTGCGCGATCAGACCACCGGGTTCGAGATCGTGCGCAACGCCGACGCCGTGCTGGCCCGCACGAACCTGGGACGCCCGTCGCGGGTGCTGCTCGCCGGCCATGTCGACACCGTTCCGGCCGCGGACAACCTGCCCAGCCGCCTGGCCGACGGTCAACTGCACGGCTGTGGCACGTCGGACATGAAATCGGGTGACGCGGTCTTCCTGCACCTCGCCGCGACGGTCGCCCAACCGCGACACGACATCACGCTGGTGATGTACGACTGCGAGGAGATCGAGGCCGCCTCCAACGGTCTGGGCCGCATCGAACGCGAACTGCCCGACTGGCTGCAGGCCGATGTCGCCATCCTCGGCGAGCCGTCCGGCGGCTACATCGAGGCCGGCTGCCAGGGCACGCTGCGTGTCGTGGTCGGCGCGAACGGAACTCGCGCGCATTCGGCACGTTCCTGGTTGGGCGACAACGCAATCCACAAACTCGGTGGCGTACTGGACAGGCTGTCGGCGTACGAGGCCCGCAACGTCGACATCGATGGCTGCACGTATCGCGAGGGATTGTCGGCGGTGCGCATCGACGGCGGCGTGGCGGGCAACGTGATACCCGACGCCGCGTCGGTGACCGTGAACTTCCGCTTCGCGCCGGACCGCAGCGTCGCCGAAGCGCTTCAGCATGTGCACGAGTTGTTCGACGGACTCGACGTCGAGATCGAGTTGACCGACTCGGCCGGCGGCGCGCTGCCGGGTCTGACGGCGCCCGCCGCCGCCGCTTTGGTGGATGCCGCCGGGGGGCAGGTGCGGGCGAAGTACGGGTGGACCGACGTCGCGCGGTTCGCGGCGCTGGGCATCCCGGCGGTCAACTACGGACCCGGCGACCCGAACCTGGCGCACCGTGCCGATGAGCGGGTGGACACGGCGGCTATCACTGCCGCAACGGACATGCTGCGGGAGTACTTAACCGTCTGACCAGTGTCGGACAGCTCGAGTCGGCGTTGAACGCGTATCAGGGCGCACGTGATGTTGATCGGCGATTTTGCGGACCGGGAGCTACCGGCGGCACGGTAAATTCAGACCTTATGGCGATACAGCCCGACAGCAGCCCGTACGGGTCGCAAACGGTGACCGGCCCCGGCTGGCCGAACGTCGACGAGGAGGCGCTGGCCGCCGCGGCGGCCATGTATGAGCAGCTGGTGGCGAAGATCACCGGGACGGTGGTGCCGCAGCAGCAGAGCCAGCTGATGAACCTCACCGATGACTGGGAGGGCGCCGGATCGCTGGCCGCAGCGGGGGAGGCGAGCACCATCATCGGCGGCCACGAGGCCAACGCCGCGCACGCCGCCGCGATCGCGGCCAAGCTGCGCGCCATGGAGGCCACGGTCGTGAAGACGAAGATGCTGGCCAACACGATCGCGCAGGAGACGCAACACGAGTGCGAGGCGATCGCGGCGATGCCGTTCAGCAACGCCCAGGAGCTGGTGCAGAGCCGGGTCAAGATGGGCCTGTCGCAGAACATGGCCAACGTGACCGTCAACACGACCGAGCTCGCGAACACGCTCGGGGTGCCACCGAGCATTCCGCTGCCGGGCGCGCCGATGACCGGCACGAAACAAGCCGAAGACGCCGGGCAGGAAGCCGGGAAGCAAGCCGGCCAGGGCTCCGATCAGGCGATGCAGATGCTCAGCCAATTGGGGTCCATGGCCGGCCAGCTCCCGCAGATGCTGATGCAGATCCCCCAACAGATGATGCAGCCGCTGCAGCAGCTCTCCCAGCCGTTGCAGCAGCTGACCTCGATGTTCGGTCAAGGCGGCAAGTCGGACTCGATGGGGGCGGCGGGCCTGCCGTTCTCGTCGTTCTCCAATCACCCCTTGGCGGGCGGCGGTGGCGCGGGCGGCGGTTCCGGCATGGTGCGGGCGGCATCGCTACCCGGCTCCGGAGGTGTCCCGCCGCAGACGCCGTTGTTGGCGAATCTGGTGGGCGCTAAGCCCGTGTCCACCGCGCCGGCCGAGGGTGCGCTCGCAGGCAGTACCGCGGTCGGCGGCGTCGCGCCGATGGCCGCGGGCGGCGGAATGGGCGGAATGGGTCCGATGATGGGGGCGCGCGGCGAGGGCGGAGGCGGCTCCACCCCAGGGTTGGCCGTGCCCGCGCCGCTCGACCACGGCTTCGACGATGACGACGACGATGACTGGTGATGACAGGGGAGATGCACGATGAGTAGTAGCCCGCTGAAGAAGCCCGAGGGCATCAGCTGGAGCGCGGCCTCGGTCGAATTGCCCCAGATACCAATGCTTCCCGCCGGTCAGGACGCGATGAGCGCGACGATCTCCGCGGTGCTTCCCACGCTGGCCGCCCCGTTGGCGGCGAACGTGGCCACGCTCGCCGCGAAGGAGAACATGTTCTCCGGCAAGGTGGGCGTCGCGCAGGCGGCATACGCGAACTCCGACGACGCCGGTTCGCAGTCGGTCGGGCAGGTGGTCGGCATGCTCGGCAAGCTCGGCGAGCAAGCCGGGAAAATGGGAGAGATGGCGGGTGCACCCGCGCAGGCGGCCGGCCAAGGGTCCGGCATGTTCGGATCGCTGATGCAAAGCGCCATGCAGGGAGCCCAGGGATCAGGGGGCGGCGGTCAGTCCTCGGCGGGGCAGGGGACGGGCGGCGGCGCGGGGATGGCGGCAAGCCCCGCAGGACCCGTTGGTCAACAGCCGACGCGCGACGAGGGTGCACTCGACGCGCACGGCGAGTCGAACGCCGAGACGCGTGAGGACCGACCCGATGAGCGGGACGAGCCGACGCGCGAAGAACGCGAGTCGCTGCTGCGGGGCGATGACCGCACCTTGGCCTCCGGACCCGATGAGGGCAGCCCGGGAGCGGGCCCCGTCCCCGTCACACCGCCGGAGCAGCCGCGCCACACCGGCGACGAGGATCTCGGCCGCAGGCTATAGCGCCGACTCGTCGACCTGTGGGCGCGTCGGTGCCGGGCGTGGTGCGACGGCGGGTGCCGGTCCCGCCGTGGGTGATTGACCGGGTGCGGCCCCTGCGGGCTGCTCCGTCTGAGGGTGGGCCTGATCTGCGTGATCTCCTGAGTGCGGAGAATTCTCGGGCTCCTGCGCTTCCTTCGTGCTCTCGCCCGCCTTGTCGTCGCCCGGCTTGCCCTCCCCTGACTGTGCGGCTTGAGTGGCCTGCCCGACGGCCTGCTGAACTCCCTGCATGACCTGCTGTGGGAGCTGTAGCAGACCTTGAGTGAGCCCCGACAGCGACTGTCCGAGTTGGCCCACCTGTTGTCCGACCTGACCGACCATCTGCCCCATCATCTCGCCGCCGCTCGAGGCGGCGCCCGTGCCGCCTGCGGGACTGGCGCCGGCCGCACCCGAGCCCGCTGCACCCGGGCCCGCCGCGCCGCCCGAGCCCGCCGCGCCACCAGACGCGCCCGCTCCGCCTGCCATCGCTTCGGCTGCGGCCCTGAGCTTTTCGGCACCCTGGAGATCGCCCTCGTCATACAACCGGGCGGCGTTCCTCAGAATCTCGCCGATCGTGGTGCCCGACGTCGCGGTGGTCTGCATCGTGCCCTGACGGGTTCCCAGTACGCCGGAAAGTGCCGCGTCGACCGCTGCGGCGATGCTCCCGTGAGTGGTTCGAACGTCCGCCGCGCCGGCCGGCCCGGTACCGATTAACTGCGAGAGGCCGCTGGCCACCTGGTCGTGAATGTCGGCGTACGAGAGCACCCCGTCGGTCTGCACAAACAGCGGCTCGGTCATGGCTCAAGTTTAGGGTCGTGACGACGCCGTGCTCTGCGCCGATTCGGCCGCGGCAATGCGGCATTCACATCCGCCACATCAGTACCGTTAGGCGGGGCATGATGCCCGCTGAAATGTGGTATCACATGCGCTATCGCTAGCACATGCGATACCACGATTGCGACAATGGTGCCGACCCGGACTCATTACGCGTGTGGCCCCTGGGCCGAAGGGGACGGTAGCAGTGTTGAACTCCCGCACCCGAACTGATGGCCTACGACACTAGGAGTCAGCAGCCTGCGCGGCGGCGTCCTCGGCGGCCCGGTTCATACCCAGCGCCGCCAACCGCTTGGACACGTCGCCCAGCGCGGCCGCGTCACGACCGGCCAGCGCGCGGGCGTGCATCTGCGCCACTTGGCCGACAACGCAATCGGTGTCCCGGCTGACTCGCGCGATACCGTCGGCCGCCCGAATGTCGCCGAGTCGCACCGCATCGAGCAAGACCCGCAGTGCCACCGCCGACTGCCCGCCACGCTCGGCGCTGCGCGCCGCATCGCGCGCGGCCGTCACCGCACCGTTGGTGTCGCCCCGCGCCGACATCGTCCATGCGCGCGCCAGGCCGAGCTCCGGGGCGAACAGCATGGACTTCAGTCCGTGCCGAGATTCCGCGCGGGACAAGGCTTTTCCCGCCTCGACCGCCGCGCCCTGCTGACCGAGCGCCTGGGCCAGCAGCATCCACGCCAGCGGGCCCCACGAGTAGCCGGTCGGCGCCAGTGCGGCCGTCGCCCGGCGCAGCAGCCTCACCGCTGCCTCGAGATCGCCCTTCGCGATCAGCACATCCGCCACCAACACCTCACCGATCGCGCGGCCGGGCTGTTGCAGTTGTGCGAACTCGGTCAGCCGGCGGCCCAGGGCGTGCGCCTGATCCAGCTCCCCGGCCATCAGCAGCGCCGTCGTCTGGCCGAACCCACTGGTGAAGCGCAGCAGTCCCGGATGTCCGGCGGCGAGCGCCCGTTCGGCCAACGCGTCGACGTCGGTGAAGCGCCCCATCCGCGCGGAACTCAACGCCGCGGCCGCGGCCGCCCATCCGATGGCGGTGTCGTCGGCCGCCGGTGACGCGAGAACGTCCTCGGCGATCTGCAGTGCGCGCCCCGGACCGCCCGCGTTCATGGCGAACGTCGCCGAGAGTGCGTCAAGGGTGGTCTGCGCGGTCGGCGACGACACCCGGTTTCGCGTCGCCTGCAGAAACGCTGTCGCCCGCTCCGGCTCGGACAGCATCCAGAACTGGTTCGCCGCCCGCGGCAGCGCCCACGCCATCAACTCAGGCTCCGAAAGGGCGGACGGATCCACCTCTGCCAGCACCGAATCGGCGTCGCGGCCCCGGCCCTGCCACGCCAGTGCGTAGGCCAGCGTCAGCCGGGCGGGCAGACCCGCCGCGCGTTCCAGCGCGGCGCGGCCGAGCCGTTCGGAAAGCTCCAGATCGCCAAGGCGCAGTGCCTCCTGGGCGGCCTTGACCAATTCTGCGGTCGGCTGCGGTCGGTCGCCGTCCAGTGCGAGCACCGCCAGCCTCAGCAGGTCCACCACGTCGCGAGGGGGCGCGGCGCCGAGTCGCTCGACCAACTCCGTGCGCAATCGGCGCAGTTCCGGGCCTCCCATCGCGTCGCGCACCGCGTCGACGAACAGCGGATGGGCCGGCCACACCTGGTCGCCGTCGACAACGACCGCGCCGGCGGCCTCCGCCTCGGCGACGGCTTCGCGGCCAACCAGTTCTGCGATCTCGTCGAGCGGCAGCGGGTCGTCGACGGCCAGGTACTCCAATACCCGGTGAGCGGTAGGAGGTAGTGCCGCGACGAATTCTTGGACCTGGGTTGCCAATCGCCTGTCGTCATGGCCGGCGGGTTGCAGGTCGATCTCCTCGAGCAGGTCGTCGTGCCACAGTGCCGAGATCTCGTCGAGCCCAGGGCCGTTCGGTGCGACCGTCACGATCAGCGAGGCGGCGCCGCTGACCGCCAACTGGTAGACCAGTGCCGCCGACAACCTGTCCAGCAGATGCGCGTCGTCGACCACCAGCAGCCGACCGTCGCCGAGTGCCTCGCGTGCACTGCGCAACACCTCGGCCGTCTTACCGGTGTCGGGCACGTCGATCAGTTGGCGGAACGCGGCGAACGGGATCGCAGCGGCAGGCCTCGTCGCGGTGACCCAGTCCACCCGGCTGAACTCCGAGGCGAGTCGTTCGGCGGCGGCGCGCGCCAGCGTGGTCTTGCCGACGCCGGCGGGGCCGATGAGCACCGCCCCGGCGCGCTCCCGCGCCGCGACTTGCACCAGTTCCAGTGCCGGTTCGAGCGGCACGGTGACCCACTCAACTGGCACGGCCGGAGTCTATGGCTAGGTTGTGCTCGTGTCCCGAAAAGAGTCCGGCGACCCTGACCGCGAATGGGCGGTGTGTGTCTACTGCGCGTCGGGGCCGACGCATCCCGATCTCCTGGCGCTCGCTGAACGCGTCGGGGCAGCGATCGCCGACCGCGGCTGGACGCTGGTGTCCGGGGGCGGAAACGTGTCGGCGATGGGCGCGTTGGCCGCCGCGGCCAGGCAGCGCGGGGGTTACACCGTCGGCGTGATCCCGAAGGCGCTGGTGCACCGCGAGGTCGCCGACGTCGATGCCGACGAGCTCGTCGTCACCGACACGATGCGGGAACGCAAGCAGGTGATGGAGGACCGCGCCGACGCGTTCATCGCGCTGCCCGGCGGCATCGGCACGCTCGAGGAGTTCTTCGAGGCATGGACCGCCGGTTACCTGGGTATGCACGACAAGCCGGTGGTCATGCTCGACCCGATCGGGCACTACGACGGTCTGCTCGCCTGGCTGTACGGGTTGATCGACAGCGGGTACGTCGCCCGGGGTGCGCTCGATCGGTTGGTGGTCGTGGACGACGTCGACGTCGCGTTGGCCGCCTGCGAACCGGGCGGGTGATCGCCGTCACCAGGGAGGTCCTGGGCCGTTAGGGTGTGTTCTGCAAACGAACACCGGAGGGGGACTCACCGCATGACCGACCAGAAATCGGGCGTCCGCAGCAGCGTCGGACTGCTCGACATCGCCGCCCGGGTACCCGGCCTGTTGATGGACGCGCCAGTGATGTTGCGGGGCGCCCTGACCGGTTTCATGGCGCGCCCGACCGCGAAGACGTCGATCGGCAAGGTGTTCCAGGATCGCGCGGCCCGCCACGCCGACCGCATCTTCGTGCGGTTCGAGGACCAGGAGCTGACCTATCGGCAGGCCAACGAGAGCGCCAACCGTTACGCGGCGGTGCTGGCCGCGCGTGGGGTCGGGCACGGCGACGTCGTCGGTGTCATGTTGCGCAACTCGCCGCACGCGGTGCTGCTGATGCTGGCTGTGGTCAAGTGCGGCGCGATCGCGGGAATGCTCAACTACCACCAACGCGGCGATGTCCTCGCCCACAGCATCGGACTGCTCGACGCCAAGGCGATCGTCGCCGAAACCGAGCTGATCGAGGCGATCACCGACAGCGGCGCGAACACCGACGGGCTGGTGACGGTCGAGGAGTTGGAGCGGCTCGCGGCCACGGCCCCGACCACGAATCCCGCGGCGACGGCCGCGGTGCTCGCCAAGGACAAGGCGTTCTACATCTTCACCTCGGGCACCACCGGGATGCCGAAGGCCAGCGTGATGACGCACTACCGGTGGCTGCGCGCGCTGGCCGGCTTCGGCGGTTTGGGCCTGCGCCTGCACAGCGACGACACGCTGTACTGCTGCCTGCCGCTCTATCACAACAATGCGCTGACGGTGGCGCTCGGCTCGACGGTCAACGCGGGCGCGACGCTGGCGCTGGGCAAGTCGTTCTCGGCGTCGAAGTTCTGGGACGACGTGATCCGCCACCGCGCGACGGCGTTCATCTACATCGGTGAGATCTGCGCCTATCTGCTCAACCAGCCGCCCAAACCCACCGACCGCAAGCACAAGGTGCGGGTGATCATCGGCAACGGCCTGCGCCCCGCCATCTGGGACGACTTCACCGAGCGGTTCGGCATCGACCGGGTGTGCGAGTTCTACGGCGCCAGCGAGGGCAACACCGCGTTCGTCAACGTCCTCAACATCGACAAGTCGACGGGGATCTGCCCGACGCCGGTGGCGTTCGTCGAGTACGACGCGGAGTCCGGAGAACCGGTGCGCGACGACAACGGCCGCGTTCGCAAGGTCAAGACCGGAGAGCCGGGCCTGCTGCTGTCGAAGGTGAGCAACTTCCAGCCGTTCGACGGCTACACCGATAAGAAGGCCAGCGAGAAGAAGTTGGTGCGGGACGCGTTCAAGGAAGGCGATACCTGGTTCAACACCGGCGACCTGATGCGGTCGCAGGGCTTCGGGCACGCGGCGTTCACCGACCGGCTCGGCGACACGTTCCGCTGGAAGGGCGAGAACGTGGCGACGACGGAGGTCGAGGCGGCGGTGTCCAACGATCCGCAGGTTGAAGAGGCCACCGTGTTCGGCGTCGAGGTCGAGGGTGCGGGCGGCCGCGCCGGCATGGCCGCGATCCAGCTGAAGGAAGGCGAGGAATTCGACGGCAAGGCACTGGCCAAGGCGGTCTACGACAAACTGCCCGGCTACGCGGTGCCGTTGTTCGTCCGTGTGGTGAACGAACTCGCCCACACGTCGACGTTCAAGAGCCAGAAGGGCGACCTGCGCAAAGAGGGTTACGGCGGCACCACGGGTGAAGGCGATGACGAGGCGGACGAGATCGAGGATCCGATCTACGTGCTGTCGGGTCGCGACGAGGGGTACGTCGAGTTCTACGACGAGTATCCGGGCGAGGTCGCCGACGGCAAGAAGCCCAAGAACTAGCGATTTGTGTGCAAATTGGAGCGGTGAGCGCTCGTAAACGCACACAAATCGCAGGCCCGTAGCCTGGAGGGCGTGCAGTCGACCTTCCTGGGCCGCCCGGTGGCCGGCGATCGTGCGCTGATCATGGCGATCGTCAACCGCACACCGGACTCGTTCTACGACCGCGGCGCCACCTTCACCGATGAGGCCGCCAAGACCGCCGCCCATCAGGTGATCGAAGACGGTGCCGACGTCGTCGACGTGGGCGGTGTCAAGGCCGGGCCCGGCAGCACGGTCGACGTCGACGAGGAGATCGCCCGGGTCGTGCCGTTCATCGAATGGCTCCGCGATACCTATCCTGACCAGCTGATCAGCGTCGACACCTGGCGCGCGGCGGTGGCCAAGCAGGCCTGCGCGGCGGGCGCGGACCTGATCAACGACACCTGGGGCGGCCACGACCCCGCGCTGCCGGAGGTCGCCGCGGAGTTCGGCGCCGGGTTGGTGTGCTCGCACACCGGCGGCGCCGTGCCACGCACCCGCCCGTTTCGGGTGAACTACGGCATCTCAGAGCGCGGCGTGGTCGACGATGTCATCGCCGAGGTGACAGCGGCGGCGCAGCGCGCGGTTGCGCTCGGGGTGGCGCGAACCGCGGTGTTGATCGATCCGACTCATGATTTCGGTAAGAACACTCATCATGGTCTTAGTTTGTTGCGCCACGTAAAAGATCTTGTAAATACGGGATGGCCTGTCCTGATGGCGCTGAGCAATAAAGATTTCGTCGGGGAGACTCTGGGTGTGGGCTTGACCGAACGCCTGGAGGGCACACTCGCCGCGACCGCACTGGCCGCGGCCGAGGGGGCGCGAATGTTCCGGGTACACGAGGTGGGGCCCACGCGGCGCGTGCTGGAGATGGTCGCGTCGATCCAGGGGTTGCGTCCACCGGCGCGAACTGTAAGGGGACTGGCATGACTGTGTTACCTGAACTCTCCGCCGCCGACGCCGTCGCAGGACATCCGTGGATGACAACGCACAGCTTCGGCCGCCCGTCGTGGTCCATCGCCGAACTGGAGGCGGCCAAGGCCGGGCGGACCGTGTCCGTGGTCTTGCCTGCGCTCAACGAGGAAGAGACGGTCGGGTCGGTCGTCGAGACCATCACGCCCCTGCTCGGCGGCTTGGTCGACGAGCTGATCGTGCTGGACTCCGGCTCGACGGACGACACCGAGATCCGCGCACTGGCCGCGGGCGCGAGGGTGATCAGCCGTGAGGTCGCGCTGCCCGAAGTCGCACCGCAGCCGGGTAAGGGCGAGGTGCTGTGGCGGTCGCTGGCCGCGGCCACCGGCGACATCGTCGTTTTCGTCGACTCCGACCTGATCGATCCGGACCCGATGTTCGTGCCCAAGCTGGTGGGCCCGCTGCTCACCGCCGAGGGCGTCCACCTGGTCAAGGGCTTCTACCGGCGGCCGCTCAAGGTCAGCGGCAGCGAAGACGCCAACGGCGGGGGTCGCGTCACCGAGCTGGTGGCCCGTCCTCTGCTCGCCGCGCTACGTCCTGAACTGACCTGCCTGCTGCAGCCCCTCGGCGGCGAATACGCGGGCACTCGCGAACTGCTGACAGCGGTGCCGTTCGCGCCCGGTTACGGCGTGGAGATCGGCCTGCTCGTCGACACCTACGACCGCCTCGGCCTGGATGCGATCGCGCAGGTCAACCTTGGCGTGCGGGAGCACCGCAACCGGCCGCTGACCGAACTCGCCGCGATGAGCCGCCAGGTCATCGCCACCTTGTTCGCACGGTGCGGCGTGCCGGACTCCGGCGTGGGCCTGACACAGTTCTTCGCCGACGGCGACGACTTCACGCCCCGCACGTCGGAGGTGTCGCTTGTCGACCGTCCGCCGATGAACACCCTGCGGCCTCGCTCGTAGGAGCGCACCGCGGCACGTCGGCGCGCCGATTGTCGGCGGGCTCAGGCAGTATCGAGGGCGTGACCCTGGTTCTCCTGTATCTGGTCGTACTGGTGCTGATCGCCATCGTGCTGTTCGCACTGGGCAGCGTGCTTTTCGGCCGCGGTGAGCAGCTGCCGCCCCTGCCGCGCGACACGACGGCCACCGTTTTGCCTGCCTCCGGCGTCACGGGCGCTGACGTCGACGCGGTCAAATTCAGCCAGACACTGCGCGGCTACAAGACCAGCGAGGTGGACTGGGTACTCGACCGGTTGGGCCAGGAGCTCGATCTGGTGCGCGGGCAACTGGCCGCGGTGCGTGCGGCGCACGGCCTCGATGACGACGACGAGGGCGAGTACCGCATCGAAGGTGGCGCGCACGCGCTACCGTCGTCGGAGGGAGACGACGAAGCGTGACCGCGGGCGCTGAGCGCAGAGCGGCGGCGGACGCGCCCGACGCGCGTGTCCGCTGCGCTTGGATCGACGAATCACGTTTGTCGGCAGATGATTTCGTTCTCTACCGGGACTACCACGACACCGAATGGGGCCAGCCGCTGCGCGATTCCAAGGCGCTGTTCGAGCGAGTCACCCTGGAGGCGTTTCAGAGCGGGCTGTCGTGGCTGATCATCCTGCGCAAGCGAGAGAACTTTCGAAGCGCGTTCCACCGGTTCGACGTCGAGCGCATCGCCCGTTACCGCGATCGTGACATCTCGAGGCTGATGGACGACACCGGCATCGTGCGCAACCGCTCGAAGATCGAGGCCACCATCGCCAACGCCCGCGCGGTCGCCGATCTTGATGTCGACCTCGCCGAGTTGCTGTGGTCGTTCGCCCCGCCGCCACGGCCGCGGCCCGCCGACATCGCACACGTGCCGGCGGTCACCCCGGAATCGACCGCGATGGCCAAGGAACTGAAGCGCCGGGGCTTCCGGTTCGTCGGGCCGACGACCGCCTACGCATTGATGCAGGCGACCGGAATGGTCGACGACCACACCGCAGACTGCTGGGTGCCTGCGACGTTCCAGTGACCCGACGACGGGCCGCCTCGGCGGTCATAGCCGGGTCTTTGCACACCCGACGCCGCGGATAGGGAACAATAGAGAGGATTCGTTAGGCCCACGGTGCGGGCTGGTTCATGTGGAGGGAGCACTCGATGGCGGCGATGAAGCCCCGGACCGGCGACGGTCCCCTGGAAGCAACCAAGGAGGGGCGCGGCATCGTGATGCGGGTACCACTGGAGGGCGGCGGACGACTGGTCGTCGAACTCACCCCCGACGAGGCGGCCGCGCTGGGCGACGAACTCAAGGGCGTCACCAGCTAGTGCGGCCTTCGCCCGCGGGGGTTCGCGCCTAGGAAGAGACCTCCCGATAGATCGCCAGGGTCTGCTCTGCGATGTGCGCCCAGGAGAACTCGTCGATACAGCGCTGACGCCCGGCGTGACCGTACTGCCGGGCCTTCTCCGGGTCGGCGACCACCGAATTGACCGCGTCGGCCAACCGCGACTCAAACCCCGATCGGTCGCCCGCGTCGTAGTGCACCAGCACGCCGGTATGACCCTCGGCCACCACCTCGGGTATGCCACCGACATCGGACGCCACCACCGCCGTCGCGCACGCCATCGCCTCCAGGTTGACGATGCCCAGCGGCTCGTACACCGACGGGCATACGAAAACTGTTGCAGCTGAGAGTATTTCGCGAATCTTGCTGATTGGCAGCATTTCGCGTACCCAGAACACGCCGGTGCGGGCGCGGGCGAGCTCCTGGACGGCCTCTGTCACTTCCGCTGCGATCTCGGGGGTGTCGGGCGCGCCGGCGCACAACACCAGCTGGATGTCCGGTGCGAACCGGTGCGCGGCCGCGATCAGATGTGGGACACCTTTCTGGCGGGTGATCCGCCCGACGAACGCGACGATCGGCCGCGTCGTGTCGACGCCGAGTTCGGCGAGCACCGACTCGCCCGGCTCCGGCGGTGCCGCATACCAGACATCGGTGTCGATCCCGTTGCGAACCACATGCACCCGGTTCGGGTCCAATGACGGATAGGTGCGCAACACATCGTCGCGCATGCCCGAACTGACCGCGATCACCGCGTCGGCCGCCTCGACCGCCGTCTTCTCCACCCATGACGACACCCGGTAGCCGCCGCCGAGCTGTTCTGCCTTCCACGGCCGCATCGGCTCGAGCGAATGCGCGGTCAGCACGTGCGGGATGCCGTACAGGAGCGCGGCTAGGTGGCCGGCCAGCCCGGCGTACCACGTGTGCGAATGCACCACGGTGGCCTGGCCCGCGGCGTCGACCATGGTCAGATCCGCCGACAACGTCGACACTGCCGGATTGGCGCCCAGCAACGCGGGATCGGGCTGTGCCACGAACGCACCCTCGCGCGGTGCGCCCATGCAGTGGACGTCGACTTCGCACAAATGGCGTAGCTGCGCGACGAGCTCGGTGACGTGGACGCCCGCGCCGCCGTAGACCTCGGGTGGATACTCCCGAGTCATCATCGCCACCCGCATGGTGTCGACGGTATCCAAAAAGCCGAGCCGTGGCTCCCTCATAGGTTTTGTTGGAGCGAGAATCCGGCGAATGCCCGAAGCGCCAAACACCTTGATCCATGGTGCGAATGCCTAGCCGCGGTCCTTGAGTGCGGATAGGTTTGGATCATGAGGGAATTGCCACACGTGCTGGGCATTGTCATGGCGGGAGGCGAGGGCAAGAGGCTTTATCCACTGACGGCAGACCGAGCCAAACCCGCGGTTCCCTTCGGCGGCGCGTACCGGCTGATCGACTTCGTTCTGTCCAATCTCGTGAACGCCAGATATCTGCGAATCTGCGTGCTGACTCAGTACAAGTCGCATTCGCTGGATCGCCACATCTCGCAGAACTGGCGGCTATCCGGCCTTGCCGGGGAGTACATCACCCCGGTTCCGGCGCAGCAGCGGCTCGGCCCCCGGTGGTACACCGGTTCCGCGGATGCCATCTATCAGTCGATGAACCTGATCTACGACGAGGACCCCGACTACATCGTCGTGTTCGGCGCCGACCACGTGTACCGGATGGACCCCGAGCAGATGGTCCAGTTCCACATCGAGAGCGGTGCGGGTGCCACGGTGGCGGGCATCAGGGTCCCGCGCGCCGAAGCGACCGCGTTCGGTTGCATCGACTCCGACGAGTCCGGCCGCATCCGAGGGTTCATCGAGAAGCCGGCCGACCCGCCGGGTACTCCGGACGACCCCGAGCAGACGTTCGTGTCGATGGGCAATTACGTCTTCACCACCAAGGTGTTGATCGACGCGATCCGCGCGGACGCCGACGAGGACCACTCCGACCACGATATGGGTGGCGACATCATTCCGCGTCTCGTCACCGACGGCATGGCCGCCGTGTACGACTTCAGCGACAACGAGGTCCCCGGCGCCACCGAACGCGATCACGGCTACTGGCGTGACGTCGGCACGCTCGATGCGTTCTACGACGCGCACATGGATCTGGTGTCGGTGCACCCGGTGTTCAATCTCTACAACAAGCGCTGGCCGATCCGCGGCGAGTCGGAGAATCTGGCGCCGGCCAAGTTCGTCAACGGCGGCTCCGCGCAGGAATCGGTGGTCGGGGCGGGCAGCATCATTTCGGCCGCGTCCGTGCGCAATTCGGTGCTGTCGTCCAACGTCGTGGTCGACGACGGCGCGATCGTGGAAGGCAGCGTGATCATGCCCGGTGCCCGGGTGGGCCGCGGCGCGGTCGTGCGCCACGCGATCCTGGACAAGAACGTCGTCGTCGGGCCGGGCGAGATGGTCGGCGTCGACCTCGACAAGGACCGCGAACGCTTCGCGATCAGCGCGGGCGGCGTCGTCGCGGTCGGCAAGGGTGTCTGGATCTAACCGGTCTGGGTCGCGGCCTTCCCGCGGCGTCGACGCAGCAGTTTGACGAACCCCCACACCACTACCGCGATCACAACGAGCACCAGAACCGGGACCAGAAGCGCCACGAACACCAGCCCCACACTGGTCACGTCCTCGATGGTGCTCAGTACCGGTGCGGCCACACCTGCGGTGGCCACGTTGGCGACGGGCCGGGCCGCCGACTTCGTCAGCGACACCACGAGCGCGGTGACGACACCGATCGCGATGGGAATCCACTGCCCCGACTGCGCGAATGCGCCGGGATCGGCGACCGCGGATGTCTGGGCCGCTGTGCCCGATCCGAACACGATGCCGCCCGCGGTCGGCCGGATGAATGTCTGGATGGTGTCGTTCACACTGTCCAGTGCCGGGATCTTGTCAGCGACGACCTCGACGGCGAGCAGGACGGCGACGATCGCCATCACCCAGCCGTTCTCCAGCCAGGCCCAGCCGCCCGGCAGAGTGACGAGGTCGGTGAACCGCGACAGCAGGCCGAGCGCCAGCAACGGGATGTAGGCGTTGAGTCCCGCCGCCGTCGCCAGCCCGAAGCCGGTGAGCAGTTCCACACACGCATTATGGGCGCACGTCAGCCCAATACCGCGAAATTGAACCTGCGCAGCCGCCGCGGGTCGGCGTCGATGGTGATCTCGGTGATCAGCTCGTCGCGAACGGTGAACCGCAGCACCAGTGCCAACCGTCCGGCGGGCGCGACGACGATGCCGACCGCGTCGTCGACGATGGCGGGCTCGGCGAAACGCGCGTTCGCCGCGAACATCCGCGCGTTGGTCGCCACCGCCGCGGCCCCGCGGATCGTGGTCGGCGAGCCTGCGGCGGTCGCGTCGACGTGCAACACCACGTCGCCGTCCAGCACCGCCAGCAGGCCATCGAAGTCGCCGTCGCGCGCGGCGGCCAGAAACGCCTCGACGAGCCGACGCTGGCGCACGAGATCGGTTGTCGTGTTTGGCGTTTTCCCGCGTACGCGATGCCGGGCCCGCGCGGCGAGCTGCGCGGCGGTGTTCTCTGACCGGCCGACCATCGGTGCGATCTCCGAGAACGGCAGGTCGAACATGTCGTGCAGCACGAAGGCGAGGCGTTCGGCGGGTGACAGGGTCTGCAGGATGACGAGCAGGGCCACGCCGACCGAATCGGCAAGCACCGCTTCCTGTTCGGGGTCGACCGGGTCGACGGGGTGCGCCGCTGAGACGTGGTTAAAGGCCTCGTCGAGCGGTTGTTCCGGCCGCGCGCTGCGGGCGCGCAACATGTCCAGGCAGATCCTGGCCACGACGGTGGTCAACCAGGCGCGCAGATTGCCGACGTCGCCGGGGTCGGCACGGTCCATCCGCAGCCATGCCTCCTGCACGGCGTCGTCGGCCTCGGACAACGAGCCCAGCATTCGATAGGCGACGCCCCGCAGATGCGAACGGTGCTCCTCGAAAGCCTGCCCGCTCACGTCGTCACCTCCTATTGTCATGATCCGCTGTCCTGCGCCGTCATCTCTATGACGGATGACGATGTGCCGACATGACAGGAAGGTCGATATGAGAACTCTGCGAGCTCTGTTCGTGGTGCACGGGCTGATCACCCTCGCCGGAGGGGTGGTGCTGACGGTGTTTCCCACCGCCATCCCGTCGGCGGTGGGCATAACGCTGGAGCGGCCGGACTACCTGCTGGTCTACCTCGTCGGCGCGGCGGAACTCGCCCTCGCGGTGCTGTCGTTCGGCGCCGCCCGGCTCACCGATTTGCAGGCGCTGGGGCTGATCGTCACCACGCTGGTGGTGCTGCACCTGAGCAGCGGCATCCTCGACATCGTCTACATGGGCCTCACGGGTGCAAACGGCACGATGATCGCCAATACGGTGCTGCGGTTCACCGTCGTCGTCGTGTTCTTGGTGACGTGGCGGTACTCGCGCTCTCACCAGACGTCGGGCACCAGCCGGTAGTGCACCTTCTCCATGTAGTCGGGGTATACCCGCCAGCTCCTGCTGCAGCAGTGCTTCTTCGTCGTTGATCCGGACAGCGAGGACCGCAAGGCCGACAACGACGATCGACAGGCCCCAGTATGAGCCGAGCGCCAGCGGGGTGCCGATCATCATGATCACGTTGCCGAAGTACATCGGGTGCCGGACAAGCCCGTACAGCCCGTCGACACCAGCTGCTGGCTCCGCCTCGACGGTGATGGTCGCTGCCGCATAGTTGTTCTGGATGACCACGAGTTCCGCCAGCGTGAGTCCGACGAGGACCAGCACGTTGCCGACCACGACAACCGGCGTCGGCACCGTCGACCAACCGAAGCGGTGGTCAACGGCGCTGACCACTCCTACGGCGACGACCGCCAGCATGATGCCGACGATAGATGAGCTTCTGCACCGGTCGGGTCTCTGCGAACGGGCCCGGACGCATGCGCCGCTGAAACGCATCCGGGTATCTGCACGCGCCAGGTAGACGGTCGGAACCATGGTGCCGACGATGAACACGGCGATGAAAACCCAAGCCTGCCAGTAGTCGAACGTGCCTGCGGGCCAGAACAGCAGCAGGCCGAAGAAGACGATGCTGAAAACCGTGGACGCCAACAGTTGAAGAGTGACCTTCATGATTCCTCCTTTCGAGATTGTCAGATCGCGTCGCGACGGCGGTAGATCGCGCCTGCGACGAGGGTCAGCGCGGCGGCGGCGACGACCATCACACGTCAGCGCGAGCGACCGAATACTCCATCGGCGCCTTGGTCTGGCCGACGGGAGACAGGTCGACGAGCCATTGGGGCAGGCGCAGCAGCGCCCCGAGGTACAGCGAGATGACGACGAAAGTCACTGCCAGCCAACCGATCCACGTATGCCGCAGGGCCACCGCCACCGCGGCGATTCCGGCCATCACGGCCATCGCGGGCACGAAGGCCAGGCCGGCGAGGGTCAGCCGACACGATGGTCTGCGGCTCACCGAGCGCGATCCCGGCACCCAATCCGTTGCCCAGACCGGCGAAGAACATCAGCACCGTCGAGCCGATCAGCGCAGAGGCCACCGCGGTGAACAGCCATCGCCACCGTGACACCGCGCCTGCGAGCACGACCTCGCCGAGGCCCTTCTCCTCGTCGTTGAGCAACCTGAGTACTGCCGCGACGACGTACGCGGTAGTGGCTGCGGCGAGGAACTGCGTCATCGTCGTATACACGCCGTCAGTGCCCTGTTGAGCCAGCACCCGCTGCAGCAGTTCGTTGTCCTTGGCGGCGTCCAGGAGCGACTTCGTCATCGATCCAAGGGCCAAGCCGCCCAGGAACAATCCGACCGACCAGCCGATCGTCTGGCCCCGCTGCAGGGTCAGGTGCAGGCCGAGTACCGATCTGATCGGATGTGCGTCGGGGTGCTCCCCGGACGACGGGATGGTGCCGTCGTCGAACTGACGCCTGCTCTCCAATACGGCCGCCAGCGCGATCAGTCCGAGCGCCAGCACCACCAGCAGGACGAACGGCCACCAGCGGACGTCGACGAACGCCCGCATCTGCTGAGCCCATGCGATCGGCGAGAACCAGCTCAGCGCGCTGCCGGAATTGTCGATGACGTCCCCGATTCCGCGGACCAGTGCGGCCAGCGCCAGCACGGCCATCGCTGCGCCGGTCGCCGTGCGCGCCTGCCGCCACAGTTGTGCGGTGACCGCAGCGACCGCACCGAACACCATGGCCGCGCCGGTGATGCCGAGACACATCGCGGCGGTGTCGACGAGTCCGAATCCAGTGGATGCCATCGCCAGCGTCATCGTCACGGCCAGGACGGCATTCACCCCACCCACGAGGATCAGCGCCGCGTGGGTACGGGCGAATCTGCCGACGACCGAGGACATCACCAATTCCGCTGCACCGCTTTCCTCTTCGGCGCGGGTGTGGCGTATCACGGTGAGAATCGACAGGATAGATGCGGCGACGATCATCGTCAGCATCAGCTCGTTGGCCATCATCGCGCCGAGGTCGGTTTCGTTACCGCCGAACATCGGCCCGCCCATGATGATCGCGGCGGGCGTCTTCATCAGGTTCACCCGCGCCTGCCGCTGCGCTTCCTCCGGATAGGCGAGCTTGATCGCGTTCGGGGCGTACACCATCATCAGCGTCAGCGCGGCCACCCACACGGACAGGCGTATGCGGTCCCGGCGCAGGGCCAGCCGTAGCAGGCGGCCCACCCCGGTCCATCCAGAACCGGTGGGCGCGGTCTCGTGCCGCCCCGCGCGGAGTGCGACAGTCGTGGTGCTCATCGAGACTCTCCCTGGTACTCGCGCAGGAACATGTCCTCCAGCGACGCCGGCGTCACGGTCAACTCCTCGATACCGAGTTCGGTCAGGCGTCCCATCGTGGCGTCCAGGTCGCCGCGGTCCACCGTGAAGCGGAGCCGGCCGTCCTGGCTGGTGAAGTCGTGCACGAAGGGCTCACCCTCGCAACGGCCGACCGTCGTCGCGGGTGCGCGCGGTCACGGTCGTGCGCATCAGATGTTGCAGCTCCTGAAGCGAACCCGAGCGCACGGCACGGCCGCCGCGGATGATCGTGACGTTGTCGCAGAGTTCCTCGACCTCGGCCAAGATGTGGCTGGACAACAACACCGCTGCACCGCGGTTGGACACTTCCTCGACACAGCGCTGAAACGCCTTCTCCATCAACGGGTCCAGGCCCGCCGTCGGCTCGTCGAGAATGTAGAGCTCGGCATTGGTCGAGAACGCGGCGACGATCGCCACCTTCTGCCGGTTGCCCTTGGAGTATGTCCGCGCCTTCTTGTGCGGGTCGAGTTCGAACCGCTCGATCAGCTGATCCCTGCGACTCGTGTCGATTCCGTTGCCGCGAATCCCGCCGAGAAAGTCGATGGCCTGCAGGCCGGTCAGGTTCGGCCACAGCGTCACATCCCCAGGCACGTAGGCGATACGGCGGTGCAACGCCACGGCGTCGCGCCAGGGGTCGCCGCCGAGCAGTCGCACTGTGCCACCGTCGGCGCGCAACAGGCCGAGTAGCACGCGGAGCGTGGTGGACTTGCCCGCGCCGTTGGGACCGAGGAAGCCGGTGATCTCCCCGGGGGCGACGGTAAGGTCTAGGCCGTCGAGCGCCTTCGTTCGCCCGAAAGACTTTGACAGTCCCTGGATTTCGACTGCAAGCTGCGATCGGTCGCCGGTGTCAGCCCGCCGCAGGGACTTCGTTGGTTGAGCCGTCATCGCTATCTCCTTCTTGAGATGTGAACGGGATGCCTTGTTCGTACTTGGCCAGGAACGCGTCGTACATCGTGGAGTCGGCCATGAGTCCCTGGGTGTACATCTCGAGTGCCGGCAGCGTCATCGCCTCGCCGTAATCGCGAAGAACCGCCCGCAGATCGGTGGGGTCGTCGTGTAGTTGCAGAAACAGCAGGAAGCCGCCGCCGTTGTTGATGCCAAGGAACTTGGCTCGGGCCTTCGGGTCTCGGCTTGGCTTCAGGATGCCGTTGCGCACACCCTCATCGAGGTACTGTTCCGCGTTCTCGATCATCCGGCGCCACAGCGTTTTTGCCAGGTCGCTGCCGGATTGCATGCTGCGGACCAGATACGCCATCAGGGGTGCGTACGATTCGATCTCGGCCATCTGTCGGAACCACTCGGCGGGGTCATTGGTTTGCATCGATGCCAACTTGCCGGTGCGGATCTCTTCGGCGATGTAGTCGTCACACGCCTTGCGAAGGCCGTCCTTGGAGCCGAAGTGGTGGATCACCAGTGCGGCGGACACGCCGGCGGCCTGGGCGATGCTCCGGAGTCCCACGTTGAAGCCCTGCTGACCCCACTGTTCGACGGCGGCGTCGCGGATGCGGGCGACGGCCGTCCGATCGTCAGTTGCTGAACGCATGTTTAGTACGTTAAACGCGCGTTCAGCCGACGGTCAAGGGGCGGGACCGTCAAGACTTCGTAAAGAAGTGATGTCGGTGTGGGCAGTCGCGCGCTGGGCGGACGCGCGAGCAGACGCAGAAGTACCCGACACAACCGAAAAAAGGGGACTTTTGCGTCTTCTCGCGGGAGAAACGTCAGTCGCGGGCGGCGGCGAGCAGGCCGTCGCCGAGCGGCACCAGCACCGGGGTGAGCCGCTCGTCCTCGGCGATCAGCCGCGCGGCCTCGCGCACCGCGCCCACCTCGGCGTCGTTCGCGCTCGCGTCACCGGCGCGCCCGCCCAGCGCCGCGCGGTGCACGACGATGGCGCCGCCGGAGCGCAACAACCTCACGCCCTCCACGACGAACTGCGGCTGGTCGGCCGGATCGGCGTCGATGAACACCAGGTCGTAGGACTCGTCGGCGAGCCGGGTGAGCACGTCCTGTGCCCGTCCGCTGATCAGCCGGGTTCGGCCGGGGCCGATACCCGCCTCGGTGAACGCCTGCTTGGCGATGCGCTGGTGTTCGGGCTCGACGTCGATCGTGGTGAGCACGCCGTCCTCACGCATGCCCGACAGGAGCCACAGCCCGCTGACACCGGCGCCGGTGCCGACCTCGACGACCGCTTTGGCGCCGGCCATCTTGGCGAACACACACAGCAGTGCCCCGACCGCGGGGGTCACGGCGCCTGCCCCGATGTCAACGGCTCGCTCACGGGCGGCCGCGACGATGGCGTCCTCGGAGATCGACTGTTCGGCGTGCTTGACGATAGAATCGGCCCGGCTGTGCGGTCCTATGACATCGTCGGTGCCGGCCATGCCCGCAGCGTATTGCCAACCCCGAGGGCCAACCGCGCGACACGCCCGTCCCCCAGCAGGTGATTTCGGCCCCAATCGAGCCGGTTTCCGCAGGTCGAAAATGGGTAGAAATCTTTCTCAGGAAATGTTCAGTTTGCTCATATGCCAAGCACACCAGCGCGGGAGACGGTATGTCGCATGGATGACGGTGGACGGTGGCATTCAGGGAATAAGCGCGAGGACTTCCACGTTGTCGCGAACATCGAGCCGTCGATACGTGATGGCGGTTGTGACCAGGAGGATCTGACGACCAGTTCAAGCGCTCCAGCGGCCCCGACGTCCATGGCCCATCTCGAGCAGTTCACCGACGGCGACTGGGTCGAGCCTTCCGACGAGTTGACCGGCACCGCCGTCTTCGACGCCACGGGCGACCACGCCAAGATGCCGTCCTGGGACGAGCTGGTGCGCCAGCACGCCGACCGCGTCTACCGGCTGGCCTACCGGCTGTCGGGCAACCAGCACGATGCCGAAGACCTCACGCAGGAGACGTTCATCCGCGTGTTCCGGTCGGTGCAGAACTATCAGCCGGGCACGTTCGAGGGCTGGCTGCACCGCATCACCACGAACCTGTTCCTCGACATGGTCCGTCGGCGTGGCCGCATCCGCATGGAGGCGCTGCCCGAGGACTACGACCGGGTGCCTGCCGACGACCCGAACCCCGAGCAGATCTACCACGACTCGCGATTGGGCCCTGACCTGCAGGCCGCACTGGACTCGCTGCCGCCGGAGTTCCGCGCGGCGGTCGTGCTGTGCGACGTGGAGGGGTTGTCCTACGAGGAGATCGGCGCCACGTTGGGCGTCAAGCTCGGCACCGTCCGCAGCCGTATCCACCGCGGTCGGCAGGCGCTGCGCGACCACCTGGCGCGCCACGGCGCCGGTGAATCGACCGCCTACGAGGACACGGCCAAGTCCGCCTGAGTGTTCGCAGGTGTTCGGCGCGCCGCGCCGCGCTACATTCGAGTCAGTACGTTTATGCGACGCGAGTACGCCGAGAGGAGCTGGGTGATGGTCGACCCGGAACATGTGTTCCGACGCGCGCTCGCCTGGCTGCCGTCTCAGTTCGCATCGCAGAGCGACGCACCGGTGGGTCCGCGCCAGTTCGGCTCCACCGAGCACCTGTCCACCGAGGCAGTCGCCGCGTTCGTCGACGAGGAGCTTCGCCTGACCCCGCATCTGCGCGCGGCGCATCATCTGTCGTTGTGCCCGCAGTGCGCCGCAGAGGTCGAGGCCCAGCGTCAGGCGCGCAGCGCACTGCGGGATTCGTGTCCGATAGCCATACCCAGCTCGCTGCTGGGACAGTTGTCGCAGATTCCGCTCCACACTGCTGCCGAGCCGCCAGAGTCGGAGCCCGGGCCGCAGTTAGCTGACGGCGCGCAGCGCGGCCGCCGTAAGCGCCGGTAGGGTGGATGCAAAGTCGAGTAGCGACGTGCGTCGGCCATTGCTGGCGCCCGGATAGAGAGTGATGAACGGGTGACCAATCTGGACCAGACCGGTCGTGAGCGTCTCGAGCCTCGCCCGGTGTCGAGGCCGCCTGTCGATCCGGCGTCGCGCCGGGCGTTCGGCCGGCCCGACGGCGTGAGCGGATCCTTCCTGGGTCTGGATAGCTACCGCGACCAAGGCGAGTACACGCCGAAGGATCGACCGCCCGATCCGGTGCTGGCCGAGGCCTTCGGCCGGCCCTACGCCGACGGCGACTCCCTGCAGCGTCACCCCGCCGACGCGGGGGCGCTGGATGCCGAGCGCGACGGGCAGGGCGCCGAGGAACCCGACGATCCGTGGCGCAATCCCGGCGCCCCGGTGGCGTTGGGCACCCCCGCACTGCACGAGACCGCCCACGCGCCCGCCAGCGTCAGCATGGGCAAGCTCGGTGTGCGCGACGTCCTGTTCGGCGGCAAGGTGTCCTACGTCGCGCTGGCGGTCCTGGGCATCGTCGCGCTGGTGATCGGCTTTGCCGGTGGCTGGGTGGGCCGTAAGACCGCCGAGGTGGTCGAGGCGTTCACCACCTCGAAGGTGACACTGGAGACCAGCGACACCGGCCAGTTGCCGGAGGGCCGGTTCGCCAAAGTGGCAGCGGCAGTGGCTGATTCGGTGGTCACAATCGAGGCCAAGAGCGACGAGGAGGGTTCGCAGGGCTCGGGCGTCGTCGTCGACGGCCGCGGCTACATCGTCACCAACAACCACGTCATCTCCGAAGCCGCGATCAACGCGAGCCAGTACAAGATGACCGTGGTGTTCAACGACGGCAAGGAAGTGCCCGCCAACCTGGTGGGCCGCGACCCCAAGACCGACCTCGCCGTGCTGAAGGTCGACAACGTCGACAACCTGGTCGTCGCCAAGATGGGCGACTCGGACAAGCTCCAGGTCGGTGAAGAGGTGATCGCGGCAGGCGCCCCGCTTGGTCTGCGCAGCACGGTCACGCAGGGCATCATCAGCGCCCTGCATCGCCCGGTGCCGCTCTCGGGCGACGGGTCGGACACCGACACCGTCATCGACGGCGTGCAGACCGACGCGTCGATCAACCATGGCAACTCCGGCGGCCCCCTCATCAACATGAAGGGCGACGTGATCGGCATCAACACCGCCGGAAAGTCGCTGTCGGACAGCGCCAGCGGCCTTGGCTTCGCGATCCCGGTGAACGAGGTCAAGATCGTCGTCGAGTCGCTGATCCAGCAGGGCAAGATCGCGCATCCGACGCTGGGCCTGAGCGCCCGCTCGGTGAGCAACGATCTCGCGTCGGGCGCGCAGGTGGCCAACGTGAAGGCGGGCAGTCCCGCAGAGAAGGCGGGCATCCTCGAGAACGACGTCGTCGTCAAGGTGGGCGATCGAACCGTCGCCGACGCAGACGAATTCGTGGTCGCCGTACGCCAACTCAAGATCGGACAGGATTCTCCGATCGAGGTCGTGCGCGACGGCCGGCACGTCGTTCTGACCGTCAATCCCGGCCCCGACAACAGCACGTAGACGATGTTCGGGAACGTCGGCTGGGGCGAGATGCTGGTCCTGGTGATCGCCGGTCTGGTGATCCTGGGGCCGGAACGGCTGCCGGGCGCGATCCGTTGGACGGCGGGCACGCTGCGGCAGGCCCGCGACTACATCAGCGGTGCCACCAGCCAGCTGCGCGAGGACCTCGGCCCGGAGTTCGACGACCTTCGCGAGCCGTTGAGCCAGCTGAACAAGCTGCGGGGGATGACGCCGCGTGCCGCGCTGACCAAGCACCTGCTCGACGGCGATGACTCGATATTCACTGGCAAGATCGACGCGCCTCAAAGCGCGCCGGAGAAGCCGGTGAGCCAGTCGGCGCCGACGCCGGTCCAACCCGAGGTACCCGCCACGACGCCGTTCGACAGCGACGCGACTTAACCGCGAGAAGACGCAAAAGGCCCGCGACACGCCGGTTTTCGGAACACTTTGCGTCTGCTCGCGGAGATCAGCGGCCTGCGGGATCCAGGCCCAGCGACATGCCCGCCAGTCCGCGCTTGCGACTCGACAACGCGTCGGCGATGCTGAGCAACTCCTTGCCCGCGACCGAATCCGGCGCCGAAAGCACCAACGGCACGCCTGCGTCGCCCGCCGCCACGAGCGCGGGGTCGAGAGGCACCTGACCGAGCAGTGGCACGTCGGCGCCGACGGCCCGCGACAGGCTCTCGGCCACCTGCTTCCCGCCGCCCTCGCCGAAGATCTGCATCGTCGTGCCGTCGGGCAGCAGGAGCCCGGACATGTTCTCCACCACACCGACGATGCGCTGACGGGTCTGCAGCGCGATCGCGCCGGCCCGCTCGGCGACCTCGGCGGCCGCCAGCTGAGGCGTCGTCACCACCAGGATCTCCGCGCCCGGGATCAACTGCGCCACGGAGATCGCGACGTCCCCGGTACCTGGTGGCAGGTCGAGCAGCAGCACGTCCAGATCACCCCAGTAGACGTCGGCCAGGAACTGCTGCAGGGCACGGTGCAGCATCGGGCCGCGCCACACCACCGGGGTGTTGCCCTGGGTGAACATCGCGATCGAGATCACCCGCACGTCGTGTGCGACGGGAGGCAGGATCATCGCCTCGACCTGGGTGGGCCGGTCGGTGGTGCCCATCATTCGGGGCACCGAGTGTCCGTAGATGTCGGCGTCCAGAACGCCGACCGACAGCCCGCGCGCCGCCATCGCCGCGGCCACGTTCACGGTGACGCTGGATTTTCCGACGCCGCCCTTGCCGGAGGCCACGGCATATACCCGGGTCAGGGAGCCGGGCTGCGCGAACGGAATGACTGGCTCACGGGAATCGCCGCGCAGCTGCTTGCGCAGCTCCGTGCGTTGCTCGTCGTTCATCACGTCGAGCGAGACCTTGACGGCGCCGGTACCGGGAACATCGGCGACGGCATGGCTGACGCTGTCGGAGATCTCGGTCTTCTTCGGGCATGCCGAGGTCGTCAGATACACCTCGACGTGGACACCGCCGTCGGCCTCGACGGTGACGTTCTTGACCATGCCGATCTCGGTGATCGGCCGCCGAAGCTCGGGATCGATCACCTTGGCCAGTGCGGCGCGGACCGCGGATTCCAGGTCGGGGGAAGGTGAGGACATCACCGTCGAGTCTAGGCCGACTCGAGGAACGTCCTTAACCGGCAGGTGGCGGCGGTGGGCCGGGCAGCGGTACCTCGGCAGGCGCGGGCACCGGCCCGGGAGGTGGCGGACCCAGCGGCGGGATCGGCGCGGGCACCGGTGCCAGAGTTGCGGGCACCGGCCCGGGCGCAGGTGCGAGCGGCCCAGGCGCGGGTCCGGATGGCGATGCAAGCGGCCCAGGCGCCGGTCCGGATGGCGATGCAAGCGGCCCAGGTCCCGGTCCGGGCGGCGGCGCAAGCGGTCCAGGTCCCGGCGGTATCAGAAGATTCGCATTCGCGTCGGCGGGTGCCCCGAGTGCCGGCTGCAACGGCGGAGGTTGATCCTGGATGCAGAACACAGCACACTGCGGCGCCCGCGTCGGAGGCGGTTGCATCCACGGCGGCAACCAGGGCTGTGGGTCCGGCTGCACCGGCGGAGGTGCCAGCGGGCCAGGCGCGGGTCCCGGCAGCGGGCCGAGCCGCTGGCCGGGCACGAATCCGGGGAGCTGGCTGGCGACGTCGGTGCGCGCCAGCATCAGTGCCAGCGGATCGTCCGGGGGCAGGCCGAGCGCATTGAGCGGCAAGCCCGGGCCCAGGCCCTGGTAGTCGTCCAGGTGCATGTCGCCCATGTCGCCCATGTCGCCCAGCGTCGGGACCGATCCGGTGATCGGCGGCAGGTCCACGGGCACCACGCCCGTGGCGTACGCAGCGGCCCAGCCCAACACATTGCGGGCGTAGGCCAACGAGTTGTTGTAGCGCAGGATCGCGGACATCACGTGGGACTGGTCGCGCAGGTTCATACCGCCGCTGCACAGGTAGCGCGCCGTGGCCAGGCTCGAGTCGTAGAGGTTCTGCACATCGGCCTTGCCGTCGCCGTCGCCGTCGGATGCGTACCGGGACCAGGTTCCCGGCAGGAACTGCATGGGCCCCATCGCTCGGGCGTAGGTGACGCGTTCGGAGCTGCGGCTCTGGACGATGATCTCGTTACCGGGCAGCGTGCCGTCCAGTGCGGGTCCGTAGATCGGGCGCACCGCGGTGCCGCTGGCGTCGGTGGCGCCGCCGTTGGCGTGCATCGACTCGATGCGTCCGATCCCCGCCAGCAGGTTCCAGCTGACACCGCAGACCGGGTACGCCGTGGCCATCATCCGTTCGGCGTTTCGGTACGCCGACAAGGCCATCGCCGGAATCCGAAGTGTCCCAGGCGAATTCACTCCCGCTGCGGGAGCGGGCGAAGACGACGACGACGCGGCGATGTGAAACGTGGCCGGTGTCTTGGTGACCGCCACCACGGACGCCCCGGCGCGGTTGCCGGGGGACGACTCGACGGCGGCCAGCGGGGTCACCGCGGCGTCGCGGACCGGCGTATCCGGTTGCGCGGAGCCGCCGACGGCGCCCACCAGAATGAGCGGCGCGATGACGGCCATGCCGGAGGCGACGCGGACGCGCGATGGGGTGAGGGCGCCGCGGACATCGACAGCGCTCAGGGCGCCGCGGATGCGCGACGTAGTGAGCGCACCGCGGATGTCGACGGCGCGTACGCGAGAGGCGGAACCGGTCACGCTGCGCGCGACCCGCCCTACCTGGCGTCGCGCTGCCTCGAGGGCGGCTCCTCCCCCTATGTGCACTCAACCGTCCTTGGTCTGTGTGGCCTGTGAACCAAGTCACCATACCTAGTCGATAACAGGCGTGTTACAGCATTGGCGTCAGCTGATCAGCTCGGCTTTTTCGGCCGGCGCTCGGTGTGCTCCGGTTTACCCGCGCCATCGCGCTTATCGGGAGCCTTCGGCGGCTGCAGCCGAATCAGCAGTTCGTGGATTTCCTCGAGTTCGCGCCGCAGGTAGTCGCGGGTGGCCACTTCGCCGACCGCCAGCCGCAGTGCGGCCAGCTCACGGGCCAGATACTCGGTGTCGGCCTTGGTCTGCTCGGCCCGTCGACGGTCTTCGTCCAGCGAGACGCGGTCGCGGTTTTCCTGTCGATTCTGCGCAAGCAGGATGAGCGGCGCCGCATACGCGGCCTGCGTGGAGAACGCGAGATTCAGCAGAATGAACGGATACGGATCCCATTGCAGCTTCACGGCGAACAGATTCAGCAGAATCCAGACGATCACCAGCATCGTCTGCCACGCCAGGTAGCGTCCCGTTCCGAGGAAGCGCGCGATGGACTCGGAGAAATTGCCGACCGCCTCGGGGTCGACATTCAGGGCGAAGCGGCGACGGGAGACCCGTGGGGTGTCCAGGCGCTGACGTGCCGACAAGTCGCTCATGTCGCCCCCTCGGCGCGCAGCAGCTCGGGTTCCTCGCGTTCGCGCCAGTCGTCGGGCAGGAGGTGGTCGAGCAAGTCGTCGACCGACACCGCGCCCAACAGATGGTTCTCTTCGTCGACCACCGGTCCGCACACCAGGTTGTAGGCGGCGAAGTAGCGGGTCACCGCCGAGAGGGAATCCTCGGGCGAGAGGTTGGGCAGATCGGTGTCGATGATGCCGCTGACCAGGTCCGCAGGGGGTTCGCGCAGGAGGCGCTGCAAGTGCACGCAGCCCAGGTAGTGACCGGTGGGGGTGGCCGTCGGCGAGCGTGTCACGAAGACGAGGGACGCCAACGCCGGAGTGAGGTCGGGGTCGCGGACCCGGGCCAGCGCCTCGGCGACGGTGGTGTCCGGCGCCAGCACCACGGGTTCGGAGGTCATCAGGCCGCCCGCGGTGTCGGGGGAGTGGGACAACAGGCGGCGCACGTCCTCGGAGTCCTCGGGATCCATCCGCCGCAGGAACTGCTCGGCGTCCGACGGGGTCATCGACCCCAACAGGTCGGCGGCGTCGTCGGGATCCATCGCCTCGAGCACGTCGGCGGCCCGCTCGGTAGGCAGCTGTTTGAGCATGTCGACCTGTTCGTCCTCGGGCAGCTCCTGCAGCACGTCGGCAAGCCGCTCGTCGTCGAGGGCGTTGACCACCTCGTAGCGACGCTTTTCGGGCAGTTCGAGAATCGCGTCGGCCACCTCGACCGCCCGCTGCCCCTCGAACTGGTCGAGCAGTTGTGCGACCCCCTGGTCGGGCATCGCCAGGCCGGACGGGGTCAGACCATGGACGTGCTGCCAGTCGACGATGTGCACGTTGCTGCGTCGCGCCAGCCGCCGCGGTGGCCGCACCGCGACCTTGGTCACCATCCAGTCGCGCGTGCGTGTCGGCTCGATGCCCAGATCGACGACGGACACGTCGATTCCACTCAGCTGCGGCAGATCGGGATCGACGACGCTGACCGTGGTTTCGATGACCTGGCCCAGCACGAGCACCTCATTGGGCCGTTGGGCGAACCTGCGCAGCGAGACACTGCCGGTCGTCAACGTCACCGCACCGGGGTCGATCGCCGTGATCCGCAGAATCGGCACGAAAATTCTTCGGCGCGTGAGTAATTCGACGACGAGGCCGAGCACACGCGGCTGCTGACGCACGATACTGATGCTGATCACCACATCGCGGACGCGGCCGAGGGACTCCCCGTCGGGGCCCAGAGCCACCATTCCCACGAGTCGGGCCGCATAGACCCTGTTCACCGCCGCCATGCTTCAAAGGGTAGAGAGTGTGGTTGTGGAAAACCGCTATCGACCCCGCCGAACGATACTTTCGGTTCCCGGCAGCAGCGCCAAGATGATCGAGAAGGCAAAGGGTCTGCCCGCCGACGAGGTCTTCCTCGATCTCGAGGACGCGGTGGCACCGGATGCCAAGGTCGAGGCCCGCGCTCAGGTGGCGGCCGCGTTGTCCGAGCCCGGTTGGGCGGGACAGTTGCGCGGTGTTCGGGTCAACGACTGGACCACACCGTGGACCCACGCCGACATCATCGACGTGGTGTCGGCCGCCGGCGCATCCCTCGACATCGTGGTGCTGCCCAAGGTCACTGACGTCTCTCACATCCACGCGGTGGACCTGCTCCTGAGCCAACTCGAGGTGACGCACGGATTTCCGTTGGGCCGCATCGGTATTGAGGCACAGATCGAGAACGCCCAGGGTCTGACGAACATCGACGCGATCGCGGCAGGCCCGCGCATGCAGGCTCTGGTGCTCGGTCCCGCGGACATGGCGGCCAGCCTGAACATGCGCACGCTCGAGGTCGGCGAACAGCCGCAGGGGTACGACGTCGGAGACGCCCACCATCACGTGCTGATGCGGATCCTCATCGCCGCTCGCGCCCGCGGCATCCTCGCGATCGACGGTCCGTACCTGAAGGTGCGCGACGTCGACGGCTTCCGCCGGGTCGCCGGTCGGTCCGCAGCACTCGGCTACGACGGCAAATGGGTGCTGCACCCCGACCAGATCGCCGCGGGCAACGAGATCTTCAGCCCGCGCCAGGAGGCATACGACCACGCCGAGTTGATCCTCGAGGCCTACGAGTGGCACACGTCGCGGGCCGGCGGAGCGCGCGGCGCCGTCATGCTCGGCGACGAGATGATCGACGAGGCCAGCCGCAAGATGGCGTTGGTGATCGCGGGAAAGGGCCGCGCCGCCGGGATGGAACGCAAAGGCGAGCCGTTCCGCCCGCCGACTTGACGCGTTAGACCAGCGACCAACCGCTGGCGATCAGCGCCACGTAGACCAGCATCAGGATCAGCCCGGCCCCGAGCGCAAGGCCCCCGATGATCGTGCCTGCCAGTGCCACTCCGTACCCCTCCTGGCCGGTGCGCTTGGTCTCGCGCATGGCGATCACGCCGAGGATGAACCCGACGATCACCAGCGGGCCGCAGCAGGCCACCCCGCCGATCGACGTGACGAGCGAGGCGATCGCCTTGCCGTTCGTGCCGGGCGCCCGACCGGCCGATACGGGTCGTACCCGGGGTAATACCCGGGTGCGCCGCCCGGGTAGCCGGGCGGTGGCGGCGCGTAGGTCGGTGGCGGAAACCCGGCATCGGCGGGATAGTCCACCGGCGCGTACGGATCCGGCTGCCTGGAGTTCTCCAGCGACGGATACTCGCCTCCGAACCGCTGCGCCGGCTTCTCGGGGTCGCTGCCGGTCATCGGTCAGCTACTCAGGACGCCGATGGTCCAGACCACATTGATCAGCAATGTCAACGCGCCGACCGCGATGCCGGCGATCGCAAGCCCGTGGCCGTTCTCGCCGCTCTGCTTGATCTGGTTCATGGCGACGATGCCGAGCACGATGCCGATGATTGAACCGATGCCACAGCAGACCCCGACAAGGGACGCCACCAGCGAGCCGATCGCCATCTGGTTGGTCTTCTGCGCGGGTTGGCCGTACGCCCCGTAGCCGGGTGCCGGGTAGCCGGTCGGCGGTGGCCCGTATCCCGGTGGTGGCGCGCCGTACGGGGGAGGAGGCGGATACGGCGGTGCGCCGAAGCCGCCGGCGTCGGGGTACGACGGTGGCGGCGGATAACCGGGCTGGCCGGGCGGAAAGCCCGAGTAGTCGGCAGCAGGCGCGAAGCCGCCCGGCGCGTAACCCTCTGTCGGCTGATAGGGCTGTGGTGTCTGATAGGCGGAGGGGTCGTAGGCCGGCGGGGCGCCGTAGGCGGGCTGTTCGAACTGTGGCACCTGCTGCGTCGGTTGCTCGTAGGCCGGCTCTGACGTGTCCTGAGTTTGCTCGGCCTGCTCGATCGGCGGGGCCTCGTAGCCGCTCGATGACGGCTCGGATGCACCTCCGCCGGAGTCGGATGATGACGTTCGGCCGGCGTCGTCGCCCGGATTTGTCATGCTGTCAACCTAGCGCAAGCACGGGGCACCTTTGCGGGGCCGGAGGCGTTGGTCTGGGTGAGATCACCAGACGACACGTGACGCGCTTTAGAGGAGAATGGGACCGATGACCAGCCCGTTTCAGCCCGGACAGCCGACTGGCGCCACGCCCGGCACCCCGACCACGCGACGGGGCCCGGCGGCCCTGCCCACCCCTCCGAAGGGGTGGCCGGTCGGTTCGTATCCGACCTATGCCGAGGCGCAGCGCGCGGTCGACTACCTCTCGGACCAACAGTTTCCGGTGGAGCACGTGACGATCGTCGGTGTCGATCTGATGCAGGTGGAACGTGTCACCGGTAGGCTGACCTGGCCCAAGGTGCTCGGCGGCGGCGTGCTGACCGGCGCCTGGCTCGGTCTGTTCATCGGCCTGATCCTGGGATTCTTCAGTCCCAGCCCGTGGGGGGCGCTGGTCACCGGCCTGGTCGCCGGCGTGTTCTTCGGCCTCATCACCTCGGCCATTCCGTATGCGATGGCACGCGGCACAAGAGATTTCAGCTCGACGATGCAGCTCGTCGCCGGACGGTACGACGTGCTGTGCGATCCGCAGAGCGCCGAACGCGGCCGGGATCTACTGGCGCGCTTGACGATCTAGTCACCCTCGCGCTGCGCTGTGCGCACGCCCTTTTTCGCCGTTAGCTGGGCTTGCGCAGCTCACAATTGAGTAACGGTGCGCGACGCGCGCACCGGAAGTGTTGCAAATCACGCGTATCTGGCAATACGGTTTGCGCGCAGGACATTCCTCGGACGGGAGGCAGCGGTGCGCGTCCCCAGCTTGCGCGTGGGCCCACGGCGGTTTGGTGCTGCGGCGTTGGCTGCGCTGACGACGGCGTCGATGGTTTCGGCGTGCGGATCGGGCGGCGGCGGAATCGTCATCAACTACTACACACCGGCCAGTGAAATGGCCACGTTCACCGCTGTAGCCAAGCGGTGCAACGAGGAGTTGGGCGGCCGCTTCAAGATCCAGCAGATCAGCTTGCCGAAAGAAGCCGACGCCCAGCGCCTGCAACTGGCCCGGCGGCTGACGGGCAACGACAAGACCCTCGACGTGATGGCCCTCGACGTGGTATGGACCGCCGAGTTCGCCGAGGCGGGTTGGGCCTTGCCGTTGTCCGATGATCCCTCGGGACAAGCCGAGACCGACGCCACCACCAACACGCTGCCGGGGCCGCTGGAGACCGCCAAGTGGCAGGACAAGCTGTACGCCGCCCCGATCACGACCAACACCCAATTGCTCTGGTACCGCGCGGATTTGATGGACCAGCCACCGACGACCTGGGACGGCATGGTGGCCGAGGCGACACGACTGCACGACGAGGGCAAGCCGAGCTGGATCGCGTTGCAGGCCAAGCAGTACGAGGGTCTGGTGGTGTTGTTCAACACCCTGCTGGAAAGCGCTGGCGGTCAAGTGCTTTCCGACGACGGAGAGACCGTCACACTGACCGACACCGACGAGCATCGAGCCGCCACCGTCAAGGCGCTGGAGATCATCAAGGCGGTTGCCACCGCGCCCGGCGCTGATCCGTCGATCACCCAGACCGATGAGGGCACCGCGCGGTTGGCGCTCGAGCAGGGCAAAGCCGCACTCGAGGTGAACTGGCCGTTCGTGCTGCCCTCGATGCTGGAGAACGCGGTCAAGGGCGGTGTGGGCTTCCTGCCGCTCGACAAGGACCCCGCGCTGGCAGGCAGCATCAACGACGTCGGCACCTTTTCGCCGACCGATGAGCAGTTCGAGGCCGCGTATGAGGCCAGCAAGAAGGTCTTCGGGTTCGCGCCCTATCCGGGTGTGAAGGCCGACGAGCCGGCCAAGGTCACGCTGGGCGGCCTGAACCTCGCGGTCGCCCGCACCACGCAACACAGGGCCGAGGCGTTCGAGGCGATCCGCTGCTTGCGCAACGTCGAGAACCAGCGCTACACCTCGGTCGAGGGTGGGCTGCCGGCCGTTCGTGCATCGCTGTACGACGATCCGGCGTTTCAGACCAAGTACCCGCAGTACGCGATCATCCGCGACCAGCTCACCAATGCCGCGGTGCGTCCCGCCACGCCCGTCTACCAGGCCGTGTCCACCCGAATCTCCGCAACGCTGGCGCCGATCACCGATATCGACCCGCAGCGCACGGCCGATGAACTGACCGTTCAGGTGCAGAAGGCCATCGACGGTAAGGGGCTGATTCCATGACAGCCGCGACGGCCGGCACCGACGACACGAAATCCGAACGGCGCCTGGCGTTCGGACTGATCGCCCCCGCGGTCATCCTGATGCTGGTGGTCACCGCCTATCCGATCGGGTACGCGGTGTGGCTGAGCCTGCAGCGCTACAACCTCGCGCAACCGGACGACACCGAGTTCGTCGGGCTGGAGAACTACGTCACGGTGCTGACCGACCGGTACTGGTGGACGGCCTTCGTGGTGACACTGGTGATCACCGTGGTGTCGGTCGCGATCGAGTTCGTGCTCGGCATGGCGCTGGCACTGGTGATGCACCGGACGATCTTCGCCAAGGGCGTTGTGCGCACCGCGATCCTGATTCCGTACGGCATCGTCACCGTCGCGGCGTCCTACAGCTGGTACTACGCATGGACGCCGGGCACGGGGTATCTGGCGAATCTGCTGCCGACGGGCAGCGCACCGCTCACCGAACAGCTACCGTCGCTGGCCATCGTGGTGCTCGCCGAGGTGTGGAAGACGACGCCGTTCATGGCGCTGCTGTTGCTCGCCGGATTGGCGCTGGTGCCACAGGATCTGCTCAACGCCGCCCAGATCGACGGAGCAGGATCCTGGAAACGGCTGATCAAAGTGATTATTCCGCTGATCAAACCGGCGATCCTGGTTGCGCTGCTGTTCCGCACGCTCGATGCCTTCCGCATCTTCGACAACATCTACGTGCTCACAGGCGGTGCCAACGACACCGGCTCGGTGTCAATCCTGGGCTACGACAACCTGTTCAAGGCGTTCAACCTCGGTCTGGGGTCGGCGATCAGCGTGCTGATCTTCTTGTCGGTCGCGATCATCGCGTTCATCTACATCAAGCTATTCGGCGCATCGGCGCCCGGGTCTGACGCCGAGGAAAGGCGCTGAGATGACCGAGCGGGTCAACGCGCGCCGCGCCACGGGATGGGTCGTCGTCGACATCCTCGTCATCGTCTATGCATTGTTCCCCGTGTTGTGGATTCTCAGCCTGTCGCTCAAGCCGACGTCAAGCGTCAAGGACGGCAAGCTGATTCCCGAGCAGATCACCTTCGAGAACTACAAGGGCATCTTTTCCGGTGACGCGTTCAGCTCGGCGTTGATCAACTCGATCGGCATCGGGCTCATCACCACGCTGATCGCAGTGGTGATCGGCGGCATGGCGGCATACGCGGTGGCGCGGCTGGCGTTCCCCGGTAAGCGGCTGCTGATCGGTGTGGCGTTGTTGATCGCCATGTTCCCGCAGATCTCGCTGGTGACCCCGCTGTTCAACATCGAGCGCCGGCTCGGGTTGTTCGACACGTGGCCCGGGCTGATCATCCCCTACATCACCTTTGCGCTGCCGCTCGCGATCTACACGCTGTCGGCGTTCTTCCGTGAGATCCCTTGGGATCTGGAGAAGGCGGCGAAGATGGACGGCGCCACGCCGTCGCAGGCGTTCCGCAAGGTGATCGCTCCGCTGGCCGCGCCGGGCATCGTCACCGCAGCGATCCTCGTGTTCATCTTCGCGTGGAACGACCTGCTGCTGGCCCTCTCATTGACGGCCACACAGCGGGCGATCACGGCGCCGGTGGCGATCGCGAACTTCACCGGTAGTTCGCAGTTCGAGGAACCGACGGGTTCGATCGCCGCGGGCGCGATGGTGATCACCATTCCGATCATTATCTTTGTTCTCATCTTCCAGCGACGGATCGTCGCCGGGCTCACGTCCGGCGCGGTGAAGGGGTAGTTCCATGGCCGAAATAGTGTTGGACCGGGTGACCAAGAGTTACCCCAACGGCGCGACGGCCGTGAAGGACCTCTCGATCACGATCGCCGACGGCGAGTTCATCATCCTGGTCGGGCCCTCCGGCTGCGGAAAGTCCACTACGCTCAACATGATCGCCGGCCTCGAGGACATCTCCTCGGGTGAGTTGCGCATCGGCAGCGACCGGGTCAACGAGAAGGCGCCCAAGGACCGTGACATCGCGATGGTGTTCCAGTCCTACGCGCTCTATCCGCACATGACCGTCCGCCAGAACATCGCCTTCCCGCTGACCCTCGCCAAGCTGAAGAAGGCCGAGATTGCGCAGAAGGTCGAAGATGCCGCGAAAATCCTTGATCTGACCGAGCTTCTGGACCGCAAGCCCGCCCAGCTCTCCGGCGGTCAGCGGCAGCGGGTCGCGATGGGACGTGCAATCGTGCGTAACCCCAAGGCATTCCTGATGGACGAGCCGCTGTCGAACCTCGACGCGAAGCTCCGTGTGCAGATGCGTTCGGAGATCTCGCGACTGCAGGACAAGTTGGGCACCACCACCGTCTACGTCACCCACGACCAGACCGAGGCCATGACGTTGGGGGACCGCGTCGTGGTGCTGCTCGCCGGGGTCGCGCAGCAGATCGGCACACCCGAGGAGCTTTACAACCGACCGGCGAACCTGTTCGTCGCGGGCTTCATCGGTTCGCCGGCAATGAACTTCTTCCCGGCCACCATGACCGATGTCGGTGTGCGCCTGCCGTTCGGCGAGGTCACACTGACGCAGGAAGTGCACGACCTACTTGCCCGCCACAACACGCCGACCAACGTGATCGTCGGGATCCGGCCCGAGCACCTCGAGGACGCGGCCGTGCTTGACGGATATGCGCGTATCAGGGCGCTGACCTTCGATGTGACAGTCGACATGGTCGAGTCGTTGGGCGCCGACAAGTATCTGCACTTCAAAACCGAAGGGGCCGGCGCACAGGCCGCACAGCTCGCGGAGTTGGCGGCGGAGTCGGGTGCCGCCGAGAACGAGTTCGTGGCAAGGGTTTCCACCGAGTCGCAGGCGAAGCAGGGCGACACGATCCAGTTGGCATTCGACACGTCGAAGCTGACGGTCTTCGACGCCGACACCGGCAGGAATCTGACCCTTCCCGACGACGTCTCCGGCGGTGCCTCCGCACCGAGTGAGCCTGGTGTGCCTGCTGATTCGTTGCCGACCGACACCAGCATGCCAGTGGTACAGCCGCCGAACGAACCCTCGCCGCCGACCGAGTGATCGACGTCCTGGCGGAGGTCCGCGCACGCCTGCGCGAGCACTTCGCCCGGCTCGGCATCACCGCGGAGCCCGACGCGGCGAGTGTCACGTTCCTGGGCGCCGAGAAGATCGACGTGCTGCGCTTCGGGCCGGATGACCGCCCGTCCTTCGAAGGCGTCATTCACTATGTCTCGCTTGGGTGTTCGCGGCATCCGATGTTCGAGCCGACCGAAATGGTGACCGACGCGCTGCACGGACCTCGCGCCGAGGTGGTGGTCGCACTGCGGGGGCCGTCCCCGGCAGGCCTGGCCCGTTCGGTGGCGGTGCTGGCCGCCGCGCCGGCGGTCGAAGGCCTGATGCTGGAACCCGACGCTCTGGTCGATCTGGAGTCGCCGCTGTGGGATTCCGCACCGTTCAGCGCGTTCTTGTTGGGCAGCAGCGACATCGAGGATGTTCCCTTGACGCCGCCGCTACCGCCGGTGACAGTGCTGGCCGCCACGCCGATCACCGCGACTGAGGCGGCGTGGGTGCGGCTCAAGGGGGCCGACGCCATGCGAGAGGCGTGGATGCAGGACGGTGTGGACGTGCTGGATCCACGGCGGCGGGCCGCCAATCCAGCCTGAGCGGCGGGCCGCCAATCCAGCCTGAGCGGCGGGCCGCCAATCCAGCCTGAGCGGCGGGCCGCGAGTCCGAGCTAGAGCCAGTGGTTGCGCCGGAACGTCCGGTACAGCAGGGTGCACACCGTCAACATCAACAGCAGCACCGCCGGATAGCCGTAGTTCCAGCGCAATTCGGGCATGTAGTCGAAGTTCATCCCGTAGACGCCCGCCAGGGCGGTGGGCACCGCGGCGATCGCGACCCACGCCGAGATCTTGCGCATGTCGAGGTTCTGCTGCGTGGCCACTTTGCCCAGTGCGGCCTGCACCAGCGAGCTCAGCATGTCGTCGTAACTGGCGATGCGGTCGGAGGCCTGGATGTTGTGATCGAGCACGTCGCGCAGATAACGCCTGACCTCAACCGAGATCAGGTCGTTGTGGTCGGTGCCGAGCCGCTGCAGCGCCAACGTCAGCGGGCTGACCGCGCGGCGCAACTCGACGATCTCCCGCTTGAGCAGATAGATGTGGTCGATGTTGGTCGGTTGGGTGGGGGAGAAGACGTTCTCCTCCATGGAGTCGATGTCCGACTCGACCAGATCGGTGATGTCGAGATAGCCGTCCACGACGTGGTCGGCGATGGTGTACATGATCGCGTAGGGCCCCAGTGCCATCAGCGCGGGTGAGGAGTCCATGCGTTTGCGGACACCGGCGAGCCCGCTGAATTCGCCGTGGCGGACGGTCACGACGAAGTCGTCGCCGACGAAGATCATGATCTCGCCGGTCTCGACGACCTCGCGGGCAGTTGGCGATCGACTCGTGCTCCACGTAGTTGACGGTCTTGAGCACCAGAAAAAGGGTCTTGTCGTAGCGTTCCAGCTTCGGTCGCTGATGGGCGTGCACGGCGTCCTCGACGGCCAGCTCGTGCAGGCCGAACACGTCGGCCACGGCCTGCATCTGATGGGCGTCGGGTTCGTGCAGGCCGATCCAGACGAACGCGTCCTTGCCGCCCCGTTCGAGTTCGTGCACCTTGTTCAGCGCCGCGGCGTGGGTGTACTTGCCGGGCAGCCGGGTCCCTTCGCAGTAGATGCCGCAATCGACCATGGCCCGTGCGACGGGGACATGAATGGACGCTGCGTCGGGGTGTGGCCGCTTTCGCCCGCACGGTCGGTCGAAGGGAGGGAGGCAATGCGCGAAACGATGGCATCGGGTCACTCTCCCGTCCAGCGCAGGTCTGATAGGCCTTGAGCAATGCTACGCGGCACGGCAGATGGGCACCCTGCTAGTTTCGTCCCCGAAAGCAACACGCCCGCGGTGCGGGCACTCCACATCTGTCCAAGGAGCACCTGACGTGAGCACAACTCCCCTCAAGGTCGCGGTCACCGGTGCCGCCGGCCAGATCGGCTACAGCCTGCTTTTTCGCTTGGCCAGCGGCTCGTTGCTGGGCCCGGACCGCCCGATCGAGCTGCGTCTGCTCGAGATCGAGCCTGCGCTGAAGGCGCTCGAGGGTGTCGTGATGGAGCTCGACGACTGCGCGTTCCCGCTGTTGGCCGGCGTCGAGATCGGTTCTGACGCCAACACGATCTTCAACGGTGTGAACCTGGCCCTTCTGGTCGGTGCCCGTCCCCGCGGCCCGGGCATGGAGCGCGGCGACCTGCTCGAGGCCAACGGCGCGATCTTCACCGCGCAGGGCAAGGCCCTCAACGAGGTCGCCGCCGACGACGTCCGCATCGGCGTCACCGGTAATCCGGCGAACACCAACGCGCTGATCGCGATGACCAACGCGCCCGACATCCCGAAGGAGCGGTTCTCCGCGCTGACCCGCCTCGACCACAACCGGGCGATCTCGCAGCTGGCCCGCAAGACCGGCGCCAAGGTCACCGACATCAAGAAGATGACGATCTGGGGCAATCACTCGGCCACCCAGTACCCCGATGTGTTCCATGCCGAGGTGGGCGGCAAGAACGCCGCCGAGGTGGTCAACGACCAGAACTGGATCGAGAACGACTTCATCCCGACCGTCGCCAAGCGCGGCGCGGCGATCATCGATGCGCGCGGCGCTTCGTCGGCGGCCTCGGCCGCGTCGGCAACCACCGACGCCGCCCGCGACTGGCTGCTGGGCAGCGCCGAGGATGACTGGGTCTCGATGGCGGTCATCTCCGACGGCAGCTACGGCGTCCCCGAAGGGTTGATCTCGTCGTTCCCCGTGACGACGAAGGACGGCAACTGGACGATCGTTCAGGGGCTGGAGATCGACGACTTCTCCCGCGCGCGGATCGACAAGTCGACCGCTGAACTCGCCGACGAACGCAAAGCCGTCACCGACCTGGGACTTATCTGAAACAAAGTCGATTAGGTTACCTACCAGTTCGTCGTTAACCTGAGCGCCGTGTCCCAAGCGGTGAGAAATCTGTCTGACAAGCGGCCCCCGATCGTCCTGCACGACGAGGAGATCTTCGCTGCGCATGTGGGAGGAAAGCTCTCCGTAGCGCTGAACGCACCGCTCGACACCCAGCGCGCATTGTCCATCGCGTACACCCCGGGCGTTGCTCAGGTCAGCCGGGCGATCGCCGCCGACCACACGCTGGCCGCGCGGTACACATGGGCCAACCGCATGGTCGCGGTGGTCAGCGACGGCAGTGCGGTCCTCGGGCTCGGCGATATCGGTGCGGCCGCGTCGCTTCCGGTGATGGAGGGCAAGTGCGCGCTGTTCAAGGCGTTCGCCGACCTCGACTCGGTCCCGATCGTGCTGGACACCAAGGATCCCGACGAGATCGTCGAGACCCTGGTGCGGTTGCGGCCGACGTTCGGCGCGGTGAACCTCGAGGACATCTCGGCGCCGCGCTGTTTCGAGATCGAACGCCGTCTCGTCGAGGCGCTGGACTGCCCGGTGATGCATGACGACCAGCACGGGACCGCGATCGTCGTGCTGGCCGCGCTGCTCGGCGCGGCGAAAGTGCTCGACCGCGACATCAACTCGCTGCGCGTCGTCGTCTCCGGAGCCGGCGCGGCGGGCGTCGCATGCGCAAAGATATTGCTGGCCAAGGGGATCCGGGACATCACGCTGCTGGACTCGCAGGGCATCCTGCACAAGGACCGTGGAAACCTCAACTCGTACAAGGCGGAGATCGCCGAGCAGACCAATCCGAACGGGCTGTCGGGCGGAATGACCGAGGCGCTGAAGGGCGCCGACGTGTTCCTCGGGCTGTCCGCCGGTGTCGTCCCCCCGGAGCTCGTCGCGACGATGGCGCCCGATGCCATCGTGTTCGCGCTGTCCAACCCCGATCCCGAGATCCATCCCGACGACGCGAGGAAGTATGCGGCGGTGGTGGCCACCGGCCGCAGCGACTTCCCGAACCAGATCAACAATGTGCTCGCCTTCCCGGGTGTGTTCCGGGGTGCGCTGGACGCAGGCGCGCGCCGCATCACCGAACAGATGAAGGTGGCTGCGGCCGAGGCGATCTTCGACGTGGCGGGCGACGACCTCGCGGTCGACCGTATCGTGCCGAGCGTGTTGGACCCGAGGGTCGCTCCCGCTGTGGCGCAGGCGGTTGCCGCGGCGTCCGGCACCTAGGTTCGTAGGTGCGCCGGCTCGCGTGGGCGCTCGTCGTGCTCGTCGTGCTGGGCACGGCCGGTTGCGGCGGCGGCGACGAGACACCGTCGCTGGTGGTCGGGTCCGAGGAAACCCGGAATCGGCGCTGATCGCACACCTCTACGCCGCGGCGCTGCGCTTCTACGGCAGCCCGGCTCATGTCGAGTCGTCACCGGATCCCCTGACCGAGTTGGACTCGGGAGACGCTCGCGTCGTCCCCGGTTTCACCGGCCGTGTTCTGCACAGGTTCGTCCCCGATGCGACCGCGCGGTCGGCGACCCAGGTGTACCGGGAGATGGTGTCCGCACTGCCCGAGGGCGTCGCCGCGGGCGACTACACGACGTCTGCCGAGGACAAACCCGCACTGGCCGTCACCGAATCGACCGCCGACGCATGGGGTGGACGAGATGTGGGTGCTGCGGTGCGCAACTGCGACCAACTCAGGGTCGGACAGGTCGCAGACGTTCCTCGGCCGCAGGTCGTCGGCACGTGCAAGATGCCGAAGGCACGCGAATACCCTGATAGCGCAACGTTGTTCGCCGGTGTACGCGCCGGCCAGATCAACGCCGCATGGACGTCGACCGCGGCCCCGAACATCCCGACCGAGCTGCTCATGTTGTCCGATCGCACCTCATTGATCCGGGCCGAGAACCTGGTGCCGCTGTACCGGCGCAACGAGCTCAACGAGTCGCAGGTGCTGGCGCTCAACGAGGTGGCCGGAGTGCTGGACACCGCAGCGCTGGCCGATATGCGCGCACAGCTGGAGGACGGCACCGACCCGGGTCTGGTCGCGGGTGCGTTCATCGACGAACACCCGCTGGGCGACTGACGCGACCTCAGCGCGTCGGCGGGGAGATCCTTCGGTGGATCGGCAACAGCATCCGCATGTAGCCCGCGCCGGTCAGACGCACGAGCAGGTCGTACATCTTGGCATCGATGCCGGGCAGGACCCGTGCCTTGTTCTTGGCGACGGCGTCCAGCACGGTCTTGGCCACGCGTTCCGGGCTGGTGCGCGCGATCTTGTCGAATGTGCCGACGAGGGGCTTGGTGTCCACGCCGTGGGCCGACGCCATGTTCCGCACGATGTCGGTCTTGATGTAGCCGGGATGCACGCAGGTGACCTTCACCGGATGTCCGGCCAGCTTCATCTCCTGCCGCAGGGCCTCGGTGAAGCCCCGCACGGCGAACTTCGCAGCGTGGTACGGCGCCTGACCATGGATTGCGAAAAGCCCGAACATGCTCGAGATGTTGACCACATGGCCGTCGCCGGATGCGATCAGGTGAGGCAGAAATGCCTTGGTGCCGTTGACCACACCCCAGAAGTCGACGTCGATCACGCGCTCGATGTCTTTGAAATCGCTCACCTCGACATCACCGAGAAAGGCGATGCCCGCGTTGTTGTAAATCTGGTTCACCGTGCCGAAATGCGCGTTGACCGCATCGGCGTAGGCGAGGAACGCCTCGCGCTCCGTGACGTCGAGGCGATCGGTCTTGACGGTCGCCCCGAGACCCCGCAGTCGCTGCTCGGTTTCCGCGAGACCCTGCTCGTCGATGTCGCTGATCGCGAGTTTCGCGCCCCGCCTCGCCAACTCGACGGCCAGCGCCCGACCGATGCCCGAACCCGCACCGGTGACCACGACGACCTTGCCCCGCAAAAGCGTCCATCGCGACAGTGTCGCAGCCGCGCGGCCTTTCAGAGTGCTTCCGGCACCATCCGCGACATCACCGTCGAGAACAGCCGCTGGTAGCCCGAGCCGGTGAGCCGGACGATGAGATCGAGCGCCTTGGCGTCGGGACCGACGAGGATCCGCGCCCTGTTCTTGCGGACCCCGTCGAGGATGATCTTCGCCGCCTTCTCCGGGGAGGTGTAGGCGAGTTTCTTGTCGAAGGTCTTCGTCAGCTGCGCGTGGTCGACGTCGCCGACAGTCGTCATGTTCCGCACGATGTTGGTCTTGATGCCGCCGGGATGCACCGTCGTCACCTTGACCGGATGGCCGGCGACGAGCATCTCCTGCCGCAGCGCCTCGGTGAAACCGCGCACCGCGAACTTCGCCGCGTTGTAGGCGGCCTGGCCGGGTACCGCGAACAGTCCGAAGATGCTGGAGACGTTGATGACGTGGCCGTCGCCGGAGGCGATGAGGTGGGGGAGGAACACCTTGGTGCCGTTGACGACGCCCCAGAAGTCGACGTCCATCACCTTCTCGATGTCCTTGAACCCGCTGACCTCGATGTGCGCCGGCGAACGCGATGCCCGCGTTGTTGTAGACCTGGTTGACCTTGCCGAAGTGCTCGACCACTGCGTCGGCGTACAACTCGAAGGCCTCACGCTCGGTGACGTCGAGGCGGTCGGCCTTCACGGACGCACCGATCGCCTTGAGTCGCTCCTCGGTGACGGCCAGGCCCTCGGTGTTGATGTCGCTGATCGCCACCTTGGCGCCCGAGCGCGCCAGTTCGATCGCCAGCGCCTGGCCGATGCCCGACCCGGCGCCGGTCACCACGGCGACCTTTCCGGCGAAGCCCTCCATAGCCACACTCCCTCGCGTCAGTTGCTCGGGTCGAGGCTAGCCGGTACCCGCGGTAGCGCATACAACCACCCTGGATCGGGCGGGAACGCTACGGCGCGAAGGCCTCGTCGATGATCTCCTGCTGCTCGACCGCGTGCACCTTCGACGAGCCCGACGACGGTGCCGACATCGCGCGTCGGGATATCCGTTTGATGCCCGACAACTTGTGCGAGCACACCTCGGGAAGCGTCAGGCCGAACGTCGGCCACGCACCCTGGTTGGCCGGCTCCTCCTGCACCCAGAAGTACTGCTCGGCGTTCGGGTATCCCTCGAGCGTCTCGTTGAGCCGTCGCTTCGGCAGCGGGGCGAGCTGTTCGATGCGGACGATCGCGACGTCGTCGCGCTCCTCCTTGTTCTTGCGCGCCACCAGCTCGTAGTAGATCTTGCCGCTGGTCAACAGGATTCGCTTGACCTTGCTGCGATCGCCCGTTCCCTCATCGTAGGTGGGCTCCTCGATCACCGACCGGAACTTCATCTCGGTGAAGTCCTTGAGGTCGCTGACGGCCGCCTTGTTGCGCAGCATCGACTTCGGCGTGAACACGATCAGTGGACGATGGATGCCGTCCAGCGCGTGGCGCCGCAGCAAGTGGAAGTAGTTCGCCGGGGTGGACGGCACCGCGATCGTCATCGAGCCCTCGGCCCACAGCAGCAGGAACCGCTCGATGCGACCCGACGTGTGGTCCGGCCCCTGACCCTCGTGGCCGTGTGGCAGCATCAGCACCACATCGGACAGCTGACCCCACTTGGCCTCGCCCGAGCTGATGAACTCGTCGATGATCGACTGCGCGCCGTTGACGAAGTCGCCAAACTGCGCCTCCCACAGCACAAGTGCATCGGGATCGCCGACGGAGTAGCCGTATTCGAACCCCACCGCGGCGAACTCGGACAGTGCGGAGTCGTACACCATGAACTTGCCGCCCGTGGGTGTGCCGTCGCTGGTCATTGTGAGCAGTTGCAGCGGTGTGAACTCCCGGCCTGTCTTGCGGTCGATGATCACCGAGTGCCGCTGGGTGAAGGTGCCGCGGCGGGTGTCCTGCCCGGATCAGTCGCACCGTGGTGCCCTCGGCGATCAATGATCCCAATGCGAGCAGTTCGGCGAACGCCCAGTCGACCTTGCCTTCGTAGGCCATCTCGCGGCGCTTCTCCAGCACCGGCTTGACGCGCGGGTGCACCGTAAAGCCTTCTGGGAAGGCAAGATGCGCGTCGCCGATGCGAGCCAACAGCGACTTGTCCACTGCGGTGTTCATTCCCGCGGGCACCATCTGGTCGGCCTCCACCGACTCACTGGGCTCGATCTCGTGCTTCTCCAGATCGCGGACCTCGTTGAACACCCGCTCCAACTGGCCCTGGTAGTCGCGCAGCGCGTCCTCGGCCTCCTTCATCGAGATGTCACCGCGGCCGATCAGTGCTTCGGTGTAGGTCTTGCGCGATCCGCGCTTGGTATCGATGAAGTCGTACATGTATGGCTGCGTCATCGACGGGTCGTCGCCCTCGTTGTGCCCGCGCCTGCGGTAGCACAGCATGTCGATGATGACGTCCTTCTTGAACTGCTGACGGAAGTCCATCGCGAGTCGCGCCACCCAGACGCAGGCCTCCGGGTCGTCGCCGTTGACGTGGAAGATCGGCGCGCCGATCATCTTCGCGACGTCGGTGCAGTACTCCGAGGAACGTGAGTCCCCAGGCGATGTCGTGAACCCGATCTGGTTGTTGACGATGATGTGGATCGTGCCGCCGGTCCGGTATCCCCGCAGCAGCGCAAGGTTCAGCGTCTCGGCCACCACACCCTGGCCGGCGAACGCGGCGTCGCCGTGCAGCATCATCGGCACGATCGAGAAACCGTCTTCTCCGTCACCCTTGTCCAGCAGGTCCTGCTTGGCGCGCACCAGGCCCTCCAGCACCGGGTCGACGGCCTCGAGGTGGGACGGGTTGGCCACCAGTGACACCTGAATGTCGTTGTCGCCGAACATCTGGATGTAGTTGCCGGTCGCGCCCAGGTGGTACTTGACGTCACCGGAACCGTGCGCCTGCGACGGGTTCAGGTTGCCCTCGAACTCGCTGAAGATCTGCGAGTACGGCTTGCCGACGATGTTGGCCAGCACGTTGAGCCGGCCGCGGTGCGGCATGCCGACCACGACCTCGTCGAGCCCGTGCTCGGCCGCCTGATCGATCCCCGCGTCCATCATCGGGATGACGGTTTCTGCTCCTTCGAGCGAGAATCGTTTCTGGCCAACGTATTTGGTCTGCAGGAACGTCTCGAACGCCTCAGCCGCATTGAGCTTGGACAGGATGTACTTCTGCTCGGCAACCGTCGGCTTCTCGTGCTTGACCTCGATGCGTTCCTGCAGCCACTTCTGCTGTTCGGGTTCGAGGATGTGGGTGTACTCGACGCCGACGTGACGGCAGTAGGCGTCGCGCAACAGCCCGAGCACGTCGCGCAGCTTCTTGTACTCGGCACCCCCGAAGCCATTGACCTTGAACTCGCGGTCGAGGTCCCACAGCGTCAGCCCATGCGAGTTCACATCGAGGTCGGGGTGGCTGCGGAAGCGGGATTGGTCCAATCGCAACGGGTCGATGTCGGCCATCAGATGGCCGCGATTGCGGTAGGCCGCGATCAACTCGAGGACGCGGCCGTTCTTGTCCTCGATCGAGTCGGGGTTGTCGGTGCGCCAGCGCACCGGCTCGTACGGGATGCCCAGTTCGCGGAAGATCTCGTCGAAGAAGTCGTCCGACAACAACAGTTCGTGCACGGTGCGCAGGAAGTCGCCGGACTCCGCGCCCTGGATGATCCGATGGTCGTAGGTCGAGGTGAAAGTGACCAGCTTGCCGACGCCCAACTCGGAGATGCGTTCCTGGCTGGCGCCCTGGAACTCGGCCGGGTACTCCATCGCGCCTACGCCGATGATCGCGCCCTGCCCACGCATCAGCCGCGGCACCGAGTGCACGGTGCCGATAGTGCCGGGATTGGTCAGCGAAATCGTCACGCCGCCAAAGTCTTCGGCGGTCAGCTTGCCGTCGCGGGCCCGCCGCACGATGTCCTCGTAAGCGGCGAGGAACTGACCGAACCGCATCGTTTCGGTGTGCTTGATGCCCGCCACGACCAGCTGACGGTTCCCGTCCTTGCCCTGCAGGTCGATGGCGAGCCCAAGGTTGACGTGTTCGGGGGTCACGGCGTTGGGCTTGCCGTCGACCTCGGCGAAGTGGCGGTTCATGTTCGGGAACTTCTTGACCGCCTGCACCAGCGCGTAGCCGATCAGGTGGGTGAACGAGATCTTGCCGCCGCGAGTGCGCTTGAGGTGGTTGTTGATGACGACGCGGTTGTCGATCATCAGCTTGGCCGGGATGGCCCGCACGCTCGTCGCGGTCGGCACCTCCAGCGACGCCGACATGTTCTTGACCACCGCGGCCGCCGCGCCGCGCAGCACCTGCACTTCCGAGCCCTCTGCGGGTGCCGGGGCTGGGGACGGCTTCGGTTTGGCGGGCGCCGCCTCGGCCTTGTCCTCGTCCTTCTGTGCGGGGGCCTTCTGTGCGGGGGCCTTCGGTGCGGGCGCAGGCGCGGGAGCGCTCTTGCCCTCGGCCGCCTTCGGCGGGGGCGCGGGCGCGGGTTCGGGCGGCGCTATCGGCGCGCGCGCCTGTTGTCCGTTGCCGCTGGTGGTTTGACTGTCGGCGGCCGGCTCGGGGGAGTAGTCGACAAGGAATTCATGCCAACTGGGATCCACGGAGGAGGGGTCCTCGCGGAACTTGCGATACATCTCCTCGACCAGCCACTCGTTCTGCCCGAATGGTGAAGGTGAGCTCACGGCAGCTACTCGCCTCGATTCCTTCGCTCCAGGCGCGCGCTGCGCGCTCGCCACGTTCTGTACGGTTACCCGCCTATCCGCTGACTAAAGGCTATCGCTCATGCTTCAGCCAGACCATCACAACCGCCTTATGGTCGTTGTGGTCGGAACCGCGCGCGTTGACGGCTAGTTTCGCGGCGCGGGCAGCACGTGAAGCGCCGCCGGCCAGCGCGGTGGCGGATTGCCGAACGCCTTGCGCGCGTTGGCCACGATGCGCTTGCCCATCAGCCGGTTGCCCACGCCGCCGACGACGGCGCCGATGCCGACCGGGAGCAACTTGCCGAAGGCGATCGCTCCGCGCCTGAGCGTGTAGCGCTTGACGAAGTACTTCAGCAGGCGTGAGTTCAGTTGTGACACCGCGGGCAACGGCAACGTCGCCGCCCCGTCGGAGATCCAGGAGCCGCTCGTACGGCCCGGGCCGAGCAGGTCGGCCACCGCGTGCTTGCTCTCCTCGCCGACGAGTACCGACAGCACCAGGGCCCGACGGCGCTCCCGATGATCGGCGGGAATGCCATGCACCTCGGCGACAGCCAGCACGAACACCGACGTCGCCTCCAGGAAGACCACCGTCTCGCCCGCGACGGCCGACATCGCGGCCAGCGTCCCGATCCCAGGGAAGGCGGCCGCGGTGCCCACAGCGGCACCGCTGGCCATCACCGCGGCGAGGTATTGCTTTTCCAGCCTCGTGACGATCTCGGCGGGGGTGGCGTTGGGGCTGTGCGCGCGGAGGCGGTCGACGTACGCCTTGACGGCGGGCGCCTGTACGCGTGCGCCTCGTTCGATGATCGACGAAAGCACCTTCGCCGCGGCACTCGGACTTTCGTCCGTCGTCGCCTCCAGCTGGGTCTTGGCCTTTGACCGGGCACTCATGTGCGGCCTCCCTGTCCGAAACGGCTGGCCTCTCAGGCTAGCCCTATGTGAACGCACGAACACTGGCGGCGGGTGCGGAGAACGTGATCGCGCTCACTGTCTGAGAAAACGGGAAGAAATTATTGGGAAGCGGCGCTAACCATCTTCATGGCAACATCCTCCGTTGTGGACCTGACGACTGCCGATTCCGTGACCTCCGGACAGGAGTCGAAGTCGCCGAGCCGCACCCGGATGATCATCCTCCTCGGCGTCATGGTCGCGCTGGGCCCGCTCACCATCGACATGTATCTGCCTGCTCTGCCGAAGATCGCCGACGACCTCGGAGTGTCGTCGTCGGTCGCGCAGCTCACGCTCACCGGGACCCTCGCGGGCCTCGGGCTGGGCCAGCTGATCGTCGGCCCGCTGTCGGACTCGCTGGGCCGTCGCAGGCCGCTGATGGCGGGCATCGTGCTGCACATGGTGGCGTCGCTGCTGTGCCTGTTCGCGCCGAACATCGCCGTGCTGGGCGTGGCGCGCGGGCTGCAGGGGATGGGCGCCGCCGCGGGGATGGTGGTGGCGATCGCCGTCGTCGGCGACCTGTTCGCGGGCTCGGCCGCCGCCACCGTCATGTCGAGACTGATGCTGGTGCTCGGCGTGGCGCCGGTGGTCGCGCCGTCCCTCGGCGCAGCGGTGCTCTTGAAGGCCTCCTGGCATTGGGTGTTCGCGGTGTTGGTGGTCCTGGCCGGGGCCCTGCTGGTGGTGGCCGCGCTGGCGCTGCCGGAGACGCTGCCGGTGTCGCATCGCAGGCCGCTGCGGGTACGCAGCATCGCGGCCACCTACGTCGAGGTGCTGCGCGACGTCCGCTTCGTCGTACTGGTCCTCGTCGGCGCGCTCGGCATGTCCGGTCTCTTCGCCTACATCGCGGGGGCGGCATTCGTGCTGCAGGGCCATTACGGCCTGGACCAGCAGGCGTTCGCGCTGGTGTTCGGGGCGGGTGCCATCGCGCTGATCGGCGCCACCCAGTTCAATGTCGTATTGCTGCGCCGGTTCTCGCCGCAGACCATCGCGCTGTGGGCGCTGGCGGCCGCCTCGCTGGCAGGCGTCGTCTTCGTGGCCCTATCGCTGGCGCGCATCGGCGGGCTACTCGGGTTCGTCCTGCCCGTGTGGGCGATCCTGGCCGCGATGGGCCTTGTCATTCCCAACGCCCCGGCCGTCGCGTTGTCCCGGCATCCCGAGGCCGCGGGCACCGCAGCGGCGTTGCTCGGCGCGGCTCAGTTCGGCCTTGGCGCGGCCATCGCGCCGCTGGTCGGTGTGCTCGGCAACACCGAGTTCGCACTCGCGCTCGTGATGACGGTCGGTATGGTGGTCGCGTTGTTCGCGCTACTGGCGGTTGGTACGCCGGCAGCGGAACCCGCAGACGGCGTCACCGGCGACGCCGTCCCCGAGCCGGCCTGACGGTTCTCCCGGCGGTATCTGGCGCGATTCCTGACTTGTCGGGATTCGCCACCATCCGTAGCGTCGGCTGAATCGTTGAGTAATTAGTCGATGAGATGACCCTGACCACCCGGCACGACGACCGCGCCCCCGGGATGCGGCGAACCACCGCTCCTACGGCGAACCCGTGGAACGCGCTGTGGGCGATGCTGGTCGGGTTCTTCATGATCCTGGTCGACGCGACCATCGTCTCGGTCGCCAACCCGGCCATCATGGACAAGCTCGGGGCCAGCTACGACTCCGTCATCTGGGTGACCAGCGCCTACCTTCTCGCCTATGCGGTTCCGCTGCTGGTGGCGGGCCGCCTCGGCGACAGGTTCGGGCCGAAGAACCTCTATCTGCTGGGTTTGACGGTCTTCACCGTCGCATCGTTGTGGTGTGGGCTGGCCGACAGCATCGGCATGCTGATCGTCGCCCGGGTCGTACAAGGCGTCGGGGCCGCCCTGCTCACACCGCAGACGCTGTCGACGATCACGCGCATCTTCCCCGCCGAGCGACGTGGTGTCGCGATGAGCGTGTGGGGCGCGACCGCGGGCGTGGCCACACTGGTCGGTCCGCTGGCCGGTGGACTGTTGGTCGACGGGCTGGGCTGGCAGTGGATCTTTTTCGTCAACGTGCCCGTCGGCATCATCGGCTTGGGCCTGGCCCTGTGGCTGATTCCGCAACTGGACACCCAGAAGCAGGGCTTCGATCTGATCGGTATGGCGCTGTCGGGGATCGGCATGTTCATGATCGTGTTCGCCCTGCAGGAGGGACAGTCGCACGATTGGGCACCGTGGGTGTGGGGCACGATCGCCGGCGGCATCTTCTTCATGGCCGCGTTCCTGTGTTGGCAGTACGTCAATCCCAACGACCCACTGGTCCCGCTGCAGATCTTCCGCGACCGAGATTTCTCGCTGTCCAACATCGGCGTGGCCACCATCGGTTTCGTCGTTACCGCGATGATCGTGCCGGTCATGTTCTACGCCCAGGCGGTGTGCGGGCTGTCGCCGACGCGTTCGGCGCTGGTGGTTGCGCCGATGGCCATCGCCACGGGCGTGCTCGCACCGTTCGTCGGTCGAATCGTCGACAGGTCGCATCCGCGCCCCGTGATCGGCTTCGGCTTCTCGTTGGTGGCGATCTCGTTGACGTGGTTGTCGATCGAAATGACGCCCACCACCGCGATCTGGCGGGTGGTGCTGCCATTGACGGTGACCGGCATCGGCATGGCGTTCATCTGGTCGCCGCTGGCCGCGACCGCCACCCGCAACCTGCCGCCACAGTTGGCCGGTGCGGGCTCAGGGGTCTACAACACCACCCGTCAGGTCGGCTCTGTGCTGGGCAGCGCGGGCATGGCGGCCTTCATGACGTGGCGGATCAGTTCCGAGTTGCCGCCGATGGCCGTGGAGTCACCGCGCGGCGAAGGTGCGGTGGCGCGACTGCCTCCGTTCCTGCACGAACCGTTCTCCGCCGCGATGTCGCAGACCCTGCTGCTGCCGGCCTTCTTCGCGTTGTTCGGGGTGGGCGCGGCGCTGTTCCTGCTGGGTTTCGGCGACCAACGATCGAGCGTGTTCCACGATGACCGAGCCGATGACGCGGACCGCGGCCCCGGCTACCCCGTCGAGCACGGCGGCGACGACTCGTTCACCGACGACGACGAGTACCTCGAGTACACGGTGTCGTGGGACGACGCGGAACCGGTGTCGGCGAAGCCTGAAGATGCCGAGCCCGCCACCGAGCCGCTGGCCTCGCGCGCCCCACATGTGCTGCACGCGCCCGCCGATGTCTGGCATGACGAGCCGGTCGAAACCTGGCACCACATGACCGAGGATGAGTGGCCGCCGGTGGCCACTGCGAAACCGACGCCGGCACGCGAACCCGACCGTGACTCGTGGCGCTGGGGGCACCGCCCGCCCGAAGGGCAGGGGGACATTCTGGACATCCTGCTCGCCGAGGATAAGCTTCCGCCCGCGAATCCGGTCGCCGAACCGATCGGCTTCGCGCACAACGGGTTTCATATCGACGACGAGCAGCGCTTCCAGTCGGTGGACCGTCGACGGTCGATCGCCGACCCCGGACCCCCGGATGCCGACGCCTACAGCGCCGACCTGGCCGGTGACCACCCTTCGGCGAGCGGTGAGGCACGCCATCGCGTTGGAGGTCATCACGAACGGCCGTCGCGTCACCGGTTACGGGAGGAGGAGTCGGAGCCTCGGCAGTTCTGGTTCGAGTCCCACGGCAGGCATTCCCGCGACGATCCCGGCGACGCCTCGCGCCACGGTCGCCATTCGTCGCCGTGGCGGGACTGAAGCTTCCGCGCGAGCTGGACCCACGCGAGCAGACGCAAAAATCCCCGACACGCCGCGGTTTTGGGACCTTTTGCGTCTTCTCGCGCGGAATCAGTTAGCCGAAGAGCACCGCGGGATTCAGATAGCCGGTGGGATCGAATGCGGCCTTGACCGCGCGCATAGCCGCGATATCGGCGTCCGTGCGCGACATCCCGACGTAGTCCCGCTTGCGGGTGCCGACGCCATGCTCGGAGCTGACATTGCCGCCCAGGCGCGAGATCAGCGCCATCATCGTCGAGTACAGCTCGTGCTCGCGGTCGGCGTCCAGCGCGCACCGCACCAGATTGAGATGCAGATTTCCTTCGCCGATGTGGCCGAACAGCACCGGGATCGCATCCGGTGCGAGTCCGGCGACCAGTTCGGCGGCGTCGACTGCGAACGCCGGGATCACCGAAAGAGGCAGCGAGACATCGAATTTCAAGGGCGGACCGTACACGCCGAGTACCTCGGCGACGGCCTCGCGCACCTGCCACAACCGCTGCTGCGCGGCCGCATCGACGCCGACTGCCGGCTCGTCCGCCAACCGTGCGCCCTCGAGCGCGTCGGCGAGGCGTTCGGTCTGGTCGGTATCACCGGCCAACTCGATCAGCAGCTGCCAGGCGCCGTCGACGGGCGCCGATACACCGGCGTGCTCGGCGGTCAGCGCGCTGGCGCGGGCGTCGATCAACTCCAGTGCCGCGATGCCGTCCATCTCACGGAATGCGCGGCCCGCCTCGACAAGCGCCTCCAGGTCGGCGAACCCGCAGATCGCCGTCACCCGACTCCTGGGCGTGGGATGCAGACGCAGGTCCAGGGCGGTGATGACGCCGAGCGTGCCTTCGGCGCCGATGAACAGCGAGGCCAGGTCGTAGCCGGTGTTGTCCATTCGGACCCGGCTGTGGCGGCGCACCACGGCGCCGCCGGGCAGCGCCACGTCCAGACCGATGACCTGCTCACCCATGTTGCCGTAGCGGACCGTGCGCAGCCCGCCGGCGTTCGTCGACGCCATGCCGCCGACGGTCGCGGAGTCCCGCGCGGCCAGGTCCACACCGAACACCAGCCCGGCGGCTGTCGCCGCACGCTGCACCTCGGCCAGCGTGACGCCGGCCCCCACCCGGACCCGCCGCTCGAGGACATCGACCTCGTCGACCTCGCGAAGTCGCTCGGTCGACAACAACACGTCGTCGTGTTCGGGCACCGTGCCGGCCACCAGGGACGTCCGGCCACCTTGGACGGTGACGTAGACGCCCGCATCGCGGCACTCGCGCAGGACCGCGGCGGTTTCGTCCGCCGACCCCGGCCGCACCAGCACACTGGCCCGCCCGCGGTAGCGGCCGGTGTGGTCGACACTGCGGCCGTCGAGCACGTCGGAGTCGGTGCTGACGTAGCCGGTGCCGACGATTTCCGCCAGCCGGTCGGTCAAGCTCATCCCAGGGGTGTACCACAGCGTCGGAACGTCGACGTCGCCGACGTCCGGCGGCTCAGGAAGTCAGCGACAGGAACGCGCCCAACTCGACGAGGCGGTCCGGGGTACCCGGCAGGTATTCGGTCAGCAGCGGCGAGCGCACGACCACGCAGAGGTACTTGGCCCGACTGACCGCGACGTTGAGCCGATTCCGGTTGAGCAGGAACGCGATTCCGCGTGGCACGTCGTCGGCCGACGATGCGGTCATCGACACGAACACCACCGGAGCCTGCCTGCCCTGGAACTTGTCGACGGTGCCCACCTCGACCCCGGTCAGGCCCGCGGTGTCGAGTCGCCGCCGCAACGTCACCACCTGAGCGTTGTAGGGCGTCACCACCAACACGTGCTTCTGCGCCAGTGGCACGGTGCCGTCCTCATCGGCCCACGGGGTGCCGAGCAGGCCGCGGATCTCGGCGACGATCGCGTCGGCTTCCTCGGGGCTGTCGGTGGAGTTGCCGTCATGGTCGACGGAAATCGCCCTCACTCCGGGCGGCCGCCCCTCCAGGGTGCGTGCGGCGGTCACCTCGTCGTACGACTGCAACCTGCCGTCGTACGACAGCCGCGAGACAGCGCCACACACCGCCGGGTGCATGCGGTACGACCGGTCGAGGAAGTAGCCGAGTTCGGCTGGCAGCGTGTGCTTTCCGTCGATGAGCCAACCCAGCGCCGACGTGTCGACGGGCTCGGGATGGGTGCCCTGGCTTACCTGTGGAAGCTGTTGCGGGTCGCCGAGCAGCATCAGGTTGCGGGCCGACGGTGCGACCGCGATCGTGTTGGCGATGCTGTACTGGCCGGCCTCCTCGACGACGAGCAGATCGAGCGCCAGCCGCGGAATCTTGTTGGCGTTGGCGAAGTCCCACCCGGTCCCGCCGACGACGCAGCCCATGCCGCGCGCAGCGTGGTCGGAGATGTAGCCGGCGAACTCAGGGTTGGCGAGCTCGGTCCAGCCGCAGTTGACGGTGTTGATCTTCTTGGCGACGTGTTCACCGTCGACGCCGGCAGCCAGGACGTCGCCGAAGAGGTTCTCGACGACCGCGTGCGACTGCGCGACCACGCCGATGCGCCAGGCGCGTTCGTTGACCAGTCGCGCGATCACCCTGGCCGAGGTGAACGTCTTGCCGGTGCCCGGCGGCCCGTGCACCGCGAGGTAGGACGAATCGAGGTCCTGCAGGGCGGCGGTGATGTCGTCGGCGATCGACCCGCTGCGGGGCAGCGGCCCGCCGCTGACCGTGCGGGGAGCCTTGCGCAGCAGGATGTCGGTCACGGCGTCGCAGGGCAGATTGGGCAGTCCGGCGGCGACGGCGGCCGCGGTCTGTTCGATCGACTCCTGCAGTGGCTTGGTGTTGATCGGCGGTCCCGGCGTCAGCGCGAACGGCACCTGGTCGAAGACGTCGCCGTCCTTGGGCTGCTTCTCGACGACGACGGCCTGGGTCGGCGCCTCGGGGTTGTCGCACTCGATCACTGTGACCGACCCGAACGCGCGGCGGTCGGGGTCGTCGGCCAGGCCCGCGGGCGCGGGCGGGTCGTACAACGCGTACATGTCTTTGGCCAGCTCGCCGTTGGCGATCGCGCCGAACAGCCGCACGTGCCGCTGCGGCTTGCGCGCTTTCGGCGGCTGGTGCCAGTCGGCGACGATCTGCGCCTTCTCGGCGATGAAGACATCGCCGTTGTCGGCCCATTCGTCGACGGGATTGTTGACCCGGTCGAAGTGACCCCACCAGAACGGCTTGTCCTCGCGTCGGTGGAACCCCCGGGCCGCGGCGACCATCGCGACGGCCGTCTGCTCGGCGGTCCGCTGTTCGACGCCGTCGCCGGCGAACTTGCACAACTTGCGGTCGAGGTCGTCGCCGAGATCGACCACCTCGTCGTCGCGCACCGGTTGGGGGCCACGCGGTGGGACACCGGATTCGATGGCGCGCGCCATCATCCAGTCGCGCAGCCGGCGCGTGGACCGGCAGTCGTAGACGTTGTAGTCCTCGATCTCCTTGAGCACGGCGGCTGCTTCATCGGCTCGTCCCTCGTCACGCAGCGCGCAGTAGCGCGCGTACTGCGTGATGGAGTCGGTTGCCGTCGTCACCTCGCCGCTGCGCAGTTCGTTGCCCATGTACAACGGCTCCAGCGACTTGATGCTGTAGTTCTCGGTGCCGACCCGAATGCTCTTGCGCACCAAGGGGTAAAGGTCGACCAGGATGCCGTTGCGGAGCAGGTCGTCGACATCGTTCTCACCGACCCCGTAGCGGCCGGCCAGCCGAAGCAGCGTGCTCTTCTCGTAGGCCGCGTAGTGGTAGATGTGCATGTCCGGGTACCGCTTGAGGCGCTTGCGCACCATCGCGAGGAAGTCGACCAGCGCCTGACGCTCGCTGGACCGGTCGTGCGCCCAGAATGGGTGGAACTCGTCGGTAGCAGACGGCGAGCCGGCTGGTCCTGCAACGGTCAGCACGCCCCACAGGTATTCGAGTCCCCATTGCCGACCGTCGGCGGTCCACAGCGGGTCGCCCTCGAAGTCGAAGAACAGGTCGCCCTTGTTCGCGTCGGGCAGCACCATCAACGGCTGCGCGTCGATCACCTCGTAGGCGGGCTTGCCGTTCACCTTCGGGGTGATCTGCAACCGTGCCTGTGCCGTCAGCGACGCCACGGTCCGTGGCGCGAGTTCGGGTACGGGACCGCTGTGCTCGGCGAGCTCGGCGACGGTGGTGACACCCGCGTCGATGAGGCGGGCCCGCTGGCTCACCCGCATGCCGGCCACGAGCAGCAGATCATCGTGGGCGCGGACCTGAATCTCGCACTCCGGGCAGCGGAAGCATGCCCGCACGCCCTCGTCCTCCCACGTGACGGCGGCGTCGCCCGCGACGTGGTCGTCGAGCAGACGTTGCAGGGCGGCGCGCCTCTGGAGGTACACCGGCAGCAGTTCGTCGACGCGGTAGCTCGCGGTGGCGCCGTCGCCCAACACCAGGTCCACGTCAGGGGCCACCGGGACGCCGGCGCGGGCCAGCGTGTCGGCGTAGGCGGCGAGCTGAAGGAGGGCCTCGACCTTGACCGAACGCGCGAGCTTGGTGTCCCGCAGCCGGTACTGCTCGGAGTCCAGTACCAGGAAGTCGGCGAAACCGACGAACCGGCCGTCGAACATCGCGGCCTGATAGACCACCGGCGCCCGGCGTTCGACGGCGCGCATGGTGGCCTGGGCCGCCGCGGTCAGCCCGGCCACGGTGTATTCGGGCCTGCCGATGATCGCGACGTTCTCCTGGGACAGTTCGCGAAGCTCGTCGAGGTGGCGCTGTTCGTGCTCGCCGCCGAGCTTGGCGGTGCGGGCCAGCAGTTCGTCTTCGACGGAGACGGCAGGGCCGCGTCCGAGTTTGGCGTCGAACGCGCGCAGCAGTGCGTACTCGCAGCGGGAGGCGGCTGCGAGGTCGGATGCGCTGTAGATGACGCGGGCGTGGGCCCCGTCGGAGGCGACGAACACGATGCCACTGTATGTGAGCTGTACGACATTTCACTTCCGGCGCGAACGTGGGTTACCCGCACACAAAATGTCGCCTCGGCGTGACACAAGCCCACACTCGTCCATCCACATTGGCTCGTTCATCCACAGCCCGCGCGGTCGCAGGGTTGCGGCGGCCGTTCAGTGTGGGACCGGGCGCCGACGGTGGGCGCATGAATCAGGAATCCTTGCCGTTCATCGGCACTGAGGCAGTGGCTGCAGGCGCAGTAACCAGACGAGCTTTGGCTAGTCGCTACCGAATGGTGTATCGCAATGTCTATCTGCGCAACGACATCGAGCTCACGCCAGAGAGACGAGCCATGGCTGCTTGGCTGTGGTCGCGGCGAAACGCGACCGTCGCAGGATTGTCCGCTGCGGCCCTGCACGGTTCGCGATGGATCGACCCGCAACTTCCCGCGGAGCTAATTCGTAAAGACATCTGCGATGTCGACGGCGTCGTGATCCACCGGATGAAACTCCGGGACGAGGAGGTATGCGTCGTCGGCGATGTGCCCGCGACGACAACGGCGCGGACCGCGTTCGATATCGGCCGACGGGCGCGCCTCGAGACGGCGATCATCCGGGTGGACGCGCTGGCGAATGCGACAGGCCTCAAGCCGCTGGATGTTGAGCGCCTCGCGGCCGATCGTCGCGGTGCCCGCGGAATTGTGCAGTTGCGGCGTGTGGTCGAACTGATGGACGGTGGCGCCGAGTCCCCGCAGGAAACCCGGACGCGGCTACTGCTCATCGCTGCGGGTTTCCCGAGGCCGCGAACCCAGATCGTCGTCGTGGATGAGTACGGCTCTTTCGTCGGTCGCATCGACATGGGGTGGGACGAATGGAAGGTGGGCGTCGAATACGACGGTCCGCAACATTGGGACGACCCTGAGCAGCACGCCCGAGACATCGACCGGCTTGCCAACTTGGCGGCCCAAGGCTGGTTGATCATCCGAGTGAGCCGAGATCTTCTGCGCTTTCGGCCACATGTGTTTCTGGCGCGCGTGCGCGACGCGATGCGAGAGGCGGGTTGGCCTCATTCGGATGACATTCGACTCGACGCGCGCATCGCGTGGCTGGATCCGGCTAGCCGAGTGTGGGCTTGACGCACACTTCGGCGCAAACGGTGTGCGGGTAACCCACGTTCGGCGTAAGCGCTAGCCGGGCGTGTTGCCGATGAGCTCGACGCCGTTGCCGTTCCAGCGGAACTTGACGACGCTGTCGAGCCCGGAAACTCCGTTGGAGTACCGCAGCGCGACGGTGTCGCCGGTGCTGACGGAGTCGTCAATGCCGTTGAAGCCGTAGGTATCCGGTACCCCGGTGGGGATGAACTTGCCGAGATGGAACATCACCGCGCGGGTGTTCGGGTTCTCCGCGTTGGTGTTGGCCTTGACGATCACCACGGACAGCTGCGCGCATTCGTTGTAGTTGCCTGCCAGCGGTTCGGGGTTCCAGCCCTGGTTGCTTCTCGGGTCACGCGGCAATGCGGACACCGCCGTGACGATCTCGGATGCGGCGAGGTTGACGTCGCACGGGTCGGCCTCGGCGGTGGGGGCTGCGACGGGACCCGACGGGACCACCGCAGGCGCAGGCGCGGCGGCCGCGGGGGCAGGCGTGGTGACGGACGGCCCCGGTGTTTTCGAGACGGTGGAGTCGCTCGAACCGCATCCGGCAACGGCCAGTGCCGCCACGAAAATCACGACCGCCCACTTCACGTTGCGCACCGTACCGAAACCGGTGCCGACGATTGGGCAGGCCGTACGGCGGGTCGGCGACGTGGCGGGCACTAGACTCGACGACTGATGACGTCCTCCGATCCGGATGCGAGCCGGGCAGATCTGACTGCCGATCTGACCTTCGACGACCTGCAGATACACCCTTCGGTGCTGCGGGCTGTCTCCGACGTCGGATACGAGTCGCCCTCGGCCATCCAGGCCGCGACTATCCCGCCGATGATGGCCGGCTCCGACGTCGTCGGCCTCGCCCAGACCGGAACCGGAAAGACCGCCGCCTTCGCCATCCCGATTCTGTCCAAGATCGACCCCGCCAAAAAGGTCACGCAGGCGTTGGTGCTGGCGCCGACGCGGGAACTCGCGCTGCAGGTCGCCGAGGCGTTCAGCCGCTACGGCGCGCATCTGCCCCAGATCAACGTGTTGCCGATCTACGGCGGCTCCTCCTATGGTCCGCAACTGGCGGGGCTGCGACGTGGCGCCCAGGTGGTGGTCGGTACGCCGGGTCGGGTGATCGACCACCTGGAGAAGGGCACCCTCGACCTCACCCACCTCGACTACCTGGTGCTCGACGAGGCCGACGAGATGCTCCAGATGGGCTTCGCCGAGGACGTCGAACGCATCCTTGCCGACACTCCCGAGTACAAGCAGGTGGCGCTGTTCTCCGCCACGATGCCGCCGGCCATCCGCAAGATCACCAAGAAGTATCTGCACGACGCCGTCGAGGTGTCGGTCAAGTCGAAAACCGCCACCGCAGAGAACATCACGCAGCGCTACATCCAGGTCTCCGGTCCACGGAAGATGGACGCGCTCACCCGGCTTCTCGAGGTCGAGTCGTTCGAGGCGATGATCGTCTTCGTCCGCACCAAGCAGGCCACCGAGGAGGTCGCCGAGAAACTGCGGGCGCGTGGTTTTGCAGCGGCGGCCATCAACGGCGACATCCCGCAGGCACAGCGCGAGCGCACCATCGCCGCGCTGAAAGACGGCACGGTCGACATCCTGGTTGCCACCGATGTGGCCGCCCGCGGCCTGGACGTCGAGCGCATCTCGCACGTGCTGAACTACGACATCCCCCACGACACCGAGTCCTACGTGCACCGGATCGGACGCACCGGCCGCGCGGGCCGGTCCGGACAGGCGCTGCTGTTCGTATCGCCACGCGAGCGGCACATGCTCAAATCCATCGAAAGGGCTACGCGCCAACAACTCACCGAAGCCGAACTGCCCACCATCGATCACGTCAACGCACAGCGCGTGGAGAAGTTTCGGGACTCGATCACCGACGCGCTGGGTGCTCCCGGCTTCGAACTGTTCCGGCGGATGATCGAGGACTACGAGCGCGAGAACGACGTCCCGATGGTGGACATCGCCGCCGCCCTGGCGGCACAGGCACGCGACGGCGAGCAGTTCCTGATGTCGGAACCCCCGCCGGAGAAGCGTCGCCGCGACGACCGGCCTGAGCGGTCCGATCGCGGACCGAAACAATCGCGCAGGCCCGGTGAGGGCTTTGCGACCTACCGCATCGCGGTGGGCAAGCGGCACAAGGTGAGCCCGGGTGCGATCGTCGGCGCGATCGCGAACGAGGGCGGTCTGAGCCGCAGCGATTTCGGGCACATATCGATCCGGCCCGACCACTCGCTGGTGGAGTTGCCCGTCAAGCTGTCCCGCGAGACCGTGAAAGGCTTGGAGCGCACCCGCATTCAGGGCATCCTGATCAACCTGCAACCCGATCGTCCGCCGCGCAAGGGCGGGAAACCCAGCCACAAATCCAAATGACCCTGTCGAGAAACGTCGACGCACAGGGCGGCCTGGAATCCATCAGCGGGCCCGAGCGGGTTGCCTCGCTCACCGGAATTCGCGCGGTGGCAGCCCTGCTCGTCATGCTCACCCATGCCGCGTACACCACAGGCAAGTACACGCACGGCTACGCGGGATTGGTCTTCTCGCGTGCGGAGATCGGCGTGCCGATCTTCTTCGTGCTCTCCGGGTTTCTGTTGTTCGGGCCGTGGGTGAAGGCGGCCGCGTCGGGTGGTGCGCCGCCGTCGGTGCGCCGCTACGCCTGGCACCGGGTGCGACGCATCATGCCCGCCTACGTCGTCACCGTGCTGGCGGCCTATCTGCTGTACCACTTCCGTACGGCCGGGCCGAACCCCGGACACACCTGGGAAGGACTGTTCCGCAATCTCACGCTGACCCAGATCTACACCGACAACTACCTGTATTCGTTCCTGCACCAAGGACTTACGCAGATGTGGAGCCTGGCGGTCGAGGTCGGGTTCTACGTCGTGCTGCCGGCGCTCGCCTACCTGCTGCTCGTCGTGTTGTGCCGACGCCGGTGGCGGCCGCGCATGCTGTTGGCGGGGCTCGGCGGGTTGGCGTTGATCACCCCGGCATGGCTGATCCTCGTGCACACCACGGACTTTCTGCCCGACGGGGCGCGGCTGTGGTTGCCGACGTACCTGCTGTGGTTCATCGGCGGAATGATGCTGGCGGCGCTGCAGCCGCTGGGCGTTCGGGCGTATGCGCTGGCGTGTATTCCGCTCGCGGTGGCGTGCTACTTCATCGTGTCCACGCCCATCGGAGGTGCACCCACCACATCACCGGCGGAACTGCGGGAGGCGCTGGTGAAGGCGGGCTTCTACGCGGTGATCGCCACGCTCATGGTGGCGCCGCTCGCGCTGGAGGATCGCGGTCTCTACGCGAGGTTTCTGGCGTCCCGACCGATGGTGTTTCTCGGCGAGGTCTCCTACGAGATCTTCCTGATCCACCTTCTGACGATGGAACTGGTGATGGTCGAGATCCTCCGGTTTCCGATCTACACCGGCTCGATGGGCATCCTGTTCATCGTCACGTTCGTGGTGACGGTGCCGCTGGCCTGGCTGTTGCACCGCTTCACCCGCGTGCGCCCCCGCTAACCAGCCCGCCGAGACTGTCCCCGGCTTCGCGTGGGCCCAGACAGATCGCGTTTTCCCGCGTTTTTCGCGATCTCTGCGCAGTCTCGATCCCGTAGATGGTGAGGTATGCCAGACGACAGGCCGTCGACATCGAGTTCGCGCTGCACGACGGCGTGGCATCCAGTTGGGCACAGGGTGCGACGTCGGGTGGGTGGACCGCAAGAACTACGGCGGGGCACTGGTGCAGGCTGTGACATCATCGGCGTTCGACGCGTCGGATCACTTCGACTGGGTGGCGTGCGACAACCGCACCACCCGCGCGGTCGCCAAGGTGTTCCGCGAGGACTACGGCATTCCGCGCAAATCCATTAAGGCCCAGGCCTATTGGGTGGCCTGACGGCCATCGGCGTCAGGCGGTCAATACCAGGTCGCGCGCGTCCACGGATGCCGCGATATTGGAGGTGAATCGCAGGTTCTCATCTTCGACCGGGCCCTCACGAAGGATCTTGGCGTCGTGGTTGTAATCCATGATGACCTGCCAGGGGCCGTCGTCGCCCCGCCGCGGGAACTGGTCGATGGATCGCTGGACGTAGCCGGAGCCGATGCCGAGAAACGGGTGCGTGGCCATCTGCGGGTCGTTGATCTGCGGGTAGCAGATGTTGTGGCCATTGGCGTCCAGATGGGCGAGGAGCCGGCAGAAGTGGTCACCCACCAGGCCGACCTTGAGAGTCCAGGAGGAGTTGGTGTAGCCGAAGGTGAACGCGAAGTTCGGAACGCCGTCGAGCATGAAGCCCTTGAACGCCACCCTGTCGGCCACGTTCACCTCGATGCCGTCAACGGTCATGGCCACACCGCCGAACGCCTGAAGGTTCAGGCCGGTGGCGGTCACGATGATGTCGGCCTCGAGTTCGAGGCCTGACTCGAGCAGAATGCCGCGCTCGGTGAAGGTCGTGATGCGATCGGTGACTACGGAAGCGTCTCCGGCGCTGATGGCCTTGAACAGGTCGCCGTCGGGGACGACGCACAGCCGCTGGTCCCACGGGTTGTAGGCGGGCTTGAAATGCTCGTCGACGGGATAGTCCTTGGGCAGCAGCCGGGCGTTGAGGTAGCGGAGGACCCGCTTGGCGCTACGTGGGTACCGCTGGCAGAGCCGGTAGATCGCACGCTGCTGAATGACGTTCTTGCGCCGGGTGATTGCGTAGGCGAGCTTCGCGCCGAGCAGCCCGCGCAACGCGTTGGCGATGGCGTCCTCGGACGGCAAGGGCATCACGTAGGTGGGCGAGCGCTGCAGCATCGTCACGTGGGCTGCAGTGCCGGCCATCGACGGAATCAAGGTGACGGCGGTTGCGCCGCTGCCGATCACCACCACGCGCTTGCCGCTGTAGTCGAGGTCTTCGGGCCAGTGCTGCGGATGCACGATCTGGCCGCCGAAGCGCTCGCGACCCTCGAACTCCGGTGTGAAGCCTTGGTCGTAGCGGTAATAGCCGCCGGCGCAGAACAGCCAACCGCAGCTCATCGTCCGTCGCTCGCCGGTGTCGGTGCGTTCGGTCTCGACCAGCCATCGGGCGTCGTCGGTTGACCAGGCGGCGCTGAGCACCTTGTGGTGCAGCCGGATCTTGTCGTCGATGTTGTTCTCGGCGGCCGTCTCGCGGAGGTAGGCCAGGATGGCATCGGCGCCGGCGATCGCCTTGTCGTCCTCCCAGGGCTTGAACTCGTAGCTGAACGTGTGCAGGTCCGAATCGGAGCGGATGCCCGGGTAGCGGAACAGGTCCCAGGTGCCACCCGTCGCGCCCCGGGCCTCCAGGATCGCGAAGGTCTTGTTGGGCTGCTCGGTCTGCAGGTAGTACGCCGCCCCGATGCCCGAGATACCGGCGCCGACGATCAGCACGTCGACGTGTTCGATGCCGGTCGCGATGGAGGTTGTGGACATTCGCGCGTCTCCTGCTTAAGGGGTGGGTGGTGTGTTGGTGGCTTCAATCATCGGCGAACGAGTCGCGGCACACGAGATCAAAATGCATCAATGTCACGTCCATATAGTGCAAACTGCACCAGTGGAGTGGGAACGCCCGTCCGACCGGATACGCGAGCTGATCAGGCACGGCGCCGAGCTGGTCCTCAACGCCCAGTCCGAGTGGCTCGAGGAAATGGACCAGGCGACGTTATCGGTGGCGAACGTGCAGGAACTCGCCGACGATCCCGTTCTGAATGCGGCGACCCGCAGGAGTACCCGCGCCAACCTGCTGCATTGGGCCGCGGCCAACGTCAGTGACCCCGGAGCGCCGGTACCTGCCAACGTTGGCCCTGAACCGCTCGCCATCGCCCGCGATCTGGTGCGGCGCGGCCTCAGCGAGTCGGCGCTGCAGGCCTATCGGGTCGGCCAGAACGTCGCATGGCAGCGGTGGATGGCGATTGCTTTCGCGTTGACCTCGGACCCGGACGAGTTGCGCGAATTGCTCGACGTATCGGCGCGGTCGCTATTCGAGTTCGTCGACGCGACGATCGCGGGTATTGCCGAGCAGATTCAAGTCGAGCGCGACGAGCTGACCCGGGGATCGCATGCGGAGCGACGCGAAGCCGTCGCACTGATCCTCGACGGAGCGCCGATCAGCAAGCACCGAGCCGAAGCACGGCTCGGCTACGGCCTCGACCAGATCCACACCGCTGCTGTCGTCTGGGGGGAGCCCGACTGCGATTCCAGCCAGCTGGACCGCGCCACGGAGGCGTTGGTAGACGGCGCCGACGCGCAGCGCCCGCTCAGCGTTATCGCAAGCGCTGCCACCCGATGGGTATGGATGCCGGGCGACGTAGCACCGGATCTTGCACGCCTGGAGGAAGTCATGGACCGGATACCCGGGGTTCGCGTAGCCGTGGGGTCGACCGCCCGTGGCATCGAGGGATTCCGCCGCAGCCACCTCGATGCCGTCACCACGCAACGCATGTTGGTGCGACTGAACTCCACGCAACGTGTCGCCGGTTTCAAGGACGTCGAGCTGGTGTGTTTGATCAGTCAGGACCCCGACCGGGCCGATCAGTTCGTCAAACAAACGCTGGGAAAGCTGGCGACCGCCGCGCCCGATCTCCGTGCGGCCGTGCTCACTTTCGTCAACGAGCAGTGCAACGCCTCGCGTGCGGCGGCGCGGCTATACACCCACCGAAACACTTTGTTGCGACGCATTTCCCGTGCGGAACAATTGCTACCACGTCCGCTGAACGTGAATAGCGTGCAGGTCGCCGTTGCGCTCGACATGGTTCGCTGGAGCGGCAACAGCGACACCTAGATGACGTGTCGGTGAAGTGGGTTTGCACCTCCGTTAAAAGCCCGACGGGGGCGGGTGCCGCCGCATAGTCTGGCGGTCTCGTGCCCAAGCAGGTGGTTCGAGATTTGCCGCGTCCAGCAGGTACGACCATGGACTCGGTGCGGCGAGACATCCTTCCCATTCCCGACGTCGCGCATGTCGGCTTGACGACGTATGACGCCAAGGACCCCGACACGAGCTATCCACCGATCAACGACGTACGCCCACCGGAGGGCGCGCCCAACGTGGTGGTCATTCTGATCGACGACGTCGGCTACGGTGCCACGAGCGCCTTCGGTGGGCCGTGTAGCACCCCTAACTTCGAGAAGCTCGCGGCCAGAGGTTTGAAGTACACGCGGTTCCACACCACTGCGTTGTGCTCGCCGACGCGCCAGGCACTACTCACCGGCCGTAACCATCACTCGGTGGGTATGGGCGGTATCACCGAGATCGCCACCGCGGCACCGGGTTACAGCTCGGTGCTGCCGAACACCAAAGCGCCGTTGGCGCAGACCCTCAAATTGAACGGCTACTCGACGGCTCAGCTCGGCAAGTGCCACGAGGTGCCGGTGTGGCAGACCAGTCCCGCCGGCCCGTTCACCGCATGGCCTTCGGGCGGTGGCGGTTTCGAGTACTTCTACGGCTTCATCGGCGGCGAGAACAACCAGTGGGACCCCGCCCTCTACGAGGGCACAACACCGATCGAGCCGCCGAAGACACCGGCGGAGGGTTATCACCTGACCGAAGACCTGACGGACAAAGCGATCAGCTGGGCGCGGCAACAGAAGGCGCTACTGCCCGACAAACCGTTCTTCATGTACTTCGCGCCCGGTGCCACCCACGCCCCGCATCACGTACCCGGGGAGTGGATCGAGAAATACAAGGGCAAGTTCGCCCACGGTTGGGACAAGCAGCG
>CAVTSZ010000049.1:0-30707 GCA_963737385.1 uncultured Actinomycetota bacterium
TCTATTCTGTATTGTTCAATACCTCCAATGCATGGCTGTCGAAGGCTGGGCGGAAAGCGGATGTGCCCGCAGGTGGGCCGATCAGGGCGGCTGGACTGTGCCGGCAAAACCGCCGCCGCGCTTGACCTGGCATCCCCCTACTGAGCGGGTCGTCGCTGACGGTCACGGCGCGCGCCTCGCCATGATCGACTAGAACGGCTAGAACCAGCCGTCGCGCATTTCCAGCGTCGTGCGGTCCAGGGCCGCCAGCAGGTCGAGTTGCGGCCCGGTCTTGGGCAGTTCGCTGCGGAAGAAATACCGTGCGGCGTGACGTTTGCCGTCGTAGAAGTCCCCCGAGCGACCGTTGCAGGCCACAACTTGTTCCAGCCAGATCCAGGCGACGACGATGTGGCCGAACGCCTCGAGGTACACCACGCTGTTGGCCATGGCGGCGTCGATGTCCCCGGATTCGAACATCGCGGTGGTCACGTCGACGAGACGTTGCCACGTCGCCCCGAGTTGGCCGGCGAATTCTGCGGTCTCGCCGCCCGCGGCGGAGGCGGCGTCGACCGTCTGACCGATGGCCGACCCCAACGCGGCCAGGCTGGCACCGCCGCGCTGGGTGACCTTGCGGCCCAACAGGTCCAGGCTCTGGATACCGTGGGTGCCTTCGTGGATGGGGTTGAGCCGGTTGTCGCGATAATGCTGTTCGACGTCGTACTCGCGGGTGTAGCCGTAGCCGCCGTGTACCTGGATCGCCAGGCTGTTGGCCTCCAGACACCACTGCGAGGGCCAGCTCTTGCCCACCGGCGTCAGGATGTCGAGAAGCAGCGTCATGGCCTCACGCTCTTCATCGGTCTCCGCGCTGTGCTGCAGGTCGACGAGCTTCGCGCAGTACAGCAGCAGCGCCATGCCGCCCTCGACATAGGCCTTCTGCGCCAACAGCATTCGCTTGACGTCGGCGTGCTCGATGATGGGAACCTGCGGCGCCGCCGGATCCTTGGCCGTCACCGGCCTGCCCTGCGGGCGTTCGCGGGCGTACTGCAGTGACTTGAGGTACCCGGTATAGCCCAGCGACACCGCACCCATGCCCACGCCGAGGCGTGCCTCGTTCATCATGTGGAACATGTAGGTGAGCCCGCGGTGCGGCTCGCCCACCAGATAGCCGACCGCGCCGGGCTGACCGCCGGGCGCGAATCTGCCCTCGCCGAAGTTCAGCACCGTATTGGTGATGCCACGCTGGCCCATCTTGTGGTTCAGCCCCGCCAGCACGACGTCGTTGCGTTCGCCGACCGAGCCGTCGTCGCCGACAAGGTATTTGGGCACGATGAACAGCGAGATGCCTTTGGTGCCGGGTGGCCCGCCGGGAATCTTGGCCAGTACGAGGTTGACGATGTTGTCGGTGAGCTCGTGTTCCGCGCCCGAGATCCACATCTTGGAACCGAAGAGCCGGTAGGAGCCGTCGTCCTGCGGTTCGGCGCGGGTGAGGATGTCGGCCAGAGAGGACCCGGCCTGCGTCTCGGACAGCGCCATCGTCCCCGAGAACCGGCCCGCGAGCATCGGCCGCAGAAACGCGTCGACCTGCTCGGGGGTGCCGAACTTCGCGAGCAGGTTGGCGTTGGCGATGGTGAGCATCAGATATCCGGTGGTACTGATGTTGGCCGCCGAGAACCAGGCGAAGCCGGCCTCCGCAACGGTCACGGGCAGCTGGGCCCCACCGAACTCGCCGTCCATCGCGATGCCGATCAGGTCCGCCTGGGTGAACGCGTCCAGCGCCTCCTTGACTTCACCGATGACGGTGACCTTCTCGCCGTCGAAGCGCGGTTCCTCGCGTCGCTCTTCTTGTTGTGCGGCGCGAAGTACCGCGTGGCCAACTGCTCGCACAGGTCCAGCACGGCGTCGAACGTCTCGCGCGAATGCTCGGCGAAGCGGTCCCGCTTTGTCAGCTCATCGACCTGCAGCCACTCGTAGAGCAGGAAGTCGAGATCTCGTCGCGACAGCAGCGTGGACTTCACCCTGACCGCGTCTTCTCCACGTCGAGACCCAGCGGTTCGGACTCGCGCACCGCCTCGTCGCGGATCAGCCCGCGCAACAACGCGGTGCTGAACTCGACGGCGATCTCCTGCGCGGTGCGCCGACCGTGAGGCCTCAGCCAGCGGTAGGAGCCCAGCGTCATGCCGATGTAGCCCAGGGCGAGGACGTGCGAGTCGCAGTCGTAGAACTCCCCGCTGGCGATGCCGCGGTCGATGACGTCACGCACGTGCTCGTAGACCTGCGTCTCTTTCTCACGGATATAGGCGACCTGTTCCTCGGTGAACCACTCGGTGATGTACGGGCCCTCCTGGAAGTACACCGCCGCCCGCTCGACGTCGCTGGCGATGCCGACCAACAGGCGTCGGGTGAAGTGGTAGATGGTCTCGCGCGCCGACGCCGTCGGGTCGTCGTGCAGCGCGTCCACCGTGAAGTCGGCGGCACCCTTGTAGATGTCGTAGAGGATCAGCGACTTGCTGGCGTAGTAGTGGTACACCGTCGCCTTGTTCAGGCCGACGGCGTCGGCGACGTCGTCCATCCGGGTGCCGTGATAGCCCCTGGCGGCGAACAGCTTGGTAGCGACGGCCAACAGTTCCTCACGACGGGACATCCCGTTGGCAGGGGCTTCCGGTGACGAGGCGGGCATGGCGACTCACTATATGCAGGCCCGGGGCGCGCCCGGGCGTCAATCAACTGGTTGGCAGTTTAAGTGCTCGGGGTGTTGCGGTGGTGGTGCCGGGTCTACACTTGCGCCAGAACCAGCCGCGACGCGAGAGGTGATGACGTGGATCCGAACCCGGATTATGACGCGAGCGACGAGCTGGAATACGGCGTCAACTGGTTCGCCTGGATTCTGCGCGGCGTCTACCCGCCGCCCGCCTATCCCCCGGTTTAAACCTCTCAGTTTCTCCGCGAGAAGACGCACCATCGCACGCGCTGATGCGCATAAGCGCGATTGTGCGTCTTCTTTCCGCTAGAGGGCCTTGGCTTGCTCGGTGAGTTCGTGGGACTCGGCATCTCCGGCATTTGGCCCACAGGGCGCGAAGTCGATTTCTGCCGACTCTTAGACTGACGTATTCCACTCGTCCCACGACGAGCTGTGTCGAGGCGCCTTCACACGCTCCGACCGGACCGTGACAAAACCTAGATCGGATCGAAATCGATGATCATCGGGATCCCGAGAGAGTCGCTGCCTGGAGAAACGCGCGTCGCCGCGACGCCGCAGACGGTCGGCCAACTCATCAAACTGGGCTACGAGGTAGTGGTCGAGACAGGCGCGGGCGCCGCTTCGAGCTTCTCCGACGCGGCGTTCTCGGAGGCCGGCGCAAGCGTTGGGTCCGCCGAGCAGGTCTTGGCGGCCGACGTGGTGCTCAAAGTGAACGCGCCCGACGGCGCGGAGATCGCCGCCCTGCGCGACGGCGCCACCCTGATCAGCCTGATCTCCCCCGCGCTCAAGCCGGAGCTCATCGAGCAGCTGGCCACCCGGCCGATCACCGTGCTGGCCATGGACGCTGTTCCGCGTATTTCCAGGGCCCAGTCACTGGACGTGCTGTCGTCGATGGCGAACATCGCGGGCTACCGCGCCGTCATCGAGGCCGCCAACAAGTTCGGCCGGTTCTTCACCGGGCAGGTGACGGCGGCGGGCAAGGTGCCGCCGGCCAAGGTGCTCATCGTCGGCGCGGGCGTGGCGGGTCTGGCGGCTGTCGGTGCGGCGGGCAGCCTTGGCGCCATCGTGCGCGCCACCGATCCCCGGCCCGAGGTCGCCGATCAGATTAAATCGCTTGGTGGGGAATATCTTTCGATCGAATCACCGGAGGCTGAAGTATCGGCCACCGGCTACGCCAAGGAGATGGACGACGATTACAAGGCCCGTGAGGCGCAGCTCTACGCCGAGCAGTCCAAGGACGTCGACATCATCATCACCACCGCGCTGATCCCCGGTAAGCCGGCACCGCGAATCATCACCGCCGACATGGTGGCCTCGATGAAGTCCGGCAGCGTCATCGTCGACATGGCTGCGGCCAACGGCGGCAACGTCGAGGGCACCGTCAAGGACCAGGCGATCGTCACGGACAACGGCGTGACGATCATCGGCTACACCGATCTGGCCGGTCGGCTGCCCGCGACGGCCTCCCAGCTCTACGGCACCAACCTGGTCAACCTGCTCAAGCTGCTCACCCCGGAGAAGGACGGCAAGCTCACGCTGGACTGGGACGACGTGGTGCAGCGCTCGGTGACAGTGGTACGGGACGGCGAGACCACGTGGCCGCCGCCGCCCGTCCAGGTGTCGGCGGCACCGGTTGCCGCAACGGCTCCGGTCGAGGTCAAGCCGGCCAAACACCACATGACCACCGCGCGCCGGCTCGGGGTTGACCTTCACAGCCGCGGCGGTGCTCTTCGCGCTCATCGCGCTCTCGCCGGCCGCGCTGCAGGTGCACCTGACGGTGTTCGCGCTGGCCATCGTGATCGGCTACTACGTGATCGGCAATGTGCACCATGCGCTGCACACCCCGCTGATGTCGGTGACCAACGCGATCTCCGGGATCATCGTCGTCGGCGCGCTGTTGCAGATCGGGCACGGCGATGTCGTCATCACCGCCCTGGCAACCCTGGCGATCCTGCTCGCCAGCATCAACGTCTTCGGCGGCTTCGCCGTGACCCGCCGCATGCTGGCCATGTTCTCGAGGAGCTGAGGAATGTTCACACTGGAAACCACCGCAACCGCGGCGTACGTCGTCGCGGCCATACTGTTCATCCTCGCGCTGGCCGGACTGTCCAAGCATGAAACATCCAGGGCCGGTAACACTTTCGGCATCGCCGGAATGGCCGTCGCCCTGATCGCGACGATCGCGCTGGCACTCGCCCGCCACATCGAGCCGCTGGGCGCTGGCGCTGCTGATCGGCGCCATGGTCATCGGTGCCGCGATCGGTCTGTGGCGCGCCGAGGTGGTCGAGATGACCGGCATGCCCGAGCTGATCGCCCTGCTGCACTCGTTCGTCGGCCTGGCCGCCGTGCTCGTCGGCTGGAACGGCTACCTGCACGTCGAGGGCGACGCGGCAGGCGCCGAAGCCTTGCAGCTCGGCACCGAAGGAATGCTCGGCATCCACTCGGCCGAGGTCGTCATCGGCGTCTTCATCGGCGCCGTGACGTTCACCGGTTCGATCGTCGCCAACCTCAAGCTGTCGGCCCGCATCAAGTCCGCGCCGATGATGCTGCCCGGCAAGAACTTCCTCAACGTCGGCGCGCTCGTCGTCTTCGCCGCGCTCACCGTCTGGTTCGTGATCGACCCGCAGTTGTGGCTGCTGGTGGTGGTCACCGTGCTTGCGCTGCTGCTCGGCTGGCACCTGGTCGCCTCGATCGGCGGCGGCGACATGCCGGTCGTGGTGTCGATGCTCAACAGCTATTCCGGCTGGGCCGCGGCGGCGTCGGGCTTCCTGCTCGGCAACGACCTGCTGATCATCACCGGCGCGCTGGTCGGGTCCTCGGGTGCCTACCTGTCCTACATCATGTGCAAGGCGATGAACCGGTCGTTCATCTCCGTCATCGCAGGCGGCTTCGGGATCGAGGCCGGTCCAGGCGAGGACAAGGACTACGGCGAGCACCGCGAGATCAACGCCGACGGTGCCGCCGATCTGCTCGCCTCGGCCCACTCGGTGATCATCACGCCGGGGTACGGCATGGCCGTGGCCCAAGCCCAGTACGGCGTCGCTGACCTGACCCGCAAGCTGCGCGATCGTGGCGTCGACGTCCGGTTCGGCATCCACCCCGTCGCGGGACGCCTGCCCGGCCATATGAACGTGCTGCTCGCTGAGGCCAAGGTCCCGTACGACATCGTGCTGGAGATGGACGAGATCAACGACGACTTCGACAGCACCGACGTCGTCCTGGTCATCGGCGCCAACGACACCGTCAACCCGGCGGCGTCGGAGGACCCGAGCAGCCCGATCGCAGGCATGCCGGTGCTCACGGTGTGGAACGCCGCCAACGTGATCGTGTTCAAGCGGTCGATGGCCTCCGGCTACGCCGGCGTGCAGAACCCGCTGTTCTTCCGGGAGAACACCCAGATGCTGTTCGGTGATGCCAAAGACCGGGTCGACGCGATCAACGCGGAGCTCGCGGTCACCGAGAACGTCTGACGCACGCACATGCCGGTGGACCGCCTACTGCCTTCCGACGACGCCGAAGACCTGATCGCGCTGACCCGAGACATCGCGGACAAGGTCCTCGAACCGGTCGTCGACGCGCACGAGAAGGCCGAAACCTATCCCGACGGGGTGTTCGAAGCGCTGGGCGCCGCCGGGTTGTTGAGCCTGCCGCAACCCGAGGAGTGGGGCGGGGGCGGCCAGCCCTTCGAGGTATACCTGCAGGTGCTCGAGGAGATCGCGGCGCGGTGGGCGGCGGTGGCGGTCGCGGTCAGCGTGCACAGCCTGTCGTCGCATCCGCTGCTGATGTTCGGCGACGACGAACAGAAGAAGCGGTGGCTTCCGGGCATGCTCTCCGGTGAGCAGATCGGCGCATACAGCCTGTCGGAGCCACAGGCCGGCTCGGACGCCGCGGCGCTGCGGTGCGCCGCCAAGCCCGACGGCGACGGCTACGTGCTCAACGGTTCGAAGTCGTGGATCACCCACGGCGGGGTCGCCGACTTCTACACGTTGTTCGCCCGCACCGGAGAAGGGTCGAAGGGCATCAGTTGCTTCCTGGTGCCCGGCGACCTGCCCGGGCTGAGCTTCGGCAAGCCCGAGGAGAAGATGGGGCTGCACGCCGTCCCGACGACGTCGGCGTTTTACGACAACGCGCGCATCGAAGCCGACCGCCGCATCGGTGTGGAGGGACAGGGACTGCAGATCGCTTTCTCCGCACTGGATTCCGGGCGGCTGGGCATCGCCGCAGTGGCGACCGGGCTGGCGCAGGCCGCGCTGGACGAGGCGGTTCGGTATGCGAACGAGCGAACGACGTTCGGCCGCAAGATCATCGACCATCAGGGGCTCGGGTTCCTGTTGGCGGATATGAGCGCCGCGGTCGTCAGCGCGCGTGCGACCTACCTCGACGCCGCGCGCAGACGCGACCTCGACCGTCCGTACTCAGCACAGGCCAGCGTCGCCAAGCTCGTCGCCACCGACGCCGCGATGAAGGTGACGACCGACGCGGTGCAGGTGTTCGGCGGCGCCGGGTATACCCGCGACTACCGTGTCGAGCGATACATGCGCGAGGCCAAGATCACGCAGATCTTCGAGGGCACCAACCAGATTCAGCGCCTGGTCATTGCGCGAGGCCTGACCACGTAGCGCTGTCGCGTTTCGCCTTGCCGCGCCGTCGATGCACGAGTATCGCGCCGACACTCGCGCCCACCACCACCGCCAGTGAGAAGACCGCCGCCGCGACGAGGATAGCTCCCATGACAGCGTCCGAGTCGCTTCCTGCCTCGGTGGCGTACGAAGGGTCGGCAGGGTCGTAGGTGATCTCAATTTCATCGCCGACTGCCGGCACGTCGAAGGCGAACCATACGATCTCTGCCCTGGCGGGCGTCCCATCGTCGGTGGTGAATTCCACGGTGACGGTGTCGGTTAAGACCTGCAGGTCGGTGACGGTCGCAGTGGTCGTCACCCCGTAGGAGTCGAGGTAGCTGTTGGACCACAAGCCCGCTGTCGCAATCACGCTGAAGACCAGCGCTCCGATGAGGCTGAGGACCGCGAGAACCCACAACAGGACGGCCCACACCACTGAAGGACCGGCCGGGGGACCCCACTGCGACCCGTGCGGCAGCGGCGCCCACCCGTAGCCGGGTGGTCCGTACGCGGCCGATCCGTACGCCGGCAGGCCGTACGCCGGCGGGCCGTACGCCGGTGGGCCGTGGGCGGCGCCGAGCGGCGGCGGGGATTCGTGAGGGGGCTGCCACTGCGGCTCCATGGGTTCATCGTGCCGCAGAAGTTGCTATCGCGGCGCGGATAGGCGCCCGTGGCGAGGTCAGTTCGCGGAGCCGGGCGCAATGAATTCGGTGATGGCGTTGACGAACTCGCCTGGAGCTTCGACCATCGGGCTGTGCCCCACCTTGGGGATGATTATCGGCGTCAGCCCCGCCTGACGGTAGCGCTCGACGTTGGCGGCGGTGGGCGTCAGCACATCCTGCTCACCCCAGACGACAAGCACCGGCTTCCCGAGTCCGGCGAGGCGGTCCGCCGCCGCGCGCTCATCGTTCTGATCGCCGGAGTCGACACACGCCCACATGCGTCAGCTGCTCCAGCGAGCGGTGCGCGAGCGGTGGCACCTCGATATTCGGCAGCGAAACCCGTCTGCAGTGAACTGTCGGTGATGGCGTCGACGGGGCGCAGCCGGTCGACGGCAGGCCCGATGACCGGCGTGCAGGCCAGCCCGGCAAGCGACTGGCGTCTCCACCAGGTCGGCGGCGGCGGGGGTATCGGAGATCACTACTCGCTCAACACGTTCCGTATCCTGTTCGGCAACAGCGATCGCCACATGGCCACCCATCGAGTGGCCCACCAGGACAGCGTGCCGCACGCCGAGGGCATCCAGTGCGTGTCGCACCGCTTCGGCCTGCCCGTCGATGCCGTACTCCGCGGCGTCACGCGGGGCCTCGGACCCACCGTGCCCGACGAGATCGATGGCGATCACCCGCTGGCCGGGCAGAGCCGCGGCGACGCGGTCCCACCACTCGACCGACGCCGAGTAGCCGTGGAGCAGCACAACCGCGCGGTCACCAGGACGGGCCGGACTCCTTGACGTTGAGGTCCGGGCCGTCGAGTTCGAGCACCCGTCCGCCGTCGAACGCTTCCGCCGGACGTGTGGTCCTCGATACCAGGAGTGCGTTCACCGCCAGCGCCGCGACCACGACGACGGTCACGATCGCGATGATCCGCCATTTCATCGGCCGGACGCTACCGGTGGCGCCGCGCTGCGCGCCAACGGTTTTTCGCGTCCGTCGTCCTTCGGCGGCGAGGTGCCCGATCACTGGCAGACGCAAAAACGCGGTGACGCGAACGGTTCCGCCGCCAGATGACCCGCGATGCGGTCGAAAGAACTCGCCACGCTAATCCAGCAGCTTGCGGCGCATCGCCTCGGCGACCGCGGCGGCCCGGTCGTTGACGCCCAGTTTCTCGTAGAGACGCTGCACATGGGTTTTGACGGTCGACGGCGCGAGGAACAGTTCCTTGGCCATCGCGGGAATGCTGCTTCCGGCGGCGATCAGTTTGAGCACCTCTCGCTCGCGCGGGCTCAGCACCGGTCCTTCGGGCTCGGCACGTCGGCGGATCTCGCCGGCCAGTCCGGCAGCCAGGCTGGGCGCCACGACATCGCGGCCCTTGGCGCAGTCCAGCACCGCGTTCACCAGTTCGGACCTGCTCGATTCCTTCGGTAGAAATCCTGCGGCGCCCTCCTGCAGCGCCTTGAAGACGATCGCCGACTCGTCGTGCGCCGAGACCAACAGCACGCGTGTGGGCAGTTGGTCGCGCAGTACGGCGGCGGCGACCTCGGCGCCGTCCATGCCGGGCATGCGGTAGTCCAGCAGGGCGACCTGGGGCAGGTGCGTGCGGATCGCCTCGAGCGCCGAAGGGCCGTCGTCGGCCTCGGCGACCACCTCGATCGAGCCGCTGGACACGAGTGCGCGCACGACGCCGTCGCGGAACATCGGGTGGTCGTCACCGACCACCACGCGCACCTTTTCGCTGGTCAGCCCTGTCGTCACGCCTGCCAGCTTGGCACAGCGCCACTCCTATTTGCGCCGAAATCAGGTTCCGGTACGCAGATGGCTGATCCGTGTGCCACAAGCCGGATCTGGGCGCCCGGCTCTATTCCTCCGATTGGGGGACACGCGAATCCCCCGCTGCACCCGCCGATCGCCCGACAGACTCCGCCCCCGGACCGGGAGATAGTTGTTTCAACGCCGGAGCGCCCGGCCGGGAAACCGAAAACCTCACTCAGACTGGAGAATTCGAAATGACCACGACCCGCCGCTTCGCCCGCTGCATCGCCCTCCCCATCGTCTCCGCCGGCATCCTCGGCGGTGCGGCCCTCGGCCTGGCGGGGATGGCCAACGCAGGCACCTACTCCTACCAGCCGACGCCGCGGCCGGGCATCGTCGCCACGCCGAACACCATCGCCAGGCCGCCGGTCTACATCCCCCGCCACCGCTCGCACGGGTTCGTCATCGACATCCCGTCAGCCGAATAACCAAGCCCGCCTCCACAGAGGCCCTCCCCGGGCGGCGTATCCCGGGGAGGGCCTCGCCCATTGGCTCCCATTGGCGCCCGTCGGCGGCTTCACCACAGCGGGATCTCGTTTCCGTACTCCGACTCCGGCCGCGGACCGAAGTACCGCCGTTGCGACTCGTCGATCTTCACGTCGTTGATGCTCGCCTCCCTGCGCGACATCAGGCCCTCCGGCGTGAACTCCCACAACTCGTTTCCGTAGCTGCGGTACCACTGCCCGTCGGCATCGCGGCATTCGTACTGGAACCGCACGGCCATCCGGTTGTTGCGGAAACCCCACAGGCTCTTGCGAAGCACATAGTCGAGTTCGCGCTGCCACTTCTCGGTCAGAAAGGTGACGATCTCGGCGCGGCCGACGATGTGCACGTCGCGGTTGCGCCACTGCGAGTCGACGGTGTACGCCATGCTGACGTGCCCGGGGTCGCGCGTGTTCCACGCGTTTTCGGCGGCTTGGACCTTCTGCACCGCGGTCTCGAGTGTGAACGGCGGAAAGGGAGGACGACTCTCGGTCATGCTCAGTTTCTACGCCCGAAGCGCAGCCGTGATTCCCTCATTCGAGGGGTGTCATATCGTGGCGGGCATGGACTTCGCGATGTCGGCCAAGGGGCAGGACTACCACGAGCGGCTCACCGCCTTCATGACGGAGTTCGTCTTCCCCGCGGAGAAGGACTACGACGAGTACCGCGAGGCGGTGGGGCGTGATGACCACACCGTCCCGCCGATCATCGAGGACCTCAAGAAACTGGCCAAAGACCGCGGCCTGTGGAACCTGTTCCTCCCCGACGTCTCGGGCCTGACCAACCTGGAGTATGCGCCGCTGGCCGAGCTGACCGGCTGGAGCATGGAGATCGCCCCCGAGGTGACCAACTGCGCCGCCCCCGACACCGGCAACATGGAGACCCTGCACCTGTTCGCCAACGAGGAGCAGCGCAAGCGGTGGCTCGAACCGCTGCTCAACGGCGAGATCCGCAGCGCGTTCGCGATGACCGAACCCGCCGTGGCGTCCAGCGATGCCCGCAACATTCAGACCACGATGCTGCGCGACGGCGGCGATTACGTCATCAACGGTCGCAAGTGGTGGATCTCCGGTGCGGCCGACCCCCGCTGCACACTCCTCATCGTGATGGGCCGCACCAACCCCGACGCCGCCAGCCATCAACAGCAGTCGATGATCCTGGTCCCCGTCGACACGCCCGGTGTGTCGATCGAGCGGTCGCTGCCGGTGTTCGGCTGGCAGGACCAGCACGGGCACTGCGAGGTCACCTTCGACAACGTGCGCGTGCCCGTCGCCAATCTGCTCGACGAGGAAGGCAGCGGGTTCGCGATCGCGCAGGCCCGGCTGGGGCCGGGACGCATCCACCACTGCATGCGTGCCATCGGGGTGGCCGAGCGGGCCATGGCGTTGATGATCGACCGCGTGCAGAACCGCATCGCGTTCGGCAAGCCGTTGGCCGAGCAGGGCGTGGTGCAACAGCAGATTGCCCAGTCCCGCAACGAGATCGACCAGAGCCGCCTGTTGTGCCACAAGGCGGCGTGGACCATTGACCAGCACGGCAACCAGAGCCGGGAAGCGCGCCAGTTGGTGTCGATGATCAAGGCGGTGGCCCCGCAGATGGCGTGCAATGTCATCGACCGCGCCATCCAGGTGCACGGCGCCGCGGGCATCAGCGACGACACCGTGCTCGCCCGCCTCTACGGCTGGCACCGCGCGATGCGCCTGTTCGACGGTCCCGACGAGGTGCACATGCGCACCATCGCCCGCGCCGAACTCGGCCGGGACAAGTCGGCTTTCGCGGCGGCGGTGACTGAGGGGACTCGGTAGGTGGCCCACACGCCTGACGCCCTGTCAGGGGCGTGGAACTTCCGCGACATCGCCGAGGAGACCGGCATCAGAGAAGGCAGGTTCTTCCGGTCCAGTGAGTTGAGCGGGCTCGACGACTCCGGCCGGGCGGCCCTGCTTGGCTTCGGCATCACCGATGTCGCCGACCTGCGGTCGGAGCGCGAGGTCGAACGTCGGGGGGCGGGCCAGGTACCCGACGGCATCGTGATTCACCGGCTGCCGTTCCACGAACTCGCCAAACCGGGTGCGGAGGCACCACACGAGCAGAGCTTCCAGCGGATGATGACCGAGAAGTCCGACGACGAGGACGTCGCCGTCGCCGCCGGCCGATTCATGACCGAGGAGTATCAGAACTTCCCGACGCTGCCCGGCGCGCATCTGGCTGTGCAGCAGGTCATTTCGATCTTGGCCGAGGGCCGCCCGGTCATCACGCATTGCTTCGCGGGCAAGGACCGGACCGGCTTCACCGTGGCGACCGTGCTCGAGGCCGTCGGTGTGGACCGCGGTGCGATCATGTCCGACTTCCTGCGCAGCAATGAAGCGGTGACACGGCTCCGCGACAGCATCCTCGAGTCGATTCGCAATCGATCCGAAGACACCACCGACGAAATCGTGACGTTCGCGGAGGCACGGCTGACCGAGGAGGTGCTCGGCGTCCGCGAGGTGTACCTGGACACGGCGCGCGCCGTCATCGACGACAAGTACGGCTCGCTGGCCAACTACCTGGAAAGCCTCGGCGTCAGTGCCGAACAACTGGATCGGTTGCGCACCTCGCTGCTTGGCTAGCCGCCGACGCTCTCGGTCGAATGTCGGGTTGTGACACGGTCATGCCGATTTGGCGTGACACAACCCAACACTGGAAGGCTAGCCGCTCACGCCCGACCGCCTACTGGGTGACGTAGACGCCCGCGACCCACGCCACCGTGGCGAGCAACGCCCCGGCCAGCTCGACTCCCATCGACAACGCGACACCTTTCACGGCGTGCTTCGTCGACGTCCACGCCAGCCGCTGATCGTGGCGGTTAGCCAATTCAGCCAGGTACACACCCAACACGAAGCCGATCACCAGGCCGAGCACCGGGATCACGAAGAAGCCGATGATGCCGAGCACCGCGCCCGCCACCAGACTCAGCGTGCGCACATCGGCGGCCCGCATCCGGCGCATCGGCCACAGGTACTTGATCAGCGTGGACACCCCGATCAGTGCGGTCACCACACCGAGCGTCACCCAGGCGGTGACGTTGTTCTCGAACACGGCCCAGACCGCGATCGCGCCGAACACCAGCAGCGTGCCCGGCAGCAGCGGCACGATGATGCCGATGATGCCGACGGCGATGGCGAGTGCTACGAGGATGATGCCGCCGGTGCTCACGAGACGAATCTAGTGCCTACTTCGCGGCTCGGCCGCGGTGCCTACTTCACGGCCGCCGCGCGCGCACCCACTGGAAGGTGCCGACGTTCTTCGTCCGCACGCCGGCGAGACCGAGATCCTCGAGGATGTCGCCTATCTCGTCCTCGGCGAAGAAGTGGGCACCACCGTCGGGAAGCAGGCGGAACAGCGGTCCGACGGCGCCCGCGGTCGGAATCATGATGGCCATGCGCCCACCGGGCCGCAGCACCCTCGCGATCTCGGCGAGCGTCGCAGCCGGGTCCGGAATCAGCTGCAGCACGGCGAGAGAAACGGCCGCGTCGACCGTCTCGTCACGTAGGGGAAGCTGTTGCGCGTCCGCCCGCAGAAAGCCGACGTTGGGGCCCGCCTGGGCCTCGACCGCGCGGGCCAGCATCGGCTCGGAGATGTCGATGCCGAGCGCGAGCCCGTCCGGACCCGCCGCGCCCGCCAGTTGTGCGGTCACGTTGCCCGGACCGCTGCCGATGTCGAGAGCGACACCGCCGGGCGGGATGTCCAGCCAGTCGATGGGCAGCCGCCACACGCTGGCGAATCTGCGTGCCAGCGCCTGGGCGTTGTCGTACAACATCGACCCGATTCCCGACGCCCAGACCGCCTGGATGGCCCCTGTGTTCTTGGGCGGCGCGGCGTCGGTGGCGACGACGCCGGTCAAGAGGTCGAGGTAGCCCTTGCTGACGTCGGGATCGGCAGGCGGGTCGGCGAGAAGCTCCAGCGCCCGATGCAGTGCCGGTGGCAGTTCCGTGTGCATTTGGTCGGTCACGCTTCCACGCTACGCCGCCGGCTCACACACCGAGTTGGTCGGCCAGATCCGGAAAATCCGTTGCCGTGAAATCGAATTCGCCGTCTTCGATCCTGTGAGCCCGCTGATTGGGGCCGTACTCCAGGGGACGGTCGACATAGGCCGTCATCAGCCCTGCGTCCCGGGCCGGACGCAGGTCGCCGGGGTGGGCGGCGACGAGCATCAGCTCACCTGGCGGCACGTCGAGGAGGTCGGCACACCCCAGGTACGCCTCCCGGTCGGGCTTGTAATGGTGGAACAACTCCGCCGAGATCACGCAGTCCCACGGCAGCCCGGCCCGCTTGGCCATGTTCGTCAGCAGCGAGACGTTCCCATTCGACAGTGTGGTGATGACGAACCGCTTCTTCAGCCGCGCCAAGCCTGCGACGCTGTCCGGCCACGGGTCGAGGCGGTGCCACGCGCGGTTGAGATGGTCGACGTCCGCGTCGCTGACCGACGTGATCCCCGCGTCGCGCAGCAGGTCCTCGAGGATCATGCGGTGCAGGTCGTCGATCCTGGTCCACGGAAGCTCACCGCGACGCACCCGGTCCATCGCCGGCAGATAGCCCTTGCGCCATTTGTCGGCAACGGTCGGCCAATCCTGCTGAACGCCATGGCTTTCGCCGAACATCTCGAGTTCGGCGATGATGCTCGAGCGCCAGTCGACAACGGTGCCGAACACGTCGAATGCCAACGCCCGCGGCATCATTGTCTGTTCTCCGCGCAAGCGCTCATCACTCTCACGGCTCCAGCACGACCTTCCCGAGCACCCCACCGTCGGCCAGGCTCTGCAGGGCCTCGGCGCCCTTCGACAGCGGGAACCGCACCGGAGGCGGCGGCCTCAGGCCTGCCTCGACGAGTTTCGCGACACCGGACCCGAACAGCGACTGGGCGCCGGGTGTGCGGTTGACGAACTCGCCGTAGCCCACGCCGACAACGCTGACGTTGCGCAGCAACAGTCGATTCACCTTGACGGTCGGAATACCGCCTGCCGCGAATCCGATGACCAGTAGTCGCCCCTCGGTCGCCAGCGCCCGGATCGCGTCGTCGAACGCCTCGCCGCCGATCGGGTCCACCACCAGATCCACGCCACGCCCGCCGGTGTGATCCTTGACCGCCTGCAGCCATCCGTCGGTCAGCGGCAGCACCACATCGGCGCCGAGTGACTCGACGAACCGCATGGCCTCCGGGCGGTGCACCATCGCGATCACCCGCGCGCCCAGCGCCTTGGCGATCTGTACGGACGCGGTGCCGATGCCGCCGCCGGAGCCGAGCACCAGCACCGTCTCGCCGTGCCGCAGCGCACCGCGGCGGGCCAGCGCGAAATACATCGTGTAGTAATTGCCCAGCAGGGCCACTGCCTGTGCATCGTCGATGTCATCAGGTGTGGGCAGCACGCTGTCCGGTGTCACGGCGACGCGCTCGGCATAACCGCCCATCATCGTGAACGCCGAAACCCGCTGTCCCGGTGTGAAGGTCGACTCATACGGCGCCGAACGCACGATGCCCGCGACTTCCATGCCGGGAACGAACGGCGGCTCCAGGCGTAGTTGGTACTCACCGCGCAGCAGCAGCAGATCGGGGAAGTTGACTCCCGCCGCACCGACGTCGACGACGACTACATTCTCGCCGCCGCCATCGGCCGGATCTTCCACATCGGTGTACACCAATCCCGATGGCCCGGAAAGCTCCTGCGCAACAAGCGCTTTCACTCGGTGTCAGCCGAGCGAGAACGTGGCGCGCTGCGCCGCGGACAGATCGGTGATCTCGCCCCACTTACCCGCGACGTCTTCGACCGACGGTACCTCGGAGAAGGTCACACCCTCGTTCTGGAACAGCGCAGTGCGCTGCACCTTTCCGCCGCCGACGATGAACACCGACGCGGTCTCAGGGCAGTTCCTCGGTGCACAGGTACGCGACCACCGGGGCGACATACTCGGGGGTGAGCTTCTCGAAGACCTCCGGAGGCAGGATGTCCTGTGTCATCCGGGTGGCCGCGATGGGTGCGACCGCGTTGGTCTTGATGTTGTACTTCGCGCCCTCCTGGGCCAGCGTGTTGATCAACCCGACCAGGCCGAGCTTGGCGGCTCCGTAGTTGGCCTGACCGAAGTTGCCGAACAGCCCACTGGTCGACGTGGCCACCACAACGCGGCCGAAGTTGTTCTCGCGGAGGTGCGGCCACGCCGCGCGGATCACGTTGTAGCCGCCGTAGAGGTGGACCTTGAGCACGGCGTCCCAGTTCGCGAACTCCATCTTGTGGAAAGTGCCGTCGCGAAGGATGCCCGCGTTGCTCACGATGCCGTCGACCTTGCCGAACTCGTCGAGTGCCGTCTTGATGATGTTCTCGGCGCCCTCTGTTTCGGCGACGGAGTCATAGTTCGCCACGGCACGGCCGCCGGCGTCCTTGATCTCCTTGACCACCTCGTCGGCCATCGCCGAACCCGCGCCGGTGCCGTCCCGGGCACCGCCGAGATCGTTGACGACGACGCTGGCACCCTCCTTGGCAAGGGTCAGCGCGTACTCGCGCCCGAGTCCGCCTCCGGCGCCCGTGACGACGATGACGCGATCCTGCACTCCTGGCATGAGGTTCCTTTCTAGAACAGCCTTCTCGCGAGCTTCCAAGCCTTCTCTGTATACGGGGGATAGATGAAGGCGCCGACGTCGGGTCGGGTTGATTTGGTCATCACGGACTTGCGGTGGCTGAACTCCTCGAACCCGAACTTGCCGTGGTAGGCGCCGGTGCCCGACGGGCCGACGCCGCCGAACGGCAACTTGTGGGTGGCGAAGTGGAACAGCAGATGGTTGATCACCATGCCCCCGGCCGGCACCTCTTTGATCACCCGCTCGCGGATGCTCTTGGTCTTGGTGAAGAGGTAGGCCGCCAGCGGCTTTGGCCGAGAGTTGACGAAACCGATTGCGTCGTCGAGGGATTGAACGGTCATGATCGGCAGGATGGGTCCGAAGATCTCGTCGGTCATCAGCGGCTCAGCGGGGTCGGGGTCGACGACGACGGTGGGCTGAATGCGCATCGTCGCCGCGTCCGATCCGCCGCCGATGACGACATCGCCCTTGGTCGCGGCCAGCGATGCGGTCAGCCGGTCGAAGTGACGCTGGTTGACAATGCGCTTGCCGCTCGGGTCCTCGGACTCGAAGGTCGTGACTGCGGCCTTGATCTTGTCGACGAGCTCGTCGCGGATCTTCGCGTCGGCCAACACATAATCCGGCGCGATGCAGATCTGTCCGGAGTTGATCAGCTTGGTCCACGCGATGCGCTTGGCCGCGACGTCGATGTCGGCGTCGGCCGCGACGATCACCGGGCTCTTCCCCCCGAGTTCGAGGGTGACCGGAGTGAGGTGCGAGGCGGCGCCTTCGTAAACCTTGCGCCCGATCTCGGTGCCGCCGGTGAACAGGAGATGGTCGAAGCCCTGGGCGACGAGTTCCTGGCTCACGGCGCCATCGCCCTCGATGACGGCGATCGCGTCGTTGTCGAGATACTTCGGCACCAGCTCGGCCATCAGCGCCGACGATGCGGGCGCCACCTCAGACGGCTTGAGGACCACGGTGTTGCCCGCGGCGATCGCGCCGACCGCGGGACCCAGCGTCAACGCGAACGGGAAGTTCCACGCGCCGATGATCAGCACCGTGCCGTAGGGCTCGTACTCGGTCCATCCGCGGCCGGGCAACTGCGACATCTCCAGCATCCGGTACTTGCGCCGCGCCCACTTACCGACGTTCTTCGCGGCGGCCTTCGCCTCGCCCGCGGTACTCGCGATGTCGGCCAGCCACGCCTCGAATGGCTTCCGGCCGAGGTCCTCCTCCAACGCCGCAGCGACAGCCGCCTCGTTGTCGAGCATCAGTCGCTCCAGCGCCCGAAGCTGCTGCTTGCGCCAGTCCAGGCTGCGGGTCCGGCCGGAGGCGAATGTATCCCGCAGCCTCCCAACGGTGCCGGGAATGTCTGGGGTGGTTGCCGCGACGGTTTCGGGCGCGACGGATTCTGTGGTCATGGTGGGTGTCCTTCCTGACCCGAGGAACACCCGATCCTAACCAACCGGTTGGGCCGTTAGTAGGGCCTGCCCCATCCCCGCGACCGACCGTGTTTGTACGTCGACACGCCGCGAAACCCCGTGCAAACAGGGTCGCCCACTCGCGGGAAAGGGTCAGGACTTCTCTGCGGTGACGAACGACGAGAACGCCTCCTGATCGGACTCCTCGGGCGGTAGGACCCACCGGCCGAGTCGGCGCATCTCGTCTGCAGAGGTGACGGCGTTGGACCGCCAGCCGTGTTCGTTGAGCCACTGCGCGACGTCGGCCCGGTCGGGGTCGTTGTACATCAGCTCGGCGACGTCGGGGGTGTTCTCCATCCCGAACTGCGCGGCGATGCGCTCGAACTTCTCCCGTGACTCTGCGCGCCTCTCGTCGGATTGCACACCGATCGTCTCGGCCGCGACGCGGCTGCCGGGCGCGCTCAGCGCGCTGATCGCTTCGAAGAGCCGGTCCTGGGCATCGGCAGGCAAATACATCAGCAGACCTTCGGCCAGCCACGCGGTCGGGGCGCCGACATCGAAACCGGCTTCGCGCAGCGCGTTCGGCCAGTCCAGTCGAAGATCGATGGCCACGGCGTGGCGCTTGGCCGACGGCAACGTCCCGTTCTCGGCCATCCTTGCGGCCTTGTAGTCGAGCACCTTGGGCTGGTCGATCTCGTACACGACCGTGTCGGCGGGCCAGTCCAGTCGGTATGCGCGCGAGTCGAGACCTGACGCGAGGATCACGACCTGGCGGATGCCCGCCGCGGCGGCGTCGGCGAAGAACGCGTCGAAGAAATGGGTGCGCACGGCCTGGTAGTTCCCCATGTGCTCGAAGATCGCGGCGACCTCGGCGTCCGCTTGGGCGACCTTGGCGGCGAACTCCTCGCTGCGGACGAAGTCCCAGACACCGGTGCCGACGCCGGCGACCAGTACCTCTGCGTACGGGTCACGGATCAGGGGGTCGGCCTTGGCGGTCTCGCCTGCGCGGGCGGCGGCCACCATGACGGCCGTCGAACCGACGCTGGTCTCGATGTCCCAGGTGTCGTTGTGCGTGCGCAACGAGCTCATCGCCGAGCTCCCTCAGTCAGGTGGATCAGGTCGTTCGCAATGCTATCGAAAAACTTAGCCAACCTATGCGAACTGTGGGCGATCTCACCGGACGACTGGCGCGTCCGCGCGGAGGGCTTACTGGTTCAGTTGCCAGAGCTTGTTGGCCATCAGCAACTGGAACTGCCGCACCACCGCAACGAGCTCATCGTGATTGCCCACGAATCCGGCGTAGAAGCCCATCCCCCACACCACGGCGACCAGCATCTCGACGAGGTAGCTGACGTCCGTGTCGGTGGTGAGCTCGCCCTTCTGGATTGCGTCATTGACTGCCCAGGCGATGAACTCGCGGGAGTTCCGCAGCGAGTCGTGCTCGTCGCCCCTGAGTTCGGGGTGTCGCTGGGACTCCAGGACCGAGGTCACGAGAAAGGCTGCCGCGGAACGGTCTTCGGAATCGGTCTGCATCGCCGCGCTGAAAAACGCGGACAGCCGGTTCAGCAGGCTCGTCTCGCCCTGCGCGCGCGCCCGCCCAGCGCTAACTACCAACGCGTCGGTTTGCTCGACGACTTCGCGCCACAACACGGGCTTGCTTGCGAAGTAGTGGTTGATCGCAGGGCGCGTCAGATCGGCACGAATGGCGATCGCCTGAAACGTGGCGGCGTCATATCCGAGTTCGCTGAAGACCTCGCGGGCGGCTTGTATGATGCGCTCCCGCGTCTCGGCGGCCTTCGCTGCAGGAGGGCGGCCGGGGCCTCTACTCGCGGTATGTTGCGGCACGGTCAAATTGTGCCACAGCTCACCTGCCGGTCTACCTGTATTGGCCGTCGGATGCCTCGGCATGCCGATTCAGCAAATATTCAGGAGACGCGGGGCCGAACTTCGCCGTAGAGATTCGATGTGGTGAGCACTAGGGTGCCGTCCCATGGCCAGCGTGGTTTCTCGGGAGTCCTACTTCGAGACCGGCCTCGATGTGCTGTCCGACCTCGGCTACGGCGGCTTGAAGCTGGCCGAGGTGTGCAACCGCCTCGGCGTCACGACCGGGTCCTTCTATCACTACTTCACCAGCTGGCCGGCGTACACCAAGGAACTGGTCACGCACTGGATGCAGCAGCGGACGGTCTTGGTGATTCAGGCGCTGCGCGGCGAGACGGATCCGCGCCGCCGCATCGACACCCTGGTCCAGGTCGGTTTGGGGCTTCCCCACGGAGCGGAGGCGGCGATCCGGGTGTGGAGCTCCCTGGATCCGCATGTGCACTCCGTTCAGGCCGCAGTGGACCGGCAGCGCTACGACATCATGTGTGAGTCGGCGTTCGAGATTCTCAAGAGCGAGCGCCAGGCGCAGGTGTTCGCGGCGTGGGCGGTGTATCTGCTGGTCGGCTATGAGCAGGCCGCGCTGCCCCCCGACCCCGGCGCATTGGCGTGGATCGCCGGCCAGCTGGGCGTTGCCCTTGACTCGGACGGGTTCGCCTCGGTGCCAGATGGTGACTGAGCCGGCCCGCGCGACCGACGAGGCGCCGGTCGACGTCGACCATGTCGTGGCTCTCGTCGGTGTCGGCCTCCTCGTCGTCGGCATCAAGAACATTGCGCACTGAGGTGGCGAGCGTGTGGCGTCGCGCAGTTGACCGAATTCGGCAGCGCGACCCCGAGTTCGACGCGCTACGGCGCGCCGGGCGGGCGGCCATCGTGGTTCCTGTCGCGGCCGGCGTGGGGTTCGCGGCCGGAGGTGGTTCGCAGACGCCGCTGTTCACCATCTTCGGCTCGGTGGCGCTGCTGATCCTGGTCGACTTTCCCGGCAACCGCCCTGCGCGTGCCCTCGCCTATGCCGGTCTGGGATTCAACGGGCTGGTTCTGATCATCCTCGGCACGCTGGTGGCGCCCCATCCGTGGGTGAGCGTCGCGGTCATGTTCGTGCTGGGCGTGGTGGTGACGTTCTCCGGTGTGCTCAGCGAGATCATCGCCGCCGGCCAGCGCGCCACCCTGCTGACCTTCGTACTGCCCGCGTGCATGCCCGTCGGCCCCATCGCTGATCGCCTGCTCGGCTGGCTGATCGCGTTGACGGTGTGTGTGCCCGCGGCGTTGTTCGTCTTCCCGCCGCGCCACCATGACGAACTTCGTCGGGCCGCTGCGCGCGTGTGCAACCGACTGGCCGACGCGTTGGAGGGCGCTGCGCCGGCCAAAGAGGCCACGCGGGCGATGAACGCACTGTGGGAGAGCTTCCTCAGCGCTGACTTCCGCCCGGTCGCGCTCACCGCGGGCAGTCGCGCCCTGGTGAGGGTGGTGGACGACCTCGGGTTCCTGTCCGACCGGATCACCGACGACACCGGCCGCCTTCTTGGGGACATGAAGCGACCACTGGTCCGCGTGCTGCGCGATTGTGCTGCCGTGCTACGCGTTCCCAACCCTGCCGCCCGCGCCGCCCGCGGCGCGGACCTCAACTCCGCCCTGGCCGAACTGCGGTCCGTCGCACAGGGCCGCTACCGCGAGGACATCGTCGAGATCCTCGGCGAGCGCGATGACGCGGCGGCGCTGGCCGTCGGCCGCAAGCTGTTGGGCCGCCGCACCTTTTCGGCGACCGTCGGCGTGACCGGTCGCATCATCCGCAACGCCGCGGCCGCCGACGCCCGTCCGGTATGGGCGCGCGTTCTCGGCCGCCGTCTGCCGCAGACCGGCACCGCGGACTGGGTGATGCCTGAAACCACCGCGGTCGCCGCGATCACCAAGGGGTTCCTCGCCACGAGAGCCGTGGTGCTGCGCAACAGCTTGCGCACCGGTCTCGGCCTGGCCCTGGCCGTCGCCGTCACTCACCTGTTCCCGCTGGACAACGATTTCTGGGTGGTGCTGGGCGCGATGTCGGTCCTGCGTAGCAGCGCGCTGACGACCGGCACCCGGGTTCTGCGTGCGGTGGCCGGCACCGCGATCGGATTTCTGTTGGGTGCCATCGTCATCGAACTGGTGGGCGTCGATCACGTCGTGATGTGGACCCTGCTGCCTGTGGTGGCCTTCGGCTCCGCGTTCGTCCCGGAGGTCGCGTCGTTCATCGCCGGCCAGGCGGCTTTCACGATGATGGTGCTGATCATCTTCAACCTGATCGCACCCACCGGATGGAGCGTCGGCCTGATCCGGATCGAGGACGTCATCATCGGCGCGTTGGTGGGGGCCGTGGTGTCGGTCCTGCTGTGGCCGCGCGGAGCACGCACGCGGGTGTCGAACGCGATCGACGAGTCCTTCGCCGTCGGCGCGAAGTTTCTGACGGCGGCCGTTCTGCGCGTCACGCGCGGAGCGTCGGAGGAGGCGACCGATCGGGTGATCGCACTGAGCCACGACGCCCTCCAGGCTTCACGTACGGTCGACGACGCTGTGCGGCAGTATCTCTCGGAGAGCAGTGGTTCGACCGACGTGCGGGCGCCGGTGGTGCGGTCCGCCAACCGCGCGATCCGGCTGCGTGCCGCTGCCGAACTGATCGCCGACGTCGTTCCACCCCCGCATGGTGTCTACGCACGTACCCGCACGATGCTGGAGACCCACACGGACGCGGTCTGCCGTCAGGTCACGGGTGACATTGCCGGGCCTGCGCTGGCACCGATCAGCGACGACTTCGTGATCGCCCTGCGCGCCGAGGCGGCCGACGACGACCTCGCCGTTGCCGCCGCGCTGCCTTTGATGACCGTGGCCGCGCATCTCGGCGAGCTGGAGGTGCTGTATCCGCGGGGCGATGCGGCTCGCCCGGATGAGCGGTCCGTCAAACGCGGTGCGGCATGAGCGCATTCGGTGGGATGGCGCCGAACTTGCCTGCGGTGTAGTCCTCGAGCGCCTGCACGAGCTCCGTCTTGGTGTTCATCACGAAGGGGCCGTACTGGACCACAGGCTCGCGGATGGGCCTACCGCCCAGGATGAGGGCTTCGAGCGCGTGCCGGTGCGCATCTTGACTGGGATCGGCAGCAATGCTGATCCGGTCGCCGGGGCCGAGCACGGCCAACTGTCCCTGGTGGATCGGGTGACCCACGGGGCCGACCGCGCCGCGGCCCGACAACACGTAGACGAGTGCGTTGAAGTCGCGGTTCCACGGTATGTTCAGCCGCGCCCCGGGCTCAATCGTGCTGTGCGCCATCGTTATCGGCGTGTGGGTGGCGCCCGGGCCCTGGTATCCGGCGATGTCGCCGGCGATCAGACGCACCAGCGCTCCACCGTCGTCGGAGGACAGCAGTCGGACCTGCCCGCCCTCGATGGCCTGATACCTCGGTGTCGCGAACTTGTCCTTGCGCGGCAGGTTCACCCACAGCTGGATGCCGTGGAACACCCCGCCACTTTCGACCAGTTCGGCGGGCGGAGTCTCGATGTGCAGGATTCCTGAACCTGCGGTCATCCACTGCGTGGCGCCGTCGGTGATCAGGCCACCGCCGCCGTGGGAGTCCTGATGGGCGAATCGCCCGTCGAGCATGTACGTGACGGTTTCGAACCCGCGGTGCGGATGCCAGTCGGTGCCCTTCGGCTCACCCGGCTCGTACTCGACCTCGCCCATTTGGTCCATATGGACGAACGGATCGAGCTCGGCGGCGCTGACTCCGGCGAAAGCGCGCACGACGGGAAAGCCCTCGCCCTCATAGCCTCGCGGGCCGGTGGTGATGGCGCGGACGGGTCGCTCGGTGTCCGACGGGCTCGGCGCGGCGATGCGCGGCAGAGTCAGGGTGTCAGCGGTGATTGCAGGCATGCCCTCAGTAACCGGACCGTAGTCCGATTTATTCCTGACCGCTCTTCCTTCGCGAGCAGACGCAAAAGAACCTGACACGCCGCACATAGGGGCAACTTTGCGTCTGCTCGCGCAGGTTCAGCCGAGGATGGCCAGTGCTGCCGCCCGCGCATCCGCCGCGCTGCCGGTGGCGAGCACGGCGTCGGCCGCGTCGCGGCACTGCTGCAGCGTGACCTGAGCGAGTTTCGCGCCGACGCCCTGGACGGCCGCCGCAGCAGCCGACAACGACGTGACCCCCATACCGGTGAGCACGCACGCCAGCAGTGGGTCCGCTGCGGCCTCTCCGCAGACGCCGACGGGCTTGTCCGCAGCGGCACCCGCCCGTACCGCCATGGCCACCAGCGTCAGCACGGCGGGCTGCCAGGGGTCGGTCAGCGTGGCGAGCTCGGCCGACATGCGGTCGGCGGCCATCGTGTACTGCGCCAAGTCGTTGGTGCCGATCGACAGGAAGTCCACGTGTTCGAGAATCCGGTCGGCCAGTAGTGCCGCCGCAGGCACCTCGATCATGACACCCGGCACGAGCCCGTGTGAACGCACCTGGGCTGCAAAGTGTTTGGCCTCGTCGGCGGTAGCGATCATCGGCGCCATCACCCACGGGGCGTTACCGGTGCGCTTCCCCGCGGCGGCGACGGCCTCGAGCTGCCGGTCCAACAGGCCCGGATTACCGTTGGCGATACGAATGCCCCGGACGCCGAGGGCCGGGTTGGCCTCGTCGGGATGCCCGGCGAACTTCAGGGGTTTGTCAGAACCCGCGTCGAGTGTCCTGATGACCACCTTGTGTCCCGAGAACGCGTCGAGCACCTCGGCGTAGATGCGGGTCTGCTCGTCGACACTTGGCTCGGTGTCGCGATTCAGGAAGCACAACTCGGTGCGGAACAGCCCTACACCCTCCGCCGGTGTTTCGCGGGCGGCGCGCGCCGCGGCGCCGTCCTGCACGTTGGCCAACACCGCCACCGCGTGTCCGTCGGCGGTGGCACCGGGGCCGGTCCAGCGCGCGGCACGCTGGGCGTCGCGCTGTGCGCGGACGACGGCTTCTGCGGCGGCTGTGGCGTCGGGCGCTACGGTGACCGTCCCCAGGGTGCCGTCCACGAGCACCATCGTGTCGGCGCCGACTGCGTCGAGACCCTCGACGGCGACGACACAGGGGATGCCGAGCTGGCGCGCGATGATCGCGGTGTGGCTGGTGGGCCCGCCCAACGTCGTCGCCAGCGCGACGACGAGCGCCGGGTCCAGGCCGGCGGTGTCGGCCGGCGCGAGGTCCTCGGCGCACAGGATCGACGGCGCAGCGGGTACTGGCACGCCGGGTTCGGGTAGGCCCTTGAGCTCGGCGATCACGCGGTCGCGGATGTCCCGCAGGTCGGTCACGCGTTCGGCCATCAGCCCGCCGAGCTGGGTGAACATGTCGATGAACTGGTCGACGGCTCCGATCACCGCGCGGACTGCGGGCGCGCCTGCATTGATGCGCTTCTCGGCGGCGCCCAGCCATGCCCGGTCCTGCGCCAGGGTCGCGGTCGCGGCCAGAACTTCCGACGCGGCGCCTGTCGCGTGGGCTGCGCGGTCACGCAGTCGTGCTGCGACGGCGGACGCGGCGGCCGTGAAACGGGCGGACTCGGCGGACCGGTCGGATTCGGCCACGTCGCCGGTCCACTCGTCGTCGAGAGAGGGCAGCCGGCCGGGCCGGATCACCGGGGCGTACTGAATGCCGGGGACGACGGGGACGCCACGCAGCACCGTGCCCGCGGGATGGCCTGCGGACGTACTGCCCGACGGAAGTGAGGTGGGCGGGGATGAGGCGGTCATGTGAACCAGGTTACAAGAATTGGTTGACAAGTCAACACAAACAGGAGTAAAACCAATTAAATCAACATCTAGTTGCAGCAATACCCACAGATACGGAGCCACATGTACGCCGAAGAGCGCCAGCAAGCGATCGCCTCGCTGGTGATCGCCAACGGCCGCGCCTCGGTCACCGAGTTGGCGCAGGCCTACGAGGTCACCACCGAGACGGTCCGGCGTGATCTCGCCGCCCTGGACAGGGCGGGGGTGCTCCGGCGCGTGCACGGTGGCGCGGTTCCGGTGCGCGCACTTCACCTCGTCGAGGCCGGTGTGGGTGAACGCGAAACCACCCGGGCCGAGCACAAGGAGGCCATCGCGGTGGCGGCCGCCGACCTCCTGCCGCAAGAGGGCGCAACGATCCTGTTGGACGCCGGTACCACCACCGCACGCGTCGCCGCGCACCTGCCGACCGACCGCGACCTGGTCGTGGTGACCAACTCGGTGCCGGTCGCCGCCCGCCTGGCGGCGGTGCCGTCGGTCTCCCTCCAACTGCTCGGCGGCCGGGTCCGTGGCATCACCCAGGCGGCGGTCGGCGAGCACACATTGCGCGTGCTGGAATCGCTGCGCGTGGACATGGCGTTCATCGGAACCAACGGAATCAGTGTCCGCCACGGTCTGTCCACCCCGGACAGCGACGAAGCAGCGGTCAAGCGGGCGATGGTGAACTCGGCGAATTATGTTGTAGTGGTTGCGGACTCCTCCAAGAACGGCCGGGAAGAATTCGTCAGCTTCGCTCCGCTCTCCCGTGTCGACACACTGATCACTGACTCCGAGATCACCGGCGCCTATCGCTCGCAGTTCACCGAGCAGGGCATCGAGGTCGTGGTCGCGTGATCGTCACCGTCACCCCGAACCCGAGCATCGACCGAACCGTCACACTGGCCACGCCGCTGACGCGCGGCACCGTGCACCGGGTCACCTCGGTGACCACCGAGGCCGGCGGTAAGGGCGTCAACGTCGCGCGGGCGCTGACGCTGGCCGGCGTGGATGCCGTCGCATTGCTGCCCGCACCCGCCGCGGATCCGTTGCTCACCGCCCTGTACGGCGCCGCGGTGCCGTTTCGTTGTGTGCCCACCGTCCAAGCGGTGCGGACCAACCTCACGATCACCGAAAACGACGGCACCACAACAAAACTCAACGAGCCGGGCGCTGCCCTCGACGCGGCCGCCCTCGAAGCGCTCACCCAGTCCGTGGTCGCCATCGCGGAGTCCGCGTCCTGGGTGGTGCTGTCGGGTTCGCTCCCGCCCGGGATGCCCGACAGCTGGTACGCGGACATCGTGGCGGCACTCGCCCCCTTCCCCTGCCGGGTCGCGGTTGACACGTCCGAAGGCCCGCTGACCGCGCTGGTCAACTCGTTCGACCGGGCCGCTCCCGACCTGATCAAACCGAACGCCGAAGAACTCGCCGGGGTGCTCGGGTTCTCCCCTCAGGCACTGGAAGCCGCAGTCGCCCAAGGCGACCCGGAACCAGTGGTCTCCGCGGCCCGCCGATTGATCGATCAGGGTGTCGGCGCTGTGCTCGCCACACTCGGTGCCGCCGGCGCCGTGCTGGTCGACGACAACGGCAGCTGGCTGGCCACCCCGCCGCCCATCATGCCGCGCAGCACCGTCGGCGCCGGCGATGCCGCCCTCGCCGGATATGTCCGGGCTGAAGTCGGCGGCGCCGATCCACCGCAGCGGCTGCGGATGGCGGTCGCCTACGGAAGCGCCGCGGCCGCGCTTCCCGGATCGGCGCTGCCCTGCCCCGCTGACCTCGACCTCGACGCCGTGCAAGTACTCCCCGTCGCCCCGATAGCCCCCGCCACCAACACGAAGGTAATGCCATGACCAGCTCTACCACCTCGATCATCACCACCGATCTGGTCCTGCTCGACGTCGACGCAGGCGGAGACAAGCAGGCGGTGATCGGCAGGCTCGTGCAGAGCCTCGCCGACGCCGGGCGCGCCACCGACGCCGACGGGCTGCGGGCCGCAGCGATGGCGCGCGAGGAGCAGTCGGCCACCGGACTGCCGGGCGGGATTGCGATTCCGCACTGCCGCTCACCGCACGTCGACACCGCCTCCATCGGCTTCGCGCGGCTGAACCCGCCCGTCGACTTCGGTGCTCCCGATGGACCGGCCGATCTGGCCTTCCTGATCGCCGCCCCGGAGGCCGGCGGCGCAGAGCACCTGAAGCTGCTGTCCAGCCTCGCGCGCGCCCTGGTGCGCAAGGACTTCGTGGAGTCCCTGCGACAAGCATCAACCCCCGACGACGTGGTCGCACTCGTCGACAGTGTGCTGAATCCCGACAAGCCCACTCCCACACCGACTCCCACAAAGGAACCCGTCGAAGAACGGGCCAGGACGCTGGTCGCGGTCACCGCATGCCCGACGGGTATCGCGCACACCTATATGGCGGCCGACTCGTTGGTCGCCGCGGCCAAGAAGGCCGGCGCCACGCTGCACGTCGAGACGCAGGGCTCCTCAGGCAGCACGCCCCTCGATGCGTCGACGATCGCCGCGGCCGATGCGGTCATCTTCGCCACCGATGTCGGCGTCAAGGACAAGCACCGATTCGCGGGCAAGCCCGTCGTCGCATCCGGTGTGAAACGGGCGATCAACGAGCCCGACAAGATGGTCACCGAAGCCCTTGCCGCCGCGGACAACCCGAACGCCGCCCGCGTCGCCGGCGGTGCCGGACCGTCCGCACCGAGCGCGGCACCGGCAGGCGGCGTCGGCTGGGGCACCCGCACGCGCCAGATTCTGCTCACCGGCGTGAGCTACATGATCCCGTTCGTGGCCGCCGGCGGCCTTCTGATCGCGCTCGGCTTCCTGTTCGGCGGATACGAGATCGCGAACTCCCCCGATGGCGAGAAACCTTCGCTGCCCTATGGATTCGGCTCTATCGGCCACGTCATCGCGAGTACCAACTCGCTGACCAACCTGCCCTCCGGCGGTCTGATCCAATATCTCGGAGCGGTCCTGTTCACACTCGGCGGGCTGGCGTTCATGTTCCTGGTACCCGCACTCGCCGGCTACATCTCGTTCGCCATCGCCGACCGGCCGGGCATCGCGCCTGGATTCACCGCAGGCGCCGTCGCCGTCTTCGTCGGTGGCGGGTTCATCGGCGGTATCGTCGGCGGTCTCATCGCGGGCTTCACGGCACTGTGGATAAGCCGTATCGCCACGCCGCGGTGGCTCCGAGGCTTGATGCCCGTCGTGATCATTCCGTTGTTCGCATCGTTGGCCGTCGGCCTGTTGATGTTCCTGCTACTCGGCCGTCCGCTGGCCGCGATCACGTCGGGCCTGACCACCTGGCTCGGTGGCATGTCGGGCAGCTCCGTCATCATCCTCGGCGTCATTCTCGGCCTGATGATGTGCTTCGACCTCGGTGGCCCGGTCAACAAGGCCGCCTACGCGTTCGCCACCGCGGGCCTCAATGTCGCCGACCCGGCGTCGCTGCGCATCATGGCCGCGGTGATGGCCGCGGGCATGGTGCCACCGCTGGCGATGGCCCTCGCATCTATGGTTCGGCCGGGACTGTTCACCGAGCCGGAGCGGGAGAACGGTAGGGCCGCTTGGCTTCTCGGTGCCTCATTCATCTCCGAGGGAGCCATCCCGTTCGCCGCGGCTGATCCTCTGCGGGTGATCCCGTCGATGATGTTCGGCGGTGCCATCACCGGTGCGCTGATCATGGCTTTCGACGTCACTTTGAAGGCCCCCCATGGCGGGATCTTCGTGTTCTTCGCCATCGGAAATCTGGTCTGGTTCGTCGTCGCCCTCGTAGTCGGCACAGTGGTGGGCGCACTTGCCGTCATCGTCGCCAAGCAGTTCGCAAAGCCCAGCGCCAAGGTCGAAGAAGAGCCCGCGCTGGCGATCGCCTGACCCTCCACCCCACCACTACTGAAGGAGACCACCCATGCCCGCCAAGACCGTCATCGTCGGATCGGCCATCGGCCTGCACGCCCGCCCCGCGGCCATCATCGCCGAGGCCGTGGTGAACGCCGGCGTACCCGTTACCCTCTCGCTGGACGGCGGTGAACCGGTCGACGCCGGTTCTGCGCTGATGATCATGACCCTCGGTGCGGGCAACGGTGCTCAAGTGACCGTCGCCTCCGACGACGAGGACGTACTCAGGACCGTTGTCGAGTTGGTCCAGCAAGACCTCGACGCCTAAAGCCTGTCGAACGGGCGGGTTGAGGCTGGCTAGTATCCGGTAACTGAAACCCCCGGCGGCACCCTCGCAGTAGGCCCCACCTGCGACAAGTCGGCCACGCCCGGCGAGCAACCGTTCCCACCCGGACGAGATTGCGGACGAACCCCCTCCACGGCCCCTTAGGATTGGCTGCGTGCATACAGCCAATTGGCTTGACGTGAAGATTTGTGTCGTCCGGGGGGCGCCCGAGGGTTTGCTCTGGGCGCGCCAGCACACTGCCAGCTGGCCCGCTATCAGGGGAGGTGCGTGGGTGCGCCGCCTTGGTGTGCTGCTGGCAGCGCTGTTGTTGGCATTGGTCAGCGCTCCTCCTGCAGCGGCGATCGAGCCGCCCACGATCGATCCGGCGGCCGTGCCGCCCGACGAGACCGGGCCTGATCAGCCGACCGAACAGCGCCGCGTCTGCTCGGCCCCGACGGCCTTTCCCAACGCGAATTTGCGGACAAGCCCTGGGCAAACGACTACCTGCGGATAAGCGAGGCGCAGAAGTTCGCAAGGGGCGCGGGGATAACCGTCGCCGTAATCGACACCGGGGTCACCGGCTCGCCACGAGTGCCTGCGGAACCCGGCGGGATGTCGAACAGGCCGGCAACGGCATGTCCG